>JBOHNL010000014.1:0-576333 GCA_050730655.1 Phycisphaerales bacterium
GGCAGTTGCCGGGCCGCGGGTCTTTTGTGAACTTACAATGATTCCGTTGGGTTGTGGCGTAACTCGAACACTCTGCCGCGGCCGCTCGGCCGCAATCTCCTGGGAAGGAACATCTCTTTGAAGAAGCTCATCGACCTATTTCCGTGTGTGATGCTTTCGATCGCTCTCGCCGCAATTGCGACCGGCTGTGCTTGCAACAACAAATGCGACTCGTCTGCCGCATGCTGCGACGGCAAGTCGGACTGCTGCAAGACTGGCGGCGAAAGCAAGGATGGCCAGAAGACCGAAACCGCTCCAGCCGCCAGCCCGGCACCGGCGGCGGCCGCTCCGACGCCCCAGGCTTCAGCTCCTGTGAACAAGATCTGCCCCATCGGTGGGCATGATGCCAATCCGACGCTCACGGCTTCGTACCAGGGTAAGACGATCGCCTTCTGCTGCGATGACTGCAAGCAGGAGTTCATGGGCATGAATGACGAGGGCAAGGCGGAACTGCTTGCGAAGGCCACCGGGCACTAAAGCCAAGCTCATCTGACTCGAAACCACGCGACCCGTCCGGATAATTCCGGACGGGTCGCGTGCTTTTTGCGGAAATCGCAAGTCGAAGCTCCGCAAAACCGTCCACTGGAGACATAATTCATTGGACCGTGACTCACCAATCGGAGGTTTCGATGACACGCGGATTCATGCTCGGCGTTGTGGCTTGCTCGTTCGTGGCAACGTTGGCATGCGCTGATTCGAAACAGGTGTGGATGCTGGGGTCGCCGGCCGATGTTGCGAAGGCGGATGCTGCCCGGGTGACGCCCGAGACCGGCGCGGTCTTCCGCATGAATCGCGCGTCGCAGCAAGCCTTGCTTGCGTCGGCGCCGCTCGAGTTCTCTGTCGGCGCGGATCACGCACCAATCGTGATGGTGCCGAGGCCCGATGGAATGCTCGAAGCGTTTGAGGTCGTGGAATCTCCGATCATGGAGGCAGGACTCGCTGCGAAGTATCCGCAGATCCGAACGTACTCGGCCCAGGGGATCGACGACCCCGCCGCGACCGCGCGTCTTTGCATGAATGAACTCGGCTTCTTCGCCGCCGTTCTCTCGCCCGACGGAGACTACGCGGTTGCGCCGACCGACCTGAGTATCGACGCGGTCTACACGAGCTCGTTCTCGCGGAATCAGACGGAGTGGGAGTGCGGCACAATCGGCGAGCCGGTAGCGACGCCCCCCAACTCAATCGCTGCGGTTACTGCCGACAAGCTCCGGACCTACCGCATCGCAGTCGCGATGGACCCGCGCATGTGCGTGAACATCTGTGGCGGCACCGTCGCGGGTGGATTGTCCGCAGTGACCACGGCCGTCAACGCGCTCGATGCAATCTGGGAGAAGGAGATGGCGATCCGGCTGATCCTGGTCAACAACAATGACCAGGTGATCTTCACCGACACGAACGCTCAGCCCTTTGATACCTCCAGCAACAACGAGATGATGGCGAGCAACGGGAGTGTGCTTGACGCGCACATCGGGCTCGCGAACTTCGATGTCGGGCATGTCTTTGCCTGGGTCGGCGGCGGCGTCGCGAATCTCGGTGTTGTCTGCACCGGCAACAAGTCGAACGGGCTCAGCGGCAACATTTTCAGCGTCGGCGCCTTTTCCAATCCGCAGACCTTCTGCCACGAGATGGGCCACGAGTTCAACGCGCCGCACAGTTGGAACGGCGCCGGTGGGTCATGCACGGCTGAACAGTGGGGAGGCAGCGCTGCGTACGAGCCCGGCAGCGGCTCGACGATCATGTCGTACGCCGGTTCATGCAGCCCCGACAATGTTCAGAACGGGCGCGACAACTACTACAGCCAGGGAAGCGTGCAGCAGATCACCGATTTTTCGGCGTCGCGTACCTGCTCGGTCGTCGTCGCGACGACGAATCACGCTCCGACCGTGCTGACGACCGTCATCAATCAGGCTCCGATCCCAACTGGAACGCCGTTCGAACTGACCGGCTCGGCAACCGATCCCGACGGCGATGCTTTGACGTATACATGGGAAGAGCGCGATGCGGGTACGCGTCGTGCACTCTCCGCGGGAGACGCGGGCAGCGGCCCGATCTTCCGTTCCTTCCCGCCCAGCACGACGGGCCTTAAGCGCGTCTTTCCGAAACTCTCCACGGTGCTCACGGGAAATCTCGCAGGCTCCGTCGGCGAGATCATGCCGGCGACCTCGCGGTTCATGCGTTTCCGTTTAAGCGCCCGCGACAATCGCGCCGGGGGCGGCGGACAGAACTTCACCGAAGCGCTGATCCGGTCGTACTCCGCAGGCGGGCCGTTCAAGATCACCGAACCCAACACGACGACGGCGCGTTCGGGCGCCGTGGTTGTTCGCTGGCTTGTCGCAGGAACTCAGACGTCGCCGTTCGGCCACACCAAGGTCAACATTCTGCTTTCGACCGACGGCGGCAATACATTCCCGACCGTACTCGCAGCCGATACTCCAAACGACGGCGTTGAAGCCGTCACGTTGCCTCAGACCGCTTCGAACTGCCGCATCCGCGTGCAGCCAGTGAGCGCGATCTACTTCGATATTTCCGATGCCAATTTCTCGATCACCGCCGCACCGAATTCGGCGCGGCTGATCTCAGCCGGATCGTCGAAAGTGGACGACGCATTTGCAGACGGAAACGGCAACGGAATTGCCGAGCCCGGCGAATCGAAACTCCGCGTGTATCTCGACGTGCTCAGCAACGGACTTCTCGCTGCGACAAACGTGCACGCGACTCTCTCGACTTCAACGCCGACCGCGTCGGTCTCGCTCCCGCAGGTCGACTATCCGGACATGCCTCTGGGCAAGATGGCGGCCAACATGTTGCCCGCCGTAATCGCGCTCGACCCAGCGCACCCGTGCGGAACTCCGATCGCGCTCACGCTCGCGATCACATCGTCGGAGGGCTCATGGTCGCTCTCGTATTCGCTCCCCACCGGGAATGCCGGTGTCTGCTCGCCGGCTGTTGCGTATTGCGTCGGCGATCTCAATCTCGACGGCCAGGTTGACGATGCGGACTTCGCGATCTTCGTTGGTGCGTACAACCAGCTGACCGACCCCGCAGGAGACCTGACCGGCGACACGCTGACGGACGACCTCGACTTTGTGATGTTCGTTTCGGCGTACGACCAGTTGATCTGTCCGTGAATCGACGTCGTCGATGCTCGGACTCGGTTTGTTGATGGCCGAAAAATTGGGGATCTAGGATTCGAACCTAGACTAAGTGAGTCAGAGTCACTCGTGCTACCGTTACACCAATCCCCAGAAAAATCTGGCGAACCCGACATTTCAAGGGCCAATGGTACGCCCGAAATTGCCGACGGCAAGGGCGGAAGCATTCCCTCGGGTGAACTCCGGGCCGTCCGCATCCATAGGCCTTTCTGCCTGTAGACTCGCGCGATGCCCACGCGACTTTTGCCGGTCTTTGTCGGTTCCGCCTCGCTTGCGCTCGCCGCGGTTCTCGTGTGCGGCACCTGCCACGCTGCGGACGTTCAAGCCGCGCCCAGCCCGTCGTTCGTCCCGACCCATACCGAGATCGCCGGTCGCTCGCCGGACGTGCTGCGACTTCTCGACGAGTACTACGACTTCACGATGAGTTCGAGTCCGGAATCGGCGAGCACCAAAGGTGATCTTCGCTTCAACGACAAACTCAGCGATATGAGCGCAGAGGCGATCGCCCGGGATCGAGCGAAGACAAAATCGATTCTCGATCGCGTGAAAGCGTTTGATCGCAAATCGCTCTCCGAAGCAGACATCATCGATCTCGATCTGCTCGTGTACACGTTGACGACGGCGCTCGATTCGGCGCGATTCTTTCCGGAACAGCAGCCGATCACCGCGCTTTCGGGGCCGCACATCGAATTGCCCCAGCTCTATCTCTCGATCCCGCTTCAGAACGATGCGCTCCTCGCCGACTACGCGAGCCGGCTCGAAAAAATGCCGGCCCTCATCCGCCAACACATCGCCAATATGAAGGATGGGCTCAAGGCAGGTCGCGTGCCGCCGAAGGTCATTCTTGCCAAGAGCGTTGAGCTCACGCGGGGTCTCGCCGACGACGCGGCGCTCGCCGATCCGACGAAGTCTCCCTTCTACACACCGTTTCGAGCGCGCCCGACCAACGACGCTCTTGCGCTTCGCGCCGCCAAAGCCGTGCGCGGGCAGGTGATCCCATCGTTCCGCGAGCTTGTGGATTTCCTGGAGAAGGACTACATCCCGCATTGCCGCGACAGCATCGGCGCCGGCCAGGGGATCGACGGCCTCCCGTACTACGAATCAAATCTCCGCCGCGAAACGACGACGACGCTCACGGCGCAGCAGATCCACGACATCGGCCTGAAGGAAGTCGCCCGCATCAAGGGAGAGATGATGCGAGTGATCGACGAGACCGATTGGCCCGACAAGAACAAGTACAAGGGCGAAGAACGATTCGCCAAATTCGTCGAGTTTCTTCGCGCCGATCCGCGGTTTTATTTCACCGATGACAAGGTGATGCTCGACGGATACAAAGCGATCTGCAAGTCGATCGACCCGGAACTCACGCGCCTGTTTGGCGTATTGCCTCGCTTGAGCTACGGCGTGCGTCCGATCCCGCGATTCGCCGCGCCGAGCTCTCCCGCGGCATACTGCTACCCGGGCTCGATCAAATCCGGCATTCCCGGCTATTTCATGGTGAACACGTTCGATCTCAGTCAGCGACCGCGTTACGGCATGTGGTCGCTCACGTTGCACGAGAGCGTGCCGGGGCATCACTTCCAGCTTTCTCTTGCAGATGAGCTTGAGGGCTTGCATCCGTATCGCACGCAGCTGCAGTACACCTCATATGTCGAAGGCTGGGCGCTCTACAGCGAGAGCCTGGGTCTCGAAATGGGCGACAGCCCACGAACGACCGCAAATCCGACTGCGCGCGGCTTTTACGCCGATCCGTACGACTACTTCGGGCGTTTGAGCGACGAGATCTGGCGGGCGTGCCGCCTCGTCGTTGACACGGGCATGCACGCGATGGGTTGGACTCGCCAGCAGGCGATCGACTACATGCTTGCCAACAGCGCGGGAACCGAACTCGACACCGTCAGCGAAATCGATCGCTACATCGGTTGGCCGGGTCAGGCGTGCGCGTACAAGATCGGCGAATTGAAAATCAGAGAGCTTCGCTCACGCGCCGAAAAGGCGCTGGGCGACCGCTTCGATGTGCGGGCCTTCCACGACGAGGTGCTCGGCGCGGGCGCCCTGCCGCTGAATGTTCTCGAGAAACGGATCGACCGCTGGATCGAAAAACAAACCGCTTCGAAGGCTCAGCCGCCAAAGGGCAATGGCGTCGCGCGTCCGTAAGGACTGTTCTGCCGGTTCGCCGCCGGGGGTTCGGGCGCTCGTGCCGCGGGTACCGCGAGAGGCGTCGGGACCGGTGATGGCACCGGGAAGGGCTTGTGATCGCCCGTCGTGCGACGCGCCCTCACCTCGTCGATCGAGCGATCGAGCTTGCCCAGGATCGCCTTGACTTGACTGAATGATTTTTCTGTAGGACCCATGCGCACCGCCTCCATGCAGGTACGCGTTCTTCGGTTCGCGGACATGGCGACTTTGTCCCGTTAACGATGCGCCGCCCCCGGTTCTCGCCGGGAAGTCCGTCTGTGCGGGCTGGGCTAGCTGTGGGACGGCCGCGCCGCGCTTATTCGGGCAGGCGGTCGAGTTCAGTCTCGGCACGATCCACGAGCCGTCGCACGGTTTCGGGCCCGAAATCAAAGCGAAGTCCGGCCGCCTCGAACAACTGAGGGAGTGGCCTGGCGCCGCCGAGCCTCATCGCGCGAACATACGAGTCGATCGCAGGTTTCTCGCCCTTTTCGAGCCCCATGAGCCATAACTGCAGCGCGCCGAGCTGCGCGATTGCATATTCGATGTAGTAAAACGGCACCGAGAAGATGTGAGGCTGGCGATGCCAGACGCTCTGGCGTACTTCCTCGATGCCATCCCACGAGCAAGAACTGCCGAATCGGGCGTCGAGTCGCAGCCATTCTGCTGCACGATCTTCGTGCGTGTGCTTCGGATGCGTGTAAATCCAGTGCTGGAAGGCATCGATCGTCGCGATCCAAGGGAGCAGATAGACCGCCCGTTCGATCTGCTGGCGTCTCGCCCGGGCGAGATCGTCCTCGGACGCATAAAACCCGTCCGGGCCGCCGATGTGAGGAAGCGTGAGCAACTCCATGCTCATGCTCGCAACTTCGCAGAACTCGAGCGGAGCGTGCCGGTAGGCGAGCAACGGCTCGTTGATCGAGAGCATCGAGTGGAACGCGTGTCCGGCTTCGTGCAGCATGGTCGAAACATCGCGCCCCGTTCCCGCGCCATTCATAAAGATGAACGCCCGGCGCGAGCGATCCCGCATGTACTGATAACCGCCCGGTGCCTTCCCCTTCCGCGAATCCAGATCAAGACATGCGCCGTCGGTTGAACCCCGGGCCTCTGCGCCGCTCCCCAGGGTCGCGAGCATGGTGCCAAGCCTCGGGTCCAGCTTCGCGAACGTCCGCACCGACTTGGCCATCAAATCCGCGCCGTTCGCGAACGGCTTCAACGGTCCGCGACCCTTGACGTCGACCGTCAGATCCCACGGGCGGAGCACATCGACGCCCAGTGAGCGCGCACGTTTGGCTTCCTGCCGCCGGATCATCGGAACAACGACATCCTCGCACGCGCGATGGAAGTCGAAGCAATGGCGAGGCGTGTAATCGAAGCGGTGCTTGGCTTTGAACGCGTACCCCACGTAATCGGGGAACCCTGCGTTGCGTGCGACGCGATCGCGCAGCCCGACCATCGTGTCGAAGAGGGTGTCGATCTCGTCTTTGTCCTGCAACCGGCGCGTCGAAACGCTGCGCCACGCTTTTTCGCGGATCGAACGATCGGTTGATTCCTGAAAGACCGCCATCTGAGGCAAAGTCTTTTCGTTGCCGTCAAAGGTCACTGTCATCGCGCCGATGATCTGATCGTACTTCTGGCTCAATTTCGAGAGCTCTGTTTCGAGCGGGATGTTTTCGGTGCGGAAGAGCGCGACGTCGGCGGCCGTGTCGCGGACGACGACTTCGTAGCGGTCGCCCGGCGAACGAAGCCGCGCCGCATCGTCAACCAGTTTCTTGTCGAGCGCGAACGCCAAAGGCTTGATCTTCGGGACGACGTTCTCGATGAAATCCGAATAGGCCTTCTGTGCCGCGGCATCTTCCGTCGAGCAGGTCATCGCGATGTACAGGTTCGCCTGCGTTTCCGAGCACGCCGAATCCAGCTCGCTCCGGTCCACCATCCAGCGTGCGAAGTCTTCGCTTGTCCCGAGTTTGCGTTCGATCAACTCGCGGAAAACCGGCTCGACCTCGGCCCAGGACGTTGCATCCAGGGCGGGGGGCACACTCGTTTGCGGGTGATCAAACTCGATCTGCGACGTTGAACTCAAGGGAACCTCTCAGCAAGGGAACATTCGCCGGACCACGATCTCCGACGATAGCAGACCTCGCAAAACGAAATACGCCGCGAGAGGCCGCGGCGTGTTGCGAACCCTGATTTTCGAGCTGTTTACTTCTTTTCCTTCTTCGTGATTTCCTTGATCTTCTTCTCCGTCGGCTCAATCCATTCCTCGCGGAATTTTTCGGGCGGCACGTTGAGCTTGAAGAGCGCCATATTCGGGTTGTTGTTGACCGCCGCGATGATCTTGTTCATGCACTCGCGAGCCTTGCCCGCCAGCTTCGCTTTCCGCTCGTCGTCCAGTCCTTGTCCCATTGAGAGAGCTTGATTCAGCATCGCGACGTATTCGCCAAGCTGCTGCTCGTCGCGAGAAGTCTTCTCGCGGAAGTCCATCTGCATCTGCTCGGCGCGGCAGATCGGCCACATGAATCCCGGCTTCTTCACGCCAACCCACTCAACCTCCGGCAGCTGCATCGCCTTGGCGAGTTCGTCGAGCGTCGACGCGGTACCGGCCGAGAATTTCACCTTCGCCGCGGTCTGGGAGTTGAAGGTCAGCACCCGGTCCTTGGTGTTGAGCACAATCTCGCCCGACGAGTCGTCCTGGTAGTACGAGACATCGCCGTTTGGAGAAACCGTCGCGCTCAGCGGCGCCATGACTTCCATCGCCCGCATGATCTCCAGCGGGTGATTGCCGCGTGCCGAGATCTTCTCCATCTTGAACAAAATCTGCTCAAGGTCCGCGTCCTTGGCGGCGACGAGGCCTTCGCCAAACGCCGTGCATGCGCCGTACGCACCCTCCGGAGTCATATAGATTTCTTCGATCGCATGCGAGGTCATCGCGGCGGCCGAAATCGCCCAATCTACCCAGGCCACCGTTCGGAAGTTCTTGCGGTATTCGTTGTAGATCACGTCTGAGAGCTTCTGAACTTCGTAGTCGTAGCCGCCGCCCGAGTTGACGCGGAACACCACGATGTCGACGCCTTCTTGCTTGAGCAGCGGGATTGCGTCGTGCAGGGGTTTGGCCATCAGATAGACGCCCACCATGTCACGATCAGTGCCCTCGCCGAGCGTCAGCACTGCGGCGCGCAGCACGCCCGACTTGTGAGGCGTTGCGGACGCTTCAGTTGCCGCTTCAGGGGCAGGCGTGCTGGGAGCGGTGGTCGCCGTGGGAACCGTCGCGGGCGATTCCTTCGCCGGTTCTGCCGGCTTGCCGGCCGGCTTTGCGGTCGTCGTTGAGCCAGCATCGCGGACAATCGCCTTCGTTTCGTCCGGAGTCAGCATGCGGGTCTCTTCGCTGTTGCCCGAGCGAATCTTGAGCCACACGATGCCGTCGAGTTCACGCACGATTTCGCCTTCAAGGACAGTTCCGTCCTTGAGCGTGACGCGCGCGGTTCCCGCGGCGAGCGAAGCAGGCGACAGCACGCAAACGGGGAGCGCAACAGCGCACGCGAGGAGAATGCCAGGGAGAAGCTTTTTCATGGAGTTGCCCTTTGATCTGCGGTCCATTGCTGGACGAATTGATTATTTCTTGTCGAGGAGCTGCTGAAGTTCCAACTGTTCGCGCTGCGCTTCGAGCTGCGCCTTGCTCGGCACCCGGTTTTCCTGGTGCCAGCGCGGACCGAAGGCTTCCTCGTACGTCTTCAATTTGTTGATAATCGTGTCGAGCTGGCGGATCTGCTTGCCACGCCCTTGCGTCCGCATTTCATAGGTGCCGCCTCCAGCCCCGCCGCCTCCGGCTGCAGTCTGGACCGGGCCCATTTCTTCGAGCGTCTTTTTGATTTCTTTGGTTGCGTTGTTCAGGTCACGCTTCCAGTTTTCCATGTAGCGCTTTGACTGGCCATCGATCATCGTCGAGTTTCGCGACAGACCAAGCTGGAAGACAAGATCGTCCACCGTGTCTGCGGTTCCCTTCGAAACGTTGATCGCTCGTGCCGTATCGGCATTCAGAGTCAGCACCGAAGTCGTCGTGCCTCGCACCATCGCCTGCATCGAGTCGGCCTTCACGCCCGAGGTCAGCGCGAACTCGTCGGGCCGCTCGGGGGCGCGCTGCAGGAAGAGCGGCTTGCCGCCTTCCATGCGATAGGAAAGCAGAAAGCCGGATTGGCACATCGCGCGGATGATCATCGGGTCGTAACCGCCGCGGATCAGAAAGCCTTCCGCCCTCGCCATTCGCAGCGAGTATTGCTTCTGGCGCACGACTTCATCGCCCGTGCCTTCGAGCATCGTTCCGATGCCGCCAATCCCGCCCATCTTGCCATCGGCGGTAAAGTAGATTTCCGGAGCGATGAACGGGATAAACGCCGGGCCGCCCATCGCACGCTTCACCCACATGACCACACGCGGGGGCTTGGTCCATTCGCGCGACATCTCGTCACCGAAAATCGGCAGGACTTTCTGAGCCCGGAACAACTCGTCGAAGCGTGCCGCCGTGTCGGGCAGCGGGGTGACGTCGTCCTGCTCCCACTTGGCGTCGATCTTCACGATCACGACGTCGGCATTCTGATTCCGCGCGTCGCGCATCGCCTGCCGAATCGGGGTCTGGCTGATGTCGTAGCCAAACTCGCCGTTCAGATCGATGAAGTAGATGCGCTTGGGAGTGGCGTTCTGAGCGACGGCAATGTTTGCATTGACCACGAGCGATGCCGCCATCGCAATCGACCAACCCAGTAGCTTCCGCACCCTCGCGCTTAATTTCAGCATCGCCGAATTCTCCATAGCGGCACCCATACCCCGGACCGCCTCTTTTTGTATCAGAAGTCATACCGAAACCGGGGAAACCGGGTTCGTCGAAGATTAGACGCTTGCAGGCCCGTGAAGTTCCCGGGCCCTGGCCAGCCCCGTGGCCGCGGAATCGATCCGCCCCTCCAACTGCTCGTCGTAGACCCGCTCCAGGACCATCCGAAACGCCGGTCCTGGGGCCATTCCCGCGGCGACCAAATCGTCACCAGTGACGAATGGCCGAGGGGCAAGGCCACCGTGGAGCCCGGACAGCTCCCCGACCCGAAGGTCGATCGACGTTGCGAACGGCGAATCGATGGTTCGGAGGATCTCCAAAGCCCACGCAAACCCCCGGCTCGAGGCAGCCCGTTTTTGCTTCGCGACCGGCAAGCTGTCCCACGAACCCGTCGCCTCGGCAACTAGCTTGAGAATCGCCAGGCAATCGTCCCGTTCGTCGTTGCTCAGACAAAGGGCGCGGCGGGTATCGCGCAGTACCTCGAGCCGAAGCCCCTCGCCCCCCGCACCCTCGGCCACGAGTCCCAAGCCTTCGCGATCGAGTAAGGCCGATGCCAGCGTGCCCGCGACGATTCCGCATCCGTCGTTCGCTTTGGGTGATTGCAGGCCAGCCAACAGGTTGCCACTTGAGCGGGCCGGACGTTCAAATGTCGGTTGATCGAGCCCAAGTGAAGCCAGCGCACGCATGGCAGCGCCGCGCGATGGATGCTCGAGCATCAGGCGGACTTCGTCGCCGATCCTCTCGCGGCTGATCCCGCTGAGTTCGCCGGCGTGGCGACGGATCGCATCCTTTGTCGCAGGATCGATCTCAAAGCCGAGCCGGGTTGAGAGCCGCACCGCGCGGAGCGCCCGCAGGTCGTCTTCCTTCAGCCGCTGATCCGCATCGCCGACCGCACGCAGAGCTTTGGCGCGAATGTCCGCGACCCCGCCCACATGATCGATCACGCGGGACAGGTCCGATGCTTCCTTCATCGGATCAAGAAAGAGCGCGTTGACGGTGAAGTCGCGCCGTTTCGCGTCGGCGACTTCATCGGAGAAGGTGATCTGGTCTGGCCGTCGACGATCGGTATATTCGCCGTCGGAACGAAAGGTGGCGACTTCAACCGTCACGCCGTCGTGGCGTACCAGCATGACGCCAAATGCGGCGCCGACGTGCGCTGTGCGGGGGAAGAGCGCCGCGATCGTGTCCGGGCGTGCATCGGTCGCGACGTCGTAGTCCTTGGGCGTCAATCCAAGCAGTTCATCGCGTACGCATCCGCCCGCGAAATAGGCGACGTGACCGCGTTCGCGCAGTGTCCGCACGATCCACGTTGCAACCTCTCTCGCTTTGGCTGAGCCCTGCGACATGGCACGAGTTTACGAAAGCCAAGACCTCAAAAATTGCGAATCGAAAGGCAGGTCATTGTTTTGCACGCGCCTGATCGAGAAACTCGACTGCGCGCCGCATGTGAGGAATGACGATGCTGCCGCCGACGATGAGCGCAACATCCATCGCCTCCCAGATTTCTTCATCCGAAAAGCCGAGTTTTACGCACTGATCGACGTGGTACGCGATGCAGTCATCGCAGCGCAGCACTGCAGAGGCGACCAGCCCGAGCAGCTCCTTGGTCTTCACGGGCAGTTCGCCGTCGGAATACGTCTGGTGATCGAGCGAGAAGAACCGCTTGGTCACGAGCGAAGCGCCCGGAGCGACCGAACCATCCGGTCGCTTGGCGCCCGCATCTGAGCGTTCTTTTTCGTCGCCGAGAATCCGCGCGTTCATCCGCGTTCGATACGACTGAAATTGTTCGTAGCGGGAAGTCGTCTGCGTCATGCCCGATGGTATTCGGCTGCGTACCGGGTTGATCGAATGTCGAAGTGAAAAGCCCGTTGAAACGGGCTGACAATGACGGGCGAGAATCGAATCGGCGCAACGCGTTGAACCATCGCTGAAGCGATGGCCTAAAAGCGAGCAAGCCCGCTGAAGCGGGCTCATTGATCTGTCCAGGGAAGCAGGATCGCGATCATCCTTTCTTCCGCACCATCGCGACGCCGTTTCCGATCGGCACACAGCAGGCGAGCAGCCGCGCATCCGACGCCATCGACCGATTGAGCGCATCCATTGTGTCTCGATCACCATCAACGCCCGGGGCGATGTCCATCGTCCACCGGCTCGCCAGCGCGTTGTCAAAGAGAATCACGCCGCCGGGGCGCACGAGCGGCAGCACCGCCTCGAGATACTGCGGATATTCGCTCTTGAGCGCATCGATGAAAACCAGGTCCACCGTGGCGTTCCCGATTTCGGTCGCGATCTTGGGCAGCACTTCGAGAATCCGTCCCTGCCGCACGGTCGCGCGATTCGCGAGCCCGCAGAGGCGAAATGTTTCTGTCGCCTGCGCCGCGTGGGTTGTGCTTGCTTCGATCGAGATAAGTCGTCCATCGCTCGCCATGCCGCGGGCGATCCATGCTCCGGAATATCCAGCCAGCGATCCGAATTCGAGCGCGAGTTCTGCGGGCCCGTTTCGGCCCGCGATCGAAGCGATGAACTGCAGGAAGCGCCCGGTTTCCGGGCTCACGGCGATGTCGGGCAATCCCGCATTGAGGGCGCGAGGCATCACTTCGGCCAAAGCTGCATCCTCGTACGCGAAAACTTCACGCAGGTAGTTTGTGAGGTACGCCCAACGATCCGCCGTCATGTCCATGCGGCAAGATAGATGCTCTGGCGCAGATGAGCATTCCAAACATTGCGAACATTCGCAAAATTTCACGATCGCAAAGCGGGCACATTTTCCCGAGCGAACTTGGCGATCACGCCGCCTTCGACTTCGCCGCGTCGTCGCGCTTGCTCTTCTCGGCCGCCCACGCGAAGCCCTTGGAAGCGCGATCGCGCAAGGGGTCGAGAACGCCTCGCGCCCCTCGCGCGACCGCAGGCACCAAGCCTTTGACGGCGCTGCGGAATGCCGCGGCGCCGTACGCACTCTCCGGAGTCGCCTGTGCTTGCGGCACTGGCTGTTCGACCGGAGCTTGCGGAATGTTTTTCTTTCCAATCGAGCCGATGGATGCCACCCGCGCCCGCACGTTTTCGCACGCGCCTTTCGCCATCCCTACGCACGTATCCTTCATTCGCCCGACCGGCCCCTTGGGCCGTTCCCATCGCTTGCGAGCGACGCTTCGAACGAGCAGCACGCTTGAGCAGAGCACAACGGTGCACCCCCACGCCCAAAGCACCGTTGCCCGCTGTCCGGACAACGCACCGGACGCGGCCATCCCGCCCGTGAGCATCGCGAAGAGCGAGCACAGACCCATCGACCCGACAAAGCCGCCCTTGAGCATTCCCGTCGGAACCGGCATCGGGGGCGGCAGAGGCATGCCCGTTTTCTTCGTGTTCTTGCTCGGCACGATATTGCTGTCTTCGCCATCCACAAAGCGCGGGTGGGGAATGTCTGCCGCCGCAGTGGTCTTCGCGCTCAGACGCGACGCCGCCCGTTCCGATGAGTCATCAAAGGCCCACCAAAGCAGGAGATAACCACGCCAGAGCAGCCAGATCGGGCTCGTGGCGACGCGCAGCGACATGGAGATGGCGTCGGGCATGGTGGATTACTCGGAATTACCCGCTCCGTCTTTCGCCAATTTCTGGGTCTTTCTCGGCCTTTTGCCTTTCTCCGTGTTCCTCCGTGGTGCTCCGTGTTGAACTGCTTTTTCCGAACTCAGCCCGCGAACAATCACCCGCTTGTTTTCTTCAATCCCCGAAATCCTCGACGACCTCCGCGCTGGCCGCATGATCGTCCTCACCGACGATGAAGACCGTGAAAACGAGGGCGATCTCGTGCTTCCGGCGCAGTTCGCCACGCCCGAGACCATCACGTTTATGCTGACCGAAGCACGTGGCTACCTCTGCCTCTCGCTCACCGAGGCAGATTGCGACCGCCTCGATCTCCATCCGCAAGGCCCGAGCAACACCTCCAGCCGCGGCACGGCCTTCACGGTCACAATCGATGGCCACACCAAGCATGGGTTTACCACCGGTGTCTCCGCCCGTGAGCGTGCTCGCTGTATTCAGATGATGATCGATCCGCGCACGACTCCGAGCGATTTCGTGCGCCCCGGGCACATTAATCCGCTCCGCTCGCGCGATGGTGGGGTGCTTGTCCGTACCGGGCAGACTGAAGGCAGCGTCGATCTCTGCCGCATGGCCGGGCTCCATCCCGCCGCGGCGATCATCGAGATCATGAAGGACGACGGCGAGATGGCCCGTGTCCCCGATCTCGAAATATTCTGCAAGAAGCACAACATCAAGATGTGCAGCGTCGCGCAGCTCATCGCGCATCGGCTCGCCGATGACAGCCTCATCAAGCGTCTTGGGCCGATCCGCAAGCTCCGCACCGCGTTCGGCGAGTTCGATGCGATCGCGTACGAATCTGCGGTTGATCCCCTGCCCCATCTCGCGCTCACGCTCGGGGGCGTCGGCCGAATTCCTTCGACGCAGCCGACCCTCGTGCGAATGCACCGGCGCCATTTGCTCGGCGATGTTTTCGCTGAAGTGAACGGTTCGATGCAATCGAGCGGCGACGTCCTCCGCGATTCGCTTCGTCTCATCGCAAAGGAGGGGCGCGGCGCGGTTGTTTATTTGCGCACGCAGATGCCGGATGAACCCGAAGACGATCTCGAATCGCTGCTTCAAACGCCGCGGCGCGCCTCCGACGCGTCGCCCCACGCATCTTCAACTGCAGGCCACGCGTCTCGAACGCAGCGCGATTTCGGAGTCGGCGGCCAGATCCTCCGCGATCTTGGCCTCTCGAAACTTCGCTTGATCACAAACTCCGCGCGCGATCTGCCCGGGCTCGATGCGTTCGGACTCGAGATCGTGGAGCGCGTTGGCGTCGGCAAGTGACGACGACTGTCAATCCGTAAGTCGTTTAAAACAAATGGCTTGTGCCACAAGTACCTAAAATCTACCGATCCCTTCCAAAAACCTGATATGCTTGTGACACGGCTCAGATCTCGCGTGTGTTGCGGGCCGCGAGATGTGTCTTTGAAGAGCTGCAGTCAATTGCCCGATCGGGCAAAGTGCGGAGTGAATGGAATGAAACGGAATTCGAAGTTGAACGTCCTGTTCGCGGGTCTGTGTCTCGTCGGCTCGTCGTTCGCGAGCGCGCAGCAACAAGCCCCGACGCAGAATCCGGCGCAGCAGCAGATGAATCAGGGCAAGGACGCCGCGAAGCATGCGATGGACGGCGCGAAGGACGCGGCAAAGGACGGCCAGAAGAAGGCCGCCGACATGATGCAGGGGATGGATCCGCAGAAGGCCAAGGAGATGCAGCAGTCGATGGAGCCTGGAGAGCAGCACAAGTTGTTGCTCCAGTTCGTCGGAGACTGGGACGTGAAAGCGAAAATGTGGATGGCCCCTGGCGCGCCCCCGATGGAGTCGGTTGGTGTCGCGACGACCAAGCCGGATTTCGGCGGCCGCTTTGTGTTTATGACCTACAAGAGCGACATGATGGGTCAGCCGTTCGAAGGCCGCCTCACGATGGGCTACAACAACAGCGCCAAGCAAAACGAAGCTGTTTGGATCGACAACATGAGCACGGGCATGTGGATCTCCACGGGGAGCGCATCGAGCGACGGCAAGGTCTTCACCTATACCGGCACGTTTGTTGAACCCGACGGCTCAAAGAAGACGACCCGGGAAGTCACGACCTTCTCGTCGCCAAACAACTACGTCTCCGAGTTCTTCGAGACGGGCGCCGACGGCAAAGAAAACAAGATGATGGAACTGACTTACACCCGCAAGGCGGGCAGCGCGGCCCCCATGACAGTCAAGCCCGCCGGTTCGCGCACGGAACCGAGCAAGTAAGTAACGCGAGTGATCGACCCGCGATTTTGTAACTTAACATGATGTGGAACTGGCCGCGGAAACTCTCCGCGGCCTTTTTACTGCGCCCACCAGGTCGCGAGGGCCACCGGCACAAGAAGCCACGCCAAGCCCTTGATGAGGAAGAACAGAAAAGCGATCACGCCCGCGCGCTTGCCCCAGCGTGCGATCCACGCCGGTTGCTTGGCGTCGTTCGGTTGAACTGTCTGCATTTCCAGGGTCGTTTGGGGCATGGCATCTCCGTTGAGACTCAGTCTCAGCAGAGTAGCCGTCTCGAATCCGCCAGACAACTCAAAGTCGATCGAATACCGGGAGCGGGCCGACCAGCGGGCGGCAGTAATCGAGAAACGCCTGACTTACGTCGTTGGTGCCTTGGATGAATTCCTTCGGCATGTGCTTGGTTTTCGCGGCGACGTCGCTCAACTCGATCCGCTTGAACTCGCACCGGTACGGGTTGCCCGGAGCGCGAATAAGGGCGATTGAGCCATCGAGTTCGCCGGCGGCCGCGGCCCTGGCGGCGACGCGACCGGCTTCGCGTGCTTCCTGCTTATCCACCACACTGGCATCGGGCCAGCAGCGCTGGAGGTATCCAAATGTGTCGGCGCGAACGCGCGGGGGTTTGCCGTCCTTGCCCTTGATGCGGTTCTTTACAAGGTCGGAAAGCTGATCGCCGAGCGCGCCCGAGCCGGAGAGCTGCACGTTGCCATGGCTATCGACTTGGCCGTTTTTGATCAGCTTTGCACCGATCGACTGGCCGTCTTTATCCTGAATTCCCTCGCTCACTGCGATCTGGCAGCGACCAAGTTTGGAATAGACCTTCTCGACATCGGCGATGAACTGGTCGGTATCGAACGCGACTTCGGGAACATACACGAGATGCGGGCCGTCGTCGGTGCCGCCGCCGATGGAACGCGCGAGCGCGCTCGCGGCGGTCAGAAAGCCGGCGTGCCGTCCCATGACGACGTTGATTTTCACGCCTGGAAGACTGCGGTTGTCGAGGCTGTCGGCAGCGAACGCCATCGCGACAAACCGCGCGGCGCTCGGGAATCCCGGCGTGTGGTCGTTTACCGGAAGATCGTTGTCGACGGTCTTTGGCACGTGGAAACAGCGGAGCTCATAGCCTGAGGTGCGGGCGAGTTCGTTTACGATGCGGCAGGTATCCGAGCTGTCGTTGCCTCCCACATAAAAGAAGTAGCGGATGTTGTGCTGCTCGCACGCCTTGAGGATCTTGGCGCAGTAGTCCTTGTCGGGCTTGTCACGGCTGCTGCCGAGCGACGCGGACGGCGTGTTGGCGACGCGCTCGAGTTTGTCCTGCGGAACTTCGGTCAGGTCGATGAAGTCGCCCTTCGTCAGGCCGTTGACGCCGTGGCGCATTCCCAGAATCTTCTGAACATTTCCTGTGGCTTTGAGTCCGGCGCGAAGCCCTTCAACAACTCCGACCAGAGACTGATTGATCACCGCTGTCGGTCCACCCGATTGTCCGACCACCGCGTTTCCCGTCAATAACTTCGCACCGGCCATACACAAAACTCCTGAACTGGTGTTCTGCCAACTTTCTGAATATCCGTGACGGCCATGGTACGACGCGCGTTCCCGCGTCCGTCGAGCAACCTCGATCGCATTTTCCCGTAGACTCGGACCATGATCAGTCTTCTCAAGCGCTCGACGCTTTTTCCCGTCCTTGCCGCTGCTCTCGCACTTCAGGCGGGCACGCTCGCTCAGCCAGGCACATCACCCGATCCTGGCAATCCGCTTTCGGGCCCGGCCAACGGGATGAGGCGGACGAATCTGGGTTGGCAGGCGTTCACCAACGCGACGATTCACATCGCTCCGGGCAAAACGGTTGAGAATGCGACGCTCGTCGTACGCGACGGGAAAATCGTTGCGATACTCGCGCCGGAAGGAGGCAAGCCGGCGCCGACGCCGATCGGTCCGGTGGTGCGCGACTGCACCGGGCTTCATATCTATCCGGGATTCATTGATGCGTACGTGGAAGTGGCGACGCCAATGCCGGATTTGAACGCGCCGGGCGCACACTGGAGCGCAAAGGTGTTGCCGCAGCGGCGGGCTGTTGATGGAAATGGAGTTCCGGAGCGCGAAGCTGAATCGCTCCGGAGCCAGGGATTTGTCGCCGCGGCGATCGTGCCGATCAATCCGAGTACCGGACGGCCTCAGGCGATCAACACCAATGACGATGACTTCGATTCCGAGGCGCCCGTGCGTGGCTCCTCGGGCGGCATTTTCCGCGGCCGCGGCGCGGTCGTGAGTTTGCAGAAACCGGCCGAAGGTTTGAGTTCGAATCGGCCACCGATCTATCGCGACCAGGTCTTTCACGCCTTGGCCTTTGAACTTGGTGGACGCGGCGCTGGTGGGGGCGGTGGAGGACCGGGAGGCGGCGCTGGTTCGCTCAGTTCCCAGGAACTCGAGCGCTGGCCGAGCTATCCGGGTTCGGAGATGGGCGCGATCGCGCTGATGCGTCAGACGCTGAGCGATGCGGATTGGCTGACACAGACGCGGAAAGAAAATTACGTTGTGGCGCCCGGCGCGCTCGACGGCCTGACCGACCGCACGCCCCCGCTCTACTTTGAAGTGAGCGACGAACTCGAGGTTGTTCGCGCGGCCAAGATCGCGCGCGAGTTCAAGCGGCCGGCGATGATCAAGGGATCGGGGCTTGAATTCCGTCGGCTGGATGCGATCGCGGAAGCGCTCGCCGGCGTGGGTGAAGTGCCGCAGATTCCGCTGATCGTGCCGCTGGCGTATCCGAAGGCATCCGATGTGGGCACGGTGGGCGCGGCCG
This sequence comes from Phycisphaerales bacterium, assembly GCA_050730655.1. Lineage (GTDB taxonomy): Bacteria > Planctomycetota > Phycisphaerae > Phycisphaerales > UBA1924 > JAFEBO01. The sequence continues at coordinate 18,839 of JBOHNL010000014.1, forward strand.
AGGCGGTCGGGCTGCGCGACTTGATGAATTGGGAGCAGGCTCCGAGCAATGTGCGCCGACTGAAGGACAAAGGCGTGCGGGTCGCGCTGACGAGTTCGGATCTGCGCTCACGTTCGCAGTTCCGAGCAAATCTTGAGAAGGCGATGCGATATGGCCTCGCTGCGGACGACGCGCTCGCGATGCTGACCACCGAGCCCGCGGCTATTCTCGGTGTCGAAAAGACACTGGGCACGATTGAGAACGGAAAGGCTGCGAGCTTCATCGTGGCGTCGGGTGATTTGTTTGTGCTGCCGCCGGATGAACCTGAAGTGAAGGGCGCCAAGGACGACAAGCCGGGCGCTGATGACAAGGCACCGAAGGGTGATGCAGCGAAGCCAGATGAACCCAAGCCGGATGCGGCGAAAGCGCCGGAAGGCGAGAAGCCAGCGCGTGAACGGCGTAAGGAGGGTCCGGACCACGATGAAAAGCCGAAAGCGCGCAAGACCGAGATTCGCGAGGTCTATGTCGATGGCGTGCGGAACGAGATCGGTCTTGCCGGTGCCGGCCAACTCGCGGGAATCTGGGACATCACGCTCGACAAGAAGATGGACGGCACGCTCACGCTGACGTTCACAGATTCGGGCGACTTGACGATCACCAAGACGTTTACGGAACAGAAGGACGACAAGGGTAATCCGAAGGTCGCGACTTCGAAGGCGAAGAACGTCACGGTCGAGGGACGGCGTGTCTCTTATAGCTTTGAGCACAAGCCGTTCGGCAAGGAAGGCGTGTTCAGCGCGTCGGCGGCGCTTGCGCCGGACTTCCAGACAATGGAAGGGATTGTTCTGACAACCGGCGGCGATCCGCTCAAGTGGCAGGCGACCAAACGTGCACCCGCAGCGGAAGTTGCTTCCGCCCGCAAGATACCGGGATTGATCGGATGTTTCCTCCTTGATGAGATCGACGGCAAGAAGGGCGGCGGCTCGCTCATCTGCATCCGTAAGGACGGTTCGGTCATGTTGCGCATGAACAACACGGCGCTCAAAGCCGATGATGTCTCGATCAAGGACGGAGTGATTCGCTACACGTGCGACATGGGCAAGATGACAGACCCGGATCGCACGACTCCGTCAGATCGGCTCGTCAAAGTAGAGGCCAAGCTCGAGGGCGATCAACTCGTCGGCTCGATGGTTGTCCCCGATGGTTCGACACATCAGTGGAAGGGTTCGCGGCGTCCGGGCGATCCGGAAGTGCTTGCGGAATTGCCCGATGTGATCGGTTATCCGTTTGGCCCGTACGAGCGCGACGATCGTGCGGCGTTTACGGGCGACGCGCCGGTCGTCATCATCACCAACGCGACGGTCTGGACGAGTGGGCCGCAAGGAATTCTGAAGAACGCGTCGATCGTGCTGAAGGGCGGCAAGGTCGACTCGGTTGTCGCCGGAACAGCGCCGACCATTCAGGGTGCAACGGTTATCGATGCGCAGGGCAAGCACGTCACCCCGGGCATCATCGACTGCCACAGCCACACCGGCATTTCGCGGGGCGTGAACGAAGGTGGCCAGGCGGTCACATCTGAAGTACGCATTCAGGACGTCACCGATCCCGATTCGATCTCGTGGTATCGCCAGCTTGCTGGAGGCGTCACGGCCGTGAACAGCCTTCATGGTTCGGCGAATGCGATCGGTGGGCAGACCGCGGTCAACAAGAATCGGTGGGGCTCAACAAGCGCCGATGATCTGCACTTTGCCGGACGCGACACGTTTGACGATGCGAATCCGTTCGCGCCGGGAGCTAAGAAGGCGTATCCGATCCCGGCGGGCGTCAAGTGGGCCCTGGGCGAAAATCCGCGGCAGGTGAACGGCAGCAGTCGCAATCGCTATCCGCAGTCGCGCATGGGTGTCGAGACGCTTATTCGGGATCGGCTGACAGCGGCACGCGAGTACGAGCAGTCGTGGAAAGACTGGAGCGAGGGGACGCACGCGGCGGGCCTGCTTCCGCCACGTCGCGATCTCGAACTCGAAGCGCTGGCTGAAGTTTTGGACGGCACCCGTCTCGTGCATTGCCACAGCTACCGCCAGGACGAATTGCTCGCGCTCGCGCGGACCTGCAAGGACTTCGGCTTCAAGCTCGGTACGTGGCAGCACATTCTCGAGGGATACAAGGTCGCGACTGATGTGCGTGACAACGCTCGCGGCGCGAGCGCTTTCGCTGATTGGTGGAACTACAAGGTTGAAGTGCAGGACGCGATCCCGCAGGGACCGATCCTGATGCACGATGTCGGCGTGGTCGTGAGCTTCAACTCCGACAGCGACGAGATGGCGCGCCGGCTGAATCTTGAAGCCGCAAAGGCCGTGAAATACGGCAATCTGTCGGAAGAAGAAGCCCTCAAGTTCGTTACCATCAATCCGGCGATTCAGATGGGAATCGAGAAGCGTGTCGGCAGCCTTGAGCCGGGCAAAGAAGCCGACGTCGTGATCTGGAGCGCCGATCCACTCTCGGTCGAGGCTCACGCGGAACGCGTGTACGTCGACGGCCGCGAGATGTTTTCGCTCGACATGGATGCCAAGCTGCGAAAGCAGAACAATATGAATCGTCAGCGGATCATCCAGAAGCTCAAGAAAGAAGGCCCGGTTCGCCCGGGCGGCAGCGAAGGACCGAAGGACTCTGAGTCCGATGACGACGCGGCACTCCGCGAGCGCGTCATGCTCGACACGCTGAACCGGCGCGGAAGTTTGGATTCGAACATGCCAGGTGAATGCGGTTGCGGGCTGGTGCATTCGGCACAATGAAGAGCCAAAGGCATTCACCACAGAGGCACAGAGACACAGAGAAATATGTTGGGAAAAGAAAATGCGGATGAACATGCAGAACGAAATTGACCCAAGCTCGACTCCTTGGGTCGCGCTTGACCGCGTCGCAGCCGTTCGTTTGAATCCATCTCCGATTACACAATCGTCAACCGACACGAGCCAAATTATGACTGAGTCCGCTTCACGTCTTGTCACGCTGTTTTCTGCTCTGTGTCTCTGTGCCTCTGTGGTGAACTCTTCGTATTCGCAGGACCTCACGGTCAAGGCCCCGCCGCAGGATCTGCCGGTGCTCATTCGACATGCGACGGCGCACCCGGTCAGCGGGCCCGATGTTGCTGATTCGGTGATCTGGCTCACTGATGGCAAGATCAAGGGCATCTATGCCGCCTCCGACTTCGCGGGCATGGAAAAGACCATGTCATGGAAAGCGCCGGGACCGGTGGAGATCGACGCGACCGGCAAGCACGTCTACCCCGGCATGATCGCGGCGTATACCCAGCTCGGGCTTGATGAAATCGGGATGGTCGACGCAACGCGCGACTTCAAAGAGATCGGCGAGATCGTTCCCGAGGTTCGCGCAATTGCCGCCGTGAATCCGGATTCGGCGGTGTTGCCGGTGACCCGTGCAAACGGCGTGCTGGTCGCGGGGGTCTTTCCCAAAGGCGGCCTGATACCCGGTCAGCCAACGGTGATTCAACTCGAAGGTTGGACATGGGAAGACATGGCAATCGAGCAATCGATCGGGATGACGGTTGAGTGGCCGAATGTTCGCCCGGTTTCGGCGTGGTGGATGCGTACCTCGGAGGCGGACCAGAAGAAGGCCGCCCGCCGCTCGGTTGATGCGATTGAAAGCGCGTTTTCGACAGCGCTCTCGTATTTCGAAACACGCCAGGAGAATCCGAAGACTCTGAACGATCTGCGCTGGGATGCCATGCGGGGCGTGCTCAACATCGCGCCCGCCAAGGGCACGATGGGTCTGACTCGTCAGTGGCCCGTGTTCATTGTCGCCAACGATTACGACCAGATCGTGTCGGCCGTGACATGGGCCGCGAGCATGAAGCTGCGTGTGGTGATCGTCGGCGGCATGGATGCACCGCTCTGCACCGAGCTTCTGAAGAAGAACAACGTTTCTGTGATCGTCGCGGGTACGCAGCGATTCCCCAAGCGGGATGATTCGGAGTACAACGAGGCGTTCGCATTGCCTGCAAAGTTGAAAGCGGCAGGAATTCCCTTCTGCATTGCGAGCGGCGAGGAAACGCCGCACGAACGCAACACTCCGTATGCCGCGGGGATGGCGACGGCGCACGGGCTTTCGCAAGACGATGCGATCCGTGCGGTAACGCTCTCGGCGGCGGAAATCCTCGGCGTGTCGGGCCGCCTCGGCTCGCTGGAGAAAGACAAAGACGCGACGTTGATCATCACGACGGGTTCGCCGATCGAGGTGATGACGCAAGTGACCGACGCATTCGTCAGCGGCAAGCGGATCGATCTTTCGAACAAGCAGACGAGGCTCTACGAGAAATACCGCGAGCGCTACCGGCAGATGGGCGAATTGAAGACGCCCGCAAAGTGAGAGCGGATCACGCCGCGATCGCTTTCGTCGGAAGCTGAAGGAAGGACTCCGCGGCTTTTGCATCGGCAGGACGTCCGAACAAGTAGCCCTGAGCGTACTGACAATCCATTGCCTGGAGCAAGGTCGCTTGCTCGAGGAGCTCCACGCCTTCGGCAATGATGGAGATGCCGAGATTGTCGGCGAGCGTCACGATAGCGTGCACGACGGCGGCGTAGTCGCGGCGCTCGCTCATGCTCTTCATGAAACTCCTGTCCATCTTGATCGCGGTGAGCGGGAGTTCGTGGAGCAGGCTGAGCGATGAGTATCCGGTTCCGAAGTCGTCCATGTAGATACGTACACCAAAGTCGCGCAGGCGGCTGATGAGGGCGGTGGTGAACTCCGGGTCCTTGATAACGGTGGTTTCGGTCACTTCGAGTGCGAGCGAGGTCGGTTTGATGCCGGTCGCGGCAACGATCGAAGTGACCTGTTCGAAAAAGTGGGTTGACGTGAGCTGCTTTGCGGAGACATTGACGCTCATCACCAGATCGGGCAGGTGCGGAAATCGTTCGTTCCAGGATCGGAGCTGGGCGCAGGCGCGTTCGAGCACCCAGAGGCCGATTGAGGAGATGATGCCGGTCTCTTCGGCGCAGGTGATGAATTCACCGGGGTTGAGAAGTCCACGGGTCGGGTGATTCCAACGAACGAGGGCTTCGAAACCGGAGAGTGTGCCGCTGGCGAGGCTGACGACGGGCTGATAGTGAACGACGAGTTCGTCTCTTTTGGCGACACCCCGCAGCTCGTTCTCGAGCGAGAGTCGTTTGACCATCTCTTCGTGCATGGTTCGATCGAACGTGACGAAGCGTGCTTTTCCCGCGGCCTTGGCGTGGTACATCGCGGTGTCGGCGTCGCGAACGACATCATCTTCGCTTGTGTAGGCCAGCTCGCTCGATGTCACGCCGATGCTCGCGGTGCTGATGACGTTGTAACCCTTCAGCGAGTAGGGCTGCGCAAGATTGTCGAGCAGCGCGTTTGCGAGCTGCGGCAGATCGTTCAAGTCGGTGAGGCCGGAAGCAACAACGACAAATTCGTCGCCGCCGAGCCGGGCGGCCATTGTCCTACTGGAGCGCGAGGCGAAGTCGTGGGACTCGATGCAGACGCTCAACCGGCGTGAGATTTCGATGAGCAGCTGATCTCCCGCGTCGTGGCCGAGGCTGTCATTGACCACCTTGAAGCGGTCAAAATCCAGGAAGAAGGCTGCGAACGGAGTTCTTGATGCTTCGTCAGCGGGTCGCACGATCTCCGCCAGATATTTCTTGAGCAGTGAGCGGTTCGGCAGGCCGGTAAGGCGATCGTGCGACGCGGTGTGCGTCAGATCGCGGGTGCGAAGCTCGACGAGGCGCTCGAGCTCATCGTGCTTGAGCGAGGCCTGCTTCTGAAGAGCCCATTTTTCGCTGAGCGCGGACGCGAGCTGCGAGACTTCGACCGGATCGAACGGCTTTTTCAGGATGAGAAGCCGATCCGTCAAGCCGAGTGTGGAGGAGATGTCCTCCCACGAGTGATCGGAGAATGCTGTGCAGATGACCACCTGCAGACGCGGATCCACCTCCCAGAGATGCTGGATTGTCTGTAAGCCATCCCAGCCCGGGGGCATGCGCATGTCCACGAATGCGACGGAGTAGGGCATGTCTTCTTTGCAGGCGGCATTCAGCTTGTCGAGCCCAGCTTCTCCCTGAAGCGCTGAGTCCACCGCGAAGCGGACACGATCGAGCGGTGAGGCGGCGCTATCGCCAAAGAGAGCCGCCTTGGCGCTCAAGAGCGAAGGCGATGTATCGGCGGGCGCAAGAATCTTTCGGAAGTCGTCGTGGATCGCCGGGTTGTCGTCGATGATCAGGATGCGGTGCATGAATGACTCCGCTCAGGCTGCGATGGATGAAGGAAGGGAAGACGCGGCTGCCGATGTGGCGGCGATGTCGGGAACGGGCAGTGAGAGCACGAACGTCGCGCCGCAGCCGGGGCCTTTGCTGGTTGCCGCGAGTGTGCCCCCCATGACTTTCGCGGCGTTTGCGGCGCTGTGGAGCCCGAAACCGTGACCGTCCTTTCGAGTGGTGAAGCCGTGACCGAAGATTTGTGCGAGATTCGCCTCCGGAATTCCGACGCCGTTGTCGGTGACTTCGAAGATGACGTTCCGTGCGCCGCCTTTTCCTGCGGTGCGGATACTGAGCGCGAGTTCCTTTTGCGGCTTGGCCCCTTCGTTGACTGCCTGCTTCGCATTCGAGATGAGATTGACAAGGATCTGAAGAACCTGGTGCTTATCCAGCAGAAGCGAAGACGTCTGTTCGAAATGGCGTTCAACGCGGATGGAGTGTCTCGAAAGAGAGTCCCGCTGGAGTTCTAGAGCTTCCTCGACGAGTTCTGCGGGACGAACAGCTTCGAAAACGGACGTGGTGCGAGCGTGCTTCTGCTGCATGCCGATCACGTGTTTGACATGTTCGACGCCCCGGGTGACGGCTTCGAGTTCTTCAAGTGCGGCGCGGCGATCTTCATCGAGACAGCGTCCAAGCTGCAGAAGGAAATCGGCAAAGTGTTTGCCCCGTTCGTCGGAAGAAAGGAATTTCGGAAGGTCGTCACGGTTGGCGCGGAGGAGTTCGCCCGCGCGGGCCACACCGTCGACTTCGGACTTGCGGAGCCGGCCGTTCACCATATTGGCTGCGACGTTGACGCTGTTCAGCACGTTGCCGACGTTGTGAAGAACGCCGGTTGCAACTTCCGCCATTCCAGCCTGGCGCATGGCGACCAGGAGTTCGGATTGGAGTTTCTTCTGTGCTGTGAGATCAAGGAAAGTCACGACGCTTCCGGTTTCGCCGGGGAGTTTCGCGATGGTGACACGTGCGGTGAATTCGGCGCCATCCGCGCGACGGAGCTGCGTCTCTTCGGCGTGCCAGAGGCTGGAGACGTCCACGCGTTGAGCGGAGGGTGCGAGTTGCGACCAGGGGCTGCCGATGAGCTGGCTTCCCGTCATCTGGAGCGCATCGCACGCCGCGGGGTTGGCATAGGAAATGCGATGCTGCGGATCGATCGCGAGAACGCCTTCACCGGCGCTCTCGAGAATGAGCGAGGTACGGGTACGCTCCTCAGCAAGCGCGCCGAGCGCGCGGTAGCGGCTGTCGCGCGAGGCGGCGTAAAGAATCCAGATTCCGATCGCGACCAACGAGCCGAGCAGCGCCGTTCCGGCGAGGAGCCGGGAGCGGAGCGTGAGACCCTTGACCCATCCTTCGGACGCACGGAGAACGACATTGAGTCCGCCGCCGGCCATCTCGTGCGAGACCGGGGCCGGAACTCCAAGAAGAACCTCGCCGTTCAACCGAGCGAGCGCGCCGGTAGGCGGCCGCCCTTCGTCACGGTGACCGAGCGCGGCATGGATTTCCTGCTCGTCGAGAGGCGGGGTGACACGGCCGGCGTTGATGTCTTCGTCGAAAAAATGGCCATCGTCGGAGATCATGAAGACAGAATTGCCGGAGCGGACGAATGAGTTTTCCTGAGCGAGGTTGGTGACGCGCTGAAAATTGAGCCGAGTGCTTACAACGCCGAGGCGCCGAGAGGACTGAGGATCCGGGATCGGCGCGGAGAAAGCGACGGAGAGACCGCTGCTGCCGAAGATCGGAGGCGTGAAGTCGCACTTGGTCTGGAATTCCATGCGAGCCTTGTCGCTGGTATCGGTGAGGCAACTCTGGATTACATTGCGGTGTGAGAAGTCGTTGCTATAGAGCACTTCGACACGGGAGCGCTCGATGGGTTTGCGGTCGTGGTCCTTTGTGTTGACAGCGAGCAGTTTTCCTTCTTTGTCAAAAATGGCGACGATGTCGAGTTCGAGCGAGCGGGCGAGCAGGTCGTTGGCGAACTCCTCAGCGGCGGCCCGATCGTGGCGTGCCACGATCTCGGGGAGACGCGGATCATCGGCGAGTGACACGGTCTTGCGGAGTCCGTTGTCGGCCAGAGCGCGAACCTTGTCCGTAAGCTCGGTGCCCAGGTCGCGCATGTGTGCGAGAGGGCCGGAATCGTCCGCGCGCCAGAGGAAAGAGCCGGCCGCAACCGCCGCGAGAGCGATGAGCGCAAGAGGAGGCGCGATCCAGTTCAGCCAGCTTCGTGATTTGTTCCGCGAATGCTGGTGCGAAGTGTCGCTTGGATCTGGCGCGTTAATCATGTCATTCCCCCAGAGGGTTCTGTCCTAAGCGCTGCGTTCACTGGCGCGTTTGCCAGCGTCATGAGCTACGACAGAATTCGGGCGGAAGAGCGAGGGTCTGGAGGATTACCGATAGTGATGTCCAAGTGACACCCGTGGCCGAAGGCGCAGAAAGCACACCTACCGCAGATTAACCCAAATTTATCCCGCAATGACCGCGTGCAATGAATCCGATAACAAACTGGCAGTGAGATCACGTCCGGTGGTTTACTGGATTGGCGATGGGTGCAAAGTCCTCCGTGTCCGAAAGTTCAATATCTGGATGACGTTTGGTGAAGTGCCGCACGCCCCATTCGTCGGCGAAGAGGACGACGTTCCGGCCTTCGCGGTCGGTGGCGAGCGTGGTATCGGAAGGCAGATCGGGGAGCCAATCGGGCTCGGCTCCGGGCTTTCGCCACCAGCGCATGATGGACCAGCGCGTCATCTCAAGACGAGATTCGGCACCGTACTCGGCTTTGAGTCGGTATTGCACAACTTCGAACTGGAGAGGGCCGACTGCCGCGAGGAGCGGTGTTTTGATCTGGCCCATGCCGGTGTAGAGAACCTGAATGACGCCTTCCTGCAGCAACTGATCGAAACCGAGTCGGAATTTTTTTGCGTTGCCGGGCTGCGGGTTGTGCAGGTACGCGAATGTTTCCGGCGTAAAGCGCGGGATCTCGTTGTAGACGATCGACTTGTCTTCGGTCAGCGTGTCGCCGATTCGCAGAATGTCGTGACCGAGGATGCCGACAACGTCGCCGGCAAGACCTTCTTCGATCGTCTCGCGATCCTGTCCGAACAGCTTCTGCGCGTTTGAGAGCCGGATCTTCTTTCCGCTCTGGGCGTGGATCACGGACATCTCGCGCGTGAATGAACCCGAAACAACCCGCACGAATGCGATGCGGTCGCGATGGCGTGGATCCATATTCGCCTGAATCTTGAAGACAAAGCCGCTGAACACCGGATCTTCCGGTTGAACGAGGCGATCACCAGCACGCCGAGGGCCGGGTGCAGCAGAGTGCTCGACGAAGCCGTCAAGCAGAAGCTGCACGCCGAAATTGTTCATCGCGCTGCCGAAGTAGACCGGCGTGACGGTTCCCGCGAGCACGCGCTCCTGGTCGTAGGTCTCGCCTGCGCCCTGGAGCATTTCGATCTCTTCGCGCGATTGCTCGTAAATACCCGGCTCCATCTTTTCCTTGATCGCTGGGTCGTCGATGCCGAGGACCTGCACGGGTGCCACGTAGGCACCGTGCACAGCGCGTTCGAAGAGGTGCACCTTGTGCGTGAGGCGGTCGTAGACCCCTCGGAAATTCGGGCCGGTTCCCAGCGGCCAGTTCACCGGGAACGCGCCAATCCCCAGTACCTTCTCGAGTTCATCGAGCAGTTCGAGCGGATCGCGCGTCGGGCGATCGCACTTGTTCATGAACGTAAAGATCGGAACACCTCGCCGGCGGCAGACCTCAAACAACTTCCTCGTCTGCGGCTCGATGCCCTTGCCCGCGTCGATCACCATCACCGCGGCGTCCACGGCCGTCAGCACGCGATACGTATCTTCCGAGAAGTCTTTGTGGCCGGGCGTATCGAGCAGGTTGATGCGATAGCCGTCGTAGTCGAACTGCAGAACGGTGGAGGAGATCGAGATGCCGCGCTGCTTTTCGAGTTCCATCCAGTCGCTGGCAGTCGCGCGCTGATTCTTGCGGCTGGTGACCGAGCCTGCAAGGTTTACAGCGCCGCCGTATAGGAGCAATTTCTCGGTAAGGGTTGTCTTACCGGCGTCGGGGTGCGAGATGATCGCAAAGGTGCGGCGAGGAAGGTGGGCGCTACTCATAAAGGCTCAAACAATCTCCCGTTGGCGCGGCTTGCCGCGGCGTCGGGTTTGGAAATCATTTTTCGGAGAAGAAGTTGAACGCGGGGAGAATCGTGCGGAAGCGACGGCATGGTGCGTCACTAGACCGCAAAGGCCCGCGCATCGAATCGTTCGGAATCTCTGGCAAAATCGAGCGGCATATCCGGCAATCGTAGCCAGTGAGGCGGCTTGCCCACGGTGAACGACAGCCCTTTGACAATCTCGCGCTCGAGCCTTCCTGGGCGGCACAATTCCTGCGTATTCGTTGAGGCGAAGATCACACCCTTGGGATTCAGGAGTGCCGCGGCGTCGCCGACGAGCCGCGCGTAGTCGGCGATCGAACTCCAGGGACGGATGCCCTTTTTCTTGTTCCCCGACGCGAAGCTCGGCGGGTCGAGGATGATCAAATCGAACTTCATGCCCTTTCGCTTTGCGTATCCAAAGAACTCGAACGTGTCCATCTTTGCGAATCGGTGGTGGGCGGGGTCGAGTCCGTTGTGCTCGAAATTGCGTTTGCCCCAGTCGAGGTAACGGCCGGAGACATCGACACTGGCCGTAGTCGCGCCTGCGGTCGCCGCGGCGACGGAGAAAGCGCACGTGTACGCAAAGGTGTTGAGAACAGTTGGTTTGTCGCTGGCGCGCGTGCGATCCTTCACCCAGTCGGCGACGAAGCGGCGGTTGTCTCGCTGATCGAGGAAGAGGCCGGTGGAAAGCCCGTCGTACAGGCGGACTTCAAGATTCCAACCGTGTTCGCGGATGATGAGCGCTTCGGGAAGCGGTTCGCCTGCAATCGGAGCGGCCTCTGTTACGACCTTGGGCAGTTCGCCGCCCATCTTCGAGCGGTCGCGAGCGAATGGCTTCAGGTATACCGCTTTGGTCTTCAGTGGAGAAAGAACATCCAGGATTGTCGACGCTTCGAGGTGGGCGTCGAAGCCGCGGGGAGCGCGGCCTTCGTACAGAATGAGCACCGCGCCATCGGCATACACATCAACAAAAAGCCCCGGAACGCCATCAGCTTCGCCGGAGAAGACGCGAATCGCTTGCGTTGTTCGGCTGTCGATGAGTGACCGACGGCGCGCGAGAGCCTTCGTGAGTGCATCGCGAAACGAAGCGGTGCCGGAGCGAGTTTGGGGAGAGATCGACAAGGAACAAGCGTACCCGTCGGCTATACGACCGACTTCGTTTGGAACAATTACGGACAAACCAGCGCGTTGTATGCCCCAACAAATAACACGAAGTCCTCGTCATCGACGAATCCGTCGCCGTTCAGATCCGCGGGACAGCCGACGGGCATCGCCGGATCGTCGCACGCGAGAATGTTGTACGCCGCGACGAAATCCACAAAGTCGGCGTCCTCGACCATCCCGTCGCAGTTGAAATCTGCGGGCCAAGCTTACTGACAAGCCAGCAGCCCAGCACGACCAGCGCCGCGGTGGAAAAACCTTCGATCTGCGCGCTACGAACTTGGTGCGTAGAACACCAAGTGGCAAAATGCTCGCAATTCCATTTGATGAGGTCGTATCTTTCCATTCCCATCGCGCGCCAAGCATTTGCGACCACATGGTCTAGAGGAATGCCGTTCGGCTCGCGAGTTGGGATTCAAATGCGAAGCGAAGTCTGAATCAGCTCTCTGTGGTCAGAGCTAAAGATCTCAACGATCTCGACCACGAACACCGTCCAAGGTTTGGGCCAAGGGCCCCCCCGGCCACGGGCTCAAAGAAATCCACGGCTTGACGTCTTGTGGCTTCAAAATGACCGCAGAGCCGTCAAAGAAAAAGGTAGAAGCGCCGTAGCGCCTCCCAGGAGGCGTGATAGAAGCCACGTCTAGGCCTTCCAAATTACGGTCAAAGACTGAGTGCCAGCTGTATTGCTCAAACAGCAGTGCTTTGGCGGAAGGAAAGAGCACGCTATCGATGGTCTGCGCCCGGGCACCCAAAAACCTGCTCGTCGCGCTTGGCGTAAGAAAGGCTGGATCAATAAAGCTAGCCGCGGATATTTTGTAACAAATTTGAGTAGAAAACAACTCACGAGCAGTTGGACTCATTCCTGGGCACGCTAGCCCTGTCCCCGAATTTCCCGTTTGGTAATATGAGTTCCAAAAGGGGGTGAGAAACGCTCTGTAGGTCTGGCGGCAGTATTCGATTTGATCTCGAGTCGACTCTAATTCCGGCCTGTTGTCGGAATGCGTCGAGGGTAGATACCCCCTGAAGTCACCCGCGTAAACCTGAACAACTGTTCCAATTTCGCGGCAGCGCCCTATGCAGCGTTGCTCGCGAAGTTGCGATCTGAGTTTTCCAAACGCCGGCACGGTCAACCCTATCAAAACACAAACTACGGCGATGACGCAGAGTATTTCGACCAAGGTGGTACCGCGTTGGCCCACTGATGGGGTCGGTTTGACGAGCGGTTTAAAACTCGATACCTTCCTGGGAACCATCCAGGAGAGTGTACCAATGAATCGCTTCCGCTACAAGGGTTCTGACGTCTTTGCCTTGCTCACGGCATTTTCTTTTCTGACGGTTGGCGTGAGCATTGGCCAAGTTTATCAAAATGCTTGCCGGTTGGTTCCCGACGACAATTCGTGGGTGGAAGAATACCAATGGTGCGACGGCGAGGAAGAGAATTTTTGCGATTCCTATGACGCGAAGAGAATCCAGGACGATGGCTGCAATCCCTCTGCCAATGGCACAATTTTGACTTGCGACTTATGCCCGGAACAGGCCGGCGGGCATGACAAAAAGCGCAAATACGAAGTCCGCACAGGCGGATATTGCGAGGACCACGTTTGCACTGGCGGTATTTGGGATCACGATGTCGAATATGTTCGGCAAGTCAATTGCGGCGAATCGTGCGTAGCAGGGGTGTAAATTGTACAACCAAGATGCACCGATGCAGCAGGAAATTAACTGCGAAGCACAAGTGATCGCTTGGGCAAGGCAGTATTCCTCTGTCTCAACCTTGGAAATTCGCTGGGATCGCGAGATTGCTACGAAGCGTTTCGATACGGGGAAATTCGAAACTTTTCATTTTCCGGAGTTGTTTCGAGCACGCTGGCCAAATCAATGGCTTGTGGTAACAGGAGAATCGCGACCGGAAATCGAACCGCCTTCAGATCCTCAAGCGTTCGCCCAGGCTTCGTTTGGAAAAGCTGGCGGAAGGTGTATCGCAGCCTTCCAAAGCGGGGAAGGAAAATATTTTCAAACGCAATCATATTGCGGTACTTTGGATAGCTCGCAGTTGCTCATAATGCAAGGCGGTCCAGTTTTACTGGGTAGGTGGCTATGGGATCTACGCGAAGACTTGTCCGGGTTTAAGTTTATAAATAAAACGGCGGAGACATGCGAAGTTGAAATTAAGAGCCCTGTTCGGTGCCGCATTGAATTCCGTTTTTCCCCTGAACCTGCACGTTCATTTATTCAGAAAATGAATTTTACCAATAGCTCGAGCACAACAATCTATAGCATCGCTTATGAGAACTATAAACTAATTGAGCCTCCGGGAATTTACGTTCCAACTCGCGTGGTGACAGATTTGCTCCACGAGCAGTCTTCGAATCCTGAAACCAGAGCTATTCCATCGGTCAGAACAGACTTGCTTACGGGAATTAAGTTGAATGGACAATTGGCGGACAATGAACTCGAGGTCTCCCTCGTCGGTTTTCGAGAAGCCGGAAAACATGAGCGGGGTAAGCCCGGCGATCAGCGAACGGAGCCGCCGCAGACCGGCCTGAGAGCGGAAGTGTCTTCCTCAAGGCGAACGATTTGGGCGCTAACAGGAATGGTGGTAATTCTGTGCTTGGTGGTTGCGGGTTTGGTCATAAGGGGGCGATCGCCTCGTGTGTCATAACGTTCAATACGTGCGCGGATTTGTGGGGCCGGGCTACGAACGGGAAATAATAGTGCGGGTGGTCGGACTCGAACCGACATTCCTCGCGGAGCGGCGACCCGAACACCGTGCGTCCACCAGTTCCGCCACGCCAGCACGGTCGCCCTTATAAACGATCATGCAGCCGTGCGCCAGTGGTAATTGCGAGTTTGCGACCGGGGTGTCGAGTCGAAACTCTCAAACGCGGCTTGCGGCGATTGATGGCGGCAGCATCGAGCGAAGTTTTCAGATGAACGGCATAGTGCTTCTGTATCATCTCAATGCTCGTGCGACAGTTCTTGGCAATCTGGTAGACATCCGCTCCCTCCATCAAGCGAAAACAGATATAGGTATGCCGGAGGCTATAGGCGTCACGGCGATTTCCATCTCGATCGTACTTCAATCCTTGTTCGCGAAGGATCGAATTGAGTAACTCGCGATGCCGTTTGGGGAACAGAAGGTCGGTAGGTCCGGGTCGGTTCCGTTTGCGAACACGCTCTAGCGGTATGACCGGTGATGCCGCGGCCGCAACAAAAAAAATTGCCGCCGCTGTGTTTGTTGAAGACTACATGGATAAATTGCTCGCGTTATTCAGACAGTCGCCATTGGCGGGGGGGGCAGACGCGGCCAATATCGAAGGTGTATTCGAGGAACTTCGACAGCCGCTTGCTCAGCGGCGGCTTCAAACCATCACGCTTATTTGTGTCACGCAGACCGAAGGCATGATTTGGCGATAGCCGCCTTAAACGACTTCTTGATCTGCGTATCGAGGGCGAGATCACTCCTGACGAATACGCGCTCAAACGCAACGAACTGCACGAGCGGCAAACGGCAATCCGCCTCCAAGAAGAGACAGCCGACACCGACGACCGCGAAATCGCGGATCTGGCGATCCGGGTGTTTGAACTTTCGCAAAGTCTCAAAAAACGCTGGGATACAGCGGATTTTCTCGCCAAACGCTCGCTTCTCGACATTTTGTGCGAGAGCGTGCGTTTGAACTCGGAAAAACTCGAAATCTCGCTTAGAAAACCGTTCGATTTGCTCGAACGCGAGATTCCTGTTTCGGTGAATGGAGCCGGGGGGAATTGAACCCCCGTGCCGTGACAGTCAGATGGTCGCCTCTACGCGTGTAGCTGATGATTTGATCTCGACTTGCGAGGCTGCCTCAGCAGCATCCTCGCAAGTCCAGCACCCGGAGTTTTCTCATCCCGCTGCCCGGTAGCACCACGGCGGGACCAGCCTGCTGTTTTCATTCACGCGCCTAGCAGGCGTTGACACGGGAATGCGAGGCCTAATTAGGCCGCGAGAGCGTAATTGCTGTTAGCAATCAATTTTTTGCATACTTTTTACCAGGCCAGCATGCTCCTGGACGCGCCACGACCAACGGATCATGCACGGTCGAAACCGATCGGCCCCGGTTGTCAAAGAGGCCAATTCTAGGTGAGCGATTCCGCGCCGCGATCGGCCGCCGGCGAGTTACTGTCACCGGATGTCTCAAGCCGCCGAGCCTGGAAAACACCTCCTTTCGTCCGCGTCCGCGGCGACACGCATCGTGTTCTTCCTTTCCGGCGTCTGTGTCGCGGCGTGGGCGCCGCTGATCCCCTTTGTAAAGTCGCGATTTGAGCTCTCGGATGGACAACTTGGCGTTCTATTGCTTTGTCTCGGGATCGGCTCGATCGCCGCGATGCCGCTGGCGGGGGCCCTGACGCAGCGGCTCGGATGCCGGCGCGTCATCTCGGCTTCTTTGGTTCTCGCGTGGTGTTTGCTGTCGCTGATCACGGTGATTGGGCGCGTCGACGTGATGGCGGTCGCGCTCCTCTTCTTCGGTGCGGCGATGGGCATCATCGATGTTGCGATGAACATTCACGCGGTGTTGGTGGAGCGAGAGTCGGGTCGGGCGATGATGTCCGGTTTTCACGGGCTGTGGAGCGTGGGGGGAATTGCGGGCGCCGGTCTGAGCAGCCTGCTGATGTCGTCGGGCGTCTCTCTGCTCGCGACCGCGTTGGTTGTCGTCGGAGTCTCAATCTTCCTTTTCGCGTTTGCTTTCGGAGGGCTGCTCAGGAGTGGGGGCGAGCGCGGGCCGGCGCTTGCGTGGCCCCACGGGCGGGTAATCGTGCTCGGATGCTGCTGCTTTGTGCTCTTTCTTGCGGAGGGCTCGGTGCTGGAATGGGGCGCAGTGTTTCTCAACACCGTGCGAGGTATGGATAAGGCGAACGCGGGCGTCGGCTTTGTCGCGTTCGCAGCCGCGATGACGGTGTGCCGGCTCGTCGGTGATCGCGTTGTGCACGCGCTTGGCGCACCCAAAGTTGTCCTCTTCGGCGGGCTCGTCGCCGCGGCGGGATTTCTCGTTGCGGTCACAGCTCCGTCGCTTTGGGCGTCGATCGCCGGGTTTGTGCTGGTCGGAGTCGGCGCATCGAATGTTGTACCCGTCATGTTTTCCGCGGCAGGCAAGCAAACGTCGATGCCGGCGCATCTTGCTCTCCCCGCGATGACGACGCTCGGCTATGCAGGCGGGTTGGTCGGGCCGCCGGTGATCGGGTTTATCGCGCAGTGGTCGAGTTTGTCCGTGAGTTTGGGATTGATTGGCGTGCTGCTGGCAGCGATTGCGGTTGCCTCAACGAGAATGAAGCTCTGAGGATGACTACGAAATTCGCCGGACGAGCTTGGTTGGCCGATGACTAACCCGCAGGCAAAATGACCTGCGCCGAGCGTGCCGGCACATACACCTGCACACTTTGCTCGAAGCCATCCCACGAAATCGGCTGCCCCGGATAAAGAGGGGGGCCCTTCACTAGGGCGTGGCCGCCGAACGCGGGCTCGTCTGTATTCAGAATCGTTGTAAACGAAACGCGGCTCGCCGCCGCCGGGGGCACGCCGACACGCCAATCTGTGCGCGAGTGTGATGGATTCAGATTTGCCGCGACGACAAGCCCCGCGCGCTCGAAGACGAGGCACTTGCCCATCTCATCCAGCTGCATCGAGCGCGCGGGCGCTGCGGCCAGAATCCCGAAGCGATCATCGAGTGCCATCAGAGCGCGATCGAACGCTCCGAGTTGTTCATAACGGAGAAGCGGATTCTCCGCGAGCGACCACTGGCGCCGTGCGTACTTGTAGGAAAAGCCGTTTCCTTCGCGGGGGAAATCGATCCACTCCGGGTGGCCGAACTCGTTGCCCATGAAACTCAGCCAACCTTCGCCGCCGAGGAAAAAAGTGAGTAGCCGGATGAGCTTGTGCAGCGCCATGCCTCGATCGATGAGCAGGCTTTGCGTCGACTTGCTCATGTGCGTGTACATCTCGGCGTCCATCAGGCGGAACGCGAGAGTCTTGTCGCCGACGAGCGCCTGATCGTGGCTTTCCGCGTACGCGATGTGATCTTCGTTCGCGCGGCGGTTGGTGAGCGTGTGGAACACCTCGCCCATGCTCCAGTCTTCGTCGCGTTTCTCTTTGAGCACCTTGACCCAGAAATCGGGGATGCCCATCGCGAGGCGGTAGTCAAAGCCCAAGCCGCCCTCGACCACTGGGCGGGCCATGCCCGGCATGCCCGAGACATCTTCCGCGATGGTGACCACGCGGGGGCGAACTTCGTGTGCAACATCGTTTGCGAGTTTGAGGTATGCCACGGCATCTTCATCGATGTTCGCGCCGAAGTAGTCGTCGTACGAGGAAAACGCTTTCCCGAGGCCGTGATCGAGATAGAGCATGCTCGTCACGCCATCGAAGCGGAAGCCATCAATATTAAAATCTTCGAGCCAGAAGCGGACGTTGCTCAGCAGGAAGCGCACGACTTCGTACTTGCTGTAGTCAAAGAGCATCGAATCCCACGCGGGGTGCTTGCCGCGGGGGCCGGCGTGGAAGTACTGGAAGTCGGTGCCGTCGAAGGCATTCAATCCTTCGATAGTATTTTTGACCGCGTGGCTGTGCACAAGATCGAGATAGACGGCCAGCCCGAGTCCATGTGCCCCATCGACCAGCCGCTTGAAGTCATCCGGCGTGCCAAAGCGAGACGAGACGGCAAAGAAGTTGCTGACGTGGTATCCAAACGAGCCGTAGTACGGATGCTCCTGCACCGCCATCAACTGCACGGCGTTGTACCCGTCCTTTGCGATCCGCGGCAAAATCGCTTCGCGAAACTCATCGAATGTTCCAACCCGCTCCTGCTCCGCGGCCATCCCAGTGTGGGCCTCGTAGATCCGCGGGCTGCGCTCCGCATCGGTACGCGGATTGGACGAAGCAGGCACAACCGGATGCGGATGCCTCCACTTGAACTCCGGCGGCAGCCAAACGCGCCCAGTCGCGTTCCTTCCGTCCGCATCAAACGTCACGCGCTGGATATAGGCCGGGAGCCTATCACTTGTGCCTTTTTCGGTTTCGATCCGAACTTTGACCTTGCCATCGTGGAGCAACTTCGCCGCGTACTCGCGATCGGGCAGAAACACGCTCCATGTTCCAAACTCATCGCGGGTGAGTTGGTTGGCATCCGTGCTCCACTGATTGAAATCGCCGACGAGCGAAACGCGCTTCGCGGCAGGCGCCCACTCGCGGTACCAAATGCCCGGCTGCCCCCCATCTGTGCCCCGGTTGAAGCCAAGGAAACGATGTCCCGAAGCGAACTCGCCGATCGAGCGCGATGCACCGAGCAGCTCGGATCGCATTTTCAGATACCGTGCCTGACGCGCGATCAGGTTCGCGCGCTGCGGCTCAAGCCACGGATCGAGATCGATCAGACCGGTACCGGGCTGCGATGTGCCTTTGGTCGTTGCCAACGGCGTGAGAGTATCCGATCTGCTGGCAATTGCGGGCGCGAACGAGATTCAAACTAGAGCAGGGCGATCGGCCCCGTGACATTTCGAGCGATTTGGGAGAGTGTTCGGTTCTGATCACGCGCAAGTTTGCGCATGTGGCGCATCGCTTCGCCTTCATCGACTTCCATTCGCTCAACGAGCAGCCATTTGGCCTGGTCGATCACTTGGCGGTTTTCGAGCCGCGATCGCAGATCGCTGGTTTCAAGCTCCCTGGTCATCGCCTCGCGGAACCGCGCCCACGCCACTGCAATCGCCGGTCCAAGTTGCTCGCGTGTGACAGGCTTGACGAGGTAGCCAAAGACTCCGGCATGCGTTGCGCATTCGACCTGACTCCGATCCGCGTAGGCGGAAACGATCAGCGCAGGCACCATGAGTTCGTTGAGGAACACCGAGGCCGCTTCGATGCCGTCGGTGGATGTTGTCATCCGCACATCAAGGATCGCAAGATCCGGGCGCGACGAAAACGCGAGTTCAACCGCGTGTTCGCCGTCGCGCGCGGGCCCGATGGTGCGATAGCCGAGTTGCTTGAGTTGATAGACGAGCGATGTCGCGGCGAGATGCTCGTCATCGGCCACGAGAATGTTGGCGGGCCGCTCGGCGATAGTTGGTGAAACCAGGGGCTTGGGAAGAACGGCACTCTGCAACGTCATGTTGGAGTCTCCTGAAGTGTGTGCATCGCGGAAACGGCTCCTTCCACCTGTCCACTGACCGGTGCGATGCACGCGGAAAGTTCAACGATCCATTCATCCCCGCGATTGCAAAAATCAACGCGCCCGCGCAAGTCACTCTGTGTAAAGCCGCGAATCAATTCCAGCCCGATCCTCTTCGCACGAGTTTCGGGTGTCCGAGGCGGCTCAACAGGCTTCTCGCTCCATCGCAACTCGAGTCGGGCGCCGTCCGAAGCGACCGCGAGCGTCCACGAAATCAGAATGAGGCCGGCGGCATGGCAAAGCGCACCGTGCTTGGCAGAGTTCGTCACAAGCTCCTGGGCGATCATCGCCATTGCGTTTGCCTCTCGGGGCGGCAAGTGGACCGGCGGCCCTGCAAGTTCAAATCGCGGCGAGTCGATTGGCGCGGCAGACGACTCGATCATCGTTCGCAGCAAGACCTCAAGGTTGACACCTCGTTCGCCGGCAGCGCCGATCAGCCCATACACATCGCGCAGCACGGCGATCTTCGCACGCAGTTCCGCCGCCAGTCTTGGCGCAGTGTCTGTTGACTCGTACAGCCCAAAAAGCCCGAGAAGAGATGAAAGGTTGTTGCGAACACGGTGGTCGAGTTCCTGATGCAATCGTTGCTCGCGCTCGAGCGATTCACGAAGGTCGTTCATCGTGTCGTCACGGCCGATCACCGTCAGACGCAAATCTTCTTCAGATGCCGCGCGTCGCAGAATCTCTCGTCGAAGGCGGATCAGCAGCCAAGTCGTGAGGCCGCACGCCAGCGCCGTCATGGGAACGGTGATCAGCAGGACCGATTGCAGTTCATTCCGCAGTTCGCCCTTCGAGGCGCTGAGTAAGAGCACGTCAGCGTTTGACACGATCAGCGTCAACACCGGGGCCGCAATCAACACCCAGGTCGGAAGTGCCTTGACGCGTTGGGGTTTTTTATTTCGGAAATCCACGGCTCACCAGCGGCAGCGGCGCCGCTTGTGATACGACATTTCCCGTGGTGGCGTTCGACACCCAAACGGGGCAATCGGAGTGGTGTCTGTCGTGCGCGAAAAATCAGCGCCGTTCCGCCGCCAACTCTTGCTGAAGCGCGTGCAAGAGATAATCATATTGCG
The DNA here is from genome assembly GCA_050730655.1 of Phycisphaerales bacterium. GTDB lineage: Bacteria > Planctomycetota > Phycisphaerae > Phycisphaerales > UBA1924 > JAFEBO01. The sequence continues at coordinate 39,697 of JBOHNL010000014.1, forward strand.
CGAGCGAGTTATACACCTGCGCGCTGATCCGCAGTACCCGCTGCGACGTTCCCGGCACGCCCCAAACCGGGACCTGGATTTTCCACGTGTCGATCAGCCGCTCCTGCAAGGAATCGCCGTACCGGCTTGTTGGTGGTCGAGTCGATGGCGGCGCGCCATCTCCTCGTGGCGGCAGGAACATCGCCGCGATCGAGCCGATCAGTTCATCCGGTGCAACCGGAGCTGCACCGAGTGCGCCGTTGATCAGCGCACGCCCGCGCAAAGCAAGTTCGCGGTTCTGCCGCATCACCGCAGAAAACCCCCCCGGCATCATCCCGCTCATCGCGCGAATCGCGGCAGGAATCGCCAGCACCGCCGAATAGTCGCTCGTCCCGATGTAGTCGAACTCGGTCAAAAACTGATGCCGATCCGGCTTGGGAATTTCGGCGTTGTTGCTCAGCACCAGCGGGCGAAAGCCCTCACGAAGGTGCCTGCGAACGTACAAGAACGCCGAGCCTTTCGGAGAACAAACCCACTTGTGGCAGTTTGCCGTGTAGAAATCCGGGTCGAGCCGCCGCATGGAAAGTCCATCCACCATGCCCGGCGCGTGGGCGCCATCGATCAAAGTGATGATCCCCTTCGCCTTGAGCGCAGGGATGATCGCCTCGATCGGCATCACAAGCGCGCTCGGGCTCGTGACATGGCTGATCAGCGCGACCTTGGTCCGCGTCGTGACGCCGCCCAGGATCGCATCGATCACCGCCTGCTTGCCGTTCTCTGCCGGGAGCGGCCAGGGAAGTGTGACTTTGACAACCTTTGCACCCGTCTGTGCCCCGATTCTCCGCACGTTATTCAGGCACGCCGGATATTCGTGGTCGTTCACCAGAATCTCATCCCCCGGCTTGAGGGTGACATTCTGGAGCGCAGCGGCGACACCCGTCGTAGCGTTGGGAAGGAACGCGAGGCAATCCCAGTCGCAGTCGATGAATCCCGCCACTGCCTCGCGCGTTTCGTCCATCAGCCCCTGCAATTCCTCAACAAAGAATCGCACGGGCTCTGCTTCCATCCGGGCACGAAACGTGTCCTGTGCAGCGAGCACCTCGCGCGGGCAGCCTCCAAATGAACCGTGATTCAAGAAGACCATGGAGGGGTCGTGTGTCCAGTGCGATGCGAGGGCCGGCCGTGGAGGTGGCGCGATGCTGCGGGAAGTTGCCATAGCCGATTGTTGCAGGCAGAAGTTGTGTACCATCGCCCTATCGAAAATTCAGACAGCCCAATTCCATCGCCACGAAGCGATTCGCCGCGTTCACCGTCGCCCGCTCTTCAGGCTCCGGCGATGCTCCGATGGACGATCACGATTGCCGGTGCTGTGCTCTGTGCCACCCCGTACATGCGTCCTGAATACTCGCTCGCCCTCGGTGTGATCATCGCGCTGATTGGCCTTGCTCCCCCGGGCGACCTGATCAAGAAGTCATCGCGTACGCTGATTCAGGTCTGCGTTGTATTGCTCGGTGCCACCATGAATCTGCACGAGCTCTGGACGGCGGGCGTCACCGGCCTCGCATTCGCATTTGGAACCATCGTCGCCACATTCGCCCTGGGGATCGTCCTCGCTCTCTGGATGCGCGTCGATCAGAAACTCGCGACGCTGATTTCATCCGGCACCGCCATCTGCGGCGGGTCCGCCATCGCCGCCGTCGGCTCGACCATTCGCGCCACCAGCACGCACATGTCCGTCGCGATAGGCGTCGTGTTCATTCTCAACGCCGTTGCGCTCTGGACCTTTCCGCCTCTTGGTCACTGGCTCGGGCTGTCGCAACACCAATTCGGCGTGTGGAGCGCAATCGCCATTCATGACGTTTCAAGCGTGGTCGGGGCCGCGGGTAAGTACGGCGACGAAGCGCTTCACATCGCAACCGCCGTCAAACTCTCGCGCACGCTCTGGATCGTGCCGGTCGCGCTCGTCGCAGCATGGTTCTTCCGTTCCTCCCTTCAGGGAAAAGAAAATCACGCGAGACTTCCGATTCCCTGGTTCATCGTGCTCTTCGTGCTTGCAAGCGTCGCCGGAACATACATCACACAAATCCACGAGTGGATGCCGACGCTGACCGACATCGCCCGCCGCGGCATGAGCGTCGCGCTCTTCCTCGTCGGCCTCGGTCTCAGCCGCAAGGCGCTTTCGAGTGTCGGAATTCGCCCGCTCCTGCTGGCGGTGATTCTGTGGGTCTACATCAGCGTGCTGGCACTCGCCGCTGTGCGGTGGACAATTGCTTGACTCACGACCGCGTCACATCACATCAATATGCGAGTACTGATCAAGGTTGATCGTCACGATCTCGCCGCTGTCCTTCTTCATCTCAAGGCGATCAAGCCAGAGCTTGTCGTCCTTTGAGTGGGCAAACCACGAGCCGGTCTTCCCCTGATAGAAGCGGAGGACTTCGCCCTCGATCGTGGTGGTCATCGTGCCGCCACCGAACGACTGGCGGGGAATCTGCTGCGTGACGCGCACGCGTTGACCGGGCTGAAATCGTTGAAAGGCGGCAAGCATGGCCCGAGTGTAGGAAAACGCCTCTCCTTTGGCGAGTCTCGAAACGGGCGAGCCCATTTTTCGTACGCTCTTTCGGTGCGGTACGTCTCACCCAAACGCTGGCCCCTCGCTCTGCTCGGCTACACGCTGGCCGGATTGATCCCGGCCGCGGCCGAGCCGCCCCTCCGAAACCTGTTCATCCAGTTGCAGACCGACCCGCGCGCCGCGACGGCGATTCTTGTGAATCTGATCATCCCGCTCCTGTTTGTCTCAACGGCGGTCGTGTATCCGCGTGCGTCCTTCGCCGTCGTCGGAGTCCCCCTCGCGTTGCTCGGCTTCACAGTCACTCGAATGTTTCAACTCAATCCTCTGTTCTGGCAGTGGACCGTGGGCATGTTCGTCTCCCGCATAAGCCAGTTCGTGACGATCAGTTCAATCATCTCCGGCGCGATCGCGATGGCCACATGCTTTGCAACCAACCCGATTCGCCGCGTGGGTGTGCCTCCGCCCGCAAACTCGTGTCACAACTGCGGCTACGACCTGGGCACTGACATTCTGCAATGTCCCCGAATGCGGCGAAGTGAGAATCCGTGCTCGCGGCATCAAGCGCTCGGCGAAACCGGCACGCGATGCGGCAAGTCCGTCGCTTGAGCAATCCGCGAACGAATCCCCCGGAACTCGTGGCGAGAGTGGGCCAAACTCACGAAACATTGGATAGCGTCTTGTTGTACTCGCGCACAAACAGCGCGAAATCTGCGTCATTGACCACGCCGTCGTGGTTCAAGTCGGCGCTGCACTCCTCGGGCATCGCAGGGTCCGCGCAATCGAGCGCGTCGTACTGAAGCGAAAAGAGGGCAAAATCGGCGTCGTCTACGTAGCCGTCGAAATCGAAGTCCGCGGCTTCGGCCGGATTCATCCAAGTGCTCGATCCGCGCTGTGGCCCCGGCGCCGCGATCACGCATGTGCTCGCCAACACGGTCGTCATAAAAACGAAGGACCGGCATGCGACCGCGCGAATTGCCATGAGCAAGGCCCCTTCCAGGTTGACCAACCAAGCACCTGTACGCTCGTGAGCACCGTCCGTTTGAACTCGAATTGATTGTTGGTCCAATTCGCTTTCGCCGAAGTGACGGGCTGTGGGCGTCCGAAAACCCCCCGAAACAGCGTCAACGGGCCTCCTGCATACGCCGCGCCCCGCTGCCGATGGTCGTAATCAGTGTCAGTAACACCTTCGCCGAGCGAGTGGGCAGGGGCTTGGCCTGATTGTGCGCATCAGTGTGCGAGCAGTGTCCAATTCGGCCCTACTTCGACTTCTTCTTCTTCTTCTTCTTCTTCTTCTTCTTCTTCTTCTTCTTCTTCTTCTTCTTCGCCTTCACCATCGCCACGCACGCCAGAATCCGGCGCTCGCGCGTCTCCGGCTTTTTCGCTCCCTCGACCGCCTCAACGTGCTCGCGCTGATGCGTGAACGCCATTGCCGCAAAGTCTGATGCAAGACCGGCGGCCTTGAGGGCCGTCACAAGGTCCTTCGGAGGCGTCACCGTCCGCGGCTTCTCATCTAGCGTCAGAGTCACGCGCACCTTGTCGCCGGTTTTCACGCCCGCCGCATCGCGATTGCTCTTGCGGAGCGGGATCATCCAGCATCCGCCCATCGCCGAAATCGTCGAGCGATACGTGTGGTCCTTGATCGCAACGACAACTGGCGCTCGTACCTTGCCAAAGACCGGCTTCGGATCGAACGGTAACTCGAATCCGGTCATGGTGGTGTCGTCGTCCTGAACGATGAGCGCGGTGAATGTCTTGGCGGGCATGGCGGAATTATCGCATGCCGGTCCAAGGTGCACAAGCGCGCACTACTGCTTCTTGATTTCACGAATCGCCGCCAGGAGATCATCGGGTGATGCCCGCCTGGTGTAGTCCGCATCCAAAAACGCGTACCGGATCACACCCTTCTGATCAATCACATATGTCGCGGTGAGAGGAAGCGCATCCCCCTCGCCCCCGTTGTACTTCGAGAGGTCCAGTTTGTACTTCTTGAACTGCTCTTTCATCGTCGGAGGCACTTCATAGCGCACGCCATACATCTCGCCGACTTTGAAGCCCGCATCGCTCAGCATGTGAAACTTCACGCCGTCCTTCTCAGTCATCGCGGCCGAGTGATCCATGGTCTGCGGGCTGATCGCGACCACTGTCGCTCCAAGTGCGTCAAACTCCGCGAGCCGCTCCTGCATTCCAACGAGTTGCTTGTTGCAGAACGGGCACCATTCTCCCCGGAACCACGTGATCACGACTGGCCCCTTCTTGAGCGCGTCTTCAAGGACAAACTCGCCCCCTTGGGCGTCGGGAAGCGTGAACGCAGGAGCAGAGTCGCCAACCTTCTTCGCGCGATCGAGCACGCCGGTCGATGCGATGGCGGCCCCCGGCCCGGAAGCCTTTCCGGGTGGATTCGCCGCGGGCGCCGCGCTCGGAGCAGCCGGAGTCGCAGGAGCGATCGACGCCCCGGCAGGTTGCGTCGCGGGCAAAGGCTGCTCAGCAGACTGAGGCGCCGCACCGCCGAGCAAGAGCAAGGAAAGAACGGACGAATGCACTAAACCGAAATTCATGGCGTGCCCCTGTGACGGAGATGGAGGAGATGGCCGGCTGGGATGCCACGTTTCCTTCAATGGGTCGGCAAAAACAGAAGCCGGCAAACGGAAACACAAAAAAGCGCGGGCTTGCAAAATGCCGTGTGCTGGTAGACTGAACCCAGGCCCTGCCGGTTTGCCGAATCAGGAGTCTTGCACATGCTTCACTACGCCGTCGTCTTTTTCATCATCGCGATCATCGCCGCGGTTCTCGGCTTCGGAGGCATCCCGGTACGGCGGCCGGGATCGCCAAGCTTTTGTTCATCATCTTCCTCGTGCTGTTCCTGGTCAGCCTGATCATGGGCCTGCTCAAGAAGAAGTGACCGAGTGCGCGCGGCCAGGGCATTGTTCTACCACGCCTCCCTGACCATCCTCGAGATGGACCGCCCGTTCACCGGCCTGATCCAGATTTCAGATGCGCCCATGCGCGGCGCGGTCGAGCTATTTGGAAAGTGAACGACGGATCTCGGAATCGACCACGGCCCTCGAATGGCCACCGCTCGCGAGCAGTCTGCAAAGAGCGCGTCGATCAAGAGGTCACGGACACACAAGCTGGTCATATGCGGGTACAAACATCACAAAGTCCGCGTCGTCAACAACGCTATCGCTGTTCAAATCGGCGCGGCAGTATCCCGGCATGGATGCGTCCGCACAGTCCAGCACGTTATACTCCGCCGCGAATGAAACGAAGTCCGAGTCATCCACCTGCCCATCGTTGTTCAAATCGCCCGGACACACAGCACGCAGCCGCACCACGGCGCTGAACAGTTCAAATGTCTCGGAATCCTGGACCGTGGCATTGATCGTCGAGCCATCGGCGGAAATGTTGTAGCAATCAAGAATCGTGTAGGTATCGGGGATCGATGCGCCAACCGACGCGAAGAAATCCGAGGCGTGCATCAATCCGTCCGCCGCCGTCCAGACGAAGCCCTCGGTATATCCCCAGTAGTACTGGTTGACTCCGACAGCCATCGATCCGTCGTTCGTGATTCCGAGGAATGCCGCCTCCCCATCAAACGGAAAAGTGTCCGGAAGCGTTCCAATTTGATCGATCACATATTCGGCGCCGTTCCACCGCCAGATCGTCGCGACTTTCAGCATTAGGTTCTCGTCGTACGAATTGCCGACGATGATCGATCCATCGCCGTTCACGTACTCTGCCGCCGTTACGCCCCCGTCAGCCGTGCTCAACTCGATCTTCACGCCGTTGCGCCAGGCCCGCGGGAACCACGAGCCCGTCTCATCTTCTTCCCAGCCACAACTCACGGTGCCGTCATAGTTCGTGGCGTTGGCGCGGCCGCTGCGTCCTTCGGTCTGACCGAGCGCCACGACTCCTCCCGCCGCGGTCCACGCAGACGCAATCGCCCGATACGACTCAGACCAGAAATAGCCGGTGACCGTCTTTCCATCACCCGAAAGCCCCCACGCCGAACCGTAACCGTCATCAACAAGCGCTCCCCCAACGGGCGGCGGCGGCATCGTTTCCGTCCAACCGCTTGCAAGGTCCCACAGGCCCTGCGTGACCTGCTCGTCCGAACTGAGGATCGATGCCGACACCTGCTTGCCGCTGTACGAAATATTGGGCGTACCTCCGCCGCGGCTGAGCAGCGGCACTGTTGCCAAACCAAGGCGCACCGCACCGCCCGCGCTCGTCCATCGGAACGTTTCGTACGAGTTGTCCCAGATGACGTTGCCGCACGCCGAAGTTCCGTCGTAGGACAAACTCGAGATCAACTCGCCCGACGGGGTATATGTCACCGTCGGAGATGCGCCGGCAGAAATCGAAAGCGTGCACGCAGCGATTGCAACGACAAGAGCGGGCGGGCGGTCCATGGATTCTTCCTATGGGGGTGCGGGGTGACTGAAATGTGCGGCCGGGTCAATGAGTCGCTTCGCCGTTGGGCGGAGCGCCTCAGCGGGGAGAGAGGAAGGAAAAACAGGACTCGTGCGAGCGGTTTCCGCCCCACGCACGCGTCGGTTACGGGCAGATCAATTGGTCATACGCGCTGGCGAACGCGACAAAGTCCGCATCGTCAACCATGCCGTCGCGGTTGATGTCCGCCGGACAGCGCAGGGCCATCGATGGAGCCGAGCAATCGAGGATGTCGTAGCTGTTCGCGAACTGCACAAAGTCCGCGTCGTCCACCTGCCAGTCGCTGTTCATGTCGGCGGCGCACGGCTCATGCAGGTGGATCAGGAAGGTTTGAAAGATGCCAAGGTCCACTCTCACGCCGGCGGCCGCGATTGTTGACCCGTCCGGCGAGATGCACTGGAAATCACGGAGCTCGATGTTTTCCGGCACGGAGAGTCCCAGCGACGCGAGGAAGTCGGTGCCGCTCATCAGACCGGTCTCGGGCGTCCAGATGATGCCGTCGCCGCCCTGGTTGGGATTGAACGCATAGTTGTTGGAGCCAACCGCGATCTTCCCATCATCAGAAACGCTCGTGAAGCGTGCGCTGCCCCATCCATAGGTAGTGTCGGGCAAGTATCCGGAGAACGTCTCTTCGTAGCTCGTGCCGTTCCAACGCCAGATCGCTGCAGCCTTCATGCCTTGGTATTCATCGGGACCGTCACCCACGGCAACCGAGCCATCGATGTTGACCGAGTTGACCTGTGTCGAGCCCAGCAGGCCGAGAGCAACATAGAAGGGAACGCCGTTCCGCCAGACGGTGGGCGTCCAAGGCCCGGTACCGAAGTCATCCCATCCGCCCACCACCGACCCGTTGTAGCTCGCGCAATTCACCCGCGCACGATTTGCCGGATAATTCACAAGCGTTCCGTCTGCTGACCATGAGCACGGCTGCACATGACTTGCAAGCTGATTGCTGACATAATACCCGGTGACGAAATTACCGTCACCGGAGAGTCCCCACGCCGAGCCCGCCGTGTTGTCTTGAGTGGTTATGAAAGGCGGCAGAGGAGAAAACGCCTCCTGCCAGTCTCCATCGAGCGACCACACTCCGAGCGTGAGCATCGAACCGTCGGAGCTGACAATCGAAGCCGACACACGTTCGCCGTCGTACGAGATGTCCGGCGAGCCGCCTCCAATGCCAAGCGCCGGCACGCTCGCGCGCCCGAGAGGAACAACGCCCTGGTCACGCGTCCAACGGAACGTTTCGTAGGTGCCATCGCCCGTGATATTTCCGGCGCCGGCTGAGCCGTCGTAGGAAAGATCCGTGACGTAGAAGCCTTCGGGCAGCATTTCGATCCACGGCGCTGCGCTTGCGGCGCAGCTCGCGGCAGCAGTGACAAGACCGGCGGCGAGAACGAGATGATTGCACTTCATTGTCAGAGTTTCCGATTGGAGCGGTGAGTGGATTGAGAAAAGAAAGCGCTCGCGGTTACGCGGGGCGCTTCGGAGGGGAAAAAGAATTCATGCGCGCCGACGGCGCGAAACGACAAAGCCGCCGAGTCCCAGCAGCGCACAAGCCGACGGCGCGGGGACCGAGACCCATGACACGTTGTCGACATACGCAGTGGGGGAGAAGCCAAACCCGACGAAGTCGATTTCGTCAAAGGTGTCTCCACCCGATGCAACCACGTTGATCCACGGCTTACCGGTGGGGTTGAACGCCGGGCTGTTCAGAAACAGGCTGCCGACCTCGACGCCCTGCTTCAAAAGAACAACCGCCGCGCCGCCGCCGAAGAACGAGCCGGGGCCCGAGTCGTCCCAGTACTGCGCGGAGAGCGACGAGACATCACTCGAAAACTTCATGTACACGCCGTACGGGCCGACGCAGACGTTGCCCGTCCCGAGCCAGCCGTAACCCGGTGTCGTATTCGCCGGGCCGACGAAAGCGCCGCTCGCGTCCACACCGGTGATGAGCGAAGACACGCCATAGCTCGCGAAGGCATTCGCCGCTGTCGTGCCCGTCGGTGAACCGACGGCGTCAAAGTTCAGCACGTTGGCGTACGTGGGCGCTGCGGCGACCGTCTGCGTGATCGTAAATGCGGCCTGCGCAGTGCCGGCGGCAGCGGTGACGATCGCGATCGCGACCCTGGAAACGTGATTCAGACACATGATTCTCTCCTCAAACTGGCTGGCGGAAGCAGTCAACTCGAAGACGATTCCGAGTTGCGAAGAGGTGAGGTTAAACGATTTCGGACGTCACGTCAAGTGTCAAAATTGACAAATCATTTGTCAATTATATTTATGTCCCAGTTGCCATGTGATACAATGATGCGGCTATGCCGATTTGTTCGCAGCGGGAGGGGGACACCATGCCAACAGCCACATCCACCAACAACGTCCGAGAACGTATTGAAGTAATCGCCCGACTTCGCGGCGGAACGCTGGAAAGCGTCATTGCCGCGTTCCACAGAGCTCGAGCCGAGGTCGCCGGTCTCTTTGCGCTGGTTGGGGTCGACCCAACCAAAACACGAGAGTCTGCCCGCGAACTCGGAATCAACCGCGGTTTGACGTGGCGTTTGACGCGAATGGTTCAGGAGTCCAACCCGACTCTCGCCGCCAGCGATGTCCCCGGCGTCCAGAGCATGTCGAAATTTTTGGATGCGTGTCGTAAAAGAGGAGCGCCGGAAGACGCCATCGACTCAACCGTGGCGGCGCTCGAGGAGTTCGAAGCCGCGCTCGCCGCATGCTCCGGCGATCGCAAGACGCTCGCGATGCTCATGGCGAATCACGGCGACGTGAAGGCGACGGCGGAAGCCGAAAAAGCGCGCCGCAAACTCTTCGAGGGCGCGTGCGGCGTCTGGGGCGTTCAAGCACGAACCCGTTTCGTCAGCGTGTTTGTTTTTCCGTCACCCGATGATCCAAACATGCTCGATGCCGGGCACGTGAACGGATTCGTCGGCTTCCGGCGCCTTCGCACCCAGGCGGTCCCGCTCAGCTACGAAGCCGTTCACAAATCCACCGGCGAGGTGATCAAGTTCTCGAAGGAGCCGCTCGATCCGAGCGGGCCCGGCGAAGGCCGCGCGCAGGTGTACAAGAAATTCTCCAATCCTTCCGAGCTCGATATCCGCATGGTCGAGTCGGGCGGATATCGGCGCTTCGAGCTCGCATCGGGTCCGGTCGGAAACGAAGGGCTGACTACGTGCGTGTTCGGTACGCGGCTTCGCCAGCTCTACGACCGCTATTCCGAAACCCCTGAAACCGCCGGGTTCATGGTGCTGCTCAATCTCCCGGTTGAACGTGTCATGTTCGACATGTTTATCCATCGCGACCTGACCGTGCCGCACGCGCCAAGGACACAGCTTCTGGATCGCCTGCTTTTTCCGCATGTGAACAACGAGGCCGACTTTGTCCGCCAGTCGCTCCCGCTGGCCGAAACGACGCAGCGTCTCCCGGGCGGCCTGGCAGGAACGCTCTGCCCGTACATGTCGTGGTATTCGACGATGGTCGCGGATGTCACCGCAAAGCTCGGCAGGCCAATCGAAGAATTCACCGGTTGGCGTTTCGAAATGATGTACCCGCCCATCGCGACAACGCTGAGGCGCGAGTTCGATCTCGGACCGCGCCCGCACTGATCCGCGCAAAAAGAAAAAGCGCCCGCGAAGGCGCGGGCGCTCACGGGTCTGTATGTGCAGGCTCGATTACGGGCAGAGCAATTCGTTGTACGCGTTGGCGAACAGCACGAAGTCTTTGTCGTCCACGTATCCGTCGCCGTCGAGATCCCCCGGGCAATCGGGCAGCATCGCCGGCGCCGTGCATTCGAGAATGTCGTACATCGCCGCGAACTGCACGAAGTCGGCGTCATCGACAAAGCCGTCGTCGTTGAAATCCGCGGCACACGGCGCCGCGCCCGCCGCGCCCCAGTATCCACCCATCAACGAGAAGATCGGTGCACCGGTGAGGCGTCCCGCATCGGGCTGTCCCATCGCGCCTCGGATTGTGTACACGCCGTCGGTGCTGCTGCCCCCGCCTCCATCGATCGAAAACCACGAAAGATCGAACGGCGCATCGGCCGGCACGCGACTGGCAACGAATGCCGCCGCGAGCAATGAGAGGGTTTGAATCGCTTTCTTGGGCTTCATACGAGTCTCCTTTCTTGTGTTCTGAAGCACAGCTCAGACCGCGGCCTGCTTGCGACGCAGCGCAATGCCAAACCCAACGGGGATGCCCAGCGCGATCAGGCCCAGCCCGGCGCGTCCGCCTCCGAGCGACCAGGCAGAGGTTGATTCTCCCAACTCCAGTTTGGTGAGCCGCGCCTCGAGCGCAGCGATCTTCTGGTCGCGGTCCTTAAGCTGAACCTCGAGTTTCGCGTTCAGACCCTGGATCGCGGCGAGCGCGATGCCCTGCGCGTTGGTCGCATGAATGACCTTGTTGTCCGCGCCGCCCAAACCGAACGCCGCATGGAAATCCTGCGCCATTGGCCCGACGTACTGCACCGACGCGTCCGCGCCCTTGAAGCTCCACTTGGTGATCGGGAGCGCAACGACGCGGGCGAGAATGTCGGCCGCATCGATCTGGAGGAAGTTTTCCTTCACGTTGCGGTCCGACGCGTTGAACGACTGACCCGACGCGTTGAATCCGCAGAAGCCGCCGCCCGCGGTCTTGGCGAGAATGATGTCAACGCCGGTGGTGGCAGAGCCATCCGTGCCGTTGCAGTTGACATAGATCGAGCCATTCGCGAAAATCGCGCGGCCCCCCGCAGACCGTGTATCGAAGTAACCGCCCACGCCTCCGGCCGTGTTCAGGTTCTCACCCTTCACGCCGTACGCAGTGGAGCTGCCCGTCGCAGGTACCTGGCCCCAAACGGCCGCGTATCCGCCAGTTGCACCGCTCATGGTGCCAAAGACGCCAGCGGACGATCCGTTTGTGCTGCTGCTGGTGCCATACACGCCGTAGCCAAATCCCGATGCTCCGGTGTACGTGCCCATCACGCCGCGCGCTGAGTTTGCAACGGCGCTGCCGTTGTTGTTGGTGGCCGTTCCAAGAATTCCGGTGGGTGTGCTGCCGGTATTCGACGTGTTGGTGTTCCTCCCCTGCACGCCATAGGCAGTTCCAGTTGAAACATCACCTAGCACGCCCGAGTTTCCGCCATTTGTGGCCGTGCCATACACACCCGCAGAGTTTGCGTTTGTGCTTGCCGCAGTTCCTGACACGCCGCGACCTGTTACGTTCGCGCTCGTACTTTGTGAAGTTCCCGACACGCCAATGCGCGTCACCGAACTCGTCGTGGTATCGGTGTTGAACCCGGAAACGCCGCTGCCCGTGCCGCTCGCCTGACCTTGTACGCCCGCAGCATTCACGGCAAAGCCGATCATGCCGAGGGACGAGTTGAGATTTCCCGCGGCATAGATGCCGTATGTATTTCCGAGTCCGACGACGCCCACCGAAGTGGAATTTGCCCCGTTGTTGGTGATCGATTGACCCCAAACACCCGCGGTAATCACCGCGCTGCTCGGATTGGTCGTGCTCGAGTTGACACCAAAGACGCCGGTGCCGCCCGCGCTCGACGCGCTTGCACCAGTCACGGAAGCGTTTGTCGCTGAGCCGCTCACGAACAAAGTGTTCGAAGCCGACGGGGTCGTTCCGATCGCGGCATTGCCCGCTGTGTAGTACGTGTCGTTGCTCGAAAGCAACCATGGCGAGGCACCAGTCGCTCCGGTTGTACCTTGAATTCCTTGCAAGCCCTGCGAACCAGTTGCACCCTGCGGGCCCGTAGCGCCTTGAGCACCAGTCGCACCTTGCGCGCCGGTATCACCCTTATCGCCCTTTGGTCCAATCGATCCGGTCAAACCGATCGGGCCTTGAGCGCCAGTTGCACCCGCCGCACCAGTCAGGCCCTGCGGTCCGGCATCGCCCGCATCACCTTTCAGGCCTTGCGGTCCCGTTTCCCCGGTGGGCCCTTGTGCTCCGGTCGCACCCGTCGAACCTTGAAGCCCCTGCGCGCCAGTGTCGCCCTTTGCCGCAACAAGCGCCCAGTTCACAACGTCGACATCGGGTGAGAACTCGGTGTTCGTGCCGGTCGTGTTGATGTACGACGATCCGCCAAACGAGACCGTGTCGCTCACGAGATACGTCGACGCATCGCTCCATGTGCCCTGCCAAGTCAGGCCGGCATCACCCTTATCACCCTTGTCTCCCTTATCACCTTTTTCTCCCTGCACTCCAGCGGGGCCCATATCACCGGCATCTCCCTTGACTCCTTGCGCACCGGTCGCGCCTGTTGCGCCAACATCTCCCTGCGGACCTTGAGCACCGGTTGAACCTTGCGCTCCTTGTGCACCAGTCAGACCTTGTGCACCGGCCTCGCCGGTATCTCCTTTGTCACCCTTCACACCTTGCGCGCCAGCGGACCCGGCAGGGCCCATGTCACCGGTGTCACCTTTCGGTCCTTGCGCTCCGGTCAGACCTTGCGAACCTTGCGCGCCGACATCGCCGGTATCTCCTTTGTCGCCCTTGGCACCTTGAGGCCCTGCATTGCCGGTTGCTCCCTGCACGCCTTGCGCGCCGGGTGAACCTTCTGGACCTTGCGCCCCGGTGTCGCCCTTTGAGGCGACGAGCGCCCAGTTCACTACGTCGACATCGGGCGAAAACGGGCTACTCGAACCGTTGAGGTTGATATAGGAAGAACCGTTAAAGATCACCGTGTCGCCGATGAGGTAGGTCTGCGCATCGTCCCAAGCGCCCCGCCAATTCAAACCGGCCTCGCCCTTGTCTCCGGTGTCACCCTTCTCACCCTTTGGACCTTGCGGACCAGCGGCACCGATGTCGCCAGCATCGCCTTTGTCACCCTTGAGTCCCTGAGCGCCGGTGTCGCCCGTATCTCCCTTTGCGCCTTGCGGACCGATTGGTCCCTGCGCACCTGTGGTTCCAGTCGCACCCACCAAGCCCTGTGGGCCGGTATCGCCGGTATCTCCCTTGTCGCCTTTGGGCCCTTGCGAGCCGGGGGCACCCTGCGCGCCCGCGGAACCTTGCGGTCCTGTCGCGCCGATATCGCCGGAATCTCCTTTGTCACCCTTTGGACCCTGCGGCCCGCTTGCTCCGGTCGCGCCTTGAACGCCCTGCGCGCCCGCGAGACCTTGCGGACCTTGTGCGCCGGTATCACCCTTCGATGCCACAAGAGCCCAGTTGACCAAGTCGACATCGGGCGAGAACACGCTGTTCGTGCCGCTGATGTTGACATAAGCAGAGCCGTTATAGATCACACCGTCACCAACGAGATAGGTCTGCGCATCGTCCCATGCCCCGCGCCAGTTCAAGCCGGCCTCGCCCTTGTCTCCCTTGTCCCCCTTATCACCCTTCTCACCTTTTTCGCCGGGGATTCCCTGAACGCCGGGAATTCCCATGTCGCCCGTATCACCCTTGTCTCCTTTGAGTCCTTGCACCCCTGGAAGTCCTTGCGCTCCGGGATCGCCTTGGGCGCCCGGCAGGCCTTGCGGGCCAGCAACACCTTGCATGCCTTGTGCACCGGTTTCGCCTGTATCTCCCTTCGGACCCTGCGCACCCGCCGGTCCGGTTGAGCCAGCAGCGCCGGGCGCTCCGACTTCGCCTGTGTCACCTTTGGGCCCTTGAGGACCGGCCGCGCCCGCGGCACCGGCATCTCCCGTGTCGCCCTTTCGCCCTTGCGCGCCTGCGGCGCCGGCATCGCCGGTATCTCCTTTCACGCCCTGCGGGCCGATGGGACCGATTGGTCCGATGGGGCCGATCGGTCCTTGCGGTCCGGGGTTTCCGTTGAGCGCGAACGCGGCGTACGGGGCGACGCCGATGCGTTGGCGCGGGAAGAGTGTCGAGTACGGGCCGGGGCCACCGGCGGGCGAGCGCACGTCAACTTCGAGGAAGCGTTCGTCACCGGCGAAGGCGCCCGGTCCGAAATCGAGGCTGACGCTGAAGCGTCCGCGAACGAGCGTGAGGCTGCTGACGCCGAGTTCGGAGCCGATTTGGTTGCCACCGACTGCGGAGTCGTAGAGTCGGAAGCGCAGGTCGGTCTGCGAGACGACTCCCGGGCCGCTTCGGAGTTCGCCCTGGTAGACGAAGCCGGAGCCAACTTGGGTTTGTGCTGAAGCGACGGGTGTGAGGACGCCCGGAACTCCGAGGCCTGCGGCCAGCCCACACGCAAGTACAAGTGCCCGAACGCCGCGACGTGATTGATTCATGACCCGCACTCTCCTGATATAGAGGAACTGTGAACGCAACGTTGAAAAGCGACAAACACCCGCAGAATGCGAGCGTTGTGTACAACTGGAACTAGCCAATATCCCAAGCCACCGACAACGACTTCTCTCCCACGACCGATCCGAGCTGTCTCACGCAAATCTGAACCGAAGGGGCCAAATTACCGCGCCCCGGGCCCTGTTTGGGCGGTTTATGAAGATTTCTTCACAAATAATGGTCTCCAGCGCTTTCGGATAGGCGAGGCGTCGTCCGCTCCGGGGCGAGATTCGCATTCTGTTTATATTGATGGGCGATTTCGGGACGCGGCAGGATGGCGGGCGATCCGGACTTGGATGACGACCTGATTCCCTGAGCCGTATCCGTCGCTGACTGCCGCGTTAATCGCGGCCTGCACGGTGAGCTGCGTGCCGCCACCTGTTGCGTCGACGATGTACCGCGCGCCGTTGATTCCGTTGCTGCCCGGAGCGCCGGGTGCACCTGGCGTGCCCGGATCACCCTGCGGACCTTGCAATCCGGCAACACCCTGCGGTCATTGGAGTCCGGGATTTCCCTGCGGCCCTTGCAAGCCAGGATCACCTTGCGGTCCCTGCGGGCCTGCGACACCGGGGTCACCCTGAGCGCCTTGCGCACCGGCAAGCCCCGGAGAACCTTGCGGCCCGGCTGGGCCAGCGACGCCCTGCGGGCCTTGCGGTCCGGCAGGTCCTGCCGGGCCAGAACCGGGAAGCAGTGTCGCGCTCGGCGGCATGCCCTGACCGGGGAGCGTGTACGTGAGCTGCGTGTAGTAGAGACCACCGACGCCGTTGGTGGTTGCGACGTTTCCGGCAGTAAACGTGTTGAAGCCGGTGTCGGCAACGAGGATGTCGGCGCTGGTGTTGTCGATCACGCCGGGCAGAGTGCCAGAACGGATCTGCGAGTTGCCGATGCTGAAGCCCGCGTTGCCGCTGAGATCAACCTGACCGAAGACATCTGCAGTCTGGAGATTGACCGCGCCGCCGGAAGCGGAGATCGCGGGCGTGTTGGGATTGGTCGGCCAGAATGTGCCGCTGCGACCTTGGAGCGTGCCGGAGCTCACGACGACCGGGGTTCCGGTGCCGCCACCGACGCTGCGGAAATTGACATTGTCGACGATGACTCCTGACGAACTGCTGTGTGAACGCTTCATGTACCTCATGTATCCCATAGATCACCCGCTCCAAAAGAGGAATCAAGACAATGGGTGCGCGCGAGACGCAACGGCCTCGCGAAATTTCGCTCGGGGAAACGACGACGAAGGCCGCGGCGAGCGCGGCTATGCGACGACCAATTTGGATTTGCACCCCAAACCCCAAACTCTCCAGACAACGAGAGAATCACCCCGACCCAGTGCAGCACGCTACCACAAACGCGGGCAGCGCGCAGCGGAAATTTGCTTTTTGTTGAGAGCGCTTCCGAACGTGGCGCGCGTTCTGGAAATGTTGAGAACCATTCTCTAATCGGCGCGCTCAACACCTGATTGCGGTGAGAGTGAACGCGAGGCAAGACAATGCGCGAGCAGGATTGGCTTCGCAAGCACTTTCCGCGACAGAAGTTAAACGGTTTGTGCATGAGCGTTCGAAGAGTTGTGTGTCTGGGGTGTTCGCTCTACGTTGGTGCTGTTCCGGATTTTGAGAATCGATCGGACAAACGAACGCGAACGAGGGTCGGGCCGGAGCGACTGATGACTCGAGGCACGTTGATCTGGGATTGGCCGGTGCGGGTGTTTCACCTGTTCTTCAGCGCGGGTTGGGTCGGCGCGCTGGCGATCGCGCTCTTCTGCTCGCATTCAGGGCGGACGTTTCCGTATCACAGCCTGATCGGGCTTGCGCTGGGTTGGATTGTGCTGCTCCGAATCGTGTGGGGTTTCTTTGGCTCGAGGCCGGCGCGGTTCGGCGACTTTGTCTTCGGACCTCGGCGCGTGATCGGGTACATGAGCGATGCGCTGCGTTGGAGAGAGACCAACTTCGCGGGGCATAACCCGGGGTCGGCGTGGGTGATCTTTGCGATGATCGCGCTGACGCTTGCGCAGGTTGGAACGGGTTTATGCGTCGGCGCGGGGCGGAGAGATCTTCGACAGATTCACGAGTGGCTCGCCTGGGCCATGATGGGATTGATCGTGGTGCATCTGCTTGGTGTGGCGATGCACACACTGCGCCATCGCGAGTGGATCGGCCTGAGCATGATCGACGGCAAGCGGATCGGTGCGGCTGAAGCGGCGATTCGCTCATCGCGTCCACTGGTCGGTGCGGTGGGGGCGCTGCTCGTTGTCGGCTTTGCCTATGGCATCTACCGCAACTACAACGCGGTTCGTCAGTCGACGAAGCTGCCGCTGGTTGGGGTTGAGGTGCAGATTGGGGAGAGCGAAGAGGAACTTGAATAAACGCTAGGGGAATCGGGCGTGCGGGCAAAGTCTGCGCGACGAGCGCCCGCGATCGCGTCGACCATGGTCAAATGCCCGGTAACTCTCAATTTGGCGTCGGATCCTGCCGAGATCGAGGGGGAAGACCCTTCTTCACGGGAGATCGCGATGTCACTCACTCTTCGATCGATGATGCGTCCGCTGGCGGTGTGCGCGTGCCTTAGCTTTGCGGCGCTTGCCGCGGCAGGTGCACAGACTCCGTTCATCTTCCAGGGCGGGCTCGAACAGTCGAAAGGCAGCTTCAGCGGTCCGACGCCGATGACGTTTTCCCTGTGGGACGCGATCATCGAAGGGAATCAGCTTGGTCAAACGGTTCAATTCGATGGCAGCGAAGGAAACCCCGCGCCGGTGAACATTTCGGACAGAGGCGGGTTCACAGTCAGTCTCGACTTCGGCGTTCCCATCTGGGGCAATGCTCAGTCGCGGTACATCGAAGTGACGGTTGACGGGCAGTTGCAGCAGCCCCGGTTCCAGATTACGGGCACGTCGTACTCATCGAACACGCGCGGGATCAATGTCATGCCAAACGGAAACGTCGGCATCGGCACGACCACGCCGGGATCGTTTCAGCTTGCCGTGAACGGCGCTGCCGCGAACCGGACAGGAAGCTGGTCGGTCATGTCGGATGCGCGGCTCAAGAAGGAGATCCGCAACGTGCAGCGCGGGACGCTTGATCGCCTGCTCGAACTGCGGGGCGTTGAATTCGAATACACGGAGGAGGCGATCGCCGAGCGAAACGTCGCGGAAGGTCCGATGGTCGGGTTCCTTGCGCAGGATGTCGAGTGCGTGTTTCCGGAATGGATCGAGTGCGACGAGCAGGGAATGCGATTTGTGACCGAGCGCGGCACGACGGCGCTGATGGTCGAGGCGCTGCGCGATCTGCGGAACGAGAAGGACAGGCAGATCGAAGATCTGAACGCCCGGCACGAGGCGGAAATTCGGCGGGTCGAATGCGAGAAGGACGCGAAGATCGCGGAACTCGAGGCGCGGCTTGAGAAGATCGAGACGGCGCTGGCGAAGTAAACGACCTTCTATAGGATCGGGCCGAGCGTGGCGAGCGTGTTGTTCCAAAGTCTCCGAGACATCGGCCAGGCACGCACCAATTCGCGGGCGACCTGATTCGACTTTGCGATGTATTCCTGCTGGCGAGCGCGGAGTGAGAGCGTCGTCGGGGGATCGCGGAGGAGGATGTTGTTCTCGTAGTTGAGATCGAGGCTGCGCCGGTCCATATTGGCGGAGCCGATGAGCGAGATCTCGCCATCGAGCGTGAGCGTCTTGGCGTGCAGCAGGCCCCCGACGTACTCATAGATCGTGACGCCCGAATCCAGGAGATCGCTGTAGTAACTCCGGCTGGCCCCGGCGACGATCCATGAATCGTTGCGGGCGGGCAGGATGAGCGTGGTCTTGACGCCCCGGTAGGCGGACGAGCAGAGCGCACTCTGCAGCGATTCGTCGGGGACGAAGTACGGTGTGGAGATCGTCAGCTCTTGGCGTGCGGCGAAAATAAGTGATTCGAAGACCTCGGGCATCGCCGAATAGCGAACGGTGGGGCCGGTGCCGATGACCTGCGCGACGAAGCCGGGATTGGGTGCACGGATCGGTTCGCAGAGCAAGTTGTCAATGTCTTCGCCGGTGGCGCTCATCCAATCGATGGCGAAGAGTCGCTGGTTCTGCTGGGCGATCGGGCCTTCGAAACGCATGAGGGCATCGACCCACGGGGCGAATTTGGCTTTGACGCGGAATTCGGGGTCGGCACAGTTCTGGCTGCCGCAGTAGGTGATGGAGTTGTCGATGACGACGATCTTGCGGTGGTTGCGCAGATCAAAGCGGCGGACGGGCGCGAGCAGGATGGGGTGCTTGATACCGAGCGCGATACCGAGTTTTATGCCGACGTTTTTCATGGCGCGCCAGGTCGGCGACTTGAGCATAATGCGCGAACCGAGCCCATCGACCATGGCGCGGCAGACGACTCCGCGCTTGGCGGCACGCATGAGCGCTTCGGCCACGCGCTTGCCGTTGCCGTCTTCGAGCCATATGTAGAAGTTGATGTGGACGTGGTCTTTGGCGGCATCGATGTCGGTGATAATCGAGGCAATTGCGGCATTGGAGTCGGCAAGGAGACGCGTGGAATTGCCGGCGACCGGGTCGAAGCCGGAGATGGACTTGCCGACGTTAAAGAGGTGCGAGCAGCGCTCGGGGATCTCGGCGCGCATGTTCGCGAGATCGGCCGCGGGGCTTGGGCCCGGCTGAGGCATGCGCTTCTCAACGGCGCGAAGACGCTTTAAGCGGGCGCGTCCGATGTTAACCTCACCGAAAAAGACGTAGGCGATGACACCGACGAGCGGGAGCGCGAGGACGACGGCGACCCAGGCGATGCGCGAGGCGGGTTCGCGATGGGGGCGGAGCATGACGCGAACGAGCACGGCGAGTTCGAGCGCGAGGGCAACGAGAATTAAGGGGCTCAAATCACAATCCCTAGAAGCTTAATTGGATCCAAAGGCCCGAACAGTCACACGACATTTTGCCTAGTGGCTTGAAATCCAACTTACTAGTTCAAGTGGAAAGTCGGCCATATTGTAACGAGTTTGCACCCACAAATTCACAAAGTGTGCGCGTTTCTCATCCCAGAACCCCGCAGCCACTCGCGAAATTTCATCCTCGCCGATGCCCGCGCTCAAGAGTGCCGCCCCGATCGCAGCCCACAACAATTCCAACATTAAGTGCCCTTGTCCAACTTGCGTATGTGTCCCTGCGGGACGCGCGTTCAAGGCTTCAACCTCGGCTGCCCGTTGAAACATCTTGTCCGCCAAGGGCCGATCGATTCCCCGGTGATGCAAACGATCGTAAAGCGTCGCCGGATCCAGGCTCGCGTCGGAGCCGTTTATTTGCCAATCGCTCACTTGAACCAGCCCACGCATTCTATCAAGGCAACTACACTCGCTTGCGGCAATACAAAGGCCCGCACTGCATCGAGTTGCCGATTGCAAGACTACGCCGCATCGCTCCAGCACTTCTGGTGGCTGAATATCCGGGAGCCGAATCCGCAAGAACGATTCAAAATACGGAGCGTGAAGAAAGTAATTCTCTACTGAGTGGCCCCGAGTCCAAAATAATGATTTGTCCACAACATTATGATGCGGGAGTTCATCACGGAGTTCGGCGGCTACTGCAAAATTGCGATGCTCGCGATCAACCCAACATGCGAGCTTGTCTCGCGAGGTAGGGCCAGCCAACCGATGAATCTCCTCTACCTTCTCCCGATTTCCGAGCGTAGCTTTTGGTGAGCGAATTATGGCCGCGGAGTCTACCGAAATGGCAATTTTTCTCTTTAAACGACTCGCCACTTCTCCAATCAGCTGCTTGATTGTCTTGGAGTCTGTAGGCCCCTCGGTGAGAATGGTGGCACTGCTACGAATTACCGCAACCGCCACGTAGCCCGGAATAGAATAAGTAGACATGTTAAGCACCTGAGGTAGAATTATCGTCTGTGGAAATATCTGTATCACTTTCAAATTCTAGATGCAGCTCCATGGAATGATCCATATGGTCTGCAAGAACCTCAGGCGCATGTGTGCATGCAATGATCTGTCGGCCATCTGCCTGCTTTTGCAGCTCCGACAAAATAGACCGTTGCCAGTCCACGTGCAATGATAACTCGGGTTCGTCGATTAATACAACGCCGTCTCGGCCCGACATGTGCGTTGCAGAAAACAGAAGCGTGAACACGTGTCGTTCCCCGGAAGAGAGCGTTGACACCGGATGGCGTGCGCGACGAACATCCATGATGAATTCCTGCGCTCTTCGCGGATTTGCAAATCCGGTTAGATCTACGCGTTTTCTTTCAAAAAACCGATTTACGGATTCTTGAAATCGAGCGAGCACGCGAAAGGCAGATTCGTATGTTTGATTTCTCTGTTGAAGTACGTCGGTGTAAACTTTCAAAACGGTCGTGAGCGCTGGATCAATTTTGCGAGGGGCAGATTCCAGTTCCGTCAAAAGTTTTCGTAGTTCATCGTACTCACGAGGAAGTGAATGCTGAGTTGCCTTCATTACGTCTAATTGCTTGCGCAAGTTTTGGATGTCGGCGGAGAGTCCACGCGGCGGTCCTTCAGGGTCAGCTTTTGAAAGGGCCTCAAGGACAGCCGTAAAAACCTTGGATAGGTTTTTCTGATCGGTCTGACCGATTGTGAAGGTCGCCCCTTGGTGCTCTGCGAGCAATTCGGTCGACACCTCCCAAAGTGCTGGATAGCGAATGATTGGCACAAACTGACCAAACCATTTGCGACAGAAAATGGTCTTGTAAGCGATTGACTCTGCCCGATCCGAGCGGCCTCTGCGAGCGTCCGTTGCGGTTAGGAACGACGAGTCCATAGATACGCGTCGAAGCACTCTGCCGTAGTCTTCGTCCGTTCTAACTCCATCTCGAAACGCGACATACTCTTGTGACCCTGCCAAGCTTCGATCGACGGCATCCAGTATCGTGCGAAATGCCGGAAGATAAACTGGAAGCGGACCCAAGGCCGAAGTTAGCCGATGAGAGGTATCGGGTGAAACTTCGTGCGATTTAAGAATTGCCTGAATTGGATGGCCATCCACGTACAGCATTATGGATGGGCCGGGACTGCCAGCTGTCCGAACTAGTTGAATAACGGAAGGCGCAGATGTCTCAATGGTAATTGTACGGAAATTAAGTTCGAGAAATCGCTCTAGGTCATGAAACATCAGATTGGCGAGAATGTGCAATAGCGTGGTCTTGCCAGTTCCGTTCTTTCCATAAAATATGTTTAGGCCCGACTTGAATCGCGCACGCAAAGTCTGATGGCCGTGCAAGCCCTGAATGGCTACCGACGATATCCAAGGCGAAGTGGCCATCGGAATTCTCCGGGTGAAAAACTGCGACAATGAGTCTAGCAGATTGCCTGGATCACTTTTCTTGCCGCATCGCTCAGATCCGTCGCCGCCTGCAGCGTCGGCAACGAGCCCTTCGCATCCTGCAGCAACTTGCGCCCGGCTTCGACATTCGTTCCTTCGAGGCGAACGACCAGCGGGACTTTGAATCCCACGCTGCCGTCTTTATTCTTGAAACCCCGCGCCGCGTTGATGATGCCCTGCGCGATGACGTCGCACTTCATGATGCCGCCGAAGATGTTGACCATGATGCCTTTGACGCGATCGTCGGAAAGGATGATGCTGAAAGCTTCGGTCACGGCTTCTTCGGTGGCGCTGCCGCCGACATCGAGGAAGTTTGCGGGCTCGATGGTTTCGTCTTTGATGCCCTTCGAATCCAGCCGCTTCTGACCTTCGAGCTTGATGATGTCCATCGTCGCCATGGCGAGTCCGGCGCCGTTGACGAGACAGCCGATCTGGCCGTCGAGCGCGACGTAGGAAAGGCCGTACTTCTGCGCACGCGTCTCGGCGGGGTTTTCTTCGGCGATATCGGCGAGCGACGCGATTTCCGGATGGCGGAAGAGGCCGTTCTCATCGAAAGAGAACTTGGCGTCGATCGCGATCACCTGGCCATCGGGATTTTCCTTGGTTGGGGGCGTCAACACGAGCGGATTGATCTCGGCGAGCGTGCAGTCCTTCTCGACGAAGAGCTTGGACAAAGCCGTCATCACGGCGACGGCCTGATTGACCTGCTTGCCTTTGAAGCCGAGCTTGAACGCAACTTCGCGTGCCTGGAAACTCTGCAGGCCGAGGAGCGGATGGAGCGGGACTTTGATGATCGCGTCGGGGCGGTCGTGCGCGACGGTTTCGATCTCGACGCCGCCTTCGCGCGAGGCGATGAGGATGTTGCGGCGGGTCTTGCGGTCGGTGGTGATGGCCAGATAAAACTCTTCGTGGCCCGATGTGCCGCGCTTGGCGATCTCGGCGGCCTGCGCGATAAGAACCTTTTTGACTTCGAGGCCTTCGGGCGGAGTCTGAGGCGATTTCATGCGATTGGTCAGCATGAACTTCGCGGCGGCGACGGCATCGTCCTTGTTCTTGACGAGTTTGACGAAGCCGGCCTTGCCGCGGCCACCGGCGTGGACTTGGGCCTTGATCACGACTTCACCCGTCGGGCTGCCGGCAACGGCCTGCTGGAACGCGTCCGCGGCGTGATCGACGGTGGTGATCATGCGGCCGGGTGGGACGGGGATTTTGTAGGCGTTGAGGAGGTCGCGGGCCTGGTGCTCGTGGATCTTCATGGGAAGCAAGAGTAGAAAGGCAGAACAACACGGAGAGCCACGGAGAACCACGGAGGAAGACACGGAGAAAGGTGAGTGAAGGGATTCGGAAAGCAGAAGGATGACCATTTGGCGCGGCGTTCTCGGCGGTGCAAGCTGACTGTATTCTCTTGACGTGAAGATCGACGAACAAGGGCGACCTGTACTGGAGACCGAGCGGCTCGTGCTTCGCGCGCTCGAGATGTCGGACGCCCCGCGCGTTGGGGAGTTGGCGGGGGACAAACGCATTTATGACGTGACGCTGCTGATTCCGCATCCGTACACGGTGAAGCTGGCGGGGGAGTGGGTCGGGAAGCATCCGGGATTTTGGGAGCGATGGCGTGAAGACTGGACGATGGTCTTCGGGATTCGCTCGAAGCCGGATGATGCGTTGATGGGCGCGATCGGGCTGGTGGGGACTCCGAAGCACAAGCGGGCGGAGATGGGGTATTGGCTCGGCGTGCCTTTCTGGGGGAACGGGTATGTGACCGAAGCGGCGAAGGCGGTGGTGGAGTTTGCCCACGGAACGCTCGGAGTGCACCGGCTTGAAGCATGCGTCTTTGCAGGAAACGTCAGATCGATGAGCGTGCTGCGGAAAGTTGGGTTTGTCGAGGAAGGCCTGATGAAGGCGCGGTTTTTGAAGGATGGAAAGTTTGTGGATGACTGGATGTTTGCGAACCTGGCACCGGGCTCGCGCACTTCATAGCCGCCGATTCACGGTGGCGATCTCCGTTCTTTCGATGGTCAAAGGAAATTTGCATGCACGCGTCGTCAGGCCTTCTTGCGGTCGTGCTGATTTCTGCGAATGCTTTCGGGCAGCCTGCGCCGGCTTCAAGTCCGCGAGCGCGGGGACCCGTGAGCACCGACGTTGTCACGCACGTGGACAAGCAATCGATCACTGCGCACGTCCGCACGATCGTGCAGGACAAGCAGGGCAATATGTGGTTCGGGACGGACGGCGAAGGCATCTGCCTTTACGACGGCAAGACGTTTCGATACTTTGCCGAAAAGGAGGGGCTGCCCAACAACTTCGTTCGCACGATTCAGGAGGACACGGAGGGAAATCTGTGGATCACGACGCGCGATGGGCTTTGCCGCTTTGATGGGAAGAAGTTCGAGCGGATTGAGGCACCGTTGGAAAGCCCGATCGGCGACAATTCCTTTGCAGCACGAGCGCCAGGGCCCGATGCGCTGTGGTTTCCGGCGGTGGAGGGGGCGCATGTCTACGACGGGAAGACGCTGCGATATCTAGCGTTCCCCGTTGATGCGGCGGATGTGGAAACGAGGCGCGCACGCGGTGATTTGAACCCATATGACACGTACAGCGTGTATCGCGATCGTGCCGGAAATATTTGGATAGGGACAGCCAACCGCGGGGTCTGCCGCTACGACTGGAAGTCGTTTGCCTGGTTCCGCGATGTGGATTTGGACAAGTCCGCGGTTCGAGCGATTTTCGAGGATTCGCGGGGTGACATGTGGTTCGGCAACAGCGGCGTCGGATTGTTTCGGTATGACGGCAAAGAACTGAGAAACTTCGGCGATGACAACAAGATCGGCAACCGCACGTGGCTCCACCGTGGCCTGATTCGGATGCCGGGAACGATTGGTGATCCGCACGCGATCACCGAGGACGGCGCGGGCAATCTGTGGATCGGCGCGTTTGATTCGGGCGCGTGGCGGTACGACGGGAAGGACATTACCAACTTCACGACGAAAGACGGACTCAACGTCGATTCGGTGTCGGCCATTTATAAGGACAGGGCGGGGAAGATGTGGTTTGGGACGTACAAGGGTGTCTGTACGTTCGACGGAATGACTTTCAACGCCGTCGCCGGTCCATCGGCAAAGCCAGAGAATCGCTGAGCGGCGTCGGATGCACGTGCATCATCCGCCCCGACCGGCGAGAGTTTCACCCCTGTGTGGGAGTGATGAGTGTCTGGCGGCTGACTGGCGCAGATCGGGCGTCCCCGACTTCCCTTCTTCTTCTTCTTCTTCTTCTCTATCTCTAACTCTCTCCTCCCCCAGAATCCAGAATCTCATCTCTCCTCACGCAGGGCTGAACATCTGGCGGAGGGCTTGGACGGTGGCTTTTCCGGGACCGTGCCGGCTGGTCCGAGATCGATTTTGGACCTCAGAAGGCTTCCCGAGAGGGGTCCCGTGCGCTATCCTTGCCTCCCCCTTTTCCAGCCCTTTGGCGGGTCGGAAAATCGGTGAAAACGTCTCGCCCCAGTCCCGAGGAGTCCTCATGGCAGGCAACGGCACGATCACTCAGGTCATCGGTTCGACCTTCGACGCTCAGTTCGCGGAAGATCAGCTTCCGGCGATTTACAACGCGGTTGAGATCAAGGCCCAGACCAAGGCCGGCGAACTCAATCTCACCGGCGAAGTGCAGCAGCACCTCGGCGGCGGGCGCGTGCGAGCGGTTGCGCTTGGTTCCACCGACGGCCTCCGCCGCGGCATGACCTGCACCGATGTCGGCTCGCCCGTGACCGTTCCGGTCGGCGAACAGGTGCTCGGCCGCGTGTTCAACCTCCTGGGAAACCCGATCGACAAGTTGCCTGCTCCGACCAACGTCAAGCGCGCTCCGATTCACAAAGAGCCGCCCGAGTTCGCGGCCCTCAACCCTAAGACCGAAATTCTGCCCACGGGCATCAAGGTCATCGATCTGCTCTGCCCGTTCGTCCGCGGCGGAAAGATCGGTCTGTTCGGTGGCGCAGGCGTCGGCAAGACGGTCGTGATTCAGGAGATGATCGCCCGCGTCGCCAAGAACTTCGGCGGCTACTCGGTCTTCGCCGGCGTCGGCGAGCGCACCCGCGAAGGTAACGATCTCTGGCGTGAAATGAAAGAAGCCGCGTACACCGACGAGAACGGCAAGACCGCTCACGTTCTTGATAAGGTGGCGATGGTGTTCGGCCAGATGAACGAGCCGCCGGGTTCGCGTCTCCGCGTCGCGCTTTCGGCGCTGACGATGGCCGAAGAGTTCCGCGATGCGTCGGGCAAAGAAACCCTGATGTTCGTGGACAACGTCTTCCGCTTCACGCAGGCTGGTTCAGAAGTGTCGGCACTGCTCGGTCGTATGCCCAGCGCCGTGGGATATCAGCCCACGCTGAGCACGGAAATGGGCGAACTTCAGGAACGCATTACTTCGACCAACAAGGGCGCCATTACCTCGGTGCAGGCCATTTACGTGCCCGCCGACGACTTGACCGACCCGGCACCGGCCACGGCCTTCAGCCACTTGGACGCGTTCATCGTGCTTAGCCGCGGCATCGCCGAGAAGGGCATCTACCCGGCCGTCGATCCGCTGGCCTCGACCAGCCGCATTCTCGATCCGGGTATCGTTGGCGAGCGCCACTACCGCATCGCGATGCGCGTGCAGCGCATTCTGCAGCGGTATAAGGATCTGCAGGACATCATCGCGATTCTGGGCGTTGACGAACTGAGCGAAGAAGATAAGCAGACCGTGAGCCGCGCCCGCAAGATCGAGCGCTTCCTCTCGCAGCCGTTCCACGTTGCCGAGCAGTTCACGGGCTTCAAGGGCGTCGACTCGAACCTCGAGCAGACCATCGATAGCTTCGAGCGTCTTTGCAACGGCGAAGGCGACAGCCTGCCGGAAGGCGCGTTCATGTACGTCGGAGCTCTCGAAGATGCGAAGGCCAAGGCCGCGAAGATGGCGGCGGGCTGAGCCAGCTAGAAGCAGATTCAGACTTTCAACCCCTGGCGAAGGCCGGGGGTTTTTGTTTTGGGCCGTCGTTTGCGATTGGTGTACGCTGAAGCATGCCCATCGACGAAGGTGGATTCGAAATTTCGAGCGAGAAGGCGCTGCTCGACGTGGATGCTGTGTTTGACTTTTTGCGCGACTGCTACTGGTTACCGGGAATTGCGCGGAGCCGGGTTGAACGAGCGATCGCGAATTCGATGAGCTTTGGGGTGTACGACACGAAGGCGAATCGCCCCGGAAAATCAGGCAAGCCGAAGCAAGTCGGCTTCGCCCGTGTCATCACCGACAAGGCGACGTACGGCTACATCGCGGATGTTTTCATCATCGAGGAATATCGCGGACGCGGGCTCTCGAAGATGTTGATGAAGGCCATCGTCGAACACCCGGAATTGCAAGGGATGCGCCGGCTCTGCCTGATGACGCGGGATGCGCACGGTTTGTACGCTCAGTTCGGGTTTGCAGCGATGCCCGAGCCGGGCCGGTATATGGAAGTGGTGGATCGGGAGTCGTACAAGCGGGACTAGCTCCGGGAGATTGAGATTGGCGAAGACAATCAAGAAGCGGGCGGTGTCTGGTGCGGCCAAATCCGGCGGCGCGAAGTATGAAGTGATGAAGCGTGGCGACATCCCCGAGGTCGCCCGGCTGATCACGCTCGCATTCGCCGGAACGATGGCGAACAGCACGAAGTGGGTCAAAGAGAACGGGCCCCACAACATCCGTGTCGTGCGTGATGGGAAGACGATTCCCGGGTGCCTGCGTCGGATCGAGATGGGGCAGTTTTTTGGGGGCAAGAGCGTTTCACTCTGCGGCATCGCCGGAGTTGCGACCGCGCCCGAAGCACGCGGCAAAGGCCACGCCCGCCGCATGATGGAAGCGTGCGTACGCGAAATGCACGAAAAAGGCGAGGCGATCGGTGGGCTCTATTGCTCGACGCAAGCGCTCTATCGACAGTCTGGCTTTGAACAGGCGGGGCACCGGTTCATCATCCGAGTTCCGGTCTCGCGGCTGCTTGGCGGTCCAAAGGCGCGGAATGTGATTGTGCTGAAGGATTCGGATCAGCCCCGGATTGAAAAGTGCTACAGGCAGTTCGCATCGGCGTACAACGGCATGCTCGATCGGTCCGAATACATCTGGAAGCGAATCAAGGAACGCCCAGATTCAAAGAACCAGGGATACGGCGTGCTCGATGAGCGCGGCGAACTCGGCGGCTATTTGTTCATGACGCAAGGACGCGATCCGAACTCGATCCGACAGGAATTGCAGTTGTCGGACATCGCGTTTACAAGCGCTGAAGCGGGGCGCCAGTTGATCGCGTTTCTTGCCGACTACGAACCGATGGCGGACTGGATTCAGATTGGTGGCGGTCCACTGCACCCGCTGCTCACGCTTTTGCCTCAGCAGCGGTATGAGGTGAAGCTGAAGGATTACTGGATGCTGCGGGTGGTGGACGTGAAGCGTGCGCTCGAGGCCCGCGGCTACTCGAGCGCGGTTCGCGGCGGAGTGGATCTCGA
This sequence comes from Phycisphaerales bacterium, assembly GCA_050730655.1. Taxonomy (GTDB): domain Bacteria; phylum Planctomycetota; class Phycisphaerae; order Phycisphaerales; family UBA1924; genus JAFEBO01. The sequence goes on from JBOHNL010000014.1 coordinate 68,774, forward strand.
TATCACAGATGACGTCATCGCAGCGAACACCGGCTCTTGGCGCGCGGAGTTTGCGGACGGCAAAGCTCGGATCAAGAAACTGCCAAGCGGCGGGCGCGCCGGTGTAAAATGCAACATTCGCGGGCTTGCAGCGATGTACACCGGCCTTTATTCACCCCGGCAGGCAGCCGGTCTCGGGCTTTGCGCCGGCGATGAAAAGTCGCTCGATCTCCTCGGCGGCGCGCTCGCCGGCGGCACGCCCTGGATGACCGACCACTACTGATCGACAAAGTCCTGAATTTCGTGCGTGGAACCTGCCGCGGGTTGGTCGGTACGCTTTGCTCATGCGCAAACCCATCTCCCAGGCGATTGTCCTGTTGAGTGCTCTTTCGATCTCCGCTTCCACATTCGCGAGGCAGAACATGCCCAATCCCGGTTCGGCCAAGCAGCCCGACGCATTCCTCGAACAGTTTGCGAAGACCAATCGATTTCGATTGGGCGAACCCGGCGCATTCAAGGTGACGCCGGACGGGACAGCCGTGTTATTTCTGCGGAGCGAAGGGCCGGAAAGTTTCTCGCAGGAACTCTGGATGTTCGATGCCGCGACGGGGAAAGAACGCAAGATACTGAACGCGGCGGATCTGCTCGGCAAGGGAGATGAGAAGCTGACCGCGGAGGAACTCGCGCGGCGCGAGCGGATGCGGATGAGCAGCCGCGGCATTGCGTCGTTTGGATTATCGAAGGATGGCAAGACTCTGCTCGTGCCCTTGAGCGGTCGCTTGTTCCGCGTGTTGATGTCGAGTGTTGAATCGGGAAACGTACACGCGACGGAGGTCACGACCGGCGGGAGCGCGATCGATCCGATCATGTCGCCTGACAGTAATCACGTTGGCTTTGTGCGTGACGGCGAATTGTGGATCAGCCCCGCGGCAGTGGGGGAGCCGCGCCGCATCAGTCCGCAGGCGAAGGACAATGTCAGCTACGGCGAAGCCGAGTTTGCCGCACAGGAAGAGATGAAGCGCATGCACGGCTTCTGGTGGTCGCCTGATTCACGCCGCCTGTTGTATCAACAAACGGATGTCGGGCCACTCGAGACGTTTTACATTCCAGATCCCGCCGATCCGGCGAAGGTGCCCCAGCCGTGGAAATATCCGCGCGCTGGAAAGGCGAACGCGGAGGTCACGCTGTGGATTTCGCCGGATGTTGGCACAACCGCAAAGCCTGCGACGGCGGTGCAGTGGGATCGCGCGAAGTTCCCATACCTGGCACGCGTGGAATGGCCAAAGCACGGCGTGCCGACGATACTGGTGCAAAATCGCGAGCAGACCCAGCAGGTCCTCCTTCGCGTCGATACCGATACGGGCGACACACATGCGCTGATCACGGAGAAGGACCCCGCGTGGATCGGCCTCGAGCACGACATTCCGGCATGGTGCGCTGAAGGCAAGCGATTCCTGTGGCTGACTGAGCAAGGTGAAACGGACGGCTGGGAATTGCAGGCCCGAGGAACAGACGGCGCGATTCAGAAGAAGTTCCCGACACCGGGTTGGCAGATCGAGGGGCTCGTTGATGTGTGCGATAAGGCCGATGTCGCGCTCGTGACGGCGGTCCCGGAGAATGACAGCGCTCAGATGCAGGTGCTGCGAGTCGATTTGAAGACCGGAAGTCTTCGCCCGGTGACCTCGCCGGTCTCGAGAAGCGAAGCCGACACAGGCGGGCAGTTTGGCGTTGTGACGAACGATGCGATGAACCTGTGGGTGATCGCCGGACGCAATCGCGACGGCAGCCAGGTGCTGAACGTGTTCAAGGGCAAGCCCGGCCTTGAAGACGGAACCCGCGTTGGACAGATTCGCTCGGTCGCGGCGGAACCTCCGTTTGTGCCCAAGCCGGAATGGGTTCGGATTCAGGCGAACGGGCGCGAGTACGCGGCAGTCATCGTGCGGCCTCGCAATTTCGATCCGAAGAAGAAGTACCCGGTGCTCGACTTTGTCTACGGCGGCCCCGGCGCGAACCAGGTGAATGCAAACGCCCGCGCCTATCTGCAGAATCAGTGGTTCGCTGACAAGGGCTTCATAGTCGTGAGCATCGACGGCCGGGGCACGCCACGTCGGGGTCGCGATTGGTCGCGCGTGCTGAAGAAGGACGGCGTGGGCAATTTTATCGATGTGCCGCTGACGGATCAGTGTGACGCGATCGAGGCGTTGTGCAAGAAATTCCCGGAGATGGATCGCGAACGGATTGGCGTCTTCGGCTGGTCGTTCGGCGGATATTTCTCGTCGATGGCGGCCATGCGCCGACCGGATGTGTTCAAAGCGGGAGTTTCGGGTGCGCCGGTCACCGATTGGCGCGATTACGACACGCACTACACCGAGCGCTATATGGGCCTGCCCGACAAGAACAAGGCTGGTTATGACGCGTCGGACGTATTGACCTATTGCAAGGATTTGAAGGTGCCGCTGCTCGTGATCCAGGGAACAGCCGACGACAACGTCTACTTCGTCCACTCGCTCAAGTTGACGGATCGACTCTTCCGCGAAGGAAAGCAATTTGAGTTTGTGCCGCTGGCGAGCCAGACGCACATGGTGACGAAGCCGGAGATGGTGCTGCGGCTGAACGAGCGGATCGCGGAATTCTTCGAGCGCACGTTGGGGCAACCCAAGTAGCGCACGCCGGGCCGATGCTAAGTCAAAAATGAAACGCGGCGGCCCGCACGACCGCCGCGCTCCGAAATTCACGGGAATGTTCTTTAGCGCTTGCGGCGCGAAGCAAGAAGCAGCCCAAACCCAGCAACTCCGAGCGAGCCCGGCGTCGGGATGTCGCCGGCGGTCAGCACGCGGATGAAATCGCCCGGCTGCGAGATGCCCATGGAGAACTGAAGCGTGTCGAGCGACGCGGAGATGAAAAATGAATCGATGCTCATTTCGAGCCCGCGGAAATTCTCGTTGTGCGTGAAGAGCGTCGGGGCGCCGAGGAAATCTGAATCGTCGAGATGCCGCGACCCGGGCGTATTGAGCACGATCACGCCGATGATGGGACGATCAAACTTCACGAAGCCCTGAATCGAACCGCTACCACCGGGCGGCGCATCGAAGTGGATGTAGTGACTGCGGACCATGGTGCCGGCGACGATCTGGATGTCGGTGAGATGCGCAGGGATGGAGTAGTTGCCCGGCGTATACGCGTTCACCCAGACGTTCTGCGAGAGCGCGACGTCCTGCGCTTCGTTCCAGCAGTACGCGGAGGTTGTGTTAGTGAGCACGTCGAGCTGCGCATCAAGCGGCTGCGCGATCTGACTGACCTGACCCGCCGTCCCGATGATGCCGGCGCCGGCGAGCGATGCGATCGAACCGGCCGCGCAGGCAGCCACGAAATACTTTGAAAGCATGATGTCTCTCCCTCCGATCACGGGATTCACAGCGAGTTCGGGCGGAAACCGAACACATTGCGCGGGGCACCGACCCCACCCGAGTTTCTCAGAAGAACAAACCGACACCAAGACCAATTTCACCCGGGCGAAGGAAAAATGGCGTCGAGCCGCACAACGGGGGGACTTTGTTAGGCTTCTGGCATGACAACGGTGAACACCAAGAAGGTGCGTGTCTGCCCGGACGGCGCGCGCGAACTGCATTTCGCTGATCTGGATGCGGTGCTCATTGAGATAGATCGAATTGCGGCGGCTGACCGTGCGGGACGCGTGAAACAGGTCGGCAATTGGAGCGCGGGTCAGATTTTCGCGCATTTGGCGACGTGGATCGACTATTCGTACGACGGCTTTCCGCCGAAGCTCAACCCGCCTTGGATCATCAAGTTCATTCTGAAGTTCCAGAAGAACAGGTTTATCAACAAATCGATGCCGCGAGGCGTGAGGATTCCCGGCATCGACAACGGCACACTCGGAACAGAATTCGCCACGCTTGATGAAGGTGAGCGCCGCTTGCGTCATTCAATCGAGCGCCTGAAGCGAGAGCGGCCCACGCAAAAGAGCGTGCTCTTCGGCGAAATGACGCACGACGAGTGGATCAAGGGAACACTCCGCCACGCCGAGCTTCATATGAGCTACCTCGCGTATTGAACGCGCGGAGCGGAGAAGCGAAACATGCAGATTCTTGCGGTGATCGTCGCGTCGATGGTGGGATGGATCGTTGCGGAGCCAGTGGCGAGCGATCAGGCCAAGTCCGCGGATTCGGTTGTCGCGGCGGTTGATCGGCTCTCGTTCCTCGTTGGAACATGGGATGGCGACGGCATGCTTGCCGGGCCGGAGACCACAGTTTCGCAGAAGGGACCGTGGAAAATCGAGAAGGCGTTTGGCGATCGCTTCCTGCGGCTCGAATTCGATGCGGTTGTCAACGGGGGCGCCGGGGGCAGCAATCGATTTGTTGGTTACGTCACGTTTGATCCAGAGTTGAAGCAGTACCGCACGCTCTGGCTGAACGTCGACAATCTGATGCAGTTCAACGAGATCGGCAACCTTGACGCCACAGGCCGCGTGCTCACGCTGATTTCTCAGCAGCCGAAGAAGGACGGAACGAAAGTCAAAGTGCGTTCGGTGTTCAGGCGCGTGGATGACAACCATGTCACCGTCGAGGATCATCCGCTAGACGAAGCGGGCGAACCGATTCGAAAGTCGTTTGGGTTTGATTTGAGCCGCGCATCCGAGGTGAAGAGATAGCCGGAGAATCGATTGATGCCCGAGCAATCCGCGTCGAACATGAACACGCTGAGGCTCGTGTGCTTCGCGTTGTGCGCAGGGATGATTGTGTTCGCGATCATCGCAATCGTGACGACCATCGAACAAGTGTCGCCCGCCTCACACGGGCAGAGCGGCACTGTCGCCGCAATCCTTCCGTCCATCGCCGTTGCGCTCGGCGTCGGGATCGCTCTTATCTGGCCTCTTGTGCACGCAAGCGCCGTGCGTTCTGCCCGCATCGCGTGGCGAGGACCGGGGGAAGTCGCGGAGAAGGAACGAGCGCTCTGGAGCCGGTACTCCGCGCTGGTTGTCTGCCGCGCAGCGCTTGTCGAGGCGTTTGGCCTCTTCGGTATCGTGACGTTGTTTCTCGCGGGAGCGTGGTGGGGGCTCGCGGCACCCGCCATGGCGATCGGCGTCGTCCTCTACCTGCTGCCATCGCAGGCAAAGTACGAGCAGTTCTTGTCTCGTGCGACAGAGCAGGCCTGATCGGGAGATCAGGCCATCGTCATGCCACCGTCAACCACGATCGTCTGCCCTGTAAAGAAGCCCGCCTCATCGCTCGTTGCGTACGAAACGGCAGCAGCGATGTCCTCGCCGGTGCCGAAACGTTTGACGGCAATCATGCCCATCACATGATCCTTCACCTGCTGAGGCAAGTTCTGGGTCATGTCCGTTTCGATGTATCCGGGCGCGACGACATTGCAGGTGATGTTCTTGCCACCGAGTTCGCGGGCGATCGACTTGCTCAATCCGATCAAGCCGCTCTTTGCCGCCGCGTAATTCGCCTGGCCTGCGTTGCCGACAACGCCGCTGGTGGACGAGATGTTGATGATGCGGCCGAACTTGCCCTTCATCATCGCGCGTGCCGCGGCACGGATTGCGATAAAGGCGCTCGTCAGATTCGTCGAGATGACGGCGTCCCAGTCTTCGTCGCTCATGCGCAGCGCGAGGCCGTCTTTGGTAATTCCCGCGTTGTTCACAAGGATGTCAAGACGCCCCTGCGTTTCCGCGATCTTCTCGATCGCCGCGGCAAACGCCTTCGCATCGGCGATGTCCGCAGCCATGACCGAGGCGCTGCCCCCGTTGGCTTCGATTCCGTGCTTGACGTCATTCAGCGCGCTCTCGGTCCGGGCGACGAGAACGACATGGCGCCCGTCTTTCGCAAGACGCTGGGCGATCGAGCGGCCGATGCCGCGGGATGCTCCGGTGACGACTGCGACTCTCTTGGTGGTGTCTGTCATGGTGTGTGTGGCCGTTGAAATGAGAAAAATCCAGACCCACGATCAGTCGAAGACGCCGTCGTCGAACTGATTGGCCCGAGGGTGTGTCTTGCGTCCGCCCGGCGAGCCGGTAAAGGCGTACTTGCCGTTGTCGAGCGTGCCGACAAATCGAACCAGATAGGCGACGCCGGGTTCCTGCACCGCGAAAGTCACGTTGAAACTCTGGGGCTTTGCGCCGGGCGCTGAGAGTTCGACGACGCGAACAGCCTCGATCTTGGCCGTGGCATCGTCCCATTGGCCGTTGGCGAGCAGTTGATCAAGCACGTCCTTGCCGACATTGACGAGCAATCCGCCCATGGCCTTGGAATCACCCTTAGCGATCGCGCTCGCCAGGTTGATCACGCTGACGGCAACTTCGTCGTCGACCGGGGCCTTCTCCTGCGGGAACTGCACGCGCTTGTCGGCGTGGTTGGTTTGCAGCAGCGTGCTCACGTCGATCGATTTCGGCGCGGGAGGGGGCGGCGGGGGGGGCGGAGCAACCGGCTTGGGTGGCGGCTTCTTTTCGCCGCAGCCGGGAAGGATCGCGGTTCCGGCGACCAGCGCGAGAGAGAGCGGGAGGATGGTCCAGAAAGAGTTCAATCGCATGCGGGATCCTGAAAGAGAAAAACCGGCTCAAGGCTCGTCATGAGGAGCGACCTTGACGTTCTTATCGATTCGACGGTAGAGGCCCGCGAGCGTGCGGCCGGGCGCGAGCTCGTGGAATTCGGCCTTGCCCGCAAGCGACGATGCGATCGCAGCGCACGACTGGGCCCAGCGGACCGGGCTCGTGAGCTGCTCGACGAGGCGCTCGCGGATGCTTTGGGGCGTTGGGGAGTGGGGTGCAGCAGTCACGTTGGCGTAGACCGGGCAACGCGGCACGCGAATCTTGACTTCGGACAATGCCTTCGCCAGACGATCGGCGGCGGGACGCATGAGCGGTGAGTGGAACGCTCCAGCGACGACGAGCGCGGTAGCGCGAAGGCCGAGTTCAGACGCGATTGGACCCGCCCGATCACAGGCCGACTTGGAACCCGAAAGGACGATCTGGCCGGGTGCGTTGAAGTTCGCACAGACCAGTACATCAGATCCGCGTGCCTTGTCGCAGACTTGCTGCGCCTGGCCTTCATCTGCGCCGATCAGTGCGACCATGCCGCCTTCGCTGGCCTCGGCGGCATCCTGCATGGCGCGGCCTCGAAGAGTCACCAGCTTCAAACCGTCTTCGAACGACATTGCCCCGGCGATCGTGAGCGCCGTGTATTCACCCAGTGACAGTCCTGCCGCGGCAGCGATTGGGGTTTCGCCGTTGCCGTAGCTCCATTGCGCCTTCAACGCGGCGTAGCACGCCATCGAAGTCGCGAAGATTGCTGGCTGGCTCGCGTCGGTTTTGTTCAGGCGATCGGCCGGACCCTCAAAGCACAAGCGGCTGAGCGGCGCGCCGAGCGAATCGCCCAGAATCTGGTCGGCGCGGTCAAAAACCGCCCTGGCGTCGGCCGACTTTTCAGCTAAGGCTTTGCCCATGCCGACTGTCTGCGCGCCCTGCCCGGGGCAAAGAATGACGAGCGGAGTGCTCATGCGGGCATTGTAGGAAACGCCAGGTCGGCGTGGGGTCCGCAAGAAGCGGGAACTAGAGCTGCCAGAGGCTGCTGCCCCAAGTCAATCCGCCCCCGAAAGCGACGAACATCACCTTGTGACCATCGCGAATGCGGCCGGACTTGCGAAGCTCGTCGAGACAGAGCGGGACCGACGCCGACACGGTATTGCCGAAGCGGTCGATATTGATGTAGAGCTTGTCTTCTGGAAGGCCGAAGCGCTCGCGGGCGGCTGTCAGAATGCGCTGATTGCTCTGGTGGCAGACGTACATGTCGACGTCTGCCGCGGCAACGTTGGCCTCATCGAGCGTTTGCTGGATCAGCTCGGGGAACGTTCCCACCGCAAACTTGAAGACCGAGGCGCCGTTCATCTGAACGCGATCGAATTTGGATTCATCCACCTCGACGCCGGGCGGGAAATCCTGTGCGCACCGGGGGACATAAATCTCTTTCCAGCCCCTGCCGTCGGAGTGCATCGACTGGGCGAGAATTCCTTTGCTCGTGTCGTCGGTGGCCTTGATGACGGCGGCTGCCGCGGCATCGCCGAAGATGATCGAGGTCGAGCGACCGTGGTCGTTGTACTCCATCATGGTGGAAAGTGCGTCAGCGCCGACAAGTCCGACCGTGCGATAGGCTCCGCTCTTGATGAGAGCGTGAGCGACATTGAGGCCATAGACAAAGCTAGAACAGGCGGCGGTCAGGTCGAATGCGCCGCAGTCGCCCGCACCGATGATGTTGGCCACCAGCGACGCCGAAGCGGGGCAGGACATTTCGGCGGTCATCGTCGCGATGATAATGAGGTCGAGGTCTTTGGCTTCGAGGCGTGCATCGGCCAATGCGCCCTTGAGGGCGTCGGCGGCGAGTTGGCTCGTCGATTCGCCTTCTTCACGATTGAGGATTCGACGCTCGCGAATGCCCGTGCGCTGCACGATCCACTCGTCCGACGTGGTCATTAGTTTTTCGAGGTCGGAGTTGGTAAGCCGGCGCTTCGGAAGTGCCGAGCCGGTCCCTGCGATGCGAACGCCGACGGGACGCCGGCCGGATGTTGTGCCGCTGGACATGAGTATGAAAGTCTACGCGCGGCCAATGGCCGTGGTTCTGCGATTCGTTCGGGAAGCTTCAGGACTCCGCGCCGGCCTCGGCGAGATTCCCGGCAACCGCGCTCACCTCTTCGAGGCGGCGGGCAATGACCTGGTTGACACCGCTGCTGACAAATTTACGCGCGTTGCGGATCGCGTTCTTGATCGTCTTGGCTTCGCTGCTGCCGTGGGCGATGAACATCGCGCCGTTCACGCCGAGCAGCGGGGCTCCGCCGTGTTCGTGGTAGTCGTTCTTCTTCCAGATCTGCTTGAAAACAGGCTCGATCTGGAGCATCAGCCCGGGATCCTGCGTCATGATCTCGGTCGCGAGCGCCGTGAAGATCGATTTCGCAAGGCCTTCGGCCATCTTCAAAAGTGTGTTGCCGACAAAGCCGTCGGTCACGATCACGTCGGCGTTGCCATCAAAGAGATCGCGGCCTTCGACGTAGCCGACGTAGTTCAGTCCGGGAGTCGCACGAAGCAAGTCGCGCGTTTGCTTGATCGTGTCGGTGCCCTTAGCTTCTTCGCTGCCGATATTCATCTGCGCGACGCGAGGGTTTTCGATGCCGTGCACGATCCGGGCCAGTTCCGCCGCCATCACGGCATATTGCCAGAGATGCGTGGGCTTGGGCTCAGGATTTGCGCCGCAGTCGATCATCACGACTGGGCCCTTAAAGGCCGGTACGGTGACCGCGATGCCCGGGCGATGAACCTTCGCCATGCGCTTCATGTGCATGATGCCGGCCGAAACGCACGCGCCGGTATTTCCCGCACTCAAGACGACATCGGCGCGAGCGCCGGGGCCCGATTCCGGCGCCTTCTCGCTGCCGAGGAGCGCCATCTTGACGATCGAGCTTTCTTTCTTCGAGCGCACGGCTTTGGCCGGGCTCTCCTCCATCGTGATCACGTCCGGGGCATGCTCGATCTCGATCCGCTCATCGCGGACCGCGCGATCTGTGAGATAGTCCTGGATGAGATCGCGAGGGCCGACCAAGATGAGCTGATCATCGCGCCCGATATCTTCGAGCGCGGCAACGCATCCCTTTAAGATCGCGTCCGGGGCGTGATCGCCTCCCATGACGTCAACGGCGATTCGCATCGACCGGGTTCCTGCTCCACGGAGCTTCTGCGCTCAGAAAGTGGGCTGGTGCGAGACGTCAGTTCTTCGGAACGCCGATTCCCAGCTTGGGAACCTTGATCCGAAGTCCGGCGCGCACATAACCCGACTCGGCGCATGCACGATGGTGCTGCTTGGGCATGCCCGAGAGCGGGCAAACCGTCTGCGACGTGCCCGTGAGGGCGTGGTGCGTGCGGCGGCGGCGACTGCGTCCGTAGCTGACTCTTTGTGGGGGAAGCATGGTCCAATCTCCAAACACGCGGCCGGGCAGCGCCCATCCGGTATCGATCCAAGGTTCGCCTATCCCACCCTCGCGGCAGGCTTTTGCAGGTGGGGAGTTTAGGTTTGATCCCCGCGGGGGTCAACGCATCGGGATTGCGCCCCAATCGGCCTGGCGCGCCTCGAAACCCATGTTTGTCCTGCTTCCGCCGCTTTGCAAAAGGGGATTTGAGGCGTACCATCCCCTCCTGACGCGGGCCCAGCCCGCTGCCGCCCTCCTAGCTCAGTTGGTAGAGCAGCTGACTCTTAATCAGCGGGTCGAAGGTTCGAGTCCTTCGGGGGGCATTTTGAAGGTTTTCTGCAAGGATTCTGGTGTCCAGAATCACTTCGCGGCCTGTCTCCAGCCTCGCACACCCGCCGTGCAAGTTCTCGCCGGCCTGACCAACTGCCAGAGCGCGACCATCCGATGATCATTCCCGGGCGGAAATGGCTCATGCTTGTCGGCTTTTACGGCCGCGGCAATTGCGGCGACGAAGCGTTACTCCAGAGCACGTACGAACTCTACAAAGACGAGTTCAACATCACCATCGCGGTCGATGAGTACGGCGCCCATCCAAAATATCGCGAGTGGTATCCGTACAACCGCTGCCTCGTCGTTCACCAGACTTGGAATTCCGAGTTCGAACAGGACCGCGAATACGCCGGACTCATCATCGGCGGCAGCGGGCTCAACGGCGCGACCCTCGTCGCCGCGGCGCGCTCGCGAGGTATTCCGACCATTCTCGCCGGCATCGACTTTCCGCTCGGTTCCAATTACGCCAAGGACCCCGACGGGTTTCGAACGTACCTGAATCTGTACGACCGGATCATCACCCGCACGCGCGTTGCGAAAGAACAGTTTGATCGCGTGAAGTGGGACGTGTCGCTCGGCGCCGACTGGGCGTGGCATCTCGCTCCGGATTCGCGCGGCATCACGCCCGATCCGCGCCGCGCCGTCGTTGTCATTCGCGAAATCGGGGCTCAGCTCGCGGACGAAGCCTACCGGCGCGAGATCCGGGCTTTGCTCGATGGGCTTCGAACCCAGGGCTACCGGGTTTTACTGGCGCCATTCTGCGTGGATGACGAGAAGTTCCTTTCGCAGATCGGTGTTTCGCGCTGGATCAAACGCATTCGCCTCTGGACTGAACCCAAGCGCATGGCGCATCTGCTCCGCACCAGCGGCTTGGTTGTTTCAGCGTTCCGCCTTCACCCGCTCATTCTCGCGTCCGATTCGAACGTACCGCTCGCGGCATTTCGCCCCGCGGCGGTGCGCACGATGGAAGATCCGGTGGTCGGCAAGTTTGGTTCGTTCGTGCGCGAATTGGGCATCAGCATGTTCGACCAATCGACCGATCTGCTCGGGGCGCTGCGGGACGGCAAGATTGGTCGCAGCTCCGCCGCTGCCGTCGAAGATTCGAAAGCACGCGTGCGCAGCGAGATCGACGAGATCGCATCTTTGATTCATGGCCGCGGCGATTCCGGCGTTCAGCGGGCGGGCGAGCGATTCGAGCCGATCACTTCCTGATAGAGATCGAGCGTCACCCGCGCCGTGTTTTTCCAGCTGAGCGACTGGGAATACTGCCGCGCATTCGCGACCAAACGCTGCTGCGCCGCGCCGTCGTTGGCCAGATTCTGAATGTCGCGGATCCACGCCTCTGAATCTTCCGGCGTGACCAGACGCATGCAGTCGGAACTGCGCACGACCTCGGTAAACGCGGCAATCCGGCTGGCGATCACCGGCCTGCCCGAAGTCAGCGCCCACGCGATCGCGCCCGAAGCGGAGAGTTTCGTTTCGGCCAGGTACGGCGCGAGGCAGATGTCCGTCGCGCCCTGACACAGATCGATCGTCTCACGATCCGCATAACCCGTGAGATGGAGCCTGCCCCGATACGGTTCGCGATCCTTCATTTCTGTCAGCGTCTGAAACGTGTTGTCGACCAGATTGTCCGGATGCGAGCCGCCGATGATCACGAGGTGATAGTTTTCCGGGAGCGACGGGAGCAGCCCAGCAGCGAAGTGCGCGCCCTTATACCGGGCGACAAAGCCGAAAATCGAGAGCACCTTCGCGTCCGGCGCGAGCCGCATCTTCTGCTTGGCCTCCGCCTTGCGATCGCTCCACTGGTGACTCGGACGTTCGACGATCGCGTGCGGAATGACGCGCACCCGATCCTTCCCGAAGCCCGATCGCACGAGGTCGGCCTTGGTTACTCCCGAATGCACGATTCCGCACGTTCCGGTCGAGCCTCGCCGGAACATGTTCGCCACCGACTCCTTCCACAGGCGCCTCATCCGATACACGCGCGACGCCAGAATGACGTAACTTCGGCGAATGGCAAAGGGCGGGTAAGGAAGGTTCTGCAGCGGTTCGGTGTGAAAAGTGATCACCACCGGAATATTCGCCGCGCGAAGCCCATCAAGCGCCCGTCCCAAGACCGGGAATGATTCGTGAAAGAGGCCCTTCCCCATGAAGAGGCCGAACTCGTGCTGGACGTGGACAATGTCGAATTGCTTTGCCCGGTCAACAAACTCGTCCATCAATTCGAAAAGCTCTTGTGAATTCCGATCTCGAGTCTGTTCAGGGTTCAGGCGGAAGATTTCGGACTGAATTCCCACCGATTCGAGCGACTGCACCAGGTTCGCGCAGTAGTCGGCGATCCCGCACGTCGTCTTCCAACTCGAAGCATGCAGGACGCGCAGCGTCTGCTGGGGCGAGCGTTCTTCGGTGTTCGAGCGGCTCAAAAGGCTCGGCTCATCGGACGGCGGCCGGGCCGAAGGCGCGGCGCGTTCGCCGGGAGAAGAGATAAAATTGACCGACTGGATCATCAATCTCCAGGTTTCAAGAAGCCCGCGAAATCATACGCGCCGGCTCCGGCAAGTTCCGTTCCGCGCCCCCGGTCAGGATGGGGCCGTGGCCAGCGGGGGCGCTTCGCGCGGGATGACCGGCGCGGGCGTTTTCGCGGCGGTCACAAGTCGCAAATACTCGTCCGCGACAGCTCCCGACTCGCCGGTCATGTGCACGCTGCCCCCATAGAGCAAAACGGCACGATCGCAGTTTGCCCGAACCAGCTGGGTGTCGTGCGCGACGATCACAAACGTCACCCCGCGCCGCCGGAATTCGCTGATCCGGTCGAGGCACTTTGCACGGAACGTCACATCGCCCACGGCCAGAATTTCATCCACGAGCAGGATGTCCGGGTCGAGGTGGACGGCGACGGCGAAGCCCAGCCGCGCCATCATGCCCGTCGAATACGTCCGAAGCGGCTCATCGATAAATTCGCCGATCCCGGCAAAGTCGAGGATCGGCTCGGTCTTCGCACGGAGTTCGCGTTTGGTCATCCCGAGCAGAACGCCGTTGAGTTCGATGTTCTCACGCCCCGTGAGATCCGGGTGAAAGCCCGCGCCGAGTTCGAGCAGCGGGCAGATTCGTCCGACCGTGTGCACGGTTCCGGAAGTCGGACGCATGACCTTTGCGATGAGCGCCAGCGACGTGCTCTTGCCGGCGCCGTTGAGCCCGACGACCGCAAAACTCTCGCCCCGTCCCACCTCGAACGAGACGTCCTTGAGCGCGGTGAAGACCGGGTGCCGGTTGCGGCGCGCCAGAAACTCCGGAAAGCGCGTGATCAGGCCCTTCGCGCCGATATGCGACAGCGCGCGCGATGCGTACTGCTTCGTGACGTGTTCGAAGCGGATGACCGGCGCATCAGACAAGTTCTGCAAACCTCCAGTGCAGGCGCTTGAACAGCGCGTACCCAGCCGGGAGCAGCAGCGCGCCCCACACCATCGACGACGCCAGTGCGATCAAGTTCACCGGTCCGCCCATATACAGGCTTCGCCACCCGATCATTACGCCCGCTACCGGGTTCAGCAAAAGCAGTTTCTGCCCCTGCATGCTGAGCATGTCGTTCGTGTAGATGATCGGCGTCACGTAGAACCAGAGCGAGATCGCGATCGACATGATTCGCTCAAGATCGCGCACGAACACATTGCACGTGGCGACGATAAACGCAATCCCCATCACCACCGCGCCCTGCGTCACGATCAGCAGCGGAAACAGCCACAGCCAGCGCACTTCCGGGTAGAGTCCGTACCACGCCATCAGCGCGACGATCACCGGCACCGACGCCAAGTAGTGAATCAGGTCGTTCATAGAAGCCGAGACGACCAGCAGGCCGCGCGGAAACGACGTCCGCCGAATGAGCGATGCGTTCCCGACAAAGATGTTGGTAGACGTCGAGATCGAGTTCGCCACCCATTGCCACGGAAAGAGCCCCGCGACCAGCAGCAGCGGATACTTGTCGAGTTTCACTTCGAACACCCGGGAAACCAGCACGAAAAAGACGCACGCCATCGCCAGCGGGTTGAGCAGCGACCACGCGTACCCCAAAAACGTCCGCTTATACCTGGCGCGCAGTTCCTTTGCGAGCAGCGCCGTCACCAGGTCCCAGCGGTATTCGATGCTTCGGGCGATCAAGAGCCAAGCCTAGGCGGGATGCGTTTCCGTCAGGGTTTGAGCGACCTTCGCCACTATGCGCCGGCCTTCTCCGTCCGTCCCAGAGTGATACGCGGCTCGATGATGACATTCGGCTCCGCCCGCGGAATGTTGACGATCCGCTGAGGCCTGGGCTGCAACTGAGTCGCCACGTCTTCAAGGTCCGCTTCGACCATCTCCCGCACCAAGTCGGCAAACGCGACTGTGTGCTTCCAGCCGAGTATGCGTCGCGCCTTTTCAGCGCTGCCGCAGAGCACCTCGGTTTCCGCCGGCCGGAAGAACATCGGATCGATGACCACGTGCTTCTGATAGTCGAGTCCGGCGATCGAAAACGCCAGGTCGCAGAACTCGCGCACCGAATGCATCTCGCCCGTTGCGATCACGTAATCGTCCGGCTTCTCCTGCTGGAGCATCAGCCACATCGCTTCGACGTAGTCGCGTGCGTGTCCCCAGTCGCGCTTCGCGTCGAGATTGCCCAGCCGAAGTTCGGTTGCCAATCCGTGCTTGATCAGGGCCGCGTGGCGGGTAATCTTGCGCGTCACGAACTCAAAGCCGCGCCGCGGAGATTCGTGGTTGTACAGAATCCCGTTGCTGGCGTGCAGTTTGTACGCCTCGCGGTAATTCCGCGTCAGCTCAAACCCCGCGACCTTCGAGATGCCGTACGCGGAGCGCGGGTGAAACGGAGTGTCCTCATTCTGTGGCGTCGCCTTCACCTTGCCGAACGTTTCGCTCGATGCCGCGTGATAGAGGCGGCAGTGGGGCGCCGCCTCCTTGATCGAGGAAAGCACAAAGTGCGTTCCGTTGATATTTGCGTTCAGCGTCGAAAACTCGTCTTCAAATGAATACGAAACGAACGACTGCCCCGCGAGGTGATAGCACTCGTCCGGCTGAAGCTTCGAGATCGCCTTGAAAACGCTCGGGTAACTCTCGAGCGATGCGGGATGCAATTTGATCCGGTCACCGAGCGGCGCCAAGCGGCCCATCCGATGCAGCGGATCTTCGAGTGCCGCGCGACGGACCAATCCGTGAACTTCGTAGCCTTTGGAAAGCAGCAGCTCTGCCAAATACGAGCCGTCCTGCCCCGTAATTCCCGTGATGACAGCAACCTTGCCCATGCGCCGAGTCCTTTCCGCTAGAAGTCAGTCTAGCGGGAAGGCGCGCGCCCGGCTGCCCGCGGGCCCAGGGAGGCCATACGAAGGCACCCAGTCAAACATTCCCGGACGCTGTCCGGCCAAGACGGCCAGCGGAACTCGCCCAGCGGCTTCAGACCGGCACCTCGCCCGTTTCGCAAATCCTGACGGATCAGGCTCGCAAGGGCCCCGGCATCCCCCGGCTCAAAGAACTCGCAGTAACCATCGCCGATCTCCCGGTGTGCCGGAATGTCGCTGGCGTATGCCGCTTTCCCGCGGGCCATCGCCTCTGCCACAGGCAGCCCAAAGCCTTCGGCATACGACGACATGATCACGCCGCGGCTGAGGCGATACCAACTTTCAAGGTCAGCGTCTGACCCGCCGGACTCCCAGAACAATCGCTTGCCAAATTCCGGGTGATTCCGCACTCGCTCGATCTGCGCATCGGCGCGAAATCCCGGGCGCCCCAGGATCAGCAGGCAGATGTCCTCGCCTTCCTGCCACAAGCGGTCGAAGGCGTCGAGAATCGCCTTGTGATTCTTTCGAACTTCAAACGTGCCCACCGTCAGGTACGCCGGTCGATCGCCAACCAGTCTCACGACGTCGCGGCAGCGCTCCGACTCGAGCGACGCGGTGCTCTTCGTCCATTCTGCGCCGCCAAGTTTGAATGATCCGGCGCGCTCCTTCGACCACCCGCCCGCCACGTCCCCGTTTCTCGCTCCTGCGTACTCGAGAAAGTCGCGGCTCGTATCGCGCGAGATCGCGATGATGAAGTCTGTGTTCTCTATCACATACTGGAGGTGCCGGGTGAAGACCTCGGTCAGATGATCGTCCACGAAATCCGGACGTCGAACCGGAATCAGGTCGTACATCACGCTCGCGACCAGCGCGCCCCGCTGCTTGGCCCGCTGCACGTGCTTCCAGAGTGATTCGACATGCCACGTCGAATCGGCGAGCAAGATCAAGTCGCCCCGCTTTGGTTCGGTGTGCTGCGCCCACTTCCGTATCGCGAGGTTCCACCGGCTGAGCGACTCGCGCATTTCGCGGCTCTTCTTCCGCGTCAATCGCAACAGCGAGTGCACCCGAGGCAAGGGCGACGGAGCGACCCCGACCTGTGGTGGCGATTGCGCCGCAGCTTCCGCGCCGCCGACAGGCTCAGGCAACGCTGCAGGTGGCGGCGCGATCAGGCCCGTCTTCCGCAACACGCTGCGGCAGAATTCCTCCGCCGACTTGGAGAAGTTGTTGACTCTTTTCTCCATGTCCGCCCGGCGCGGCGATCCCGCCTGCTGGCAGAGCATATCGGCGGATATTCGCGAGAATCCTCGAGCCGTCAGCACCACCGGGCGTACATCGACGCCCAGCTCGCGCGACATGCGCGTTCCCTGCACGACGAGATTGCGCACTACCCGCGGTATCCCCGACGCGTTCGTGGATTGATACACCTGCGTGCAATCGATATAGATCGAACGGATCGTCTGAGGCCGGGGCGCCGCTTGCCCGTTCTGGGAGCGCGTGGGTTGGTTGATATCGGTCAACACGGTCATCGATCGGCCGACTCCAACGACGAGCGGCAGCACGCCCGTTTCCGGCCAAATTCGCACGCCGGGCGGATTCGGCGGAAGGCGATAGTAGCAGCAGAAGGCCGCGTCTGGACGCACGAGAACGCACCGCGCCTTGCTAGAATCGCGTGTGAAAGTCGAAGTAAACGGAGACTCCGTTGAGGTACCCGAAGGTTCGACCGTGATCGACCTTGTCGGACGTTTCAACCTCGCGTCCGCGCCCTA
Organism: Phycisphaerales bacterium; assembly: GCA_050730655.1. Lineage (GTDB taxonomy): Bacteria > Planctomycetota > Phycisphaerae > Phycisphaerales > UBA1924 > JAFEBO01. The sequence goes on from JBOHNL010000014.1 coordinate 86,145, forward strand.
CGCCGTGGAACTCAACCGCGAAGTGCTTCCGCGTGCGCGCCATCGCGAGCAGACCCTCGTCGAGGGCGACCGAATTGAAATCGTCACGCTTGTAGGGGGTGGGTGATGACCCAGGTTGCCCAGAGTATTGAAAACCTCGGCGGCGAACTCGCTATCGCCGGCCAGCGTTTTCACTGCCGCCTCTTCGTTGGCACCGGCAAGTACGCGTCGATGGAGCTGATGCGCGATGCGCTCGACGCCAGCGGCGCGGAGGTCGTCACCGTTGCGGTGCGCCGCGAACGCCTGTTCAACGAGGCGGGAAAGAGCCTGCTCGAATACATCGATCTGTCGCGCTATCGGATTCTCCCCAACACCGCCGGTTGCTTTTCGGCTTCGGACGCGATTCGCGTCGCGCGCCTCGGACGCGAGCTGCTTTCCCAGGCCGGCAACCCCGGCGCGGATTGGGTCAAGCTCGAGGTGCTCGGCGATAAGAAGACGCTTCTGCCCGATCCCGCCGGAACGGTCGAGGCCACCCGCGAACTCGCCAAAGACGGCTTTCGCGTGTTGGCATACACCAGCGACGATCCGATCGCGGCGCTGCGCATCAAAGAGGCCGGTGCCGCCAGCGTGATGCCCGCAGGCTCGCCGATCGGCAGCGGGCAGGGCGTTCTGAATCGCGCCAACATCGTGCTCTGCCTTGAGCTGCTTAAGCAAGGCGACCCGACGTTTCCTGTGATCGTCGATGCTGGGGTTGGTTCGGCGAGCGATGTTTCGGTCGCCATGGAACTTGGCGCCGACGGCGTTCTGTTGAACACTGCCGTAGCGCATGCCAAGGACCCCGTTCTTATGGCGCATGCGATGCGTCACGCGTTGATCGCCGGGCGCCAGTCGTATCTTGCCGGGCGCATCCCAAAGCGATTGTACGCTTCGGCCAGTAGCCCGTGGGAAGGCGCCATTTCGCATATTCCAGGAGAGTGACCGTGCGTGCTGCGCTGTGTTGCCTGCTCGGCTGTGCCGCGATCGCGCTTGTGTCGTGCTCACGAGATCCCGGGTACTCGCAGGCAACCCCCGAGTCGACGATCAACACGGCCAAGCAGATGGCACGCGACGGAAAAGCGGGTCTGCTCGTCAAGCTCATCCATTCCGACGACGAAAACATGAGCCGCTGCTTGAACCGCCTCGGGCACACGCTCGGTCACATGCAGGATCTGGCAATCGCGCTCAATCGCGCATTCCCCGAGGACGTGCGCAAACTCCGTGATGAGGCGGCGAAGCAGACGTCAAAGTCCGGCATCGCCGGATTGGCGCGGACGTTTACCGGTGCGCGTGCGGCCAGTCGCCGTGATGGTTCACAGAGCGATGCGATGACCTCGTCGCTCACGAAACTCTTCGCGTCACCGTTTGAAGCGCTCGAAGAAGAAGGCGCCAATCTCACCGCGCTCAAACTCGACAACGACACCTACTCGCTGCTCTATAAGAACGGCCCGATTGTTCCCGGCGTTCCGTTACTGTTGAAGCTCGATCTCAAGGACAAGCGCTGGTATTTCGTGCTGCCGACCGACTTGCCAATCCTCTCGGGCTACTTCTTCAAGACCCCCGAAGCGTGGCGCGTCTACACCGGCTTGGTCGCAACCCTCGACAACATCGTCAAGGATCTCACGCAGGACGTCCACGACGGCAAGGTGAAATCGCTCGGCGATACCGCACGCGTCGCAGGCGAAAAGGCATTCACCTCGTTGCCCTTTGCGATTATCGCGCTCGACCGGCTTACCGCGGCGGAGCGCAAAACGCGAGGCTTGTCGGCGCCGACGACCACTCCGACTCCCGCGTCGCCGCCGGGCATTGCTCCGCCAAAGTGATCGAGATCGGCTTTAGCGCACCTGCGCTTGTTCGCCGAGAATGGGAGTTCGCCCGCGTGCGTCGCCGACGCGAGGCGTGAGCGTGAAGCCGAAACTCGTCTGACCCGAGATTTCGCTGTGCGCGATGTTGAACCCGAGGCGCATGCTCTGGAAATCGCGCTTCACTTCGGCGCCGATTCCCTGTAACTGGTTGTTCGTCAGGTCGTAGCTTGCGGTCAGCGTCACGACGTACTGATTCGCCAGCCGGTACGCGAGCCCGCCACCGAGCGTCGTCAGATCGAGCGCGTTCAGATAACGGAAATCGACGTTCGCCGTCACATCCGGGGTCTGCTGCACGATGATGCCGGCTGAAGTGCGGGCTTGCTGATTCAGGTTGAAGTCGTAGACCGTGCCGCCGGTCAGCGTTGTCGCGTCGGTGACGCGCCATGCGGAGTCGAGATTGCCGTACTTGCCGAACGAGGACAACTCGGGCCGGAAGTCAAAGAACCTTCCGACCGGGGACCGCGTATCGGTTGAGGACGTCGAATCGACGTAGTTCGCGTCCAGCGTGAAAACGTCGACGCTGTAGTAGTGCCCCGGGCTTCCACGCTGCGTCTGCCAGATCTGGTTCACTCCGGCTCGGAACGATGATCCTTTCGCGATGGCTTCGACGTTTTCGTCGTACGTCGGGAGGGTCGAGCTGTCGCGGTTTGTTGCCGCAGTGAACAGCGTCATCGAAGGCTCGATGATGTGGCGCACACGGTGGATGTCGAACAGCCGGGAATCGGCCGAATTGTCGACGCGCTGGATCTGCGTGCTCAGTGTGCCGCCGGTTGCGCCCCAGAGACGGTAACGATCGTCGTCGGTGCTTCCCGCGTTGTTGCTGAACTGCTGGAAATTGTGGTCGTATCCCGTTAGTCGCACGACGCCATAGGGAACAAAGTTCACGGGTCCCATCTCGATCTTCGCGTCGACCTGCTGACGCGTGTCAAATCGGAACACCTGCTGCGAAATATTCCCTTGGGCTTGCAAACTCTGCGCAAGCGTCTGATTCGGGTCGATGCCGAAGATCTGCTGCGACAGCGCGGGATTCGAGAAGCCGCGGTACGACGGTGTCACGTCGTCAAACTTCATCCCCATCATGCCCGCGCGGTATTCCTGCGTCCACGTGAGCACGTCGCCGAACCAGCCGGAGAGCAGCGGATCGGCCTGGCGCAGATACTGCAATTCGGGCGCCTTCGAAACGTAATACCCCTGGCTCTGCAGCAGATACTCGTTCGTGATGAAGCTGTTCGTCGACCCCTTCAGGTTCGTGGTGAACTCGGTGTTGTCTTCAAGGCGGCGAAGATACAACTCGGTGGTGAATTCACGGCGCGTCTGCGCCATTTCCGGATAGAACGATTCGACGAAGTTCGCATCCGACTGATACGCGCCCTCGCCCAGCAGCGTCCACTTGTCGTTGAGCGCGAGCGCGTGATCCATCAGCACGATCCCGCGGTTCTCGCCGTCGTACTTGTGGCGCTCGCCGGTCGGCAGCACATCGGTGCCGTGGTCGTTGAACAAGCCGTACATCAGCGCGCTGCCGTTCGCGTCCGGCCCAGCCCAAGCGAGATTTGTTCCAAGGCCCGGTCCGCGGCTGAAGTACGCATCGAGCATCACGTCCGCCCGAGTGAACGGCGTGCCCTTTAACCCGATCAGCCGATACGCGTTCCAGCGGCTCTTGATCGCAAAGCCCGAACCCGTCCGATTTTCGGCCTGCAGGTCGCGCAGCAGGGGTTCGTCGATCGTGCCTTCGTAGTACGGCCAGTAGAAGAACGGGAAACCTTCGGCGTTCAGCGTGATGTTCTTCGCATCGATGTAGTTCTCCGTCACCATCGAAGGCATCAGCGCCGACGCCGTGATCAGATCGGTCTCCATCTCGTAGCCGGTTGTCGGAACGGTGCCAACGCCGCCGGCGTCCGCGACCGTTGCCAGTCCCCTGGCGCCCGTCGTCTGCCCCGGCGCGGTCGCGCCGCTGGGGGCCGACCCCGAACCCTGACCCCCGCTTGTCCACGATTGCACGGTTGGGAGAATGCCATCCGGCTTGCTCACCACTTGGCGACGTGTCAGCGTGACGGTGGTCGTGCCGATCGAAAAATCAGGGTTGAAGAACGCGCTCGATGCGAGGCGCGCCCGCTTCGCTTCAAATTCGTTGCTTGATTTCTGGCGGATCGTGTCGGCCCGAACATACAGCGGCAGCTTGCGCTGCTGGTCATACGTCCAGAACACGCCATCGAGCACGATCGCCTTGTTCCGGCGCACGTCGTAGAACATCTTCGGACCGCGCAGCGTGTACTGCCCGTCCGAGGCGATGACGTCGCCCTCGAGATAAAACCCGCGAACGTCGCTCGCCCGCAGGCGCCCCATGTCCTTGATCTCGGTCGGATCGGTGAAAACCACCCCGCGCTGCGCCGTCAACTGGAGCGTTCGTCCGCTTCGCGTGTCGGCGTACTGCACGACCAGTCCATTCGAAATGAGAAGCGAATTCTCTTCCGTGCCCGAGATCAGCGTGACATCGCCCGGCGCGATCGTGAAGATGCCATCCTTCGCGAAGATCGGGCCGGTGAACGCCACGTTCTGGAGCGTGGTCGCGTCCATGTCTTCCGCCGCCTTCGAGGCGAGTTGGTTCGCAGTGGGGGGCAGATACGACCGCGATTCAGACGGCACCGGCGCCGACAACCTCTTGCGGCTGTCAAAATCCGGCGTGGTCGTCGCGACGGTTTCGGCGCCTTCCTGCTGACGCAGAATGTTTGCGAGCGCCCGCTCGGCCTCCGCCACCAGCGGATCGTTCGATTCACCCTGAATCAAGAGGTCATAGCGAAGATCAATCCCGTCCTCCGGTTCGATGACAGCCCGCACCGGCAGTCGGTTCGCCTGCACGCTCACCGAAATTTCGGCCATCGGCGAAGAAACGCGATCGAAGTAAACGTAAATCTGATAGACCCCGGCGCTCTGGTCCGGCGCGAACGGGATCGGCACATCTTCTGCTTCCTGCTCGTCGGTGGCATCGCTGATCTTCTCGATGAAGACAACCGCTCGTGCCGCGGAGAATCGATAGACACCCAGCGTCACTTTCACGTCGCCCGCGAGCAGCATCTGCTGAACTGTCGTGCCTGTCGCCGGGGACTCGCGAGACCACGTCGTCACCCGGGCCGCGCCAAATGAAACCGGCCCGCGCACCGTGCGCATCGGGAACCGCAGCCCGCCGAAATCCCGCCCCGAAAACTCGTCGGTGCTGGTCGTTGAACTGCGGCCCATCAGCCCGGCCATCGGAGATTCGCCCGCCGAGGCGAGCCCGCAGGCCAAGGCCAACCCCGCGCAGCACACCAGCGCCCTCGGCGTCGCCAGGAAAAAGAATGCCGATCCATGGCGTTCGGTTGTGCGGTTCATCGCCGACGATGATACCGGCCCGAACGCCCCGATGTTGCGCCTCGCTCGCCGGCGTCCTCAGAAACGGCCGCATCCCTGCCGGTGCTACTTCGCGGCAAGCAATTCGTCGATCTTCTTCACGAGCCCCGCGTCATCAGGCTTCACCTTCGAGTCGAACCTCGCCACGATGTTCCCCTGGCGATCGACGATGAATTTCGTGAAGTTCCAGCCCGGCACGCCCTCGCCCCCGAGCGGCTTGGGCTGCGCCGACATTTTCTTAAACAGCGGGTGCTGCTCGCTCCCCCGCACCGAAATCTTCGAGAACATCGGGAACGTCACGTTGTACTTGCTCGAGCAGAACGACTTGATTTCGCTGTTCGTGCCCGGTTCCTGTTCGCCAAAGTCGTTCGCCGGGAATCCGAGGATCACAAATCCCTTCCCGGTCTTTTCCTTGTAGAGCTTTTCAAGCCCGGCGTACTGAGGCGTGTAGCCGCACTTGCTGGCCACATTCACGATCATGACCACCTGCCCTTTGTATTGGGCCAGATCGACGTCCTTTCCGTCGATGTCCTGCATCGTGAATCCCAGGACATATGGATCCACCGCCGAATCCGCAACGAGCTTCTTGTCGGTGCGCGGCTGCGTCGGCGCTGCGGGCTTCGCTGGCGCCGTTGCGGGCGTTTGCGCCGGAGTGGAAGCAGGAGCGGAAGGCGTCGCGGGGGCCGTGGGAGTCTTGGGGGTCGTCGGCGTAGAAGGGGCCGGAACAGTGTTCGGCGCCGGGCTTGCGGGTTCGGCGGAGACGCCACCCGAAACTGCGATCAAGAGCGCAACAGCAACTGACACCATGACTCACCTCCGTTTTCGCCTTTTCCTTGGGAGCGCGAACTCTTCTATCGTACTGCTGTCGATTCGCCGCAGATTCACATTCGAGATTCCATGCACCTTTTGACCCGCTCAGTTCGCTTCGCGATCAACGACGGCCCCGCCCAGACGGGCCGCAACGGCTACGCCGGAAACCCACCCATTTCCGGGTTCGGCCGCTGGCTCGAACTCGTGGTCACCTGCCGGGGCACCATCGACCAGGCGACCGGCTACCTCATCGATATCAAGACCGTCGATTCGCACGTCCGGAGCGACGCCGTCCCGCTTTTCGAGCGTGCCATCGCGTCTGGGGAAAACCCGATCCAAACCTTGCGTGCGGTCGTTCAGATTCTCGCCAAAGAGCTCCCGGCCGAGCCGCAAAGCGTGAAGCTGCGCCTCACCCCGTACCATGACATCGAAATGGCTTCGAGCGACACTTCCCATGCCCTGATCCGCCAGCGCTTCGATTTTTCCGCGGCACACCGGCTCCATTCTCCGGCGCTGTCCGAGTCGGAAAACCAGAAGCTCTACGGCAAATGCAACAATCCGCGCGGTCACGGCCATAACTACATCGTGCAGCCGGTGGTCAAGGTGAGTCTCGACGTTTCCCATGGCTTCTCGCTCGTTGATCTTGAGAGAATTACCGACGAGGCTGTCATCAAAGCCTTCGATCACAAGCATCTGAACGAAGACACCACCGAGTTTGCGGTCGAGCGTGGCGGCGTGCTTCCATCGGTCGAAAACATCGCCCGAATCTGCTTCGATCGCCTTCGCCCCGCAATCGCCGCGCATCCTTCCAAACCCACGCTCGAGAGCGTCACGGTTTGGGAGACCGATCGCACGAGCGCGACCTATCCGGCTTGAACGCGCGACTTCAACGCAAAAATGAAAACCGGCCCCGAAGGGCCGGTTGTGCTTTCTTGTGACTTCACACGCTCTTACCGCGCGCCCGCGAGCGCCGGGGACTTTGCCTCGACCGACGCGCCCGGCTTCATTCCCAGGAACGCGATCACGCTGTTCGCGACGTGCTGCAGTTGTTCCTTGGTCATTTCCGGATAGATCGGAAGCGCCAGCGTCTCGTGCGCCGCGCTCTCGGATTCCGGCAGGCTCCCGGCCTTGTAGCCAAGATCGAGGAAGCATTCCTGCAGATGCAGCGGCACCGGGTAGTAGATTTCCGTGCCGATGTTTATGTTCTTGAGATGATCACGCAGCGCATCGCGCTTGCCGCCGCTGATGCGGATCACGTACTGGTTGTAAATGTGCCGCGCCGGAGCCGCCGGGCAGAATGGGATGCGAAGGGGCGAAGGATCTGCATTCCACGGCGTTCCGGAGAGCTTGGCACCCGCAGCTTGGAACGCGGCGCTGTAGAAATCTGCATTGCGCTGCCGGCCTGCGTGCCACGATTCGAGGTGGCGGAGCTTCACGCGCAGGATCGCGGCCTGCATCGTGTCGAGACGCGAGTTGATGCCGACGAGTTGGTGGTAGTACTTGGGCTTCATGCCGTGCATGCGGAGCATGCAGAGCCTGTCGAACAGAGCCGCGTCGTTGGTCGTCATGATCCCCGCGTCGCCGAAGGCGCCGAGGTTCTTGCTCGGGAAGAAGCTGAACGTGCCGATCGCCCCGCGTGAGCCGACGTCGATGCCCTTGTTGTCGCGCGTGCCGATTGCCTGCGCGCAATCCTCAACCACCGGCACGTTGAACTCGCGTCCGATCTCAAGAATCGCGTCGAGGTCCGCCGCCTGTCCGTAGAGGTGAACCGGAACGATCGCTTTGAGCTTCATGCACTGCTTCGCGACTTCGCGCGTGTGCTTCGGGCACATGTTGTATGTTTTGGGATCGATGTCCACGAACACCGGCTTCGCGCCGAGCCGAGCGATCGAGCCCGCCGTCGCAAAGAACGTGTAGCTCGGGCAAATGACCTCATCACCGGCCTTGATGCCCAGCGCCTGCAGGGCGAGCAGAATCGCATCCGACCCGTTCGCACAGCCCGCGGCATGCTTGGTCTTGCAATATTCCGCGATTTCCTTTTCAAGTAAGCCGCAGTCCGGCCCCATGATGTACGCCGCGCTCTCGAGCACCGAAAGTACCACCGGCTCCATTTCAGCCCGCAGCGTCGCGTACTGCGCCTTCAGGTCGAGTAGCGGGACAGTCACTGCAACGCCAGAGGTCATCGGGGCGGGGCTCGTCATCAACAACTCCTTTGTCGTTCCTAATCCAATCTCGTGCCGGAGGCCAAACGCACCTGAAGTGCCGCGCCGATCAACTCCCGACGCATTAGACCTTCGGGTTTCCAGCCTCAATCTGACGCTGGAACGTCCATTTTCAAACGCCAACCATCATAGCGCCAAGAGCCACCGATTTTTAGCTTGATACGGTAAAAGGTAGGCATGCCGCGGAGCGACCTTGCTCACGCGTTCACCGTGCTGTCCGCCCGCACGGGCGTCACATGTGTCTTCGCCCGCTCGCGCAACGTCTCGCGATAAACCTCAAGGTGTTTCTCGTACATCCGCTTCGCGCAGAGGTCGGTCCGCCGCGACGCCGCAGCGCGTTCCGGAGCGAGGCGCGCCGTCTCTGCCTCGTCAAACCGAAGCATCGCCAGCGCAAGCTCCATCACGTTCATCGGATCGTTCAGCACCACCCCGTCGCGAGGCAGCGTCATCAGTTCCGTCGCTCCGTTGTAGCTCGTCGTGATCACCGGCAGCCCGCACGCGAGCGCCTCCATTACCACCAGCGGACATGGGTCGTACAGAGTCGGCAGCACGAAGACATCCGAAGCGTGGTAGTAGGGGACCGGGTTTTCCTGATCGCCCATGAACACCACGTCGCTCGCGACACCCATGTGCCGCGCGATGCGTTCGTACTTCGGAATATCGCCGCCACCGATGACGATCAGGCCTGCGTCGCGTCCGCGCCCGCGCAGGTGCGCCATGGCCGACAGAATCCGATCCACACCCTTCAACTTGAAGTCGTGCGCAACCGTCAGATAAATCGTCCGGCTCTGCCACTTCAACTCCGACCGGATCTGATCCCGATTCACGCCCGTCTCGTCCGGCATGAATCGATCCAGATTCACGCCGTTGTGAATCACAATCACCCGCGCTGGGTCAATTGGATAGGTCGAAAGCAGCTGCCTTCTCACCATCTCCGAGACCGCCACAATCGAAGTCGCTGCCTTCTTCGCATACTGCAGCCGCTCCATCTTGCGGAATTCCCCATACCGGGGCAGCAGCGCAAACCCCAGCGGGCGCGCCCATCGGAGCAGCCCGTGTGAGAGGCGGCTTCTCTGTTGATAGACGTAGCGCCGGATCCCATGGTGCGGCATCATCACGTCCGCGTGCCAGCCATCGCCCATGTCGTGCACGATGTCGAATTTCTCGCTCTGCAGCATCTTGTCGACCGCCGCGGCAAAGCGCAGGCGCCGTCCGCCGGCCAACGACCCGATTTCAACGAGATGGGTCCGTGCCCCGGCCGGTGCGCCCTTGATCGCCCTCGCGTAAATGTGGATGTGATGGCCGTCCTGGATCAGGCGTACCGCGTGGTCGTGGGTCCATCTCTGGGCACCCCCTCCCACGGCGTCGTAACGGTCCAGAACAAACGCGATGCGCATCGTCGCCGACATCTCCCTCAGTGTAGCGGGCAGTGCAAATTCTTGAACCAGACCTTAGTACGCCCCGCGACCGGTCAATACGACCCAAACCGTCTTGATGAGAATGTATAAATCCAGCCACACCGACCAGTTACGCACGTAGTACGCATCGAGCATCACTCGTTCCTCGTACTCAAGTTCATTCCGGCCAGACACTTGCCACAGCCCGGTCAATCCCGGAAGCACCTTCGTGTACAGCGACACCAACTCCGCGTACCGGGCCGTCTCGCCCGTCGTGATCGGCCGAGGACCGACCAGGCTCATCTGGCCGACCAGCACGTTCAGCACCTGAGGCAACTCATCCACGCTCGTCATCCGCAGCAATCGACCCACCCGCGTCAGCCGCGGATCGTTCTTGAGTTTCTGGGTCTTCTCCCACTCCTTCGCCAAAATCGCATCACGTGCCAGGGTCGCCCGGAGGACGCGATCTGCATCTGCCACCATCGTTCGGAACTTCAGTTGGTTAAAGAGCTTACCGTTCTGGCCCACGCGTCGGAGCTTCACAAAGACCGGCCCGCGCGAATCCAGTTTGATCGCGATCGCCAGTACCGCCAGCACGGGTAAGAACAAGGGCAGCAACACGACCAGCGCCAGCAAATCGAGCCCGCGCTTCAACGTCCGCCGACCCGGATCGAGCAGCCGGTGCTGCACTTCCAGCCCCAGCATGCCGCCAAGATCCCGGCCCGTCATCCACAGTGTTGATGGCAGTGGGAGGTCTGGGATCAAGATCACGTTGGGAAATGACTGCAGCGGTCCGGCGAGCAACTCCTTCAGCGACTCTGGCGACATTCCCTCGGTCGCAACCAGCGCGTACGGCACGCGCCCTGCTTCACGCAGGATGTGCGTGAGCGCCGCCAGATCCACAACCGGGATGTTGCCGATGGCGCGAGGAAGTCCCGCATCATTGCTGACAATCGCCCGAGCGCGAAGCCCCAGATTCGGCTGACGTGCAAGTTGACTCGCAATTCGATCGGCAGCATGCCCGCGGGCGAATATGACCGCCGGATAGCCAAACCACGACGCGCGTTTGAAAACCAGCTTGGTAATCGTCCGCGCCACCGGCACCGCCACGATGCACAGCGCCCACGCGATCAGAAACACGGCGCGGGAGTAATCGCTCCCCTGCTTCAACATGAACGTGCCGGTGCCGAACATCAGGAAGACCATCGTGATGATCAACACCTGCCGCCGGAATTCTTCAACCGGGTGATTGCCCACGCCCGGGTACAACTTCGCTGCCCACGAGAAGCCGAGCAGCACCAAAATGGCCGGCCACAAACCCAGATACACACGCGGATCGATCTGCCGTTCGATCACCATCCACAGATACACGGCGGCTGCGCAGCACGCCGCAAAAACAGCCGCGTCCACCGCCGCTAACGCGACACCTGTCAATCGGTGACCGCGCCCCACACGCAGAATCGGCGCGGACGCAGCGTCCATCGCCCGCGTGGGCTTTGTCTCAAAGACACTCGGCATTTCTAGTCCGCCTTGCACCGGACTGAAGGGTACGCGCCGCAGGCGCCAATCGCGTTTTCACGGCCTCGCCCGGCGTTGCCGCTACGCTGAGCGGGAATGCCCGCTGCCGATCAATTCCTTCGCGCCGTCGACGCATACCGGCGCTGGCTCTTTGTGGCCGCGGCACTGCTTCTTCTGGCTTCCTTCAGCCCGCACTGGCGCATCACGCCCGATTCCGCCGTCTTCATGGGGATCGCCCGAAATCTCGCGAGCGGCCGCGGCTTCACCTTTAGCGAAGAAGCTGTCACCTCGGTCAACGCCGGCTTTCCATATCTGCTCCTTGCGACCCGTTCGCTCGCATCCGATCCGGTTGTCGCGGGCAACGTGCTCATGCTCGCGACCGGGTTCGCCTCGCTCGTGCTCGTCTACCTGCTGATGCTTCGTCACGCGGGGCGGCCGCTCGCGGTGCTTGTGGTGGTGCTCACCGCAATCAACGGCACGTTTCTGCGTCACTCGTGCGAGATCCTTGCTGATATCCCGTTCTTTTTCTGCTGCACGCTTGCGCTGTTGGGATATGAGTTGTCCTTTTCGCGTCGCGCCGTGCACGAGCCCGGCGCGACGATCGCGCCCGAAATTCCGCAGGCAAGGGTTCGTCGCCTCGCGCTTGCCTCACTGCTGGTGCTGCTCGGTCTCGCCGGTATGGCGTCGCTGCGCATCGTCTTCCTCGGGCCCCTCGCGGCAATCCTTCTTGACCTGCTTTGGCGCGTCCGTCGCTCGCGCTTCAAGTGGGCAGTCATCTCCGCTGCCATCGGCGTCCTGTTCGTTGCGCTTGCGATCCGCCTCGCCGATCCGCGCATGGCGAACGGATTCACGCTTCTCGCCAAGGAACGCGACCTGCTCGAACGTCTGCGCAACTTTCCCGAGACTGCGTCGCGCATCGCCTCGTTCAACGCGCCGCAGCTTTTCACCGACGTGACGTCGCGCGCCATCTTCGGCAACAAACTCGGCCTCTGGCCTCTCGATGTTCTTGTTTCACTCGCGGTGCTTGCCGCGGGCGCGATCCTGATTCGCCGCCGCTTCGCGTGGGTCGCCCTCATCGCGATCTACTTCGTGCAGTGGCTGCTCATCTTTCCCGATTCGCGATATTTCCTGCCCGTGCTGCCTCTCCTCATGCTCGGGTGGTGGGATCTTTCATTGCTTTTCGCGTCGCGGATGTCGCTGAAATGGCAGCGACCAGTCCTAACCGGGCTCATCGCAATTCTCGTGCTTCCAAATCTGGTCCGTTCCAGCGGATTCGTGATTGAACAGCATCAACAGCCGTTTCTTGCACGCTACCTTCGAGGCCGCTTTCAGGATCTTCCGCAATTCGCTCGCGATGCCGCGGCAGTCCTACCCGCCGATGCCGTCGTCATCACCAGCCCCCAGTTCGCCGCGCCGTTTCACTATTTCTCCGGTTTCCGCACGATTCCGACGATCGGCGCGACGCTTCTAACGCCCCTTCCCAAAGCGCGCCCCGTCTTCGCACTCTTTCCAGAGGACGAAGACTTCGACGCCGCCATCAAGGCTCTCAAACTCGCGCGTTCCACGACGCTGCTCATAGGCCCCGACCGCGGACCACAGAAGTCTCTCGTGATCATGCAACTCAAGTAACGGGACGGTGGTGGCGCCAACTCACATCGCGAGCACTTTGTCCGCCGCCTCGCCGATCGTTTCGACAACAAAGTCCGGTTTCACGTTCTTCTCGTCCGCGTCGCGCAGCACGTCGGCTCCGTGCGTCGAATCCGCGATCAACATCGTGCGGCAGCCCGCCTTTTCGCCCGCCTGAATATCGCGCACCGCATCGCCGATCATCACGCTCCGCGAAAAGTCAATCTCCGGAAAATCCCGCTGAGCCTCGAAGAGCATCCCTGCCTCGGGCTTGGTTCGAGGCCCTTTCCCCGCCGTGCAGAAATACAAGCCATCCAGCACAACGCCGAACGGCGCCAGCAACGCCGCCATCTGCGCATGCACTCGATCAAGCTGCTCCTCATTGAAGCGCCCAAGTTCGATCCCGCGTTGATTCGTAATCACGATCAGACGCATGCCCGCACGCTTCAACTTCGCCAGCGCTTCGCCCGCCCCCGCAAGCAGTTCAAACTGCTCCGGCCGCACGATCCACTCGCCCACTAATCGCGTGTTGATCGTCCCATCTCGATCCAGAAAAACCGTGTCAATGCCGCGCACGCTCATGCCCACAGAATACCCCGCGCAATAGCTCTATCGTCTCCCTCATTCCCCTTCTCCTTCCCTGCCTTTCTCCGCGTTCTCCCTCTTCTCCGTGTCTTCCTCCGTGGTTCTCCGTGGCTCTCCGTGTTGAATCGCCTTTGCTACCCTGCTCTCATGCCGGCCCACCAAGCGCCCGCCCACCTCAACACCGACGCCATCACTAAGACGCTCCACGCCGATCTCGAGATCGCGCAGCGAGCTCTCGCGTCGTTCCTCGCCGATCCTGCCAACGTCCGCCGCATCTCCGAAGCCGGCGCCATGATCACCCACGCGTTCCGCAGCGGCAATAAACTCCTCGCGATCGGCAACGGTGGCAGCTGCGCCGACGCCGCACACTTGTGCGAAGAACTCAGCGGGCGCTTCCGCGAGGATCGTCCGTCTCTCCCCGCCATCGCCTGCAACGACGCCGGGCATATCACCTGCACCGCGAACGACTACGGCTTTGAATCCATCTTCTCGCGCTGGGTAGAAGGTCTCGGCCGCTCCGGCGACGTCCTCATCGCGCTTTCCACCAGCGGCAACTCGCCCAACATCATCAAAGCGATCGACGTCGCGTCAACGCACGGCATCAAGACGATCGCTCTCCTCGGCAAGGGTGGCGGCAAGCTCGCCGGCCGCTGCGATCTCGAGTGGATCGTGCAGAGCACCGATCAGCTCCACGCCGACCGGATTCAGGAAATCCACATGCTGATCCTGCACAGCCTGGTGCGCGCGATCGAGCTGCGGATGTTCTCGTAAGGATCCGTTGAGGTAACTATGAGCATTGTCACATCCCCGGCTGACAATGTTCTGATTGGGCGAGGGACAAACTCTTCCGAGGTTCCACGATCACGCACACTGTCGCGTGGCCAACTCATCGCGTCGCTCATCCTCGCCGCACTTCTGGCCGCGATGACGTTTCGGATGTCGTTTCTTCTCGGGCCGAATTCGGACATTTACTTCGGTGCTGCAATCGCGCGCGATATTCGCCTGGGGATTCCACTCTCAGGGTGGGAAATGGCGCCGCCCGCGTTTCTCTTTCCAGACTTGATCCCCGGCGTGTTCATTGCGCTCCTCTTTCCAGGCGAGCCGGCAATCTATCTCGCAGTGCACGCCGCCTTCACGGTGTTGTTGGCCTGCGGGATCTTCTGGACGCTGGCGAAGCGGCTCGCGGCGGATCGGGCGGTCCCGATTGGGCCGGTGCTCTCCGGAATGTTGCTGCTGATTGCGTTGTTCTTGCCGTTCGGAACGCGCCTCTTTGCAAACCTCTCCGTCGTCGTCTGGCCCTTCATGCACTTTGCAAGCATCATCGGTGGCACGCTGCTGCTGGTGGTCTCGATTTCGCGATTGAGCACGTCGCCGAAGCCGAACGACTTTGCCGTCCTCGCATTGACATACTTCCTCGCGGTCTCCGGCGACGTTCTCGCGCTCCCACAGTTTGTCGCCCCGCTGTGGTTGACACTCGGTGTGCTTGTCTTGCGAAAAGTCATCGCACCGCGAATTCTCGTAGCCCACATCGCGGCATTCACGAGCGCGTACTTGCTGCTCACCGGTGCGAAACTCATCCTCAACGAAGCGTTTCTGATCCACATCCCCAACGCAACGACTTGGATTCCGAATCTTCAGGCCCTCCCCGAAAATATCCGAATCGCGTGGAGCGTCTTCGCGCCAATTGCACTCTCGTGCTGGTGGTTGATGGTGATCTGCGCAATCTGGCTGACGATCAGCGTTCGACGTTCACTCAAATACCTGTTTTCGCCGCCGTCAAACGAGCACGAACGCCGTGAATTCTTCTTCGCGCTGGCCGGAACGCTCATCCTTTGCGGGACCTTGGCCGCCCCAGTGTTGTACGGCAATCTCAACGTCTCTGCCCATATTCGCTACTTGGCGCCCATTCTTGTCTTGCCGACGCTCTTTCTTTCCGTGCGATTCGCGAGCCGGGGCGGGCGCGTTTCGATGCAGGCTGCGCTCGGAATCGCCGCAGTTCTTGCGTGCATTGTCCCGATCGTCCAGCTTGGACTGAATCGATTCGACTCGAAAACGCTGCATGCCGCTCGCGATTACCAGATGATGTCCGACCTCGACGAAGCGTGCGCCAAGCGCGGTACGCTGTTCGGCTTCGACAATTACTGGCTCTGTAAGGCCCCAAGTGTGCGCTCGAGCCATGGCGTGTCCGCACTCGCCGTCAACCCCGACTTTTCTCCCTTCACCCATATCAGCAACAAGCGTTGGAGCACTAATCCGGATGGCACCTTCGGAGCGTACGAATCTCCCGCGTACGGATTTGTCGTTCTTGGCCCGTACAGCGGCGCGTTGACATGTGACAAGGTGATTCAAGCGTTCGGCGAGCCTGCGGCAGAAGAATCGCCCAACCCACTTCTGCGCATCATGTACTACGACCGCCCATCCGACATCGCCTTCCGTAACTATGCGAGATCGCCGGGCAGCCGCCTCATGAAAACGCGCGCCGCGCCTTCCGCCGTCACTCCAGTTGAACTGCAGATGTTCAAGTGGTCATTGCAGGATCAAGCGATCGAGATTTCGCCGACCAAGCCGCTCGTGGTCGAGCTTGCGCCACCGGCGCCCGGCGATGTCCTCGAACTTCTCTGTTCCCCGCAGATCACACTGCAAATAACGGGGTTCGATGCCGCGGGAAACGAACTCGACCGCGTTGCTTCCGCGCCCTCGCCCGGATCACGCCGATTCGTGCGCCGCTCGCAAAGTTTACCCGCCGCGCGACTTCGGATTGAATCCGATCAAGCGGGCGTCGTCTCGTACGTTGCGATCTATCCGGATGCGGTTCGATATCGTTGAAGAGCGGTGCGTCACGCCGGCCGAATTCCGCGATACAGCTGCTGCACCCGCTCCGCTTCCTGCTTCCGCACCATGTCGAGCACGGCCTTTGGAATCCGCACGTTCTTGTCTTCCTTCGTCACGTTCGAGCAGTGCTCTGCCATGCATCGATACAGGAACTTGAACGCGTCCCGAGGCTGATGCATCTGATCGAGCGCATCCACCAGATCGCTCCGCGTCACCTCTTCGCTGAACAGATCGAGGAGCGAGAGCGGCGTCGCGCCCGGCTGCAAACACGCATGCAGGCGGCTGGTGCAAAGGTCGTACAGCATCGCGCCGGTCCAGCTCAACCGATCGACCATGTTCTGCTTGTCGAGCCGCGCTTCCTGGAAGAACGCCGCGGACTCCTTGTAGAGCGCGTATCGCAGCTCCACCGGCAGCAGCATTTTGACGCCCACGCCATCCTGCTGCAGGAACTTGTTGTTCAGCATCGGCCAGACCACCGCCCGCATGCGGTCGTAGTCGCCGCTGATAAGTGTCGGTTCGTCCACGCGATCGATGATGATCACAACGCCCGCGAAGCCGAACGCCTTCACCACATTCCGCAGCCGATCAAAGAGGCGATAGCGCACCTCGTCCGAATCACTTGCCGGAATGTTGTCCTCATCCCGCAGCAACGGGTCGAGCTGCGCGAGCGAGCGCGCATACGACCGATCCCCACGCGAAAGCACGCGAATCTGCTTGCGCACACGCTTGCCCGCCATGTTGAACGCGATGCGATCCCACAACGTCGCCTTGACGATCAAAATCAGCCAGAGCCCGATCAGCGCGAGAAACGCGTACAGGGGCGCCCCCGGTCCGATCTCGGCCGGTGTCATCTTGAACCAGTAGACCACCGCCGCGGCAGGAAGCCATCCGAGCCACGCCGCGCCCTGCCAAAGCCGACGGCTCAGCGGCTTCCAGATTCCAAGTTTCTTCCGCAACTGCGTCGTGCGCAGATCCGCCTGTTCGGGCCGGTCATACAGCGATTGCAGCAGCAACAGATCGCGCCGCTGGCCTTCGTCCAGTTTCCGAATCGCCTTCTTCGGGTCTTCGCGCAGCAGGCCCTCCGGGTCTCCCTTGTTCAGCACCGCATCCGCCAGCCGCGGCACAAACCCCGCCATCAGCGCGTCAAGATGATCGACCAGCCGAATCCGCTGGAAACTCTCGAGAGGCGACTTTCCATTCATCCGCCCGTGCAAGCGATCGAGCACGCCGTTCAGGTCGTCATATGCCAGCAGCAGCACACGTTTGTCGGCGCCCGGCCCCGCATTGTAATGCTCGATCGCCTTGGTGACCTGCAGCCGGATCGCGGTCTTGCCGCTCCCCTTTTCGCCAAACACAATCGCCGTGGCCGGCCGCGCAAGATCGCCCAAGATCTTCTCGAAGTCGCTGTGAAACGTCCCGGTCACCGAGGGCAGCATCAGCGAAACGGTGCTCTGCGCATGCGCCCCGCCAATCGGATTCGTCCCGGGCACAGGCGTCTGCCCGGTGCTCGCTGCGCCCGCACTGGGGGACGTCATCTTCGCAAACACCGCGTCGTTGCGAGCTTCTTCTCCGCGAAACGGATTCTCCGCAAGGCCGAATCGAGCTAGAAGTTCGTTCAATGTCATGGTGGAAGAGCTGTCAGTCGTCAGCCTTCAGCGATCAGCCAGAGAGTCGTTCAACCGAGGCGAAGCCACTCGGCCTTTCTCCCAATTCTCTGTCTTTTCTCAGTGCCCTTTGTGCTCTTTGTGTCCTTTGTGGTGAAACGCAGACACAAAATCCATCCGACATCCGACACTCAATGCTCCACCTGATGTCCCAACTTCGGCCCAATCTCCGCCAGCATCTTGTCCAGCGTCTTCTTGTCTTTGGCTTCAAGGTTCAAACGCAGCAGCGGCTCGGTATTGCTCTTGCGAATATTCGCCCACCAGCCGCCGTGTTCATTCTTGTTTGAGAAGCAGTCGATCGTCACGCCGTCGAGCTCGTCGATCGCGCCCTCGTAATCCGAGTCCGGTCCGTACGCGTCCTTCACGGTCGCGATCGCTCCGTCCTTGTCCTCGATGCTGAAGTTGATCTCGCCGCTCTGCGCGTACCGGGCGATCGGTTTGATCAGTTCCGACAAGCTCTTGCTCGTGTGTGCCAGTACCGTCAAAATCGTGCACATCGCGATCGCGCCGCTGTCGGCGTTAAAATTGTCGCGGAAGTAGAAGTGGCCGGACAATTCGCCGCCAAAGATCGCGCCGCTGTCCGCGAGCGCCTGCTTCATGAAGACGTGTCCGACGCGCCCGCGAATCGGCTTGCCGCCGTGCTTGGTGATTTCTTCAGCGACCGCTTTCGTCGAACGCAGGTCATACGCGATCGCGCTGCCCGGTTCCTTATCCAAAAAGTGCTTTGCCAGCAGGCCCGTCAACAGATCGCACCCGACGATCTTGCCCTTTTCATCGACCGCCATGCAGCGATCCGCATCCCCGTCGTAGCAGAAGCCGGCATCGGCCTTGTGCTTGAGCACCGCTTCCTGCGTCCACTTCATGTTCGCCGCGACGAGCGGATTGGGCTCGTGCACAAACTGGTTCTTCGTGTTCTCAAAGTTGATCGGAATAATCTCCAGCCCCGGCATCGCGCCCAGCGGGCTCTCTTTCCCGAACACCTTGGGAATCATCGTCCCCGCCATCCCGTTGCTCGCATCGATCACGATCTTGAGTTTCTTCCCCCCGCTTGGACCCTTGATATCGAGGAAGCCGCGCACATGCTTGTTGTACGCCTGCCACAGATCGCGCGTCTCGATGCGGCCGTGCGCCGCCACCATCGTCGCCTTGTCCACCATCGCCGCCTGCTTGCGGATCTCGCCCAGGCCCGTTGCTTCGCCGACTGGCTTGGCCTTGCGTTTGCTGACTTTGAACCCGTTGTAATTCGGCGGATTGTGGCTCGCCGTCACCATGATCCCGCCCGCGCAATCCAGATGGTTCACCGCAAAGTAGATCATGCTCGTATCGACCATCCCGATGTCGATGACGTTTCCACCCTGATCCGAGATGCCCTTGATCAGCGCCTTCGTCAGCCCCGGGCTGCTCGCGCGCATGTCGCGCCCCACGACGATGTTCTTCATCATCGGGCTCGTCTCACCGCCCGCCGCGGCATCTCCTAAGAGGTACTTGCTCGCGCCATACCCGATCTGCCACGCCAATCCTTCATTGAGAAGATCCGGATACGTCCCGCGAACGTCGTAGGCTTTGAAGATCCGTCCCAGCATGAATGCGTTTCTCCCGCAAAGCGCAAGCGCCCGCCGCCGCGCTGAACATCCGTTTCTATAGGAAGAGTAGCGGATCGGTTACCCGACTTTTATCCGAACGGGTAGGCGCGATCCGCCATCATTCGATGCCCGCAAGCGGTCGTTCGACTGTTGCGTCTGGTCGCACTGCGCGTAAAACTGCTGCGGATTGCACTTTCGCTCCGCATTCCGGACAAGTTGATCCTGCGTTTTGTCCCGCAACGTCATACCCACCGTGGTACATAGCCCGATCGGCCGCTGGATTCTCGCTCGAAGACGCCGATACGCGCGCCAGCAGGCAACGGGCGCGCAAATCAACACTATGAAAAATGCCGTGTCCGCGATCAAGCCGACCCACAAGACTCGGCCCGGTATCAACCCATCGCTGGAAAAACCCACCAGGCGTCGAATTGGAGAAGTTCTTCCAAAGTAGTGCCAGCCGACGAGCGGATACAGCGAGTAAGCCTCATTGACTCCCTGGGATGGTCCGTTTGGATTGGTCATCCACACGCTCTCGGCTCGAAGCGCGAGTACACGCATTGGCCATCCGAATGCCGCGTCAACTCGCTTCTTTCGGTACGTCGGACAGAAGCGCGAGTCATCATCTGGAATCGGGGTTTCGGAGGCGCTCGACCTGTACGGCGCGTTCGGATATGGCGGAGATGGCCGCGACGGCTGATACCACGAGTCGCGCGGCGTGATCGCTTCCTGCTCAATTTCAGTCCAGCCGAATCCTCCGAATGCGAACATGGACCATCCGTATCCGGAGCTATTCATCACCTCGCGAAATGCGATGCTTTGTTCTTGTTCCGTCAGGATGAAAAGCTCGGTCCCTCGAAACATGAAACAAAATATCGAGAGGCTAAATGTCGCCGCCATGGCGATCACCATCGTCACAAGAATCTGAATCCGCGTGCGCCGCGTCATTAAAATCACTCCCCAAACCCCGGACTGCAGTCTACCAACTGCCCGCCATTCGAAGCGAACCGCTGCAAAATAAAAAGCCCCTCCGCACATGCGAAGGGGCCTGTGAATCCAAATCAATTCTGCCGACTCAGTTCAGCGGCTTCGAGCTCGACTTCATCGTGCCCGGCATCCCAATCTGCTTCGTCGAATCAAATCCGAATGCGTCCGGAGCGAGGTACATCCCGCGCTCTTCAGGCGCCTTCTCAACTTCGACCGGCACGCGGTGATACTGCGCATACGCGTCGTTGCGCGTACCCGTCACCTGCCACGAAACCTTCATGCCCGGCTTGCCGCCCGCGATCTTGAATTGATTGTCTTTCACTTCCTCGGCGACATACACCTGCGCATAACCGCCCACGCACGTCAGTTGATAGTGATAATCGATATTCAGTGCGCCAAAGTACGAAGGCAGCGTCACGACAGCCGTTCCGTCCTCGCCGATCTTCGCCGACCCGGTGTACACGTTCATCATGTCCGGCGACTCGACGAAGGAGTGGTACAGATACTTATTGGCAGGATCGAGCGGGTGATCGATCTTGAACGAGCCCGAACCCTTGCTCAGGTTGCCCGTGATTGTCACATTGCCCGAGAAGAAGCCCGCGTTGTTCGAGCCGCTGCTCTGCGCGTAGATGCCCGTGCCCGAGTTATTGAAGAACGCGCCGCCCGCAACGCCCGGACTCTGCGCATCGCCGCGCACGCCCGCCGGGACGCCCGAACCGCCGCCGTTTCCGCCGGCATTCGAAAAGCCGTAGACGCCCGCGCCGTTCGTCGTGCCGCACTCGCCCCGCACGCCCGCCGAAAGGCCCGTGCCTTTCACGCCGTACGAAAACGCGCCGCTTCCGACTCCGAGCACGCCGATACCGTGATCGCCCGACGATGTGCCGTACACACCTTCTCCATCATCGCCGTTGGTCACGCCTTCGAGCGCCGGCGTTCCGCTGGCCGTATTGGCGATCTGGAAATAGCCGGCGTTGCCCGTGCCATTGGTGTGCGCTTCCACCGCCTCGCCCGCATTCGCGGCATTTGTGATCTCAAACAGCGCGTTGTCGCCAAGCCCGGTGTGCAGGCACCGAAGCACCTGGCTATTTGCAGTGCCGTTGGACTGAATTTCTACCGCATTCGATGCGTTGTCCACGTCCGTCGTGTTGAAGAACCCGGCACGTCCCGAAGTGCCTGAATTCGTCGCCACGATCGCGTTGCCGCCTGATCCACTCTTCCCCGCATACAGCGAATACGCGCCCGCAGCGCTCGAGAGCGCAAAGATGCCGTTTCCCTCACTCGTGTCCGCGATCAAAACCGGCTGGAACGAGATCCCCGGCAGCGGGTCGTTGCTCGGCCCGACGCTCGTGAGCTTGAGCACATACGCCGTATTCGCCGTGTTCTGATTCGTGAACGTCAGCAGCCCCGCCGAGACGCTCGCAGATTCTTGCACCGGAAGATTGAGCGCCTGTGCATACGGCGTCGCATCCAGTTTCGTTCGCGGGAAGATTGGCGTGTATGCACCAACCGACGCGCCCGGCCGCACGTCGATCTCAATCCACAACGACTTCCCGTCGTACTCCGCGCCAAAATCCACCGGCGCCGTAAACACGCCGTTGGAGACCGCCAGATCGTTGAGCGTGACGGTCGAACCCTGTTGCGTTCCGCCGATGGAGGAGTTGTACAACTTCAGCTGCAGGTCATACGTCCCATTCGCTGGAGCACCGCCATCAGTCAGGCGGCCCTGATAGGTAAATGCCGTTCCGGGCACTGCCATCGCCAGTCCAGCAATCGCACAAACTGCCGCCGCCGCAAAGATTCGAGCCGTCCGTTTCATACTCATTCCCTCCAATAGGTGCTTCTCGCACGACCAGCCCCTCTACCAGGGCGGCAAAGAACAACGCGTATTCAGGCTATCAGGCAAGCGGTTTTTCTCCGAATGAATCCGGAGATCCACCCGCAATGCCTATGTTCAACAGCTTGCCATCAAAGGATTTAAGTAAAGTTTTTGTTCTCCAAAAATGACAGGGCCCACGTGAGAGGCCGTCTCGCGTGGGCCCTGCTGATTGTGCTGCGCAAATCCTGGTCGCGGACGATCGATTAGTTCTTAGCCGCCGCCTTCATCTGCTTGATCGCTTCGTCGCGGATCGAACTCGGAATGCCCAGCTGCTTCTCGACCGGCTGGCCGTAGTCGGCCGGGTGCAGGTAAAGGCCCTTGTCCTCATCCTTCTTTTCGACTTCAGGGACGATGCGATGGTACTGGGCGTACGGATCGTTTCGGGTGCCCGTTACCAGCCAGCTGACCTTCATGCCCGGCTTGCCGCCGGCGATCTTGAACTGGTTGTGGCTGACTTCTTCCGCGATATAGACCTGAGCGCCGCCGCCGACGCAGGTGAGCTGGTAGCGGTAGTCGATGTTGAGAGCCTCGAAGTACGCGGGCAACTGCACGGTCGCCTCGCCCTTGTCGTCGAGCTTCGTGATGCCATCGTACATGTTCATCATGTTCGGGGCTTCGACGAACGAGTGGTACAGATATTTGTTGGCCGGATCGAGCGGGTGATCGATTTGGAACGAACCCGATCCCTTGGACAGGCTGCCGGTGATCTGAACGTTGCCCGAGAAGAAGCCCGCCGTCGTGCCCTGGGCGTACACGCCGGTTCCCAGGTTGTTGAACGCTGCGACACCGCTCGTGCCCGCGCCGTTGCCGTCGCCGCGCACGCCGGTCGAAACGTCGCCGCCGCCGCCGCCCGTGCGGCCCCACACGCCCGCACCACCGGTTGATCCCGAATATCCGAAGACGCCGGCCTGACTGCCCTTGCCGTGCACGCCGATGCTGAAGCTGCCGGTCGATTCACCCTTGATGGCAACGCCTTTGTCCTGGTTGCTTCCGGGGATGCTCGAGCCGTTTCCGTCGTTCGAGGCATACAGCGTCGCGACTGTCGCGGCCGAGTTGGCGTTGACAAACGAGCCCGCCCGTCCGGTGCCCGCGCTCACGACTTCAAGAGCTGTGGACGGGTTCGTTGCGATGCTGATGTCGAGGCGAGCCGCTTCACCGCTTGTGCCCAAGTTGCGGGCGACCACACCGCGTCCGCCGTCGCCGCTTTGAACGGCATAGAACGCGTAAGCGCCGTCCTTATTGGTCAACGCGAAGATGCCATTGCCGTCATTGGTGTCGCACTTCAGCACAGGCTGATAGAAGAAAACGCCGGGGTCGTTTCCGCTGGCGCCCACGCTCGTGAGATTCATCACCGAACCGCTCGTGTTCGAGTTCGTGAACTCGAGCAGGCTGACGCTGCTCGAACCGCTTTCAGCGACCGGCAACCGCAGCGCCTGCGCGTACGGAGTCGAATCCAGCAGCGTCCGAGGCGAAATCGTGGTATACGCACCGACCGAAGCGCCCGGCCGCACACGAAGTTCGAGCCAGCGAGCGTTGCCGCTGAACTGTGCACCGAAATCGAGCGAAGCCGAGAACACGCCATTCACCACCGACTGATCGTTCAGCGTGATCGTCGAGCCGACCTGTGCGCCGCCCACCGAAGCATCAAACAACCGCACTTCGATATCGAACGCGCCGTTCGCCGGGGCGCCGCCATCGGTCAGGCGACCCTGATACGAGAACGACGTTCCCTGCGGTGTCACAGCCAGAGCGTTGGTGTAGAACACAGGGGCCGCACACACCGCGGCAGAGATCAGCAGTTTTCGAATCGCACGGTTCATGGCAGAGACTCCCTTTATGGACTGGTTGCACGGTTTTGGATCGGGCGCGATCGTGACGCGCCACCAGTCCGTGCGACGCACAAGCCCGCCGCGGCTAAGAGACGTTTGCCGAATTCCACGATCCCGATCCCACCCGCCGCGCTTCCCCCTGAGTATCCACCCCTCGAAAAGACCCCAAACAGGGAAAAGCAACGCCCTTCCTGCCTCAAAAACCGTGTTTTTTCGGACTTGGCGCTCGCCATCCTATTGAAGCGTCGTCAGCCTCACGCCCGGCGGCAGCGACGCCAAAAACTGCTTCCCATACCCCGATCGCACCAATCTCGGATCAAGCACCACCACGCGTCCTCTGTCCTCCGCGCTCCGAATCAATCGTCCAAACCCCTGCTTGAACCGGATGATCGCCCGCGGCAGCGAGTCCTCTCCAAACGAACTCCCGCCGCGCGACTCAATCAACTCGTGCCGCGCCTGCGTCAAGGGCCGATCCGGGGGATCAAACGGCAACTTCGTGATGATCACATTGCGCAGCCCTCGCCCGCGCACATCCACACCCTGCCAGAAACTCGCCGCGCCGAGCAGCACGCTCCGCTCATCCTTGCGAAACTGCTCCAGCATCGCCGTGCGCGACCCATCCACCGTCTGCGCCATCACCGGATGCCCGAGCATCCCAAGCGGCTCGCGAATCAATTTCGCAACCGCGCGCAGCGTCGCCAGACTCGTAAAGAGCACAAACGCGCCGCCATCCGTCTCCTTGACGTGATGCATCACGCGATTCGCCACATGCGCCGCGTCATCCGCCCACGTGCGCTTGCGTTCGCCTCCATACGACGCAAACTCGTCGTTCTCTTGCTGCGGTGGGGGAGTCAGATCCACCATCAACTCCACCTGCTTCGCATAATCAAACGGGCTCCCCACCTGCATCGTCCGCGCGCCCTCCGCGCCTAATCGCTTCATCGCATGCGCAAACGCATCCTGCTTCTGCACAAATCGCGGCGCGACTTCGACCACCGGCGTTACTTCATCATCCGGCACAAAACGCCGCTCTTCAACCTTCGTCCCACCAGCAAGACCCGCCGCCTTCGCCGCCGCAACCGTCTTCGTCGCCAGCGTCGCGCTCGTCATCACCACACTGAAATCGCTCGAGAAGAGCCGCTCCTTGAGCAGCGGCCCGACCTCCACCGGCGCACACGCCAGCGTCACCTTCTGATATCCGCCGCCGCCCCAATCCTCATCACCCGTCGCCTCTACCCAGTACGCGCACCCCGGCTGGCTCTGATCGACAAGCACATTGGCATCATCCGCGATCATCCGCGCCCGCTCCGCGTACCCATTCAACTCAAACCGGTCCGCGTCGTTCTTCACAAGCTCTTTCAGCGAATTCAGCCGCTGCGCAAGCTCCGTGCACGCCCCACTCAAGTCATTGTCAATCGCCCCCGACCGCCGAATCCGCCCGCCGCTGTTCCCCACCCCGCCACCACCAAACCCGCTCTGTTCTCCTGACGACTTCGTCGCGCGCAGCACATTCTCAAAGAACCCGCGGCAGACATCCTGCGCCCGAATCGCCAACTGCATCGCCCGATCCACCGCATCCGCATGCGTCGCATGCAAAAGCAGATTCGGCAGATACCCCTTCCCCGATCGCGGATGACAAAGCGTCGTGAGCAGGTGCATCACCCGCCCCTCCGCCAGCGATCGCCCAAAGTGCTCGCTCGCCACATCCTCGACGTTGTGCGCCTCATCCAGCACAACATGCTGATACCGCGGTAAAAACCCGACATCCTGCGTCCGCAGCGCCAGATCCGAAAAGAACAGCGCATGATTGCAGATCAACAGGTTCGCGCCATCCAGCTGCGCCCGCGCACCCTGATAAAAACACCGATCAAACGTCGGGCACTTCCGTCCCATGCAGTTCCCGCTGTCCGACTGCACCTTGTCCCACACGCCCATCTTCTCGAGCGCCGGCAGCGTGCTGATCGTCCCATCCAGCGTCTCCCGCGCCCAGTCCTCGATCACATGCAGACTTCTTCTCGCCGCCGCATCCGCAAACAGCTTGTCCTGCCGCTCACTCGCCTGCCGCAGCCGCCGAATGCTCACATAATTCCCACGCCCCTTCACCAGCACCGGCTTGATTCTGGAGCCCCCTCCCCGAGGGAGGGGGTTGGGGGTGGGAGTAGCTTCCTGAGCAAGCGCCCGTTCCGGCGAACCCATGACTCGTTCGGTTCGTTGACTTTGCTCTTCACCCGCCCGCGGAAACGCCTTCTCCATCAACTCCACCAGCAGCGGCACATCCTTCAGAATCAACTGCTCCTGCAAAGCAATCGTGTTCGTCGCAATCAAAACAGTCTCGCCCCGCAGACACCGCAGCATCGCCGGCACCAGATACGCAAAGCTCTTCCCGACTCCGGTCCCCGCCTCCGCCAGCAAATGCGTCTTCTCCGCCATCGCCCGCGCAACCGCCTCCGCCATCTCCACCTGCTGCGAGCGCGGCTCATACCCATCACCAAACGCTCCCGCGATCGGCCCTTCCTTCGCAAAGAATGTCCGCACATCCTCAACCATCGCGCACAGTCTACGAGCCAACCCGCCTGACTTCGCGCGCAGAAAACCCTCACCTACGCCAAGATCGCGCCCACAGCATCAACCCACCAGCACCTTGCCGTACGAGCCCAAGCGAAGCGCGGCACAGTCGTAACCAACCTCGCCAAAATCCCCGAAATCGATATTCGCCTCGATCCCCATCCGCATCTCACGCCTCTCAACAAAAGAGTTCCGCGAACGCCGCGTCGGTCGCCCGCGTCCCGCAGTCCGAAGGACTGCCGTTCAGTAGCCGGAGCGTGGAGCGAGTCTTCGAGCGATACCCCGGTCAAGCGTCCAAAAAAGAGCACCCCGAAGGGGTGCCGGTCAGTGGATTCTTTTTCCTTCCTTCTCTTTGCCACGTCTCCATGTCTTTCTCCGGGGCACTCCGTGGTTCTCCGTGTTGAACTGCCTTCAAGACCCGCGCCGTTTCTTCTTCCCGGCCTTTTCCGGCGCCGCTAGCCCAATATCCGGACACGACGTATCCGCCTCCCCGCGCCTCACGGCTTCCCGGGCCTCCGTCGCCAGCTTCTGGTAATTCTCCCGAATGCGAATCAGCTCCGCCTCTTCCAATTCCTCAAGATCCAGCACCGCGTTGTGCGCCCCCTCCAGCGACCGGATGATCTCATCGAGCTTCACCTGCATCGCCGCCGTATCCCGGTTCTGCGCCTGCTGGATCAAAAAGACCATCAAAAACGTGACGATCGTCGTTCCGGTGTTGATAACCAGCTGCCACGTATCGCTGAAATGAAACAGCGGCCCCGTGACGCACCAAACCAGCACGACCGAGAGCGCAAGAAAAAACGCCGCCGGTGTTCCGGTAGCGTGCGACGACCAGCGGGCAAATTTCCCAAACACGCTGGAACTCTTCTTGCTTACGCCCTTCACACCACCAGCATGCCATTTCACGGGCGCTCTGTCAATCCGAATGCGCTGGCGACGATGAACAGTCTTTCTCGGCGACACGCTGCGAAGCGCCGATCAGCTCCCTCCACAATTCCATCGATCACCCGCACTCCAAACAAAAAAGCCCCGCCGTCGTGGGGCCTTTCTCTTCTTCTGGCTGATGAAAGCTGTCCGCTGATTCCCTACTTCAACGACCCCATATCAATCACAAACCGGTACTTGACGTCGTTCTTCAGCATTCGCTCATACGCCTCGTTGATCTTCTGAATCGGGATGATCTCGATCTCGCTCACGATCTTTTTCTTCCCGCAGAAATTCAGCATCTCCTGCGTCTCCGCGATGCCCCCGATCAGCGAGCCCGCAAGCGTCCGGCGCTTGAAGATCAGGTTGAAAACAGTGGGTGATGGATGCGGATGCTCCGGCGCGCCGACCAGGCACATCTTCCCGTCGCGCTTGAGCAGCGTGATGTACTGATCAAGGTCGTGCGACGCCGCCACGGTATTCAGGATGAAATCAAACGAGTTCGCGTACTTCTTCATCTCATCCGGATTCTTCGAGATGACCACCTCGTGCGCGCCAAGCTTCTTTCCGTCCGCAACCTTGCTCGGAGAGGTCGTGAACAGCACGACCTTCGCGCCAAGCGCCCGCGCGATCTTCACGCCCATATGCCCAAGCCCGCCCAGCCCGACGATGCCGACCTTCTGTCCCTTTTTCACGCCCCAGTGATGCAGCGGCGAATAGGTGGTGATCCCCGCGCACAGCAGCGGGGCGGCAGCCGCCGGATCCATTCCCTTCGGAATCGACAGCACGAAGTCCTGATCCACAACCATCTGCGTCGAATAGCCGCCGTACGTCTGCGTGCCCGGCGCCGATCCCGTCGGCGCTTTGTGATCGATGCTGTTGTACGTAAACGTGATCTCGTTGTCGCAGTACTGCTCGTCGCCCGCTTTGCAGTTCGAACACCCGCGGCACGAATCCACCATGCACCCCACGCCCACCATCTGCCCCGGCTTGAACTTCTTCACGGCCTTACCGACCGAGACGACCTTTCCCACAATCTCATGCCCCGGCACACACGGATAGTTCGTGCCCTTCCATTCATTCCGCGCCGTGTGCAGATCCGAATGGCAGACGCCGCAGTACAAGACCTCAATCTGCACATCCTTCGGCCCCGGCGCACGCCGCACGAACGAGAAGTCGCCCAGCGGCGAACTCGCCGACGTCGCTGCAAATCCCTTCGTCGCAATCGGCTCCTTCGGAACCATCGCCTTCACCCGCGCCGCAGGTTGACGAACCGCCGAACGACCCTTCGATTTCACCGCAGTTGCCATGGCATATTCCTCCGTGGAGCGCACAATAGCCTCACCCGATTCGGGCTCGCCACTGCAAGGCGCTGCCAGAACCCCGTCACGCACAATCTTCAAACTTCGCCGTCGAATTCCGGACGCTCTCCATCACGCCGCGCTGCACCAGTCCCCCATTTTTCAGCCTAGAGACCACCTCCGTCGCAGCCATCCTTCCGCCCCGCGGCGTTGCACCTGCTTCCATTCTTCAGTCCGAAGGACTGATGTTTCGTAGCCGGGGGTGAAGCGAGCCCGCGAGCGCCACCCCCCGGAAAACCGACAACCAATCTCGCACGCCGAAGGTGTGCCGGACCGGAGCGTCACCAGCACACGATTAACTCGCCTCCGCCCTGCGTGTCGCTTCGGACACTCGGCGGCAATCTCTTCCGAGTTTCCCGGAAAATCACATGCCCCGAATCTACATGCTCGCTCAATTTTTCGCGACGAGCCCTCGCAACGAGCCCTCGCATTTCAGCCCGTCAGGGCTGCCAGATTCGAGCCGAGGGTGGAGCGAGTTCTTCGAGCGACACCCTCGGTCCACGCACACAAGTCCCGGCACGCTGAAAGCGTGCCACAAGAGCGATCCGCCCATTTGAATCGATCGCCCGCATCATTCAAAACGGATCGGCTGCACTTCCTCATCGCGTCCTTAGGGCTTCTGCGTTAGATTCCAACCCTGTATCGTCACCGAATTGTGGCGATCTGCATCCGAGGTGATGAGCCACTTGTTGTCGGGGCATAACCACCAGGACAGAAGGTTCTGGCCGGGATCCACGTCGAGCACCGCCAACTCCGTTCCCCCGATTTCGAAGGATACACGATCCCTCGAATAAACCATCGCCGCGGGCGCAGGTTTGGATCGGAGTTTGCCATCAAATTCAATCACTTGCGGAGTTCCATCGCTTGAATCCAAGTGGAGAATGATCGCACCTTTTGAGGAAAAGCTGATACGATGCGCGATGTGTCTCGGGATTCGTTCCGCGCTCACGCGATGCTCGCCTTCGGGGCCGCCGATGATCAGGGTTTTGGGGCCAGATAGATCCTGCGTGAGAACGGCCCACGTCGGGTTTCCGGAATTTTGGCAGGCGGCGAGCAATCCAACAAACGATTCATTGACGAGAAGAGTCGTGTTCCCAATCAGGTGCTGCTCGCCGGTGGCAAGGTCGACCGTACGCATCGACATTCGAACATGGGCATCGTCAGCGAGTGCCAAGTCGCCTTCGGTCTTGGGCAATTCGGAGATGAAAACTGCCGCTCTTCCGTCCGGAGTGAAACCGGTCAGAAGGCCCCAGGCTTCGTTGATTTGCCCAAGCCGGAATCGGCGCGTTGAAGCGGCCGAAAAATCAAACAAGCAAAGCTCAAGAATGGATGAATCCGGATCTTCTCCGAAGTCCACCCACGCCCATTTGCTCCCATCCGGCGTCGGCTGGCCCATAAAATGTTGATCGCGGTAAAGCGGCAAGGACAATTCGCCTGCACCGGGTTGGAGTCGCAAACTTCGGATACATGCAACCGTTGCCCGCTCCGGCTCAACGCGGCACACGGGCCATTCCGGCCACATCTTGGAAATCTGCTCTGAAGGCCACGCGTTCAACCCGCTTCGAGGTGGCGAAAGCCAAACCGAGCAGCGCCACATGCTCAGGGCGAGTATGGGCAAGAGCAACGCGAGCGACCATCGCACTCGCCAAAGCGCACTTTGTCCGCGCGCGCTGCGGCCAGCGGTCCGCTCTCCACATTCCGGGCAAACCACGGCTATCGCAGACCCAATCGCTTCCTTGTCGATCGGCGTGAGCTCGTAGTTGCAGCCGCGGCAGTACAAGCATCCACGCCACTGCTTGCGGCACATCACCCGGAAAACATGGCATGAAAGCAAAATCGCGCAAAGCAAAGCGACTGCCGCGCAAACCTCGCATTCGCTTTTTCGCCACCATCCGATCGGTTCGGGACCAAACGTCGTAAAAAAGGCCCGAGACGAGTCGTCGCTGAACGTGACCTGTGGCGTTGCGGAGAATCCCGAATCGGAGGAAAACGAGAACTGGATCGCCGGCTTCAGTGTTGGTGGACGCGGCTCCATATTTGTTTTCGGCCCTATCGACCTCCGTGAAGGAATTCCTTCGCACCTTGCAACCAATCAGAACAAAATCTTCACCCCCACAAACGGCCCGCTGAACTGAATGTCGTATTCAAACCGATCCAGCCCGCTCCCCTTCTTGTAGTCATCGCTCAACCACCGCCAGCCCGCGAAGATCGCGAAGTTCCGGTTGAGGTTGTAGTTCGCCATCGTCAAAATGTTCCACGTCATATCCGACATGCCCGTGCCAATGTCGGCCCGCGCCGAAAGCGAGAACGCGTCATTGAATGAGAGCTCGCACCGCGCGCCGGCAAAGCCGTCCACCCAGGCCTCATCGGGCCCGACAGTCCGGTTCGGATCCGAGATTTTCACGTCGAGATACCAGATGCGAACGCCCGCTAGCGGCTCGACTCTCAGCTTCACCGTCGAGTCTGGTGCCGCCCCCGGCAGCGCTCCATCGAACACGGCGTAACTCCCCCCGAGTTCGAAGATCCCCATCTTCTGGTCGACAGCGACCTGAACGCTCTTCACCTCGTTGCCGAGGTTCGTGTACATGATGTCGCCGAACACCGTCCACTTGTCCTTGTTCGCCTCGAGGTGCAGACACCCGGCAAATTTAAAATTGTCCCACAGCGCGTTCCAGCTCTGCCCGACGTTCATCGAGACCTGCGCCGTCACCGCTCCCGACGTGATCGTGCCGTGCTGCGCCGGAATCCACAGATACGGCGCGATCATGAATTTCCACGGCTTCCCGTCAACCTCCAGCGGGCGCGACGTTTCCGACGCTGTCGCGGGTGTCGCGGTCGCGCTGTTCTGCTGATCGACCTGCGGCTCGTCGGCTCGCGCACCCGCCGTACCGATTGCTGCACCGCACACAACAGTCAAGATGAGATTAGACGACGTACGCATGTTCGAAACCTTCCTGTGAGCGACAATTCTGAAAAACTCAACCCTCAAGCCTTCGTCTGCGGGGGCTGATCCGCATGATGCACAACAACCGGCTGCGCGTTATAGAGCGACACCAGCCGCGCCACCAGCAACGCCATGTAAAAAAGCCCCGTCGTCGATTCCAGCACCGCCAGAATCCGCGCAAACCCCGAAACCGGCGTGATGTCACCGTACCCGACTGTGTTCAGCGTGATAAAGCTGTAGTAGATCGCCGTCTCGCCCCGCATAGCCGGTCCGTGGACGGATTCGCCGCCGAGCGCCGGCGCCTGAAACAAAAACGCCCCCGGATCCAGGCTCGCCACCAGCGTGTACGCCAGCGACCAGACCAATCCCAGCAGCAGATACACCGAGATGCCCGCGCACAGCACTTCCGAATTCACCCGCGGCGCACGGATGATGAACTCAACCAGATTGACCGTGACATAGGACATGAACACCAGCCCGCCGCACAAGAACACGGCCGGAGGCATCCGCTCCGGGTGCGTGTGATTCATCCACCGTGCAATCAACGCCGGAATCACCAGCAATATCGCAAGGATCAGCGACCGCCGATTCGCCCCGACCGCCGGAACCGCAACGAGCAGCACAACCGAAATCGCCAGGCTTTCGGCGACGTCCCCGCCGGAGATCCGGGAGAAAAACGGCACCGTCACCAGCAGCATGATCAACGCGCCAAGAAACAGCGCCACCGAGTGCTTCCGCAACCCCGGCCTGCGCAGTCCCGACGGATGCCAAATCGCCCGGCTCTCGCGGACAACTTCTGCTATTTCTTCAGCCGGATCCGACGTCATCGCTTCTCTTTCAAAATCAATCGTCGATCATCCGTGCGACATCCGACATCCGACATCCGACATTCCTCACGGCTTCTCAACCCACAGCGCCACCGACTCCGTGACGCTCAAATTCATCAAGTTGCCGACCGTGATATCGCCAAGGTTCACCGACGGCGCCACCTTCAACACCCGCATATTCCCCGCCGGTCCCTGCACCGTGACCTGTCTGTTCACCGAATCGACTCGCACTACCGTCGCGCGGATCAGCGCCGTATCCGCGACCATCATCCCCGGACGCTCGCCCGGCTTCGATCGCACCACAACACGGTCGACTCCCACGCTCGGTGCCGCTCCGCCGCTTGGTCCGACCCACACGACCGCCGCTTCCGAAACGCTCGCGCGGACAATGTCACCCTTCTGAATCTGGCTGAAATTCCGCACTTCCGGCCCGACCTTGTACGTCGCAACCCGCCCGTCCGGCCACGAGAGCGTCACCGCGCGCGAGCCGTAGTCGATCGCCGTCACCGTCGCGCTCGCCGATGCCGTTTCGGCTTCCAGTGCGCCCACTGTCTCATCCGCCGGCTTATTCGTGTTGCATCCCGACAACCCGGTCACGCCCAGCACGCCCGCCATGCACACCGCCGCAATTGCTGTAAACCGCATCGTCTGGTTCCTTCCCAAATCCGAGATTCATGCCGCGCGCCACGCCGGCCCACAGCGTTCATGTCAATTCAATCGCGGGCCACGACTCTCGCCGCGGCCACGCGTCGCATTCTACCAACTTCTGACTTCTGACTTCTGACTTCCGACAGCTGTCAGCTGATAGCTGACCCCTTCTTACTGCCCTTCGTGTGCCTTCATCATTTCTTCGATCTTCTTTTTCACCGCTTCCAGGTTGAACGAGGCCGGATCCTGCATCGGCGGATAATCGATCGCCGTCAAGGCCAGCTTTCCAACCTGCTGCTGCACCAGCACAAATCGCCAGAACTCGCGCGCAAAGAAGTCGTTGATATAGCCTCCCGCGCTGTCGTTCATGGATTCGCCGCGGATGCTCGGTGTCCGCTCGAACGGATCCTGCCGCAAGTTGACCATCGACGGCATATCCGTCGTCACCTTCTCGCCCGGCCAGCCGAACGGTTGCTGATAGAACTGGAACTTGAAGTCATCGACCCGCAGCGCGCCGAGTGTTGCTCCACCGAAGTAGAACAGTTCGTGGCGTGCCGTCGGGCCAGTGCCCGTCAGCATCGCTGTCTGGTCGTATCCGTCCAGATGATTCTTGTAATCCCGATCGCCGAACTTCACGCCTTTGAGTAGCTGCTGGGTGATATCCGCATTCCCCGCCGCCGCAACCAGCGTCGGGAACCAGTCGAGCCCGGAAATCAGCCCGTTTTCCACTGTTCCCGGCTTGATCTTCCCCGGCCAGCGTGCCAGGCACGGCACACGGAATCCGCCCTCATAGACAGTGCCCTTCGTGGCGCGGAACGGAGTCATCCCGCCGTCCGGCCAGGTAAACACTTCGGCGCCATTATCCGTCGTGAAGATGAGGATCGTGTTGTCCGTCTCCTCCATGTCGTCGATGTGCTTCATGATCGCGCCCACGCTGTCGTCGAGCTGCGCCATCCCTGCTTCTTCAAGACCGTAGTTGGTCTTGCTGTTCTGCATCGACTTGTACTTCTCAGACAAGAACGTCCACACGTGCATGCGCGTGGTGTTGTGCCAGACAAAGAACGGCTTGCCGTCCTTCTTCGCCTTGTCCATGAAGTCGCACGAGGCCTTGACGAGCACTTCGTCAAACGTCGTCATGTCGTACTTGGCCTTCAGAAACGGAAGGTCGTGCATGTTCGCCACGTTCGACATGTTTGGGAACGGCGGCAGCGGTCCCTCGTCCGTCACCTTCTGCTTGCCAACTTTGCCCCACCGCGGCATCTCGGTCGCATCGTCCGTGTCCGTCGCCCAGCAGTGAACCACGCTGCGCGGCCCAAACTTGTCGTAGAACTCCTTGTCCTGGGGGAACGAATACCAGTACGGATCCGACATCGCGTCGAGGTGGTACAGATACCCGAAGAATTCGTCGAAGCCGTGCACCGTCGGCAGGTACTTGTTCAAATCGCCAAGATGGTTCTTGCCAAACTGTCCGGTTGCGTAGCCCTGCGCCTTGAGCGCGGTTGCCAATGTGCATGCCTTCGCAGGAATGCCCACGTCCGCACCCGCCTGTCCGACCGTCGTCAATCCCGTTCGCAGCGGAATCTCGCCCGTGATGAAGTTCGCACGCCCCGCCGTACACGATGCCTCCGCGTAGTAGTCGGTAAAGCGCACGCCCTGCGACGCGAGCTTGTCCAGGTTCGGCGTCTTGCCCGACATGATCCCCTGGTGATACGCACCCACGTTAAACCAACCTACATCGTCACCCATGATGACGACGATGTTCGGTTTGTCCGCCGCCAGCGCGCTGCCGGCGACAATACTCATTCCTACGACAACCAATCCCAAACCAATTGTTTTTCGAACCATCTGCAATTCCTCCGCGCGAAAAAACATTGTCACTGTTACGAGTACGCGTCGGCGCACCCGTTCACGAATCAATCGCGTCCCGCAGCCGCCATTGGCAGTGCAGCCCGAACCCGACCTGTGATGTCCCCGTGCCTCCGCGACCGCGAGTGGCATTTTGACAATGCGTTCGTTCGTGCTTCAAGTCGGCGTCTTTCTCGATTCGGGATCTCCCCGGCCAACATTCAAGCAGTAGCCTACCGCATTCTGGAACCCCCCGCGCACCTTTCGGGGAAAATTTTCGCAAAGGTTCGCATGCGGAACACGCCGCGCACAAAAAACCCCCGCGAGAAGGCGCGTTACTCGCTCGCCTTGTTGTTCCTCATCGCTTCTTCCAGCTTCTTGATGTCCGCGGGCGACAACTCTGGCCGATCAATTGTCAGTGTGATGCGGCTGAACTTTCCCGTAAACGCGAACGGCGGTTGGTAGTCCGCATCGTTCACGCCAGTCAGCGTGTCGGATCCGATATCGAGATTCTCATCCCACTGCAAAATCATCGGTATCGTCTGCTCCATCTTCTGCGTGTCCGCCGCTTTGCCGTCGACGATCAGCACGCCAACGCCCGGGCGACCGACGCCCGAAATGCTGTTGAACGCAAGCGTCCCCCCGCCCAGGCCGTCGTACTTGAAATCGAACTCAAGCACATGTTTACCCGGAGTCAGTTCCGGCCCTTCCCACCTCACTCGCTTCAGATCAACTAGGTTCCACAGGAACACCGGCTTGCTCTTCACGATATAGAACCCGTATCCCGCGAACCGCCCGCCCTGCGTGATCAGCATCCCCTCCGCGCCGCCCGCCGGAATCTCAACGTCCGCCTTGAAGTGGTACGACGCGTTCAGAACACTCGGCGCGTCGCCGTTCGGCGTGCCGATCAGAGGCAGCGTCCACGTAAACACGTTCCGCCCCGCTGTAATGCTCGGCCTGGGCGTCACCAGCCTCGTGACAGACGACGCATCCAGGGGCAAAACGTTGTACTTCTTCGCTTCTTCCCAGAACAGTGCCTGCAATTCCTTCACCTTCTCCGGGTTGGCCGCGGCAACATCGTTGTTCTGCGTCCAGTCCTTGCGAAGATCAAAGAGTTCCCACGTGACGTTCGTCGCCGGGTCCGTGTTCGCCGGAGCGAAGTTCACCCACGGCGGCCGCGTCACCTTTGTGCTCAGCATCCAGCCCTCGTGATAGAGCGCGCGGTCGCCGAACATCTCGAAGTACTGCGTCTTGTGCGTCGAAGGCTTGTTCGAATTCGCCGCATCGAACGTGTACGCGAAGCTGACTCCTTCGATGGGGCTTTGCTTGATGCCGTCCACCATCTCGGGCTGCTGGATCTTCGCCGCTTCGAGAATCGTGGGCACCACGTCGATCACGTGATGGAACTGCGCCCGCACGCCTCCGATGTCCTTGATGTGACCCGGCCACGAGACCGCCATCCCCTGCCGGATGCCGCCCAGATGCGACGCGATCTGCTTCGTCCATGAGAACGGCGCATCAAACGCCCACGCCCACGGCACCGCCATGTGGTTGTACGTCTTCTCCGAGCCCCATACGTCGTAGAAATACTTGAGCTGCATCTCCACCGGCACGTCCACGCCGTTGAACATCGCGACCTCGTTGGGCGTGCCGTTCAGCGTGCCCTCCGAACTCGTACCGTTGTCCCCGTTGATATAAATGATCAGCGTGTTGTCCAGCTTGCCCATGTCTTCCACGGCCTGGATCACGCGCCCGATTTCGTGATCCGTGTACGCCGCGTACGCCGCGAACACATCTGCCTGCCGGACGAACAGCTTTTTCTCGTCGGCGGATAACTGATCCCAATCCTTGAGCAGGTCCTTGGGCCACGGCGTCATCTGCGCATCCTGCGGAATCACGCCAAGACGCTTCTGATTGGCGAGGATCGTCTCCCGCAGCTTGTTCCATCCCCCATCGAACAGATGCATGTCGCTGATTTTCTTGATCCATTCCGGCGTCGGATGGTGCGGCGCGTGCGTTCCCCCCGGCACGTAATAGCAGAAGAACGGCTTCTCCGGCGAGAGCGCGTTCAATTGGTTCAGCCACGCGATCGCGTCGTCCGCCATCGCCGTTGTTAGATTCCAGCCCGGTTTGCCTTCGAACGGATAGATCGCCGTCGTGTTGCGAAACAGGTTCGGCGCCCACTGATTTGCGTCGCCCCCCACAAAGCCGTAGAAGTATTCGAATCCCATCCCGATCGGCCACTGATCGAACGGCCCGGCCTGGCTCGCCTGGAACGCCGGGGTGTTGTGATTTTTGCCGAACCACGAGGTGCTGTAGCCGTTGTCCCGCAGGATGCGGCCCACCGTCGCCTTGTCCTTCGCGATGATGCTGTCATACCCCGGAAAGCCGGTCGCCAATTCCGAAATCACGCCGAAGCCCGCCGAGTGATGGTTCCGACCCGTGATCAACGCCGCCCGCGTCGGCGAACACA
The DNA here is from genome assembly GCA_050730655.1 of Phycisphaerales bacterium. Classification (GTDB taxonomy): domain Bacteria; phylum Planctomycetota; class Phycisphaerae; order Phycisphaerales; family UBA1924; genus JAFEBO01. The sequence goes on from JBOHNL010000014.1 coordinate 123,922, forward strand.
GCGCCGTCGAGTGCATCTGCGTATACCGCAACCCGTTCTTGGCGATCCGATCAAGCGCGGGTGTCGGAATCACGCCTCCAAACGTGCTCGTCACCCCGTATCCCGAATCGTCCGTCATAATGAGCAGCACGTTGGGCGCGCCCTTCGGCGGCACAATCCGCGGGGCCCACCACGCCTTTGATTCAAGCGCATTGTTCTTGATCACCCCGCCAAATTTCGCATCCGGCGGCGGCAACTGCTTCCCATCAATCGTCGTCGTTGCGCTCGGTTCACCCGGCGTCCCGGTGATCTGCTGAGAATTGGCGACAGAGCAGAATGCCGTAATGGCAACGATCCCGAGAGAGTGCTTCATGAATGGATTGCCCCCTGAATTAGGTGCGCCGATTGCCTCGCGCCTGCGGGCAGCAGCCTATATCCATTTGTAGCCTTCTGCTCGCTCACATCAGCATTTTCGCAAGAAGTTTGCATGTCAGGAAAATGCGCGCCGCATGCGCTGTCAAATTGCCGTCACGCCAGGTCTGCTTCATCATCACTGAGATTCAGACTCAGCAACAAAAAAACCGCGTCACAATTGCGCGACGCGGGTCCTTTGTTCTTCACAATTCAGTCGATTGGAAAACCTTCTTGATCCCCGCAGGCGTCTCGCCCTTCCAATCCGGGCCGACAATCAGGTAATCGCCCGCCTCATTCCCCGTCGCGCGGCTGCCGATGTACCCGTAATTGAACGTGTTCCCGTCGCACAACATCACCGCGTAGTACCGGCTCTTCTCCATCGCCGGCACCGAAATCACCAGCGGCTCCGCCCGCAAATCCGCCCACAACATCGACTACGGCGTGTCGCTGTTCGGCGTCACGATCGCCGTGCCCTTGTACGTAAACACCCGCGCCTCGTTGTGAATCTGGTTGTACGGCGCCTTGTACTGCCCCGAATCCTTGTCCACGCAGAACTCGTACATGACCGCATAGTTCATCACGATCGGCAAGCCGTAAATAAATCCCTCTTCCGCGATCTTCTTCGTCTCGACAATCCCCGCCTTCGCGTCGGCTTTCTCCGCCTTGGTGATCGCGTCGTTCTTGCTGTCGCAGCCAAACAAGGCCGCTCCGCAAAGCGCGCCAGCCAAAATCATTCAAGACGCCGTGCCGGCGTTCCGCATCATGATTCAGTCCCCGGTTTCCGCCAAAAATAAAAACGCCGGCACCCCGAAGGCGCCGGCGTCGCAAAGCCTATCAGCACTCGGCTTCAGCCGACCTTTTTGATCGCCGGAATCTTCCACGTCCCATCGATGATCGAAGGCGGCTTCTCCGTCGGCCAGTAGAGCCGCAGCATCGGAATGAACCGACCCTCGGGCGCCGGAAGCCAGTTCGCTTCCTTCTCCGCGCCCGGGTTCTCATGCTGCAGATACACATCCACCGACCCGTCCGCATTCTCCTTGAACTTGCTCCGGCTGCTCACGTTGTACCGATTCAAGGGATTGGCAACAAAGAAAAACGCCCCGTCATACATAGTCAGCGACCAAAAACCGTTTACTGGCGGCATTTCTCCGCGCGCGAAGTGGATCACGTATTTCGACTTGCCGTCGTAGGGCTTGCCTTCCGCGTCGGTCTCCGATGTCGGATAGACAGCATCCTGCGGGCGGTTTGCGCCGAGGCCGATTGCGGTCACCAATGCACGCTGAACGTAGTTTGTGCCGTAGATGCCGGTATCGGTCGTGAAGACCCAGCCGTTTTCGTGCTTGCCCGCGATCTTGAAGTGCTCCATGATCTTCTCGAACCCGACCTTGGGCACCTGCTGCATTGCTTTGGTCGCGTCGGGGCCCCAGCCGCTTGCGCTGAACGGTTGGCCCGCAACAACGCCGATCCTTCCGAGCTTCGCGACCATCGGCGCATCGGCGGGGGCGGGGGGGTTGTCCTTCATGAGCTGCGCGAGCAACGCAAAGTACTGCTCGGCGCTCATCGAATTCACCAACTCCCGCACCGGCTTTTTCATGTCGATGGATGCATCAACCTTCCCCGCCGGCGCCGTGAAGGCTTTCCCCCACGTGCTCAGTGGCTGCACCTTCACCTGATCCTGCAGCGCGTGCACGGCCTTGTAATCTTCCGGTGTCCCGGTGCAATAAATCCGGCCCAAAAGCCAAACTATCGAAGTCGGGGATTGATATTGGGTGACGCCGGCGGGAAGGGTTCCTTTCCAACCCGGTCCGGTGATTGCCCACGTTTGTGCTTTGGTTCCCGTTGTGCGCTTGCCGGGGACGTCGAAGACGTTGGTCCAGCCGTCGAGCATCGGCATGAGGAAATAGCGGTCGTTCATGTCGGGGGTGCTGACGATCCAGGGTTCTTTGGCGACGTCGAGCCAGGCGGTGGTGTAGAGCGTGTCGGCGTTGGGCGCGGTGACATCGCGGAATGCGGCGGTTGGATATTCACGCAGGCGGACGAGGTGGCCCATCGGCGCGCGGGTGCCTTCGGCGGATGCGACATTGGTCATCACCCGGCGCGTCATTTCCATGGTGACGAGGGGGTAACCAAATACATAGGCCTCGGTGCCTAGTTCGAGCGCTTCTTTTTCGGTCAGCGCGGCTGGTGCGGCTGCGAATGTGGCGGAACATGTCCATGCGGCAAGTGCCGCGGCGCCCGTGAGCGCTGCCTTTTTCATCCCTCGCTTCAACATGCAAAACTCCTTGGAATTTGCGCGTGCCGGCGCGCTTGTCCCAGAGCGCTGCACGCACACACGGAGAGTATCACGCTCGGCGCACGGCCCACTTGTATGCCGCGGCGGTTGAAAATGGAATTAACAATGCGAGCGCGACCAATCTCCAGAATGCGCGATCGATCACCTGGTTGGAACCGGTTTGGACTTCTTGGACTGCGGTTCGGACGACGCCGGAACCTTGCGTGGCGGCCGGGGATGCGATCAGTGTTTCGATGCGGTCGAGAAGGCGCGACATTCGATCGACGGTTTCGCCGGTGCGCTCCGCGGCGCCCTTGAACTCGGTGATGGGGTTGCGATCTGGGTTTCGGGGCAGGCTTCCATCTTCTTGTGCGAAACGCGCGGCGAAGCCGTCGGTGGCGCGCACGAGCGTTGTCATCTGCTCGGTGAGTTTGCTTGCGGTGGTTGCGGTCTCGCGGAGATCGGCGAGCGTGGTGTGGACGCCACCTTGGGCGCGTTCGAGCTCCTGCTTGACATCTTCCAGCGTTGCGCGGCGCTGTTTTGTGACGGACTCGTTGATCTGGTGCACCATCGCTTCGCGTTCTTTGGTGAGGGCGGCGAAGGTCTGCTGGATGGTTTCATCGCGCAGCGTTTTCATCTCGCCGGGCAGCGTTTGGGCGAGGGTACTGAAACGCGAGGTGGAATCGCTGGCCTGCTTGACGGACTCGAGCAACTGATTGAACTCGGGTGCGCGGAGCAGATTCTGGTAGAGAAGCTCCATGTTCCATGTCATGAGGGTGCCCGATCGGCTCGCGAAAAAGAAGACGCGCTCGGCGAGCATTCTCGATCGCGCGGCCTCGCGCTGGACCGGATCGAGGCCGGCCATGGGATCGAGCGCGAGGAGCGAGAGCAAGCCGGTGCTGGTTTGCCTTTGCACTTTGACGCCCTGCTGGCGGCGGCTGCCGAATTCTTCGAGGCGCACGTTTGCGACGTAGGTCGCCGTGGGGTTTTCCTCGCGCCATGCCGCGATCATGTCGCGCAGTTCCTGTTGCTGCTGGGGGGTCATCGCGCGTTCGGCGGTTCGCCAGATGCCCTCTTCCTGCGCCCGGTAGACGGCGAGAAGCTGCGACTGCATTTCCGCGCCGTACAACTGTGTCGCTTCGGGCGTTTCGAGCACCATGCGCTGGAGCGTGACGAGCGCCACCATGTCGGCGAGTGCGACGAATGGGTTCGGGCTTGATGCGATTGTCAGGGATGCGGTTGCGTTGGAAAGGTTGACGTTGAGCGCGGCGCGGCGGAGCGCGGTGGCGCGCTCGCCTTCGGGGGATAGGAACCCGGCCTCTGCGGCCTTTGTTCGGCCCGCGGCCGACACGTCGCTCCAGCTCTGCGCGATCGCGGCGTTGAAGGTGTCGGTGAACGACATCACCTCGGACTGGATTTCGCTCGGGGTCATGCGCCCGGGGCCGATGGTTTGTTCGCGCCCGGCGGAGCGCTGGAAGTTGCTGGCGCAGCCGGGAAGGGAAGTCAAAGCGATTGCGACAGCCAGGGTTGAGGCCGCGACCAAGACAAAGTGCCGAAGGTTGGTCTGCATGATTGAAATTCCGGTGCGGTTTGTGCAAGGAGAGCGTACCGCGCGGGGTTGGGAAGAAAAGAGAAGGGATTCACCACAGAGATACAGAGGCACAGAGAAGAGAGCAGGGAAGAAATTCGGATTTCGGAATGCAGAATGGGGATTGAGAGAAGGCGGAATCCAAAGTTGAGATTTGAGATTGCAGAAAGGGGGAGCGGTCATGTGCGCGTGGCGTTCTTTGTCCGAGTCGGGCGCGCGGTTACGCATTTGGTCCGGGCCATGCGCGCTTCCACACGTTTGGCCCGGGAAAAATCTTCACAAGTGTCGACTATCTGCTGAACCAAACGCGCAACTGCGCTCGAGGGTGTGTGATTTTCTGGTAAAATGGCTTTGCGCGCTTGCATGTTGCGCGGTAGAGACACCGGCCGGAAAGCCGGTGCCACGTTGGGGATTGCGCTAGCGCTCGATCGTCTTGGCTCTACACCGTCTGACCTTTACTCACTACAGCGATTCTTCGAGGCAAAACCACCAGGCAGAGACAACCCACCCCCCACCCCCTCCCTCGGGGAGGGGCTTCTGAAAAGTTGAAGTTCTTGCGTCGCACCTTGCGTGCGGCGCTGCTTCTTGTTGCTCTCTACAGAAAGGTCTTCACCATGGCACGCCGCGCTTCTTCGTCGCTCTCTCGTAAGCAGATCATCGAAACACTTGTTGCGCTTGGAAAGGAACTTGGGCGCACGCCGCGCAAGATCGAGTTTCTGGCGCATACGGGCACGAATCATGGCCAAATTCAGCGGCATTTCAAGAGTTGGAATCTTGCGCTCGCGGCGGCGGAGCTGCGGCCAAATGTTGTCAAGTGCAACAACGCCAGCGAACTTCTGGATGACTGGGGCAACGTGACGCGCGAACTTGGCCATTGCCCGCAACTGGCGGAATACAAGTCGCGCGGAAGATATGGCTGCTCCACCTTCCGGCGGCTGTTTCAATCGTGGCCGGGGACGGCACGGGCCTTTTACATGCGGTCGGCGGAGGACTCGAAGTGGCAGGATGTGATCGCGATCATCCGCAAGGCGTCTCGGCCGTTGCTCGCTGCGTCCGGACCTGAGACTGCAACGTTCATGCAGTACACCGCGCCGTCGGGTATCTCGTATGGCGAGCCGATTGATTTTGAATTCCTCCGGAACGCGCCGGTGAATGAGGCGGGTGTTGTCTATCTCTTCGGCTGCCTTGCGCCCAAGCTGGGTTACAGCGTCGAAGCGATTCAGACGCAGTTTCCGGATTGCGAAGCGAAACGACGAGATTCGGACGGGCGTCTGCGGCGGGTGCGGATTGAGTTTGAATTTGAGAGCAAGAACTTTCTGCGGCACAAGCACGAGGTGAAGGGGTGCGATGTGATTGTGTGCTGGCGGCACAATTGGGAGGGGTGTCCGTTGCAGGTGGTGGAGTTGTCGGAAGAGCTGCGCAAGTTGAAAGAGAAAAAGGCGGCGTGAGGGGGGGAAAAAGCTGCCAGCCATGAGCTTTCAGCTTTCAGCCAGAAGTCAGATCCTGCGGGACTCTCTTTGACAATCGAATACGTTTCATCGGATTGGAGTGCGTGGCAGACCGGCCTCGCTCAAGTATTCTGCCGCAGTGCGCCCGTCCGCGCCCGTTCACGTTCGTCCACTCTCGCCACCAAAGGAGTTCAATGAACACAATTACTCGCCGTCTGTTCGTTGCCAGTCTCGTCTGCGTGGCGCTGATCTCGGGCGCTCCCGCCCCAGATCCCGGCCCTGCACCGACAAATCCGGACAAGGCTGTCAATGTTGTACTGGCGCACGGCCTCTTTGCCGACGGCTCATGCTGGTCCGAAGTCATCGCCCGTCTGCAGGCGGCGGGGATGAATGTGACGGCGGTGCAGAATCCGCTAACGAACTTGCCGGAGGCGGTGGAATCTGTGGAGCACGTGCTTGCGAGGCAGGACGGGCCGACGGTTTTGGTGGGACATTCGTTTTCGGGGATGCTGGTGACGGAGGCCGGCGTGCATCCGAACGTGTCGGCGGTTGTGTATGTGGCGGCCCGTGCACCGGATGCGGATGAGGATTACGGGGCGCTGGCTGCGAAGTACCCGACGCCGCCGGCATCGGCGGGTGTGGTGTTTGATGGTGATGAGGGGCGGCTGACGCAAGAAGCGTTTCTTCGGGACTTTGCGGGGGATCTGCCGCGGGAGAAGGCGATGGTTTTGTTTGCGGTGCAGGCGCCGTTTCGCAAGGCGCTGCTCATGGGGAAAGTGAAGCATGCCGCGTGGCGGACGAAGCCGAGTTACTACGCGGTGTCGACGGAGGATCGGACGATCAATCCGGATCTGGAACGGTTCATGGCGAAGCGGATGAATGCGAAGACGATTGAGGTGGCTTCGAGTCATGTTTCGATGATCTCGCATCCGGAGGAAATTGCGGGGTTGATTTTGCAGGCGGCGGGAAGGGGGCAGTAGGACAGCTGTCAGCCGCCAGCTCTTCGCTTTCAGCAAGATGGAAATTGCAAATTGCCAAATCGCAAATCGGAATTCAGAATGCGCGGTGGAGTTCGTCGGGAGTCGTGCGAATTGGAAGCCCGCTGGAAGCGGCTGAAGGGGTTTGGCGTACCGCCGCTGAAGCGGCGGCCCAGGAGCAGGCATCCGATGAATCGGCCAGGAAGATGGCGCGATGGTGGCGCTTCGTTCGACCCGACGAGAAGTCGGCTCTCAGTTGTCAGATTTCACCCAGAAGCCAGAAGTCAATTCTTGCGGGACGCTCTGCAAACACCCCGCGATAGTTCCGGATCATTTCAATGAGGGGCATGGTGGCACGCTTTCAGCATGCGGGGAATATTCCGACGTGTACCGTGGGTGGCGCTCGAAGACTCGTTTCACCCACGGCTCGAATCTTTCAGCCCGGTTGGGCTGAAAACCATGCGTGCGCGATGTTGGTCACGGCGGGAAGTCGCGGGGTGATGCAGGATCTCGGTTTGGGAATAGGGAAGAAACGTGCGGTCGAGTTGGTGAGAGTTCGCGCGAGGTGGAAGCCCGCTGGAGCGGGCTGAAGGGATTTGGGCGAGGTGGTACCGCCGCTGAAGCGGCGGCCTGTCAACGGGCAAGGCCGATGAATCGGCCTGAAGGGCTGGGACAACATCAGCCACCGGGCAATGAATTTGCGGAGTTTCACTCTGTGGTCATGCCGCCATCAAGGTGGCGCGGCACCTTATCCGGCGTGCTGCTTGACGACTGAATTTTGAAAGGAGTTTGCCGTGCTCGATTCACTTGATAAAGCTCTTCAGGAACAGGTCCGCGACCTTTACAGCGCGGAAAACCAACTTCTCAAGGCCCTGCCCAAGATGGCCAAGACCGCTTCAAGCGACACTCTGCGCGAGGCGTTTGAAAGTCATCTGGAAGAAACCCACGGGCACGTCGAGAGGCTGGAGCAGATCGCCCAGATGCTCGAATTCAAGCCGGGAGGGAAGAAGTGCAAGGCGATGGAGGGGTTGATCGCCGAAGGCAAAGAGGCGCTCGAGGAAGACGGCGAAGCCGCGGTCATTGATTTGGCCATCATCGGTGCGGCACAGCGCGTCGAGCACTATGAGATTTCGGCATACGGCACGGCACGCGCGATGGCGGAGCGACTGGGGCATGCCAAAGTTGTCAAGCTCCTGCAAGACACGCTGAATGAAGAAGGAGCGGCGGACAAGAAGTTGACGAGCATTTCGGAAGACGAAGTGCTGGGGGCCGCCGCGGCTGCGGGGAGCGATTCAGAAGAAGCCGAGTAGCTGGATCGCTTCTCGAGAGGAAGAACCATGAAAGCCGTTCGGTGGTACGGAAATCGCGACGTGCGCGTCGAAGAAATTCCGGATCCGATCATTCAGGATCCGTCGGATGTCATTCTGCGCATCACATCCACGGCGATTTGCGGGTCCGATCTGCATCTGGTTGATGGGTTTGTGCCGCACATGGAAAAAGGCGACATCCTCGGCCACGAACCGATGGGGATCGTGGAAGAAGTCGGATCGAACGTTCGGAAACTGAAAAAGGGCGACCGGGTGGTTGTCCCTTTTAACATCGCGTGCGGCGAGTGCTTTTTCTGTACGAAGACGCTCACCGGCGCATGCGATCGCTCCAACACGCATGAGGGACGCGAGCTCTCAAGAAAGGCTCTCGGCCATCCGGGCGGCGGGGCGTTCGGCTATTCGCATCTCACCGGCGGTTTCAGCGGTGGACAGGCTCAATATCTGCGGGTTCCGTTCGCGGATGTCGGGGCGTTCAAAGTTGAATCCGACATCGAGGATGATCAGGTTTTGTTTTTGTCCGACATCCTTCCGACTGGCTACATGGCGGCGGAAAACTGCGGGATCGAACCAGGCGACACAGTCGCGGTGTGGGGCTGCGGGCCGGTGGGGCAGTTCTGCATTCAATCCGCGTGGCTCTTTGGAGCGGGGCGGGTGATCGCGATCGACCGCGTTCCGGAACGTCTCGATATGGCGAGGCGACTGGGAAATGCCGAAACGTTGAATTTCGATGACGGCAAGATTCCAGAACGATTAGATGAAATGACCAAGGGCAGAGGCCCCGATCGCTGCATCGACGCAGTCGGTGCCGAAGCGCACGGCATGGGAAGTACAGACGCCGTCATGGACAAGATCAAGAGCACCGTAGGGCTGGGGGGTGATCGGGCGCATGTGCTGCGGGAAGCGATCATGTGCTGCCGCAAGGCGGGAACGGTCTCGGTTCCCGGCGTTTACCTGGGCATGGTGGACAACGTGCCGTTTGGCGCCGCGATGAACAAGGGGCTCACGATCAAGACCGGGCAGACGCATGTGCGCCGGTACATGCAGCCTCTGTTTGATCTGATCGCGCAGGGCAAGCTCAAGCCCTCCTCGATCATCACGCACCGGGTCGGTATCGAACGAGCGCCGGAGATGTACAAGACGTTCCGCGACAAGAAGGACAACTGCATCAAGGTTGTGATTAAGCCGAACGAGGATCGGTAGTGCTCTTTGCGTCGGGATCGAGAAACAGGGGCGGGCGGTAGAACTGTGAAAGGCTCGCTGACCGCTCAAAGCCGCGGTCGGTGGGGCAACAGCCACTCAATGACTCTCCGCATCGGTTAGTCATTCCATTCGCCCTTTGCCGCCTCCTGCAAAAATGCCGGCATGTTCGCGGCAATCCATTTGGATTCGGTCCTGATCTGTTCGGCGGACGTCCAATTTCGTTCGTGCGAAACCAAGTAGACAGGCGACAGGGCAGTTTTGTCCGGAGTCGTGCAATCGAGCGCGTACGCATCTCCGCAATGGGTCGAGCCGATGACCACGAATCCAAGCGGGTAGATCTCCTGCCCGGGATCCAACTTTGTGCATTCAGCGACGATGTGCCGCACACCCCAAACCCGAAGCGTTCCCTCGGCATTTGGATCAAACACGCCGGCTTCGAACATTTGCAATTCTGGCGTGCGGACACCGAGGTCGAGCAATTGCTTGAGTTCAGCAACCGTCGCCGGACGAATGGTTCCATGATCGCCGAACCCTTGGCAGGCTTGGTCAAAGAGTGCCATGCCGCGGAGGTATTCACTCACAAATGAGTTCATTGCCGCAGCTCGAGCAGCGTCGCATCGCGCACAGCCATCTCGTCGAGCGCGACGACGCAGGCATCGGCTTCAGTGACCGGCTCATCATCCAGCATCTGCCATGTGCCGTCGTCATCGTCGTGGACGACAAAGAGAACGGGACGTCCGCTGAAGACGATCCGCCGCAGCGAGATGGTTGCGACGTTTCGCGGGTCTTCAAAGGGCCAGTGCTCGGGCGGCGCGTGGTTTGCAGCCATGCGATCAGAGTACGCGATTGCGGCTCACTCACTCGTCAGATTACTTTGCCATTTGGCTCTCAACCGATAGATTCGGCATGCGACACGTTGTTCAGGCGGTGATATGTTCAGGACTAATGATGGCGGCGCGGGGAGGAGAGATTGCGTGGAGGCTTTCTCCGGCGAGTGGGCCCATCGCCAGGACTGGTCACGCTATGTCGTATGACTCTGTCCGAGGGCGCGCGGTACTCTTTGGCGGAAGTTCCCCTTCCGCCGATTTACGCGATAACTGGGAGTGGGATGGTGCTTCGTGGCACGAAATTCCTATGGAGAACATCTTCGACCCGAGGGCTCGCAGTAACCATGCGATGGTGTTTGATCAGGAGCACGAGGCGACGGTGATGTTTGGAGGGTTCGTTCCCGGCTCTCTGTACGGACCGCTGCAACGGGACACCTGGAAATGGAACGGCGAACGATGGGAAGCGGTGCCATTCAACGGTGCTCCGTCAATCCGCTTATCCATGGCGATGGTGTACGACACGTCGCGGCAGGTCGCCGTGCTCTTTGGGGGCGCGTATTACACTTCACCGTTTGGCGACACGTGGGAAATGAAGGATTGGGCGTGGAAGCAGAAAGCGACCGAGGGCCCCGCACCTCGAAGCGACCACGCGATGGCTTATGACGAAGAGCGAAGGGTCACCGTGCTCTTTGGCGGCAAAGCGCCGAACAAGTTTTACGGGGATACGTGGGAATGGGACGGGAACTTCTGGACAAAGAAATCGGAGACTGGGCCCCGGGCGCGCGTGGGGCATGCGATGGCGTATGACGCGATTCGGAAGAAGACGGTGCTGTTCGGCGGCTCCGACCAAACGGGTGTCTACGACGGCAAGACCTGGGAGTGGGATGGGAGTGCGTGGACGCAGCTTGCAATCGACGGTCCGACGCCGGTCATAGGGCACACGATGGTTTTTGATCGCCTGCATCGGAATGTGATGCTCTTCGGAGGTTCGAATGCGATGCCGTATGCGGACGTCTGGCTGTTGGGCGGGGCACCGTGTCCCGCGGATTTGGATGGAGACGAGCGGGTTGATGCTTCGGACTTTGAGATTTTTCTGAGCGCGTACGAAACGCTTGAGTGCGTGCCGCCGGCGGTGTGCGCATCGGATTTCAATGGTGATGGTGTCGTGGATGATGCGGACTTTTCAGTCTTTGCGGCGGCGTATGGAGAGATGGTGTGTCCGTAGTCGTGGTCACGCGAGCGAGCTTCCATCGCCTGGATCAAGCCATCCTGAATGGTGAATCGGTGGCCGACGTGTTCATCGGCGAGGATCGCGCCTTGGACGTCGCGTACTGCTTGGTGATCCGAGCGGGAGCGAGAGCTCTACCAATACGGGTTGACTTCGAGGCGTCGCGACCGGTTGCCCATTCGAACCAAATTATCGGAAATTGTTCGGATTTTGTGATAAAATGGATCATAAACGAACTAATTTATAATTATAATGGTATCATGAGCGATACAATTAACAATGCTCACTCTTGCCTCCATCACCCCCGACCGCCTCACCTCCCGCCGAAAAGCGCTGGGGATGAGCATTGCCGCGCTCGCGGTTCGCAGCGGCGTTTCGGAGCCCACGGTCAAACGCATTCTCGGCGGACAGATCGGCGACGCAGCGTTTGCCAAGGTCGCCGCGATCACTCAGGCGCTTGGCGTTTCGATCGAACTTGATGAGGTCGATGCCGACGAACTCTGCCGGCGGCAGGCTCGCATGAAAGCGGAGCAGATCGCGCGGCTGGTGCAAGGTACGAGCGCGCTCGAGAGCCAGGCCGTTGATACGCAAACGTACAACCGCATTGTCGAGAAGTCGTACCACGAATTGCTCGCGGGGTCTCGGCAAAAGCTCTGGGCCGCGTGATGTATTCAGAGGTGCTCCAATGAGCTTTGATCCGCCAATCCCTGGACAAACTCCGCTTGATGATGTCTCGGGATTGCGGATCAAGGACATTCGCACGACGGGTGAGTTGAACGCCGCGGAAGCGGAGAACATCCGCAAGGTGGTGTTGAAGTATCTCGTCTCCAAACCGAGGCCGCGCTCGGCGCCGTTTGATGTGGCGTGGCTGCTGCGGCTGCACAAGCAGATGTTCGGCGACGTTTGGACTTGGGCGGGCGTGCTTCGGACAAGTCAGACCAATATCGGTTCCGCGCCGCACGCGATCGAAACCGATCTGTACAACTTGCTCGCAGATCTTCGGGAGTGGGAGAAGTCGGGAATGCCCTTGCTCGAACAGGCGGCAAGGCTGCATCATGGCGCGGTGCGGATTCATCCGTTTCCAAACGGAAATGGCCGCTGGTCGCGCATGCTCGCGAACATCTGGCTGAAATTGAACGGGGCCGAGCCGATCGAATGGCCGGAAACAACGATCGGGACGGCGAGCACGATTCGAGGCGAGTATCTCGACGCAGTCAGGGCTGCGGACCGCGGTGATCTCTCAAGCCTCTTGGCGCTGCACGAAAAATTTGAACGCCGCGGCTGATACGGTTTGCACTGAACGAATCGGCACCCGAAACTCTCTGCTCCGCGTGCTGGTGTACGAGCGATGCCGTTGCTCACCCTCCCGACGTCTTCCCGCCCATAACCCTCAGCACCTGACCCGCGATGTAACTCGAGTCCGCTTCTGACGCAAGAAACACATACGCAGGTGCGAGTTCCTCTGGTTGCGCCGGCCGCTGAATCGGCGGCGCAGTCTTGCCGGATCCGAACTTCGACACACGCGCGGCAGTCGTGCCGCGATCCGCGGCGTTCAGCGGCGTCCAGACCGGCCCCGGTGCGACCGCGTTCACGCGAATGCCCTGGTCGATGAGCTGCTGCGCGAGGCTTTTGGTGAGCGTGTTGATGGCGCCTTTGGTGGCGGAGTAGTCGGGCAATTCCTTGGGGCCTTCGAAGGAAGTTTCGGAGCTTGTCACGATGATGGAATCGCCGCGGTGCATGTGGGGGAGTGCGGCTTTGACGAGCCAGAAGTAGGCGTAGACATTGGTGGTAAAGGTGCGATCGAATTCGTCGTCGGTGACTTTGAGGATGTTTTCTTTTCTGTTCTGCCACGCGGCGTTGCTGACGAGGATGTTCAGGCCGCCGAAATGTTTGACTGTCTTGTCCACGAGTTGGCGGCAGAGTTTGGAATCGCGCAGGTCGCCGGGGAGAAGGAGGCACTGGCGGTCTTCGGCTTCGATGACGCTCTGGGTTTCGGTGGCGTCGGAGATTTCGGATGGGAGGAAATTGATCGCGACGTCGGCGCCTTCGCGCGCGAAGAGGACGGCGACTGCGCGGCCGATGCCGGAATCGCCGCCGGTGATAAGAGCGATTTTGCCCTGGAGCTTGCCGGCGGGGCGGTAGTTGGGAGCCCAGTAGCGGGGGCGGGGATTGAGGCGGGATTCGATACCGGGTTTTGGTAGATGCTGTTTTGGGAAGGGGGGTTTGGGTTGAGGGTCTGCCGCGGCGGAGCGGGAGCGTTTGCATGCGGATGGCGAACGAGGAGATGGAGAATTCGCGCTGCGGGTGGACTGGCGGGGGGAGTTCGTGGGTGTGGTGCGGCGGGTGCGGGATTTTCGAGCGTTCATTGATGGGCTCCGCGAGTTACTGCTTCTCGACGATCTGCTTGCGGGTTGTTTCGACGATTGCGAGCAAGTCGCGCTTTTCGGGTGCGGCGATTCCAAGGCGGTCCATGGATGCCTTGATGTCGCCGACCATGGCGTCGAACTCGTTGTTGGTGATGCGCATGCCTTTGTGGACGGTGGCCATGTCGCGGCCGGTGTATTGGGTGGGGCCGCCGGCGGCGAGGGAGAGGAACTGGACCATGTGGACCTTGAAGCTCTGGACGCTTTCGGGCGTGGGCTGCCAGGATTTGTACTGCGAGCCGACCCAGTTGGTCTTGACGTTTTTGCGTTCGAAGTTGACGCGCGGGTCGGCGATGACGCGGTCGGTCATGTCGTCGACGATTGCGGCGATGCCGGGTTCGCCACCGAGGCGGTCGTAGAGGGTGCGGGAGTCGGATTTTTTGCCGTCGGCGCCGACGCGGAGTTCGGCGCGGCGATCGGCTTCGGGATCGCCGGATGCCGCGGGGGCGCTGCCGCTGGAACCGCAGCCCGAAAGCGTGAGCAGGAAGAGGCTGGCGGCAAGTGTCGATGCGATGTTGAAGCGGATCATGCGTTTACCTTTTTGTTGAGTGAGCCACTGCGTCGTCTGCGGCGGCCGGAGCAATGCGTCCTTCGATGTTGGGCAGGTATGCGCGGACAAACGCATTGCGCAGCACGTTTCCGATGACCTCCATGGTGCTGGATTTGGGATCGTCAAATTGGCCGGTGATGGCGAAGCGGGTGCCGAATTGCTGGCGCTCGTGGTTGCTGAGGATGGTTCCAACGGCGCCGACGATGGCTTCCCATGCGACTTTGGGGAGGTTGCCGCTCTCGAGATCGCGGGGGCCGAGGACGATGGCATCGCGGAAGAGAGGCTTGGCATAGCCGTCGAGGAAGCCGTCTTTGGTGGTCGCTTCGACGACGAGGTCGAAGCGGCCTTCCTCGAAGTCGATGCCGCCGAAGGCGCGGGCGAGGTCGTTGAGCTTGCGGACATCGAGGTTGACGACGCGGGTGGCGATCTCGAAATTGGGGCGGTGGGATTCGGGATCGAGCTTGAGATTGAATTCGAAATCGCCGCTGCGCATGGCGGTGCCTTTGGCCTGAACTGTGGCGATCAGGGGATCGAGTTTGTCGGAGGCGTTGGTGAGATTTTCGACGGTGGCCTCAAGATCGGAGAGGAAGATGTTGACCTTCGGCGTGGTGTAGAAGGTGTGGAGATGGACTTCGCCGTTGATGACTTCGGCGCGATCGACGCGGAAGGGAGCGAGATCATCGAGCATGGAGAGCCAGGGTTGATCTTCGCCGGTTTGGCTTTCTTCGCGATTGCGGCCGAGGACGAAATTGAGCTTGGGTTCGTCCATGCGGATGGAGCCGCGGAGTTTTCGTTGGAGGAGAGAGTGCCAATCGATGCGGAGATCGAGGCGCTTGCTCTCGAAGAAGGGGACGGGCATGCGGCCGGTGGTCTTGACGATTTTGATTCCGTCGATGGAGTAGGCGCCGCGCCAGAGGTGAACGGAGACGGAGTCGACGGTGCCGTCGTAATCGGGGCTGCGGGCGAGGACTTTGTTGGCGTAGTCCTTCAGGAGGCCGGGAAGCATGAGGCGGAGGATGACGAGGGAGAGGGCGATGAAGGCGAGGGGGAGCGCGAACCAGAGGAGCAACTTTGTGCGTCGGCGGCGTCGCGGTGGCGCCTGGTTGGTGTCCGCTTTGTCGGCGCTCGTTTTCTGCACGCTGATGAAGTGTGCGTTGCGGGCGGGATACCTCACTGAAAGGCGGGTAATTCCTGATTCATTTCCCGCATCACTTCTTGGTGTCTTTGATTGGCGGGAGATCATCAACGGCCGGGCCGATGATGACTTTGCCCTTTGCATCGAACCGGCTTCCATGACACGGGCAATCCCAGCTCTTTTCGAGGCCGTTCCATTGCACGATGCACTTGAGGTGCGTGCAGATCGCGGAGCATTTGTGGATTGTGCCGCTGTCGTCGCGGTAGACGGCGACCTTGTGCATACCTTCCCGCATGACCGCACCTTCGCCCGGGCGGATCTGATCGATGGAGTCAACGTCGCCGGAGGTGAGGTAGTCAGCGACGTGTGCCGCGGCAGCCGCATTTTCTTTGACAAATTCGACGGCGGCGTGCAGCGATTTCAGGGGTTTGCGCGCGGGGTCGTAGAGAGCGGCCCAAGGGTGGAGATCGCGGTCTTCTTTGCCGGCGCTTCCCTTGAGAATGAGATCGGTGATGAGAATCGCTCCAGCGGTGCCACCGGTCAGGCCCATGCCGCTGTCGCCGGTGATGAGGAAGCAGTTGTGATGACCGCGGGTGGGGACGCGCCCCATAAATGCGACGCCGTCTTCGGGTTCGGCGACTTGGCCGGACCAGCGCGAGACGACGGGGCCGAGCGCGGCAGCGCCGTGTTCGCGGCAGAAGTGGTCGCGCGCCCAGGCTTCGAGAGCGGTGAACTTCTGCATGCCGTGATCGCCTTCGGTGCCGACCCGGTGATCTTCGCCACCGACGACGAGGAGAGTTTGGCCGTCGGGTGATTCGGAGAGGCGAGCGTAGTGATAGGGGTCGTTGGTATCCCAGTAGAGGGCGTCCGAGATGACGCCCCGCGGGACTGGGAGCGCGATGACATAGCTTCGATAGCAGCCTTGCTTGGTGTAGATGCCCATCCAGTTGTTGATGGGAGTGGGGACGTTGGTGGCAGAAATGGCGAACTCGGCGTGGACGAGGGCCCCTCCGTCGAGTTTGGCGAGGACGGGGCCGTCGCCGGAGAGATCACTGACGCGCTTGCCGCAGTGAATGCGGACGCCAAGATTTTCGAGTGCGTGTGCAAGGCCGACGAGGTACTTGAGCGGGTGGAAGCGGGCTTGGCGCGGGAAGCGGAGACAAGGTCCGGTTTGGATTCCGGTGACGGGCGCCCGATCGAGAAGGCCGACATCGGTGAAACCGGCGCGGCGGGCGGCTTTGCATTCGGAATTGAGAGAGGCCGTGTTGTCGGGATTGGAAGAGAAGAGGTATCCGTCGAGGCGTTCAAAGTCGCAGGCAATGCGCTCGGTGCGGCATATATGTTCGATGAGGTCGATAGCGGCTGCGTGGCTCTCGTATTGGATCATCGAAGCTTCGCGACCGAGGTTGTTCTCGATCGTGACGAAGCCATCGTCGATGGCGCTCGAAAGGTGCGCGCTGGTGCGGCCGCTTTCGCCGCCGCCAATCGGTTTTTCGTCGAGGACGATGACGCTCTTACCCGCTTTGGCGAGCAGGTAGGCGGAGGTGAGGCCGGCGATCCCCGCGCCGACGATGCAGATGTCGGCGCGGGCGTCTTTGGAGAGTTTGGGGTAAACGGGGATTGCGAGATCTTCGTACCAGAGCGGTTGCGTGAGGCCGGAGGGGTTGGAGAGCTCGCGGAAACAGGTGGGCATGAAATACGGTGTGGGCGCAACGTGAGCAGAGAGTGATGGGGGGCTGAGTGGCGGGACAGAGCGGGGAGAATGTGCGTGCGGCTCGATCCCGTGCGGAGCGAGGCGGAATCCGTTTGCAGTGCTCGGAAAAGCGTGTATCGAAGGTAAAGAAAAACAGCTTCTAAAACGATAAATGTTTATTGACAAACGATAAATCAGAAACTAGGCTTCGATCATGATCAACACAAGGGCGCCAGTGATGAAACGGAGTTCGACGGCGTTTCTGCAGTTTGTGATTGTGCTTGTTGGCATTGCCGCGGCAGCCATCTTGCTTTGGGAGCCGCACCTCGAAGGGCGGAACGCGCACGCGACGGTCTTTGAGGTGTATTTCAAGGATCCATTCCTTGCATACGCGTATGTTGCCGCGATTCCGTTTTTTACAGCGCTCTATCAGACCTTTCGCGTGCTCGGGTTTGTCGGGCGGAACGAAGTCTTCTCGCCCGCGGCAGTGCGAGCGCTCCGGACGATCAAGTACTGCGCGATCGCGGTGATGTGCTTTGTCGTCGGGGGACTGATTTTCATCCTGATGAGCAACGAGGATGACAAGGCGGGGGGCATTGTGATCGGGATTGTGATCACGTTTGCGTTTGTGGTGGTTGCCGCGGCGGCAGCGACCTTCGAGCGGGTTTTGCAGAACGCGGTGGAGATGAAGTCTGAGAACGATTTGACAGTGTGACGGAACGGGCGGTCACGAAAAGAGACTGCGGCGAAGAGAGACTGCGACAACCATGGCGATTATCATCAACATCGATGTCATGCTGGCGAAACGCAAGATGAGCGTGACGGAGCTGGCCGAAAAGGTCGGCATCACGATGGCCAATATTTCGGTTTTGAAGAACGGAAAGGCGAAGGCGATCCGGCTTTCAACGCTGGAGGGTGTCTGC
The DNA here is from genome assembly GCA_050730655.1 of Phycisphaerales bacterium. Classification (GTDB taxonomy): domain Bacteria; phylum Planctomycetota; class Phycisphaerae; order Phycisphaerales; family UBA1924; genus JAFEBO01. The sequence goes on from JBOHNL010000014.1 coordinate 141,907, forward strand.
GCGGCGCTCGAGTGTCAGCCGGGGGATGTTTTGGAGTACAGAGAGGGGGAGGAATGAAGGCGGGGGAGCCGAGAGCCGTCAACTATCAGCGAATCCGCATTCCAAAATCCAAAATTTCAAATCTTCAATCCGAGATCTGAAACTTCCGCTTGCGCGAACGCCTCCCACATCATCCTCCGACCGCTCCGCGTTCCGCGTCCGCAACCCGCCTTCCCAAATTCCCCTTCATGGTTTCTATAAGCTCTACTTCCCTACGCGAGCCACCGCCATGAACGAATCGACGCCTCCCCAGATCACACGCATCACGCTTCAGGTGCTGAGCATCGGGCTGCTCATCGGCGGGGCGCTCTGGATCTTGCAGCCGTTCATGCCGTCGATCCTCTGGGCGACGATCATCGTCGTGACAACGTGGCCTTTGCTGCTGCGAGTCCAGAAACGGCTGTGGGGCAGGCGCTCGCTGGCGGTCGCCGCGATGATCGGTGCGATTCTGCTGATCGTCATGCTTCCCTGCGCGATCGCGATCGGATCGATTGTTTCGCACATGGACGACATCACGGCTTCGGCCGTTTCGCTGAAGCAGATCGAACTGCCAGCGCCGCCGAGTTTTCTTGGCCGCATCCCGCTTGTCGGGGCGCGCATGGTGGATGGCTGGCAGAAATTGCAGGCGATGACTTCGGATGGATTGTCAAAGCACCTTGCCCCGTACTCGGGCGCGGTCGCGACATGGTTTTTGTCGAAGGCGGGCAGCGTGGGGATGCTGGTCGTTCAATTCATCATCACGATGCTCATCGCAGCCGTCATGTACGCGCAAGGTGAATCTGTCGCAGAAACCGTGCATGCATTCTGCCGCCGGCTGGCGGGTGCGCGAGGCGAGGAGATCGCGACGCTCGCGGCGAAGGCGACCCGGAGCGTGGCGTTGGGCGTGGTGGTGACCGCGCTGGTGCAGACGATTCTAAGCGGTATCGGATTGGCCTTTGCGGGGATGCCCTCTGCCGCGCTGCTGACGGCGATCATTCTGGTGCTGTGTCTTTGCCAGGTGGGGCCGGTGCCGATTCTTATTCCTGCGATCATCTGGCTGTATTGGCGGGGCGATGTGGTCTCGGCCACGGTGCTGCTGGTGTTCGCGGTGATCGCGCTGCCTCTCGACAACTTTCTGCGGCCGATTTTGATTCGGCAGGGTGCGGACATGCCGCTGATTCTGGTGTTTATCGGCGTGATCGGCGGGCTGGTGGCGATGGGGATTGTCGGGTTGTTCATCGGCCCGGTGATTCTCGCGGTGGTTCTGACGTTGCTCAAATCGTGGATCGGTGAGCAACCGGCGGGGAGTTCGCGGGCGGAATCGGCGTGAGTGAATCGGGGTTGACATTGCAATACCAAATGGTATAATAAACCATATGGTATTAGACCGATCACCCCGGTTGGACCTTGTGTTTCACGCCTTGGCGCATCCCGCGCGGCGTGCGATCATCCGGCAGCTTTCGGATGGGGAGCGCAATCTCAGCGAGCTTGCTTCGCCGTTGCGGATGACTTTTCCAGCCGCGACGAAGCACGTGCGTGTGCTGGAGAGGGCCAATCTGGTCCGCCGGCGCATCACGGGGCGGCAGCATCTGTGCAGCCTGCGGGCGGCGCCGCTCAAGGAAGCGATGAACTGGACCGAGCAGTTCCGCCGGAACTGGGAGGCGCGGTTTGAGGCGCTGGATTCTTTGCTGGATGAAATGAAGTTCGATGAGATGAAGCTACAGGAGCAAGTACGCCCGGCCTCCCGGCCAAAGCGTCCCATTCGCCGCATTCGCCCCAGTCGTCGCAGTCGTCGCACCACGCGCCGCTGAGTGTTTCATCGGCAGTCACACCGCTATCAGGTACCTTGTTGTTCGTGATTCAGTTGTCAGTCGTAAGGACCAAACCATGAGCCCCACCTCGCCGACCCCCGCCAAAGGCCTTCAGATCACCACACCGACCGATACCACCATCGTGATCACGCGCACGTTCAATGCGACGCGCCGGCTAGTGTGGGAGGCGATGACGGTTCCAGCGAAGATGCGGAAGTGGATGCTCCCGCCTCCGGGATGGACCTTGACTGTCTGCGAGTGTGAGGCGCGGGTCGGAGGCAAATTGAACCTGGCGTTTAAGAGCGAGGACGGCGATCCGGTCATGACACTGCAAGGTGAGTTCACGGAAGTGGTCATGCACGAGCGGATGGTGCACACGGAAAAGATGGCGCTTGGGTCGGGCCAAGTGATCGGCTCGCTGGTCGAGACGCACGAGTTTGCGGAGAGTGGCGGCATCACCACGATGCGCATCACGCAGGTGTACAACTCGAAGGAAGAGCGCGATGGCGCGGTTGCATCGGGTATGGATGTCGGGATGGAAGCGGGGTACAAGCAGATGGATGCGATGTTTGCGCAGGCTGCGTAGGGGACGTGCAATCAAAAGGAGTGGGTATGGCCGTGAAGAAAAAGACAACGAAGCGCCGTTCGGTTCAAGGTGCAGCGGAGGTGGAGGTCGCTGGCAACGGCCAGTCGGCGGCGGCGCGACACGAGGCGGAAGGCGAGCTGCGCACGCTGATTGACAAGTTCACGCCCACGCAGCTGCGGCTTGTCGGCGCCATGAGAAAGTCACTGCGAAAGCGGCTGCCCACGGCTCATGAGGTGGTGTATGAATATCGCGACTGCTTCGTGATCAGCTTTTCGCCGAGCGGGCAGGGGTTCGAGGGCGTGCTGGCGATCCGCGCCGGCGCGAGCGGTGTTCAGTTGTACTTCAATCGCGGAAAAGGACTGGCGGATCCAGAGAAGTTGCTGCAGGGCTCGGCCAGCCTTGTGCGCTGGATTGCCGTGGAGGGCGCGCCGACACTCGCTCGTCCAGCGGTCGTGAGTTTGATTGAGGCGGCCATTGCCGCCAACACCGTGCCGTTTTCGAAGACTGGAGACGGATCGGTGATCGTGCGTTCGACGGCGGCGAAGAAGCGTGGAGGGTGAAGGCGGTGGAGCGGTTGAAGGGGCGGGGGGTGATTACCGCGCTGCTTCACACATCCATGCGAAACCGTCTTTGACGATCGGCTTGCCGACCTCGTTCATCCCGACAGCACTCACGCGGCAGTTTCCCACCGGTAACTCAACACCCTTCCACTCAAAGGTGCGATCGGGGAATTCGGCGGCCTTGAGCACGCCCATCGATTTGTCGTTCACAAACAACTCGACCGCCGCCTGATTCGAATACACCCTGACGTTTGTCACTCCTGCCGGCCGCGGCGAGAACCTTCTGCTTGCAACATACACCACAGGCTCATCCGACCAATTCGCCTTGTAAAAGTAAAACGCGTCCTTCTTGATCTTCCGGTCGTACGAGATCACGCCCTTGTCATTCAGCGATTGAAACCCGCCTTCCTGGCGGATCGGCGTCGCAAAATCAAAACCGTTCCAGAAGAAGACGCACCAGAGCCAGTCGCGCTTCTTCATCACGTTCCATGCTGATTCGTGGAGCAGCGTCTGGTATTCCTCCGGATGCCACGGCCCATTGTGCACCGGCATCTTGGGATCGATTTCGTGATGCTGCGGATTCGCCCCGCCCCCATACTCCGAAATCCCAACGGCCCGATGCGGCAGTTTGACGTGGAGATCATCGATCCCCGCCCAGTCGGCGGCCTTGTCGACGTACCAGCCGTAGTACCGGTTGAAGGCGATGGCGTCGGTGTTGCCGTTGTGTTCGTAGTCGGGGGGGCCGTTGTCGGCGTTGACGATTGGGCGTGAGGGGTCGAGGGATTTTGCGAGGGTGTAGAGCTCGAGCGGAAGTTTGGCGCCGACGTTGTCCTTTCGGCCCATCCAGAGTTCGTTGGAGATGCTCCATACGACGATTGATGGGTGATTGAAGTGCTGCTTGATCATCTCGCGGACTTGCTGCTTCGCGTTGGCGCTGAACTCTTCGGTTGGCGCGACGCGGTCAACCAATGGGATTTCGGCCCAGACAAGAAGGCCGTTTTTGTCGCAGAGGGAATAGGAGTATTCGGAGTGGGGGTAGTGGGCGAGGCGGACGCCGGTGGAGCCCATTTCGAGGAGGAGGTCGAAATCTTCGGCTTGGTCTTCTTTGGAGATTGCCCAGCCTTTGTCCTTGCGATCCTGATGCTTGTTTGCGCCGTGGAGGGAGTAGTGCTCGCCGTTGAGGATAAAGCCTTTGTCGGGATCGAGGGTGAAGGAGCGGATGCCGAGGGGCTGGACGATGCGGTCGGTGACGGTGTCGACGCCATCAATGTTGGCGAGTGTTTCGATTGTGACGGTGTAGAGGTATGGAGCAGGGGAGCTGGTTGAGCGGTGGCCGTCCCAAAGATGGGGTTGATCGATCAGAATTGTCTGAGCGGCGTTTCCTTTCCAGTCGCCCCGCAACGACCAGCTTGGCGCGGTTGTTCGGACTTCGCCTGTCGCGACTTCTTTGCCGCCGGCGTCGCGCACGATGGACCTGACGGTCGCATTCCAGGGATTCAGTGTGCCGTTGCGCAGATTTGTCGTGATGCGCACAACCGCCCGCTCCGGAGTGACGTCTTCCTGAAGGATGTACACACCCGGCGATGCGTCATCGAGCGGATCGATACTGCGATCGCTGAGGGTGAGGAGGTGGACGTCGCGGTAGATGCCGCCGAAGATGGCGAAATCGCCGGAGATCGGCGCGATGTCGGGGAACTTGGTGTTATCGGCGCGGATGGCGATGATGTTGTCGCCGGGTTTGAGCGCGTCGGAGGCCTCGAAGCAGAATGCGCCGAAGGCGCCGCGATGCTGGCCGAGTTTTTTGCCGTTGACGAAGACGTCGGCGACTGCAGAAACGCCTTCGAAGCGCAGGTAGTTTCGTTTGCCGGAAAGCGGGCCGATATCTGAGCCGTTCAGTGTCAGGTGCTTGCGGTACCAGCCGGGGCCGCGGTAGTAGTTTGCCATCGACTGGGCGTCGACGGCGTTCCAGGTGTGGGGGATGCTGACTTTTTGCCAGGAGGAGTCGTCGAAGGTCTCTGCTTCTGCGCCGGGGACATCGTCGCGGATGAAGCGCCAGTCGTTTTGCAGGAGGACGTCTTGGCGCGGGGAGTCGGCGAGCGTGCGAACACCGAACAGCAAGAAACACAACACAATCAGCATCCGCGCCATGGCACGTTCCTCGTTCGACCGGCTAGAAAGACTCAATCGCAATCGCAATCGCAATCTCAATAGCAATCGGCAATTGGAAATTGGAAATTGGAAATTTCAAAACCTAAGACTCGCATTCACTCCGCCGCGGTTTGTCTCGTCGTTGTCATTGTTTCTGTTGGCGGCTCTCTGTGGTGCTTCGTGTTGTTGGCTTCAAGAGTTACCGCGCGATTCTTTTATACAGCGCCATCGCCAGCACCACCGAGAACGGCGCGGCGATCACCACAATCAGCAGCCGCCAGAACGCGTAATTCACGAGCTCGCGTCCGGAACCCTGCACTTCCTGCATGACTGTCTGGAGGCCGCCTGCTTTGTCGACCAACTGAGGAGACGCGAGCAGGCGGTCGATGCTCTGCGTCAGCTGGGTTAAACGTTCGGCGGCGACGGCGGTTTTTTCGGCGGCGGTTTGGAACTCTTCGAGACCTTTGCCTTCCTTGGCCGGCGCGGTGGGGGTGGAACCGGGCGCGGGTGCGAAGCGTGCGGCGAGCGTGTCTGCCGCCTGAATTGTGACGGTTAGTTTATCGGCGAGCGTGTTTGCGCTTGTTGCGGTATCGCGGAAGTCTTTGAGTGTTCCCTGGAACTTGTTCTGCGCATTGTCCAAGTCCTTCAACGCTTCTTGCCTTTGCATCGAGAGCGCGTTGTTGATCTGTCCGATCGTTGCCTCGCGCTCTTTCGTGATGTCGGCAAAGAACTGTTTGAAGAGCGCTTCGCGCTCCGTTGTGATCCGGTCGGGCAACTTGGCGAGCGTTCCTGAGATTTCCTGCGAGGCATCGCTTGCCTGGCGTGCCGAGCGCAGGATGTCCTGGAACTCGGGCGCCTGCATCAGGCCCTGATAGAGGCTCTCGACCTGCCACTTGATCACGTTGGGAACGCGGCTGGCGTAGAAGAAGACGCGCTCCGCGAGCATGCGCGTCTGCGTGATTTCGCGCTGTGCCGGATCGAGTCCAGAAAGCGGATCGATCGAGAGGAGGGAGAGCAGGCTCGGGTTCTTTTCGTTTTTGGGCGTGATGGCGATCTGGCGGGCGCTGGCGAAATCGTCGAGGCGGATGCTCGACACATACGTGGCGTCGGGATGGTCTGCGCGCCACTGCTTGATGAGATCTGACAATTCGGTTTGCTGTTGCGGCGTCATCGCGAGTTTCGCGATCGCCCAGACGTTTTCTTCCTGCTCTTTGTACACGACGACAAGTTGCTGCTGGACGTCTTCGCCGAACAATCTCTTGGTTCCCGGCGACTCGAGCACCATCCGCTGCAGGGTGACCACTGTGACCAGATCTGAAAGCGAGACCAGGGGATTGGGGCTGCTTGCGATCAAGAGTGCCGCGTTCACGTTCGCCAGCTTGATCTCGAGCGCCGCGCGGCGGGCGCTGTTCACTCGCGCGTTTTCAGAATCGGTCAAGCCGGCGGCGGTGGACTGCTTGCGCGCGTCGGCGGCGATGGCGTTCCAGATTTGCGAAATGGCGGAGACGAAGGTGTCGGTGAAGCTCATCACCTCGGATTGCACGGCGCTCGGGGTGAGCTGGGCGGGACCGACTTTCTTTTCGGCGGAGACGCTTTCGGTGACAAACGGGGAGCGGAGCTTGGTGTCGGCACAGCCGGATACCACGGTGAGGGCGGCGGCGACACAGGGAACCAGCAATGTCCGGAATCGGTCATGGCGCATGGGTCAATCGAAGGCAGGCAGATCGGGCGGCGTGTGAGCGGTTACAGTGTTCGCGTCATCAATCTTCGGGAGCATGCCCATGCGAATTGCTGCTGTTTTTGCGATTGGCCTCGTTGCGGCGAGGGTGTTGGCGGCGGTTCCGGTGACGGAAAAATCGCCGGCGACGGATACGTATCACGGCACGCAGGTCGCGGACGACTATCGGTGGCTCGAAGATTGGAGCAACGAGAAGGTCAAGGCGTGGTCGGCGGCACAGGACAAAGAGGCGCGGGCGTTTCTTGCGAAGCTGCCGCACATCGATGCGGTGCGGGCGCGTGTGACCGAGATCATGTCGGTTTCAAACCCCTCGTATGGCGGGATTCAATTGACGACCGGCGGCAAGGCGCTGCTTGCGATGAAGAGACAGCCCCCGAAGCAGCAGTCGATGCTTGTCGCCTGGGATGATCCGGCGAAGCTGCTTCAGCTTGCGGCGGATGGGGATCCGTCGGCGGGCGAGCGCGTTGTGCTGGATCCGAACGCGCTCGATGCCAAGTCGCTCACGAGCATTGATTGGTATCGGCCTTCGCCGGATGGAAAGCTTGTTGCGATTTCACTCTCGAAGGCCGGGAGCGAGTCGGGCGACGTGTCGGTGTTTGAGATTGCGACAGGCAAGCGGGTGTTTGAAACGATCCCCCGGGTGAACGGCGGCACGGCGGGCGGGTCGCTCGCGTGGGCGCCGGATTCGAAATCGTTTTTCTACACGCGCTATCCGCGCGGCACGGAACGTCCGCCGGAAGACATGGACGTGTACATGCAGGTGTATTTCCATGCGCTGGGCACGCCGACGGAGAGCGACAAGTATGAGATGGGGAAGGATCTGCCGCGGATTGCGGAGATTCAGCTGGAGGCGCTTGAATCTCGAGACTCATCGTCGGCGATGAATGGAACGCTGCTTGCGTCGGTGCAGAAGGGTGACGGGGGCGAGTTTGAGCATTTTCTTCGTGCGCCGTCGGGCGAGTGGAGGAAGATCACGGAGTACGACGATCGGGTCGTGCAGGCGACGTTCGGGCCGGATGATGCGCTTTATTTGATCAGCCGCAAGGATGCGCTGCGGGGCAGGCTGCTCCGGCTGGCGCTGGCGACGCCGGATATTCACCAAGCCAAGGTGATTGTGGCGCAGGGGAAGGATGCGCTGGTCAGCGAGTTTGAAAACGCGAACAACCTTGTTGTCACGGATTCTCTGATCTACGCGGTGTATCAGCTCGGCGGGCCGTCGGAGATTCGGGTGTTTGACCACGAAGGCAAGGCTCGAACCGCGCCGTCACAGCTTCCGGTTGGGTCGGTGGGCGGATTGAGTTCGATCGGCGGGGATCAGATTCTGTTTTCGAATACGTCGTTCACGACGCCGCCAGCACATTTTCGGTTTGGGCCGCAGACGTGGGCGGCGAACGCGATGCATCCGGGGCCGGGCGATGTGCAGTGGCCCACTACCAAGACCGCGCTCGCGACGAAGAGTCCTGTTGATTTCGCCGCCTTCGAGACGATTCGAGATTTCGCGACGAGCAAAGACGGCACCAGAGTGCCGATCAACATCATCCGCAAGCGGGCCCTGGCCCTCGATGGCTCTCATCCGTGCGTGGTCACGGGATACGGCGGATTCGGGGTGAATCGCGAGCCTTCTTTCAACGCATCGAGCATGGTTTTGCTCGAGCAGGGTGTTGTGCTTGTCAACACCAACCTGCGGGGAGGAGGCGAATTCGGCGAAGACTGGCACAGACAGGGGATGCTGACGCGCAAGCAGAATGTCTTCGATGATTTCGCGGCGGCTTGCCAGTACATGATCGATCACAAGTACACGACGAGCGCACGTCTCGCGATTCAGGGTGGATCGAACGGCGGATTGCTTATGGGTGCCATGATCACACAGCATCCGGAACTCTTCCGCGCGGTGGTGTCGCACGTTGGTATTTACGACATGCTTCGAGTTGAGTTGTCGTCCAATGGTGCGTTCAACGTGACGGAATACGGCACGGTCAAGGACGCCGATCAGTTCAAGGCGCTGCGCGCGTATTCGCCGTATCACAACGTGAAGGACAACGCCGCGTTCCCCGCCGTTCTGTTCCTTACCGGCGCGAACGATCCGCGGGTCGATCCCATGCAGAGCCGCAAGATGACGGCGAGGTTGCAGGCGGCGACGACGAGCGATCCGGCGACTTCACCCATCCTGCTCCGAACGAGCATGGATTCGGGGCACGGCGGCGGAACGCCGCTGAAGGCCCGGATCGAAGAACTGACGGATGTTGATGCGTTCTTGCTTTGGGCGCTGGGGGTGGAGTATCAGTCAAAATAGTTTCGGATTTCGGATTTCGGATTTCGGATTTCGGAATGCGGAATGCGGAATGCGGAATGCGGGATGCGGGATGCGGGATGGACGCTACTCCGCTTCGTCTTCACTCGTTCGGCAGATGACGCGTTGTCAGTCTGACTTATCGCGGTGGAGGACTGCCTTCATGTGATCGAATGCGATCGGCGATGAGGTGTGTTCGTGGACGATTGTCCAGTCGTTGCCCTTGGGCTTGAGCACCAGCGTCAGGCGGTTCTGGAGGAAGCGAAGCTCGACGCCTTCGGCGGAGAGGCCGGCGAATCTCAGGACTGCGGTGGCGAGAATCATGTCGCTGCTTCCGATGACCGCTAAATCTTCGACGGTCACGCGCACGCGTTCGCTGCCCAGAGATGAGAACCAACCCTCGGCCATCTTCCGCCATGCCGCGGCACCTTCGTACATCCACACGCCCCAAGTGTCAAAAATCCGGACGGCGGGGTCGTAGAGGCGCATGAACGCTTCGATGTCGCGGTCGTACACGGCCTTTTTGTACGCGTCGAGCACCTGTAGGACCGGATTTTCAAATTCATTCATCGCGCTGTTCTCGTTTTAAGCTGAAGGTTTCGCCATTCGTGCCTTGGATGAGTGGGATCTTCGGGTCGCGGTGTTTGTTGTCGCGCTTGATCTCTGGGAGTTTTGCGATGGGCTGGCCGATGGCACAATGCGGCGTGTTGAGTTTGGAGAATGCCGCGCGGTTCATCCCCACATCGAGTGTGGGTGTGCGCGAAGTTGAATGGTGAAGTACGCTTGGTGTATGACAGGCGCGGAGAGTCATGATCAGAGTGAACAGCCTCGGCCGACGCATCGGCCGCCGACGAGCAATATCGATCCCAAGTCGCTGTTTCTGTTTCTTGGCGCGATGCTCGTGATTGTCGGGCTGGCGTCGCTGGGAATCTGGCATGTCTTTGGCGGCAAGATGTCGTAATCGCTCAGCGCATCAATCCGCGTAGTCGGGCGAGGCTTGCGCGGGCTCGGTTTCAAAGAACATGGTGCGCAGCGTGCTCGGCCCGAGTTTGCGGCTGACCGCCCAGATCGCAAAGAGCGGCAGGAAGAACACGACCTGCACGATCATCCGCGCGGCCAGAAGTCGGGGATTCACTTCCAACGCCTGATGGATCAGGTCGCTGAACGCTTCGCCGTTCCAAAGCCCGCGTGCAAGTTCTTCGAGCCCTGAAACAACAAGCGCAAAGACTCCGAAGGCGACAGATCGATAGAGCACGCGCACGATCATGCGTGGGTGATACACGCGCTCGCCCAGGCGCAGGGCATTTCCGATGACCATCACCTTGGCGAGCACCATCGCCTCGATCGCGCAGTGAAACAGAGGCCACGCTCCCGTGCCGTCCTTACCCAGCAGCGTCGCCCGATAGCCGGCAAGCCCCGCCAGGAACAGAAAGAGGTAGAGGAAGAGCCAGAGCATGACGACGGTCTCTTCCCAGAGTTTGTGTTTGATGCGTCGGGTTATTTCGGGTGACGGCATGATTGTGCTCGAGAGGAAGGGGGAGTTGGGAGTCTACCGCAGGTGTTTTTCTATTGCTGCGCGCGTTCAGTTGTCCGCGGGGCGGGCTGCAACTGCGCCCGGCGCTGCGCTTGGGCTCGTACGGCCAGAGCAGGTACGTCTTTGTGACCTTGCCAGGATTCTTGTGATTTTTGGGGGGGACGGCATCGAGCCCGCGCTAGCCGCGCATCGCGGCCAACAGCTCGCGAGGTTGTTTGCGTGAGAGTGCGACGACGGCGGGTGTTGCGGCGAGCAGCGTGAGACAGATCAGGATTGCGCAGCCGATGGCAATGGGAGTCAGTTGCGGGCGAAGGAAGAGTTCGACGCCCATGATTGCGGCGTTGAGCCGCACGCCTCCGTATGAGCCCTGGATTCCCATCGCGACGCCGACGATGCACGCGGCGACGGCGACGACGATTGCTTCAGCGAGGACGAGTCGGCAGACGACGCCTCGCGATGCTCCGACCGCGCGGAGAACACCGAACTCGAATCGCCGCCCTTCGATCGCGGCGACGATGAGATTCGCGACACCGAGCGAGGCGACGAGCATGGACATGATGGCGATGGCGGACACGATATAGAGGCTGCGGCCGATTGCGCCGTCGATGAGCTGTTTGAAGAAGCGGCCGGTGCCGACGTCGAGCACGCCGTAGTCGTAGAGCTCGCGCCGGATCTTGGCGGTGACTTCGGCATCATCGGTGTTCTTGGCGAGCGAGAGCGAGATGATCTGCGTCGGGGGCTCGTTGCCCCCGAGCAATTTGTCGCGGAGCGCGGCACGCGAACCAAAGACCGCACTCACCGCCTGATCGACGTACATATCGCCGAGGTCGAAGAAGTTGCTGACGATGTCGAGGCCGGGGCTGGTGACAACGCCGACGATCTCGAACTCGTGTGAGTGATTCTGATAGGTAATTTTGACGTGCTTGCCGACGCCGAGGCCTTTCGAGGTCAAAAACTCGCGTGCGACGATGATCGAGTTGCCTTCGTTCAGTTTCCTGACCGCAGTCTCGGGATCGCCCTGCACCCACGTCACGTTCATTAGTCGGAAGAATGAATCAGGATCGAAGCCGATGAACGCGGTCTTGAGCTGCTGCAGCGAACCGATACCCAGGCCCGTCATCCCCTCGGCGGAGATATTGGCGCGAACGAGTGAGAGCGGGCTTGCGCCGGTGATTTCGGGCATGGCTTGCAGCTTGGCAACGCTGGCATCCGAGAGCGCGATGCCGGTGACGAATGCATCGGGAAACTGAATGCGCCCGAGCCAGTCGCGTGCGATGGCGTTCCCCTGCGTCCAGAGCGCGACCATCATCGCGAGACCCGACATGAGTGCGCCGGCGGTCAGCCCGTGTCGATACGGGGTGCGCCGGACACTCCGCTCGAGCAGAGTCCGCGGCACGCGAAGAAGAGCCGCGATCGGTGCGCCCAGCAGACGCACAACGAACGAAACGGCTGGAACGCCCAGCAGGAAGTAGCCGATGAACATGCAGGGAAGCCCGAGCAAGACATACATGAAGAAGAGCACGTCGGCGTTGGTGACGAACGTGACCACTGAAAAGTGAACGCATAGGAGCGCGAGGCCGACCACGAGTGTCCAGCCAATGTGCGACGCCCGCGGCGCATCGGCGCGGGAACTGAGCGCCTTGAGCGGCTCCATCCGGGCGGCTCGCCACGCGGGGAAGGCTGCGCCCGCGACGCCGGCGATCACTGAGCCGAGCAAACCCACACCTATCCCGAGAAGGGGGAACGCCAACTGGATTTTGAATTCATCTTGGAACCACCAGATCACCGCGCTCGCGAGTCCGACGCCGATCGGCACGCCGAGCAGCGAACCGAGGACTCCGAGAATCAACCCCGCGATGATCTGGCCGCCGGCGATCTGGCTGCGGGAGGCGCCGATGCAGCGCAGGATTGCGAGTTCGCGCTGGCGCTCGATCACGCCGGTTGTCATGCCGGTCAGAATGATGAATGCCGCGGAGAGAAAGGCCATCGTCGAAGCGATCACGAGGCCGATGTTGTTGGCGCGGAGGTTCTTCTCAAGATTGGTCGTGACCTTAGCGGTTGCCTGAAGGATGACATCGGGCGGGAGCTGCGCGCTTCGTGCCGCGACGACCGACTGCGGATCGGTGGCGGGCTTGAGCGCGATCTCGATCTCGCTGAAAATGCCCTGCTGATCCGTTGCAGCTGCGACCGCATCGGGAGTCATCCAGCCGCGCGGCCGGCCGCCGAGCATTCCGTGCGGCGCGAGACCGACGATCTTCAACTTCAGATCCGGCTTGCCTGCACGCACGAGATCGATCGTGTCACCGAAACTGGCCTGGTACTGCGTTGTCAGACGCGCCGCAGTTGCGGAATCTGATGCCGATGCTGGGCCGATGTCTTGGCCTTCTGCGGCTGTTCCTTGTGCGACGTTGGCGGGCGTGCCCGCGATCAAGGCAGAGAGTGTGCCGCTACGTCGATCGGTTCGCGGTTCGATGCCGCGCAGTCGATCGAGCACGGTGAGATCGACCGCGATTTCATCCGGGGCCTGAGGCATACGCCCTTCGGAGAGTTCTACCGGCCGGTACTTCTCGTCGAAGCCGGGCCGAAAGCTCTCGATGTAGGTGTTGACGGCGGACGAGCGCATCGTGCGCGGCCAGGATTTCACGCCGCCGTCTTCGGTTTCTTTCCAGGCGGGCCGCACGACGCGAAGCGCTGCCGCGGCACGAAGTCGCCCGCTGGCGCGTTCAACTTCCGGCCACGCGGAAATCGTGTCAACGAGATGCGCATCGATCTTCTTTGCGCTTCCCGGGCTGATGAGTTGGAGGTCGGCGGCGCCGACCGCGCTGAGCATGCGTGATCGGATCGAAGCCGTCACGCTCTGCATCGCCGTCGCCACGGCGCAGACGAGTGCCGCGGAGAGAGCGACGACGAGCAGCAGCAGAACGCTGCGGCTACGCCGTTGCCACAGACTGCTGATAGCGAGCCGCCACGGCGCTTTCATCCAGTCCCTCCGTTGCGATTCGACTTGTGACTTTGCCATCGGCGACGACAAACACATCGCGGCAGTGCGCCGCGGCCGCGGGCTCGTGCGTCACCATGACGATGCTGATCTGGCGCTCGCGAGCGATTTCCGCGAGCAGGTTCCAAAGGCTCTGGCTGCTCGCCGAATCGAGGTTGCCGGTTGGTTCGTCTGCGAGGAGCAGGGCCGGGGAGAAGTGGAGGGCCCGCGCGATCGCCACGCGCTGTTGTTCGCCTCCCGAGAGCGCGTCGGGTCGATGATCGAGACGTTCCGCGAGGCCGAGGCGAGAAAGCAATTCTTTCGCTCGCTCGCGTGCTGCGTCCGAACTCGCGCCGGAGAGGATCGCGGGCAGTTCCGCGTTTTCGATCGCGCTCATCGTCGGGATGAGGTTGAACTGCTGGAAGACGATTCCGATCTGTGTGCGGCGAAAGTCGGTTGCTTCGCGCTCGGAGAAGGAGTCGATGCGCTTGCCGCCGATCGAGATCTCGCCCGAGTCGGGCTTGTCGAGCGCCGCGAGCAAGTGCAGCAGCGTGGATTTGCCACTGCCCGAGCGACCCATGATGGCGTAGAAGCCGGGCTCGGCGATCTCCATGTCAACGCCGCGCAGTGCTTCCACCCGCCTGTCACCGATCTGGTAGGACTTGCGGACGTTGATGCAGGTGAGCATGGGGTGGCAAAGCGAAAGCGATCAAACGAAAAGCGACAAAGTTGAAGGAACGGGGCGAAGTCGTTTTTCCGAAGTCCGCTGTTCGCTTTTCACTTTTCGCGTTGCACTTACGACGACGGGTGGGCTTTGTCATACGCGCCGCCGTCCACAAGCTTGGCGAGGCCGGCGGGATCCGTGATCTTGGCCTTGAGGAGCCAGCCCTTGCCGTACGGGTCTTCGTTGATGAGGCCGGGGTTGTCGCCGAGCGCGGCGTTGACTTCGGTGACTTCGCCGCCAACGAAGCAGTAGATGTCACTGGTGGTTTTCACACTCTCAACCTCACCGACAACATCGCCGGCTTTGAACTTTGTTCCCACTTTTTTCATCTGGACATAGGTGATGTCGGTGAGCGCATCGACTGCGAAGCGGCTAATCCCGAGGGTGAGCGTGTCTCCCTCAACCTTGTGCCATTCGTGGGACTCTGCGTACTTGCGGTCGGCGGGGGAAGGCATCGATTTACCTCGTGGTTTGGAATTCAGCAAGAGTCCGGAGGTCCCATAAGAACCGGCCGGACTTTACCCCGAAACTCGACGATTACGTCGGCAAATCACGGAGTTCCGGATGCTAGTCGCTCCCGAACCCGTCCATCCGGCTGACAGGGAAGGCCGTGTCAAACTCGTGTCCCCAGCAACCTTCATTTGACCGGAATGCCGCGGGACGGTATTTTGGAGGCGTTACCTTTTTCCCCTCCGGACGGTCGTCGCTTAACGGTGCCGACCGTCTTTGCCGGGAAAGGTTGGGGGGCGAAGTCATTCGGGTGCGGTTGCCGCACCCCAATTTGTCGCCGCAGGCGGTCCCGCTACAGTCGCCTCCGACGCCGCATGCTCCTCACCCTAAACGCATCGTGTCTCCGCTCTCAACTGGTCCCGACATCCGGGGGCGCTCCTGCCTTGGCATTGTCGGATTTGCCGCAGTACACGCGGGAAGTCCTGGGACTCGGAGGCTTGAACCTGACGACGGATCTCTTGGTAGGCGCCGATCGCCGGAAGCTCGAGCAGCTTCGCGAGCGGGCCGATCGGGCGGGTTGTCCGTGTTTGCTGTTGATTGAGGCTGAGCCGCAGAAGCTCAGCGCGACCGATCCGGCCACGGCCGAGGCGGTCATCGGGCGCATGCTCCGCGTGATCGAGGCGGCTCAGATTCTTTCGTGTACTGCCGCGGCACTCCGTATCACGGCCGACGACAGCGATGCGGCGCTGCAGACGGTGTGGCCCCGGCTGCGGAAGATTGTCGATCGCGCCGAACGGCTGGAATTGAATCTGCTGGTTAGTCCGATGAAGGGGCTGACAGCCAAGGCAGAGCGCGTGACCGAAATGATTAAGAAGGTGGGGGGGTTCCGGATCGGCACCCTGCCCGACTTCCAGTTCGCGTTCGAATCGACGGGGTCGATCGAGGGTGCCGTAACGTTCCTGCGCCGGATTACGCCGTACGCGAGCGTGGTGATGGCATCGACAACCGACTTTGCCGATCCGTCTCCTGATAGTGCGGCCCCCAAGCCACCGTCCAAACGAGCGCGTCCGGCGGATGACGATGACGACGAGGAGCTGGAAAAGGCCTCGAAAAAGTCGGCCCGAACGCCGGAGCCGCCGCAAGAGCCGGAAGCTGCTCCGGCCAAGGGCAAGAAGAAGGGCAAGGACGCGGCAGCCAAGCCCGCCGATGCCGCGAAACCGGGCAAGGCAAAGGCCGACGGCAAGGCCTCCAAGGTGGAAACCCCTCCGGTTCCTGCTGCGGCCGAGGAAGAAGACGAGGAAATCGAGGAACTTGATGACGCCTCGCTCGAAGATTTAATAGCAGACATCTTCAAGGGTGAGGGCGAGGAGCCTCCCGCGCCACAGGAGCCACTCCCGGTTCACAAGGCCTACGACCTGTTCAAGATGGTGCACGCCGTCGCCTCGGTCGGATTCGATTCGACAATCGCGGTTGACTACCGGGGGGGCGGAGACGTTACACTGGGAATTCGGAAGAGTCAGAGGGTGCTCCGTGCCGCGCTTGATCACGCGGCGATGTCCGCGTGATACTCGACGTGAGTCGGGCGCGGACCGGATGGTCAGCGCAAGCACGCGCAGGGAGGACCGCCATGCCGCCCACCTCAAGTCCATTCTCCAGTTCAGGCCCGCAATCGCGAGATCGTTCGTCTGACCTTCCTTTTGAGATGATGGAAGTGGTTGAGATCTCGCGCTCGGAGATCGAATCGATCGCCGACATGGAGCGCATCGTTTGCGATCGCGAGGGCGCGGTCGCTACGCTTGACCGCCTTCCGAGCGACGACGGCCCCATGCCCAGACTTCCGCAAGATCAAAGCATCGTCATCACGATTGACGGCCCGGCGGGCACGGGCAAGTCGTCGGTTGCGCGTACGTTGGCGAAGGCGCTCGGGCTCGATTTTCTGGACACTGGTGCGATGTACCGTGCAGCAGCGGCGCTCGCGCTTGATCACGGCATTTTGGTGACGGATTCTGAAGGTGTCGTCCGCGAGACGACCAGGGCTGATCTCCACTTTGATTGGACGAAGGATCCGCCCACGATTCTGGCCTTCGGCAAGCCGATCGATCACCGCATTCGGGCGGCCGATGTCGCGGAGATCGTTTCGCCCATCGCGACGATCAAGTCGCTTCGCGAGCACATGGTGCGCAAGCAGCGGATCATCGCGCAGCAGCACCCGAGGCTGGTGACCGAAGGGCGCGATCAGGGATCGATCGTGTTCCCGGATGCAGCGGTGAAGTTCTATCTGGACGCGTCGCCCGATGTGCGCGCCCGTCGCCGGGCCGAGCAGTTGATGGCCTCGGGCCACTGTGCGGATCTTGGAGCGATTACCTCGGAGATCCTGGATCGCGACAAGCGCGATTCGTCACGGGCGGATGGGCCGCTGATCTGTCCGAAGGACGCGATCGTCGTCGATACGTCGGACCTGACATTTGATCAGGTGGTGAAGACGCTGCACCGGCATGTGCTGGCGGCAGTCGGCCGGTAAGAGCCGGCGACATCGACCTTGATCTCGCTATCCTCGCACCCGATGGGTTTGAAGTCTTTTCTTGAATCACGACGCCCGGGCGGCACGCTGGGCAAGATGCTGCTCTATGAGTTCATGGGCGTCTTCTGCGCGTCGATCTTTATTTTGTTCTATCGCGTGCGCGTGCGGGGTTCGGCGAACGTGCCTAAAACCGGTCCGTGCCTGATCGCGTCGAACCACCAGAGCTTTCTGGATCCGCCCCTGATCGGGTCGTTCGTTCGCAATCGCCATCTGAGCTATGTCGCCAAGATCGGGCTCTTTCACTTCAAGCCGTTCGCGTGGCTGATCAGCGCGCTCAACTCGGTGCCGATTAACGACGAAGCGGGGGATGCCGGAGCGATACGCGAGATCCTGAAGCGGCTTGCCGCGGGACATGCGGTGTTGATTTTTCCTGAAGGTTCGAGATCGCCCGACGGCGGGCAGAAGGCGTTTAAGCGAGGCGTTGCGCTGCTGGTGAAGCGGGCCAAGTGTCCGGTTGTCCCGGTGGCGGTCGAAGGCTGCTTTGACGCGTGGGGACCGGCCGTGCCGTTTCCGAGATTGATCGGACATCGTGTTGCGGTGACATACGGGAAGCCGATTGCGTATGACGAGCTTGTGAAAGATGGGGCGCAGGGTGCGCTCGATCGGATCGCGCGGGAAGTGAACGAGCTGCGGCTGCAGACGCGTACGGAAATGCGCAAGGCGTCGGATGGGTCGTATCCGCCGGCAGGGCCGGGGGATGGGAACGCGGAAGGCGCGGTCGCGTGCAGGTGAGTTGCTAGTACGACTCGTCGTGCAGGACGACTTTGCCCCGGAAAACCCAGTAGATCACTGCGGTGTAGGAGAGGACGAATGGGATTCCCATCACGGCGATGATCGCCATGATTCCGAGCGTTTTCTCTGTGGATGCCGCATGCGCAATGGAGAGATCATTCTCCGGGCCGAGCGTCGAGACGATCAGGTTGGGGAAGAGCGCGATCCCGAAGAGGAATGTAAACGCGGCGATTGTGCAGGCGGATGAGATGAACGCGTGGAGCGGGCGGCCCAGGTACATCGAGCGCGGGATGTTCGCGATTGCGAGGACGTTGAGCAGCACGATGCCCCAGGCCCAGGGGTAGTGACGAAAACTGGCGGTTGCGCGGGGGACGGCGATGATCGCGTAGGCCGAGACGACAATGTACATCGTGAGGAAGCACCAGAAGCCCGTCCACATCCAGCCGTGAACACGCTTGTGCAGTTCGCCCTCGGTCTTCATGTTGAGATAGATCGCGCCGTGCATCGCGAATGCGGCGACGGCGAATAGGCCGACGCAGAGGGGGAACGGATGAAGCATGTCGACGAGCCGGACGGACGTTGCAAAGTCGCCGTCGGGCGCGAGCGGAAGGCCGTGCATCGAATTGCCGACCGCGACGCCGAAGAGGAAAGTTGCGAGCGTGCTCGAGAAGAAGAACGCAAAGTCCCAGCAGCGGCGCCAGAGTTTGCCGGGGCGCTTGCTGCGGAACTCCATTGAGACGCCCCGGAAAATGAGGCAAAAAAGGAGCAGGTTGAAGGCGAGAAAGAGGCCGGAGAATGCCGCGGCATACGCCTTCGGGAATGCCGCAAAGAGCGCGCCGCCGAAGACCACCAGCCAGACTTCGTTGCCGTCCCAGAGCGGTCCGATTGAGTTCATGAGGACGCGCCGTTCGCGATCATCGCGCGCGAACGGGTGCAGAATGCCGACGCCAAGGTCAAAGCCGTCGAGGATTGCGTATCCGGCGAGCAGCACGCCGAGCAGGACGAACCAGAAGAGTTGCAGCGTGGTGGTTTCCATTTAGTGGCCCCCCTTCGGCGCGTCTTCGTCTTGGGTTGTTGAAAGTGTCGTGCCGTGGCGGTTGACGAGCGTTGCCGCGGCGTCGAGCAAGCCGCTGCGTTCTGTTCTCTTCTTTTCCGGATCGACGGGCTCACTTGGCCCGTGCTGGATCTTGGTGTTCAAGACAAAGACCCAGACGGCAAAGAGCAGTGCGTAGACGATGGTGTACATGATGATCGCGGCCAGCACCTGGTCTGCGATGACGACCTTGCGGTTGGAGATTCCGTCTGCGGTGCGCATTCCGCCGATCATGTCGAACATTCCGTCTGGACGCTGGACAAGTTTCGGATAGACAACGAATGGCTGACGCCCGACTTCGGCGGAGACCCAGCCCGCCTGATTCGCGATGTACGTGCCGATCACGGCAAAGACGAAGACCCAGAGCAGCCAGCGTTTCTCGAAGAGCGTTCCCTTCCAGCGGAAGAAGGATGCGAGGACGGTCAGGACGACAAACATCGTTCCGAGTCCGATCATGATGTGGTAGGTCATGAATGGAATGCGTATCGGGGGGCGGTCTTCGGGTTTGAATCGGTCCAGCCCGCTGATGGACGTCTTGAAATCGCGGTACATGAGGAACGTGAGCATGTAGGGAATTTGAACGCCGCCGACGACGCGCTCCTGCGTCGGATCGGGCAGGCCGAAGAGATACATGCCAGTCGGACCGGGCTCGGTCTTGAAGACACCCTCGAATGCCGCGAGCTTGGCGGGCTGGTGGAAGCCGACTTCGCGTGCCTGCAGATCGCCCGAGAAGAGCATGACGAGGCTGCAGATCGTGCCGAAGGTGAGCGCGATCGTGAAACTCTTCTTCGCGAAGTCGAGGTGGCGGTTGCGCAGGATGTAGAACGCCGTGATGCTCATGACGAAGAACGAGCCGAGGATGAACGCGCCCATCAGCGTGTGAAAAAGGCGGATCATGCTGGACGGATTGAAAACGACGGCCCAGAAATCGACGATGACGGCGCGGTTCTGAACCGGGTCGATCATGTGGCCTGCGGGCGTCTGCATCCACGAGTTGGCGACGATGATCCAGACGGCGGAGAAGATCGAGCCGAGGGAGACCATGCACGTCGCAAAGAAGTGCATTTTGGGCGAGACGCGATCCCAACCGAAGACGAGGACCGCGAGGAAGCCAGACTCGAGGAAGAACGCGAAGATGCCCTCTGCCGCGAGCGCGCTGCCGAAGACATCGCCGACGTAGCGCGCGTAGTTTGCCCAGTTGGTCCCGAACTGAAATTCCATCACGATGCCGGTGGCGACACCCATCGCGAAATTCACGGCGAAAATCCGGCTCCAGAAGCGCGTCATCGCGTGATACTGCGGGTCTTTGGTTTTGAGGTACAACGCCTCCATGAACACCATCAGTAAGCCCAGCCCGATCGAAAGGGGCGGGAACAGATAGTGAAACATGATCGTCATCGCGAACTGGATGCGGGAGAGGGTTTCGACGTTCATAGTCCCTGTGTCTCCGGGCGGCGCAGTCTAGTTCTGCCGGGTGTCCAAGCGTACATGCTCCACCCGATTGCGTGATGACGCACGAAACCGACGCGCCACCCATCCGAATTCTGATATCTTGATTTTCGTCCACGAATTCCGGGAGAACCCATGTTCTGTCCAACCTGCGGTACGCGAGCCATCGATGGCGCTTCTCACTGCACAAAGTGCGGTAAGCAACTTCCACGCGCAGATGGCGCGCCCGATCAACTCAAAGGTCTGGAGCCCGTGCTCCCGATCAACACGTCATTCTGGGCGATCGCGGCCGGGTATCTCGGTCTCTTTTCCGTTCTGCTCGTCTTCGCGCCCTTTGCGCTCATCTGCGGAATTCTGGCGCTGCTCGAGTTAAAGAAAAGCCCGGGAAGGCGCGGGCATGTTCGTGCCTGGCTCGGAATCGTGATGGGAACTCTCGGCACAATTGGCCTGTTGCTTCTTGTCGTATCCACGCTAAACAGATAGTCCGTCAAGGAGCCGCCAAATGTACTGTGCCTCCTGCGGAGCACTGAACGACGACAACTCCTTTCGCTGTACCAGCTGTTCGAAGAGGCTGTTGCGGTCCGGCGAAGTCGTTCCCCGCGACGAAGATCCCGGCATCGGGCCGGTCGCGGTCCCTCTTGCCCTGGCCATCCTCTCCGCCCTCTTTTGTTGCCAGCCAATCGGGATTGTCGCTGTCGTGTACGCGGCGTTGGCCATGGGCCGGAATTCCGCGGGCGCATATTCGGAAGCCAAGGGGCTGTCTGAGAACGCCCGAAAATGGGCCCGTATTGCGATCGCGCTTGGCCTGATCGTCCAGATCATCTATCTGGGCTTTGTGGTCGCAGGCTATTTCTCGTTGCCGCCGAAGAAGCCGTAGATCCGTACGCCGACCGGGGCACGTTGCTCCGCCTCGTCCCGACGCGCTGGTTGTGCGTAAAGATTGTTCCATGCCAAAGAAAGTCGCCGTCATTCTCTGCGGCAGCGGTCGCGCCGATGGAAGCGAGATTCACGAATCGGTCTCACTGCTGATCCATCTCGATCGGCACGGATTGAAGTATCGCTGCTTCGCGCCGGACTTGCCGCAGGTGGAAGTGGTGGATCATCTCACCGGCAAGCCGACAGGCGAGAAACGGAACATGCTGGTGGAAGCAGCACGCATCGCGCGAGGCGAGATATCACCATTGTCCGAGCTGAATGTAAAAGACTTCGACGCCCTCGCATTTCCCGGCGGAAATGGCGCCGCCAAAAACCTGTTTACTTTCGCGAAAGACGGTGTCGATTGCACCGTGAACCCGGATGTTGCGCGTGCGATCAGGGCGTTCCACGGTGCGGCCAAGCCGATGGCATTTATTTGCATCGCACCCGTGGTCGCGGCAAAGGTGCTCGGAACAGCCGGAGGCGGGCCGGGTTGCGAAGTGACCATTGGCCAGGATTCGACGGTGGCGGGCGCCATCGCCAAGATGGGGGCCCGCAACGAGCCGAAAGACGTCACGCAGGCCCACGTGGACCGAGCAAACAGGATCGCGTCGACGCCCGCCTACATGTGCGACACGGGGCCCAACGGCGTGTTCACAGGCATTGGAGCAATGGTGGACGAACTTGCCAATCTGCTCAAAATGGCCGGCTGAGAGCCGGGAGGGGCGTTGGGGCGAAACTCGAGGCATCTGGCACCGTTCCGCCTCCTGCCTGCTATCCGCTACCCTCTCCGCCAGTCCGCCCGCCGTCTTTGAGTCCTCTGAATGCTTGTCACCGAAAGTCGCCCCCCACGCAATCTGAAGTGGTACCACGCCGGGCCCTTGCTCTTCGGCGATTGGGGGACCAGCCGGCTTTACGTCCTCGGGCTTGCGTTCTACTACACCGCTCACGCCTCGGTTCTCTATCTCGGCGCGATGTCGCTCATCATGGCGGCGGTCGCCTGGGCGTACACGGTGGTCTGCCGCTGCTTTCCGGATGGTGGCGGCGTCTATTCCGCCGCGCGGCGGCTGAGCCCGACGCTTGCCGTGCTGGGTGCGACGCTGCTGCTTTGCGACTACATCGTGACGGCGGCACTTTCGGGGATCGAGGCGTTTCACTATCTCGGGGTCGGTTCGGCGAAGGTCGTGATCATTTCCGTGGCGGCGATTGGGCTCATCGGCGTCGTCAACTGGTTAGGCGCCCGCAACGCCGGCCGTCTCGCGCTTGTCATCGCGGTGCTTTCGATCGGTCTTTCTGCCATTATCGCGATTCTGTGCCTGCCGTGGCTTCCCGCCGGCATTCAACGCGTGAGCTTGCACGATGGCGGGCAGAGTTCGCCGTGGCAGATGTGGGAGTCGCTGGTTCGAATCGTGCTCGCGCTGTCCGGACTTGAAGCGGTGGCGAACATGACCGGCCTCATGAAGGCGCCGGTGGAGAAGACGGCCAAGCGCACGATCTGGCCGGTGCTCTGCGAGGTTGTACTGCTAAACCTCATCTTCGGCATTGCGCTGAGCGCGATGCCCGCTCTACAGAATCGCACGGTTCCAGACTACGTCCACTACGAGCGCGTAGAAGGGCTTTCGCCCGAAAATGTTCCGGCGGAGGTGAAGGAATACCGCGACACCGCCATGAAGCTTGTGGCCACCGAAACCGCGACGCGCCAATTCGGCGAGCGCACCGGGCAGGTTTTCGGGATCATCACGGGCATCATCTTCGGGCTTTTGCTGCTTTCGGCGGTGAACACAGCGGTGATGGCGATGGTCTCGGTGCAGTATTCGCTTGCTCAGGATGGTGAACTACCCAGAATTGCCGCGAGGCTGAACTACTCGGGCGTGCCATGGGTGCCCTTGATTATCGCCTGCGCTGCGCCGGCGTTTTTGCTCATGCTCGAGGCGGATGTCAAAGCGTTGGGCGAGCTGTACGCGATCGGCGTGGTGGGGGCGATCACGATCAACCTGTTCTCCTGCGCCGCGAACAAGAAGCTCTCGATCGGCAAATATGAGCGGATAGGCCTTTGGGCGCTCGCGGGTCTGATGGCGATCATCTTCATGACGATCGTCGTTGCCAAGCCGAACGCCACGATCTTCGCCGGCGTGATCGTGACGGCAGTGCTGATCACGCGATTCTTTATGCGGGTTCGTGCGAGGCGGATTGCCGCCAGCCCGCTTCCCGAGCCGACACTTGGGTGGATCGCGCAGCTCCGCGATCAGCCGGTCATGCCCGGGCCTGGGCCGCGAATCATGCTGGCCGCGAGAGGACGAGATCAGGCGGCGTATGCCATCGACATGGCCAAGCGTCGAAAGGCGACGCTGTTTGCAATTTACGTGCGCACGCTGCGGCTGATGGACATGGTCCCGGGTCAGGTTCCCAAGATCGAGGACGATCCGGAGGGCCAAGCCGCGCTGGGCACTGCCGCTATCCTGGCGCGCGAAGCGAACATTCCGTTTGTGCCGATCTACGTCACGAGCAGCGACGTGATGAGCGAGATTCTGGATTACACCGTGACGTTTGGTTGCGACACGTTGATCATGGGTAAGAGCCAGCGGACGCCCTTCAGCCGCGCGGTGATCGGCGACGTCGTTGCCCGGGTCGCGGAGAATCTGCCCGAGGGCGTCTCACTCCTGACGCGGGCGCCGGGGCCGTTCGAACACGCGGAAGAAGTGAAGCCGGCGAACGGTGCGCATAAAGAGGCGGAGTCCTTCAAGGACGACCAGGAAACATGACCGAGGCCGCGTTTCGCAAACTCGCGCTTTCCTTGCCGCAGGTGACCGAGAGTTCGCATCTGGGTCGCGCCGACTTTCGCATCAAGAAGAAGATTTTCGCGACATTGCCGTTCGAGGGCGACGAGGATGCGAAGGGCAATGTTCCCGGCGGCGTCGGTGTGCTGAAGCTGACGCTCGAACAGCAGGACGCGTTTGTCGAGGCATCCCCTGCATGCTTTGAGCCCGTTCCCGGCGGATGGGGGCGGCAGGGGCACACGCGCGTGCTCTTGCGAAAGGCCACGCGAGAAGTTGTTCTAAGGGCGATGCGTGAAGCTTGGCGGAACACCGCCGGGAAGCGAATGTCCACTTTGCTCATGCCCGAGGAGCCAGGCAATCGTGCTGGCGCGCAAAGAGAAAAGCCGCGGCGATTGCCGCGGCCTTGATTGCCAGGAAAGGTTGGGATCGACTTACGCCCGCTTGCGGCGGCGTGCGCCGAAGCAGATTCCGCACGCTGCGAGCGAGAGCGGTGCGGCGCTCGGGACGAGCAGCTTGTCCGAGCCGCCATCAACGAAGCCGCGGTAGCGGAGGGCGAGCGAATCGTCGCCGGTGCCCAGGAAGTTCGACGCCGTGCGGGTGGAGGCGTCGCTCGCCGTGATATTGAACACAAAGGTCGCGCTGGCACCGATCGCGATTCCGCCGTTCGGCGAGCCGCCGCCAAGCCAGTTGCCGCCGAGAGCCGCGCCGGCATCGAACGTGCCGTACGGGGAGGCGCTCACGTTGGTCATTCCGACAAAGTTGGCGTTGGTCTTGGAAAAGAGCGACGCGGTTGCGCCCGGGTCGGCGCTGACGATGTCGAAAGCGAATCCGGTGAGTTTGCCGCCGTTGGCGACGGGTGAGATGTTGGTGAGCGATATGGTGAGCTTGCCCAGCGAGCCGGAGACGAACGAATAGCTCATCGATCCGTCGACGGCTCCGAGCGCGCCGGTCTTGCTGAACTGAATCATGTCTGCCTGCGCGAATGAGGCGGAGGCAACAGCGGTCATGATGGCGATGCGGATGCTGGTTTTCACTGTTCGTTCCTGTGCCGAGGTCCCCGGTCGGCGGCCGCAACTCAAATGTCCGTTACAAACAGCGAGGGAACCTCTCAATTACGCTCTGAGGAGGCCAAGGCGAGAAGAACATGCCATCAAACCCCGCCTGCTCCGCATAGACAGAATGGAATTGGCGCGATGCCCGTCCCATAAACAACGACTCGAAACAACTGTTTTGGGGGAATTACCTCATTGCCGCACACGAGATGCATTTGGGGGGTCGGGGGAAATCCCTCAATTTCACGTACCCTTTCAGTTATTTTCCGGAACCGGATTGTGCCGAGCACGCTATGTGGATAAGGTAGCGGTGAAGTTTCCGCTTCCGGAGGTTTCCGCCCTCCGTTATGAAGATTGGGTTTAGGGATTGGAGTAGGGAGAAAGAAAATGCAGAAGAATGTGTTGGCGTTAGCCGCATTGGCGGCTGGTTTAGTCGTTACGTCGCCCGCGAACGCGGCTGTGACGTATTCATTCACTTCCGGAGGTCTGGGCGCGTCGGTTGAGTTTTCAACACTCGGCACGGACCTCATCGTTCGGCTGACAAACACCGGCACTGCCGATGTGCTTGTCCCGACGGACGTGCTAACGGCCGTCTATTTCAAGGTTTCCGGTGCCGCGCTCTCGCTGACGCGGACAAGCGCAAAACTGGCGGCGGGCTCCTCGGTGGTGGGCACTTTGCCCAGCCCCGCGACCGATCCGGGTGCTGATGGCGTCGGCGGCGAGTGGGCGTACACCCCAATCGTCGGACCGCACAGCACCGGCTACGGCATCAGCTCGACGGGCGTCGGCCTCTTTGGTCCGGGAGATACCTTCCCCGGCGCCAATTTGCAGGGCCCCGCGTCTCCCGACGGCGTGCAGTATGGCATCGTTTCGGCGAGTGACAACCCCGCGACCGGCAACGGCGGAATCAGCGGCAGCGCATTCATCAACAACTCCGTCGTCTTCGTCTTGGGCGGCCTGCCGGTCGGCTTCGACCTGTCGCGTCTCGGAGACAACGTCTGGTTCCAGTATGGAACGGCGCTCGATGAGCCTGAATACGAAGGCCACATTCCCGCGCCGGGCTCGTTGGCGCTCCTCGGTCTCGGCGGCTTGATCGCAAGCCGTCGCCGCCGGTCGTAATTCGAATCCCCTCAAACCAAGTTTGAAAAGAAGGCCCGGACAATTGTCCGGGCCTTTTCATTTCGCCTCTCGATTTTTCTGCTCAGGGACAGATGAGGTCGTTGTACGCGACGACAAACACGGTGAAGTCCGCGTCGTCCACCAGCCCGTCTTTGTTGATATCCGCCGGGCAGCCGGCCGGCATCGAGTGATCGGCACAGTCGAGGATGTTGTAGCCGACGACAAAGCTGAGGAAATCCGCATCGTCCACGAATCCATCGTGATTCATGTCGGCTGGGCAAGTGTTGGTGTTCAGCTTGTCGATCAGAAGCATGGTGGCATTTTCGCCCGCGGCATTTACGCCGGAGACCGTTCCTGTCAGAAGAATAGTTCCTTCGCCAGTCTTTCCCTGCGTGTAGCCGCGGAGATGATCGCCCAGCGTATCGACCACGACGGCTTCATCAAACGCCGGCAGATAGACGCCCGAGGTTTCTCCTCCAACACCGAAATAGCCGCTCGAAGCAAAGACCGTTGTTGTCAGCGCGACAGGGTCCAGCATCAACATGCGTTCTCCGGTCGCTGCCGAATTGTCGTCGAGCTTGACGAAGACCTTGCCCGCCTTTCCGGGTGAAAATCCGACAACGGTCGCCGTCGAAAGATTCGGGGTGACGAGCATCGCTTCGGTTGGAGCCGAAGAAAGGCGGGATCCATCGGCACTCAAAGGAAGCCGCACCACGACCGCCTGATTTCCCTGCGCGCCTCCGAGCAGCAGGCTTTTCGTCTGCGGCTCGTAGTACATTCGCCTGTAGGTGCGAGTCGGCGAATACGGCGCGCTGCCGCCCACATTCAACAGATCATGCGTCGCGCCGCCTGAGTCGATGTACGAGATTTTTCCGACACGCAGGAAGTAGATCCGCCCGTTTCCGTCTGGCGCCGCGAGCATCGCGTCTTTCGAACCGGTAAACGGAATGTCCGCCCCGGCGCCGCTTGAATCGACCAGCGTGAGAACGCTCATGCCCGCTGCGGGGGTGCGCACGACGACGATTCGATTGCGGAATGAATCAAATGCGCCGTCCCCGGTCATGCTGTGGCCCGTGTAGATGCTCGTCGCGGCGGGCGGCGACCACGTGAGGCGGACGATGGCCGGCTGATCCACGTTCGCGACGCGACCGATCTGCGTCACGAGGTATCCGTCGCCGATCGTGAAACCGCCGAGCGATGGGAGCGATGCGAGTGCCGAAACGAGTGCCGCGGCAGAGATTCTCAGATGGCGCATGGATGGACCTCCGTTCCGTCAGTGTGACGGCTCGGAGGTGCGAGGCTAAGTCTTCTTCTGCGAACGTTCGGAAAATCGGCGTTCCCCGGTTCGAGGGGCGCATGTTTTATGGACAGAGAAGTTGGTTGTAGGCGGAGATGAACAGCGTGAAATCAGAATCATCGACAAACCCATCGTGGTTCGCATCCGCCGGACAACCCGCGGGCATTGTCGGATCGGCGCAGTCGAGAATGTTGTAGCCGGTGACAAACAGCGTGAAGTCCGCATCGTCCACGAAGCCGTCATGGTTGATGTCTGAGGGGCAACCGCCCGGCCCTCCGCCGTATTGCAGGTGATCGACTTCCAGACCGCCACTGCTGTGACGAATTCGGATGGCCTGGATGCCTTGGTCGTACACAACGCCAAAGAAACGATCCTCGGCCGTGGTGCCGTTGTTCGAACCATCGCCCACTTGCGCGACGACGGTGCCGAGAGACGCTCCGGCTGCGTTGTACGCCTCGAAGGTCACGGTGGTGTTCGAGCCGCCGTCGGTCCAGACGATTCCGGCGTGCGTCGGCAACGAGCCGAGCACCGCAGCGTTAAATGTGAACCGGATGTCGGGCGTGCTACTGAAGAACGAATCCCCGTTGAGTCCTGACCCGTCGATCGTGCCGTCGTCGCAGTCGACCGAGTCGTGAATGGCAGGCCCAAAGACCACACTTGTTACGCCCCCATGATCGGCGGAGACGCCCGGGACGTTGAAGAGGTGATCCTCGAATGTCTCGAGATGAAAATACTGGAGCGCAAGCCCGTTGAAAGGGCTATCGCTGAAGCACAGATAGGGCGTGGGGCCCAAAAAAGTTTGTGCATGCGCGCTCGTGTTGAGCAGGGCGAAGCCGGTCAACCCGACAAGAACTGCCACGACGCGATGGAACATGAGCGCCCCCCTTGTTCGAATTGTTCAAGCGACTCCGCCAGTGACCCGCGCGCAGGCTAACACCCGGGCCGGCAGAGGCAAATGAAATCCCTGCAGCTTGCTGCAATGTTTTTCTGCGGGTGCGCCACGCGAGTCAGCCGGCGAGGCCTCCAGATTTTCAATGGACGGCTTCTGATCGCACCGGGGAAGGTGTCCTCGAACGCCAATGGGCGATCAAGGGCAGAGAAGCGCGTTGTACGCGACAACAAACTGCACGAAGTCCGCATCATCGACAAAGCCGTCGCCATTCATGTCCGCCGGGCAGCCCGGAGTCATCGTGGGGTCGGCACAGTCAAGAATGTTGTAGCCCGCGACAAAGATTGTGAAGTCCGAATCTTCGACGACGCCATCGTGATTGAAATCCGCTGGACAAGGAATGCTGTCGCCGACGGAAATGCGCAGATTGTCCATCGCCCAGGATTCGTCATCGAGATTCTGAATTCCCGGCCCCTCGATGATGAAGGTGATCACCGCACTCGAAGCAGTGTGCGCCAGATTGTGAAACTTGGGCTCGTTGTACATGTTGTACGCGCTGTCGGTGTAGTAGCCGCCGGGGCCCGAAAATCCGAGATCCTGGCGGTACGCGAGCAAAACGCCCGATGGCGCGACGTAGGACTGATCCTGCGATGGCGCGGCATTCGCAAACGACTCACGGAAAATAGTCACTCCATCGACCTGCACCCGAAGAAAGTCTCCTTCCGGATACGTGCCGGTGCCGTCGAGTGAGTCGATCGCCGCAAACAGAAAGTCAATGTTGAGGTAACTGTGCGCCGGCAGGTTGCTCAGCGACACCGTGACAAGGTTGCCGGTGGGGCTGCGAAGAAAGTTGCCGCCGAATTGATTGCCGATCGGCCCGAGTCCCGCGTACTGCTGCACCCCCGTCAGCGTTGCAACGCCGGGCTCTATCGGCGTCAGCAGAATTCCGTTGAAACTAGTCGAAAGAACCACCGTCTGTCCCGAGGCCGAAGAAATGGCAAGGCCCGCGGCAACCGCAAACGACGAGAGAATGAACGCACGCATCGGAATGTTCCTTTCGAGCCCGAATGAAGCCCGGAAAAGATGGTATTCGGGCTGTCAAGGTGTTCTGCGCATTCCGAGATCATGGGAAAACGCGGGAAGAGTTGGGCGCTTCTACACATATTCGAGAGAGGTCTGACCGCGGGCAGTGTTTTTCGTTGGCAACGACCATTCACAACGGGGTCGATCGCTGCGATATGACATCGTGGCGCGTCGGACCGGATACGACGAAGCAACAGTCGAGTGGGCGGGTTCAATGCTGGGTGGGGAAAGCATCGTTTGGGACGCGACTTGCCATGACCTTGACCCGTCACGGGAGGGAACACGTCCAGGCAATTTGGCAGCGTGCCCCTCAATTGCGTGACGCCGTCCGGCGCGGCGCAGCGCCCCGCCGACAGTCGGGCGCAACTGCGAATTCGTAACCGATCCCGTGAGCGTCTACCCAACCGAATCACCGGTTCGTGGCCATCCTTCGCAAGGCGTCAAAAGACAAGCCCGGAATTCCGGGCTTGTCTTTCTGCGATTTGCTGCTAGATCCCCGCCTGGGGTTAGTGGCAGTACATTGAATTCAAGACATCAAGCGGATCGCATAGCAAGTGATCGTAGTAAACCGTAAAAATTTGAAAATCTAAGTCATCCGTGTAGCCGTCGCCATTAAAATCTCCGCGACAATCATAGAGAAGATTGTAAGCGACGCTAAACAATACAAAGTCCGCATCATCAACGTTTTCATCCAAGTTCAAGTCGGCGTAGCAGTACGCCGCAACCGTTTCACAGCTATCAAGAACCCCGTTGCTGAATGGAACACAGTCGTTACAGCTGCCCCCGGTGGCGATCCGTTCTGATGCGTCAGCCGTATTGTTGTCGTTGCAGTCCCGAACAACGGTGAAGTAGTAGACGAATGATTCGACTTCGGGAGTGCCGGCAACGTCACAGACAAGTCTGTTGGCCGACATGCCGGAGCTTGTGTTCTGTTTGACCATGTAAACCCCTGGCGGGTATATAGCCGAGCTTTTGCCGTAGATGCTCACGAATCGACTTCGATTGCCAGTGCTCAAGTTTGCGGCGACAACATCAAAGCGATCATTCATCAGAAAGTAATTTGTATACGTTCCGTCGGGAACCATGAGCCCAATATCGACTGGAAACTCACTCGACGTCGAAGACTCACTTGCCACATTGCCATAAAAGGCAAGCTCGACTGCGGGATCGTGTCCGGTGAGGGCGCTGTCGTACAACTTGCTGTCAAACACTGTTTCCGGAGATCCAACGCTTGGGCTGACAGAAGGCGGGACGGAGTCCGTCGCATACATGTGAAATGGCACGAGCCCGACTGCACCACCACCATAAGTGCTTGACGCAGTCAAATACTCCGCTCCCGTGTGAGAAATCGTTGAACCGTCGACGATTGCCGAGCCGGCCCAAGACCCACCCACCTGTTGGTCGTTAATGACAACAAGGCCTTGAAGTCCGAGGGGATCTGTTTCAATCGTTGCCCCACTCGCGAAGCTTCGCCCGATTACCACGCTCGGAGACCCGTCGCCATTGGCTGCGAGAGCGCCGGCGTCTAAAGCGTTGTGATCAAACAATGACATGTCTGCGGTGAAATCCCCATCACACTGAATCAATGCTGGAAACCCTGTGACCGGCGCTATCGTGTCAGCCAGGACAGTCCCGTGAATGCCGGCCTTACTCGCGATAGAGGTGCTGCGAGTTCCTGATGTGATTAGTCGAGAAATTCTACGTGGCGTCGTTGAGGGGCTCGTGGTCTGATTCAATTGAGTGTCGGCATAAAGCCACAAGGTATCGCCTTCAATTGAGTCGATCGTGGTGGCCTCAACAAGAAACGCAAACCCGGACTGGCCGATCTCTAAATGGTCCGGTCCGCCCGCTACGGCAGGATCTTCAGGTCGATCGGTTCCGTCTCCGATTGTGCCCCCAGCGAAAATCGTCCCGATTTTTACCTGCCGCATACTTGGTCGTGGATCAGCGTAACTTGTCACATCATCTTGTGGTCCGCCATACACGCGGCCGCGAAGGTTTCCAGCGATACTAATCGATCCTACGTCGTAGCCGTCGTCCGCATCGATGTAGCCGCGCTTTTGCCAAACACGAACATCCAAGATGGCAGTGGCGGTCGTCAGCACTGTTGAAATATTGCTAACGCGTGAGACGTTAATGGTACACTTACTCTGATTGAGACTGTCTTTCCCAGTTAGATTAACCACGTTTATAATTGATAAATCTACCGGACACAGATCTGAGTTACTCACCGCATGCGCGGTTCCTGAAAATTGAATAACTTCTGAAACATTTGCCCAGCGGGTGCTTGAGTTCGCTTGGGTGATTATCACGTTTACTTTATGAAGTACCGAGGATTGTTTTTTGACGGTGATGCGAAGAAATGCAATTTCATCCCCATCTAGGCCTGGCTTAATGGTAATAGTCGGTGTTTGTCCTGTTGAAGAAATGTCCTTCATATTCCAAATGTCAATCGTCCATTTCCTATCTTTCACGCTGTAGTCGTATTGCGCACCGTTGAGTGTGTCGTTTTTATCCAAATGCGAAAATGTAATATCGGGCGGATCATCCTTCGGATCCTCTTCTGGATCGTCAGCCAGCGCCACCGCGTGCAGGAAACAATTCAAAGCCAATGTGACAATAAAAGCAAATCTCATATATGGCTCCGTTTACGAGTGGCAAACGAGCCCACAACAGCAAATATGCACGCGGTGGCCGGCGCCGGAACTTCGGTCGCAAGACGAATTCCGGCGAGACTGAAATCCGGAACTCCTGAAAGCCCCTCCCAATCGATTGCGTCAGCGACGACTTGCGACTCCCCGTACTTCGTTCCCATCGCGGATCGCAATCCGTTCCTGTCCTGAAACTCGCTCCACTCTTTCACTCCACCAGATGTATCAAGCAAACCCCAGGGACCGCCAATCGCCGGATAGGAGCCGACATTGAGCAAACTCACGCCTCCCGTCGCGGCACTCGTTTCGCCCCCATTCTGCGGTGTGCCCGGCTGCAAAAACGTGTCCCTGCCGCCCGGCCGAGTCCAATATCCGCCATTGCCGTCGCCGTAACGGTTCGGGTCGTAGTATGCGCTCTTGATCCACTCATCGAGGCTTGGAATCCAGAACTTCGCGCCCGCCGAGTGCGTGGGCTGATCGAAATACTTACCGTTGGATGACGTGAATGTGCTCACGTCATACGCGCCGCTCTCGAACGCCCACTTCTCGTTCACCTTGTTGTTGTGCAACCAGTTGCAATACATCGCGGTGTACCGCCAACCGACTTCCGCGGCAATGTTTTCAAAGCCTGGCAACAAGCTTACGTGCGAAGGATTTGAGAGGCTGACGCCAATTCCGCGTAGTCCCCGAAACGTCGATCCTTGCTGAGTGAGGGGAATGTATTTGCCGTAGGCGTTCGCAAATTCATACCACTGTCCGATGGTGATTTCGTTCCGGCTGATCGCGTAGGCGTGACCAACTGCTCCGCGCGAGGGGATACCCGGAGCCTCAGTTTGATTCGTGCCGCGGTTTCCAACGGCCCCGATCACGCAAAAATCGATTCCGTACTTGGAAATCGTTGAAGCTGCATCCGCTGAAGAAAGCGTGACCGCCGTGAGCAGGAGTGTGGCAGCACAGACAGCGCGATTGATCGATTGTTGCATTCCCAAAGGTTAAACCGTTTACTTTGGGATTCAAGAGCTTTTATTCTGGACTCCCGATTTTTTAATTTCGCTTAGCGGTTTCGTCGCCGTTGGAGAACGTAGCGTGGCGAAACTCCCACCCTCGCGCACTGAGTGCGCACGACGTCACTCGTACCTTTTCCGCAAACCTCCGGCAACCAAGCTACTGGCGGTTTCGAAACACAGGTGAGACGCGCCCAACGGCGACGACTATGCGCACTTTACAGGAGATCGCCCGCGTCAGGCTTTCAAGGACGAAATACTGTGTGCGGAAATTTGTTGTTCAATGTTTCATGCTCTGAATCCACTTTGCGGAGAACGAAGTCCAATCCGCTCTTAGGCTTGGAGCCGCGCCGGTACTCCTCATTCCTGTCGCTGCGCGGCGTTTGGGCACACTCGCTCGTCGCCGCACCCGCATTGGAATTTACAC
This sequence comes from Phycisphaerales bacterium, assembly GCA_050730655.1. Lineage (GTDB taxonomy): Bacteria > Planctomycetota > Phycisphaerae > Phycisphaerales > UBA1924 > JAFEBO01. The sequence goes on from JBOHNL010000014.1 coordinate 175,812, forward strand.
AAAGTGCGGCCACAACCGTCGCGCGACCTCCGTCGGAGCGAAGTTCCCCGGGTGCGCGAGCGGGGTGAGGCATGAACGGCCTCTGTAAGCCGTCGCTGCGCTTCACCGACGCCGGAGATAGGTGTTTTTACTGACCTTTGGACCAATCAATTTCGACAATATTCTCTAAAATTGGCCGTATTTATACCAAACCAAATCCAAATCTGGTACATTACGCCTGCGCGCCCGCGCACCCAGCCCGATCGCCCGCGTTTCTACACCGTCCAATCTCTACCACAACTTCAACCACGCACTCAGGCTCGATCGCTCCGCTCAAAGCCCGCTTTAGTCCAACTGCAACCGGGCTCTCTCCCACATACGCGTTTATCGCTGCGCACGCGCTCACCACGGGCCCCGCGGCACATTTCACCTTCTCCTTCTTCCCGTTTCATCGAAAGGTCCTGGCCATGGCACGTCAAAGCCGCAAATTCACCCGCAATCAGATTGTCGAAGCCCTCGTTACCCTCGGCGCCGAACTCGGCCGCACGCCCAGCAAGGTCGAACTCTTCGCAAAGTTGGGCCTCAATCAAGGTCATTTTGAAAAGCACTTCAACCTATACAACGACGCGCTCGCCGCGGCAAAGCTGCCCCCGAATATCGTGAAAGGCCGCGATGCCGATCAACTCCTCGACGACTGGGGAAACCTCACGCGTGAGCTCGGACATCTTCCGACGCTCAGCGAGTACAAGGCGCGGGGAAAATTCAGCCTGAGCGCCTTCCGGCGACTGTTCGAATCATGGGTAGGAGTCGGAAAAATCTTCTACGCTCGCTCCGCCGAGGACCGCAAGTGGCACGATGTCATCAAGATCATCGATGCCCGTATGACGCGACGGAGCGGACAGCCTCTTGTTCTTTCCAACATCGATGCCGCGACGAACTTTGCTCCGCCCACCACAGCCACATACGGCAAACCCCTCAACTTTGATTTTCTGCGCCATGCGCCCGTCAACGAAGCCGGTGTTGTCTATCTCTTCGGTTGTCTCGCGAAGCAGCTCGGGTATTCCGTCGAGGCGATCCAGACCGCGTTTCCCGACTGCGAAGCGAAGCGCGAGGGCAAAGACGGCCGCCTGAGGCGCGTCCGAATCGAGTTCGAATTTGAAAGCCGTAATTTCGAATTGCACCGGCACGATGCCTCCGGTTGCGACGTCATCGTCTGCTGGCGCCACAACTGGGAGCAGTGTCCGCTCCACGTCGTCGAACTCTCAAAGGAACTCGAAAAGCTCCAAAAAGCCGCGTAATGCCTGTCTCGAGTGCCCAGTGCCCAGTGCCCAGTGCCCCTGTACCTACTGACTAGTCCCTTCCCCTCTCTTTGACAACCAAATACGTTTCCGTCACAGGCGAACTCACCAAACTGCTTTCGCCCCGCTCTCGTCTTGTCCTCACACGATTCACCCGCGAAATCCGCGGCAAACGACAGCAAAAACCCAGCCCTCGCCGCAAGACACTTTCGCTCCGGCGAGCCATTCCCGCTACGCTCCCGCAACGGGAAGGAGCCCGATTGTTGCAGGAAGAACTACCGAGCCAGAGCGAAGCCGCTGGAGAGCTTCTGAAGGGTCTGACCGACCCGCAGAAGCAGGCCGTGCTCACCACCGAAGGACCGCTGCTGGTGCTCGCCGGCGCAGGATCGGGCAAGACGCGCGTCATCACGCGCCGGATCGCGTATCTCATCCATCAGGGCGTGCCCCCGTGGTCGATCTTGGCCGTGACGTTCACGAACAAAGCTGCGGCCGAAATGCGCGAGCGCGTCATGACGGTGCTCGGGCACGATCCCCGATTGACGCGCGGCCTGACCGTCACGACGTTCCACTCGCTCTGCGCGCGGTTGCTGCGCCGCTACGCCGAAGCGGCAAACCTTAAGCCCGAGTTTTCGATTTACGATTCGTCCGATCAGGCGACGCTCGCAAAGCGCGTCATCGCAGAGCTCCAGCTCTCGACGAGCAACTGGCCCCCGCGCAGCGTGCTCTCGGCGATCTCCAACGCCAAGAACGATCTGCTCGATGCCGACGAATTTGCAGCGCGTGCCCATGACTTCTACTCGCGCACGGTCGCCAAAATCTATCAGGGATATCAGAAGGCGCTCAAGCTCGCGGGCGCCGTCGATTTTGACGATCTGCTTGTGCTGACGGCGAAAATGCTGCAGAGCAACGCCGAAGTTCGACGCGAATGCAACGAACGCTGGCGCTATCTGCTGATCGACGAATACCAGGACACCAACCACGCCCAGTTCGTGATCGCGTCGCTCATCGCAGGCAAGAACGAAGAAGGTCATCCGCCCAACATCTGCGTCGTCGGCGATCCGGATCAGGCGATTTACGGCTGGCGCGGTGCGGATATCACCAACATCCTCGAGTTCGAGAAGAGCTACCCGGGCACGAAGGTCATCACGCTCGGCGAAAACTTCCGCTCGAACGCCCCGATCCTGCACGCGGCGGACCAGCTCATCCGCAACAACCAGAAGCGCAAGCACAAGGATTTGTTCACATCGCGCAAGGGCGGTGAGCACGTCGAGGTAACGCTGACTCGCGACGAGAATCACGAGGCGACGCTGATCGTCGACTGGCTGAAGTCGGTGAAAGACGAACGCGACGATTCGCCGACCTCGATCGCGTGGCGCGAGATGGCGATTTTCTATCGCACGAATTCACTCAGCCGCGTGATGGAAGATGCGCTGCGCGGCGCGGGCGTGCCGTACACGATCGCGCGGGGCACGGCTTTTTATGATCGCGAAGAAGTAAAGAGTGCCGTGGCGTACCTGCGGCTGGTGGCCAATCCGAGCGACGATGTTTCGCTTTCTCGCATTGTGAATACGCCCACGCGCGGGATCGGCTCGACCACTTTTGGCAAGATCGAGGATTATGCCGCAGAGCATGCGACGCCGGTGCTGCACGCGATGCGCGAGGCCGGGCAGCTTCTCGATGTCGTCGGACGTGGTGCGGCAGCCGTTGGAAAATTCGTCGAAATGATCGACGCCTGGACTGGCGGCGGCACGTTCCTGGGTTCGCAGGTTTCGACCACGCTTGCGGAGCTTGTCTCCCGCATCATCCGCGAATCCGGCCTCGAAGCGATGTATCGCACGCAGGCCAAGGCGAGCAACAGCGACGCCGACATGGAACGGCTCGACAACCTCGACGAGCTTGTGAGTTCGGCGCGCCAGTTCGAGATGGAATTCGATGCAATGGCCGATCCGGCGGCGGAAACGCAGAACGCCGATGGCTTGGCTCGACCCAATGACCAGACTCCGCCGCTGCTTGCGATGTTGCGGGCGTATCTCGAATCGATCGCGCTGGTGGCGGATGCCGATGCGGTCGATCCGGCACAGGGCGCGGTCACGCTGATGACGCTGCATGCTGCAAAGGGGCTTGAGTTCAAGGCCGTCGCGATCATCGGGCTTGAAGAAGGGCAGTTGCCGCACAGCCGGGCGCGTGAGTCGCAGGAACAGCTGGAGGAAGAGCGGCGGTTGTGCTTTGTCGGTATCACGCGAGCGATGCGCCGCCTGCACATGACAAGCAGCCGGTATCGCACCATGCGTGGCATTCCGGAACGGACGATCCCGAGCCGATTCCTGGATGAGTTGCCTCGCGATTCGGTGCGATTCAGCAATCAAGCGGATGCGACCGCGGGGCTCGAAGATTTCATCGCGCGGGGCGAAGGTGGCAGCGATGGGGGTGGCGGGCAGCGCTACGAGCCCGAAGGCGAGTTCGCGGCAAAGGACTCCAAGCGCGCCAAGCTCGGATGGAGTTCCAGCAGCGGCACGCCCAAGAACGCGGCATTCCCGGTCGGCGCGGTTGTGCGGCATCCGCAATTTGGTGAAGGTGAGATTGTGAGCATCACTGCAGGCGTGAATGCGCGGGCGACGATTCGATTCCGGGGCGTTGGAACCAAGACGCTGGTTCTGGAATACGCGCGGCTGACGCGGGTGAAGTAAGTCCTCGGATGATAAAGACAAAGGCAGTCGAGAGAACGCGGAGCGCGCGGAGAAGGCGGAGTTGCGCGGAGTGGGAAGAGAGAAAAGTGACTGAGGGCGGCAGCGTGTTTTTTGGTTCGTGAAAAACGCGACGGGTGCCGCTCGATCCGCGTCTGACAATTTGGTGACGCACAACCCACCTTGGAGTTCTTAATTCTTCTACTTTATCTTCTCTTCTCCGCGAAACTCCGCCTTCTCCGCGCACTCCGCGTTCTCTTTGTTTGGCGTGCAATTGCCCCGAACTTTTCTTCGCGCGAACGCGCTGTATTCTCACAGGTGCAATCCAGGAGTTTCCGCATGAAGACGATTTACGCTCATGTCGTTGGTGGTCTTGTTCTTGCTTCGCTCGCAGGCAGCGCGTTCGGGCAGAATGATGCTCAGAACACAACGCAGAGTCCGGTAGTGACGATCTACAGCACGCTGAATCCTGGGCAGGGTGTGCCGCGGGATGCGCTGGCGCAGGCCCGGTACAACGGGGGCTGGTCGGGCGTGTCGAACGCGGTGCAAGGCTTTGCGACGGTGCGTCAGTTTCTCAAGCTCGATCTCAAGAACGGATTGAACGATGTGCGCGTCACCGATGTCGCAGCGCTGATCGAGCCGACCACCGTGACGTTTCAATCGATGACCGCGCCGGCGATGACGCGGGTGCTCGAACAGAACTTCCAGTTCGATCTGATCGGGCGGGAGAAGTTGCTCGAAAAATATCTCGACAAGGAGATTAAGGTCGGCTCGCCCGCCGGCGATCACATGTCGTTCACCAGCGGCACACTCCTGAGCACCGCCGGCGGCATCGTGCTGCGCGACAAGGGCGGCCAGATTCAGATCGTCGGGAACGCAACGAACTTTGAATTGCCCACGCTTCCCGATGGTTTACTGACTCGTCCGACACTGCTTTGGCAGGTCGAAACGCAGCAGCCCGGCACGCACACGGCGCGAATTAGCTACGAAACCGAGGGGATGACGTGGTGGGCAGATTACAACGTGCTCTTTGCCCCCGGCAAAGACAACAACAGCGGCACGCTTGATCTCGCGGCGTGGGTGAGCATCGTCAATCAGTCGGGCGCATCGTTCGACAATGCAACGCTCAAGCTGATCGCCGGCCGCGTGAACAAGATCCAGCCGCAGGACGTCCGGTACAGCTTCGCGCGCGGCGCCGCGAAGATGGCGATGGAAGATCGTGCCGATGGCTTTGAGCAAAAGGCGTTCTTCGAGTATCACCTCTACACGCTCGGACGCGCCACAACGCTTCCTGACAATTCCACGAAACAGATCGAGCTCTTTCCGACGGTGCTCAAGATTCCGTGCGAGAAAACGCTGGTGTTTGATGGCCTCGCCCTCGATCCGGCTGACTACGGCGGCCCGATGACCGATCAGGGATTCGGTGTACAAGGTCGAACCACCGTCGATGTCTATCTGCGATTCAAGAACAACAAGGAATCGGGCCTTGGTATTCCGCTGCCGGCCGGGCGCGTGCGGGTGAGCCAGATCGATCCGGGCAAGAGCGGCCAACCCGCCGACGCGATTGCCGAGTTCATCGGCGAAGACGTGCTCAAGCACACGCCGCGCGATGAATCGGTCTTGCTCAAACTCGGCGCCGCGTTCGACGTGGTGGGGGAGCGCAAGCAGGTTGACTTCAAGGTTGACAGCAACCGGCGCACGATGGAAGAGACCATCGAGATCAGCGTGCGCAATCGCAAAGAGGTCAAAACGAACGTAATCGTCCGTGAGCGACTCTATCGCTGGGCCAATTGGGAGATCAGCGGCGCAACCGAGAAGTACGAAAAGACCGATTCGCGCACGATCCAATTCCCGCTCACGCTCGAGCCGGGGAAGGAAGCCAAGGTGCGCTACACGGTCAAGTACAGCTGGTGATCGTGATCACGGAGCCGGAGGCGTGACGGCGGGCGGAGCCGGCGCATCGCCTTCGGGTCCGGGCGACATCGGCTGCGGAGCCGGGGCCTTCACCGGAGTGCCGGGCGTCACGCGAACGGTTTGAGTCGGTCCGGCGTGTTCGACGCGCGGATCGCTGCCCGTGGCATATTCGGGCACCTTGCGGATTGTGACGTCCATGCGGCGCGAGAACTTGTCGGGGCAGGCCATCACGCTGTTGAGTTCGCCGGCGCGAGTCGGCCTGTCGAAGAACTGCCAGCGCATCGCGTCGGGGTTGGCCGGGTTCTCTGGGTACTGGGCTTCGTGGAAGCGGAACGTGAGCTGCTTGCTCACCGGGACGTCAGCCGTCCAGATCGGTTCATTCGTCCGGACGTCCACGATCGTGACAGTTACCGGGTAGTACTCGTTCGAAATGAATGTGAACGTGTCGTTCGAGCGCATCGAGCCGCCCGGCCGGTAGATGTTGCAGCCCGAGAGGGTGGCGAGAGCGAGCGTTGTCGCGAAGGCGGCGCGGCCAAAATGCATTGAAATTCTCCGGCTCGGGCGGGGGGTGTAGGTTCTGCCGCCGAGCGTCCCAGAATGTATCGGCTCGCTGACAGTTCGTCGTGACTTGTCGCAAAGATCGTTCGGAAAACGGTAGGAAGGAGGCTGATAAACTCTCTCCCGATGCAAAGTCTCGCGGAATCGCTCCGGATTGGTCATGGATACGACCTGCACCGCCTCGAAGCCCTCGCCCCGGCGGGAGCGGGCAGGCCGTTGGTCGTTGGTGGGGTCAAACTGGCCTCTGAACGCGGGCCGGTCGCCCACAGCGACGGCGACGCCCTCCTGCACGCCATTACCGACGCACTTCTCGCGGCAGCCGGGCTGCCCGACATTGGCCAGTTCTTTCCGGATACCGATCCGCGGCACGAATCCCAGGACTCACAAGTCTTTTTGCGCGAGGCGGCGGACAGGGTTCGCGCGCTGGGCTGGACGATCGCCAATGTCGACGCGACGGTGATTCTGGAAAAGCCCAAGGTGAGCCCGCACAAGGGCGAGATGTGCTCGCGGATTGCCGCGGCACTCGACGTGGATGTTTCGCGCATTGGCATCAAGGGAAAGACGCACGAGAAGGTGGATGCCGTCGGAGAATCGCGCGCGATCGAGGTGCACGCAGTGGCTCTGCTGGTTCGGCAGTAAGAGTCAGGTCTTTGGAGCGTCACGGGCGGTGAGACGGAGCTGCTTGCTCCGGAGCAAGCGGTCGGTGAGTCCTGGCATAAGAGTTGCCAGCGCGAGTCCGGCACGCATCGGGAAACTCGTCCAGACCTCACCTTTGGGTTTTTTAAGGCAACGGACGATCGCCTTTGCGACGGTCTCGGCGGGCTGCTTGAACGACTCGGGCGTCTGAATGCTGACGCGGGCGCCCCCGGAAAGCTCTTTGGCGGTGTCGAAAAACTCGGTGCGCGTGCCGATCGGGTGGACGGTTGAGACGTACACCCCCGAGTTCGCCAGTTCGATGCGCATCGCCCGGCCGAAGTGGTCTTGGAGCGCTTTCGTGGCTGAATATGCGGCAAAATTCGGAAGCCCGATCTTGCTGACGCAGCTTGAACACAGCAGTACATGCCCTTTGTGCGGGCCGGGGTTGTTCGCGAGCATGTATCTCGCGGCAAGCTGACAAAGCTCGAGGCTTGACCAAAAGTTGGTGTTGAAGATGCGATCGAGCTCGGCGCGGGTGTAGTCGAGCACGCGCCGCTCGGCGCCGTAGCCGGCGTTCGAGAAGACGCTGTAGAGCGAGCCGAACTTCTCAAGAGCGGCGTCGATCAGACGCTGGTTGTCGCCCGGTGCTGTGACATCCATCACAACGCTGGCCGCGTGTCCGCCCGCCTGGGTAATCTGTTCAACCAATTCGCGCAGGCGATCTTCGCGGCGGGCGCCGACGACGACGTTCATTCCCTGGCGCGCGCAAAGCAGAGCGGTCGCGCGTCCGATCCCCGAACTTGCGCCGGTGATCGCAATCGTGCGGCCCTGAAGCCCGATCGTTGTCATGCATTACTTCTGGACGTCGCCCTGCTTGGTCTGACCGGGCGCCGAGTCCGGCGTGCCGCCGAAAGCCTTCTTGGTGTTGTCGCTGGTCTGCTCAACATCTTCGCCGAAGCCCGAAACCGTGTTGCAGGCGACAAGCGTGCACAGAATTGCAGCCGAAGCGCCGAGCGTGAGCAAACGGGCGAAACGTGATCCCCGGGATTCCATCTTCAATCTCCAAGTGGCCGCCCATCTTCTGCGGGCGTGCCCAAGCGTACTCGGAGTGCGTGAGCGAAGCGCGATCACTCCGCCATCATCGATTCCATTTTGACGCCGGCTGGAGCTCGCCGCACCAGCCATCGCAGTTCTTCAAGGCGGCAGACAAACGTGAGTACGCCGTAACCCAAGCCGCCAACGATGGTTGCGATGCTCAGGCGGAGGAATGACGTTCGCCAGTTTGTGGGCGTCGGCCAGAATTCGACGGTTGCCCAGACGGCGGCTCCCATCAAAAATGAAACGACAAGAATCTTTGCCGATGCGATCAACGTCGCGCGATCGAACACGTTCGCCTGCAACTTTGTCCGAGCAACCCACGCGACGATCAGCGCCTGCGCCATGGCGCATAACCCGGTCGAGAGCGCCAGTCCCGCTTCGCGCAGGTACCAGATCAGAATCAGATTCAGCGTGAGATTCGCTCCGACCATTGTGACGGCGACCCGCATGGGCGTGACGGTGTCGCCTCGCGCGTAGAACGCGCGGGTGAGAACGTGATTGAGTGAGTACGCCCAGACAGCTGGAGCGAAGCATGCGACGACGAGGGCCGAGCGATCGATCCCCTCGGGCGTGAACCGCCAGAACATGGTGCGCACGAGGTCTTCGCGAACGACGACCAGGCCGATGCTCGCGGGAATCCCGATAAAGAGCGACAGCCGCACGCCTCGCCGAAGCACATCAACAAACGCGACCGAATGTCCGGCGGTCTTTGAGAGCAACGGAAAGACTGCTGTTGCGACCGCAATGCCGAATACGCCCAGCGGAAACTGATAGAGCCGCGAGGCATAGGACAAGATGGAGTTTGACGATTTATCGAGTGTGACTTCATGACCGAACACGGTCGTGCCAACCCAGAACGGCCACATCGCGATCAGCGTGTCCATCATTGTGTTCAGTTGCAGTGTTCCAAGTCCCAGCAACACAGGGAGAAAGCGTCCGAGCACACGCTTTGCAGAATCGCGTGCCGCCGACGTCAGCCTCGTCCACCGAACCAGACCACGCAGCGCGACGACCGACCAGACGATCTGCAGGATGCTCGCGGCCACCGCCGACGCGCCGACCAAGTACGCCGAAGTCTCTTTCGGAATCCCCTTCCAGATGAGCGGCACAAATGCCGCGGCAATCATCATGACATTCAGAATGACCGGCGCCGCTGCGGGAGGCCCGAATTTCCCGTGGCTTTGCAGAACGCCCCCGAGAATCGCCGTCGTGCAGACCATCGGCATCATCGGAAGCATCAGCATCACCAACCGAATTGAAAGCACTAGATCCGGGCTGTTGTTTCCCCAGAAGAGCACGCCCATCAGCGCGAGTTCGACCACGACCACGATCAGCGCCGTCGTCAGAGTCAGCGCGCGAAGCGTGAGCGACGCCAACTGATCCGCGGCGTCGGGTGAATTCTTGCGGAGCGTCGTGTATTCGGGCAAGAACGCCGCCGAAAGCGCACCCTCGCCGAACAACCTTCTGAAAATGTTCGGGATCTGAAATCCGGCGTTGAACGCCGAGCCGACGGCAGTATCGCCGAATAGGCCCGCCGTAAGCACGTCGCGAACGAGCCCGGTCAGGCGCGAGACAAGCGTCAAGCTCGCCACGATCCGGATCGCCGCGGCCAGCACACCTCCCAGCGCGTGCATGTCGTGCGCTTGGTCGGGCGCCGAATCCTTCATGCCGGCGGGGGCATCCGTCACGGAAGTAGAGGGTGTGCCGCTCAAATTGGCCGTAGGTCCTGTCATTACCGCCTGCTTCATCGGCTCAGACGGCCAACAAGCCACATCCCGCCGATTGCGATCGAAATCCCGAGCGTGTTGAACGACAAGTCATCCCAGGCACACGTCCGCCCGAGCGCGGGAATTGCCTGCAGCCCCTCATCGATGCACGCGTATCCGACGGAAAGTATCCACGTCAGCGTCAGGTTTCGCGCCGAACACATCGGCCCGAAAAACCTGCAAGTCGCCGCAAGGGCCGCCCAAGTTCCGAATGCAAAGAGATGCACCCAGAGATCAGTTCTTTCCACCGGCCCGTGCAGTTGCAGATTCGGCCAATGCGTCCCCGCGAAGAGCGCGAGCGCGTACACCGCAAAGATCGGCCGCGGCATTCGAAACGCGCTCATGCGGTTGCGCCCGCATTTCCGATCGCTGCCTCATCCTGCGCCGCACGAACAACGACGACGGGCACCTCAGTTCGCGCCGGCACCCCGCCCGCGGGCCTTCGATCAGCCAGAAATGCCTCCGCCAGCCCCCGATAGTCATCGGCGCCGCTCGCCTGCGGCGCATAATCGAAAATCGTCTTCCCGAAGCTGGGGCTCTCCGCCAACTTGATGTTTCTGCGGATCGCCGGCCTGAACACGATGGCATCCTTCCAGGGCGAGTCGCTCCCGCGGCCACACTCGAAAAATGCGTCCAGATCCGCTACAACCTCGCGCGTGTGCGTGCTCGCGGCATCGTGCATGCACAGTACAACTCCCGCAACCTTCAGCCTCGGGTTGATCGCCTGCTGACCGCTCGCGAGTAGCTTCACCGTTTCCAGCAACTTGCCCACGCCCTGTAGCGCGAGGAAATGCGCCTGCATCGGGATCAGCACCTCATCCGCCGCGGCAAGCGCATTCAGCGTGAGCAACCCCAGCGAAGGCGGACAATCGATCAGCACAAAGTCCACGCGCCCCGCGAACGCCTCGATCACGCGCCGCAGTCTCGCAAGCCGATCCTCGGCCGATGCGAGCTCGGTTTCAGTCGCCGCAAGGTCGGTATGGCTTGCGAGCGCCAGCAGATTCGGTGCAACTTCTCGTGCTGCCGTCACCGCATCCGCCGGATCATGAATGAGGTCGTAGATCGAGCGTCCCTCCGCCCCGTCAATCCCGAGCCCGAGCGTCGCGTGCGCCTGCGGATCGAGATCGATCACCAGCGTCCGCAATCCCGCCTGAGCGATCGCTGCCGCCAGATTCACAGTGGTCGTGGTCTTGCCCACGCCGCCCTTCTGGTTCATCAGCGCAACAACGCGAGGCTTCAACGCAGAGGATGGGACCGAATCGTTCATGCCCGAGTATACGAATCGGCAGATTCCGCGCGTCGGGAACACATCATTTCGTTGTCGTTTATCGCGCGGACGCCGCTTCGCTCGCGACCCGTATCGGCTCGCTGCTGGCCGCGGTCGGAGCTGCCGCAACCGGCATTGTGGACCGGCGGGCGTCGGAGTCGATCGCCTGCTGCTCGATGAACTTCCGGCGGGCGATCTTGATCGCTGTCACGCCGATGAACGAGGCGAGCATCAGGGCCATGATGTACACCACGCGTGCGCGGCCCATGCTCACCAGCACGCCCAGCGCCGCAAAGCTCGCCGCCATCCCGTAGAGAACCAGCACGGCGCCCTTCACGCCCAGCGCGCGCTTGAGCATGTGATGCAGGTGATCGCTGTCCGCGCTCGAAATGCTCTGGCCCGCCATTTTCCTGCGGACGATCGCAAGGCACGTATCAATCAGCGGCACGGCGAACACAATCAGCCCCGCCATCACCAGATGCGTCTTATCCGTCGCGCCCAAAGTCAGGATGATCACGATCGTCGTGTATCCGAGCAACAGCGATCCCGCATCGCCCAAAAATATCGTCGCCGGATTGAAGTTGTGAGGCAGGAATCCAAGGCACGCTCCGAGCAGCGCCATGCAGAGCACAAGTCGCTGCGTATCGCGCACGCCGTCGTCAAATGCCGCCAATCCCAGCGAAATGATCAGCAGGCCGGCAGCGCTGATCGCCGTAGTTCCGGTCAATAGCCCGTCGAGGCCGTCGATCAGGTTGGTCGCATTACACGCCCCCAGAACGAAGAAGCCGATGATCGCGGTGCCCACCCAATAGACGAGGTCAAAGTGCAACCCGCCGGTTTCCGATCCCGGAAGCTGGAACGGCAGGGGAATCGTGAACACCAGGTTTGGATTGTGCAGAAGCGTCCCGAGCGGCGAAAGCACCTGCGCCGCGACGCGTGCGCCGATGTCGTCGATCGCAAGCAACGCCGCGGCAAACAACAACCCGCCGATTTTCACGCGCGGCGCGAGTCCCCAGACGTCGTCCAGCAGCCCGACCACCACGACCACGGTCATCCCGAACAGCACAAACAGCGGCACGATCCGCTGCTCCGGTTCGGTGACGTGTGCCGAGGCGTGATACTCGACCAGTCCTGCCCAGCGCACCGAGGCGTAGCTGTACAGAATCGCCGCCAGAATTCCGAGGAAGACCGCAACGCCTCCGAGGTACGCCACCGGCATCCGGTGCACCTTGCGTGCCTCGCTCGGCCGGTCGATCACGCCGTACGTAAGCGCAAGCCTTCGCATCAGGGGCGTCGCAAGCAGAGTCACGACAAACGCGATCGCCATCACCCATGCGTACCCGTTGAAGATCTCCCAACGGGACGATTTTTCGAGTTCAGTTCCCGCTACCGGCGCAGTCTCCGCGGCCGACCCGATAGTGCAAGCAAGGCTGGACGCGAGTCCGGCGAACAGCGTCGACGGCCATGCCGCCCGAACCGCTCCGTCCGCGCTCTCGGTTCCTGACGCCCTGTTCACGTCTTTGATCCCTCTCGCATGCCGCCTGCCGCAGATCCCGAGAGCCATCCGGCCACGTCCCGAATGGTTTGCTCAAGGCTCTTCCTCGGCGAAAACCCGATCGCCTCCCGGATCTTCTTCAAATCCGGTCGCCGATCGGCCAGGTCTTCGAAACCCGGCGGATACGCCTCACTATAGGGAACGTACTCAATCCCTGATCGCGATGCCGTCAGCCGAATCACCAGCTCCGCCAGCTCCCGGATGCTGATCGAGCGATCGGAACCGATGTTGAACACGCTGCCGCGGCAGGCCTGCGAATCGAGCAATTTTGGCAGAGTGCTCACCACATCCGAAATATCGCAAAAACAGCGCGATTGCTTTCCCTCACCGTGGACGCGCAGCGGCTTGCCCGCCAGCGCCGCGCCCACGAAGCGGGGAAGCACCATGCCGTAGTCGCCCACTTGCCTCGGTCCGACGGTGTTGAAGAAACGCGCAACAACAACGCCCAGCCCGCGCTGCCTGCCGTAGCTGAGCGCCAGGTACTCATCGATCGCTTTGCTGTACGCGTAGCACCAGCGCGACACGCTCGTCGGTCCGTACGTCACGTCGTCGGTTTCGCTGTAGGGTGACTTTGCGCTCTTGCCGTACACCTCGGAACTGCTCGCGATCAGTGTGGGAATGCCGATCGCTGTCGCGCCCGGAGCCGTTCGCTTTGCCGCAAAGTCGAGCAGCGCAATCGTCTGCTCGATGTTTGTGCGCACGGCGCTGATCGGGTCCTTCATCACGAGGCCCACGCCAACTGCCGCGGCGAGGTGGTAGATCTCGTCGAACACTTCGCCCGGCCCGAGCGCCGCGAGCGCCTCTCCGAGATCGGCTTCGATGAATCGAAGGTGCGGGTGCTCGGGCAGATTGCCCGTGCGTCCGGTTGAGAGGTTGTCGATGACGGTGACGCGATCGCCCCGCGCGAGCAGATGCTCCGTCAGATGAGATCCAATGAAACCGGCGCCGCCCGTAATGAGCGCGCGCCTGGCGTGTGCATTGGATTGGCTCATCTCGGGCGACATCGAGGACCCCACCGACGTCCGAGGTTACGCCGCTGCGGGGGTTTCGGACGGATTCTGGTACTCGTGCGTCGCACGCATGTTGCCGCGAATGTAGCCGCCTGCCGAAGGCTTGACCGCATTGACGACGACGCCGAGGAACTCGCCCTTGGCATCGCTGAGATCATTGCGGAGGCGTCCGACCAGTCCACGCTTCTCGCCCATCGCACGAACGACAAGGCAGCTCGCGTCGGTGCGGTTGGCGATTGAGAGACCGTCGCTGGCGACAAGCGCCGGCGCGACGTCGATGAGCACGAGGTCGTAGCGGGCCTTGAGTTCGGCCATCAACTGGCTGAAGCGCTCGCCGCTGAACATTTCGAATACGCGTTTCTCGCGCGAGCCCGCGCTCAACACGTCCAGGCGTGCATCACTTGTGTGCTGCACGGCCTCGTCGATCGAAGTGCCCGAGAGCACGTCGGCGAGGCCCGGTGTTTCACGCAGAGCAAACACGCGGTGCATCCCCGGCCTGCGGAAGTTGGCGTCGATGAGCAGGACCTTCTTGTCCGCCGCGGCCCACGCGAGGCCCATGTTGCACATGACGCTCGTCGAGCCCGAGCCCGGCATGCCACCGATGACAACGAGTGACTTATGCCCGGCTTGTCCGAGGCGTTTGGCCATGACCGATCGCAATTGGCGGTAGTTTTCTGCGATGACTCCACGCGGCCGATCGCGGAAGGTGGTCTCGATCGCGCCGGCGCCGGACGGGTCTTCCGAAGCGTCCGGGATCCAGCCGAGCAGACGGGTGCGGGGCATCAGGGCGATGTCCGCCGGGCCCTTCACGCGGCTGTCCATGAGTTCAATCGCAAGAATCAACGCGGAGACGAGGCCGACGATGCCCAGCATTGACGCGGGCAACACCACCGTGAGCTTCGGCGAGGAAACTTCGCGAGGGAGCTTTTCTTCGCTCGCAACCACCACGCGGTTGCTGGTGGGCAGTTCTGCAAGCATGGCCATCGTGCCGAGCTGGTCCTGGAAAGTCGAGATGGACCGCTGCATGTTGCCGATCTTGTCTTCGAGATCCTTCACCTGCGCCAGCGTGCGTGCCGCGACCTGCTGCTTCTCGCTGATCGTGTCGCGATCCTTGGTCATGTCGCGGGCCTGGTTCTCGAGCGACTGCAGCACAAGCTTCATCTGCTCGAGGTTGCTGTCGAACTTCTTACGCATCAGATCTTCCCGCTCTTTCGCGAGATTCTGATTCATGCCCTGCAGCAGCGAATCGCCGCGCTTGTATTCGCGGTGCTCGCGCGTCATCCCGCGCATGAGCATTCCCTTCAGGTCCGCTTCCGTTGACGTGATGCCCTGCTTGAGGTGGATGATGAGCGGGTCTTCTTCCACCTCGCTCTTGATCTGGTCGGTGTACTGCACGCCCGCAGGGTTGTCGAGCTGATCCTGAAGCTGCTTCACCGAGACCTGCCGGAGCTGGATCTGATTCTGAACGTCCAGGATCTGCGTGTTCAGAATGTACAGACGCTGCAGCGTTTCGCTGCCCTGTTCGCTGATCGTCGTCACGCCGGCGTCGCGAAGCAGCGCGTCGCGCCGGGTCTGCAGATCGCGAAGCGTCAAGCCGAGCTTCTCGATCTGGCTCTGCAGCTGATCGCGCTGCATCTGCGTGCTGCTGCCCGCGACGCGCTTCAGTTCCGTCATGTAGGCTTCACGAAGCAGCTTCGCCAGAGCGGTCGAATCCTCGCGCCAGCGGCACGACGCCGACAACTCAATCAGTCTCGTGCCCGGAATGATGCGGGTCTTTGCGACGTTGTTCGTCAAGTCTTTCACCGCCGCGACGATGTCGAGCTTGCCGCCCTCTTCAAACTGGCTCGTCCACAGCGGGGCTTCGCGCGAGAGCCGGGGGTCGGTCGCCACGCGATTCAGCACATCTTCACGCGTCATCTGACGCGCCTGCGTGAGCATGAACCGCTCGATTTCGTTCTGGCTTTCCATCGTGCCGATGCCGTTCGGGCTCACGATGTTCGACGTTGGAGTAAACGCCTCGAACACCGCGGCACTCGACCAGACCGGACGGAATCGCAGCAGCACAAAGTACAGCACCACACCCAGCACCATTCCCACGCCCGCAGCGCCGGCGAGAATGTACTTGTACTTCATCAAAAGCTTGATGGGGTCGATCGCGACGCCGCCCACTCCGGCCGGGCCGCCTGCTCCACCCGCTGACGGCTGCCCCGCCCCTGGGCGCTGGCCACTAAGTCCTTGGGGTGCAATCGATCCGGTCGGAGCAGTCGTCATAGTGCCACCTTGTTCAAACCACAGGTCGTTCTGTTTCTGATAGGGAGCCCATGGAAAGGGTGTTCCCTGTCAGGCGGTTCGATCTCCGCGCGCTCGGTGTTCGTCCGAACGGAGGTCGCCGCGTCATATAGATCGGCTCGGGACAGGAAATCCTGAGCTTCAAGGCCCCTCAAGCAGCTTTTCAAGCCTGGCAAGGTCCTGTTTTTGCTGGTCCGCAGTCAAGCCTTGGACCTGAGTGAAGAGCGTGCGAGCCTTGGCAAAGGTGGCCCTGGCCTCGTCTCTCTTCCCTTGCTTGAGCTGCAACTCACACAAATGCAGCAACATAGTGACCTGCGTGGACGGAGCCGCCGTGATCGTTAACGCCCGATCGAGATATTTCTGCGCTTCCGCCAACTGGCTGGTCTCCATCAGGAGCAGACCAAGCGTGTCGAGAATTTCCGGGCTCTTGGGCTTGAGCGCGGCAGCCTTTTGAGCAAATTCAACGCCCTCAGCGGGTCTCTTGAGATCCTTACCCAGCAGATAGGCCAGGTTGTTGAGAGTGTCGGCGTCGTTCGGATCCTTTTCGATGATCGCCTTCATCGCCGCCGCCGCCTTCTCGAAATCACCCGCGAGGTAGACTCGGCCCGAGTATTCGCGAGCCGCCAAGCTCGCCAGCCCCGGCTGCTTCGTCGTTTGCGCGATTTGATTGATTGCCTCGATTCCGGCATTACGCGTTGCGGGGTTCGGATCGTCCGCCTGGACGCGAGCGCGGAAGAACGCGATCCAGTCCGGGTTGTTCCCGTCCTTAATCATCGCGTCCAGTGTCGCTCCGAATTCCTTCGGGCCGAGCAGCCGGTAACCGGTCTGGAACCAGCGCTGCATCGCTTCAACCTGATCGGTCGGCAGCAGTTTCATCGACGCCGCGACGTCCTTCCGGGCGTCGGCCATCTGATTGAGGGCGCGACGCACCCCCGCGCGAGCCAGCAGCAGTTCGGGGTCCTTGGAGATCCGGTCCTGCACCTTCTTGAGCGCGTTTTCCGCTTCGGTCGTATTCGGTGGCTTCAGCGCCAGCAGCGCGTTGATGTAGCGCACCACGTGGGACGTGCGTGCATCGTTGTTGAACGCGGTGCGATAGAACGCCACCGCCCGGTTGCCGCGTCCAACCATGTCGAACAGATCGCCGATGTTCGCATAGAGCGCTCCGGGCGCCCCGCGGCGCTTTGCGACATCTTCAGCGAGCGCGACGGCCTCGTCGTCTCGATCGTCCGCGACGAGCATGCGCAGGCCAAGCCCCAGGATTTCGTCCTGGGTCGGATCGATCTGCAGAATCGCCTTGATCTCGTTCACGACGTCGTTCTTCTTCCCCTGGCTCTGGAAGATGACCGCCCGGAGCTGGTGCGCCTGCCACAGGCGCGGGTCGAGCTTGATCACCTGATCAAGGTCCGCGAGAATGTCCGCGATGTTTCGCTTCACTTCGATCGACGCCTGAGCACGCTTCAGGAACACGCCGGCGTTGCTCGAGAACGCCGTCACCGCCTTGTCCAGAATTTCCATCGCGGCCTTCGTATCACCCTTGCCCATCGCGGCGTCCGCCCGGAGAAGCATCGCGACCGGTCCGTCGCGTCCTTCCTTGGTCAGGAGCTGCAGTTCCTTTTCTGCTTCGTCGAACTTCCGGCCCTGGATCAGCGCCTCGGCCAGTCGCAGCCGCACGGTGTCGTCCGGCGTGTCCTTCAAAGCATTCACGATCGTCCGCAGCGATTCGATCGCCTTGTCGTTTTCCGACATGTCCAGGTAGAGTTCCGCCAGCATCCGATCGGCCTGCAGCCGCTTGGGATCCTGAAGCGGGCGTGCCTCTTCAAGCGCCGCAACGGCGCGATCCGGACGGCCACGCGAAACCATGAACCGTGCCAACGCCATCAACGCTTCGCCCGCGCGGTCGTTCCCGTCCTTTTGGGCCTTCATCTTGACGGCATAGTCATGCAGAGTTTTTTCCGCAGTCTCGAGGTCGGACTGATCAGCACTCCACGTGGCGGCGATCGTCGCGATGTCGAGGCCGTCCTCCGACTTGCGTACGTCGTCGATTTTCTTCTTGGCGTCGTCCCAGCGCCGCAGATCGGTGCTCAGTGCCGCGACCTGGACCTTGTAGATCCGGTTGTTCGGATCGCGCACGAGATCGCGTTCGCGTTCCTTCAGCGTCACTTCCTTGTCGCCGTAGCTTCCCTCGAGGCGCAGCCATTCGTCGCGGATCGGCTTGGAATCCGGCAGGAGCTTCGCCTTTTCCTGCAGCAGTCGCAGCGCGTCGTCCGACTTGCCTGCCGCCAGGAGCGTCGCCGAATACTGAAGGATCGAAATCGCATCATCCGGGCGCAGCGCCAGCGCCTTCTGCATGCTCGCCGCGGAATCCACCAGTTTTCCATCCTCTACCTGCATCGCCGAGAGCACACGCCATGCCTCAACATTGAAGTTGAATCGCTGCGAAGCCTGCGCCAATGTTGCGATCGCTTCGGCGCGCCGGCCTTGAGCCGCCAGCACGCGCGCCTTGAACGTGGCGCCCTCGTACCTGTCAATGTTCATGGCGATCGCCTTGTCGGCGATGTGCTGCGCAACGTCGACCTTCTTGTCGCGGAGCGCACGCAGGAACAGCGTCTCGACTGTCACGGGCTCGTCGGGGAACTTCTGCTCGAGCGCGACCGCGGCCGCCTGCGCCTGCTCCTTGTACTTGTCGCCACCATTGCTCAGAATCCCCAGCTTCATCACCATCCGGTCCACTTCCGGAATGTTTGTGGCCAGATCAACCGCCGCCAGGTTTGCGAGCGTTGTATCAGCGCTTTCCAAGATCGTCATCGCCGAGCGCATGTTCTTCTTCTGGTCTTCGCTCGGATTGACCTCGATCGCTTTGCGAAGGATCGCCTTGGCGCCCTCGACGTCATTGGCGTTGGTCCGCTGCGTGACCAGGACCTGCGTGATCTGCGCGTCGTACTTGTATTTGTCGGCGCCTTCCTGCAGCAACTGGGCCGCGCCCTTTTCGTCGCCCATATCGCTGCGCTTGCGAGCCTCGGCAATCAGTTTTCTGATGGGGTCTTCGATCTCGCCCGTGCCTGCTTCCTGCTCGACCGCCTTGCGTCGCGCCCGGATCGCCTCGTTGTCCGGGAGGAGCTGCGACGCGGTCTTGTACAGTTCGAGCGACTCGTCATAGTTCTTCAGACGCAGTTCGACTTCCGCGAGCATCACGATCGCCTGAATGTTCGCGCTGTTGATCTGGATCGCGCGCTGCAGGAGGTCGCGTGCCTTGCCCGGCTGATTGAGACGAAACGACGCGTTCGCCGCCGCCACCAGCGCGTCGGGGTCCGCATCGTTGACCTGAGCGAGATAGCTGAGCAATAGCTGTTGCGCGCCCGAGAAGTCTTCCTGAGCCAGGCGCAGCTTGCCGTCGATGAACTGCATGCGCATCGAGCTTTCGGGCTCGATCTTCGCCAGTTCGGCTCTCTTGGCCTTCGCTTTTTCCAGCCACGCGGCCTTGAGCTGTTTGTCTTTCACCGGGTCCGGATCGCTCGACGCATCCAGCGCCTTGAGCGCGAGCGCCGCCTGCCGGAAGAGCGCATCGTTCTTGCGATACCAGAGCAGCCGCCCCGAAACGCTCAGCGTCGGATTCGGCAGGTCGCGAACCAGCTGCAGCGTCGCGATCGCGCTGTCAAAATCGCGCGCCAGCGTATCGGTTTCCGATTTGCTGATGAGCAGCGCCGCCTCGCCGGGCTGGGCTTTGAGCGCACGGTCCAGCAACGCGCGGCTGCGCGGCATCTTGCCCGAGTCATCCAGCTGCATTTCCAGGTACGCAAACTGAGAAAGCGTGATCGGAGTTACCTGCGCGGGATCCAGCGCATTGATCAGCGCCGCCGACTCGTCGAGGCCCTTGGCCGCGTCGATCCGCAGTTGATCCGCGATCTTCTTGCGGTCCTCCGGCTTTTTGACCGCATACGCCTGACGCTTCGCGTCCGCGAGCATCCAACCCAGCGTGAGAAGCTTCGTCCGGGGCTCCTTTGGATCCTTCTCGCGGAAATCGCGGATGATCTTCCGGCCGTCCTCCGCCCATTTCAGCGCCTCGTCCGGGCGCTGATTGTTCTGCGCGTTGTCCGCCTGGTAGATGTACCAATTGTGCAGACCGATGATGCTGTCCACGTCCGCCGGATCGGCCTTGATCGCCGCCTCATAGTCGGCCTTGATCGCGTTGATTTCCGAGTCCTTCAGGTTCTTCGATTCGTTCAAGATCCGCAGGTTCGCGACGGCGCGATAGCGGCGCAGCGCCTCGCTCGGGTCGCCTTCTTTCACGTTGCTGAACTGCGCAAGCGCATCCGTGGTCGCCTGCGCCATCGATTCCGCGAACTGGCGGCTGTACCCCGCGTTTTCCATCGTCTGCAGGTACACTTCCAGCTGATCCCGATACGACGGCACGTCCGTCTTCAGGAGATCCGCGATCTTCTTGCGCACCACTGTGTACTGCGGGTACTTCGCGTCAAAGAGCGTCTGTGACGTCGGCGATAGTTTTTCGAGAGAATCCTTCCACTTGCGCAGGTACGCGATGTTCGTTGCGTCCTTGTTCACCGCTTTGCCGTACGCCTTCTCCGCCTGGTCCGGCTTGTTCGCCGCCATCAGGGCGTCGCCCTGCTTGGCAAGGTCCGAGGCCGACTTGAACAGAACCATGTACGCCGCCGCTCCGACGCCGCCCGCGAGTAGGACGAGTGCGCCGACAAGGATCGCGACAAATTTGGTGTTGACTTTCGACGCCATGTAGAAGGCTCCGTTTCGATCAATAGAAAAAACTCGTCAGCGCGGGAAGATATTCGTTCCCCCGCTCACGAGGCATTCTTGCTCTCTTCCTTCACCGGATAGTTTCCGGCTTCCACTTCCACCCAGTCCGGCACGCAGCGCATGATTTCCGGAAGCAACTCGGCCATCAGGCTCGAAGCCTGCTCGGCCAGTTCTTCCGGACTCTTGACCGACCGGCTCGTAAATTGCACCTTGAGGTAATACGCGTAGTCGCTCTTGAGATCGAACGCGAGAAGCCGCACTTCTTCGGCGCTGCTCACGTGGCCCCCGTTGGCGATGAACAGATAGCCCGCGAAAATCCTCGGGCCCGACTTGTTCGCCCCAAGCGTGAATTCCGTTACTCGAAGCTTCATCGCGCCCGGATCGCGCGGCAGCGTCACGCTCGAACCGGCCCCGTCGGGCGACCAATTCGGAATGCGCTGCCGATAGATGCCGGCCTTCTCCGCGTTCGCTGCGCCCGAGTGCAGCGACCAGAGACTCGGATCCAGCTTCAATGGCACGATCTCGGTGTGCTGGGCCGTCATGCCGCCACCGACAAAGCAGCGCTCCGGAATGTGCGGCACGGTGTCCACGCCGCCGGTGTAATACGCCGCGTGAAGCTGAAGTTCCGTCGGCGGCTCTTCGGGCTTGCGCCCCTTGCGAACAAACGTGCGAGTGATGTAGTTCTTGGTCCCGAGCGTCTCTTCGATCTCCGCCGATTCCAGCTTGTCCGTGCCGATCTGCTTCCAGGTCGGTGTCTCGTTCGGGATCGAGATGAGCGCGCGATTTCCGGGCGCCTCGATTGCCTTCTTCTGAAGATGAATGCCCGCGTAGTGAATTCCCGCTGTCATTCCCACGCCAAAGACGACCATGAGCGCGAGCGAAAGCAGGTATGAAGGCCGCTTGAGCGCCGACCAGCCGCGTGTTGCAACTTCCGACAGAGGGCTGATTTTTTTGGCCGTCGGCGCCTCTTCAACGATCTTCGCCAGCGCCCAGACAGCGCCAAGAAAGAGCATCAGACCGGGCAGCAGCAGCAGCGTCCCGATCATCATGTGCGCGTCGCCTTTGGCAAGCTCGCCGCTAAACGTGCTCGCGATGCCCAGTACGGCGACCCGAATCACGTTCATGAAAATTGCGACCGGCAACGCGAGCGCGATTACCGCAACCCGCTGCCACCAGTATTTCGCCGAGATCAGCGCAACCGCACCCGCAAGCGCAATGAACGCGATCACCATCCGCATGCCCGAGCACGCTTCGGCCACGTTCAGCGGAATCGGATTGCCGCCCTTGGGTGTGACCGTCAACGTATTGCCGTCGACCTCCACCACAAAGCCCATCAGCGGCCCGAGTAATCCGAGCATGAACCCGGCGCCCTGGCTCGCGATCAATTGCAACTGAAAGGTGATTTTGACCATCACCATCTCGCTGATCGTGATCGCGAAGACGAGGTACACAATCGGCAGGAACAGAATCCGGAACATCCGCGGGCCCGTCAGCCAGAGCGCGAGCCCCGCGATCGTCAGCACGATCGACAGACCCTGGATCATGTGGTTCTTAATCACGACAACCGAAATGAAGTACGCGCCGATTCCCAGCAGGAACGGCAGTATTCCCGGCCAGAACGTGACGACACGCGTGCGCACGATCGCCTCGCGCTCGCGCCACAGAAGATACAGACTGATGAACGGAATCACGTAGGCGTGACCCCAATCGCTCGGCGCACCAAGCGACATCCAGTGCTGCCTCAGCAACCAGTGCCAGAACAGGAACCCCAATGACAGAATCAGCAACGAAGAGAGAAACACCTGAGGCGTCGTCAGCAGCCCGCCGACCTTGTGTTCTTCCGGCGTCCCTCCGGCGCGCGACTCCACTCCGGGCGTGAAGCTCGAGAGACCAGAACCGGCGGAAACGCTTTGCGGGACCGTGGTCAACGTCTTGGATCCTTGATTTCACCCCGTCCGAAAACAGTCCGGGCGGGAAAATGGAATCAGGGAGTGATTCTTGGCTGATCGACCACTTCGGCCCCGGCATCAAGCCCGGGAATCCAAAGGACAGTCGGCCGATGAATCGGCACCATCCGTACGAAATCCTTGACCCTTCTGGTTCACACCAGAGGGCATAATTTCGTGCCAAACGCGCACGTTCTGCCGTTTACGCCGTTAGTTGAAGTTGTTCACGGATTCCGGCGGCACGCCGAAGATGTCCGATCCGAAGTTGCGGTCGATCACCAGGCCCCAGCCATAGTTTGCCCGGAACCCGTTTCGGATAACCGCCAGCGGGAACGCCCAGAAGTTCGTTCCCACGTTGACCATGTCGTCCGCCTTGAGATACACGTCGGGCTGGGTGCCCTCGGCGATCGCGCGCATGTCCAGTCGCACCATGGCCTGCTGACCGTCCCCGACCACGCGGATGAGGTCCACACGTTCCGGGATCGCCAGGTTGGAGAGCCCGCCAGAAGCCGAAGATACCGCACGCAGAAGCGTCAACCGGCCCGTATCGGACAGGTTGTACACGCCCGGCCGATTGACCTGGCCTGCGATATACACCTCGCCCCGCGGCAGCGAAGGCACGCGGATGATGTCGCCCGGTCGCACCACGATATTGAGCGAAGTATCGCCGTCCATCAGCTGCTGGAACGGCACGCGGATGATCCGCTGCGCGACCACGCGGCGCTGTTCAACCGGCAAATCCTTCTTTGTTTCCTGGCGTCCGGTCGGCGTCGTCGAAAGCTGGACCCACTTGCCATCAATGAACACCCACGAACTCTGCGGCGCCGAGGGGCTCGACGCCGGCTGAGCGATCCGACTCGGGTCGGGCAGATCAATCGTCGGACTCGCGCCACGGCCGGCGCTCGGCTCATCGCCGAACCGGCTCTCGCGCCGCGCCAGCACCGGGCCAGACGAATAGCCCGTCATCATTCCCGGCGACGGCAGATCAACCGGAGGCTGCGCCGGTTCCTGAGGCTTCGGCGCCGGAGGCTGCACCGGCTGAGGTACCGGAGTTGGCGTTGGCATCGGGGCCGGTGGCACGGTCGGTGCGGGAGCGGGTGCAGTGGCCGGCGGATTTGTCGCGGGCGGCGAGTCCGGCATTTGCACCGGCGGCTCGGCCTGCGGGCGCGGTGCGGGCTGGCCGGGCTGTCCGGGTTGGCCTGGCTGCGCAGGAGGCGTCTTGTCACCGGGCTGTGAAAGCTGGTCGATCAGGTCGATCAGCGATTCGCCGCTCTTGGGCGGTTCGCTAGTCGGCGGCGTATCGCCATTGATTGTCGGGCGGGAAGGGCCAGCACCGGGCAAGGGCGAGCGGCGCGTGTCGCGCGGGCTCATCGCACGCTCGTCGAGCTGCACCTGACGGATGATGAAAATCTCTTTGGTCTTGTCATCGATGCGGCCGCCAGCGGTGATCGCTTCGATCAGCTTGTAGTCGATCGACGGAATGAAGTACGGACCCGGGCGCTCGATCGCGCCGACGACCGTGAAGGTCTGCTGGCGAAGCTCGCGGATATCGACGCCCACCAGCGGGTCGGCGATGAACTTCTTCATGCCGTCGCCGATCGTGTCGCGCACCTGCTCGATGGATTTGCCCGAGACAAAGAGGCGTCCGAGCTGCGGCAATTCGATCATGCCGACCGGATCGACCACGCGCTCGAAAAGCTCGGGGGGTGTGCCGGTCTGCACGAAATCCCAGATTTCAATTCGGAGCGCATCGCCAGGGCCGACGCGGTAATCACGTGGATCCGTGTACAGATCTTCGGGTGTGGGGGCGCTGTGCTCGACCAAATCGCCCTTGGCGTCCTCGATGCTGGCGATCCGCTCGAGCACCGGAACCTTCGTCGGGGTGTGTTCCCAACGGCCCATCACGCTGGGGTCGATGAACGAGTCTGATTCGCAGCCGACCATCGCAAGGCCAACGACGCTTCCAGCCACGGCAAGCACCTTCGCGGTCGCCCGGCCAAATGACGTGCAGCGGCTGGTAGAGGCGGTGGAAATAGTGTCGGTCGCGTTCAAACTCGGCTCCTGGCTCGGCATCGGTCGCACTCTCTCGGTGCCAGACCGCAAGTCCGCACCGTATCACCCGTCAGACGGTTGTCAAACCTTTCTCTAGCGGTCCGAAAGGGTCAAGAGGGGGTGGTACCTCAAACCTTTATCGGGTCCGCTCCTTGCATCGGCTGTTTCCCCGGAGGGTTTTGATCGGACCTTCGCTTGTCAGGC
The DNA here is from genome assembly GCA_050730655.1 of Phycisphaerales bacterium. GTDB lineage: Bacteria > Planctomycetota > Phycisphaerae > Phycisphaerales > UBA1924 > JAFEBO01. Next base: position 200,835 of record JBOHNL010000014.1, read on the forward strand.
AATGAAGGTTCGCGCAGAAGATGCAGCATTGTCTCCCAGCCCGTTCGCAACAGTGGTGCCGCGATTCGGGTCCCATCCCTAGAGTGGACCCGTCCATGACCCCTCCCAACGGAATTTTGCCTCCGGGAATGACTCAGGAGGCGCTTGCAAAGACCCTGGCGCGCCATCCTCGGCCGGCGGGGGGCGACCCTCTGCGCCGGGTCGATCAGCCCTTGGTCAGCCTTTCGGGCATGATTTTGAACAACCAGGGAGCGGCGCCGGAGCAGCTTCTCGTCAAGCGCAAGCCGCCGTGGCTCAAGGCCAAGGTTCCGGGCGGCGCCGGGTACAACCGGCTGCGCAACATCATGGGCGAGCACAAGTTACACACCGTATGTGAAGAGGCCGGCTGCCCCAATATGGGTGAGTGCTGGGCGCGGGGTGTGGCCACAATCATGATCCTGGGCGATACCTGCACTCGGGCTTGCGGGTTCTGCAACGTCAAAACCGGACGGCCGCAGGCGGTGGACCGCGACGAGCCGCGCCGAGTAGCCGAGAGCCTCGCGTTGATGGGCCTCAAGCATGTCGTGATCACCAGCGTGAATCGCGATGAACTTTCCGACGGCGGCGCGGGAATCTGGGCCGAAACCATCATCCGAACGCGCGAGAGTTGCCCGTCGATGAGCGTTGAAGTGCTGATACCCGACTTTGAGGGAAATTGGCCCGCGCTTCAAATGGTGATTGACGCCAAGCCCCACATCATCAATCACAATCTTGAGAGTGTGCGGCGCATGTACCCGGCAGTACGCCCAAGCGCGAAGTTTGACCGATCGGTGGAACTGCTCCGCCGCGTGAAGGGGCAGGGGGGCGTCGCCAAGACCGGGATCATGGTCGGCATCGGCGAAAAGGACGGCGAAGTTCTTGCGCTGATGGATGAAGTGATTGCTGGGACACAGACACAGACGGGGGCATGCGACATTCTCACGATCGGCCAGTATTTGCAGCCGACGCGCAACCACCTGCCGATGGACCGTTGGGTCCATCCGGACACGTTCGCGATGTTCAAGGACGAGGGCCTGAAGCGCGGATTCAAGGTGGTCGAGAGCGGGCCGCTGGTGCGGAGCAGCTATCACGCGGATCACCAGGCGGATGTGCTGACGGATATTCTCGAAATGCGGTGAACACGAGGCTGGCGAATGGCGTGCCTTTGTCGCCGAAGCTGAAATGTGATTTGGCCGTATCCAAATTCGGGCTATTTCTGATGCGGAAATGTGGTCACTTGCAATTTGTAAAGCCCAGGCTATGCTATCGCCGATAAAGGTGAAGTTCCGACGATCGTTCTAGATAGAGCGATATGGCAGGATGCCGAGTCGGCTAGCTCGCGGTAGTTCCGGTAGGAAACCGGACTCTTCGAGGCGGAGCCACGGAGCGTGTCATGCCATCAGATGTTTCCTTCCGTCTATTACGGCGAAATCTTGAAGCGATGGGATACACCCTCGACCGTGTCAAAGGATCGCACCATCACTTCCGCGGACCAAACCTCCCGCCGATCGGCTTCCCAGTCCACAACGGCCGGGTCAAAGCCGTCTACCGGCGCCAGATCCAGCGGGTCAGCAAAGGCCTCCGCGAAAAGGGCGAAGGCCGCTGATCGCCCCGTTGCTTCGGCGACGTGGAAGCAGGCGGAGGATCTCGCGCGTCAGTACCAACTGGTCGTTTCGCGGGAGCCCGGTGTTGGCTTTCTGGGGCGCACGGTCGAGATGCCTCTGGTCATGGCCGATGGCCGCACGATCGATCGATGTGCGACAGAAACGATCGAGGCGACAGCATTGGCGATTTCGGCGATGCTCGAGCGGGGTGAGCGGCCTCCTTCGCCTGCTGGCGACGAGAAGCGAGAAGTTCAACTGAATGTGCGTCTGACGGCTCTTGAGCGGCTGGCGCTGGAGAACGCGGCGCGGCGCGAGGGTTATCGTTCGGTTTCCGATTTTGTGCGTGCCGCGGCACTTGGCCGTTCGCGTATGGCATAACCAGTGGCGTCGCCGCTTACTCTTCATCCCGCGTGATGGCACCCGAAATCATCCAGGCGCTCGTTGGCCTCCTCGAAGCCAAGGACATGAGCACCGCTGCGCATACGTGGCGGGTGGTGCTTTACACCCGAGCGCTGGCGGAGAAGGCTGGCGCGGATCACGACTTGCTTGAACGGTTGACGGTCGCCGCGGCACTCCACGACATCGGCAAGATCGAGATCCCGTCGAATATTCTTCAGAAGCCGGGCAAGCTCACGGAGGAAGAGTTCGAGATCATGAAGACGCACACGACGCTCGGGCACGAGCGGCTGCTGCGCATGGGCGAATCGGACGAAGTGGTGCTGAATCTGGTGCGCTGGCACCACGAGCGATTTGACGGACTTGGATATCCCGACGGCCTAACCGGCGAGCAGATTCCGACCGCGGCACGGTATTTCGCGGTGATCGATTCGTTCGACGCGATGACGAGTCTGCGTCCATATCGGCGCGACACGGGAGAGGGCGCTGCGGAGCGGGCGATCGCGGAGTTGCAAAAGGGCATCCGGAATCGGTATTGCCCGGGCACGGTCGAGATGTTTGTCGAGATGTATCGAACCGGCGGGCTCGCCTGGATTCTCGAGTATTTCAACGACGCGGCGCAGGTTCCGACGCTGGCGGGGCTATCTGAGGTATCCAAGGCACGTTCCACCTCCAAGAAATGAACGATTTTGCCGGCGCGCTTGAGGCCGATTTGCGCCGTATCCTTCTCCCCGCTTGGCCAGGCTCAAAAAGCCCGGCTGGGCCGCGATGGTGGCCATAGCTCAGTTGGTTAGAGCACGAGGTTGTGATCCTCGGGGTCGCGGGTTCGAGTCCCGTTGGCCACCCTTCGACAGCATGCCGCGTCCTTACAGGCCGGCGAGTTTTTTGAGCGCCAGCGCCATGTCCGCAGGCACGGGCATCGCGCTGAGGCGCGTTTGTTTCACCAAACCCAGATTGGCGAAGCGTTTGTCGGCTTTCACGCTTTCGAGCGTGATGTGAGTCTTGGCGCGCTTGAGCGCTTTGAGATCGATGACGGGAAACTTGGTTTCACCGGCGGCCGTGAGTCCCGGCTTCTTTGGATCGGGATACGAGTCGGTCAGGATCTGGGCGAGGCCGACGATCGCCTTCTCGTCACCCGTGTGATAGATGAACGCTTCATCGCCTTTGCGGGCTTCGCGGAGCGCCTTGAGCGCCGCCGGGTTGGTGATTCCCGTCCACGTGGTGCGCTTGTCGCGTTCGAGACTTTCAAACGAGTAGTCGCCGGGCTCGGTCTTCAAAAGGAATGTTGCCATGGTGCGCTCCGTGAAATGCTAGAGCGGATGGCGGCACAACACGCTGCGTGAAGTGGGAAGCCCGTTGAAACGGGCTGATAATCAAAGAGGCGAAGACAATTCGGCTGGCGCTTGGAACCGCCGCTGAAGCGGCGGCCTAAGAGCGAGCAAGTCCGCTGAAGCGGGCTGGGAACGCGCGGTTCGCACGCAATGACCGCTCGGGTTCCGAATTCGCACAGCGTGGCAATCGTCCGTTGCTTTATGCCGCCTTCGCGCGTTCGCAGGCGGCGATGACGTCGGCGAGGACGACCGCCGACTCCTTTGCGCTCTTTGTCCACACCAGCATCTGCAGCGCGCGCTCGATGGCGGGGACCATGCCTCCGAAGCCGAGTGCCGGCGCGGCTCCGGCGATCATGAGGCAGACTTTTTCGCACTCGGGCGCGTTGTCGCGCTCGATGGCGCCGCGGATGGTTTCCGCGGCGATGCGGAGCTGCGAGATGAATTCCGGGAGCACCTCGGCGACGGGATCGTCGTGCGCAATCGTCGCGATGGACGCGGTCGATGCAATCGCCGATGCATCTCCCATGAACTCGGCCAGCGCGCGGAGCAGGCGATCGCAGCTGAGCGGCTTTCCGAGCACGCCTTCACACGCGGCGCCGCGAGCGGCGATGCGAGATTGGCGCGAAACGTCCGGCGTGATGATCAAGACCGGGGTACGCACGCCGACGGCGCGCACGGCGGAAACAAACTCCGCGGCGCTTCCGTCCGGCAGTTTCAGTGCGACAAGCACGAGATCAGCTGGCTCGCGGAGCGATGCGAGCGCTTCGCTCTGGGTGCTGCAGCTGCGCACTCGGATCGCTGTCCCCTTGGTGAAGTGACGGATGAGGCGCAGTTCCTGTTCGTCGGGATCGACGACCAGAAGCGAGCCCGAGAGCTTCTCCGGTGTGACGCGTTCCTGGCTGTAGATTTCCGCGCCGGAGTCGAGCGAGACGAAGTCTTTGGCGTCGATCGGGTGATCGAAGCGCACGCCAAGCTCGTGAACCATGCCGCCCCGGTGTTTGCAGCGAGCGAGCGACCCGAAGACGCCGACCTCGCCCCGCGTCGGGTGCGGGAGCCAGAGGACGCATCGCCCGCGCTCGTGCAGGTAGGCGTTGTGAAAGAGCGAGATGCCACCGCGCGACAAATTGCGACAGGCGAGCTTGAGCAGCAACTGCGTGCCGCCCGGCTGATCGATCTGGATGCGGACACGTTCGCGATGGAACGGCCAGCGGACGAAATCGCGTTTGAGTTGGGAAGGGCGGCCGCCGTCCATCGTGTCAAGGCGCGACGCCAGCGCGCGAATCCCCTCGAGGTCGAGCCCGAGCGTGTTCTTCCGTGCCCCGACGGAGTCTTCCGTCCAGCCACTCTGATTATCCCAAGCCCCGCCCTCTCGCATGTTCATTCGATGGTCCCCTGCTCCCCCGCGCCGGTTGTACGCGTCAAAGGATCGGTTTCGAGAGGCCATCGATTGAGGCTCCGTATCAGTCTTAATGCGGACGGCCAGGGCCAACGTCCGGAAGCGCATCCACCCCCGCGCGTCACCCGGCCCGTCGCGACGCCTGCGCGCTTTCGCAGGCTCCGATGACACGCTGCAGCGCGGCCTTGGACGATTCGACCGAACGGGTTTGCGTCAGTGACCGCACCGCCTGATCGGCGAGCGCCCCGATTCCGGCAAAGCCCATCGGAGGAGCGGCGGATGCGATCTGCGAGCAGATGGCCTGTGTTGCGTCGAGCTCGCTGCGCTCAAGCAGTCCTCGCAGGTCGCCCGCCGATGCGTTCAGGCTGCGGACAAACTCGGGCAGCAGCGACATCTTTTCGTCCGTTGTGAGCATCGAACTGACCGTCGATGCCGCGGAGCGTCCGACGATGAGGAATTCGCCCAGCGCTCGCGCGAAAACGTCACGTGTCAACGGTTTGGCAAGGACAGCGGCGGGCTCGAGCTCTGTCAGGATCTTCCGCCGTTCGTCGGGTCCGCGTGCCGTAACCACGAGGATCGGCACGGCCAGCCCGGCGTCGTGCGCGGCGCGGATAAACGCGCCGAGATCGAACTTCTGCTGATCCGGATCGGCGATGATGAGATCGGCGCCCTCGGCTGCGTTAGCGAAGGCGGTCGCCTGATCGTTTGCGCAGCGGAGCCGGACCTCGGTCCCCTTCAGGAAACTCTGGACGAGCTTGCCTTCCATGTCGCTGGTTCCGGTGAGCACGATGCAGCCGCGCATCTCGTCGTCCTTGACATTCTCGAGCGTGAACCAGTCTTCGAGCGGATCGAGCTGGAGGAAATCGGCGGGCTTGATCGGCTGATCGAACTTGATGCCGAGCTGGTGGACCAGCGCGCGAACGTGGCCGCAGTGCGCCACCTTGCCGATCACAGAGACATTCCCGCGGGACGCATTTCGAAAGTTCAGGATCACCTTGGTCCCGACGTGCAGGAACGAGTTGTGCAGAAGCGCGGCGCCGCCGCTCGAGATGTTGCGGCACACGACGTTCAGGCGTGTCGGCACGCCCCCCGTGTGGTGAACTTCCATGTCGAGCGAGGCGAGACGGAACTGGCGTCGTTTGAAGCGACGGTTCTTCGACAACGCGCCATCGGCCTCGTCGAGCCTCTTGAGCAGTGCTGCGAGATCCGCGATGCTCAATCCAAGTGTGTTGATGCGTCCGACGCTCTGCGCTGTGCTGTCGCGCCCCCTAAGTTCAGCCATTGAGTCCCCCGTGTATTCAACATCGGGGGAATGCGGGAAGATTGTGAAGGTGGTATCGGGCTCTGGCTGACAACGATCGCCCCGGGCCGGTACAGACGGCATGGATTCAACGAACGATCGGCCGTGTGCCTCCCAAGGTCCGCTCTGCGGGTCAAACGTCGAGGTTCTTGACCTCAAGGGCGTGATCTTCGATGAACTTGCGCCGGGGTTCGACTTCCTCGCCCATGAGGACCGAGAACATCGCGTCGGCGTTGCTCGCCATATCCCAGTGCACTCGGAGCAGGACACGCTTGGAGGCGTCCATCGTGGTTTCCCACAACTGCTCGGCGTCCATCTCGCCCAGGCCCTTGAAGCGCTTGATCTCCAGGCCTCGCCGCCCGAGTTCGTGGAGCGTGCCGAGGATGTCGAGCAGATTGCTCGCCTCGATCACACGCGAATTGCGCGAGTTGAGGACGGCCTTCACCATGCCGGTCTCGGCTGAACCTTCGGCGTCTTCGTCCGCCGCGGGTTCCGCGGCTTCGGGCGCATGGCCCAAGTCGCCGGTGATGACCCACGCAAACTTCGCGGGCATCTTCTCGCCCGCGGCAGACTCTTCGCGCACAAGCGCAAAGTCATCGATCGAAAGCCCGAGCCCGGCCAAATCCTGGAAGATCCGTTCGAGTTCGCGGTTCTCGTGCAGCTCGCGGATGACGGCGACAAACTCGCCTGCACCGCCGACGCCGGTAGCGACGCCCGCGCCGGATCCTCCGGGACCGTTCGCCTCGGTGCCGCCGGAATCGGCAAGGCGGAGTTTGTTCTTCGCGAGGATCTCGAGAGCCTGCTCTTCGGTCCACGCATACTCCTCACCGGCGCGCCAGTTGACGCGGCGGGTTGGCAAGCGGCCCTTGTTCGATGGGTCCTTTGCGCGGACCGACAGAAGATCGACAAACTTCACGCCGCGGCGTTCCGCAACGGTCACGAGTTCTTCGAGGCGGCTGAGCAGGAAGATCACACGCTTGAGCTTGTCGCCTTCGATGCGTGCCGTTTCCGCCGCGTCGCGCCCCGGGATGGCGTTCAAGATGTCGCGAACCACCAGCACCGCGTTCTCAAGGCCGAGATTGGTGAGCGAGTCGTCGAGCGTCTTCTCGTTCAGCACGTACCATGCGCGCTTGGCCTTGCCGTGTCCCTTGGCGACCTGATAGAGCGGGGGCTGCGCGATGAAGATGTGACCCTTGCGCACCAGCTCGGGCATCTGCCGGAAGAAGAACGTGAGCAGCAGCGTGCGGATGTGGCTGCCGTCGACGTCGGCGTCGGTCATGATGATGATCTTGCCGTAGCGGAGCTTGCTGAGATCGAGTTCGTTGCCGATGCCGACGCGCAGCGCCGCGATCAGCGTGCGGATTTCTTCAAAGCCCAGAATCTTGTCGATGCGGGCCTTTTCGACGTTCAGGATCTTGCCCTTCAGTGGCAGGATCGCCTGCGTCTCAACGTTGCGGCCCTGCGTCGCGCTGCCACCTGCGGAGTCACCTTCGACGATGAAGATTTCGGCCTCGTCCACGTTGCGTGTTTTACAGTCGCGGAGCTTGTGGGGCATGCTCCCGCTGTCGAGCGCGGTCTTGCGGCGGGTGAGCTCGCGGGCCTTGCGGGCCGCTTCGCGTGCCTGTGCCGCGACGATGCCCTTGAGGCACAGGCGCTTGGCTTCCTGCGGATGCTCTTCCATCCAGCTTTCGAGCGCTTCGCCCACCGCCTGCGAAACGAATGTTTCGATTTCGGGGTTGAGCAGCTTTTCTTTGGGCTGGTTGTTAAAGGTCGGGCTCGGAAGCTTGACACTGACGATCGCGACGAGGCCTTCGCGCAGATCTTCGCCGCTCGGAACCGGGTCCTTCTCGCGGATGATTCCCGACTTCTTCGCGTAGGAGTTCATGGTGCGGGTGAGCGCGACCTTGAAGCCTTGGGCGTGTGTGCCGCCATCGACGTTGTTGATGTTGTTGGCGAAGCTGAGGAGAGTTTCGTTGTAGCCGTCGTGATACTGCAGCGCGACTTCGCAGACGAGCGTCTGGGCAACATCTTCGCGGCGGAGGTAGACCGGCGAGGCGACGGCGTTCTTGCCCGTCATGAGGTACTGCACATATTCGAGCAGGCCGTTCTCGGCGCGGAAGGACTCGGAACGGACTTTGCCGTCCGGTCCGACGCGTTCGTCGGTCAACTTGATCGTGACGCCGGGGTTGAGATAGGCGAGTTCGCGCGAGCGATTGGCGAGCGTCTCGAAATTGAACGTGGTATCAGGGAAGATCTCGGGATCGGGACGGAAGGTGACGGTCGTTCCACGCACGCGCGTTGAATTCGCGGGGATCTTGCCGACCTCATGAAGCTTCGTCGTCACGCGGCCCTGTTCAAATCCGATTTTGTAGATCGTGCCGTCGCGGTAGACCTCGGCATCGAGATATTCGCTGAGTGCGTTCACGCACGAGACGCCCACGCCGTGCAGACCGCCAGAGACTTTGTACGCGCTTCCTTCCTGCTGGAACTTGCCACCGGCGTGGAGTTTGGTGAGCACGATCTCGATGGCAGGCTTGCCATTGAGCGTCGCGTCTTCCTGGTTCTTCATCACGTCGGTCGGGATGCCGCGGCCGTCATCCGTCACTTGGCACGAACCATCCGGCTGAATCGTGACGCTGACAAAAGTGGCGTGGCCGGCCATCGCTTCATCGATCGAGTTGTCAACGACTTCGTAGACGAGGTGATGCAGCGCGTTGATGCCGGTGCCACCGATGTACATGCCGGGGCGCTTACGCACGGCTTCGAGGCCTTCGAGGACCTGGATCTGTTCAGCGCCGTAGTTGCCGCTGGTTGCGCCGACGTTGGTCGGTGGAGTTTGACCGTTTGTTCCGGGCGCGCCGTCTGTCGGAACAGAGTTGGAAGGTTCAGAAGTCGCTTTGCCCACAGGTTTCACCTCTATCTGCGCGTTGGGCTGTGTATCAGCCGTTCCGGCAATGACGTTCGAGTTGGAGTTCGTTTTGGGCATGTGGGTTGAGCGGTCACTGGCCCCGCATCGAGTTCAAAATCCCATCAAAATAGACACCCTATCAGAACGCAAACACGAATCGGAAAAGTCGATCCGGAATGATAGGCAAACCACCCGCAGAATCGGCGAAATTCCGGCGATTTCTCCATTGTCGTAAGTGCTTATAAATAAGCGAGTTATGCGCTAAAAAATCCCCGCTGTTTGGCGGGTGTGCGCGGGGTGCTGAGGCAGGTTCAGTTCACGGCCGTTTTTTTGGGGGCGAAGGCGCGGCGAAGCGCGCCCTCATCAAAGCCCGCGGGCGCGACGCCGCCCGATGCAAATCGGTACAGCGCCGCTACCAGAATCATCTGCATCGCGCTGGTGATCAGCGTGAAGAGAACGAGCAGCACAAATGTGAACACGCCGCCGACGACGACCGCAATCCAGTTGCTCGTCGCGATCGAGATCGCAAGCCCAGCGCCGAACGGAATCAGGCACGCGATCACGAGCAGGAAGTTGATGATGCCAAGGCCGATGTTGCTGACAAGCGCAGTCCCCCACGTTTTCGAAAGCACCGAGACCGAGCGCTTCACCGCGTTGACCGGCCCGACTTTTTCGACAACGAGCACGGGCACGACAAAGTACGTCGCGATCGTCCAGCCCGCGCCGATGAGCGCCGTCACGATGTTTCCGATGATGCCTGACCGTTCGCCAATCAGGCGCAGGATCATCCCGACAGTCGCCGAGAGCAGCGACCAGCCGAGAATCTGCGGCAGAAGCGCCGTTGCGGCGCGCATGCCGCGGGCGACGGTGGGTTCGCGTCCTTCAAAGCGATCGATCGCGCACGAAACGAGCGCGGTGTTGAAGTAGACGATCACCGTGTAGTTGACGAAGTAAAAGAGAAACGAGACGACGAGCCCGACGCCCCGGAATCCTGCGGAGAGTTGATGATTGCCGTAGTTCGCGGCGACGTTCTTGGCGATCGCGTACGCAATCAACGGCGTCGCAAACGAGATCATCACCGCGAAGCACGCGATCGAACTGAGCATCGGGAAAATGAGCAGCTGCTTGTCCTGCTTCAGGACGTTGAAACTCTGCTTGAGTAAATCGGCGCTCTTGCGAAAAACCATTCCATCCTCCTGCCAGTTGTTGGGAATCGCGCCAGTAGATTACAGCAAAAACGCGATTCCTTCTCCCCAAACGAGGTGACGAGCCGCGCAAAACCGCTTTAGATGAAGGCCGAACCCTGCTTACTGGACGATCTTCACATCGCTGATCTGTTCGACCAGCATTTCGTAGAGCAGCTTGATGTCTTCGTCGCCCAGGCGCACGCAGCCCATCGATTTCTGCTGCCCGATCGAATCGGGCTCGATCGTGCCGTGGAGTCCGTAACCGGTAAAGGTCTTGCTGTCGCCGACGCCCTCGATGCCCATCCAGAATTCACCGATGGGGTTCTTCGGGTCGTCGGCGTCAAACTTCTGGCCGGTCTGCGGGTTGACCCAATGGGGATTCACCAGCTTGCTGCGGGGCTTGACGACAAAGTTGCCGATGGGCGTGCTGTTGCCGGTGCCCAGTCCGACCTTGAACGAGCGGATGAACATCCACGATTCCGGATCGTCGGGCGAGCCTTGGAAGAGATCGAGTCGGTAGTCGCCCTTGTGGACGATGACGTGGAACGGTCCGCGGACGAGCTTGAGCTTCTGTCCGACCTTGAGCGAGTTGCCCTTGACGCCGTTGACGCGTTCAAGCAGCCGCCAATCGGTCGCGACTTCGCGGTTGCGGGCGATCTTGATCAGGTTGTCGCCGCTCTTGACGACGTATGTCTCTGCCATTGCGTCGCCCGGGAAAACTTTCGGCGAGAAGAGGAGGTCGGCGTTGATGGCCGTCATCTTCTGGCGGATTCGTTCTTGATCATCGCGAACAGCGTTGGGATTGTGCAGCGCCTTATTGAAGAGCATTCGGGCCTGAACGAGATCGCCGGCGGCAGCACGCTGTTCGGCGGCCTGGATCTGCTGCGTCACTTCACTCGTGCTGCCGGCGGGTACAAGAGACGTGGATTGGCCGGGAGTCGTCGGCGTATTGCTCTGCGAATTCGAACCCGGAGTGAGATCCTTACGCGTCACATCAACTGCGGCGGGGCGACCCGAGCCGTCCGATGCGGGAACCGTTGTCGGAGTGGAAGCCGGGGTGGTCGGCGTGGTCGTAGGTGCGACAGCAGGTGTCGTTGTGGTGGGTGTGCCTGAAGGCGGCGCGATCGGGGCGTCGGTGCGCACGGGGGACGGGTTCGAGCCGCCTGCCGGAGTGAGTTTCGGCTGCGTGGTTTCAGTCGGTGTGGCCGGAGCTGTGCTCGCGAACGAGGCGGTGGACGTGGGGGTGGGGGGCGTGTGCGTCGCGGGCTTTGTCGGCGCGACGGAACGGACGACTTCGGACTTGCCGTCACCCGGCGGAAGCGTGCCGGTCGCAGAGCGGCGGTTCATGACGGTCAGAAGACCCCAGACCGCGCCTGCCGCGACGATGAGCGCGATCGCGATGATCACAGCGAGCCGCACGCCCGAAGCGGTTGCGGTGCGCTGGCTGTAGACGTAGGAACGACCGATTTCGGTCTGACGCTCGGTCTGAGAAGGAAGAGCCATTCACAACCTCCATGCGAAACACAACTTGCCCTGCAACGGACCTTCCGAAAGAGACTTCGGAATCGGGCCTTTATCGACCCGCGGGGCCGCTCGGGCACAATCAGGGCGGTCCCTGAGGCAATCGAGATCGAATCACGCGTGATTCGGTCACGATCGTCGCGACCGGCGCATCCATCGCACCGGCCGGAATCTGCTGCAGGATCATCTGATCGGGGGCGAGGCCGACGGCCTTGGCTCCGAGCGAATTCTCCAGCAGAAAACGATCATAGAAACCCGCGCCGCGCCCGAGGCGGTTTCCGGAGGCGTCAAAGCCCAAACCCGGGACGATGATCAGATCGAGAGAGGCGGGATCGACCGGCGAACTCGATTCGTGCGGGACTGGAACGGCGGGACGATCGGCGTGACGCGGGCCGGCGTCGGCGTGGGACCAAGCGGAGACTTTGACGGGGGTGAGCATGCCGCCCGACCAATCGGTTCGGGGAACGGCGAGAGACTTGCCGGATTCGAGGGCTTTTGATGCGAGCGGCGAGATATCGAGTTCGCCCGGCATGGGCGAATAGAGCATGACGGAGCGGGCAGAGGCCCACTCCGGGGACTCCGTCAGTCGATCGCAGATCTGCCGCGAGAGCGTGGCGAGCGATTCCGGTGTGACGGCACGCCAGAGTTTCCGGAGTTTGGCGCGGGCGGTTTTTTTTTCGGTGTCGAGGCCGCGGATCATGCGGAGGCCTCGGGTGGTGATGGGGTGGGGCGGCGGGAGCGACCGGCACGCCGGAGTTTGCGGAGTTCTTCGAGGCGCTCGCCCAGAGCCTTTTCGGCGCCGCGATCGGTGGGGCGGTAGTAAATTTTTTCGACGCCGAGATAGTCTTGGTCGTTGATCGCGCCGGAATCGGAATGGCTGTAGCAATAGCCGGTTCCGTTGGCGGCGCCTGCGCCGGGCGCGGGTGGGGCGGCGTTTCCGTCGCGCAGGTGAACGGGGACGGCGATCGTCCGGCCCTCTTTCACATCCGCCAGGGCTTCATCGATTGCGATGTAGCTGGCGTTGCTCTTGGGGGCGAGCGCGAGATAGGTTGTTGCCTGCGCGAGGATGATGCGGCCTTCGGGCATTCCGATTCGTTCGAGCAGTTCCCAGGCGCTCTGCGCGACCATGATGCCGCGCGGGTCGGCGTTGCCGATGTCTTCGCTGGCGAGAATCGCGAGGCGACGGGCGATAAAGCGTGGGTCTTCACCGGCATCAAGCATGCGGGCGAGCCAGTAGATCGCGGCATCTGGGTCGCTGCCGCGCACGCTTTTGATGAACGCACTGATGCTGTTGTAGTGCTCGTCGCCGGTGCCGTCGTAGACGGCGGCTTTTTGCTGGATGCTGTCTTCGGCGGCAGAGCGGTTGATGTGGAGATGAACGGGCTTGTCGGAAGTCGCGTCGGTTTCTTTGCTTTGCCGACCCTTGAGAAGGGAAAGCGCGGCGACTTCGAGAGCAGTGAGCGCACGCCGTGCATCGCCATCGCTCTTGGTTGCCCAGACGCGGAGCGCGTCGTCATCGACTTGAAGATTCAGCGCGCCGTACCCGCGTTGCTTGTCCGCGATCGCGCGGCGGAGAACGTCGACAATGTCGTCTTCGCTCAGCGGTTCGAGTCGGAAAAGCGTGCTGCGGCTGACGAGCGCGCTATTGACGGCGAAGAGCGGGTTTTCGGTGGTCGCGCCGACGAGCGTGAGGATGCCGCGCTCGACATCGGCGAGGAGGACATCCTGCTGAGGTTTGGTGAAGCGATGGATCTCGTCGAGGAAGAGGACGGTGCGCCGGCCGCTGCGCTCGAGGCGAAGTGCGGCTTCATCGAGGATCTCGCGGATACGCTTGACGCCGACACTTGAAGCGTTCTCGCGCTCGAAGTGGCGCTTGGTGAATTGGGCGATCAGTTCGGCGAGCGTGGTCTTGCCGGTTCCGGGGGGGCCGTGCAGGATGAGCGAGGTGATGACATCGGCCTCGAGCATTCGCCGCAGGAGTTTGCCGGGGCCCAGGATGTGCTTCTGGCCAGCGAACTCGTCGAGCGTGCGGGGGCGCATCCGGACCGCGAGCGGCTCAACCGCGCGGCGGCTTTGCTCACGTTGCCCGGCCCATAAATCCCCGCGATCCATCGCGATCTGGTCCTTTCAAAGGCTGCTCAGGGCAGCGCGCGAGTGTACACCCAAACATCTCCTGACCATTGAAAACAGGCGAACGAAAAACAGGTTGTTTAGGTACTCGACAAAGCAAGTTTGCAACGGCTAGCATCGCATCGAGTGGCCTTCACACTTCTCACGGTCGCCATCCTCGTCTCGCTGGTGCTGGGGCTTCTCGCCTGGGGAAGTGCCGCGCTGCTCGCGAACGACCGGGCCGATCCGATGGCGGGGCTGCTCGTTGCGATCATGAAGTTGTACGCCCGGGTGATGCAGCGGGTGCGGGTCGAAGGTCGCGAGCACATTCCGGATTACAGCCATGCAGGGCCGCTGATTGTCGTGTCGAATCACACCGCCGGTGCGGATGTTCCGATCCTGCAGAGCATGTGCCGCTTCGAGATCCGCTGGATCATGGACCGCTCAATGCAGATTGAGAGCCTGCAGTGGTTCTGGGAATGGGCGAACGTCATCGGCGTCGATCTTGGTTCGCGCGATACCGCGGCCATCCGCGAAGCGATGCGACACGTGAGTGCTGGAGGTGTGCTCGGCATCTTCCCCGAAGGCGGCCTTGAGCGTCCGCCTCGTCAGATCATGCCCTTCCAGCCCGGTATCGGCCTGCTCGTGAAAAAAACCGGCGCACGCGTGCTGCCGATTCTGATTGATGGCACGCCTCAGGTCGAACCAGCGTGGGCAAGCCTATGGCGTTTCGGACGCGCCCGAGTCCGTGCGTTTCCGGTGATTGATTACGCCAAGTTGGGATACAGCGCGAGCGAGATCGTGCAGGATCTTCAGCGCCGCTATGAAGCATGGTCGGGCTGGCCCGTAAACCCGCGCGGACCAGCAAGCGGAACGCGCGTGCGAGAAACGAATACGTCTTGCGATGTGAACCGTGAGACTTCTGCCGACGCATCAGAACGATCTGCTGCTCGCGACGCGGCGTGATTTCTCTGAAGCTGCTTCCTCGAGGAGCTGGCGCAAGACGGCGCGGCGCGATCGTTATCGGGGTTCGCTGTTGTGACACGCTTTCAGCGTGCGGGAATCCATGAACGTGTACCGAGGGTGTCGCTCGAAGACTTGCTCCTCCCTCGGGTCGAATCTGTCAGCCCACTCGGGCTGAAATGCAGGAGATCGCCGCGGTCTTCGGGATCGCACGCTGCGACTCGGCGTGTCGATTCTCGGATCCCGCGGGATGCGGGTGTACGAAAGTGGAGCCGGAGCTCGATCACCGCCCCGGCAATCGCACCGCACCGACCAACTCCGAAATATTCGCCGCACCCTGCTGCGCGACCCATTTGCTCAATCCCTGGGCGATCTTCTTCGGCGCTCGCGGATCGACAAACAGCGCCGTCCCGATTCCTACCGCGCTCGCGCCCACGAGAATGAACTCCGCCGCATCTTCCCAGTTCATCACCCCGCCAAGCCCGATGATGGCGGTATTCGTGCTCTTGCACACGCCGCGGTACGCATCGTGAACGAGCTTCACCGCGATCGGATGAATCGCCGCCCCGCTCAATCCGCCCGTGACATTCGAAAGCCGCGGCTCGCGCGTGTGCACATCAACCGCCATCGCGGGCACGGTGTTGGCAATCACCATCGCGTCGGCGCCGGGCCGCTGGTTCGGACCGGCTGGAGCCGCGCCGCTCTCAATCGCGGCGCGGCAGATCGCGACGACACCCGATTCTCCTGCCCCATCCCCCCCGGCGTATCCCATCACCGCCGGCGAGATCTTCACGAACAGCCGCGTCTTTTTCAGCACGGGGCGCACCGCGGCGATCAACTCGCGCAGCAGCGACGGCTCCGCGCCGAACTCGCAGCCGTGCTTCACGTTCGGGCAGCTCACGTTCAGTTCGACCGCGCCGATTGCATCCACTTCGTCCATCGCTGCTGCAACGACGACATAGTCATCGACGCTGAACCCCGAAATCGACCCGATGATCGCAGGCTTCTCAGAAGCCGCCTCCCCGAGGGAGGGGGTTGGGGGGTGAGCAAATTTCGCGTGCGAACTCCCCCCCGCAAACCTCTCGATCCGCGGCACAATCTCAGTCTGAAACCTCTCCAGCCCCACATTTGCCAGCCCGATCGCATTCATCATCCCCGCGCGATGCTCGATGATCCGCCACGTGGCGTTACCTTCACGCGGTTCGCGCGTGATCGACTTGGTGACGATCGCACCGACGCCGCCGGCGGGCGAAAGCCCGGCAACATCCGCAAGTTCATCGACGTACCCGCTCGTTCCCGCGGCAAGCAGAATGGGCGAATGCAATTCCATTCCGGCAATCGTGATCGAGATGGCGGGTCGTTTTCGCACGGTCACCCAACCGTATCATGAAACCGTGCGCGAGGTGACCTGCCCAATCTGCCAATACGGATTGACCGCGCTCGTCGCCAGCGCCAGCGAGCGGATCGTCTGCCCCGAATGCGGCCTCCAATCCACCGCCCGCGAACTCTTGAAGGCGCGGCAACTCGTACTCCGCGTTCGCCGCAGCGACATCCTCGCCCCGGCCGGACTTGCGGCCGCCATCGCGGTCCTGAGTTGGACGTTCCTCTCGGCGGCCGCCTCACCGGGCGGGGTGGTCGCGGCCCTGCTCACCCCGATTGTTCTGATCTCATTCATGTGCGCGCTGCGGATGCGCGAGTACCGATCACGCGCCGGATACAGGTCGTGTTTTTTCCGAGCCCTAACGTTTCGGCTCGTGGTTGTCTGGGCAGTCTGCGCCGTCGCGGCCGTTGCAGCTTTCCTCGCACTGATCATCGCTTCGAACGCTCATGGCCCATAACAGGCCCTCTATCCTCAGCCATGGACATCGCCCAGCGCATCGCTCAATTCGAAAACATGGTCCAGGCCGACCCGACCAACGACATGGCTCACTACTCCCTCGGCAACGCCTACTCGCAGGCAGGACGCCATCGCGACGCCGCCGAGAGCTACGTCCGCTGCTATCGCATCAACAAGGACATGTCAAAGGCGTACCAACTCGCCGGCGCGGAATTCATCGCCTGCAACGACAAGCCGCTTGCGATCGAGGTGTTGAAAGAGGGATACACCGTCGCATCACAGCGCGGCGACTTCATGCCCAAGAAGGCGATCGGGGAACTGCTCAAGCAAGTGGGCGAGCCGCTGCCCGAAGTAGCCGGCGCGAAGGTCGAAGCCGCGATGCCCGAGGGCACGTTCATGTGCAAGCGGACCGGGCGCCCGGGAACCAAGCTCGCGCGACCGCCCTTCAAAGGCCCCGTGGGTAATTGGATCTTCGAGAACATTTCATCCGAGACCTGGAAGGAATGGATCGGTCAGGGAACCAAGGTGATCAACGAACTCCGCCTCGATCTCTCGCGCGACGATCACGCCGAGACGTACGACCAGAACATGCGGGAATATCTCGGAATCGACGAGACGCTCTATCGCGAGTTGTCGGCGAAGGTGTGAGCACGAGTCAAAAGGCGCGAGAGAACGCGGAGAACGCGGAGGGGGCGGAGTTTCGCGGAGTGAAGGCAGAGAATTTGTGTTCGAGCGATGTGAGCAAGTTTTCGGCTGGGCTCACCGCCGCGGCACCCAAGCACAACAAATCACACCCTCTCTCTTCTCCGCGCACCTCCGTAAACTCCGCGTACTCCGCGTTCTCTCGAGTCTTTGGTTTTCCCGTTCTACAGGCGGCGCATACCGTTACGCATGCGCCGCGGCCAGACTCGACGACCCAACGATACCGACCCCAACGCCTTCAGCAAGCAGCAGCTGATGGACGCGGCCGACATGTCACCCAAGACATTCGATGCCATCCGCAAGGCGGCGCGCATTCGTGGTCCGGGCCACGGCGGGCTGAACTGGATGTTCAGCCGCACCGATATCGAAGCGATCATTCACAAGGCCGAAGGCGGCACGTTCACGGAAAAGGGGCCCGCTGCGGCCGAAGCGTGGCGGAATCTCATTCAGAACGGCGTGCCGCCCACGCCGAGTGACGACGAGTAGAAAGCTGCTGCTCCGTGAATTGCTGGGCCAATCCGCTGATCGCAGACAGAGAAATCGATGCCGGCACAGTCGTGAACGTGAAGCACGCATCGGAATCGCCGAGACCTTGCCGTACGAGCGCGAGCGAAGCGACGGGGATCGGGCGACATCGACTGTGATGTACGCCCTCCGGTATATCGGCGGCACAAAACCCTTCACTGCATTCGGGCTCGTATGGCAAGCGTCGGGCGGTTTGGTCGACGCTACCCCGGAAGCAATCGCGTACTAACGCTTCCAGAACGGCTTCTCTTCGCCAACGCCCATCGCCTGGTGCGCGCGATCGCGTTCGGCGGTGACTTCGACCAGAATGGTCTTTGCCGTTTCGAGCTTCCCGTCCGCAACTGCCTCTTCGAGGCTGATCAATTGCTTGAGCAGCGCGAGCATGTCGGCGCGGTAGGTCTCTTTCATCTTTGCCTGCGCTGCTTCATCCGCAGCGCGCTCGAGCACATCCTTCGGAAGGGGCAGGCCCTTCGCCGTCACGCAGCCGCGCTGCATGTCGTTGATCAGCACGAGGTTTTCGCTGCGCTTGGTCGCGTCTGAGATTTGCCCTTGAAGCTGGTCGAAATTCCGGTCCATGAGTTTCATCGCGCCTTCGACGCTGGCGCGACGTTCGCCACCACCGGGGCCGCCCGGCGGGCGTCCCTCGCGCGGCTGTTCGACACGAGGCTGAACGGATGGGGCCGGTTGCGGCATCGGACTGGTCGAATCGGGGGCCTGTGCAGCGATCGTGGTCAGAGAAACGATCAAAGCGGTCGCGATCGAAAGCATGAATTCTCCTCAAGTTACAGGGCGGCGAGTCTATCGGCCGATCCGATCGGGAGTGTCCCCGATTCGGGCCGGAATCTGCAATACTGGCGGTGTCCGGGCGTTCACTGTTTGTCGTCATCAGCGGGGAAAAACCTCAACGGAGTCCATCAATGAAGTTTGGCAAAATGATCGTCTGCGGCATTGCCGCGAGTGTGTTCAGCGCGGGAGTGCTCGCGCAGGATCAACAAAATCAAAAACAACCGCCGGCCCAAGGTCAGCGTGGCGGCGGACCGCGCGATGGTGGCGGCGGTCCGGGTGGTATGGGCGGACGTCAGTTGAGCCCCGAGCGAGCGAAGGCGGCTTGGAACTTGCAGGCGACCGGCGTTGCGGGACGTCTCGGACTCAAAGCCGATCAGACCAGCGCGCTCGTCGCGGCATACACAGCGGCGCGCGAGAGCCAGGGCACGGCCAGCGACAAGATGCGCGAAGAGGCAATGAACAAAGCGCGTGAAGAGGGCGCCGGCCCTGAGACGATGCGCGACATGATGAAAAAGGGCGAAGAGTTGACGACCTCCGAGCGCGAGAAATTGCAGGCCGCGCTGACGAAGGCGATCGGTGCTGACGCTACAGCGAAGGCCATGCCCTCGCTCGGACTCTTCAGCCGCCAGTGGGACAATGTGGTCGATGTCTTTTCGACGTTCAAGCTCGAAACGGCGAATCAGCAGACGGGATTGAACTCGATCGAAGACTTCGCGGTCTCAAGCGCCGCAGCACAGGCCAAGATGCGTGCGGCTCGTTCGAATGACGGCGGGCAGGCCGGTGGTGCGCCGCCTGATCGCGAAGCCATGCGGACGGCGGCTCAGGAAGGACGCCAGAAACTGCTCGATTCGATGCAGAAGATCCTGAACAAGGAACAGCTCACCAAGCTCGAGGAATCGCTGGGCGCCGGTGGACGCGGCGGCCCGGGGGGCGGCGGCGGTCGACGCCAAGGCGGCGGCAACTAAGTCCAACATATTTCGATCTGTGACACAAACGGAGCCCACGCGGGCTCCCTTTTTCTTGGTGAACGGTACCTCACGCCCTGATCCTCGAAGCTTCATGCGGATGGCGAAGCGTTCCGTAGAGAACACTCTTTGGAGCTTCACGATGTCAATGCTGCTCAAAGGTCAGAACGGAAACGAGTTCGAGTTGTCCTTTGTTCGAGATTCGCTCGTGGAGCCGCAGGACGGCTTTGGTGATTCGCGATGGGCGACGGTCTTGGTTCGCGGCGCGAATCAGGATGACACATGGGAAGAGAGTTCCCCCTGCATGAACTTTTATGAGTTTCAGAATCTCGCCGATTGGCTGGCGGCGGTGGGTGCCGGCGAAGATGGCCCGGGCGAGACCGACAGCGTGGAACTTCTCGAACCCGATTTGAAATTCTCCCTGTCGAATCAATCTAGGGACGCCGCCACGATCCGCATCGGATTTCATCTTCCCGATCGGCCGGACGAATTCAATGT
Source organism: Phycisphaerales bacterium (assembly GCA_050730655.1). Taxonomy (GTDB): domain Bacteria; phylum Planctomycetota; class Phycisphaerae; order Phycisphaerales; family UBA1924; genus JAFEBO01. Next base: position 220,881 of record JBOHNL010000014.1, read on the forward strand.
GGATGCCCAGATGGATGACTCGGCGGTGCTCGATGTCTTCATGCCGCGGGAGAACATCCGCACGGCGGCACGAACACTGCGAAGTGAACTTGCACGGCTAAACCTGACGCCCAAGGACGATCTTGAGGGCGGAGTCGACGCGGGTGTGTTGGGAGAGCCCGATCCCGGATTGAACATTGTGGACGAGATCAAGCCCAACCCGCCCGGAGCGGGACGCGGAGAGGACAATGCCGGCAATCGTTGATTGCCGGCATTGAAAAATGTTTGTGTTTTCGATCGAGTCGGGCCTATTCCTCGTCGCCCTCGTCCTGTGCATTCTGGGCCGCGACTTGAGCTTCGAGTTCTTCGATGCTCTTCTCTTCCTTGAGCTTTTCACCACGCGCGACGGCCGCGGCCTTTTCCTTGTCGAGCTTGCGCTTGATCGCGTCGATCTTCACTTTGTCTGGCGCGACGATGATGCTCGCCTGCTTGCCCATCCAACGCGGAGTCTGTTCGATCTTGCAGACTTCGGCGAGTGCGTCGGCGACCTGGCGGAGGTTCTGAAGACCAAGATCGCGGTGCGCGATCTCGCGGCCCTTGAACTTCTGAGTGACCATGACCTTGTGTCCGGCGATCAGGAAGCGCCGGCTCTGGTCGATGCGGATCTGAATGTCGTGCTCACCGATCTTGACGGAGCGTCCGAGGCGAACTTCCTTCATTTCGGTCGACTTGGAGGCGGCGCGAGTTTTCCGAGCTTTCTGCGAAAGCTCGTACTTGTACTTGCCGTAGTCCATGATCTTGCACACCGGCGGGCGTGCATCGGGCGAGATCTCGACCAGATCAAGGCCGAGTTCCTGCGCCTTCTTGAGAGCATCCGGAGTTTCGAGAACACCCAGCTGCTCTTCTTCCGGCCCGATCACGCGGATCGGGGAGAAGCGGATCATGAAATTCACACGGGTCCGAATGACCGGACCGCTTTCGCGACTGAATCGACCGAATGCGATGGGAAACTCTCCTGACAGACTGCCGCGTGATCACGAGCCAAACCGGGTCACACACCCGCGTTCGTCCGCGCCACTCCGGCATGGAATCAAATTCCGGCTATGCAGCGCAAGCCTAACAGAGCACCACCCTCGAGGCAACACTCTTGCGCCCTTCCCCCGCTCATTTGCGCAGAATTCACGGGATATTGAGGGGTGAATACGGGGTTACCCGTGGCTGACAATCAGCACGATATTGAAGCCCAAGCTCACCACAAGGCTCACAATCAGCCCCCAGACCAGGTATGGGTTGGGAGCGCGGCGCGAGCTGCTGCGGTCTTCGGCGATGAACGCGCTGGCGGCGTGTTCCGCCTCGACGAGCGCGGAGATGTCTTCCTGAGGCAAGACGTCCTTGTGCGCGATCGGGGGTGAGCCCTTCTTTCGCACGGCGCGCAGATCGATGAGCAGGTCTTTGCAGCTCTTGTAGCGCTGGCGCGCGTCCTTGGCCATCATCATTTCGATGACTTCGGAAATGCCAGCGCTCAACTTGGGGTTGACGTGATCCGGCGGCACGAGTTCGGCCTTGAGATGCTTGTGCATCACGGCCGACGGGTTCTTGCCGTCGAACGGAACGGTGCCCGCAACCATGTGGTAGAGCGTCGCGCCGAGTGAGTAGATGTCTGCCGCGGCGGTGATGTTCACTTCGCCACGGATCTGTTCCGGGCTGATGTAGTACGGCGTGCCGAACGCTTTGCCGGCTTCGGCCTCGGCCATTTCCTTATCGTTCATCGCGCGGGCGAGGCCCATGTCGGCCAGTTTCGCCACGCCTTCCTTCGTGATCATGATGTTCTTGGGCTTCACATCACGGTGGATCAGGCCTTTTTCGTGCGCGTGCTGGAGCGCCTCGGCGATCTGGATGATCACATCGATCGCTTCGCCTTCTGGATAGCGCTTGTGCTTGACGATGTCGTCGAAGACCGTGCGCCCGTCCACGAACTCCATCACGAAGTAGTGGAACTCGCCCGACTTGCCGACGTCGTACGCCTGCACGATGTTCGGATGGTTGAGCGCGGCAGCGGCGCGGCCCTCGGCGTAGAAACGCTCGATGAACTGCGGGTTGCTGCTGAACTTGCGGGGAAGAATCTTGATCGCGACGACGCGATCGAGGCTGAGCTGCTTGGCCTTGTGCACGGTCGCCATCGCGCCCGCGCCGAGCTTGCCGAGGAACTTGTAGCCGGCGATCTTCTGGCCGCTGCGTTCGGCTTCGAGCTGCTGCTTGAGGCGCGCGAGCTGGCGTTCGGTGGCGTAGCGGTTGTTCACAAGGAAGTGCATCAGCGACTGCTGATTCTGCTCTTCCTGCTGCGTCTGGCGGGTCATCGCCAGGCAGTGTTCCACCTCTTCGGGAGTTGCAAGGCCTGCATCGACGACCATGCGCGCGACGAGGGTGTCGACGTTGGTGCCGCCTTTGGCGACTTCCTGCAGATCGTTCTCGATCGCCTGAACCGTGGGGGCAGGGCCAGGGTCCTTGGCGACGAGCTGGGGCGTCGCGCCGGGGTCGCCCATTTTGGAGCCCATGCGTGCGGTGTCGCCCGGAGAGCCGGCGCGGCTGCCGCCCAACTGATTTCCCAGCGGATTGGTATCGCCCGAGTCTGGGCGGAGAGGAATGGATCCGGAGTTGTCGGTCACAGAATGTCGTCCCTGTCCATTCGAGTTCGGCGCGTGCCCGTTGGCTGCGTGTCCGTTGGTCGTCGGTTGACGAGCCAACAAGTTATCGGCCGGAAGAATAGCGGGAATAGGTCGACCTGCCGGAGACCCTTGAAATGGTTCTGTATTCGACATCATGTCGCGAGACTCCCGCCCATCGCGTCGCATTGGGGGCTAGGTGCGACCAATCCTCCACGATGAAGAGGCGTCCTTGGGCCTCTATCTACTCCATACGCAATGAAGGGGAGGGAGGTTGCCGCCCGAGAACCTTGGAGGCGACCGCGTAGATAATGCCGCAATGTTGCGGATGCCGGTTTTCAAGCAGATTTGGCGCTGCCGGTCGGCCCCGATGCGACGCGATCGAACCGGCGCCCTCAAAATCCCGAGCGCATGCGGCTGAGCGCTTCGACCCTGGATTCGGTCGGGGGATGGCTCGCGAAGAGGTTCAGTAGCGAGTTGCCGACAAGCGGCTCGACAATAAACAGACTGTTCTGGGCCGGATTCGGGTTTTGCATCGGGATGCGCTGGCTGTACGCATCGAGCTTTTGCAGCGCGGAGATCAGGCCATCGGGTGACCCGGCGATGATCGCGCCGTCGTGATCGGCGACGTATTCGCGCGAGCGGCTGATCATCGCCTTGATCAATGCGGCGCCGACCGCCGCGAGGATGATCGCGAGAAATCCGATGAGCGGGTTGCCGCCTTCGCGGCTGCCACGCCCGCCGAACATGAAGCCCCACTGGGCGACAAACGCCAAAACGCCGGAAATCGTGGCCGCAATCGTGCTGGTGAGCGTGTCGCGGTTTTTGATGTGGGCAAGCTCGTGGCCGATGACGCCCGCGAGTTCATTGTGGCTGAGAAGCTGGAGTGCGCCTTGGGTGACTGCGACCGCCGCCTTGCTCGGGCTGCGCCCGGTGGCAAATGCGTTTGGCGCTTCCTGTGGACAGATGTAGACCCGCGGCATAGGCAGATTCGCGCGCTGGCTGAGTTCCTGAACCATCGGAAGCAGATCGCCTCCGTTCTCCGGCGTTACTTCACGCCCCTGCATCGCGGCGATGGCGATCTTGTCGGAGAAGAACCACGCACCGAAGTTGGTCGCGACGCCGAAGACGAGCGCGATGGTCAGGCCCTGCTGGCCATAGAAACTGCCCACGAACAGGAAGAGTCCCATCAACCCGCCGAGCAGCAGGGCTGTCTTGAAGTTATTGACCGTTCGAACCAAAGGTTGAACCTCCTTCGCGCGCTTTCGGCGGCGCTCGGTGACAGAGTGCATACGGCTTGCCAAGCCCCTGGTTCTCGGGCTGGTCTACCGGTGCGAACCAGGGCCTCATCTGAAGGCTATTAGGTATTGGTTTGGGGCGAATTGTCGGTCGCTGGCCTGCGGTTCCTAACAGAACGCTGCCGGATTGGCGGTTGTGTGGACCGCAACGGCGCACTCGGCGTGCGGGAACCCCCAATTGCTTCGAAGTCCGGTAACTTTTGGCGTCGAAACTGGGGTTGGGGTATCCTTCACGTGACTGCGGCGAGGCTTGTGACTACTCACTCGCTTTGACGGACATCCGCAGGCCGCGTGGAGCGCGCGGCAACGGTTCGGGGTTGGATGCCCCGAGGAATGACCAAGTGAAGACTCGAACCGAAGTCCTGAAGCTATCTCCTTGGCAGGTGCAGGGTTGGCGTATTGCGCTGCGGTTTGGACTTTCTGTTGCGGTGATCGGCGGCGTGCTCGGGATGACGGCGTATTCGGCGGTCTTGGCGAAGGAAGCGCGCTCGGCGCAGCCGCTGGCCGCGATCGAAATGGTCGACGGTGGGACTGAACAGTTTGCAACCGAAGTTGCCGCGGAGCGCGCGGAACCGGCTCAGAAAACTCAAGTTTCCGAAGGTCGTGCGACGTCGGAACTCAAGGCGGCTACCTCGGCGCCAAAGATTTTTCCGGCCGGAACAAGATTCTTTGACAATCGTCCGGTTCGAGCCGTGAAGACGATGGAGATGATTGTGACGGCGTACAGCCCGGATTGGCGTTCATGCGGTGGTTCAGCGGATGGCATTACGGCCACTCTGCATCACGTTTCGACCAACGGAACCAAGCTGGTGGCGGCCGATCCCAGGTTGCTCGCCTACGGCTCGCTCTTGACGATTCCGGGTTATGACGCGGGGCAGGTGGTCCCGGTGCTTGACTGTGGCGGTGCGATCAAGGGGAACCGGCTTGACGTGCTGTTCCCGACGCACGAAGAGGCGCGCAGGTGGGGCGTCCGCAAGATCAAGGTGACCGTTTGGGATTATGCCGACGGCCTACCCCGCGAGAACCCGCGGAAGAAGCGCTGATTTTCTTGAATCGTCTTTGCGCTTTGTGAAAGCATCCACAAATGTGTCGGCGGCCGGAAGTCCGTGTCGCTGCTTGATTTGAGCATCTCGAAGTAGTTTTCGGTGCATGCTTCTTGTAATATATTGCGTTTCATAAAACTAAATAAATTGGTAGCTTGGCGGTGCGCTCAAACCCGGCAGATCGGTTGCGGACGTTCCGAGATCGCGTTTCGCCGGAGAGGAGCGCACCAAGGAGCAAGCCGTGATCAAAACGAAGAAGAAGCTCGGGATGTCGACATTCGCTGCGTGCGTGATCGGCGTTGCGGCGTACGCGGGGAGCGCGCTGGCGGTCCGGCCGCATGATCCGCCCGCATGTCCGGATGTTTACGCGCCGGTGATCTGCAGCAATGGATACGTCTACGGCAATGGCTGTTACGCATTCCTAGCGGGTGCGACCAATTGCGTGCCGTACACCGATCCCGGTTCGGAATCCTGAATCAGGGCGGAGCCGTCTTTCCGGACGGCTCTGCTGCTTTTTGATTTTGGTGTGGAGCGGAAATCGCATCGTCAAGTGCGCGGGCGCCCTGGCGGTGTTGCATTCAGAGTCGTTGCGGTCTTGTCTAGTGTTGAGTCGTGCTGATCACGCAAGAAATCAATCCGCCTCGGTCGCTGGAGGAATTGCTGCCTCCCGGCCTTGCGGCAAAGATTGATCGCCTGGATGTATTCAGCCGGCGCGTCTTTGCCGGCAAGCTGCCGGGGGAACGGCGCAGCAAGCGACGCGGGCGCAGTGTCGAGTTCGATGATTTTCGTACATACGTCGCGGGCGACGATCTTCGGCACGTCGATTGGAACGTTTACGCTCGATTTGAGCGGCTGATCATCAAGCTCTTTCGCGAGGAGGAAGATCTCGCGCTGCACCTCATTATCGATGCATCGGCTTCGATGGGCGCCGGCGGAGAAGCGGCACGCGGCAGCGCTCCAGAGATACCGAGCAAAGCTCTCTACGCGCATCGCCTGGCGATGGCGCTCGCGTACATCGGACTGGTGAAGAACAACCGCGTCTCGGTCGCATCGTTCGGCGGAGCGACGCCGACGCGATCGCTGCGTCCGGTTCGGGGAAGAACGAGCCTGCGGCGAATCTCCGAGTTTCTGCTCGAGTCTCTCCGGTCGAGCGCTTCGAACAAGGCGGCCGATTTCAACGCTGATGTTCGCTCGATCGCAGCGCGACTTTCCGGGCGCGGGATCGTCGTGCTGCTTTCGGATCTGCTCTCGCCGGAAGGGGCGGCGGGCGGCCTTGCTTCGCTGGGCGTCGCCGAGCATGGCGCGCTCGATTCCTATTGCCTTCAGGTGCTCTCGCCGGCCGAGCTGGACCCGGCTCGGGGCGCGCCGATGGGGCTCACCGGCGATCTTCGCCTGACCGACATCGAGACGGCCCGTGGAGTCGAGGTCACGATTTCCCCGGCGGCAATCGCGAAGTACCACGCGAATCTCGCAGAGTTTCTGAAAGACTGCCGCGGTGCGTGCCGGTCGCGCGGAGTCGCGCATTTTCTGGTGCCGACGGATACGCCGATTGATCGGCTCGTGACCGATTCGCTCCGACGGGGCGGGATGATGCGATAGCGCGGGGCGAAGCTACACCCCTGAAATACGAATTCGAAAGAGTCGCGCGGCTACTCGTCTTTGGACTTGCGCTTGATATCCATGGCGTGCGCCCGCGAGTACTGCTGAATGTCCTTGAACTTGCCGCCCTTATCACGTACGGCATACAGCTTCTTGCCCTTGCTGCTGTAGAGCACCGTGCGCCGGGCCTTCTTCTTTCCGGGTTTGCGTGCCGACTTCGCGGACGACTTTTTCTTCTGGGCCTTTTTCTTCGCTTTCTTTGCCATGATTCGTACCCCGATTTGGCCTCGCGGAGATGGCGCGGGTCACGAAGGCAGCATACCGCAAGATTCAAGCGTTCGCCCGCGTGTAACCTCGGTACGTGTTCGGCATCGCAAAGACCGAGTTCAATAAGAGCGGAGGAATCGATGAGCCATGGCCAGGGATTTTTGGCGCCGGGCGAGGTGAAGCATCGCCCGGTGGAGATCGAGCACCTGCTCAACAATCTGAAGTGGCGGTACGCCGTCAAGAAGTTTGATACGACCAGGAAGATCGACGCCCATTCGTGGAAGGCGCTCGAGCAGGCGGCGGTCCATTCGCCGTCCAGTTTCGGCCTTCAGCCGTGGAAATTTTTGGTCATCGAAGATTCGCCCCTGCGCCAGAAACTGCGCGGGGCGAGTTTCAATCAGCCGCAGATCACCGATGCTTCGCAGCTAGTCGTCTTCGCCCGCAGAACGAAACTCGGACAGGCGGAAGTTGATCGTTACATCGATCAAATCGCGACGGTCCGAGGGGCGGACAGAAGTACGCTCGCCGACTTTCGCAACACGATGGTCGGGTTTGCGGAACGCCCCGGGTTCGATGTGAACGCATGGGCGGGCAAGCAAGTCTACATCGCGCTGGGCGTGTTTTTGACCTCGGCCGCGATGCTCGGGATCGATTCATGCCCGATGGAAGGCTTCGACCCTGCTCAGTATGACAAGATTCTCGGTTTGGCTGAGCAGGGATTGGCGGCGCAGGTCGTTGCGACGGTGGGGTATCGCGCATCCGACGACCCGTTTGCATCAATGAAGAAGGTGCGTTTTCACGATTCGGATGTGATAGTTCGGCGATAAGCGGGTCAAAGGGTGGCCCGCGCGCTCGAGGCCGTTTGACGGTAAAGTGCCCTGCTTGAGGGTGCTTTGAATCAATCCAATGCTCATGACCCATCCCGCGAAGCAGCTGGCGATCAACCAACATCGCCGCTGGGTTCGCCTACGCCAAAGCCCACGAATGATTTTCCGCCGCCGTCGGTCCGAGCCCATATCCCGTTCGTCATGCCGGTTCAGATCGCGGGATACCGGATCGTTCGGCTGATCGGCGCGGGCGGGATGGGTTTGGTGTACGAGGCGGAACAAGAAGCGCTGCATCGTCGCGTGGCGCTCAAAGTCATGCAGCCCGGCGCCGTCAGCGCCGAATCGCTCGCACGGTTTGAGTCGGAGGCCCGCGCCCTGGCGCGCCTCAAGCATCCTGGTATCGCGCAGGTTTTCGATACCGGCGTTTATCGCCCCGGTGGGGCGGGAGGCGACGACACCTCCATCGTCCCCTTCCTTTCGATGGAATTGGTCGAAGAAAGCATCACGCTTCACGACTACTGCGAGCGCTCCGACGTCACGCTTGACGACAAGATTCGAGTCATCGTTCATGTGTGCGATGCGCTCGAGCACGCGCACTGCGAGGGCGTGGTGCATCGCGATCTGAAGCCATCGAACATTCTCGTGAATCCCGCAATCGCGGCGGACGGATCGGAAAAATCACCAATCAAGATCATCGACTTTGGCATCGCGAAGGTGATTGGAGACAGCGCACGCACGATCACTTCGCGTGGCCAGATTCTCGGAACGCCCGCCTATATGGCGCCGGAGCAATTGATCGGTGGTGCGGTGGACGATCGATCCGACATCTACTCCTTGGGTGTGATCCTGTATCGGCTCTGCACCGGCAGGTTTCCGATCGATATGCACGCGGGCCTCGATCGCCGGTCGATGGAGGGGATGGTTTACGACGCCACGCCGGCGCTGCCGCGAACGCTGAACAGGAACCTGGCGGGCGATATCGAGACGATTGTCTTGAAGTGCCTTCAGAAAGGCTCGCTCGAACGATACCAGAGCGTGCGTGAACTGCGGGAAGATCTGCTCGCATTTCGCGCCGGGGAACCGATTCGCGCCAGGCGCGTTGGGGTATTCGCCTCGGCGCGGCGGGCGCTCGGGCGTGTCGTGGCGCGCCACTCGTTTGCGGCATTTCTGGCATGCGCCGGAGTGGCGTTGCTATTCGCGATGCTCGTCGTTCAGCCAGGAATAATCTTCTGGAGCAGTATTGGTGTGCGGTATTCGAGTGCCGTGAGCGGGTTCGCTCCCGCGTCGGGCATGTTGCCATCTCTTCCCGACGTGCGTGTGCTCACCATCGACGACCAAACCGATGTCGAGGCGTTAGCGGCTCAGCAGGGCATTGCCGGCGTCACCAAAAACAATATCCGGAGCATCCGGCTGATTCACGCCGAGACACTCAAGCGGCTCGCTCAAGCGGATCCGAGCGCGGTGGCGATCGACGTCATGTTTCGCAAGCCATCGGAGTTTGATGCACCCCTGATCGGCGCGATCTCGGATCTTCGTGCTCGGGGAATTGGGGTGGTGATTGCCAACCCGTTCTGGAGTTTTGGCGCGGACGGGCTTCCTGCGATCGCACCCGACTTCGCTCGGGTGGCGTGGACGGGGCCGCCCACCGGCGGGTTCACCAGTCCGGATCGCTGGGGAATGGATCTCGCTCTTGAACGCGCAGCCACCGAAGTGGTTGCAGGGTTTTCCTTGCTGACATTTGCCGCTTGCCGCGCACCAGATGCCGAAGTCGCGGTCGCTCTCCAGAATGGCATCGCAGAAATCAGATATTTCAAGACGGGCACGCAGCGCCGTGCGACCCTGCGTGGGCCCGATCGACTGAGATATTCCGGGGTTCAGAACGTTACCGAGCCCGACCCCGATCGGGGACTTTTGCCCGGCGATTTGCTGGCGATTTCGGTTGTGCCTCTGCCGATGGACGGCTTGACGAACTGCACCATGTCGCTCCAGCGGTTCTTTGCTTTGACCGACTCGGAACGAAGGCGGGAATTTATGGGCAAAGTGGTGCTGATCGGCAACGCGACCGAAACCGGGGGTGATATTCAGATATCGTCAAGCGGTTTGAAAGTGCCCGGGGTGTGGACGCACGCCACGACCGTTCAGCAAATGTTGCGCGATGAGATCGTGGATTCACCAAACATGAGCGTTCTATGGTGGACCGCCGGGTTCATGGCGGTGGCCGGCGTCAGCGCCGGAGTCGGATTTACGCGCTCATGGGGCGCGGCGGTGCTGATGACAGTGTTGACGCTTATTGCCATCTGTGTTAGCGTGTTGTTGCTGCGAGCTGGCGCGGTTTACTGGAACCCGCTCTCGGCGATCGCGGCGGGGTGGTTGGGCTGCGGGCTCGCGATGTTTATGACGCATGATGTGCGTCGTGCTCGCGTGAGCCGTATTGGGAGCGTTTGAAATGAAATCTGATCTGGGGATCGGCACGAAAAACGTGATCGGTTGGTCGTTGTTGTTCGGACTCGCTGTCGTCGCGCCAGCGATCGCGCTGTGGTCCTGCGGTCCGGCGATGGCGCGAGACCTCGACGCTTCGGCGGCGCAGTCACAATCGGCGAACATCAGCGCAGGAACCTGGGATGTCTCGTTCAGCTCAAAAGCGGGATCGAGCGTTGTCACCGACGGAAACTTCATTGTTGATTTTCGAACGAAACCGGGTGAGCCGGCGTTGACTCGATCGGTGACGAGGTTGAAGGCGAGCCGGTTCAATACCGGAAAGCCCACGACGTCCTACAAGATCCTCGTGACGGCCAATGAAAAAAACGAAATCGGGCCCTGGAGCTACACGCCGGCGATACGTCCCGCCAGCGAAGCGAAGGGGGCGACGGAAGAAGAATCGAGCGAGATGACGATCTTAATGCCCGATCCCGGCGCGGTGGTAGTCTCGGGAACCGCACCAATTATTCAGGTGAAGAAGGCCACGGTTTCTTCCGAGGGAACCAAGTACGCGATCGAAGCGGACGAAACCGGCTGGCTCTTGAAAGTTCTGGAAGCGGATGTCGATCATCCGGTTCGGATCTATTTCCCGGAATCGGGAGAACGAGCAAAGAATTGTGTTGCGGGCGAGTGCTGGCGATACGCGAACGATGCAACCAGGCCTTCGGATGGCGTCCCCGGCACAACCGAGGCGTGCGACAACCTTGCAAGCTACGCGTGGGCAATCATCGAAGGAACCAGTCCGTAATCGTTGATCACCTGCTCACGCCGGCTACTTTTTGAGCCGGTACGCCAGTTCCGCATACTCAGCCATCGGCCGGTTGCTGTTGAACTGGCTGCCGTTGAGCGCGATCGAGTGGCGCATCACCTGGAGCCACATTGCCCGGTCGTTGTAGTACATCGGGAGAATATCGCGCTCAAGGTGTCGGTAGATCGAGGCGGCGTCTTCCTCGGGCGGAGTTGAAGCATGTGAAGCGGCGTTGACCTCGAATGAATCGCGGCCGATGGTCCAGCCGGTGACGCCTTCGACGCAGCCTTCGAGCCACCAGCCATCGGCGGTGGAGAGGCTGGGGACGCCGTTCAGCGCGGCTTTCATGCCGCTGGTGCCGGAGGCTTCGAGCGGGATGACGGGGTTGTTGAGCCAGAGATCAACGCCCGCGACGAGCGACTTGGCGAGCGTCATGTCGTAGTTCTGGAGAAAGACACCCTTGATCTCCGGCGCGAGTGACTTCAGGCGCTCGATGATGCGCTGGATGATCTCTTTGCCCTGAAAGTCCTTGGGGTGCGCCTTGCCGGCGTAGATGATCTGGATCGCGCCGGCCTTGCTGGCGATTTCGCGGAGGCGTTTGGTGTCGGAAACCAGCAGGTCGGCGCGCTTGTAGCCGGTGGCGCGCCGGGCGAAGCCGATGGTGAAGACGTCTTCCTTCATTGAGACGCCGGTTTGCTTCTGGACGATTTCGAGGAGGCGACGCTTTGCCGCGGCGTGGGCGGTGGTGATGCCTTCGTCCGGCGCGAAGAGCGCACGCCGGACTTCGCGGTAATCGGCCCGCCAGGTTGGCGACTGCTTATCGAGCACGGCCTGAACTTCGGGCGAAGCCCAGGTCGGCGCGTGCACGCCGTTGGTGATGTAATCGATGCGTGCCCCGGGGAACATTTCGCGGCTGACTTCGGCGTGGCGGCGTGCGACGGCGCTCGTGAACCCGCTGAAGTAGAGCGCGAGACGCGTCATGTTGAGCTGGTGATTCTGAACGTACGGCGCGCCTTCGTAGATCGCGGACTGTTCGCCGAGCACGCCGAAGACCATGCTGAGCGGAAACTGATCGTGCCCGGCGGCGACTGGTGTGTGCGTGGTGAATGCGCAGGCCTTGCGAACTGCATCGATGACTGCCGGATCGGCGGGGCTGGTCTTGCGCTTGAAGGAGTGCTCAGCAAGAAGTTCGACCGTGACGAGCGCGCCGTGGCCTTCGTTCATGTGGTACGTCTGCAGATTGGCGCAGCCGAGCGCACGCAGCATGTAGATGCCGGCGATGCCGAGCAAACCTTCCTGCGTGAGACGATGATGCGGATCGCCTCCATACAGCGAGTCGGTGATGTGGCGATCTTCGGGCTCATTCTCGGCGAGATCGGTGTCGAGGAAGTAGACCGGAACATCGCTGCCCTTGGGGTGCGTGGGCTTGACGGTGTACTTCCACGCCTGAACGGTGACTTTGCGGCCGTTGAGCTTGACGACCACGCGCGGAGATTGCAGTTCAAGTCGGTCAGCGGGGTTCCATTTCACCGCGGCCTCGTGCTGCATGCCGCTCGCATCGATCGACTGATCGAAATAGCCCTGGCGATGGAGGAGCGTGATGCCGACCACGGGAAGCGCGATATCCGCGGCAGACCGGAGCAGATCGCCCGCGAGAATGCCGAGACCGCCCGAGTAGGTCGGGACGAGCGGGTCAACGCCGATTTCCATCGAGAAGTACGCGACGCGTGCGGATTCGGACATTGAGGCCTCCGTGCCGGGAAGGGCGAAGTGTACCGCTTCGGGCGGGGTGGGTAAGCGGGGGGCGATCGCGTATGCTCGGAATCCTGCAGCCTGAACCAAGTGGCCCGACGTATGCCCGACCCTCGTGAAACCCCCGCGATGCAGCAGTACTACCGCTTCAAGAAGCGGCATGAAGGCTGCATTTTGTTGTTTCGCATCGGCGACTTCTACGAGATGTTTGATGACGACGCGGTTGCCGTCAGCAAGGCGATCGGACTGACGCTCACGCAGCGAACGGCGGGCGTTCCGATGGCGGGGATGCCGTATCACCAGCTCGAGACCTACCTCAAAAAGCTCATCGACAAGGGCTTCCGGGTCGCGGTCTGCGAGCAGACTGAACTGGCGGAGAACGCCAAGGGTGTGATCCAGCGCGATGTGACGCGCGTCCTCACGCCGGGAACTTTGGTGGATGGGCCGCTGCTGGAAGATGGCGCTGCGATCAAGCTCGCGGCGATTTGCTTTGTTGGAAGCGGCGAGGATTCCGATGCAGCGATCGCGGTGGTGGATGCTTCGACGGGACAGTTCGTACTGGTACACGCGAGCGGGCTGGCGGGGGGCGCGGCGATTCTCGATGAATTGATGCGTCGGAGCGTGCGTGAACTTCTCTATCCGGCCCTCGCGGATGGAACGGTGCCTCCCCGCGTGAAGCGGTGTTTAAGCGCGCTTGGGATCAGCGGCACGCCTCGTCCGGCGTGGCAGTTCCGGATGGATGAGGCGCGGACCGCGATTACGGATCACTTCAAAGTGAAATCGCTCGCGGGGTTTGGTGTGCGCGATGATGATGCCGCGGTAAGTGCGGCGGGCGCGATCCTGCGTTATTTGCAGGAAACGCAGACGCCGGGCGCGGAAGAAGGGAAGCAATCGGCCGGGCGCGGGACGCTTTCGCATTTGCGGCCTCCGACGCTGGACATTCCCGGCGATTCGATGATTGTGGATGCGGTGAGTCTGCGGGCGCTTGAGATCGAGCGCGTGATTCGCGCTGCGCCGGGTTCATCCGACAACGGCCTTGAAGGCTCGCTGCTCGGCGTGTTCTTGACGGGCGCGGCGGGATGTAGCGGAGGAGTTTGCCGCACGGCGATGGGGAAGCGGCTGCTGCGTGAGTGGCTCTGCCGCCCGGCGCGAAGCCGCGAGACGATCGAGCGGCGGCATGGCGCGGTCGCGGCACTCTGCGAAGATCGGCGACTTGCGACCGAACTTCGAGATTTGTTGAACGATCAGCCGGATGTTGCACGTATTGCGGGCCGCGTTGCGCTCGCTCGCGCAACGCCACGCGATCTGGTGGCGCTGGCGAAGGGGCTTTGCCGCGGGCCGGCAGTTCAGGAGCGGATCGCCGCGGTCGCGTCGCTTGCAAAGAGCGCGGGCGATTTGGCCCGAGTCGCTCCGGAACTCGCGCGTATCGGCGAGAAGATCGTCGCGAGCTGCAACGACGAGGTTCCGACGCATCTCCGTGACGGCGGATTGATTAAGGACGGTGTCGATCCCGAACTTGATGAGGCTCGCTCGCTCCAGAAGGATGCGGGCCAGTGGCTGATCCAATATCAGGAAAAGCTGCTCGCCGAGCACGCGCTGCCGGGACTGAAGGTCGGTTACAACAAGATCTTCGGTTACTACATTGAATTGACGGCGTCGCAGGCGAAGCAAGCGCCTGCCGCGTTTACGCGCAAGCAGACGCTCAAGAACGCTGAGCGGTACATCACGCCGGAACTGCACGAATTCGAACGGAAGGTGAGTACGGCGGAATCGCGTGCGATGACGCGCGAGCGTGAATTGTTTGATGGGCTGTGCGCTTCTATCGCGGCCAAGCTCGCCGATCTGGCCGTTTTCGCTGACGCAATTGCCGAAGTCGATGTGTTGCTCGGGTTCGCTGAGCACGCCTCGCGCGCCGGCTGGGTGCGCCCGGATATGAGCGACGACGGCACGCTCGTGATTCACGACGGGCGGCATCCCGTTCTCGAGCGCTCGCTCGGCCGCGATTTCGTTCCGAACGATGTCGAGATTGGCGCGACGGACGCACCCGCGATGGCGCTCATCACCGGCCCGAACATGGCGGGCAAGAGCACGTTCATCCGCCAGGTCGCCCTGATCACGCTGCTTGCGCATGCTGGCTCCTTTGTGCCTGCGGCACGCGCCACCATCGGTCTCTGCGATCGCATTTTCACCCGCATCGGCGCCGACGATGCGCTGCACGCGGGCCAGTCGACGTTCATGGTCGAGATGACCGAAACGGCGAACATTCTTCATCACGCGACACCGAAATCACTGGTGATTCTCGACGAGATCGGCCGGGGCACGAGCACGCTCGATGGCCTTTCGCTGGCGTGGGCGATCACGGAATATCTTGGACGCAAGAGCTGCCGTACGCTGTTTGCGACGCACTATCACGAACTGACCGATCTCGCGGAGCGCGAAGACCTGGGCATGATGGACCGGATTCGCAACCTGCATGTCGCGGTGCGCGAGTGGCCGCTGGACGCGTCGCCATCGCAGCCGGGATCTGCCGCGGCGGGGGAGACACAGATCATTTTCCTCCATCGCATTCTGCCGGGAAAAACCGATCAGTCGTATGGCATTCACGTCGCGCGGCTTGCGGGCTTGCCTCAGACGGTTGTGGGGCGGGCGCGCGAAGTGCTTGCGAGTCTTGCCGTGCATCACGGATTGGGCGAGCCGTCTCCGGGTGCCGCGGCACCTGTTCCGACTGCGCCGTCAAACGGGCAACTCGGCCTTTTCACCGAGTATCTGCGCCACCCGGCCGTGGATGAACTGCGCGAACTCAAGCTTGATGCGATGAGCCCGATGCAGGCATTTGATGCGCTGCGCCGACTCCAGCAATCCGTTGAGAACCCGGCAGCGCGGCACTAAAAGACTCGGCGTGCGCTCCCACCCGTGTCGACCATGCGATAATCCCGCGTGCTTCGCCTGACCAATCTTCGCAAGACCTACGGCAGCCTCGTCGCTGTCGATGACGTCTCGCTCGAAGTCCGCGAGGGCGAGGTTTTCGGATTGCTCGGCCCAAACGGCGCGGGCAAGAGCACGACGATCGGCATGTGCGTTGGGCTGATTTCACCCGATTCCGGATCGGTCAACATCGAAGGCGTGGGCGCTCCCACAACCGATGCCGTCCGCCGCCAGCTCGGTATTGCGCCGCAGGCGCTCGCGATTTACGACGACCTGTCCGGTGCGGAAAATCTCTCGCTTTTCGGGCGCTTGTACGGACTCGGCGGAAGCACACTCCGCGATCGCGTCCATCGCGTGCTCGATCTTGTGGGGCTCTTGCCCCGAGCGAGCGATCGCGCGGGTGTCTATTCCGGCGGCATGAAACGCCGCCTGAACCTTGCCGCGGCATTGATCCACGAGCCGCCTCTGCTGCTGCTCGACGAGCCCACAGCGGGCGTCGATCCGCAAAGCCGCAACAACATCCTCGACACTGTCCGCGAGCTCGCGCGAGCCGGCAAGACGATCATCTACACCACGCACTACATGGAAGAAGCTCAGAAGCTCTGCGATCGCATCGGGATCATCGACAAAGGGAAACTGCTCTGCGTCGGGACGGTGGATGAACTTGTCAGCACGCACGGAGGCAAAAGCATCGTGCGCATTGAGCGCGCGGACAAGCACGAGCGTGTCGAGACCGATGCGCCGCTGCGCGAAATCTCGCGGGTATTGACAGGTGGCGACGCGGTAGATCCCGTCACCGGCGTTCACATCGACAGGCCCAATCTCGAGAGCGTCTTCCTCAGCCTGACTGGAAGGAGCCTGCGCGACTGATGGGAATTCTCGCGGGAATCAGGGCGATGTGGGCGATCGCGTGGACCGACGTGCGGCTCTTGCTGCGCGACCGTGCCGCGGCGTTCTTTACGTTCGGTTTCCCGATCATTTTCGCGATCTTCTTCGGTCTGGTCTTCGGGGGGGATGCGGAGAAGGGCAAGATCAACATCGTGATCGTGCGACTCGACCAGAGCATGATCGCGGGCGAGTTTGTCGACAGCCTGAAAAAAATGGACGGCTTTGAAGTCGCGGTCGCGCCGACAGAACTGGACGGCGAGAGGCTCGTCCGCGAAGGAAAGGCGTCGGCGTGTATCGTCATTCCAGAAGGCTTTGACAAAGGCCTTGAGAATCTCTTCGCAACCGGCAAGGGGCCGCAGATTCCGGTCTTGGTCGATCCTTCCAAAGCAGGCGAAAATGGTTTGCTCCAGGGCCGTCTGATGGAGCAGAGTTTCGCAATGATGGCGAAGTCGCTCTCGCAGCCCGATCGCCTGAAAAGACAGCTGCAGCAGGCACGCGACACCATTGCGCATTCGAAGGACCTCGATCTCTCCCGCAAGCTGATGTTCGGCACGCTCTTTCAGAACATCGAGACCTTTGCGAACGATGCGAACAAGCCCGGCGAGGACGGCAAGCCTGCCTTGAGCGACAACGTCATGGCGGGGTTCAGCCCGATGCGATTTGAAATGAAGGACATCCGAAAACATCGGGATGGACCGACGAACGCGTACGAGGTTTCGCTTCCGCAGGGGATCGTGTGGGGATTGATGGGCTGCGTCACAGCGTTTGTCTCGACGCTCGCGCGCGATCGTCAGCGGGGCACGCTTGTTCGCCTTCGCAGCGCGCCCGTCACCCGCTGGCACATCATCGGCGGCAAGGCGATCGCGGGTTTTTGCTCCTGCATGCTCGTGCAATGGCTGCTGATCGCGATCTTCGCCACATTCTTCCACGTGCGTCTGCTCAACCCGCCCATGCTGCTGGTTGCGACCATCTTTTCCGCGTGCGCGTTCGTCGGCGTCATGATGTTCCTGTCAGTCCTCGGCAAATCGGGTGAGGGCTCGGCCGGCTTTGGACGCAGCATCATCCTGATCATGGCGCTCATAGGTGGCGGCACACTCCCGGTTTTCTTCATGCCCGCCTTTATGAAGCACGTCAGCATGGCGAGTCCGTTCAAGTGGTCGGTCGATGCGATCGAGGGGGCCACATGGCGTGCATACAAGCCAGATCAGATGATGCTCCCCCTGATGGTGCTGGCGGGGATCGCCATCGTCGGGTTTGTGCTGGGGTCGCTGCTCTTCCGGCGCGCGATGCGGGAATAGTCGGGAATCGCAGCGGTGGCCGACGTAAAGTTGAGCGTTCGGGCGGGTAGCTCAGTTGGCTAGAGCATTCGCTTTACATGCGAGAGGTCCAGGGTTCGAGTCCCTGCCTGCCCATTTTCATCGTGGCACCGGGCTTCTGCCCGGTGATTTGGCCTTCCCGTTCGCCGCCCCGTTCGCCTCTCAATTGAGCGGCGCGACCAACCCGTGAACGCACTCGATCTCCTCTACATCACCGGCGGTGCCGCACTCTCGCCGTGGTTGCTGCGCAAGCAACGGGCGGGATGGAAAGAGCGGTTTGGAAACATTCCGCCGTTGCCTGCCAAGGGCCTGCCACGGCTGATGATTCACACAGTTTCCGTTGGCGAAGTCAACGCGATCCGCCATCTGCTGCCTCTGCTAGTTTCGCCTTCGGCGGGGCCACAGGTGGAAGTTGTCGTTACAGTGGGCACTGATACGGGCCTCGCTCGCGCAACGGAACTCTTTTGCAAGCACGCGACAGTTCTGCGGTATCCGATCGATCTTTCTGCAAGCGTCCGACGCTTTCTCGATGCTGTGCAGCCCGACGCCGTCGCTCTTGTTGAGCTTGAAGTGTGGCCCAACTTCATCAAAGAGTGTTCCCGTCGCCAGATTCCGGTTGCGGTGATCAACGGGCGCCTGAGCGAGCGGTCGTTCAAGGGATACCGCAAACTCAAGCCCGTTCTCGCGCCGACGTTCGCGCGGCTCGCAGAAGTCGCGGCACAGGATGAGGATTACGCCGCCCGGTTCATTGCCATGGGCGTTCCGCGGGATCGGGTCCGCATCTCCGGAACAATGAAGTGGGATGCTGCGGTCGTTCCGGAGTCGCCCGATGCTCCGATTGCCGGCGCCGGAGACCTCGCAACAGCATTCGGCATCGATCGTGCCCGCCCTCTCATCGTCGCCGGAAGCACGGGGCCGGAAGAAGAAGCACTTTTACATCGCGTGTGTCCGTCCGGCGCGCAACTGCTTTGTGCGCCGCGCAAGCCCGAGCGCTTCGAGGAAGCCGCGTCCGCACTTCCAGGTTGCATTCGACGGTCGACAACCAAAGGCGCAAGCACGCCGTCACCATCCGGCCGCGATCGCTTCCTCCTCGACACCATCGGTGAACTTCGACTCGCCTATTCGCTCGCCGACGTTATTGTCATTGGCAGGTCATTCTTCAATCTCTTCGGTTCCGACCCGCTTGAGCCCGCGGCACTCGGCAAGCCGATCCTCATCGGCCCGCGCTACGGCGATTTCCAGAATGTCGTTCAGACGCTCGAGCGCGCCGGAGCGATCCGAATCGTGGACTCGGGACACCTCGCGCCCACGCTTGCGTCATTGCTCAACGATGCCACGGAACGCGCCGAGCTCTCCAGAAACGCCCGTGCCGCGGTTCTGGCAAACAAAGGGGCGAGCGCGAAACACGCAGAAATGCTCGTTTCGCTTCTGAAACCGGCTCTAACACGCACCAACGCGTAGCCATCAGCATTTACGCGTTTTCTGGTCGCAGTAATTCCAATCACGCGGGCTCACGCGTACCATTACCTCTTGGCCCCGAACAGGACACGTCCAAGTAAAACTGGACGCGAAATCGTGCGGGACAAGCGGGTGGCAACACTCCGAATAAGTCGAGGGCGTAGCTCAGTTGGTAGAGCAGCGGCCTTTTAAGCCGTAGGTCCAGGGTTCGAGTCCCTGCGCCCTCATTGCTCCGGTGCAGGAGCGCGACACGGATGTTTCTCGGCCCGCTTGCGCGGCGCTGAAGAGGGAGAAGGGTTGCTCCACGTTTTTCACGCGGCATGGACGGTCGGACAGTCGGTCACCGCAAGCGGTCCGATGCTCCACATCTGGGGCGAAGACGGCGCCAAGCTGCCGACGCTCGCTCGCGCCGCTTCCGGTGAACATCCGCTCGCACTCGATATCGCATCGATCCGCGCTCGCCTCGGGACAGCATTTGGCGAAGACGCCGTCGCGGCTTCCGTCATCACACTTCAGCTTCCAAGCATGGGCGGCAGTGTGCAGCCGAGTTCGCACCTCGCTCGTGCCGCGGGACATCGTGCGGAGGGATTGCTCAAACTTGAACAGGTGACGGTTCCGTCACTCGCAGTCAGCCCGCTACTCGCGCCGATCGCGCTCGATGCACTTCTTGATGACTCGCCTCGCCCGGGCGACGGCGCTTCCGGCGAAAAATCTGATCTCATCGGCGCATCGGTCGTTTTCTTTGGCGCTGCGACGCGGCTCGTGAGAAGCCTGCTGGCGCAGCAGCGATTCGTTCCGATGGTCTCACAGCACGGCATCGGCAGCGCCGGTGATTTCCGGGGGCTGTGGCAGCCCTGGCTCAGCGACGAAAAGACCGCAGAACGCGTCGCGGCACTCGTGAATGGAATGCCCGCGATTGCCCGCGCGGGCGTCGATCCTTTCGAGCATCAGCCCTGGCCGATCGTTGAAGATTTCCTCTGGCGCGTGCTCGACGCGCAGTGCCGCGCGACGCTGACTCGTGAAGATTTCTATTCGTCGGTCGGCGAAAAAGACGCAACGATCGATCTGCACGTTGCGTGGCTTCAGTCACTGCTTGCGGGAGGAAATGCCGTTCCTGCCACGAGCATCCGTGGCCAGGAACTCGCGCGGCGTGTACGCCAGTGGATCGGTGGTCTCGAAGAGCGCGGTGCCAGTTCGGCGTGGCGTCTGATGCTCAAATTGAACGAGCCCATCCCTGAAGAGGGAGAGGACGATGCGCAGTGGGGGCTCACATTCCACCTGCAGAGCGTCGATCGACCCGCGCTGGTTGTGGATGCCGCCGATTTGTGGGCGCTCACCGGCGATTCGATGACGATCGAAGGCAAACGAATTGATTCGCCTCAGGAATTGATGCTCGGCGAACTGGGTCGCGCGAGCCGCATTTACAACCGGCTCGAGAAAGCTCTGGAAGATTCCGAGCCCGGCAGCGTCGAGCTCTCGACGCGTCAGGCATATCAGTTTCTTCGTGAATTCTCGCCGGTTTTGCAGGAACAGGGCTTCGGCGTGCAGACGCCCGACTGGTGGGATTCGCCTCTCGCCAAGCTCGGCGTCCGCCTCCGCCTCGACAGCGATTCGATGAGCGATGTGATGGGCCAGAGTTCAGCCAGCGGCAGCACCGCATCAGGCCCGACGCTCGGCATGGGTGCGCTTGTTCGATATCGCTGGGAGATCGCGCTCGGCGACACGACACTCTCGCTCTCTGAATTCGAAAAGCTCGCGGCACGCAAGAGCCCGCTTGTCAAGGTGAACGGCCGCTGGATCGAAGTGCGCCCGGAAGATGTGCAGAGCGCGATCAAGTTTGTGCGCGACAACCCGGGTGGCGAGATGAAAGTCGCCGATGCGCTCCGCATCGCGTACGGCAGCGATCCGCGTGAAACCGGCGTCCAGATCACCGGCCTCGAAGCGACCGGCTGGGTCGCGGCACTCATGAATGCCGAGGCCGCGACGCGCCAGCTCGAAACGATTAAGCCCCCCGAGCGATTCCACGGCACGCTCCGCCCGTATCAGGTGCGAGGCGTTTCATGGATGGCGTTCCTCGAGCGCGTCGGCCTTGGACTTTGCCTCGCCGATGACATGGGCCTTGGCAAGACGATTCAGCTTCTTGCGCTCATGGCCTTCGAGCGCGAGCAGATGAACCTGGCAATCGCGAAAATGACGCCGGGGATGCCTCGCCCGAGCGTGCAGCCGACGCTCCTCGTTGTCCCGATGTCGGTTGTCGGCAACTGGATGCACGAGACGGCGCGTTTCTGCCCGGAACTCTCGGTGCTGACGCACCACGGCGCCGACCGCCTGAACGAAGACGCCTTCGTCGAGAAGGCCCGCGCCAGCGACATGGTGATCACCACCTACTCGCTCGCTCACCGCGATAAGGATTTGCTCGCCAAGGTTCACTGGGGACGTCTGGTGCTCGATGAAGCCCAGTACATCAAAAACCCGGGCGCGAAGCAGAGCCAAGCCGTGCGTTCGATTGCCGCGGATCGGCGCGTCGCTCTGACGGGTACGCCCGTCGAAAACCGTCTCAGCGAACTCTGGTCCATCATGGATTTCCTGAATCCGGGCTATCTCGGATCCGCAGGTAGCTTCCGTCAGCGCTTTGCCGTCGGCATCGAGCGCTATCGCGATCGCGCCAAGCTCGAACAGCTCAAGGGCCTGGTGCGTCCGTTCATTCTGCGCCGCCTCAAGAGCGATCCGACCGTCGTCGCCGACTTGCCCGAAAAAGTCGAGAGCAAGGAATACTGCCCGCTTACCAGCGAGCAGGCCACCCTCTACGAACAGTGCGTCCAGCGCATGCTCACCGAGGTCGAGCGGAGCGAAGGCATCCAGCGCCGCGGCTTGGTTCTCTCCGCGCTCATCAAGCTCAAGCAGATCTGCAACCACCCGACGCAGCTACTCAAGGACTGGCAGGATGGCAGCCTGAAGCCGCCGGTCGTCGAGCGCAGCGGCAAGTGCATCCGCCTTATCGAGATGCTCGACGAAGTGCTCGCCGAGGGCGATCAGGCCATCGTCTTCACGCAGTTCCGCCAGATGGGCAACCTGCTCGGCGCGATGCTCCGCCACCACCTCGATCGCGAGGTGCTCTTCCTCCACGGCGGCACGACGCAGAAAGAACGCGTCCAGATCGTCGAGGATTTCCAGAAGGCCGATGGCAAGAACCCGATCCTGCTCATCAGCCTCAAGGCCGGCGGCGTCGGATTGAACCTGACCGCCGCGAGCCATGTTTTCCACTTCGATCGCTGGTGGAATCCGGCCGTCGAGAACCAGGCGACCGATCGTGCGTACCGCATTGGCCAGACACGCACCGTGCAGGTGCACAAGTTTGTGGTCAGGGGCACGCTGGAGGAGCGCATCGATCAGATGATCGAATCGAAGACGGAATTGGCCGAGAACATCATCGGTTCGGGCGAGCGCTGGCTCACCGAATTGGACACGACGCAATTGCGTGAACTCCTCGCTCTGCGCAACGACGCGATCGTTGACGAAATCTAACCCATGTCGAGTGTTCCCAACCCGCCATCTCCTCCCAATCCGCCTCGTTCCCCGGGGTCGGTGCCGCCGCCGCAGCAGTTGTCAACCTCATCCGCTCCCACATATTCCAGCCGGCCAAACGTGCCGCCGTCGCTGCAGACGCCGCGTCCGCAGCCGTTCACGCGTGCTCCAAAGCCGTTGCCGCTAAAACCGCGGCGAGTGCGCGGGGGCGTGAAGATCTCGACCGCTGAGCAGACATCACTTTGGTCCGAAAGCTGGCCCGCGCAGCGATGGGTTCGCATCATCGAGCAGGCAGCGCCCGGGAAACGCGCAGTTGATGGTCTTGAATACGCATCGCTCGGCCAGACCAAGACGTTCATCATCGAACACTCGTCGCTTGTCGCGAGTGTGCAGGGTCGCGCTGAGCGGCCATATCAGGTGAAGTTCCAGATCGAGCCGCTTTCGCCCGAACAGTGGGAAAAAGTCGTCGGCGTGATGACCGATCAGGCGATGTACGCCGCGAAATTGCTCGCCGGCGATCTGCCCGCGAACATCGAAGATGTCTTTGTTCCGCTCGGTCTAAAACTCTTTCCGACCGATGCATCCGAGATCGCTTTCTCCTGCACTTGCGCCGATTTTCAGGCCGAAGACCGCACGCGCGCCGCAAAGAAGGCCGCCGGCGAAAATCCCGGCCCCGCGCTCTGGTGCAAGCACGCGGCATGTTCCGCATACCTGCTCGCGCAGCGCCTCGCCACCGACCCGTTTGTGATGTTCAAACTCCGAGGCCTTGACGGCCAGGAACTACTCGAGCGTCTGCGCCACAGCCGCGCGATCGCGAATTCATCGAAGACCAATCCCTCGGTGTACGCCGGTCGTGTGCCGGGTGTCTCCGACTCCGGACTCGTCGCCTTTGAGGCGACGCGCGACTTCTGGGAACTGAATTCGGATATCGAGAATCTCGATGCGCCGATTGTGCCGCCGCCCGTGAGTCACCCGCTCCTGCGTCGCCTTGGCCCGAGCCCGCTGACCGGCGTCTCCAAATCCGGCGGCGGCGATGCTCCCGCTTCGTTCCCCCTCGTCGGCCTGCTCGCCAGTTGCTACGAAGTCATCAGCGAAGCCACGCTGCGTGAAGAACTCGGCGCTCCCGCCCCGGTCGAAAATGAGCCGGCCGAGGACGATTCAGATCGAACCACGGACTGAGCCGCGTCCGTACCCAGCACATGCTCTTCATGGTCATCGAGTGCTTCAAACCCGGTAAGGGGGACGAAGTCGGGCTGCGTTTCAAAACCCAGGGCCGCATGATGCCCGAGGGCGTCGCCTACGAGGGAAGCTGGCTTGAACCGACCAGCGGCAAGTGCTTTCAGGTCATGGAAGCGTCGACCAAGGCCCAGATCGACGAGTGGATCAGTCACTGGGACGATCTAGTCGATTTCGAAGTCATTCCCGTGGTCACTTCGGCTGAGTATTGGAAGTTGAAGGAGTCGGCCGCCCAGTCGAAGAGTGCCTGACTAAGCCCGAACTTGCGGCGGATCAGAGCAGCACGAGTGGACCTCCGCTGCCAGTCCTTCCTAGACTTACCCCCACTTTGGAGCCGACCGTGACGGACGCCAGCCGGGAAACCGGAATAAGGCCGAGGCACGGTTCGGGGCTTTCCCATCGCGGCTGATGGAAAGTCCAGCTCCCGACTCGAAGCGATGTGCTTCGGGCAATGTTGCCGCGGCCTCCGCACCTTGCGATTTTTCGCCGGGGACGGGACCGCGAATGGTCCGTCCGCTGGTCGCTACCGACGCCTTAGGGCGACGGTGAGCATGCAAGGAGTCTTTGTCGGAAGGCACACCACCAGACTGCAAAACGCATATTTCTGGGCGATGGTGTAACGGTAGCACAGCAGATTTTGGTTCTGTTTGTCAAGGTTCGAATCCTTGTCGCCCAGCTTCCCTTTTGGGGCTTGCGCTCAGGGCGCCGCCAACACATGACCACCTCATCCAACAACTCCGCACCGTCCGCCATCATCCTCGCCGCCGGCAAGGGCACGCGCATGAAGAGCGATCTGCCCAAGGTCGTTCACCCGATCGGTGGCCGGCCGATGGTCTGCGCCGTTGTTGATGCCTGCCTCGCTGCGGGATGCAAGCGCATCGTCGCGGTGGTGGGGTACAAGCAAGAAGACGTTCGTGCCGCGCTCAAGGGCTACGACGTTGAGTTTGCGGTACAGGAGCCGCAATTCGGAACCGGCCATGCCGTGCAGTGTTCTGAAGAGATTTTCCGTGCCGCGGGCTATCCCGGCGACACGTTTGTTCTCTGTGGCGACGGCCCGCTCATCCGCCTCGCCACGCTTGAAAAAGTGCTGAAGCGTCACCGCGAAAAACATGCGAGCGCAACGCTTGCAACGGCCATGCTCGACGACGCTTCCGGTTACGGTCGCATCTGGCGCGGGAGCGACGGCCGCTTTAAGGCAATTGTCGAACAGAAGAACTGCACGCCCGAGCAGCTCGCGATCAAGGAAGTGAATCCTTCCTACTACTGCTTCAACACCGCGGATCTGTTCCGCTCGCTCAAGAACGTGACACGCAATCCCGTCAGCGGCGAGTATTACCTGACCGACACGCTTTCACTTCTGCTCAGCGAAGGCAAGCCCGTCGAAGTGATCGAGGCCGTGCCGCCGGAAGACGTGCTCAGCATCAACACGCTCGAAGATCTCGCGAAGGTGGACACAATTTACCGCTCGCGTCCCGCCATCAAAGCCCCCACGTCCCCGCACAATCTCGCGACTGGAGCCGCTCGATGAATCACGGCGCGAACGGCGAACTCAAGATCTTCGCGGGTCGCTCAAGCCGCGTGCTCGCCGAGCGCATGTGCGCTCATTTGAAGATGGATCTGGGCGCGTC
Organism: Phycisphaerales bacterium; assembly: GCA_050730655.1. GTDB lineage: Bacteria > Planctomycetota > Phycisphaerae > Phycisphaerales > UBA1924 > JAFEBO01. The sequence continues at coordinate 246,511 of JBOHNL010000014.1, forward strand.
GCACACCGTCGTCTTCCCCGACGGTGAAGTGCTCGTAAAGCTCGAAGAAGATGTGCGCGGTCGCGACTGCTACATCGTGATCTCGACCTGCGCACCGGTGAATGACAACTTGATGGAGTTGCTCACGTTCATCGACTGCCTCCGCCGCGCATCGGCGGCTCGCGTCACCGTCGTGACCCCGTATTTCGGCTACGCCCGCCAGGATCGCAAGGACGAAGGCCGCGTTCCGATCACCGCGAAGCTTGTCGCCAACATCATCACCGCGGCCGGTGCCGATCGCGTGCTCGCGGTCGATCTGCACGCCGCACAGATCCAGGGCTTCTTCGATCTGCCGGTCGATCACCTGTCCGCAACTCCGGTTTTCCTCGAGTACTTCTCCGGCATCCGCAAGGAACTCGGCGAATTGTGCCTCGTCAGCCCGGACGTCGGTAACGTCAAAGTCTCAGAAGGCATGGCCAACCTTCTCGGTGGCGATCTGGCGATTATCAACAAGCGTCGGCTCAGCGGCTCGACCGTTGTTACGGGCAACCTCATCGGTTCGGTCGAAGGCAAAACGGTTCTCATGTTCGACGACATGATCTCGACGGCCGGAACCGTTATCGAAGCCGCCAAGCTCGTGAAGGCACGCGGCGCGAAACAGGTCATCGCCGCCGCGACGCACGGTGTGCTCGTCGGCCCCGCGCTCGAGCGCCTCGCGTCAGACGAAATTTCACGCGTGGTAGTCACCAACACGATCCCGCAGGGCGAGCGCGTTGCTCCCATCAAGCACAAGCTGGTCGAACTCTGCGTCAGCAAGTTGCTGGGCGAGGCGATCAACCGGATTCACAACAACCAGTCGGTCTCGGCACTCTTCCAGAAGAACGCCGGTACCAAGCGATAGTTCACAATTCAGTCAAACCAGACACAACGTCCCAGACAAAACGTCTTTGAATTTGAAAGGATCGATCACATGCTTCAGAAAACCCCCGTCCTCAAAGCTCAGAACCGCGACAACACTGGAACCCGCTATTGCCAGCGCATCCGCGCCAAGGGCCAACTGCCCGCGGTCGTCTACGGCCACAAGCAGGCGCCCGTTTCGATCGCCATCGATTTCAAGGAAGCGATCAGCCACTTCCACAAGGGCGAGAAGATCTTCCGCCTCGGCTTCGATGGCTCGACCGACAAGGACGGCGGCCAGGTCGTTCTGCTCAAGGACCTGCAGTTCGATCACCTCGGAACGAACATCGTCCACGCCGACTTCGCCCGCGTCGATCTGAACGAACGCATCCGCACCAGCGTCGCGATCCACCTCATCGGTGAAGCCAAGGGTCTCAAGACCGCCGGCGCGATTCTCATGCACCCGACCAACGAAGTGGTCGTTGAGTGCGTGGTGACCGAGCTCCCCGAGTTCATCGAACTCGACGTCGCCGAACTCGACGTCGACCAGCAGATCACCGCTGCCCAGCTCAAGCTGCCCGGCGCGAACATGAAGATGATCACCGATCCGCACTCGATTCTCGCGCAGATCGTGATCCAGCAGGAGATCGTGGTTGGCGAAGCGACGGCAGCCGTTGCCGGCGCCGGCGAACCGGAAGTTCTCACCGCCAAGAAGGCCGAAGGCGAAGAAGGCGCTGCAGGCGCCAAGGGCGCTGCTCCGGCCAAGGGTGCTGCACCCGCAGCCGGCGCGAAGGGCGCTGCTCCCGCGAAGGGTGCGGCTCCTGCCAAGGGGGCTGCCCCGGCAGGTGGCGCGAAGCCCGCTGGCGGAGCGGCCAAGAAGTAAGTCCGGAAGTAGATTAAGAAGCAAGCACTATGAAGCTCATCGTCGGCCTCGGCAATCCCGGTCCCGAATACGCCAGAACGCGGCACAACGCCGGGTTCCTGGTGATGGACCGCCTTGCCGACACGCACGCCAAAGGTGTGGGGGGGGGCGCGATTCCCAAATCGCGTTTCCAGGCGATGACCGTCGAGGCCGACATCGGTTCGGAAAAATGCGTGTTCATGAAGCCCATCACCTTCATGAACCTTTCCGGCCGGGCGGTGAGCGAGGCGCTTCGCTTCTTCAAACTTCAGCCTGCGACCGATCTGCTCGTGGTCGTGGACGATTTCTACCTCCCGGTAGGATCGGTCCGCATCCGCGAAGCGGGCGGCACGGGCGGACACAACGGGCTTTCCAGCATCGATCAGGCGCTCGGTAACGGCATCTACCCGCGCGTTCGAGTTGGTGTTGGCGAGCGTCCCTCTGGTGGTAAACCCGCAAACTGGGATCAGGCGGATTACGTCCTGTCCAAGTTCGCGGAAGACGAATGGTCGGAAATGCAGCCGGCCCTCGATCGCGCCGCCAAGGCAAGTGAAACCTTTGTTCGCCGCGGCCTCGCGGCGACCATGAACGAGTTCAACGGAAACGCCGAGGCGCATCGTGCGCGCCAGGCGTCCAAAGTCAGTCCGGACGGCCCGCGAACCGCGAGCAGTCCTTCCACAGACCAGTCCTCATCGCAGTCCACATCACAGCCCATCTCAAAGAAAGCGGAGTAATCACATGCCCGGCAAACGAATCTATCAGTACGAAGCCATGTTCCTGTTCGGCCAGTCGACCGCGGCGGACCTCGCCGGCTGCGTCGCCCATCTCAACGAGATCTTCCAGCGCGCTCAGGCCGAGATCGTCGCGATGCGCAAGTGGGACGACCGTCGTCTTGCCTACGAGATCTCCAGCCAGAAGCGCGGCACGTACATCCTCGTCTACTTCAAGGCCCCGAACGAGTCGATGCTCGGCTTCGACCGCGACTGCAACCTGTCGGAGAAGATCCTCCGCCACCTGCTGATCCGCGCCGACTACATGACGGTCGAGCAAATGCAGGCCGCCGATGCCCGCCGCGAGCTCGAGCTCGAAGCCAAGATGCGCGCCGAGAAGCCCCAGACCCCGGAAGCCGCGGCTGAGCCGGTGGCTGCTGCGGCAGATGCCGAGCAGGCCTAGGTCGGTAAAATACCCGATCTTGCGGTCGACGGGCGGACCTAGTATGATCCAAACGGTGGGTGCGGTGTCCGCACGTCATCCGGGAGAATTCACATGGCTGGAAGTTACAACCGTGTCCTCTTGATGGGCAATCTCACCCGCGACGTTGAGCTGCGTGCCGCAGGCGCGAGTGGTTCGCAGGTCGCCAAGATTGGGCTGGCCGTCAATCGCAACTACTCGACTGCAAGCGGCGAGAAGCGCGAAGAAGTGACCTTCATCGACTGTGAAGCGTGGGGCAAGACGGCTGAAATCATGGCGAAATATCTCGCCAAAGGCCGCCCGGTCTTCATCGAAGGCCGGCTCAAGCTTGATCAGTGGGACGACAAAGAAACTGGGAAGAAGCAGTCCAAGCTCAAGGTTGTCGTCGAGAGCTTCCAGTTCGTTGACAGCAAGGGTGGCGGAGGTAGCGGGGGCGGAGGTGGGGGCGGCAACTCGTACAACGACGAAGAAAGCGCTCCTCAGGTAAACACCCGGCCCGCAAATCGTGCCGCCCCGAGCGCCGCTCCGATGGGCGACGACGATATCCCGTTCTAATATCCACCCCTTCAAAGGGCCCCGCACGAGCGTTTCGAACGCACTGGGCAGGGATGACAATTTCAGATTTCGCGTTGGGGCAGACTTGGCTTGTTGCCAAAGCCTGCTCCTAACTCCACCCGGGTCACCGGGCGAAAGGACAGCGGCATGAACAAGAACGTAAAACTGCTTTTGACCGACAACGTCGAAGCCCTCGGCATCGTGGGCGACGTCGTCAACGTGCGTACCGGCTACGCCCGCAACTACCTGCTGCCACGCAATCTTGCGACGCAGCCGAGCGAAGAGAAGATCAAGGCCCTCGCCGCCAAGCGTGCGGAAGCCGAGAAGGAAATCGCCGCTCAGCGTAAGCACCGCGAGCAGCTCGCTGAGAAGCTCCAGGGCATCGAAGTGCACCTCACCCGGTCGTGCAACGACCAGGGCATCCTGTACGGTGCGATCACCCAGCAGGACATCGCGGCCGAGCTCACCAAGATGGGCCACCCCGTCAAGCCCCGCGACGTTCGCCTCAACCAGGCGATCAAGCGCATCGACAGCTACGAAGTGCATGTCAAGCTCGACAGCGATCTCGACTCGGCGATCAAGCTCTGGGTCGTCTCCAATCGCCCGCTGGATCTGAAGAAGGATCAGCCGAGCGAGGCCGCAGCCTCCGTGCACGCAGCTCCGGCGGCAGCCGAAGGCGCCGCGCCGGAAGCAGCTGCTCCCGCCGATGGCAAGAAAAAGGCTCGCAAGGACGGCGATGAAGCCAAGGCTGACAACAAGCCCAAGTCCGGCTTCGGCAGCGGTCCGAGCGACAGGCCCGTTGGCTTCGATGCCCCCAGGCCCCGGCGCGAGCGCGACGGCAAGGACGGCAAGAGGCCGTCGAAGTCGAAGTGATCGTGCGCACGACAACCTGAGTTCAAGAAAAAAGCCCCCGGGATATCGGGGGCTTTTTCATGCGCTGTCATCACGGTCGATCGCTTACTTCTGCTCGTTTTCCAGCTTGACCGGCGGAGCAAATTTGGCGATTAGCTTATTGCCGACTCCCCACCCCACGATCTCCGTCCCGAGGCTCGGGGCGAACACCAAGCGGAGCTTCTGATCCGGGCGGCTGCGGGAGAGGCCCGGCATATCGCTGGCGATGGATTGAATTGGCTTTCCGATGTCGTACTGAACCTCGACCTTTTGTGGATCCTGATAGACGTAACCAACGGCGTCATAGCGCACCCCGTTCGAGTCGATCACAAAGGGGGCCGCGGGGACAGACGAATCGTTCCCGGCCTCGCGTGCCGCAACTCCGGTCAGTCCACCCTCACCTCGCTCGACGCCAGCATCGACCATCAGAAGCGCGACGGATTGTGGCGGAGCAAATCGGTCGACGCGGAGGTTCTGATCGACGCCGCGATTCTGGGTGTCTTTGGGCGTGAGCACGGTCTTGCCGTTGATGATGCGACCATTCGTCACCGTGATGCTGGAGCCAAGCGTTCCGTCCTGCAGCACCAAACCGATCTGGTTGGTGGCGGACACGACGCCGCCGGTGCCTTCGCTTCCGGTGAGCGTAATGGTGATGGCCTTGCTTTCGTCGATCGACCCGCCCGACTTGCCGGAGGTCAACTGGCCGGCCGCGATGAGCGCGTCGCGCTTGGCGCGGTTCTCGAACTCGACGGGCTTGAGCTTCTCATCCGCCGGATCGAAACGTTCCCGTGTTCCCTTGATCACAATTCCGATCGGCGTCTGATCCGCCGGAGCGAGAAACTCGAACGCCCAGTTGGATTCCGAATCGCCGCCGAGAGAGGCCAGGAAAGTGTCCTTGGCGTCGTAGCGAAAACGCCAGATCGCCGTCTTGCCCGCTTCGGCCTTGCTGATCTCCGCATTCGGGAACACGAAGTGGACGTTGCCGTCGTTGTCCTGCGTGAGCAGGTACACCTGACCATTGCCGACGATCACCTGTCCGCTGGTGCGCTCCTTTGAGCCGGCGCGGAACTTCACAATGACGCCGTGCAGCTTGGAATCTTTGCCCGGCGCCTCGCCGTTAAACGATTTGATGTTCTGCGGCGTCGTATCGAACGAGTCGGCCTTCAAATCGTTCGGGTCGCCCTTTGCTGCCGCGGGCTGCGGTGTCCCGGGCTTGGGCGCGGGAGGAGCCTGCATCTTCGCCGGATCGAGCACATAGCGACCGATGATGTCGAAGTCCTTGCGATCGAGCGAGTTTCGCGCCGTGCCCTCACCAAAGCTGGCGCGAGTGCTGGCGGCAAAGACCGCCGGATCCGGATTCCACTGAGAGAGCGGATCGGACGACGAGAAGGTGCCGTGGCTGAGTCGCGAATACAACGCGGCGGTCAAGCGATCGGTTGGAACCCAGAGCGCGTCCCCACGCTGTATGTTGCCCGCAGCATCGCTCGAAATCGCTGTGTATCCCCACGCGTCGGTGCCGATGCGCATGCCCGAAAACGTCAGCACGGTAATGCCGGAAACGATCGTGCCCGCGATCACGCCAAAGAGTGAACCCACAATCCAGTCGCCGGCCGGTGAGAACTTCAGGTTCTTGCGGATCGACATGTCGGTGATGGCGCGCAGCACACCAAGCGCCAGCGCAAACGGGATCGCCAGCCCCGCACCCCACGCGATATCGGCGAGCAACGAACTCATGCCGCGCGTGCCTGCAGACGCGATCAGCCACGTCGCGACGTGCTCCCAGAGCCCAAAGGCGATGGCCCCGGCAAAGACAACACAGACGCAGTTGAGCAGAGAAGAAAAGCCGCCGCGAGAGCCCCAGGCGTACGCAACGCCTCCGAGGATCGCGATGGCAAGAAGATTCATGATCATGCGAGAGTCTCCGAACGAACGGGTTCAGGCGTTGGGCTTGGCGGGCTGCTTTGCTTGCGGTGCGGGCGCAGACTTGGTGCCTTCGGCGGTGATCCGCAGCACCTCTTCGACGCTGGTGACGCCGTCGATGGCCTTGCGGAGCGCCGCCTGCTGGATCGAGGGGAGGCTTCCCTTGCGTAGTTCGGCCTTCAGCCCCGTCCAGTTCTGGGCGCGGATCATTTCTCGCGCGGACTCGTCGATGTTGAATACCTCGAACGCGCCGTCGCGCTGCAGATAACCGGTTCCCTGACACACCGGGCATGTTTCCGGCTTGTTCTTGACCAGAACCTCGCCGCCCTTCTTGAAGAGCTGCTTGACCTTCTCGGGCGGGAGCCCCAGCTTTTTCAGCACGTCGGGCGACGGCTGATACGCCTGCTTGCAGTTGATGCAGAGCTTGCGGAGGAGCTTTTCCGACAGCACCCCGTGAATCGCCTTGGCCGCGGCATCGGCATCGCCGATCAGCCGCACCCAGGTTTGGACTGCACCGACCGCGCTGTCCGCGTTAATCGAGGCGTAGACACGGCATTTTTCCGGATCGGCCTTGGCGACTTCTTTCGCGGTCTGCGGATCGGGCACTTCGGCGATGCCGACGATGTCGGGGTCGCGGCGGAGGATCGAGCGGACGAGCGTTGCGAAATCCGGCCCTTCCGACATCGCGTCCCATTTGTTCTGGCGGATGCCTTCGAGCGCGTCCTCGATCTCGATTTCAACGGTCTGCACGTTGTTGGTGTACGCGTCATGCATCTTCATGACGGTGTACATCGTCGTCGTGCGTCCGCCCTCGGGCAGAGAACTCAGGAGCACAACGCCGCCGCGGGTGGTCGACCAGCCCCGTACCAGTTCGATCTGCTCGGGAGTCCAGCCGATCTGTTCCGGGGTCTTGCGGACCTGTGTTTCGGGATCGATCAGCACCGAGAGTTTCTGGCCCGACTGGCCGCCGGAAGTGTCGAGGTGCAGCTTGTTTTTCGAAGCGCCGCGTTCAACCGTGAGATCCGCCGACTGCTTCTTGCGACGATCGGCGACATCGAGCTTTGCGGAGCCCTTCCAGAAGTCGATCAGTTTGACACCGGCCGCGGCGGGAATAGTTTCGCCGGCCGTTTTCACACCGTCGACGTTGAACAGGATCTGATACGCGTCTTTCGCGCTCGGCGCGATTTCAATGCGCGACGAGCGGATATCGAGCGCCTTCATCAGCATGTTCTCGGCCGCGACGCGCACCTCGAACTCCGGCGAATCACCTGCCGGGATTTCCACGGCCGACTTATCCACACGCCGGAACGTGAGCACCGACGTGCCCGCCTTGCCCTTTGTTTTCTTCTTGCCCTTCATCTCGGCAAGGTTCGCGATCTTCGAGAGCTCGAAGGAAACCTTTCCGCCCTCGGGCACGCGTTCGTCGCGGTTCGCGACGATGACGTACGCCACCACGCTGCTTGCAAGGATCGCGGTAAAGAGAAAGAGACTCACGATCCAGGTCAGTGATCCGCCATCGCCGATCGACGGCATGAACATCACCGCCAGCAGGGCGAGCAACGCCGCGCCGCAGTGGATGTAATTCCACATCTCGCGTTCGAGATAGAAACGGGCCGCGTGCTTGTCGCAGACGGTCGAGACCGCCCACGCCCACGCCAGCAGCGGGAAGAGAAACAGCACCGGCTTCCACCAGCTGACAAGCGTCAGGGATTCGGCGAGCGTCAGAACCAAGGCGTTCGAATCTAAGCCCATGCAGGCCTCCGTCCGGCGGATGACCGCCGGAAACCCGGAAAGTACCCATCGATCGACGGCGATCGGCGGGGGGAGGACAAGGATAACACGCGCCGGGGAGAATTGCCCGTGCGGAAGCCGGTCACTTGAGCTTCTTGAGCATCATGTTCAGTTCGTCGACGTTCGGGCTGTTCTCCTGAGCAACGCGTAGGTGGATGTATTCGGATTCCACCAGCTTGACCAGAGAACGGTTGAAATCGACCATGCCCTGCTGCTCGGCCTCGACCGCCTTGATGTATTCGCGGAGCTCGCCTTCGCGGGCTTCGAGAATGAACTTCCGGACGACGCCGTTGTTGATGAGGATCTCGAGCGCCGGAATACGCGGAATCTCGGGGTGAAGGGTCGGTAGCAGCTTCTGGTAGACGAACGCCCGCATCTGATAGGCCAAGATGCGGCGCACCTGATCGACTTCTTCCTGCTCGAACAGGCCGTAAATACGGCTGAACGTCTGTGTCGTGCTCGAGGCGTGGATCGTTCCGAAGACCAGGTGGCCGGTTTCCGCGGCGTGCAGCGCGGCTTCAAACGTTTCCTGGTCGCGCATTTCGCCGACCAGCACGATGTCGGGGTTTTCACGCACCAGGGCGCGGAGCGCGATCTTGAAGTCGAGGCAATCCAGCCCGATTTCGCGCTGGTTAATGGTCGCCTTCTTGTCCTCGAAGATGTATTCGATCGGATCTTCGATCGTGACGATGTGCACGCTCTTGCGCTCGTTCACATAGTCAAGCATTGAAGCGATGGTGGTGGACTTACCCGAGCCGGTTACGCCGCAGAGAAGCACGATGCCCTGGGGCTGCATCGACACATCCGCCATGATCTGGGGCAGATACAGGTCTTCAAACTTGCGGATCTTGCTCGTAATCAAGCGGGCCGCGACCGAGAGCTTGCCGCGGGCCTGGAACAGGTTCACACGGAAGCGGTTCTTGGCGTCGTAGTCGTACGCGAAGTCCACGGAGCCGAACTTGTGCAAGTCGGCCATCTGCTCTTCGTCGAGGATGTGCTTGGCAATGCTGTAAAATTCTTCGCGGCTGACCGGCTCGCAATCGAGGGGCTTGAGCGCGCCGCGCAATCGCAGCTTAGGAATCTGATCCGACTTCATGATCAGATCGGATGCTTCGAGTTTGATCGCGGCCTGCAGCAACTTGCCGAAGCGCGTCGCATGTGGATCGTGCTTCTGATCGGGCATCGCTGCGATGTGACCGGTTTGCGAGGCGTCGGTCACGGTGTCGGTCGAGAGCGTCATGGGTGTCCCCGGTGAAGCGGCGCCGGGCGGAAGGTGAGACCCGACGTCTCCCCTGGGGCGCGAGCCTTCTTCCCTACCGGGAACAGTGGACCCGCGAGCCGCCGACGCATGCGAAGTTGAACCGCTCAAAGAATACCTCCATCGCCCGCCTTCGAGAAGGCGTGGGACGACTCAAATCCTGTGAAAAAGCGACTGTCACCCCGCACCCCGTCGCCCCCCCGACCCTCCCGCCAACGGCTTCGATTCGCCTCAAGTCCGCGCGGTGTTGCAAAAAGCATCGATTCATCGGAAATCGAAGCGAACGAATCCGATCGCGGGAGCCTGTTCGGGTGTGCGCAGAAAAACGCCCCGAAGATGGCTCCGGGGCGCTGATGAAATTCAGAAAATTTCGGGCAGAAATTCCAGCGATCGATCAGTTCTGCGAGCCCTGCATCACGGAGTACTTCAGCTCCGCTGCTTCGAGAGTCAGCGAGCTCACAACGCTCTCCGCTGCAGCTGCAGCCGCCGCGGCAGCTGCTGCCTGTTCGCCTTCCAACGGCGGAAGCTCGGTCGGCTTCATGCCCAGGAAGTTGATCTCAAGCTGGCGCTTGATCTTTTCCATCGCCTTGTTCTGGATCTGGCGCACGCGTTCCTTCGTGACGCCGATGATCTGCCCGACCTGTTCAAGGGTCATTGGCTTCTCGTCATCGGTCTTGTGTTCAAGACCGAAGCGATGCTCGATCACCGTGCGTTCCACGTCGGTCAGTTCGGCGCGGTTCTCCATCACAATCCGCTTGACTTCTTCCGCGGCGTCCTTCTCGAACGTGAACCGCTTGGTCTCGAGGAAGTTGGACTTCTCGAGCTTCGGATCAAAGTCAGTTGGGAATCGCTGGCGGTACTTGCTCAGCTTCATGCCCTGGCGGCTGAACGCTTTCAAGATGGCGCGGCAGGCGTACGTGCTGAACTTGTAGCCACGACCCGCGTCGAACTTGTCGACGGCGCGGAGCAGAGCCATGTTGCCTTCGCTGACAAGATCAGCAAAGTCAACTTCGCTCATGCGCGTGCGCTTGGCCATCGCCAGCACCAGCGCAAGGTTCGTCTCCGCGATCTGCTCGCGGATGCGTTCGCTCTTGCGGTGCCAACGAAGGATTTCGTCGGCCTGTTCCGGGCTCGGCAGACGCGAAGCACGGGTCCAGACTTCCTGCTGCAGCTTCCACACGCGGTACCGCGCGTAGTTGAACTGATGGAAGAGCACGCGCTCTTCCGCGCCGGTGAGAATGACCTGCTGCGCGCTCTTGACCGTGCGTGTGCGCGACGTGCTGGACAAATCGTCCATCACGGGGTGATACCAGGTGGTATCGGGCTTCTGAATGTCAGGAGCCTCGTCATAGATCTTGCCGAACGCGCCTTCTTCGTAGAAGACGGGGCTATCGATGAAATCCTGCTCGACCGAGAGGATCGTCGCCAAAAGGCGCTCGTCCTCGGTGCTCAGACGCTTGCGCACCACCGCCTTGCTCGCGGGTTTCGAGAGTGCATCAACCGTCTTGGCGGCACGTTTGCCGGCCTTGGGTGCTTCGGGCGCCGTTGCGGCGACCGAAACTCCCGCTCGATTGCGTCGCCGGACCTGCTCCAGCGGGCCGACGCTTCGTTTTTCTCCAAGCTGCTTCATGGCAACCTTCCTAACCCACGGACGCCCGTGGGCCGTCCTTGCTTTCAAACTTCCGGGCGTCTGCCCCCGGCCCGCAACCATCCCTCCGAAAAAGGAAGGTCACACGACCCTCCGATTCCGCCCCGAACCCCGAGTTTCCCGCGTTTCCGCAGGTTCTCGGAATTACCGAACATTGGTTACCCTCCTGCGAGGGGCGCCAGTGCCCTGTATACGTTTCCAAAGCCTCGCGAGTTCCTCTTTCGAAGGACCCGAGCCACTCAAAACCGCTCGACACACACACCCTGGCGAGCGTTTGCTCGCGAGAGCTTTGCTTCCGTCTTCAGGCCTGATAAAAAACGCCCCGACGCAGCCGCCCCGCCCCAGTTTGACACGAGCCCGTCCTGCTGGCCGTCCGGCCACAATCAACTGGCGAGATCCTCCGCCAGCCCCCAAAGCGTTGCCGCTCTAGGAACTCCCATTTTACAGGAAACTCGGCCCGCTGCCAAGCGATACGACACGTTATCCACACGCAAAGTGAAATTAGAACCTTGTTAGGTATAGAATCGCGCGAAGTCGGCCGATCGCGACGCAATCGCGCGGCCAAACCCTCCGCAATTCTCTGGAGTTTCAACATGCCGTTCACACTTCCCGCTCTCCCGTATGAGAAGAACGCGCTCGAGCCGCACATTGATGCTGCCACGATGGAGATCCATCACGGCAAACATCACAAGGCCTATGTCGACAATGCAAACAAGGCGCTCGAAGGAACCAAGTTCGCCGACATGGACCCGGTCGACGTCATCAAGTCGCTCGGTGATCTTCCGGAAGACAAGCACGGTCCGGTCCGTAACAACGCCGGTGGACACGTCAACCACTCGATGTTCTGGCAGTTGATGGCGCCGGCAGGCAAGGGCGGTGGCGGTGATCCGACCGGCCCCGTCGCCGCGGCAATAACCAGCGCGTTTGGATCGTTCGCGACATTTAAAGAAAAATTCCAAGAGGCCGGCACGAAGCGCTTCGGCTCAGGCTGGGCCTGGCTCTGCGTTGGGTCGGGTGGAAAACTGGAAATCTGCTCGACGCCGAATCAGGACAATCCGCTCATGGGCAAGGAAATTGCCGGCTGCGGCGGCACACCGATCCTGGGCCTCGATGTCTGGGAACACGCGTATTACCTGAAGTACCAGAACAAGCGCCCGGACTACATGGCGGCGTGGTGGAATGTCGTAAATTGGGAGAAGGTCAACGAGAACTTCTCCAAGGCCAGCGGCAAGTAACGAGGCGGCTACCGAGTACGATCATTTCGAGCGCGGCCGGGCGATCGTCGCCCGGCCGCGAATCCTCATGAAGCGATTTCTCCTCACGGTCTTCCTCATGACACCAATCCTCGCCGTCGCGTCGGTCATGTACATCTTCGCTCTGGGTGTGAACAACCCGGATAAGCAGGTCGCCCGTGTGCCGCATGTCGGTGCTGGAGCCGGCGCGACCGGCGGCGCGAATGCCATAGGCGAGTTGTTCGCGGGTCACGCCGCGACGGGCGAGACGCGAGAGGCGGCTGCCGCGGCAAAGGCGAATGAAGTTGCTGCGCCGCAGATGGTGAAGCCCGAGAGTCTGCCTCAGGGATTCATCATCGTGGTGGATGACCCTGCGAAACTCGCGAGCCTTTCCAGCCCGATCTTTATCGCTGGTTCGTTCAATGGCTGGAGCGCGGGCGACACGAAGTTCAAGCTCACCCCGCAGAGCGACATGCGTTGGCGCATCGAGTTTCCGCAGTGGAAGGGCGGGAGCGAATTCAACTTCAAGTTCACGCGGGGCAGTTGGGAACTCGAAGAGCTGAAGGACGACTTGACGCCCCCGACAAATCGCGCGCTGCCTCTGATAGATCCGAGCAAACTCGCGCCCGCCGAAAAGCCGGTACTCGAATTCTCTGTCGCCAAATGGGCGGATCAGAAGCCTGATTACAAGAAGCCGTCCGACGCGAACGACATGTATTCGCCCAAGCAGATCACGGGCGACTACCGGCGCGTGCAGGTTGCGGGTGCGCCGTTCGGACCCGGTATCGCGCAGCGCGAGTTGGTTGTCTGGCTTCCACCGGGTTACGAGGCCGGCGTAAAGGCGGGCAAGAAGTTCCCGGTGCTCTACATGTTCGATGGCCAGAATCTTTTTCAGAAACACCCCGGTGTACCGGACGAATGGCGCGTCGACGAGACCGCGACCGAGTTGATCAAGGCGGGCAAGATCGAGCCGCTGGTGATCGTCGGGATCCCGAATGCCGGCGGAGCGCGGATCCGCGAATACATGCCGACAAAGGCGCTGGCCAACGTCGAGCCCGGCGCGAACGAGTACATCGCGTGGCTCGCGAATGAAGTGGTTCCCAAGGTGCAGCACACATTCGCCGTGGAGACCAATCCGTCGCGAGTCGGCATCGGGGGCAGTTCGCTCGGGGCCGTGATTGCGCTCGAGGCGATCAATCAGCATCCCGAACTCTTCAGTCTCGCGCTGCTGGAAAGCCCGGCGCTGCGTGCCGGCAACCCCGAAGCGTGGGAAAGCTGGCTCGGGCAGATCAAGAACTGGCCCAAGCGAGCGTTCGTCGGCGTTGGCACTCGTGAACTCGCGAATCAAGAAGACGGTTCGCCGGAGAACAAGGCGTACGTTGAGAGCGCGACCGGCCTGCAGAAGCGGATTCTGGCGGCATCGGGAGCGCAAGGCAGCGAGTTGAAGGTCGATGCCGGCGCGGTGCACAATGAAGGTGCGTGGGCGAAGCGGCTGCCGCAGGCGCTTATTTATCTCTTCCCGGTGCAGAAGTAATTGCAGGTGAACTGGCGAAGGCCGATGCGATGGCCCGGCTTGCCCCGCATGCGCGGCGTTGCAGAATTCGATGAGTTGAGTGCTCACGACCGCGCGGAGGTTGTGTACGCGATTCGCCGGCGCAATATCCGGCTTGCGCTTGCGGTCGTTCCTGTGCTTGCCGCCGGATTCGTCCTGGTACTCTGCGTGATCTTGACAACGCTTGCGTTCGCTCAGGGTATTGAGATTTGGAAAGAGCAGCTCAGGCCATTACAAGGGGGCTGGATCGAATCCCTTCTTGCGGTTGTTTTCGGGTTGTCGTCAGCGGCCTGCATCGGATATCCACCTTTTTTAGCAGGGGCATGGGCCGACCACCTCCTGACAAAGTCGGCGCTGCAAAAAGTCGTGCGCAATCGCGGGTGTTTGTTCTGCGGCTACTCGCTCTTGGGAATCGAACGCGCTGCCGACGGTGTGAGATGTCCCGAGTGCGGCAAGATTTCGAAATACCGCGCATAACGCCTCGAATTGCGAGCGCTGCAGTAAGTTCCGGGATTCAAAATCAGGCCTTGAGCACAACAACCGGCTTGTAAGTCTCGCCCAGGACCTTCTTGCTGTCGGCCTTGAGCCACTGCTCAAGCACGCCCGCGTACACGCTTCGGAAATCGATCAGGTACTTGAGATCACCCTGATCGAGATCGCTGAGTGATGGATGGGCACCGATGACGCCGGGGCGGACCATGGGGCCGAAGAGGAACATCGGGGCAGCAGTGCCGTGATCGGTGCCGCCACTGGCGTTTTGCGCAACGCGCCGGCCGAATTCGCTGAAGCTCATGGTGAGCACGCGCTGGTCGTTGCCCTGCGCTTTGAGATCCGCGTAGAAAGCCTTGATCGAATCGGCAAAGTTGGCGAGCAGGTTGCCGTGACGGCCCTGAGCGCCGCCCTGTCCGCTGTGCGTGTCGAAGCCGCCGAGCGTGACGTAATAGACGCGGGTCTTGAGTTCGGCGCGGATCATCGCGCCAACCATCTGGAGCTGGCGACCGAGTTCGTTACCCGGGTAATTCACGAGGCTCTTCTGCGCGACAGCCTTGCGGATTTTGTCGCTGCTGATCTGCGCATCGAGCGCGGTGCGCATCAGGAAATCGGCGTTGGTGTCGCCACCACTTTCTGACGCCCCGCGGCGATTCAGTTCGTGATACGGCTCGCGCAGCGCCTCGTGAATGTGTTCACCCGACCAGCGGAAAAGATCGGCAGATTCAAAGCTCACCGGCTTTGTCGCGCGGCCCTGCAGCGCGAGCGGAGCGGTGCGACCGATAGCGATTGGAGGTTCAACCGCGACGGCAGGAGTGGAGGGTTTCTTGCTGCCATCTGGCTTGCCGCTTTCGCCTTTTCCGTAGCCGCAGCATTCGTTGTCGACGTAGCGGCCGAGCCAGCCGTCGCCGGTGGCGTCGCGCTCGCCGGTCTGCCAGATGTCCATGCTCTTAAAGTGCGAGCGATCGGGGTTCGGATATCCGACGCCCTGCACGATCGCGGCGAGGCCGTTGTCGTAGAGATCCTTCATCGCGGTCATGCGCGCGTGCAGGCCGATGCCATCCGCTTCGGCAAGCTTCAACGCCTCGTTGGGCTTCACACCGATACCGGCGCGGGCTTTGTAATACGCGTCCATCCCGTACGGAATGACGGTGTTCAGGCCGTCGTTGCCGCCGCCGAGTTGAACGACGACGAGAATGCGATCCTCGTTCACCCCCGGTGTGCTCGAAAGTCCCTCGCCGAGCATTCCCGCCATCGCATCGGCCGATGAGCCAAGAAACGCCGGGATCGTCCACGCGGTCGATGCAAGAGTGAGACCGCCGTAGAGGAACTTGCGGCGGGTGAAGGCTTGGGCGTTGTGAAGGTCCACGGAAAATCTCCAAAGGGCCAAATGGCCAAAGAGCCAAATCAGAAAAGTCCCGACCGGCCGTTTCCATTTGGCCCTTTGGCCATTTGGAACTTTGGCCCTTTCAACACAGCTGATACTCCGGCATCGCGGTGATGAGGAGCAAATATCCGATCACGAGTTCGCGGGTCACGCCGCCGCCGGCTTTGGCCGCGAGCGAGGCGAGCGCTTCCTTTGATTGCTGGGGCGTTGTGCCGATGGTCAGTCGGAGCAGATAGTCGGCGACTGCCGCCGGGTCCTTTTCGCTGCCCGGACTAGCCTTTGCCATCTCGGCAAGCAGGGGCATCGGGTCGAACTTCATCTCGTCGGCGTTGGCGTCGTAGCCACGGGGCTTCTTGCCGGTGAGCAGGAACGCCATGATGTTCTGGCGCACGAAGAGCGTGCTGGTGTTGATCCACGAGCGGCCTCCATCCCAGCCCTTGACGCTCGGCGGAAAGAGCAGATTCTGGCCCATGAGATCGAGTGCGTCGTTCAAGATGGAGAGATCGCGCACGGGCGTGTCGAGCGAGCGAACAGCGCCGACGACAAGCTGAGTCGGGCCCTTGATCTGCTCGTTCATGATCTTGTCGTCGTAGAAATGCTGGCTGAGGAAGAGCCGGCGCAGCACGGGCTTGAGTTCATACTTCGACGAAGTGAACGTGGACGAGAGATCGCGCAGTGCCGCCTGCTGCGGACCGGGAAGGTCGTCGTAGCCCGCGCGCTCCAGTGGCGGCAATTCGGCACAGAAGTTGTGATAGATCTTCCGCGTGATCAAACGCGAAACACCCTGCTGCTCGAGAATGATCTTGACGAATGCATCACCATCGAACGCGCCCGTGCGACCGAGAATTGTCTTCGATCCGCCGTCGTGGTTGTTCTTTTCGAAGACGAAGTCGTCGTCCTTGAATGTGTAGCCGGTGAGCGACCGCGCGCCCTCTTTGATGTCGGTCTCGGTGTAGCCGCCGATGCCGAGGCTGAACAGCTCCATGATCTCGCGCGCAAGATTCTCGTTCGCCTTGCCCTTGCGGCTGGTGTCGTTGTTCAGATACTTCAGCATCGCCGGATCGCGGATGATGCCGTAGAGCAGATCGCCGAAGTTTCCGAGCGCGTGCTTGCGGAACATTTCGTTCTGCAAGTACATGTGAAAGCTGTTCTCGATCGTGCGATAGCTTGTCGCGAAGTGGCCGTGCCAGAAGAGCACCATGCGCTCTTCAAGCGGGCGGGCCGTCTC
Source organism: Phycisphaerales bacterium (assembly GCA_050730655.1). Taxonomy (GTDB): domain Bacteria; phylum Planctomycetota; class Phycisphaerae; order Phycisphaerales; family UBA1924; genus JAFEBO01. The sequence continues at coordinate 263,430 of JBOHNL010000014.1, forward strand.
GATCATCCGTTTGAGCCACCAGCGCTGCACCTCGCTGATCTGCTGGCGATCCTGGCCTTGGCGGCGCTGCTGCTCGACGCGGAATTTCGCGAGCGCATCCTCATCCTGCCTCTGGCGCGCTTGCTGATATGCCTTGCGCTCTTCGGCCGTCTGCTCGCGCATGATATTCTTGTCGAACAAGTCCGCGCGGGGTTTATCTTCCGGCGCATTTGCCGGATCGATCACATACTCAACGGCCTTCTGCGGGCCCCAGCTTGCCAGCGTCTGAATCTGGATCGGCGTGCCACCAAACCCGGCGCGCCAAAGAAGATGTCGCGCCTGTTCGTACCCAAAATTCTTGGCGACGATCGGCGCCATCGAGCCCGACATCGTCCGTTCGGGCTTTTTCACAGCCGGGCGAGCGGCCGGAGACGGCGTGTTCGACGACGAGGCGCTCACCGGCGCAGCGGGCGTCGAAACGGTTGGATTGGGCGAATCAGCCATGGAGCGTCCCTCGGGCCTCACCAGACTAACGCATCGGTCCAGCGGGGATTGCGGGATTTGGTAATCGGAGACAGATGAGCCGGTATGGGCTCATAACTCCCTTCGATTCGCGTCAACTCGCTCCGAAGTTCGGGCATTCAGGCTGCCGCGGATGGCTCGCCGGGGCCGACTTTGCTCTTCGGCGCGAGTGCCCGGCCCCACAGCATCATGATCGTGGTGATCGCGAGCAGGAGCGCTCCATTTGCCTGGTGCGCCGTGCGGAGCAGGACCTCGGGAATCGACTGCGGCTCCAGCCCCGTTCCGCCGAGCAGGAACGCAAGCCAGCCGAGCAGAAACTGCAGCCCGACGCACGTCGCCGCAAGCGTTCCAAGCGTTCGCAGGAAGCGCTGCGCGGGGGCGTCGGGTGTTCGCAGGCCGAGCGAGGCAAACGCCGCGAGCGATACGAAAATAACGACGATCACCGAGAAACCCATATGAGCCCAGAGCGCGTGCGCCGAGCGCGTGTGCCGATACATCGCGCCGAACACAAGTTGCAAGAGGGTGCTGTGCATCGCCGCGGTCGCAAAGATCCGGAAGATCTTTGGTTTGACGCCGGTGTGTCCGAACTGAAGCAACCCTTCAACCGCCGCGGCCTTCACGCGCTGATACATCGGACTCAGAAAAACAGCCATCGCAACGAACAGGCAGAACACAACCTGCGCAAGCACACCGTGAAACACCCGTGCCCACTTCGCATCCTTTGAAGCCTCGGCGCTCCCCTGCAAAACCCGCATTCCGCCCAGTATTCCCTGCGAAATCACGAGCGCGAGCACGATGAGCGCGAGCAGCTTGACGAACCCGCGCCGGTCATAGATGAAAACAAGTGCGCACAGCACGATCGCCGTCAGTCCAATCAGTGCGCCAAACAGACGGTGGCTGTGCTCGAGATACACCGCTGGCGTCGCGCGCGGTCCGATCGGGTACAGGAACATGTTGCTCCCGTATGTGTTCGGCCAATCGGGAACCGCCATGCCCGAGTTGCTGCTCGTGACAAGTCCACCGACAACAAGCAGCGGCACAACCGCCACTGCCGCGACGATTCCGAATCGACCAAGCCAGCTCCTGCGGTTTTCTTCCGCGTCGCTCGCGCGCAGCCGCGGCTTGCTCAGTGCCCGTCCGATTGCGCCGCCAACGAGTCCGATCACCGTCCCCAAAACGACGAACCCAAGTGCGATCAACAACGCTCCTGGCTTCAGCGCCACGGGCCCAACCGCGCCCGGCCGCGCATCCTCAACAAGTTTTGATCCGAGGATCAACAACCCCGCAATTGCACTGATGAAACCCGCCGCGCCCGAAGCGATGACCGCCTCGCCAAACGTCTTCCCTTCTCTACCGAAGGCTCTGGCACAGATCGTTATCGAGGCCAACCATGCCGCAAGTATCGCTGCCACCGCGACTTGCTCAGGGATCCCCAGCCACGGGAGGTGGGTTACAAACCACGTCCACCAGACCACGATCGTCGCCGCAAACGCGTCGGTCAGGACGCTCGGACGGAAAAACGTGCGAAGCGCGTTCATGGATCCTCCGATGAGACTTAGTCTCAACTAAACAATCCAAACGGACGTGACTTGACAGAGCACGATCGATGCGAAGAAATTGCTGTCCTACCGGAAAAGAGCCGGTCTGGACGATTCTACGCTGGTCGGCCTTCGTATCTGTTTCGTCACGTGCGTTCGTTATCGCTGGTCTCTAACCGGGAGTACTCCGGGTGTCAGTCCTATTTCCCAAGTGGTTCAACTCGTTTCCCACGCTGGCGGCAGTCGGCGCGGGCGGCGCATTGCTCACCGCGATCGGCGCATTCTGGTACTACGCGACCCCCGCATTCTGGGCCGTTGGGTACCAACCCATACAACCTGTTGAGGCATTCAGCCACCAGATTCATGCCGGACGTCTCGGCATGGATTGTCGCTACTGCCACACCAAGGTTGAAGTCTCCGCCGAAGCAAACGTTCCGAACGTTGCGACGTGCTACGGCTGCCACGCCGAGAAGCGCCTCGCCGCGTGGCAGACTCAGCGCGTGTCGCTCGTGCGCGAGTCGTACGCGAAAGACGCGTCGATCGAATGGCGGCGCATTCACAAGCTTCCTGATTACGTGCGCAACTTCCCGCACAACACGCATCTTGCGGCGGGCGTTTCGTGCTTCTCCTGCCACGGCCAGATCACAGCGATGCCGGTGGTGCATCAGGTGCAGCCGCTCTCGATGAGCTGGTGCCTTGATTGCCATCGCAATCCCGACTCGCGTCTTGTTCCGAAGGATCGCGTCACCCAGCTTGTGTGGGTACAGAATTTCCTCGAGAACCGCGGCATCGGCGGCGCCGGCGCAACTCAGCAGCCCACCCCGGGCGATGTCGTTCACTCTCTCACACGCCAGCCTCCGCAGGGCTGCGGTTCCTGCCACTACTAGTTTGATTCGCGAATCGCGCGGGGCGTTTCGTATCCCCCGCGCGAAGTCACAAGGACCTCGGCATGAGCACGTCCGATCAATGCCCTTCGACCGTCAAAGAAGGGCCCAAGCAGAAGAAGGACAAGCAGGAACTGTCGCGCGAGCGGCGCAGCCTGCTCACGTCTGTCAACGGCCTCCCCGCGTGGCGCAGCCTCGAAGAGGTTGAAGACACCGGCGAGTTCCGCGACTTCCTCGAGCGCGAGTTCCCCGCGGGCGTCACCGATTTCCTCAGTGGCACGCGCCGCACGTTCATGAAGATCATGGGCGCTTCGTTCGCGCTTGCCGGCGCCGCGACGCTGCCGGGCTGCCGCCGTCCGGATCACAAGATTCTGCCGTATTCGCAGCATCCGCCCGAGGACATCATTCCCGGCAAGCCGCTTTTCTACGCCACCAGCATGCCCCTTCCGGGCGGCGGCGCTGAAGGCCTGCTTGTCGAAACGCACGACGGACGCCCGACCAAGCTTGAAGGCAATCCGCTCCACTCGATCAATCGCGGACGCAGCAGCGTTGCGGCGCAGGCGAGTGTGCTCTCGCTCTACGACCCCGATCGCCTGAAAGAGCCGGTCTTCTTCAATCGCAAGCGCAACGATAATGCGGGCGAGCATCTCACTGCGACGTGGGACGACTTTGTGAAGTGGGCGAAGGACTACTTCCCCCGCTTCGATAAGACACACGGTGCGGGTCTTGCAATCATCGTCGACAAGGTCGGCGGGCCGACCCGCGACGCCGTGCGCGACGCGCTGATGAAGAAATGGCCGAAGGCGACGTGGATCGCGTACGACGCCACCGAGGATCTCGGCGCGGCACAGGGCTCAAAGGCCGCGTTCGGCGCGCCCATGCAGGACGTGATCGATTTCACAAAGGCAAAGGTCGTCGTTTCGTTCGATCGCGACTTCCTCACGGGTGAAGGCCGTTCGCTCGTTCATGCGCGCGACTTCGCTTCGACGCGCCGCGTTGAAGAGCTGACCGACGAGATGAGCCGCCTGTACATGTTCGAGAGCGGCTTCTGCCTCACGGGTGCGCAGGCCGATCACCGACTGCGCGCGACGCCGAGCAAGGTACTCGCGTGTCTTGTCGAGCTCGCGAAGTTTGTGCTGCCCAAGTCGGGCGGCGCAGCGAATGCCGCGGCAGAAGCGCTCGCCGGCATCAACACATCGTCGATCACCGAGGCCGACCGGAAGTTCATCGAAGAAGCGGGCAAGGATCTGCTCGACACGGCCAAGAAGGGCCGCACGATGGTGCTCGCCGGCCCGCACATGCCGGCTGCGGCACATGCGCTCTGCCACGCGATCAACTCGGCGCTCGGTTGCACCTGCATCACGTTCAATCCGATGACCGCCGAGGCCGCGAGCGATTCGCGTGCCGCGATGATCGCGCTGACCGCCGCGATGAAGGCCGGCAAATACGAGAGCGTGCTGTGCGTCGGGACAAACCCCGCGTTTACCGCGCCGGATTCTGCAGCATTCAGCGAAGCGTTTGCAAAGCTCGAAGGCGCCATCTCGCTGTCCGTCGGCAAGACCGAAACCAGCGAGATCGCATCGTGGAATCTCAACGGTTGCCACTACCTCGAGTCGTGGGGCGACACCATCGCCAGCGACGGCGTGATTGCGCCGATCCAGCCCATGATCGCGCCGCTCTATGCCGCGGTCGATGAGAACGGCCATCGCGCCGGCCAGTCGCCGATGAGCGAGATCGAGTTCCTCGCGTTCGTGAGCGGCGATCTCCGCGAAGACGGCACTGCTCGCGATGGATTCGAGCTTGTGCGCCGCACGTGGAAGAGCGCACCGGCTCTCAAGGCGAGCACCGATTTCGAGAAGGCGTGGAAGCGCGCTCTGCACGACGGCGTCGTCGCGGGCACTGGTTTCAAGCCGACAACCCCCAAGGCCGATGTCGCCGGAGTCGCCGGTGCGTGGAAGGGTTTCAAGCTCGAGCAGCCGGCCGCAGGCACGCTCGAAGCGATCATCCGCACGGGCTGGATGAACGACGGGCGCAACACGAATATCTCCTGGCTGCAGGAACTCCCGCAGCACGGCACGGCCGTCGTGTGGGACAACCCCGCATCGATGAGCCCACGCACGGCGGAGCGCCTCGGCGTTCTCCCGGCGAGCGCGACGGTCGCCGATCCGGAGACGATGTACACCAAGCAGAAGTATCCGGCCGGGCACGTCGCCGAATTCACGTTCAATGGCCGCAAGGTGAAGTGCGTCGTCTGGATTCTTCCGGGAATGGCGGACGACACCGTGACGTTCATGAACGGTTACGGCCGGCGCTTCGCTGGCCTCGTCGCCGACGGCGTCGGTTTCGATATCGGGCAGATTCGCGGTGATTCGGGCAACTGGCTGACTTCGGTCGATTGCAAAGACACCGGCGAGATGCATCCCATCTCCAGCACGCAGATGCACTGGAGCCTCGAGGGCCGCACCGCGATCGTGCGTTCGGTCGATCTTCCGACGTACCAGAAGTTCGGCGGCGAGACCGTTCCCGATAACGACGCGGTCTACAACCACAACAGCGCTGGCGACCTCAACTTCGCCGAGCGCCTCGGCGATCTCGCTCACACGCCTCCGAACAAGTCGATCTACATCAACCCCTTCACGCGTTCGGCGGCCGACGTGCAGCCCGACGAGCCCAACTACAAGCAGGTGCCCAGCTGGCCCGACAAATTGCACAGCAAAGACCCGCAGCCGCCGGATTACGCGCTGCGTCACCAGTGGGGCATGACGATCGATCTGTCCACCTGCACCGGCTGCGGCGCTTGCACGATCGCCTGCCAGGCGGAGAACAACATCCCCGTCGTCGGCAAGAAGGAAGTGGCGAAGGGTCGCGAGATGCACTGGATCCGCGTCGACCGCTACTTCGCGGGTTCGTACTTCGATCGCGAGAATCCGGACAAGATGGATTACAACGCGCCCGAGTTCATGTTCCACCAGCCGGTCGCGTGCGTGCAGTGCGAAAACGCTCCGTGCGAAACGGTTTGCCCGGTCAACGCGACGGTGCACGGCAACGAAGGCCACAACTTCATGACGTACAACCGCTGCATCGGCACGCGGTACTGTGCGAACAACTGCCCGTACAAGGTTCGCCGCTTCAACTTCTTCGAGTACGGCCTCACCAAGTTCAACGGCGGCTACATCGGCCAGGAACTGGTGAACTCGATCGCCCCCGACCGCGGCGGCATCACCGGCTCGGGCGAGCACAACAAGATCAATCCCAACCTGATCCCGCCCCGCCTCCGCGACAAGCTCGATCAGATCACGCGGATGCAGAAGAACCCCGATGTCACGACCCGCATGCGCGGCATCATGGAAAAGTGCTCGTATTGCATCCAGCGCACCAACTCGGCCAAGATCGAGGTGCGGGCGCAGGATCTTCAGTTCATTCCAGACGGCTTCATGCAGGTCGCCTGCCAGCAGGCATGTCCGAGCGATTCGATCGTCTTCGGCGACATTCTCGATAACGACGAGTACACCAGTGCCGATGGCAAGAAGCGCAAGGGCAGCCGCGTGTCGCACACGCGACGCAGCCGGCGTTCGTATCTGCTGCTCGGTTACTTGAACACGCGTCCGCGCACAAGCCACCTGCTCCGGGTGAACAACCCCAATCCGGCCCTCGTCGATGGGACCCGCAAGAACGCCTGGGACCATCCGTTCCATGGCTCGCACGAAGCGGGTCATGAGGGCGGACACGGTGAGGGTGGTGGGGGCGGAGAAGGACACGAAGAACCGAAGGCCGGCGCGAAAGAGCATGCCTTCTTCGATCCTCGCAAGAAATCTGATGACAAGGGCTACGCGCTCAGTCTGAGCGTTCTGAGCGGCGGAGGTCACTCGTGACGACACTGCATCCTGATGAAGCTGCGGCCCGGCGACTTGCCGGACTGGCGAACGGCGAACTGCCGACGTACCCGGTTGCGCCGGGAACGGGCGACGGCTCGCTCGTGGACGATCCGTCCGCGCGCGCACCGCTGGTTCTCAACAACCGTTCATTCCACGACATCACCGAGATCGTCTGCGGATACGCCGAGCGACCGCCGGGTAAGTGGTGGGCGCCTCTCTTTGGCCTTTCGTTCACGATCGCACAGATCGGCGCCCTGTTCATCCTCTACCTGATCATCACCGGTATCGGCGCGTGGGGTCTGAACAACCAGGTCGATTGGGCCTGGGACATCACCAACTTCGTGTTCTGGATCGGTATCGGTCACGCCGGCACGCTGATCTCCGCGATCCTGTGTCTGCTCAAGCAGAAGTGGCGCACGGCGGTGAACCGAAGCGCCGAGGCCATGACGATTTTCGCGGTCATCTGCGCCGCGACCTTCCCCGGCATTCACGTCGGACGCCAGTGGATGGCGTGGTTCCTTCTCCCGATTCCCAACAGCAACGACATCTGGCCGAACTTCAAGAGCCCCTTGCTTTGGGACGTCTTCGCGGTCAGCACGTACGGAACCGTTTCGTTCCTGTTCTGGTACATGGGAATGATCCCCGACTTCGCGACCCTTCGCGATCGTGCGGATCTTCGCCTGCGCCGTAACGCCGAGGGTCCACGTGTCGTTCCATTCCTGTCGCTTCGAACCGACACCGTTCGCGCCTACGTCTACGGCTTCCTCGCCATGGGCTGGCGCTTCAGCAGCCGTCACTGGCACCGCTATGAAGTCGCGTATCTCGTGCTCGCCGGCATCAGCACCCCGCTGGTCTTGAGCGTGCACTCGATCGTCTCGTTCGACTTCGCCACATCGATCCTGCCCGGCTGGCACACGACCATCTTCCCGCCCTACTTCGTCGCGGGCGCCATCTTCGGCGGCTTCGCGATGGTGCTTCTGCTCCTGATCCCGGCGCGTGAACTCTTCCCCAACATGAAGGACCTGATCACGCTCCGCCATATCGAGAACATGGCGAAGATCATTCTGGCGACCGGCATGATCGTCGGCTTTGCGTACGCGATGGAGTTCTTCATCGCCTGGTACAGCGGCAACGAGTATGAGTCGTTCCTGTTCACGAACGTGCGAGCCCGAGGTCCGTACGCGTGGGCGTACTGGACGATGATTTTCTGTAACGTCGTGAGCCCTCAGGTGTTCTGGATCAAGTTCTGCCGCCAGAGCCCGATGGTCGTGTTCATCATCTCGATCTTTGTGACGATCGGCATGTGGTTCGAGCGCTTCGTGATCATCGTCACGAGCCTGCATCGCGCCTTCCTTCCGTCCGAGTGGCACATGTTCTGGCCGACGCCCGTCGATATCGGGATTTTCGTCGGATCCTGCGGCATCTTCCTCACGCTCTTCCTGCTCTTCCTGCGCTTCCTCCCCGTCTTCGCGATGGCCGAGGTCAAAGCAGTGCTGCCCCAGGCCAGCCCGCACCATCACGGAAAGGACGGCCACTAAGCCATGGCAAAGCAACGCAAGGTGTACGTGACGGAAAGTGGCGAACCGGTGTACGGCGTGATTGCCGAATTCGCGACTTCTGCCGACGTTTATCACGCCGCCGAGAAGGTGCGTGACGCCGGTTACTCGCAGTGGGATGTCTACGCCCCATTCCCGATCCACGGCATTGAAGAGGCGATGGGACAGAAGCGCACGAAGCTTCCGCTCGCGTGTGCACTCATCGGTATCACCGGTGCGGGACTCGGCTTCCTCATGCAGTATTGGATGAGCGGTGTCGACTTCCAGTTGGTCGTTCAGGGCAAGCCGTACGGACCTTGGGAGCCATTTGTCCCGATCACGTTTGAGCTCGGCATTCTCTTCACCGCCTTTTCGACGCTGATCTGCATGCTCGCGTTCAACGGCCTACCCCGTCACAATCACCCGCTGCTGCGCAAGGAACGCTTCCTCGCGTGCAGCGACGACACGCTGGCGATCTGCATCGAGAGCGCCGACGACAAGTTTGATCCCGATCAGACCCGCGCGATGCTCGAACGACTCGGCGGCCGCAACATCGATCTGGTCGAAGGCGACTGAACCCAACGCACGATTCACAGATTTACTGAGCACCGGATGAACATGAACAACCACATCAAGACCGCCGGAAGCACGCTCGCGATCGTCGCGGGTTTGTTTGCTTCGCTCGGCGCGCAGGGCTGCCGGGGAGACCGGAGCGACAAGCCGCCCCGTCAGTTCTTCCCCGACATGGACGATCAGCCCCGCTGGAAACCGCAGGGTGAGTCGCCGTTCTTCGCAAACAAGCGCATGATGCGCGAAAGCCCGGACAACGTCGTTGCCTTCGGTCGCATCGGAATCACGGGCGACGAGTCCTGGGGTAAGCCCTGGGCCGAGCAGCGTGTCGCGCTCCTTCGCGATGGCGATGCTGTCTTCCTCGGCATCACCGGCACCAACGCCGACGGCACGCTCAAATACGTCGATCGCATCCCGTCTTCGATTCAGGTGACGCCGGACCTGATCAAGCTCGGTCAGACCAAGTTCAACATCTATTGCTCCGTGTGCCACGGATTCGACGGCTCGGGCAAGGGAATGGTCGGCCAGGCATGGTCGTACGCCCTGCCGAATTTCTTCGATCCGAAGTACAAGGATGTGACTCAGTACACCGGCAAGGACGGGTACATCTTCCACACGATCCGCACGGGTGTGACCACAAACGGCGAACAGAAGATGCCGCCGTACGGCCACGCTCTCAACGAGATGCAGGCCTGGGCGGTCGTCGCGTATTTCCGCACGCTGCAGGAATCGCGAGCGGTGCCGCTCTCGGAAGTCCCGGAATCTGAGCGTCCGGCGCTCGAAGAAAAACTGCGTGCGGCGGCAGCCGCGGCCGTTCCGGCCGCAGCGCCCGCTCCGGCGCCGACTCCCGCTCCCACGCCCGCACTACCGGCAAACCACCCGACGCAGCAACCTCAGGGAGGTGGCAAGTGAGTTCAATCGCTACGCACGACCATGATGCCGTGCTTCATCACGATCAGTCGCACGAGCATCTGCTCCGCGACAGCAACGTCCGTTTCTCGGGCGGCGCGAGCCTCTCGATGCTGTTTGTCATCATGGCGCTCGTCGGCCTTGGCGCGACCGTGGCCAGCATGTTTATGTACACCGGGAAACTGCACGCGATCGCCAGCTTTCAGATGGCCGCGATGGGTTGCCTTGCGATGTGCCTCGGCGGCATGTTCTTCACGCTCGTCATGAGCTTGATGGCCTCCGGCTGGTCGGTCACGCTCCATCGCCAGTTCCAGAACTTGATGGTGCTCGCGCCGGTGATGCTCATCGTCGCCTCGATCGTTCCGCTCTACGACATGTTCATTGGCCACGGCATCCTCTACCTGTGGATGAATCCGGAATACAAGAGCAACATCGTGCTCGAGGAGAAGATCGGGTACCTCAAGCCCAGCTTTTTCCTCGTTCGCCTGATGCTCTACTTCACGGTCTGGACGATTATCGCTTGGAAGCTCAGCGGATATTCGATCAAACAGGACCAGACCGGCGACAAGTGGCTGACCAACAAGGCTCGTTTCACGAGCAGTTGGGGCATGCTCGCGTTCGCTCTGACGACCGCGTTTGCCGCCTTCGACCTGCTCATGTCGATGGACTTCCGCTTCTTCAGCACGATGTGGGGCGTCTACTACTTCGCCTCAGCAGCATTCAGCGGCATCGCAGCCCTCGTCCTGATCGTCGTCCCGCTTCGCCGCGCAGGAAAGCTCGAAGGACTCGTCACGTCCGAGCACTTCCACGACATCGGCAAGCTCATGTTCACCTTCACTGTCTTCTGGGCGTACATCGCCTTCAGCCAGTATTTCCTGATCTGGTACTCGAACGTTCCCGAAGAAACCGTCTGGTACCTCGTCCGCAAGCGCGATGGCTGGCAGTTTGTCTTCTTCCTGCTCGCGATCGGGCACTTCATCGTCCCGTTCCTGATCCTGCTCTTCCGTAGCGTGAAGCGCTCACCGACCGCCCTCGCCGTCGTTGCCATCTGGATGGTCTTCATTCACTTCACCGACATGTTCTTCATTGTCCGCCCGATGGTCACGACGCGTCCGGACTCGCCCGTTCTGACGCCGCTCAGCGGTTTTTGGGTTGATCTCGCGGCGGTCTTCGGCATGATCGGTCTCCTGGGCTTCATGCTCATCCGCCGCCTGTCGTCGGTCCCCCTTATTCCACTTCGCGATCCGCGTCTGGCCGAGTCCATCGAGCACAAGAACTACATCTAACCTGCCTACCAGCAGGGATTTGTCTGCCGTCCGCGCTCAAACTTTCCTCGCTAGAATCTTTCGTCTGACAGCAATTTGTCCCGCCTGACAGTAAAATGGCCGCTTGGGCCCGTCCGGCAAAGAGAAAACAGCATGTCGAGCCACGAACACAGCAGCCATGGTCACGCCGACGCTTGGCACCACCACAGCAATGCCGAAGGTGTGCCGCAGCATGAGCATGCCGCGACCATCAACACCAAGAACACGTTCCTGGTGCTCTTTGTGATCTTCGGGTTCACGGCGGTGTTCATCCTGGTCACGGTTCTCTACTTCAATGTCAGCGTGCGCCAGCTTCAGGACAAGCGCATCGAGAACACGGGCGGAGCGCTCGTGTACAACGCCATGCGTGGTCAGATGGAAGCCGACCTTTCGACGTTTGGCGTCGTTGATCCGGCGACCAAGACCGTTCGCATTCCCGTCGATCGCGCGATTGATCGTGTCGTGAAGCGCTACCAGAGCAAATAGGCCGTCGGCTTAGGAGTTTTCCGTGTTCGGTTCGCGTCGCCAACTTCTCGCTCTCGTGCCTGCCCTGGCAATGGCGGCAGGTGCGTCTGCGCAGATCGGGCGCGCGTACGACCCGTCGAAGGCCGGAATCGCACCCGCAACGGGCGCAATGACAAGCGGGCTTGACACCGATCAGAAGGTCGGCGCGTTTGTTCCAATGGAGCTCCAGTTCACGAGCGCAGAGGGCAAGCAGGTGCGCGTCGGCGATCTGTTTGATCTCCAGAAGGGATCGGCGGCTTCGGGTGGCATGCATCGCCCGGTCCTCGTCTGCCTCGTCTACTACGACTGCCCGGTCGTTTGCAGTGCGACGATGGACAAACTTGCTGGTGCGTTCCGTCGCCTCGATTACAAGATCGGCAAAGATTACAAGGTCGCGTACTTCAGCTTTGATTCGACCGAGACCGCGGCACGCGCGAAGCAGGTCAAAGACGCGTATCTCGTCGGCCATCCGGATGGTTTGTGGGATGGTGGCAAGTTCAATCCGGTCATCGCCGACAACTGGAATTTCTTCGTCGGGACCGCCGCGGCAAACCGCGAACTCGCGAACTCGCTTGGCTTTAAGTATCGCGCGTCCGACAACGGCCAGTTCGCCCACTCGTCGGTCTTCATGATTCTGACGCCCGATGGGCGCGTGGCGCGGTATCTCTCGCCGTTCCTGGGCGACGACAAGGCGCTCGCCGAGCAGATGAAGCTCGCGTTGATCGAAGCGTCAGATGGCAAGATCGCCAAGGGCGTCAGCGAACTGATGATGAGCTGGTGTTTCATGTACGACCCCAAAGCCGGCGCGTACACGTTGCAGGCGATGCGGGTAATGAAGATCGGCGCGATCGTTTCGATCGCCGCGGTCGGCTCGCTCGTGATGGGCATGATGATCATGGAACGGACCCGTCGTCGCCGTCCGCCTTCGTCGAACGCGGCGTCGGGAAGCGACGGCAACGGCGGGGGACCGGATAAGAACGATGGACAGAATCCGACGGGCGGAATTTCGACCGGCGGCGTTTCAGTTGCAGTTTGAGTGTGCGAACGGAGTGACGGTGTGCTGAAGACATTGACGAACAACTGGACCGCGACGCTCGCCGAAGGACCTGAAGGTTGGTGGGCGGTCGGCTGGCGCTGGTTCTTTCACAACTTCGGTGTGAACGAAAACGCCGTGCTGACCGACAAGCTCTACATGGAGATCTTCTGGATCAGCGTCGGCTGGTTCGTCTTCCTGATGGCGATCATGATCGGATGCGTGATCAAGTATCGCCGGCGTCCCGGCGTGCCCGCGCCGTACAGCCCGTCGCACAACACGCGGCTCGAGCTCATCTGGACGATCGTTCCATGCTTCTTCCTTTTCTACATCTTCCTGCAGGGTTTTCATGTGTACATCGACAAGCTCGTCGCTCCCGGCGATTCGCTTCAGATGACGCTCACCGCTAAGAAGTGGGACTGGACGATCACCTATCCAAACGGCGCTGCCAGCCCGGAGCGCACGCTCATCGGCGCGGACAGCACGCAGTTCGCCGGCATCAACGGCTCGCCCGGATCACGCCCGGTACCGATTTTCTACATGCCCGGTGACGTGCCCGTTCACATCAACATGATCAGCCAGGACGTCATGCACTCCTTCTGGGTGCCCGACTTCCGCGTGAAGTTCGACGTCTTCCCGAACCGTTACACGACGTACTGGTTCCAGGCCAAGCTGAAGGATGCTGAAACCAGCAATCTGAAGGACTCGGCCGGCAAGGATGTTGTCACAGCGCAGGGTGAGAAGGTTCCGTACATCGATCACTTCATCTTCTGCGCCGAATACTGCGGCGATCAGCACTCGGAGATGCTCGGCGTCATCCGCATCGTTCCGATGGCCTACTACCTCGCAAAGACCGAGGAGTGGAACATCGAAGGCAAGACGCCGGCTGAAATCGGCAAGCTTGTGTATCAGTCGCAGGGCTGCAGCGCATGCCACACGATCGACGGCAGCAAAGGCGCGGCCCCGACGTGGAAAGATCTCTACATGAGCCATCAGCCGACCAACGCCGGCGATGTCGTCGCCGACGACAACTACATCCGCGAGTCGGTCTTCACGCCGCAGGCAAAGATCGTCGACGGATACCCGAGCAACATGCCGGTGTACACGGGTGCTCAGATCGACGAGAGGCGTCTGCAGGGCGTCATCGCGTTCATGAAGAGCATCAGCAAGTTCGCCCCCGCCGAGGGCACTGCCCCGGCTCCCGCACCCGCCCCCGAACCAGTCAAGAAGTAAGCAACCCGGATCAGACCGGCCGGATCAGAATCGAGGCACGCCATGACCACGCTTGATAATTCCAGAGCCCACGAACTCGGTGGCCACGGTGGCCACGGCCACCACGAAGGAAGCTACCTGACCCCCAAGGGCGGGTTCTTCACCACCGTGTGGGATTGGGCCACCACCGTCGATCACAAGAAGATCGGCGTGATGTACCTGTTCGCGGTGCTGTTCATGTTCTTCCTGGGTGGTCTCGCGGCACTCGCCGTGCGCACCGAGTTGCTCGATCCGGTCCGCACCATTGTGGTACAGGCGACCGATGCTCAGGGCAAGCCGATGGTGGACGCCGACGGCAAGCCGGTGATGAAGACAGAGATCACCGGCCAGACCCTGGCGCGCTGGATTCCGCCCAAGGGTGGCGAGATCACCAGCATCGACTACGGCAACCAGCTCTACAACCGCGCGTTCACGCTGCACGGCGCGATCATGGTCTTCATGGTCATCATCCCCAGCATCCCCGCTTCGCTGGGTAACTTCTTTATCCCCCTGATGCTCGGCGCAAAGGACGTCGCGTTCCCAAGGCTCAACTTGTTGAGTTGGTACATCTACGTGACCGGATCGATCTTTGCGGTTTGCTCGATTCTGCTCGGCGGCGTCGACACCGGCTGGACGTTCTACACGCCGTACTCGACCACGACGGATGCTGAACACGCAAACGTTGTGCTGATGGTGCTCGGCGCGTTCATCCTCGGTTTCAGTTCGATTCTGACCGGATTGAACTTCATCGTGACCGTCCACAAGCTCCGTGCCCCCGGCATGGGCTGGTTTGACATGCCCCTCTTCATCTGGGCCATGTATTCGACGAGCATCATTCAGGTCCTCGCGACGCCGGTCATCGGCATCACCCTCCTGCTGCTCGTGTTCGAGCGCATGTTCCGAATCGGCATCTTCGATCCCGCGCTCGGCGGCGACCCGGTTCTCTACCAGCACTTCTTCTGGTTCTATAGCCACCCGGTGGTGTACGTGATGATCCTGCCCGCCTTCGGCGTGATCAGCGAAATCATCCCGGTTCACACGCACAAGAAGATCTTCGGCTACCGCGCCGTCGCGTTTGCTTCCCTGGGCGTCGCTCTCGTCAGCTTCCTGGTCTGGGGACACCACATGTTCGCCAGCTCGGGCGAACTGGGCGCCACCGTCTTCTCGGCGTTGACCTTCCTCGTCGCCATCCCGACGGCCGTCAAGGTCTTCAACTGGATCGCGACGCTGTACAAGGGCTCGATCGCGCTCACCACGCCGATGCTCTATGCCCTGATGTTCCTCTTCCTCTTCTCGATCGGCGGCCTGACCGGCCTTCCCCTCGGCGCTCTCGCGACCGACCTCCACTTGCACGATTCCTACTTCGTCGTCGCGCACTTCCACTACGTCATGATGGGCGGCACGATCATCACGTTCATCGCCGGACTCCATCACTGGTGGCCCAAGATGTTCGGAAAGATGTACAACCAGTTCTGGGCCAGCACGGGTGCCTGGACCGTCTTCGTCGGCTTCAACCTCACCTTCTTTACGCAGTTCTTCCTTGGTACCCAGGGAATGCCGCGGCGTTACGCCAGCTATGTCTCCGAGTACCAGACGCTTCACATCTGGTCCACCGTTGGTTCGTACATCCTGCTCCTTGGTTTCTTGATTCACCTCTTCACGTTCATCCACTCGCTGGTTGCCGGCCGCAAGGCTCCGGCAAATCCGTGGGGCGGCTTGACGCTGGAGTGGGAGGCCGAGAGCCCGCCCATCGAGCACAACTTCGCGCACGAGCCGATCGTGACGCACGGCCCGTACGACTACGAGACCACCGTGCCTCCGCACTGGAGCGCGAAGGACTATCCCCTCCCGCACATCCCCGCCAACGCGCACTGACCCAGTGTCTCACGTTTCTCACGAGAACCAGGCATGACCACACTCGATACAAGGTCCAATCCGCTGGGTGCAGACGTGCAGGGAGGCGCAGAGCCGCTCTGGAAGCGATATCTGCCCGGCCACCACTGGCGCACGGCGGATGAAGAGTTCGACGCCTGCACGCTGGGCTTCTGGCTCTTCCTCGCCACCGAAGTGCTTTTGTTTGCCGGCCTCTTTTGCGCCTATGCGATTATGCGGTTCAAGTTCCCGCAGGCGTTCGCCAACGGCTCGTCCTACCTCGACTGGCGCTGGGGAACGCTGAACACGGTGGTGCTGCTGCTCTCGTCATACACGATGGCAGCTTCAATCCGCGCGTTCCAGCTGGATCATCAGCGCAAAGGCCGGATCCTGCTCGCGAGCACGTTTGTCTTTGGCCTCTGCTTCCTCCTGATCAAGTTCACGTTCGAATACACCCCGAAGCTCTCGGGCTGGTTCATCGCCTTCGATCCTGCTCTCTCGCATTACAAGGACCTGATCGACGGCCACGCCCTCGGCGGCCTCTTCCATCACGTCGCGGGCTACGGGGGCAAGGCTCCGGGCCAGTTCTTCTCGTACGCGTTCTCCGAAGACGCGTGGGAGCCGCTCTGGTGGAGCATCTACTACTGCGCCACGGGTATTCACGCCCTGCACGTCGTGATCGGCATGACGCTGATCGCGTGGTGCTTCCGCCGCGCGGTGCTGTTCAAGGCATACGGGCCGGGCCACTACACGATGGTCGAGAACACGGGCCTCTACTGGCACTTGGTCGATCTGATCTGGATCTTCCTTTTCCCGCTGCTCTACCTGATTCACTGATACAAACCAGCCTCTCGCGCAGACGAGAGGTTGCCGCAACGAACACTCAAGCACAGCTTCTCACTTCCGAATCGAGACCGACGCATGAGCACTCCACACGCCCTGACAACTGACGTCTTCGACGAACTCGATCCGCACGGTGGTGGTGCTGCGACCAAGCACTCACACCACATCGTTTCGGGCATGACCCTCGGGTCGATCCTCATGATTCTGCTCGCGTTTACGGCGATCACCGTCGGCGCAGCGCAGGCCGAGAAGTGGATCGAGGTTGCGCTTCACTTTGAGCTGCCCCGTTGGGTTAACGTCTTCGTCGCGATGAGCATCGCGACCGTCAAGGCGACGCTCGTGCTGATGTTCTTCATGCTGCTTCGCTACAGCAACCCGATCAACACCGTCGTCTTCCTCTTCTGTCTGCTCGCCTTCTCGCTCTTCCTCTTCTTCACGATGCTCGACCTTGGCACGCGCGGCGCGATCAACCCGATCAAGGCTCATCAAGTCGAAGCCGGCGGCATCGGCGGCATTCACGCCGGCTGGGGCGCCAACGCGCCGATCATCAATCAGGCACCGGTTGTCTTCTGGCGCGAGCGCAAGATTGCCGACGTCGGTATCGACCGCTTTAACCAGATGAAGGCCATTCTGTCGCACCCGCACGAAGGCCACGGCGACGGATCGACCAGCTCGACGGGCAACATCTCGATCAACCGCCCCGGCGTCACGCCCGGGCTCTTCGGTGCGGTCGCGCCCGCAGCGCACGACGAACACGGTGCCCACGGAGCACACGATGCAGCTGGCGAAGGCCATGCCGCACCGGCCGCTCCCGATTCGCACGAGGCCCCTGCCAAGCACTGATTGAACGAAAGGAGTTGAACCGTGAATATGGCGCGCCGAATCGCGCTCGCGGTCGCATTCCTCTCCGCATCGGGGCTTGGTTTCAGCGTCTACACGATGGCGCAGCGCGTCGCTGAGCACAATCAGCGCGAGCGCAAGGTCTATTTCTTCAAAGAGGTTCTGAAGAAGGATTTTGAGTTCAAGGGTGTGCCGGTCCACATCACCGACATCAACCCCGGCACGCCCGACTGGCATCTGAACATCGAGTATGGGCCCGAAAATCTTCGGCTGCGGGTTTCGGTCCCGGGCAATCCAAAGTTGCCCGATCTCGTCGCGCACAACGACTGGCTTCGCGTTCTTCTGTTTGCGGAAGCACGTCATATCACCGCCGCGACGCTCCAGGAAAAAGTCGGCACCGGCGAAGTGCCTCAGCGCCTTGCGATTGTGACACGATCGCCCCTCCCCGGCGCCGAGCCCGGCAAGTGGCAGGACGTCTGGAAATCAGGCTGGGCGTACGACTTCTACGAATTCGACAACGGCCAGTTCAAGCACGAGCGCTTCACGTATCCGACCGGCAAGCCCGATCGCGAAACCAAGGCGGGCCAGTTACCCGCTGACACGTGGGAGTTTCAGGCCGCGTCTGCGGTCACGCCTCAGACGCAGCGTCCGAGCAACCGCTTCACGATGGATGCGCTGAACGCCGCAGGGTGGACGCTGCCTGCCGCGGCATGGTCCACCATGCTGCTGCTCGGCTCGATCGCGATTGTGGTTGCGCCCGCCAGGCGACGCGCCGCAACAACGCCAATCACCTGAACACGCTGGTATTGCCGCTGTAGATGATCTGGCCGACGTCGTTGCCGACCTTGGCCATCACCAGCCCGAGCAGAATGATCGCAAGAAAGCTCGCGACGAATGCTTCGGTGGTCGCACGCCCGACGCCCTCAGCGCCCGGGCGGCAGTTAAAGCCCTTGTAGCAGGCGATGACGCCCATCGCGGCGCCAAAGAACACGCTTTTCACAAGGCCCTGCGTGATTTCATACCAGTTCACCAGCAGTTCGCTGTAGTAGAAGTACTGGTCGCGGTCCGCGCCGTAGAAATAGATCGTGATCAGCAGCCCGCCCAGCACGCCGCAGAGATTCGAAACAACCGTCAGAAACGGGATCATCACGACGCACGCGACCACCCGCGGCACAACCAGCACGCGAATCGGATCGCTCGCCATCGCCCGCATCGCGTCGAGCTGCTCCGTCACCCGCATCGACCCAAGCGCTGCGGCCAGCGAACACCCGACGCGTCCGGCGAGCATCACGCCCGCCAGCACCGGACCAAGCTGCTTCACCACCGAGATGTTGATGACGCCGCCGAGCCGACCTTCCTGGCCGATCGCGCGAAACTGCGGGTAACCCTCAAAGGCCAGCGTCATTCCGATGAATGCACCGGTGAGCGCGAGCACGGGGATCGAGGTTGTTCCCACGAAATACAACTGCGGCATCAGCCGGTCACGCCGCGCCCACGTTCGCACATGAGGTAATCCCGAGATCACGGCGCCGCAGAATCTCGAGAAGTGCGCGGCGCCAACCACCATCGTGAACATCCACGTGCCGGCAAAGCGGATCGATTCGATCACGCCCTCGCCGATCGAAACGATCGCGCCGAAGATTCCCTCGGAACCGGGCGCGGTTTCAATTCGGTGTTCGCTCATCGCCGCCAAGAGTAGCTTTGCTGACGCAACGGATTTCCGAGCGGCATTCGCAGCGTGAAATGAGCGTCGGCACCGAAAATCGGGTGGTGCTGATGCCGCTCTCGATTAGTTGGCGCCGCCGATTCGCTTGAGCATCGCTCGCATCGGAAACTTCACGCCTTCGAACATGATCCGCCGGTTGAACTTGGAGACACCCGCTTCGCGTTCGGCGAAAATGATCGGAACTTCCGCAAAGCGTGCTCCGCACCGATGGAGATTGAATTTCAATTCCATCAGAAACGCATAGCCGTTCGAGGTGATGCGATCGAGGTCGATCCGGCGCAAAATATCGGCTCGGTAGCCGACAAGGCCTGTCGTCAGGTCGTGGGCGGGGACGCCGGTAAGAGCCCGCGCGTAGAGGTTGGCGCCAAAGCTCAACGCCTTTCGCCGAAAGGCCCAGTTCGTGCTTCCGCCTCCCACGATGTAGCGCGAGCCGACGACCACGTCGTACTGCTGAAGCAACTCCAGAATCCGCGGCAGCACTTCGGGCGCGTGCGAGAGATCGGCATCGAACTGGATCAGGTGATCGTCGAGGTTTTCCCTTAGAACCTTCTGCATGGCGTGCCGGCACGCCGCGCCGTAGCCGGCTTTGTTTGGGCGAACGATCAGATGCAGGTACGGATCGTTTTGCTGAAGCCGCCGGACCTCGTCGGCCGTGCCATCCGGAGAGCTGTCATCGGCGAACAGGATTTGTTCGTTTCCGACAGCCTTTCGCACCCGTGTGACGAGCGGCTCGACATTCGCTTTTTCGTTGTAAGTCGGAATGATCAACATAGAAAGTCTGAACAGGGCGCTCCGCGCCCGGAGAAATGCGATTCATTTCGAGTATACAAGCCGCCCAGATCTCGCCCCAAAAGGCAGGGTCGAAGCACCGGCGCGAAGGAGCTTGAGCGGAAAAAAACGCGGAGGCAAGTGCCTCCGCGTCGAACGGTTCGAGAAACGCTGCCGATCGGCTTACTTATTGATCTCGGGCGCGCGGGCCGGAGGGGTAGACCGATTCGGGATTGCCGTTGTCGGGCTTGAGTCAGCGGGAACCGACTCATTCATCGTCGTGATGTCCGTCGGGTTCTTCGGGAGCATCAGGTAGATTTCCACCCGGCGGTTCTGAGGCGTATTGCCGCTGGAGGAATTCGGCACCAGCGGGCGGAACTCGCCCCAGCCGGCCACTTCCATCTTGCCCGGAACAACGCCGTCGCTCGCCAGAGCCGCGCGAACGCTGATCGCACGTGCCGCCGAAAGGTGGATGTTGGTGGGGAATCGCTTGGCCGTATTGGCGCTGATGCGCTGGGCATCGGTATGGCCAACCACGATGACTTCGTACTTCGCTGTCACAGGGTTCTTCAGAATCCCGGCGAGAGCGGCGATCGCCGACTGGGCCGAAGGCTGGATCTGATCCGAACCCGACGCAAACGTCAGGTCCGAAGCGAACCGCAGCATGCCGCGGGCATCGTCGTACTTGAGGAGATCGGGGTACTGAGCCGCGAGCTCGCGGAGCAGAGCATCGGTATCCGCATCGAGCGGCGAAACCGACAGGCCCTTCAAGCGTGCTTCGAGATCTGCGAGCGAGAGGCCCGACTCACGCATGCGGCGCATGAGTTCGTCGTTCTGAGCCTGCAGCGCGGCGAGGGCAGCTTCGGTCTTGGCGAGCTGCTGCCGGGTCATATCGCGTGCCGCGAGAGCGTCGTCACGCTCGCGCTGAAGGGTGGCGTTGCGATCGGTCAGACCTCGATTGGTCTCGTAGAGGCGGTCATACTCGCCCTGATTGACGCACCCGCCAAGTCCCGCCGTCAAGCAGGCAAGGCCGAGAAGCGCCGTAAGAAAACCGCGTTGAATTCCGCTGGAAAGTGACATTGCCCATTCGCTCCGTGTAGTTCGCTCGCGACTCCTCGTCCATCAGACGGGAAGCCAAGCATGTTCCGCGCGATCGTATCCTGACCCGGCCGCACCGGTACCGTGTCGGCCTCTTCTATCGGAATGCACGCATCCTTGCCATGAATCCGCGACCCCTCCCAAACTCTCTTGTTTCAGGCACTTACCGCCTCGATGCCGCGGGCGCGATCGATGCCTCCGCCAAACCGATTTCCATTGCCCCCGCGTCGCTCATTCTGGAGGTCGAACCCGGCCGGATTCGTGTTGTCGCGGCGGACGCCCCGGCAGCGATTGACGGGCACCCGGCCGCGGCCAAGGCGACGGTCATTTCGATGCCGGATCACCTGCTGACGCCGGCGCTCGTCAATTCCCACACACACCTCGATCTCACCCACATCGGGCCCAAACCCCATTCCAGCTTTGCGGCCTTTGTCGACCTCGTGCGCTCAGCCCGGCACGTCGATGCGGCCGCGATCCGCGAGTCGCTCCTGCTGGGCGCACGCCTCTCGCGTGCGGGCGGGGTCGGGGCAGTGGGGGACATTGCCGGAGCCGTCCGGGGCGGGGCGTCGATCGAGCCGTATCTCGCTCTTCGGGATTCGGAGCTGGCTGGGGTGTCCTTCCTTGAGTTCTTCGCGATGGGCGATTCGGTATCCCGAGCGCTCGCTCGGGTCGATGAGGTGACGGACGCGGCCACGGCGATGCCCGCGTCGAAGATTCGCTTTGGCTTACAGCCCCACGCGCCATACTCGGTCGCGTGCGTGGGATATCGGCACGCGCTTGCTCGGGCCGCTCGCGACCGACTACCGATCGCGACGCATCTTGCGGAATCGACAGAGGAGCATGCATTCATTTCTGAGGCGCGAGGGCCGCAGCGGTCGCTGCTGGAGGGGCTCGGACTTTGGAATGATTCGCTGCTCGCTGAATATGGATTGGGAAAGACCCCCGTCGCGCATCTCGCCGGCGCGCTTCGGGAGCGATCGACGCCGATTCTGCTCGTGCATCTCAACGATTTGTCCGACGCAGACGTCGAGTTGCTGGCCGAGTTGAACACGCACGTTCCGATTCACGTCGCGTATTGCCCGCGCGCGTCCGAGTTCTTTGGAGCGCCGATGACCTTCGGGCCGCACCGATATCGCGAACTGATTGCCGCCGGAATCAATGTCTGCCTCGGAACCGATTCGATTGTCAATCTTCCCGAGTCGGATGCGGCCGGCGCACATGCGCGAATTTCGCCGGTTGACGACGCGAGACTTCTGGCCCGAAGAGACAACACCGACGCGGCGTTGCTGTTGAACATGATGACCGCCGGCGGAGCAGTTGCGTTGGGTCTCGACGCGAATGCCTTTTCGCTCGCTCCGGGCTCGAACGTCGGCGGCGTCTGTACCTGGAAGATTCCCGCGGACGTTGGGCCGCGAGCCACGTCTGGCGAACTTTGGAAACGCGTTCTGGCGTCGGAAATACTGCCGACTCGCCTGATCTAGTGCCCGGAAATCGCGTCGAATTCCATCTCAAAATCGCACTATCCGAGGCCCGCAAACCTAAACTTGGAAGCCGCCTCCGCAAGCCGCGGCAAAGGGCCTCCATGAGCGCGAAATGGCGTCGAAGTCTCGCATGGGATGACAGGTTTTTTCCCCGCTGGGCTTGGCCCTTCAAGGCGATTCTCCGCGCGTTCTCGTCGGTGCCGCTGGCGATTTTCTTTCTGCTCCTTGTTGCGTCGTACGGCATTCTCGCGAGTGTCCCGGTGGGCGTCATCGTCCTTGGGCTGACGCAGTTGTTTTACGGTGTGACGCTTGTCGCGGTCGTTGCGATTGCCGCGGCGATTCTCATCGTTCCTGCGCGTTTGATCATCTCGAATCCGGCAGCACGCTTCTTTGTGACGATGGTCGCGTTGCTTGTCGCGATCGGGCTTGGCGCGCTCGCGTGGATGCGGTTCCTCTGGCCTGTGCTTCACTACGACTCGGTGACGCATACGGGCGTGCGCTTCTTTGCATCGTTCATCGAAGCAAATCAGGCGACCATGCTCCGGCGTTTGCCCGGGATGGAGATGTCGGAGCTCGAGTTTTACGGCTGGTGGCCTCTGCGCGTGATCCTCGTCCTGTTCATTTTGAACATGGTCGTCGCGACGCTGCGGCGGATCGAATTCAATTTCAAGAACATCGGCGTGCTCACCGTGCACACCGGGATCGTGCTGATCGGGCTTGGGAGCATCTATTACAACGGCCTGAAACGCGAAGGCGACACACTCCTGCTCGCCGGTCAGATGATCCCGACTGAGCCGGGGAAATTGCAGCCGGCGCAGCCCGGCCCGGCGGTCAACGCGTTTTACGATTCAACGCGTGTAGCTCTGTACGTTCAGCAGATGAAGCAGTGGGGCGGCAACGGGTTTGAGCAGCGACCGATCGCGGGCGTTCCCCGCTACAACGATTACAACTTATCCGCCTTTGGCGGCGATTCGATTCTCGAGAGTTCCGGGCGCAAGCGGTCGTGGGAAACAAAGCCCTCGCTCGCCGCGCTCGATATCGCAGTTGCCGATTCGCCTCTCGATCTGGTCGACCCGGATATCAAGTTTCGCGTCGTCGGATATGCGTCGTATGCGGAGACAACCGAAGACTGGCGCAAGGTCGACGCCGCGGCGATCACCGGCTTTCGTGAGGGATTTCGCTTCAATCCGCTGCGTTCGGTTTTTCTGTTGAGTGAGTTGCCCGACGAGACTGGAAAGAAAAACGACAAGCCGGTCTTCTCCTTCAATTTCCTGCCGAATCTTCCGGCGCGAAGGGTCGCCGTCAACGACGTGCTCGGTCTTGAGTTCACCCTGGGGCCGGATTCTGGCATGAGCGACCAGCGCTGGCGTGACCTTTCCGTGCAGCTGCCGATTGATACCGACCATGCACTGATCGTCGAAGTTCCCTCGGCAAAACCGGGCGATGCGCCTCTTCGCAAGGTTGTGCCCGTCGAGGTCGGAACGCAATTCACGGTCGGTGGTTACAAGCTCACGGTCGAACAACTGACACCCGAGCCGCCGTTTCCGATCGTGACCGAATCGCACAAGGGAGCAACGAGCAGCGTGGCAATTGTGAAAGTGCAGCCACCAGAGGGCGACGGCTACACGCGATACGTCTATCACCGCTTTGCGGAACTCAATCAGGACATCCTGAATACACCGAAGCCCGACGGGCGCATGAACCGGCGCGACGCAGACCCGGCGATCCGCATCGCGTACATCGACTGCGCGATCGCACAGGTCTATTTCGATGAGCGGCCCGGCGAGAACAACTCGGTTAAGACGCGTGCGATCATCCGGCAACACGGCGGCATGGTCCGCGTCGTCGATGAGCTTCCTGCCTCAGGCCTGTTGTCCGAATTCTTTCCGAAACTCAGCTTGAAGATCGATCAGCGCTGGGCGCACGCAGAACGTGTCGATCGGCCGGCACCGGTCGCAGAAGACGAACGCGATAAGCGCCAGATCGGTACGCACGAGAAGGCACTGCTCGCGGTTGAAGTGAGTCTCGCACCAAAGACGAGTGGTGGAGCATCCACCGCCAAGCCGTGGTCCACGATTGTCTGGCTGCCGTTCCAGAAGTACCTGGGAATGCAGAAGGATGTGAACAAGCGGGTCGATCTCCCGGACGGGCGTCAGATCGAGCTCTCGTTCAGCCGCCTTCGCCACGTCTTCAAGGACTTTGCCGTTCGTCTCGTCGATTTCAAGATGATCGCGTACGACCATCGCGGCGCGCCGCGCGATTTCGAATCGGTCGTGCGGGTGGAACCCGCTGGTTCGGAATCCCCGGCATTTGTTCCGTTCACACACGCCTGCAGCCTGAATGAGCCCTTGACCGCGCCATTTCTCTGGAGCGATTCGCGTCCGTGGGTGGCGAATGCCGCGCTGCGGATTTCGAGCGGTCTGAATCCAAACCAGTTCAAGATGAGCCAGGCGGCATGGGACCAGGAAGGTTGGCGCGAGTCGCAGAAGTTGGCCGACGCGGGGATGATCGCAGCGCCGCGGGCCCGGTTCACAATTCTGCAGGTCGGCAACAACCCGGGAATCCACATCATCGCTCTCGGCGGCATTCTGATGGCCTTGGGCATTCCCTGGGCGTTTTATCTGAAGCCGTGGCTGGTCCGGCGCGAGAAGCGCAAGATCCAGGAACTCGTTGCCAAGGGCGAATATCACCCGCCCGGCCGCAAGCCGGGGCCCACCATTGTCGTTGTACGCAGGCAGCCCGCGCCTGCAGAACCCGTTGCTCCCTAGAACGGCAAGAGGTCTTCCATGACTCGATCCAACCTGTCTTACCTGTGTCTCATCTGCTGCTCTGCCGCTCTGCTGCTCTGCCTTGCATTTCCGGCCTCGGCGCAGACCGCACCCGATGGCAACGCGCACCCGGTAGCCGAACCCATCGCGCGCGAATCGGCCGAACTTCCGAGTGCATTTGGTGAAGCGCAGCCGATCGGGCACTCGCCTTCGACCGCAGAGAAGTACGCCTTTGCGTCGCAGCTAAACCTTGAGCCGCTGCGTTCGCTCGCGGTCTGGCACGATGGGCGCGTCAAGATTCTGGACACGCTGGCGCGCGAGACCGTGCTCAAGCTGACGGGTAAGCGAAACTACTTTGATGTTGTTCCAACTGATAGCGCGAAGGTCGATGTCTCGGGCCTTCCCGGCGGCGCGGGAAAAAAGCTCTCGTACGACCCGCTTTTCACGCTGCTCGATCTCGTGATCGATCCCGCGTACTACTACGACCGGCCATTGCTCGCGGTTGACTATCGGCCGCTGCGACGCGTCTTCCTTGAAACCGCGTTTCCCAAAGACAAAGAAGTTACCGAGCGCTGGCTGAAGCTTCAACGCATCAGTCCCAGGATGGTGAACGATTCTGGCAAGAAGATCGCCGAGGAATACTTCGGTGAAGCGCCGTATCGCGAAGCGCTCTCGAAGCTCGATCAGCAATTAGAAGTGTGGCGATTGAGCAAGGCGAACATGATGCTCGTCGCGCCCGAGACGGCCGAGAAATCATGGCTGCATCTGTCGCAGTTGCCGGAAACCAATCCGGTGCGTGCCGCGGCGATGCAGCTCGGTGAAGCGTGGCGAAGCCGCGACGTCGCCAAGACCAACGCCGCGATCGCGTCGCTGGCGGCCCAGCTTCCGGCGATCAATTCGCCCCAATACCCAACGTCGCGCCGCTCGCTCGAACTCGCATACAACCGCTCCAGCGCTTTTGAGTGGGGCATGTGGGCGTACTTCTTCACGTTCCTTGCCCTCGTGCTCGGGTTTGGAACGGGCCGACGCTGGCTGCTCAACGTCGGCGTGGGCATGCTGGTCATCGCGATCGGCTTCCACGCGTTCGGCTTTGTGACGCGGTGTCTGATCGCCGAACGCTTCGCGATTCAGAATCAGTTTGAATCGATGACCGGTCTCTCGCTCTTCGCGGCTCTGGTCGGCTTTGTGATCCTGATCCTGAAGCGCCAATACCTCTTCGGGGCTGCCGCGGCAGGCGTCGGATTTCTTGTGCTGATTACCGCGACGCAGACGGCCATTCCGGGCCAATCGATCGAGCGCGAAGCGGCCATCCTCAACACCAGCATTCTGCTGAAGTACCACGTCACAACGGTGCTCGTAAGCTACGGCTTGATCTCGCTTGGCTTCATTATCAGTACGTTTTATCTCGTGACGCATTATGCCGCGAAGTTCCGCGCAACTTCAGGGGCAACCGTCGTTGCGCAGGTCGCGCTCGGTTCGGCAACTGGACCAACCGTGACCATGTCCGAGCCAACTCCCGAGTTCTCACCGGCGCGGCAGAAAACGCTCGACGAACTCGACACGGCCCAGATGACCGTGCTCCAACTCGCGTTCTGGACGCTGGGCGTCGGAATCCTGCTCGGCGCGTGGTGGGCGGATCACTCCTGGGGGCGATGGTGGGCCTTTGACCCGAAGGAAACCTGGGCGCTCATCACGTGGATCGTGTACCTCATCGTGATCCACATGCGGTTTACGACCGGCAAGAACAAGGCGCTCGTCACGGCGTGGCTGAGCGTCATCGGGTTCTTCGTCATGCTGTGGACGTACTTCGGCGTGAATCTGCTCTTGCCCGGTCTCCACGCGTACGCGTAAACCATTCGCTGAAACCAATTCCCAAACGTGCCACGACTCACACGAACTTTCTTCGCGCGCGGGTCGGCCGAATTGGCGCCAGCGCTCATCGGCACGCGCCTGGTGCGCCGGCTTGATGACGGCACAAAGCTGTCTGGAATCATCGTCGAGGTCGAGGCGTACATCGGTCCGAAGGACCGCGCGAGCCACGCCTTCAACGGACGGCGAACGCCCCGAAACGAAGTCATGTATGGACAGCCCGGTACCTCGTACGTCTACTTCACCTACGGCATGCACTTCTGCGTGAACGTAGTGTGTGCGACGGTCGGCGTGCCGCAGGCGGTGTTGATTCGCGCGCTCGAGCCGGATGCTGACTCCATCGAGGTCATGCGACGCAACCGTCACATCGAGCCAGTGCGGCTGCTGTGTTCCGGCCCCGGCCGGCTCTGTCAGGCCCTGCAGATTGACCGCTCGCAAAACGGCGTGGATCTCTGCAAGAGCCGCCAACTTTGGCTCGAATCAGTGAAAGCACCGGCGCGGGCGGTCGTCCGCTCAAGACGCATCGGAATCGACTCGGCGGGTTCGTGGGTAAAGCGGCTGCTGCGCTGGTCGGACAGGGCAAGCCCGCACGTCAGCAAGCCCGTGAACGGTAAACGTTCGGTCCGCGCTCGCATAAAGGGATCAAAGAATCGCAAGCCGACGTAGAGTTTGCCGAATCAAAGGGGTGGAGGGTGCGATCCAAGCACCGCTCCGTCGTTCGCCCTCTCGGGAGTGTCCAATTGTCCGAGCACTCGCCACAACCTCCGAACTCCTCCAATCCGAACAAGAAGGCCGGCCACCACATCGGCAAGCAGGTCGATCCCGACGGCGGGCTCGCGCCGATCAAGGTCGATTGGACTCTCCTGAAGAGCCTCGCGCCGTATCCGCCCGAAGCGTTCCACTTCGTGAGCGAGGGGCTCTCGCACACGGTGCAGTCGATCCACGGCCATCGAGATGATTCAAAGGAACTTGCGCCGACCGACGAGAACCGGCACATTAACGGCCGCCAGCTTTGCCTCGGTCTTCGCAACTACGCCCTGCAGCGGTACGGCCTGCTCGCCCGAACGGTGCTTCACCGCTGGAACATCAAGGGCACCGAAGACTTCGGGAAGATTGTCTTCGCGATGGTCGATGCGGGCCTGATGCGCAAGACCGATGAAGACACGCCGGAAGATTTCCAGGAGGTCTTCGACTTCCACGAGGCGTTCCGCGCGGTGCACGAAGTCGGCCGCGATTAAGCCCTTGCGAAGCGCGTCGCGCTTTCCACCTCGAATTCCGCTAGTCTTTGCCCGTGGAATCGCATGGCAAAAAGAATTCATCGCACGAAAGCGCTTCCTCGGCCCCGCTCGACTGGAAGACGATGCGTCTCTGGCAGATCCAGCCGGTGCGCGATGTCCTGTTGCTGCTGATCATCGTGGGGATTGTCTATCTCGGCTATCTCGCGAGCCTTGTGACCGTGCCGATCCTGCTCGCGCTGCTGCTGGCGTATCTCTTCGAGCCCGCGGTGTCGTGGCTGGTGGCCAAGAAGGTTGCGTCGCGCCGTGGCAGCGCCCTGCTGATCGTTCTCTTCGCCGGCCTCGTGATTGTCGTACCGACCGTGCTGGGCGCGACGTTCGCAGTTGTGCAGGGGCTTCGCTTCGCTGAAACGACGACGCGCAACGTCGATCTGCTCATGCGCTCGGTCGAGAAGCCCGACGACGAGCAGTTGCGTGCAGGGATCGACAGCGAGGGCTGGGGCCGCGTCCGCGATTTTCTCGTCAAGGAAAACAAGAAGCGGATCGAAGCCAAAGACGCGGCGCACGAATCGGAAGCAGCAGGCTTTGTGCAGTCGTGCCTGAACTGGCTGCGGAACAATTCACAGGAAATCGGGAAGCAGGCCGCGTTGACCGGCGTTGGGGCGTTCACGCTTGCCGCGAGCGGGCTGCGATCGCTGGTCTTTGTTGTCTTCGGCGCGGCACTGACGGCGTTCTTCTTTTACTTCTTCTGCACCGGCTGGGGCCAGGTGCTCGCGTTCTGGGAGAGCCTGATCCCCGCGAAACGCAAGTGGCGGGTGATCGATCTCGTCCACAAGATGGACCGCGTGATCGCGGGATTTGTGCGCGGGCGCATCATCATCTGCGCGATCATCGGTGTCTGGGCGACGATCGGATACTGGCTGATCGGTGCTCCCGCGCCGCTGGTCTTCGGGCCGCTGGTGGGCGCGCTCTTCATCGTGCCGTACGTTCACTCGCTGATGATTCCCGTGGTCATCGTCGCGATGGCGATCGATCCAAGCAACGTTGCGTGGCAATCGACGTGGTGGTGGATCGTGCTTGGCCCCATGATCGTCTATATGTCGTGCCAATTGATCGACGACTATCTGCTCACGCCGACGATTCAGGGGAACACTACCGGTATGGACACACCGACGATCGTGTTCGCGTCGTTCGCCGGTGGCGCGTTGATGGGCGTCTATGGATTGCTCATCGCGATCCCCGTCGCGGCGTGCATCAAGATCCTGTTGCACGAGGTCTTCTGGCCAAGGTTCAAGGCCTGGGCCGAAGGGCGTGCGCGCGACTTCCTGCCGATCGAAGACAAGCGATAGTCTGTCAGTGCATCCAGTTTGCTGGAACGTCGCCGTGTGCCGCGAAAATGCGGGAGCGGATGCCGCCACGTCCGCGCCAGTCGGTGCGGATGAGGAGCCACGCGGGCTTTGTGAGCGCTGCGAGATGGTCTCGGATTGTGTTCGTGACGGCTTCGTAGTAGATGCCCTCGTTGCGGAACGACTGGTAGTAGAGCTTGAGGCTTTTGAGCTCGACGCAGGTGCCGCCGGCCTTGCCGCCGTTGGGCTGGTAGATGAGGGTGACTGCGCCGAAATCCGGGTGACCGGTGACCGGGCAGACACTGGTGAACTCGTCGTTCACGTGTTCGATGACAAACGGCGTCTCGGCCGGAGTGGGAAAGGCTTCCAGAAGCTTGGCGTCGGGCATGGCCAATTATAGGAATTGGCCGTAGGAATCAGCGGTACTTATTGATCAGATCGATCACGTACGTCTGCCGCGGGTCGAGTTGCACACTGGTCCGCAGGTGCGTGAGCGCCTCGGCACGGAATGCGTCGTTCTGCCGCTTGGAGAACTCGTATTCGTTGAGGAGGCAGACGCCGATGCCCGTGTGGCCCGGGGCGTAGTTCGGGTCGATCTCAACCGATGTGCGGAAGTACTTGAGCGCTTCGTCGTACTTGAAGAGCTTGAACTCGGCGTAGCCCATCCGCTCGTACGCGGCGGCAGACGGCTGAATCTTGATGACCTGATTCAGCGTGTTGACCATTTCGTCGTAGCGTCCGACCTTGCCGAGGCTGTTGGCGAGATTGAGGAGCAGCGGGGGAGAGAGTTCGACCTGCTCGAGCGCCTGGCGATATTCGTTCACTGCATCCTGATGGCGATTGAGCGCACCGTAGATCGATCCGAGGTTGGCGTGGGCCGGGCCGCTCTTGGGGTTGATCTGCACGGCGCGCTGCGCGTACGCCAGGCCGCTGGCGGGTTCGTTCATCTCGAGGTAGGCGGTCGCGATATTCAGGTTGGCATCGAAGTCGTTGGGCTTGATCTCAAGCGCCTTCAGGTACGCACGAACCGCGTCGGTCAGGCGATGCATGAGCTGGAGCATCAGGCCTTGGCTATAGCGGGGTTCAAACGATTGAGGCGTGAGGTCGGCGGCCTGTCCATATCGAACTGAGGCCGACTCGTAGTCGCCCTGCTTGCGATAGATCTCGGCGGCACCGATGTAGGCCTGAGGCAGGCTCGGGTTGTTCTCGATCGCGCGCTCGAACTCGATGAGGGCCGGCTTCAACATACCCGACTTCGCGAGTTGTTCCGCCTTGGCGAGCGAAGCGTTTGCCGCACTGTCGCGCGTTTTTGGCGCAGCCTCCGGCACATCGTGAACCACGGGAGCCGAGCTCGTGGAGCCAGCTTCATTGGCATTACTCGCCGGGCCGCTTCCTCCGCCTCCGGCGCAGCCGGTGATGGCCGCGGCAGTGCCGGCAAAGAGGGCGAGGGCGAAAGAACGGTGGTAGTTCGTGAAGTGGCCGTGCGTCATGACTTCCTTGGATCGGCTTTTTTCAGGGGGTTTCTGGACCGTGACTTGCCGGAGTCTGTTCGTATCTGCGATTTTTCATTCCGAGGGCGTGTGCGGGAGGCCTCTGCCTTGATCGGAGCGGCCTTTGTCTTCCCGGTGCGCAAGCAGTGCAGCAAGCCCAGGTTGATAGCGTCCCACGAACACCCCTTTTCATCCTCTCCTTTAGGAGTCTCAAGGATCATGGGTACGCGAGCAAGTTTGGGGTGGTTCACGAACGAGGCAAAACCGGAGGCGGAAAGGGCGGCAGGGGTCGGTTTGCCACCGATGGTGCCGCGGCCGAGGTGCTCGTGGCGGTCGAGCTTGGATCCAGCGGGTCCCTTCGAGTCATTCAGGTGCATGGCCCGGAGATTGATAAGCCCGCAGATCTTGTCGAACTGCTTGATCGCGGCATCGCCCGACGCTTTGGTGCTCATGTCATATCCAGCCGCATGCAGATGGCAGGTATCGAGGCAGAATCCGACACGGGAGGCCTCGGCCCCACGCTCGATCGCGCTCTCCCGGATTTGGGCGAGCTCTTCGAACTTGCCTCCGAGCTGGGAGCCGGCGCCGACGGTGCCTTCAAGGCAGACGATCGTGCGAAAGCCTTTGGTTCGCTTGAAGAGTTCCTGGTACCCCTTGGCGATTCGATCTATCCCCTCGGCTGCTGTGGAAGAGGTGTACGCGCCGGGATGGTGGACGAGGATCGGGATTTCGAGCGTCTCGCAGCGCTCGATCTCAAGCGTCATCAGATCGACCGACTTGGTCCAGAGCTCGTTGTCGGGGCTGCCCATATTCGAGAGGTAGCCAGCGTGGCTCACGACGCGGTCTTGCCACCCCAACCGCCGAAGTTCGGTGAGCCAGTCTTTGACCGCGCCGGGTTCGAGCGGCTTGGTCTTCCACTGCTGCTGGTTCTTGGTAAAAACCTGCACGGTGTCCATGCCGTAGCGCTCGGCTTCGAGGAGCGCCTGGTGCATGGAGCCTGAAATGGAGAGGTGGGAGCCGAACAAGGAAGGGAGGTTAGGGGAGTAGATGAAAGTAGATGGGGGCCGGCAGGCAAAGGGCCAAATTGCAAAGAGGCAAATGGCAAAGCGGCAAATGGCAAAGGGCCAAATTGCAAAGCGGCAAATGGCAAAGAGCGGGCGGTGGACGTGGGTCAGGCGGGTTCGGTGATTTCGATGACTTGGTTCGCGGGTTGATTTTTCAGCGTCTGAACTTTGCCGGACGGCCAGCGGATTTCGATCTCGGAGATTTGTTTCGCATCGCCCAAGCCAACGTGCTGGACGAGATCGGATTGGCTGCGGAAGCCGCTGCCGGTATTCACCTCGCGCAACTGGGAAATCGTCTTCCCAGCGATGGAAGTGCGAGCGGTGATTCGCGCGCCGATTGCCGCGCGGTTGGACGATGTCCCCTTGAGTTTGATCTTCGACCAATTCGATGCAGGCGACTTCGTGTCGTTGTGAAAGAGCTTGGTCAATTCTCCGTCGCCGGGGTGAACTGGCCACTGACCGATGACGACATCGAGACGACCGTCATTGTCGTAGTCGGCGAGCGCGCACGAACTTGCGTAGAACACTTTGTCGGTGAAGCCGGGAACAAGAGAGCGCTTGAAGGTGCCGTCTCCCTGGTTTTCATAGACGAACGACGCCGCGCCCCAATTGGCGACGATGCAATCGAGATCGCCATCGTTGTCGAGGTCGCCCCACTGAAGCAGTCCGGCGTTGGTGGAGAAAAGTTCGGCATCCCCGAGCGGAGCAGGTTCGAGATTGCCGGCGACGTTCTGAAAAAGGATCGCGTTGCCGCCTTGCGCGCAGGCCATGGAGAGATCGAGCAAACCGTCATTGTTGTAATCGACCCAGCACGAGCCGGAAACGGGGAACGGGTTGAGATCGAGACCGGTGATGGTCACGGGCGCGAACTTCCAATCTCCGAGATTGCGGAAGAGCGCGGCTTTGTTACTGTTGTTCGGCATGAACAGATCGGGGCGGCCGTCGCCATCGAGATCGCCGAAATACGCGCCGCCGGTCGATGCTTTCCTCTCGGCGATTTCGCCCGCCACGCGCGTCAAACCGCCCTTGCCGTCGCCCTTGTAGAAGAAGCTGACGTCGGGCCCGGCATACGCGTTGTTGCACATGAGCAGGTCGAGCGAGCCGTCGGAATCAACATCTGCCCAGACGGAGGAGAAGGTGTTTCCCTTGTCGGTGTGTACGGGCGAGGCATCGACTATTTCGAATCGCCGGTTGCCGAGGCCGCGCGCGAGTACTGATCCTGAACCGAGCTGGCAGGAAATGACGGCATCGAGAATGCCGTCGTTGTCGAAGTCGCCCCAGGTGCTGCCGCTGCCGTAGGTGATCGCGTTCGTGAGCGCGTTGTTTTCGTCGAGAGCAAAGTGTCCTTTGCCGTCGCCCCAATAAAGGCGGCTGGGTTGGCGCTCCGGCTTTTTGGAGACGTCGTAGCCGGCGGTGACGATGATGTCGACGTTGCCGTCGCCGTCGATATCAAGCATGCTCACGCCTCCGTTGCTCTTGTGATCAGAGGTGAGGTGACCGGCATCGACGGAAGAAAGCGAGATCTGGGCGGAAGCGATTGCGCGGACGGAGAGGACGCATGCGACGGGGAACCAGAAGTAATTCATGACAGTGGCTCCGGAAGAAGAGTGAGCGGAGGGAAGGCGAGCAAGACGGAGAGGCTGTCCGGGAGGTTGAACCGGAAAGGGAAGGGCGGGTTTCGGTGGAAGGGGAGAGAAAGCGGAAATGAGGAAGTCGACACGGAGACGAGAGGCACACCGCCCGGAAGGGCGGTGCCACGATGGGGGTCGCTACGATGGAAAATGGCTGATTTTCTGAAGGATCGGATCGGCGTGGTCACGGGGGCGTCGTCGGGGATTGGGGAAGCGGTGGCGCGGGCGCTTGTGGATGCGGGTTGTCGGCTTGTGCTGAATGCGAGGCGGAAAGAGAAGTTGGAATCGCTCCGGAAGGAGCTGGGCGATGAAGATGTCGCGATCGCGCCGGGAGACTGTGCGGACGTGGGCGTGATCGCGCACATGCTCGATCTGGCGCGGGAGCAGTTTGGTGGCGGGAAGGGCAAAGTCTCGCCCAAGCGCGAAGCGGATCTGATCGTGATCAACGCCGGGCGCGGGCTGGGCGGGACGGCGCTGACCTCGGACGAAAGTCAGTGGGATGACCTGATTCGAACGAACATCATTGCGGCTGCGCGGCTGATTCGCGCGGCAGGGAAGCGTCTGCTGGCGTCGATTCCGGAGAATGAAATCCGGCACGACGGGCGTTGGCTGGAGCGGCCTCGCGACATCGTGATCCTGGGCTCGGTGGTGGGGCGGCACGTGTCGCCGTTTTCGAGTTTCTATTCGTGCACGAAGGCAGCGGTGCAGACGCTGGCGGAGGGGACGAGGCGGGAATTCGGGCCGAAGGGGATTCGCGTGACGCTGGTTGAACCGGCGTTTGTGACGAGCGAGTTTCAGGCGGTGGCGGGGTACTCGCCCGAGTGGTACACGCAGATGGTGGAGAAGTTTGGGCCGATGCTGAATCCGGCGGATGTGGCGCGGGCGATTGTGTTTGCGGTGAGTCAGCCGGCGCATGTGCACCTGAGCGATTTTCTGATCCGGCCGACGAGGCAGGAGTATCCGTAAGAACGGGTTTTGGTTTGGGTGCGGGCGGCTTGGCGCGGGGTGTGGCGCGGGATGCCGATGTGGAGGCTTTCGTGGCCCTGAGAATTGCGTCGGCGGCGCGGCGGCGTCCTTCGTGACCGACGGCGGTCTGGCTGCGGTCGTGGATGACGCCTTCGAGCGTGCGCATGGCGAAGCGGCGGCTGGCCATGTTCTGCGCGATGTCGCGGAGGCGCTCGGCGCGGATGGCGGCGTGCATGTGGCGGCGCGCTGGTTCGGAATCGACGACTTCGGCGACCTCGTACCAAGACGATTCGTATTTCACGGCGATGCGGTCGAGATCGAGGCCGTTGATAAAGAAGTCGTAGAGGAATTGATGGAAGTTGGGGTGCATGGGAAAAGTTCCAAAGGGACAAAGGGCTAAAGGGCCAAATGCGGAATGCGGAATGCGGAATGCGGAATGCGGAATGCGGAATGCGGAAGACGGAACGCGAAACTCGGTGTGCGGAGCGGGGGGGAATTGGCAGAGTGACCGAGCGGGGGTGAAAAAAGCGGGGTGTCCTATGGAGGGGGCGCAAAGCGCCAATGGCCCGAAATAACCGTAACTAGGACTTGGGGGAAAATGCGCGCAAGTGGTTGCGCGGCAGAGGGATGATGTGTATTTTTTAAAATGGAAAGTGGGGGTGTTTTGTCGCATACCTATGGCCCAAAAAAGCAGTAACTACATGTTTTGCCAGGGGGAGGAAAAGGCACTAGGTAGTGGGGGAAGGCATCAGGCTCAGGCATCGAGCATCGGGCAATCGGGGGACGCGGCAGCGTGCTTAGAGAAAGGCGCTGAGCGGGCATTCGAGAGGGGATCACGCTCGTTTCACGTCTGGGCCGCTAATTGCGGTAGTGGACGGGATCGTTTCAACAACTCCGATCGCGATTGTGTGTCCGGCGTGCGAGACCGATGCGCGGGTGATCGTGCGGTTCAAGGACGAGAATTCCGCGGAACGCGGGACGGCGGATGTTGGGGCGCGTTCGGTGGCGGTGGTGGGATTGGTTGGCGGGATCCGAATTCTTGAAGTCGATCAGGGCGGTGTGAGTGGCGCACTTGCGAAGTTGCGTGCGAATCCGAACGTGATGTATGCAGAGGCGGCAACTCCGGTGCGAAAGTGCGCACAGGAAGTGCCTTACGGGATCGCGATGATCGACGCGAATGCTGTCTGGCCTCGGTGGGGGAGTGGAACCGGAGTGCGCGTCGCGATGATGGACACGGGCGTCGATCGCTCGCACCCGGATATTGGAAATGCGATTGCTTCCATTTCGTTTGTTCCCGGTCAAACCGTGGATGATTTCGACGGGCACGGCACGCACATCGTCGGCACTCTGCTGGCGCGGAACAACACGGTGGGCGTGGTCGGCGGCGCGCCGGGGGCGGCGCTGCTTGTTGCCAAGTTTCTCGACAACAACGGTGACGGAGACACGGCGGGCGCGATTTCCGCGTTGAATTGGGCGGTGTCGAACGGGGCGAAAATTGTGAGCATGTCGTTTGGCGGATCGGTGTTCAGCCAAGCGCTGAGTGACGCGTGCGATGCCGCGGCGGAAGCGGGCGTCCTGCTGGTTGCGGCAGCGGGAAACGACGGCGCGAGCACGCCGTTTTATCCGGCGATGTTTCCGTCTGTGATGGCTGTTTCGGGCGTCGACGGCACGGGTGCTCTGGCCAGCTTCTCCAACTTTGGTTCGCACATATCCGTCGCTGCTCCGGCGGTGGATGTGGTTTCAACCGTGCCGCTGGTTGGCTGGAATGCGACGTGGAACAGCGTGACGCACAGTGCGGCTCAATTGCGGGGCGGCACCGTCGAGGCGATGAGCGCGCCGGCGATTTACTGCGGAGTCGGCGATAGTGCCGCTGCGTTTCCTGCTTCAGTATCGGGAAAAATCGCGCACATTCGCAGGAGCAACTCGACGCCGATCGGCGAACAGGTGCAATATGCGGTGGAGGCGGGCGCGACGGGAATCGTGATCTCAAACAACGTCGCGGGCGGATTCACCGAGCCCTTTGCGCCTCACGTGCTCGTGCCGGTCGCGTCCATCTCTCAGGCGGACGGCGACAACCTGCAGGCGAACAGCGGCGTGACGGTCGCGCTCAATCAGCTCTATGCGGGGCATGACTATGCGATGCTGAGCGGTACTTCGATGTCGGCTCCGCATGTGGCGAGTGCGGCGGCACTCTTGTTCGGAGATTTCATACCCGCTGCCGGCCGGCCTGCGTTGCCGGCGTCCACCGTTCGATGGGTGCTGGAGCGCACGGCGAATCAGGTGGGCGCGGGTCCGAGGAACGATCAGTACGGATGGGGAATTGTCGATGCGAGCGCCGCGGCGAGTTACCTGCACGGGCGCATTCGCTGTCCGGGGGATTTCAATGCGGACGGGATCGTGGACGACACTGACTTCATCGTCTTCGTGGACGAATACAGCGCGCTTCTTGCGCCCGGCGGCGCGTACACGGGCGGCGATTTGAACGGCGACACGGTGACGGAAGACTCGGATTTCGCGGTCTTTGCGGCACGCTATGACGCGCTGCTGTGCCCGTAATCCCTCTGGGCTACCAACTTTCCAGCAATGGGCGCAGTCGCTGCGAGTCCGAAAGAATCGCATAGACACACTTTGACCGAAAGGTATGGCGATGTGCGCGGGATCGTTGAGCGGCAATTCCATTGCGGTATACTGCCGCAGTGAATGGTTCGGCATTCCTTCACACTTTGGAGGTCGCCGTGAGAGCGCATTGGTTTCGATATTTCACACGGGCCGAGTTCGGGAGTCGCCATCGAATGTCTCGTGCCCGAGTGCTGGCGCTCCTTCTGCTCGCTTTGTTTCCGGTTTTGGGGGCGACATCGGCGCTTCCACCATCCAGCACGGTTCCGGGATATATCGCACTGCTGCTCGTGAATGAAACGCCTTTTCCCGGCGAACGTGCCTGGGTGAGCGAAGACGACACCAAGGCCGGGATGCTGGCGATTCTCTGGGTGCTTAATTCGCGCATCGAGTACATTCCACCCGGATACACACAGAGGCAGATTGCGTCCGAAAGCTGCTCGAACATCATCGAGGTCATCACGGCGGGCGGTGAGAAGGGGCAGTGTGATGGCTTCTATCGGGACGACGATGGCAAGTTTGTCGCGGTGCCGCGGGTGCACGAGCGGGTCAATTACCTTATGGAGTGCTCGACGCGCGGCAAGCCGGGTCGCTTTGCGCGGTTGCTCGACTATGCCGAGAATCTTGCCGCGGCGTATGTCCGAGGCGGGATCGGCGAGGCGGACCGCTTTTCGGGCATCCAGAACGTCGATGGCGTACCGGTGACGGGGCGGGCGTATTCGTGGATGACGGATCGCGGCAGCTTTCATCCCGGTGGAAACTTTGTGCGCATTCCCGACTCCGAGAGCGGCACGCTCGGTGGCAATCGGTTCTTCACACTCAGGAAACTGCGATGACACGCCTACGTGCAGCCGCGTTCGCGATGGTGATGATTTCGTTCACGTTTTTCTCTGCGCGGGCGGGGGCAGAGCCGGAGGCGTCGAACACGATCGCGGAGCTCAGTTCGCATGTGTGGCTTGAAGACGTTACACGCCATCTCTATCGCTGGTACATCGACGAGAGGGATGTCGCGGCGGTTGCGCGGGACGGCGAGATCATCTATTGGGTGAAGGAGCTCAAACCGAAACTCGACGAGGACGATCACAGCCGCTTTGGCGAGGTCTGGATGCCCCAGTTCTCGATCGCGGCCAAGGTGAAGCGGCCCGACTACACAATTTCGGAACTCGATGTGGCGGTCAAGGGCGACCGGTTCAAGATCACGGAAGTCGAGCACATTGAGAAGCCGGCCGCAATGCCCGCCGGGTTTGTTGAAGTGCGCATGCCGTATACCGAGGTGCGTGATGACCTCTTTCGAACTCGGATGCACGCCGTGTTTCCGGATGCGGAGATGCTGGATCGCATGCGGGCGGCGGTGCGAGCAGAGATCGCTTCGGAAGTCGGCGCGAATAAGCAGCCGTTGCCGGAAGGGACGCAGGTCGTCTTTGTGACGGCGCTTTCGCCGGTGGCGAACGAGATGTGGGTCTACTGGGAAACGGGCAAGACGCTGATCCGTTTTGCATCGGACATTGATCTTGCGAATCCCGCGATGTGGGAGATCGAAAAGCTGGAGGTCACGCTCATTCGGCTCGACAAGAAGGTGGTCGTGTCGCTCGATGAAGTGGCCGGAGGCAATGGGTTTCTAACGCGGAACGAAGCGGGGCGTGCACTCTTTAATTGCCTTGTGCTTGGTAAGCGCGTTGAACTGCAGCCGCTACAGGCTGCGCCGGTGACGAAGTCTGCTGTCGAGAAGTGATTCGTGCGCGTGTTGGCTAGTTCGCCAAGTTTTTCAGCACCGCTTCCAGGCCCTGCACGACGCGGGCGGCGCGGTCGTAGTCGATCGTGTCGGGGGTATCGGTCTCGCGGTGGTAGTTGGGATTTCGAAAGTTTGCGGTGTCGGTGACCATCAGCGCGTGATATCCCTCTTTGCCGAATCCGTAGTGATCGGAACGCCCGACATCGCGGATGAAATTCGGGAGCGCGGCGCCCTCACTCGGGAATTGCGTGCCGGCGCGGAAAGCTCCGACGCACTGCTTCACGAGCGCGCGGTTGTCGTAGTTCGAGACGAACGCGATGAAGTTGCCCTGCGAGGGATAGAAGTAGGAGAGTGGCGCCGGATATTTCTGCGAGCCCGGCGCGTCGTTGTAGTAGCCGAGCATCTCGAGGCTGAGCATGGCGACGATGTTGTCGCCGCTCGCTCGGGCTTTCTTGGCGTAGATCCAGCTTCCCATTTCGGAGGTGCCGCCGGTGGGGAGTTCTTCGTTGGGGAAGAGGACGAAGCGGATGGTGCGGGACTGGGGCGTGTCTTTGAAGGAGCGTGCGAGCGCGAGGATGGCGGCGCAGCCACTGGCGTTGTCGTCGGCGCCGGGTGATCGCTGTGTGGTGTCGTAGTGAGCGCCGATGACGACGATTTCGTTCGGATGCGAAGTTCCTTTGAGCGTTGCTTCGAGATTTGGGGTGAGGCTTCCTTTGGTGGGGAATGAGTGTTCGTTGACTTCGTAGCCGGCGGCGGCGAGCTGGTCTTTCAGATAGAGCGCCGACTCAGCGAGCTCTTTGGGGTGGTAGATGCTGCGCTTGCCGATGTCGGACGCGAGGTAGGTGACGGTGAGGCGAAGGTCCGCCGCAAGTGACTTTTGTGATTCGGTGAGTGGGGGAAGCGGACCGGTGAATGTACTTCCCGGCATGTGGATCATCGCGGAGTAGAAGTACCCGGCGGTGATGAATATGAGGAGCGCGAGTGAGCAGGCGGAGAAGGCGAGGAGTCGGAGAGTGCGGCGGACGCGCGGGGAGGGCATGGGGGAGAGTACAGAGGATCGCGGAGAAGCATGGCGATACCATGGATGGTCAGGGCGATCGCGCGCGATCGATACAAGACGAACCCACCCCCAACCCCTCCCTCGGGGAGGGGGCTTCAGAAAAAAGCCCCGCGAAATTCGCGGGGCTTGTAGGCGTTCGAGATTGAAACAGTGATTACGGGAAGATGCCGCGGGCCGCGTAGGCCTGATTCAGACGCTCGCAGGCCGCGATGTAGGCGGCCGAGCGGAGATCGCAGTTGTACTTGCGCCGCGCGTCGCGGGTCTTTGCCGCGGCCTTGACCATGTGCTTATTCAACTCGCGATCGACGTGTTCGAGATCCCACATCTGATAGGTCTTGTTCTGAACCCATTCGAAGTAGGAAACGGTTACGCCACCGGCGTTGCAGAGGATGGCCGGAAGGACTTCGATGCCGCGCTCGGTGAGGACGCGCTCGCCACCGGGAGTGGTGGGGGCGTTTGCGCCTTCGGCGATGACGATCGCGTTGATCATCTTCGCTTCGTCTTCCTGGATCATCTGCTCGAGGGCAGCCGGAATGAAGACTTCGACTTTGGTCTTGTAGAACTCTTCTTTGCTGACTGCGGTGGCGTTGGGATAGCCGCCGACGCCGCCCTTTTTCGTGACGTACGTTGCGAGGTCGTGGGCGTCGATGCCCTTGTCGTTCTTGAGGAAGCCGGTGTGATCGGCGACCGCGATGAGTTTGGCGCCCTTGTCCTGGAAGATTTTCGCGGACCACGAACCGACGTTGCCGAAGCCGAGCACGCTGAACGTGCATTGTTCGGGCTTGAGGCCGAGTTCGGGGAGCATTTCGACGAGGGTGTCGACGACGCCCTGGCCGGTCGCCTTCTCGCGGCCGAGCGATCCGCCGTATTCAACGGGCTTGCCGGTGATGACCGCGGCCGGATCCTTGCCACCGACGTCGGCGAGGAAGGAGTAGGTGTCGGCGATCCAGGCCATGTGCTGCGCGTTCGAGCCGACGTCGGGCGCGGGGATGTCGTAATCGGGTCCGATGCCGTGGGCGATGGCGGTGGTGAAGCGACGGACGATGCGCTCCATTTCGGCGTTGGAGTGCTTCCGCGGATCAACCTTGACGCCGCCTTTGCCGCCACCAAAGGGGACGCCGACGAGCGAGCACTTCATGGTCATGAGGAAGGCGAGCGACTTCACGTCGTCGAGATGAACGTCCTGATGGAAGCGGAGGCCGCCCTTGTACGGTCCGAGCGCGTTGTTGTGTTGAACGCGGTAGCCCTTGAAGAGGCGGTAGTGGCCGTCGTCCATCTTCACGGGGAAGTGGACCATGATTTCGGTCTTGGGCTGCGCGAGGATGATCTGCACGCGGTGGGGCAGGCCCATCAACTCCGCGGCATAGAGCATCGCGCCGACGGTCTGGCGGTACAGGTTGTGTGCGTCGGTCGGAAAGCCAAGCTCGTCGAAGATGGGCGAGTTGAAGCTCGCGGGCGGAACGTTCTTCGGTTTTTGCATCGGAGTGGGAGCCTTGGCGAGAGTGGTCATGGATGTTTCCGCAAATGAATTGGCGGAGAAGCGATCGGCAGATCGGGCTGACTGATTGCCCAGGGCCGATCCCGCGGCGTCCGCTTGGCCGGGCCTGAATGGTAGATGCGAAGGGGAGGGGCGGGCGAGGGGGCGTGCTACGCATACCTCGAACAGGAAAGCGTGCGAAATTCGCGGGATGAAAACGCTTCCGAGGCTTAGGGCATGATTTGCCCGAGCCTTTGATTCAACATGATTCTCTACCTTGCCGCCGACCTTATCTGGGCCAGCAAAATCAAGGCGACGGCCGATTCGCTCGGGCTGGCGTGCCGTCCTGTTCGGACGTTGGAGATGCTCGAAGCGCGGTTGGCGGACAGCGATGTGCGGGCGCTGATCTTGGATTTGGACGTGGCGGAGATGGCGATGACGATGCTGGCGAGGGTCAAGCGAGAGCAGCAGAGCGCCAGAACCGCAGATCAGCAGATCGAGGCACTACGAGTGACAGGAACGGCAAGAAAAATTTGCGTCGTG
The DNA here is from genome assembly GCA_050730655.1 of Phycisphaerales bacterium. GTDB lineage: Bacteria > Planctomycetota > Phycisphaerae > Phycisphaerales > UBA1924 > JAFEBO01. Next base: position 305,759 of record JBOHNL010000014.1, read on the forward strand.
GCGTTTGGTCCGCATGTGGCTCGCGAAGAGCTGCGAGCGGCGCGGGAGGCGGGCGCGGACGAGGTGCTCACGCGGGGCGCGTTCGATCACAACATGGATCAGGTGTTGCTCAGGCTGGCGGGGGGCGTGGGGGGAGTGAAGGCTTGAGTCGGACGCTGAGAAGTCCGCTCGATCGCTCGGCGCCGCTGATCTTTTTGGCGATCGGCGTGGCGATCGCGCTGGGCGTTGTTGTGTTAGATCACTACCGCGACAACGAAGTCGGGGTTTGGACGATCGTGGGGATTTCGGCGCTTGGAGCGTTCATTTTCTGGATCGGCAATCGCGTGAGCCCGATTGCGAATCTGCGCGTGTGCAAAGTTTGCGGCGTTGGCGTTTCAGCAGCGCAGCAGCACTGTGCGAAATGCGGAACCGAGATCAGTTGGCGCATGGCACGCATTCTGCCTCAGGTCCGGGAATCACCGATTCCGTGTTTGCGGCTGGCATCGCGGAGTTCGGGTGGCTGGGTGCCGCGCTTGCCCTACTTGATGCTCGGGCTGATGATTATTTTGCCGTGGCTGTATATCGCTTTTCTGCTTCCCGCGGTGATCGCAATCGCGATCCCGCTTGCGAGATCGGCGGGCGGGCGCAAGGTGAAAGAACTGATTCAAAAGCTTGAGTCGAGCGGGGGCAGCCTGTGCACAGTTTGCATGTATCCGCGCCACGATCAAGGAGACCGGTGCCCGGAGTGCGGGCTGCGCGAGACGGAAGAGGAAGTCAGGGCGCAGTGGGAGAGGTCGGGGTTGTGGGTGCGAGCGGCGCATCCGATGAATGAATCTGAGATCGAATCCGAGCGAGAATTGCATGCCGCGGAATCGCGCGGATGAGACCCGTTCAGCCGCCCGTCAATCCCTCGCGGCGGCGGTGGATACTGCTGTATCCACTCATCTCCATGGCGATGTACTTCGTCCTTCAGCCGAAGGTGTTCCCCTGGGTTGAACTCGGCATTCTGCTCGCGCTTGGCGCCGTGATGGCGCTATGCGAATTTGTTCTGATGCCGCGCATGAGTTTTCCCCCGTCTCGGTGGTGTACGCGCTGCGATTCGAGATCGCGCGCGGACAAGCTTGCCTGCGTGGGGTGCGGCGGAGAGTTTTCAACGTTTGCTCCCGTGCTTTACGCCGTTGATCTGACGCGCCTTCCCGCGTCAAAGAAGCCGCGGCGAATCGCTTTTGTGATTGTCGGTGTCCTGATCGTTCCGGTCATTGCGTTGGGGATTTTCAATCCGCGCCCGGCCGGCCAGGGAATCGGGCTGACAATGTATTTTCTCGTCGCGATCTATGGATATGAATTTGCGAAGTGGTTCGCGCTGCGGCGGCTCGTTCGACAAATCCGTGAGCACTCCGGCGCGGTTTGCACGACGTGTGTGTATCCGCTTGATGAATCGATGATTCGCTGTCCCGAGTGTTCGATGATCGGGCGGGCGTCGGATGCGAGACGCGATTGGCTGACGACCGGATTTTGGCTGCCAGACAAGGTCATCAAGCCAGGCGAGCCTGCCAGCGCTTTGCAAGCCAGCCCATGACCGCACCGAAGATCAAGTGTGCCGTCAACGTGACGACCACAAACGTCGTGGTAAGTTGAATCCCGAAGAAATTGGTGTAGGGGCTGAAGAGCATGCCCGCCTCGAGCGCGGTTGCCATGATGATGCCCGCGAAGACAGTAAATGCCATGCCGCGGCGGGTCGTGTCGCCGATGAGCGCGATGAACATGATGCCGAAGGTCATGCCGTTGGAAAAGTGGTACGCCCAGCCGAGCAGATGCGTGCCCAGTGTGTACGAGGGCTGCTCGAGTTCTTGACTGAGCAACATCGCGCCAAAGCGCGGGAACACTTTGAAGAGTTTCATCTGCGGCACGACCGACTCGAGTCCCCACGCTTTCGAGAAGACAAAGGGCAGACGGAAAATGTCGTACGCGACGGCGGCGATGAATCCGGCGGCGGCGCCGACGAGAAGCGCACGTGCCAGCGAACCTGCCTGAGGCGGAGCGGATTTCATTAAGGAAGGCGAACTGCCGCCGGTGCGCCATGCCTTCCAATCGATGAGCCCAAGAGCGATGAGCGCCAGCGTCGCCGGAGTCATGATCCAGGTCGCGAAGTTGCGCATGGACATGATCCCGTAGAACTCAGAAAGCAGGCACCAGATCGATGTTGCGGAGAGGAAAAAGACGAGAACGCGACCCTGAAGGGTCCATCGAAACGCGCTTGGCAGCGGAGTAGAAGGGGTCATTCGCCAGAATGTACTCGAATGAGAGGGTTTGGTTCGGGCGAGACGGTGGCTTCAAGCCAGTCATGCCGCAAATCGGGCGTGAATCAGAGGCTCGGCCTAGTATTTGGTCTTCGGTTGGTCAACCGAGGACGTGCTGCCGCGGGTGTTCGTGGCGGCCGGAAAGTTCAGCAGGACGCCGAACCCCCACCGCCCCCGTTCCTCTCCGCGAGAGGGGGCAGACCAAGGTCCGCAAGCTCGCATTGTCGAGTTTCCCGGGCTGCGGTTTCGGTGCCGACGCGTGCGACTGACCAGCGCAGCGTGTCGCTCCCGAGGAACCAAGAGAAAACATGATTGATGAAAATTTGATCGCATCGCTCAAAGTGGCTGATTCGGAAGCGGAAGCTTTGTTCCGCGAGGCATATGGCGCCAAGGCGCCGGTGGGCCAGACCGGCTACATGGACTCGTTCCTGAGCGACCAGATCGAAGGCCTCACCGCGGGCAAGCTGATCAAGGGCAAGGTCATCGGCTTCGCCGGCGACGATGTCGTGATCGAAGTCGGCCTCAAGAGCGAAGGTCTTGTTCCCAAGATCGAATTCGAGAACCTCGAGAGCCTCAAGATCGGCGACACCTTCGAGGTGCTGCTTGAGAACCTCGAAGGCGAAGGCGGCCTGATCGAACTGAGCAAGCGCAAGGCCGATCGCATGATGGCGTGGCAGAAGCTGCTCGACACCACCAAGGAAGGCGACGTGGTCGAAGGCGCCGTCACCCGCAAGATCAAGGGCGGCCTGCTCGTTGATATCGGCGGCGTGAACGTGTTCCTCCCCGCCTCGCAGGTTGATGTACGCCGTCCGGGCGATGTGGGCGACTACATCGGTCGCAAGGTCCGCGCCAGCATCCTCAAGATCGATACCGAGCGTCGCAACATCGTCATCAGCCGCCGCAAGCTCATCGAAGAAGAGCGCGACCAGGCGAAGAAGCGCTTGATGGACACGCTCAAGGAAGGCGACATCATCACGGGCGAGGTCAAGAACATCGCCGACTTCGGCGCGTTCGTTGATCTCGGCGGCATTGATGGCCTGCTGCACATCACCGACATGAGCTGGGGCCGGATCAACCACCCGAGCGAAATGGTGAAGGTTGGCCAGAAGGTCGAAGTGAAGATTCTCAATATCGACCGCGAGAAAGAGAAGATCGCGCTTGGCATGAAGCAGCGCGAAGCTTCGCCGTGGGAAGAAATCGAGAAGAAGTACCCGGTCAACAGCCGCATCAAGGGCGCGGTCGTCAACCTCATGTCGTACGGCGCGTTCGTGCGGCTCGAGGACGGCATCGAAGGCCTTGTTCACATCAGCGAAATGTCGTGGACGCGTCGAATCAACCATCCGAGCGAGATCGTGGCCCCGAACCAGGAAGTCGAAGTCGTTGTCCTTGAGATCAATAAGGACAAGCAGGAAATCAGCCTCGGCATGAAGCAGACCGAGGTCAACCCCTGGGAGCTCGTGGGCGAGAAGTATCCCGCCGGCACGATCATCGAGGGCAAGGTCCGCAACCTCGCCAACTACGGCGCGTTTGTCGAGATCGAGCCGGGCATCGACGGCCTGCTCCACATCAGCGACATGTCGTGGACCAAGAAGGTCACGCATCCGAACGAAGTGCTCAAGAAGGGCGACACGGTCAAGTGCGTCGTTCTCGAAGTCGACCGCGAGAAGCAGCGCGTCGGTCTCGGCATGAAGCAGCTCACCGAAGATCCGTGGCTTACCGCCATTCCCGAGCACTACAAGCCGGGCATGGTCGTGCGTGGCAAGGTCACGAAGATCACCAACTTTGGTGTGTTCGTTGAGCTCGAGGCCGACCTCGAAGGTCTCCTCCACATCTCCGAGCTGGCCGACCACAAGGTCGAGAATCCGCAGGACGTGGTCAAGGCCGGAGACGAGGTGGACGTCAAGATCCTCCGCGTCGACAAGGCCGACCGCAAGATCGGTCTCTCGCTCAAGCGCGCTCAGTGGGGCGATGCGACCGGCGGCGGCGAAGCCGAAGGCGAGACGACCAAGAAGGCCAGCAAGAAGGATTCCCCGACCCGCGGCGGCATGGACAGCCACGACGCCATGGGCACGGACAAGATCAAGTTCCAGTAGGAGGCTTGATCACGGCTCTGGAGAGCCGTGCCACCTGAAGTCCAAAAACCTCAAGCCCCGGTCGTGAGACCGGGGCTTTTCACTTTGCGGCACGCGGAAAATTGCGAAACAGACAGCGTGCGGCGGAGGTAAAGTCACTGTGCGGCGCGGTGCGCTCAGCGCAGTGAGGCGGGGGGCGGGTTTGCGAATCGAAGCGTGCGCGGGCGGAGCGATTGGGAGCAAGTTGGAAGGCTTGGGTCCCCGAAACGGAGGGCTTAGCACATCGCGAGGAAGCTGAGGATGAAGAGGATCGAGATCTTGCGACGGCTGTCGGTCATCAAAAGAAGCGATTTCATGTCTTGGACTCCTTACTCGTTTTTGGATGTGCGAGCCTCGTTGTCGCGGCTCGTGGTGTACTTGATGCAACGGGTGTGCCGGAACCAGGTGCGCCATGCCAACTGTGCCGTGGCATGCAAGGAGGCTGTTATTCTCGGAACGAAATGGTTTTCGGGCACCGGGTGGGATGCGTTGTTGCATCCGAGCAACTCCCGTTGTTCGCGACGCGCGACGGCCGCCGGGCTTGGGGGAGTGCTTTGCCTGTGCGTGGTTACCGGTCCTTCGCTGGCCCAGGAGACGCTACCCAAGCATCCAGATGGCGACGAACGAAGGGTCGCGGCACTCTCCCCCGACCTTCTGCGGACACCCGAACCGAAGCTCATGATGGGAGCGTTCGGCGTCGTGCGAAAATGGGTTGACGCGTGGGATGTTTCGCCCAGCGCCGAAGCAAAAGCGCTCGGGGATGCGAGCGGAGCGCTTTGCCTGACGCTTCGCTATGGCGGACGGATTGTCGGACGCAGCGTGGAGGTGGGCGGGCCGGAGTCGCTCGAGCGGGCGGCACGCAATGCGATGCGCGATGCTTCGGCGTTTTTCGGCGCAAAGGGCAAGCCTCAAAATGCGTCGCGCGTCACGATCTCGCTGGAAGCGGCCGGCGCGTTGATTCCGTATCAGCCGTCGAGTTATGACGACACCGATCTCGAAATCCCGCCGGGCATCGACGGCGTGGGGGCAAGAGCCGGCGAAGGTGATCGCGAACGCCTTCGCGTGGTGTTCCCTTCCATGATGCTCACGTTCGGACACGGCGCCGAGCGCACGGTCGGTTCGGGCGGCCAAGCGCCGGGTGATGCGCTCGCAGCGAGCGCGGCGCACGTACTCGAAGATCCGGCAGTCGGGATTCGCAGCGATGCGGCGAGCGATCCGGTCAAATTGATGCGAGATCGAAAGGTAACGTTCTACCGCTTCGAGGTGACGCAGCTTGCGCAGGTGTCGCCCGTGGAAGCGCCGATGTTTCTGTACAGGCAGGGCAAGGTCGTGCAGGAGCGCGACGTGAATATTGCCGCCATGAAGACGTGGGCGGACGGACTTGCGATGCACCTGATCTCTCGGGTTTCGATTCACGAGAAGGGTGCGCTCGTGAGCGGGCTTTATTCACCCGTTTCCGGCGCGGTGGTGCCTCGGGCCGAGATTGCCGAACAGTCGCTCATCGGGCTCGCACTCGCGCGTGCCGCACAAAGCGGGATTTTGTCTGTCGACGCTTCAACTAGATCGCACGATGCGGCACGGGCGATCGTCCGCGATCTTGCCTCCCGCGACATCGAAAAGCGGAGAATCGAGTCGTCTCCGATCGCCTCCGCTGCGTTGCTGCTCAGTATCCATGCACTCGCGGTCGATGCCCCCGAAGCGCAGGTCGCCTTGAATGCGGCACGGGGCGAAATCTCCAGCGTGCTCAGCGGCCCGGTTCGCTCGCCTTCGGTTTCGGCCCTTGCGGCGTGGGCGGCTGCCGGTGAGGGCAGACCTGAATTGACGGAATTGGCCAAGCAGGCCGTTCCGGCGATCTTTCGGGCGACCCCGGTCGAGAAACTCGCGACTGCGATGCCGTGGATTGTGATGGCAGCGCGGAGCATCGAACCCGCTGGCGAGATCACCTCGGCCACGGTGCTCGATCAATGGCGCGATTTGGTTTTTAAGTTCGTGATGCGTCAGCAGGATGCCGGCGGCGACGGAGAGGACCTCGTGGGCGGGCTGGTATTTACCGGTTCGCGGGCACCCTTGCCATCGGCCCAGGGGCTTCGCGTGATTGCCGGGCTCGCGGCCATGTTGAACGACGATCGCCTGACGCCTGCGAACGACAGGACGCTCGAAATCGCACGCCTCGTCCCGAGCATGCGATTCGTGCGGCAATTGATGGGCGATGAGTACAACGGCACGATGTTTGTCGATCCGCTCCGGGCCGAGTGGGGCGTTCGGAATTCGATGTGGGACCAGCGCATGAGCGGGGAAGCAAGCGCTCTGGCGCTGATCACATTGTGTGAAGCGATCGAAGGCGCCGAACGTGGAAAATGATCGACCGCGCACGGGCGCGGGGCAGCGAAGAACTCGCGATCGCCAAACTTGAAAATTGATCCGAAAAAACAATCAAAATCCCCAGCGAATTATGGGATTTTCAATCCCCTCTGCGCAGGAAATCTCCGGGGTTTTTGACTAGAATAAACGCTTGGTTTTGACTCGTTCTTTTGGGCGGGTTTCAGGGATGATGGCGCCCCGAATTTTGATTCGGACGCGCCCCTCTCGGAGGTACGGATGACCGACGATCTGAATGCAACTCGGGGCCCCGACGGAGATTTGCCGGGAAGCGGCGGTGGGGCGGCGAGCGCCGGTGACGGCGCAGGAACGCCGGGCGGCCGCGTGCTCGATCTCGACATCCAGCGCGAGTTGCAGGATTCGTACCTGACGTACGCGATGAGCACGATCATGGACCGGGCGCTCCCCGATGTCCGCGACGGTCTCAAGCCTTCGCAGCGGCGAATTCTCGTCGCGATGAACGATCTCAAGCTTCGCCCGGGCCGCAAGCACCTGAAGTGCGCCAAGATCGCCGGCAATACCTCGGGCGACTATCACCCGCACGGTGAAGCGGTGGTCTATCCCACGCTTGTGGGCATGGCCCAGAAGTGGCGCATGCGTGTGCCGCTGATCGATCCGCAGGGCAACTTCGGCTCGATCAACGGCGACCCGCCCGCGGCGATGCGATACACCGAAGCGCGCATGATGCATGCGGCGATGGATCTGCTGGCCGATCTTGAATACGACACGGTCGATCGCCAGCCGAACTACGACGATCGCTTGCTCGAACCGAAGGTGCTGCCGGGAAAGTTTCCGCAGCTCCTCATCAACGGCGGCATCGGCATCGCCGTCGGCATGGCGACGAGTCTGCCGCCCCAGAACCCGCTCGAGGTTTTTGACTCGATCATCCGTGTACTCGAGAATCCGAAGGTCACCCTCATGGAAATCATGCAGGACGTGACGGATGCCAGCGGCAAGATTGTGCGTGTCGGCATCAAGGGGCCGGATTTCCCGACCGGCGGCACGATCCTGGGCCGACGCGGCATTCTCGAGGCCTACGCCTCGGGTCGCGGCCGCATCACTGTCCGTGGCACCTGCCGCATCGAGACGCTCGGTGGCGAAGGCGCCAAGAGCGAGCGCCACCAGATTGTGATTGACGAAATTCCCTACAACAGCTCGCAGGAACTACTGCTCAAGAAGATCGTCGAGTCGGTGGAAGAGGACCGCATCCCTGATGTGTCGGATGTGCGCGATGAATCCGGCCGCGAAGCCGCGACGCGAATCGTGATCGAACTCAAGCGCGGGGCCGACCCGCGTGTGGTTGAAAAGCAGCTCTACGAATTCACGAGCCTGCAGGACACGTTCAGCATCATGAACATTGCGTTGGTGAATCGCCAGCCCCGCACGCTCGGCCTGCGCGAACTGATCGATCTCTACATCGAACATCGCCGCGATGTGATCCGCCGGCGCACAAGCTTCCTGCTCCGTCGCGCGAAGAAGACGGCGCACGAGTTGGAAGGTTTGATTTACGCGGTCTGCGACATCGACGAGGTGATCAAGATCATCCGCGCCAGCCGCACGCGGGAAGAAGCGATCCAGAAATTGATGGATCGTCGGTTCCAGATTGCCTCGACGCACCCGTATGCACCGAAGTTGCCCGAACGCCTGAAGAAGATGCTGCGTGCGGCGGAATCCGTCGGTGGCGTGCTGCTCTCCCGCATTCAGGCCGAGGCGATCGGTGCGTTGCGCCTTATTCAGCTCGTCGGACTCGAAATTGAAAAGCTGGTGAACGAGTACAACCAACTCGTGAAGGAAATTGAGGAATACGAGTCGATCCTCGCCAGCGAGACCAAGGTCCGCGGCATGATCAAGGACGACTGCGAAGAGATGCGTCTGCGTTACGGAATTGGCAAGCTCGCCGAACGCCGCACGACGATCGACGACACCGAAACCGAAATCACGATCGCCGAACTGATTGCGAAGGAAGACGTCGCGATCACGATCAGCCACCAGGGCTACGTCAAGCGCGTCCCGCTCGATACCTACCGCACGCAGGGGCGTGGAGGCAAGGGAATCCGCGCTGGCGACGCCAAGGACGAAGACTTTATTGAACACGTTTTCGTCGCGGGAACGCACGATGACCTGCTCTGCTTTACCAATACCGGTCGCATCTTTAAGATGAAGGTGTATGAAGTGCCCGAGATGAATCGCACGAGCAAGGGCCGCGCGATCATCAACCTGCTCGAACTGCGCGAGGGCGAGAAGACCCGCGCCTATCTGGCGATCAAGGACTTTGAGTCTGGCAGCAACTTCCTGACGTTCTGCTCCAAGGCGGGCATCGTGAAGCGCACCGCGCTGAAGGACTATCAGAACGTCAACCGCTCCGGCATCATCGCTGTCGGCCTGAAGGACGGCGATTCCCTGCTTGATGTTGTCCTTACCGGCGGCACCGACGACATCATGCTCGTCACGGCCTCGGGCATGGCGATCCGCTTCCCCGAAGAAGACGCGAGGCTCATGGGCCGGTCTGCGGCGGGCGTGAAGGGCATCGAGCTTGATGACACCGACGAAGTTGTCGGAGTTGTCCAGATCCCGATGAAGAACGACGCGGATGGCGACCCAATCACGGTCGATCCGAATATCTCGCTCCTGACGATCTCTGAGAACGGATACGGCAAGCGCACGCTTGTGGATGAATATCGCGTGCAACCCGAAGAGGGGAAGGCACGCAGCCAGTCGCGTGGAGGCAAGGGCCGCGCCGACATCAAGGCGACCGACCGCAATGGTCGCTCAGTCTCGGCACTGGGCGTTAAGGATGGCGACGACGTGGTTGTCGTCTCCAAAGGCGGCCAGCTTGTTCGCGTGAAGGCGGGCAAGATCAGCCAGATTGGGCGCGGCACGCAGGGCGTGCGCGTCGTCAGCCTGCACGACGGCGACAAAGTGATCTCCGCGGCCCGCATCGACGAGAGCATCGCCGGCGAAGGTGGCGGCGAGGGCGCAGTTGATGGGGCGGGCGATGGAACCGGTGAAGGCGGTTCGCAGCCCAACGCCGAAACGAGTGCCGGATCCGAAGGAAAGTGAGACGCTCAATCTGCTAAAGTGAAACTATGTCCAACGACTGGTCTGAATCGATCGTCATCGCCGACCTCGCCGACGAGCCTGTGCTCTCGGAGGAGTTGTCATCGATCGGCGATCGTCTGAGCGCAAAGGGCGCTGTCGTCCCGAGCGTGGTGCTGAACTTCGCCAACGTCACGTACGTGAACAGTTCGAACCTCGCGGCGCTCCTGAAAATTCGAAAACTGCTCGTCGAGAAGAAGCGCGGGCTGCGGCTTTGTTCGCTGTCGGAAGATGTGCAGTCGGTGATGTCGGTCACCGGTCTCGACAAGATCTTCCGCTACGCGCCCGACCCGATGACGGCGCTGGCGGCGCTCCAGATCGAAGATGAGAATCGCTCGGGCGATTGAAAGAAGTTTCGTTGCAGAAGGAACGACGGCGTCGAGAGGATTTATTGATGCGATCCTCTCGTGTTTTTTCTTTTTCTCCCCGATCTTCGCGACCTCTGCCTCTCTGCGGTGAATAAGTCTGTGCCGGGCGCTGGAACGCCCGCGGAGTATGTGTGTGGCTGTCGAAAACGGCGTAGTCTCAAATGGAGCGACACCGGCGGCCCCGCCGCCGATCGCCGAGCTGCGCGCTCTGAAGAAGATCTACTACAAGCCGGACGGCAGCATCATGGTCGAGGCGCTCCGAGGCATCGACGTCATGATCCGCCGGGGCGAATACGTCGCCATCATGGGAGCCAGCGGCTCGGGCAAGAGCACGCTCATGAATGTTCTGGGCTGCCTCGATCGGCCGACGCACGGCGAGTACCTGCTCGACGGCAAGGGCATCACGACGATGGGCGACGAAGAACTCTCGCTCTACCGAGGCCGAAAGATCGGTTTTGTCTTCCAGGCGTTCAACCTCATTCCGCAGCTGACGGTCGAAGCCAACGTCGAGGTGCCGCTGTTTTATCAGGGCATTCCGCCGAAGGAACGGCGGCAGCAGGCGATCGCGGCGCTCGAACTGGTTGCTCTTGCCGATCGACTCGGCCACCGCCCGCGTGAGCTCTCCGGTGGACAGCAGCAGCGTGTTGCGATCGCGCGTGCACTCGTCACCAAGCCCGCGATTCTCATGGCCGACGAGCCGACTGGAAACCTGGACAGCAAAACCGGCCAGGCGATCCTCAAGACCTTTGAGGATCTGCATCAGATCGGCATGACGATCATCATGGTTACGCACGACGACAGCATCGCCAAGCGGTGTAAGCGGGTCGTGCGGCTTGCCGACGGATTGGTGTGCGAAGACCGGCTGGTTGAACAGCGAATCGCCGAAACTGCGGCCTGAATGACCCGCTTAACGCAGTTCGACCGACCAGTACGCATTGTCGAGGAACGTCTTCCACGACGCATACTTCTCGTGACCGAGGCGCAGCGCGATGAGCGGGTTGCGCTTCGGGCGCTCGGGCTTCTTGATGAGCTTCATCCGCGCTTCGTCGGGCGTGCGGCCGCCCTTCTTGGCGTTGCACTTGATGCACGCGCAGACGAGATTCTCCCACGAATCCATGCCACCTTGGGTGCGGGGCTTGACGTGATCGAGCGAGAGATCGGCGGTGGGGAAGTGGCGCCCGCAGTACTGGCATGTATTGCGATCGCGCGCGAACAGGTTGCGCCGATTCAATTTCACCGTCTGCTCGGGCAAGCGGTCGTAGCCGAGCAAACGGATGATCCGGGGAACTGCGATCTCAAATCGCACCGTCTTCACCCAGTCGTGGCTTGCGCGCTCGAAGCGCGTTCGGAGCGCGGCAACATCCGTCCAACTTTCGAAGTCGTAGTTAACGTACTTCGGCCCCTCGTTGCCGGATTCGATGTGTATGACTTCAGCGATGTTGCGAGAGAGCAGGCAGAACGCCCGCCGCGCCGAAACCACGCGCACCGCGACATACAGCTTGTTGAGAACCAAAACCTTTGCGTTGAGTCCTTCGGCACCAAGCACGCCAGCGCCGCCAACCCCGGCGAGATTGAATCGTCCGCCCGCGGAGGCGAGTGTCGCGAGATCAATATCGCCATCGACATCGAGGATCGGCGCTTCGTCGGACTGGTTTGCGGGCTGCGAAGTCGGTCGCGACTGCTTCGAACCTCGGTCTGGCGAGGGTCGCCGGCGATCGTCCTTGGAGTGATGATGCGGCATGCCCGATCTCTCTCCTGGGTTCGCCCCCAAAGGGACGGACCCCGCGCCTCGGCGAGGTAGGACGCCGCCGAAGCCATCGGCCCTGTCCACCTACCGAATAGACCGGGAAGTGGAGATACCGACGCCACATTGTACGGTGTGACGGCCTGTGAGGATCGGGAGGTCTGGAACGGTGCCTGTTTAGGCTTTCCGGCGCTTGGCGGAGGGGGCCGATGCGGGCGTTGGGGCAGTGGCGGGGGGAGTGGGCGGGGCGATCGCTGCGAAGTACTGATCGCACTCTTTGGCCAGATCAAAGTCCTTGGTCGTAATGCCCCCGGCGTCGTGGGTGCTCAGGGTGAGCGTCACCTTGTTGTAGCGGATGAGGATGTCCGGGTGGTGCTTGCTGCGTTCGGCGGCCTGCGCCACGCGGTCGACAAAGCTCATGGCACGCACGAAATCAGGAAACTGATAGGTCCGCTGGATCGCGTCGCCGGATTCGCCCCATTCCGGTACGGCCTCTAGCGCTACCTCGACCTGACCCTCTGTGAGCTTTGGCATCGACCTCTCCACGCGCCCGCGGTCCATCACGAGCAGCAGGACGAGTGTACCGTGAACGCGTGAGCGAACGCGCCGGGACCAATGCGAAGCAATCCGATTCGGTTCGAAGCGACGTGTCCGTTGAAACGTCCCACGCGCATCCCATTGAGCGGACAAGACTTGCGCCGTCTCCAACCGGAGCGCTTCATCTTGGCAACGCGCGGACTTTTCTCGTCAACTGGGCACTCGCCAGGCAGCGTGGCTGGCGCATCCTGATCCGTATCGAGGATCTCGACACGCCCCGTGTGAAGCCTGGGGTCGCCGCGGCGTTGCTCCGAACGCTCGAAGCGCTCGGGCTGCATTGGGATGAAGGCCCGATCGTCCAGAGCAGTGATTTGGAGCCGTATCGAGAGGCGATGCAAAGGCTTGCCGGGAGCAGGTGCGCGTATCCGTCGGCCGAGAGCCGGGGCGAGATTGAGGATGCCGCGGCGGGTGCGGCATCCGCTCCCCAGGAGGGCGCTCGAGAATCGGTTTTTCCGGCATCCGGTCGGCCGGCAACGCTGCCCGGCACGTTTGTGGCGGGTGGCGGCCAGGCGAATTGGCGCTTTGCGACGCCGGCGAACGCCGTTGAATTCAACGATGGGGTGGCTGGCCTTCAAAGACACGTCCCAGCGCAGAGTATCGGCGACTTTGTCGTCTGGACCAAGCGCGATCACCCGTCGTATCAGTTGGCCGTCGTGGTGGATGACGCGCGCCAGGGCGTCACGCAGATCGTTCGGGGGAACGACCTGCTCGACTCCGCTGCGCGGCAGGTGCTGCTCATGAAGGCCCTCGGAATCACGCGAATTCCTGCGTATTTTCATCTCCCGCTTGTTCGCGGGGAAGACGGCAAGCGGCTCGCCAAGCGGCACGGCGATACCCGTGTGGAAACGTACCTCGACGCGGGCGTCTCGCCGCGGAAGATCGTCGCGCTGCTTGCGAAGTGGTCGGGCGTGGCAAATGTCGGCGACGAGATGACCGCCGAAGAATTCGCCGGCGCGTTCGATCTTGCGCAGCTCCCGCCCGATGATGTAGTCTTTACGCTGCGCGATGATCGATGGCTTCGAGGCAAGCAGACATGAACAGGGCACACACGATGAATCGAATGGCAAGGGTGGCGACGGCGACAATCCTGGCGAGCGCGCTTGGCGCGATACCGGGTTGCGAAGAGCCTTATGCGACCAACGCGAAGACGACACGCGTCAAAGTCGGCGGCAAGATGTTCACACTCGAACTCGCATCCAATCAAGACACTCGCGTCAAGGGGCTGTCCGGCCGAACATCGATCGCCGACGATGGCGGCATGCTCTTTGTGTTTCCGGACGCTGAGGTGGGGAATCACGAATTCGTTATGCGAGACTGCCCGATTCCGATCGACATTATTTTCCTTGACCGCTCGAAACGAGTCACGGCCACGCACGCGATGAAGGTCGAAGAGGCCCGGCGGGACAGCGAAGACATGAACACGTACGAGAATCGTCTGAAGCGATATCCCAGCCGCTTTGACTCTCAATATGCCATCGAACTTCAGGGCGGCATGCTCGAAAAGCTGGCCGTGAGGCCGGGTGAATTGATAAACATCGACCCCAATCTTGCCTCGAAGGCAAAGTAGCCGTTCCCTGATCAAGCGGGCTTGATCACTGGTCGATGAGAGCCCCACGGGCGCGGCAATTTCGGCATGGGCCGAGAAGTCGCGCGAGGGGAACTTTCCATTGGCTGTGGCCACTATCGCATTCTGCGCCGGTCGAGAAGCGGAAGCAGCCGCGGCACGCTGGCTTGCGCCGGTTCTTGCCGAGTGGCCGGGTCAGGACGTCCCAGACGTTGAACGCCTCGATCTTGATCAACTCCTTGATCCGAGCACGCCGGACACTATCGCCGCGGGTCTGCGCACGTATTCGTGTCTTTTCGTGGTGCTTCGCGGCGACGAAGAGACCGCGGCGCTCGCCAAATTCTTCGACCGACTCCAGGGCGAGAGCCTTCCGGCTGTCGTGATCACTCCGCGCGAGAACGCGATTCGCAGCCTGGTTCATAAGCATGGCGTGATCGTTCTCAACGGGCGCGAAGAAAACGGACGCGTCTCCGCCATGGTGTTTGCGCTCAGCGAACGCCAGACGCTCGTCGAGCAACTCTCGCGTGAAGTCCGCTCGGGCTCGGGCATGGATCGCGGCATTCGGGGCGAGATGGACCGGCTCCACGAAGAGCTTCACCTCGCAGCAACCGTTCAGCGTGAACTGCTTCCGCAGCACTTGCCCGAAGATCTGGAAGTCGAATTCGCTTCGCTCTATCACCCGGCGACGTACGTGAGCGGAGATCTCTTCGACGCCCGCGCGATCGATGAGAACCGCGTGGCCTTTTTTATCGCCGATGCGGTCGGCCACGGAGTTCCCGCGGCGCTCATTACGATGATGCTCTCGCGGGCGCTGCTCAACGAACTTGCAATCGGCGCAGCTCCCGGCGGCGAGATCAATCCGGCGGCGTGTCTTTCGGGCCTCAATAAAGAGCTTTGCCAGCATGCCGCGGGAAACTACCGCTTCGCGACCGCCGTCTGCGGCGTGCTCGACAAGCGGGATTTCTCGATCCGCCTCGCCGGTGCCGGGCATCCGCCCAGCCTGCTCCTCCATGGAGGCGAGATGCGTTCGCTGGAGAGCCAAGGTCCCTTGCTCGGAGTTTTCGCGGAAGCGGAATACTCCGACGAAACGATCACACTGCTGCCCGGCGCCACGCTTCTCCTATACACCGATGGTTTCGAACTCGCGTTCCCCGCGCTCGATGAACCAATTGCCGATCGTCGCGTTGCACCGCGCGAGTACCTAAAGCACATGGGTTTGCTCGATTCGTCCAGCGAATTCGGCGTGCGAGAAGGCATGGAGCGGCTTGCACAGGCGATCGCCGGACAGGAAGGTTCGCTCCACCAGCGCGACGATGTCACCGCACTTGCGATTCGGCGACTCGAAGCAACGCAGATCCGCAAGGCGGCCTGATGTCGAAGTATCGCCGATCTAATGCCTGAAATGGCGAAGCCCGGTCGTGATGCACGTCACGCCTCGCTTTTCGCACACGTCGAACGTTTCCTGATCGCGTTTGCTGCCGCCGGGGTGGACGATTGTGCCCACACCTGCGTCGATCAGGATCTGCGGCCCATCGGGGAACGGGAAAAACGCATCGCTGAAGGCGACGGCGCCCTTCGCGAGGGGACCGGCCTTTTGCACCGCCAGACGGCAGGATGTGAGCCGATCCATCTGGCCAGCGCCCGCGCCGAACAGCCGCGTCACGCCGGTCTTGGGGTCGACCCCTCCGATTGCGACGGCATTGCTCGCAACCGCACGCGCGACGACTTCCATGAACTGCGCGATGCGGACTGCTTCGACGCGCGGTTCCGGCCCGGCTTTCCGCGCAAACTCTTTCGGCGCTGCAAGCAGCGAGTCACGCGTCTGTACCAGGAGCCCGCCGGGAATCGACCGCTGTTCGAATTCGCCTCGCGCATCCACTCCGGGCGGCTGCTCGATCGGCCCGACTTCGAGAATCCGCATGTTGAACCAGCGCTTCTTTAAGGCGTCAACGGCCGCGGGGTCGAACGACGGCGCAATCAAAACCTCCGCGAATGTGTCATCGCGGCAGAGGCGCTCGGCGGTTTTCAGATCGACCGGGGCGGAGATGGCGATGATCCCGCCGTACGCCGCGAGCGGATCGCCGGCGATCGCGTTCTCGAGCGCTTCGAGCGTTGTCTTCGCAATGGCGCACCCGCAGGGGTTCGCGTGTTTGATCACGGCGGCGCCCACGAGATCGGGTGCGATGATTTTCAGCGAACGAACCAGTTCCAATGCGCTCGCAGCGTCCGCAATGTTGTTGTAGCCGAGTTCCTTGCCGTGCAATTGTTTTGCCCGTGGAATGCTCGCGGAGGGTCCGCCCGCCTGGGCGTAGATTGCCGCGCTCTGGTGCGGATTCTCGCCGTAACGCAGTTCTTGAACGAGCGAAAACTCCTGGCGGAGGTTCGCGGGAAAGCGTGGCTTGTCTGAGTGGGCTCCGGAGAGATATTCAGCAATCGCCCCGTCGTACGCGCTTGTTCGCTTGAATGCCGCCGCAGCAAGTTCGCGCCGAAGCGAAAGGCTGGTTTTGCCTCCGAGCGATTGCAGATCGTTGAGCACGGCTTCGTACTGCTCCGGGGCGACGACCACGGTCACCCAGTCGTGATTTTTCGATGCCGAGCGGATCATCGAGGGTCCGCCGATGTCGATTTGCTCGATTGCCTCGTCGCGTTCGACACCTTGTGCTGCGACCGTTTTCTCAAACGGGTACAGATTCACGCACACGAGGTCGATGGGCGCGATGTCGTGCTTCTGGAGCGCTTCGACATGGCTCGGGTCGTCGCGCACGGCCAGCAGCGCGCCGTGGACTTTGGGATGCAGCGTCTTGACGCGACCGTCCATGATTTCGGGGAAGCCGGTGACGCGGTCGATCGGCGTGACCGGAATGCCCGCCTTCTCAAGCGTTGCGGCGGTTCCGCCCGTCGAGATGATCTCGATGTCCCGGCGAGCCAGCGCTCGCGCAAACTCGATGAGCCCCGTCTTGTCTGAAACGGACACAATGGCCCGTCGGATGGTGACCAGGTCGTTCATCGCGAGCCTCCGGTTGAAGTGTTTCTTCGATCAGGTGCGGGGAACAAACCGCACCACCACGCCGCCATCGCTGACGGTGTAGAGGTTGCCGTCGTCGAACTTGTCGGTCAGCATCATCGTGGTCTGCGGCACGACGTACGAGCGGATGATGTCGCCGCGTTCTTTGTCCAGGAGCAGAACGAGCGAACCGTTCCATACGACCAGGTTGCCGGCGCGCGTGCCGATCACGGTGCCTTCAACGACGCGGTTGGACCAGAGAACCTTGCCGCTCGTCGCATCGACGGCGGAAAGTCCCTCGGTTCCGAGCTGGCTCCAGACTGTCTTGCCGTCGGTCGAAGGCTGACGGGTCAGGGGCATATCGCAGCGGATGCGCCATGCGACGCCGCCGTCGGTACGCAAACCCCACAACGACTGATCGCGACCCGCGGCAATCATCAAACCCTGTGCAGCGATGGGATCGGTATCGAGCCCGCCGAAAATCTCGCCACGTCCAATCGGACGCCCGGACTTCGCGCTCAGGAACACATACTGACCCGATTGCGAAATCGCCCCGATGACCGAATCGTCCGACTGCAGCGGCCCGACGACCACCGGCTTGTGGTCGATCGCCCCGCGAAGCAGGAACGACCAGCGGGTGACGCCCATGTCATAGCGATGCGCGAGCACGTGGCCGGTCGTCGTGCCGTAAATCGCCAGATTGCCGTAGACCACCGGAGACGTGTTCACCACGCGGGCGAAACCCTGACGGGCTTGCACGTCACCGTTGATTGCCGAGAGAACAAACAGTTCGCTGTCGGAGGAGGCGAGAATCTTGTCGCCCTCGCGGTTGACCCCGACGAAACGCGTGAGCGGCGTTGCCAGTTCGTTCGCCCAGCGCATCCCACCGTTCGAAGTTTCAAGTCCGGTGACCGTTGTGCCTGTTTCCAGACCCAGCACCAGGTCGCCTGACGGAACGATCATCTGCAGTTTGCCGTGCTTGCTCAGATACGGGAAAGCGGTCCAGTCCCGGCGATAGCCAAGTTCGAGGAAGTTGGCGTCGCTGATCGAGTAGCCGCCGATTGGGGCTGACGCGGGAGCGGCAGGCGCTGCGGAAGCCGCCGGCTTGGCGGGATTTGCCTCAGGCGACTTGGCGGTGCTCTTGTTCGCGCACGACGCCAGCGAGATCGCGCTGGAGACGAGCAGAAGGCGGATTGCGGTGGTGCGGAGCATCTGAAGATTCGCCATAGCGGGTCTTTCGGGAGGTCGCGAGAACAGGTCTTCTACCAGATTTTGCCCAGCCGCGATTCGGGGAGGCCGGAGCCATGAAAAACGGATGTGAGGCCAGCTGGGGGTGGGGGCCATTGTTGGAGCGCAGCGGGCGGGGCGTCGAGCCCCGGAGCGCTTCTCGGCCGGGTCACTTTCCGCAGTTTTCGCGCGAGAGGTTGCGTTCGGGCCAAGTCTTGCGGACACTTCTGGGCATGTTCACCGGGATTGTGCAAGCGGTTGGCCGAGTTTCTGGGCTTCATGCCCAAGCGCCGGGGTTGCGCATCGAAATTGATCCGCAGGGCTGGGATTTTTTACCCAGGATCGGAGATTCGATCTCCATCGACGGGTGCTGCCTCACGGTCGTGCTGTCGGTCCGGGCCGAGTGGAAGTTCGATGCTGTCCCCGAGACGCTTGCCAAGACGACCCTTGGTTCTTGGAAGGTCGGCAAGAAAGTGAACCTGGAGCACGCCGCCACCGCTGCCACGTTTCTTGGCGGACATGTCGTTCAGGGCCATGTTGACGGCGTCGGCGCGGTTCTAGAGGTCCGGCAGGGTTCCGACTGGCGGATTCGGGTGCGACCGGGCGAAGGCCTGATGCAATACATGGTGCCAAAGGGTTCGATCGCGCTGGCCGGCGTCTCGCTGACGCTCGCCGAAGTCTCGCCCAAGGAAGGCTGGATCGAGGTCGCCCTCATTCCGGCCACGCTTGAAAAGACCAATTTGGCCGAGTTGAAGGCGGGCGACGGCGTGAATGTCGAAGCCGATTCGATGGCCAAGACGATGATCCACTGGTTGAAGAACTACGGTGCCTCGATCAAATGAGGTGCGACCCGGGCGAACGAACGGATTCAGGAGCAGGATGCGCATCGTCGGTATAGACCCGGGCCTTCGGATCACCGGATACGGGTGCATCGATGTCGCCGACGGAGGAATCACGCTCGTTGAGGCGGGCGTCTTTCGTCTCGGCAAGGCGCTGAGCAAAGTCGAACGCGACGAAGTCGAATTCCGCGTTGGTGACGCCCACAGCATTTCCTCGCGACTTTCGGAACTCGACCGTGATTTTCGCGTCATGCTCGACCGGCTCCGCCCCGATGTTGTCGCGGTCGAAGCGCTTTTCGCACACTACAAGCACCCCGCGACCGCGATCGTGATGGGGCACTCGCGCGGGATCCTGCTGCTGGCGATCCGCCAGCTTGGGATGGGCCTTCTCGAGTTCAAGCCGACGATGGTGAAAAAGTCGGTCACGGGCAACGGCCTCGCCAAAAAGCAGCAGGTTCAGCTCGCCGTTCGCGCGATGCTCGGGCTTGTTGAGATTCCCGATCCGCCCGATATGGCCGACGCGCTCGCTGTTGCAATTTGTGCGTCACGGCGCACCAACGTGGCTATCCCCGCGATGGGTTAGTCGAAAAGCGATTCAACGCAGGCACAAAATGTTCGCAGCGATGAGAGCTGGCGCATCTCTCGATCGCTGGCAGTATTCTGCTCTCGTTCCTTCTTCGAGTTCTTTGAGCCCTTTGAGTTCAAGGTCATTCTCTGCCTCTCCGCCGCGATAAAGTTCCCAATGCCTGAAGATCGGGAAAAGCTTGCGGCACAAGTTCTCATCGTTGAAGATGAACCGGACCACGCCGATGTCATGGCCGATGCGCTGCGCAAGCCCGGTCACGTCTGCACGATCGTGAACGATGTCGGTCGCGCGCTCGAAGAACTCAAGGGCGGCGCCTTCGATGTGATCGTCACCGACCTGCGCATGCCCAGCTCAGGCTCGAAAAACGGCGTCGCGGCCGACGGCGCCGATGCCGGGCTCAAAGTGCTCGAAGCCGCCCGCAAATTGCAGCCCGCCGCCGAAACGATCATGGTGACGGCGCACGGCGATGTTCCGACGGCGCGTGCCGCATTCAAGCAGGGCGCGTACGACTTTGTCCAGAAGCCGCTCGATCTCGAAGTCTTCCGCAATCTCGTGAATCGGGCTGCGGAGACGGTTCTGCTCCGTCACCAGAACGACGAACTCAAAGTACAGGCGGATAGCGCCGGGTTCGACGGTCTGGTCGCGACCAGTGAGCCGATGCGCCGTGTCCTGCGCACGATTCGTACGGTCGCGCCGAGCAATATTCCGGTGCTTATCACCGGCGAGAGCGGCACCGGCAAAGAACTCATTGCGCTCGCCGTACACAAGCTCAGTAAGCGCGCCGGCCCACCGGGCACTTCAAACAGCGCGGGCGGGTTTCTTGGCGGGAATAGCGGCGCGGGCGGCCGCTACGTCGCGTTCAACTGCGCAGGGCAAAGTGAAAGCCTGCTTGAAGATCAACTCTTCGGCCATATCCGCGGCGCGTTTACTGGAGCGGATAAAGATCGCCCTGGCGTTTTCGAATATGCCGACGGTGGCACGCTCTTCCTCGACGAGATCGGCGACATGCCGCTGAGCATGCAGGCCAAGCTTCTGCGCGTTCTCGAAAGCGGGGAGGTTGTTCGCCTCGGTTCCAACGAACCGCGACACACCGACGTCCGCTTTGTGAGCGCCACCAATAAAGATCTCCGGGAGATGGTCAAGACCGGGACCTTCCGCGAGGACCTCTTTTTCCGTATCAACGGCTCTCATGTGCACTTGCCCGCGCTCCGCGAACGCCGCGAAGATATCCCGCCGCTCATACGGGCATTCGTCGATCGTTTCATGCAGGAACTCGCGCCGGGCAAACCATCACCGAAAGTCTCTGATGCCGCGATGATGCGTCTCACCAGTTATGACTGGCCGGGCAACGTTCGTCAGCTTCTCAATGTCATCCAGAACATGGTCGTCACCGCGCTGGGTGAAGATGTGCCGCCGGGTGGCGAATTTGTTCTTGATGTTGGCCACATACCCGATGAAGTGCGAGTGGGCGATTCGGCCGATTCCGATTCAGGCTCCGACTCCGCTTCCGTCGGTGCATCGCTCGCGGGAACAAGTCTCGAAGCAATCGAAAAGCGTGCAATTCGGGAGACGCTGCGTCTCACGCAGGGCAATCGCGAGCACGCGGCAAAGCTTCTTGGCATCGGCGAACGCACGCTCTATCGCAAACTGAAGGAATACGGGCTTCGCTGACTCTTCAAAAACCCCCTCCCCGAGGGAGGGGGCAGGGGTTGGATTCAGTCTGCTGTTCGCGCACCGAAATCGCCAATGAAATCCATCCGCATCCACCAATTCGGCGATCCGTCCGTCCTTAAGCCCGAACTGCTTCCCGATCCCGCAGTGGGTCCGACGCAGGCGCTCATCCGGGTTTACGCCGTCGGCGTGAATCCGGTGGATACCTACATCCGTTCCGGCATCTACGGCCCGCGCGAGTTTCCGTTCATCCCCGGCTTTGATGCGTCGGGTGTTGTCGAGCGTGTCGGAGCCGAACAGAAAGCCTATAAGCAAGGTGACCGAGTCGTTGTGTACCGGCCTCCGGGCGGCACGTATACCAAGCTGATTTCGTGCGACGCGGAATACTTATTTCCTCTGCCGCAGAGCCTTTCTTTTGAAGAAGGCGCCGCACTTGGCGTGCCGTATTTCTCGGCGCACTTGGCCCTGTTCGCACGTGGTCGCGCGAAGCCTGGTGAAACCGTGTTGGTTCACGGCGCGACCGGTGGCGTCGGCATCGCCGCCGTTCAACTTGCGCACGCAGCCGGACTTCGTGTGCTTGGCACAGGCAGCACCGAGCGCGGGAGGCAACTCGCCGTCGAGCAGGGCGCCGCCCAGATGTTCGATCACGCCAAGCCCGGATACATCGAAGAAATCCGTGCCGCGACGGACGGCAAAGGCCCCGATCTCATCGTCGAGATGCTCGCGAATGTCAATCTTGAAAACGATCTTGGACTCGTTGCGATGCGAGGCCGGATTGTCATCATCGGCAGCCGGGGCAAAATCGAGATCACGCCTCGTCACACAATGAAGAACAACATTGATGTGATGGGCATGGGTGTTTTGAACGCGACCACTGAAGAACTCCACGGCGCGTGGGCATCGATTCGTTCGGGTATTGAAGCGGGAAAGTTGCGCCCGATTATCGGAGAGAAGTTTCCACTTGATGATGCGGCAAAGGCTCACACGAAGGTGATGGAGCTCGGAGCGTTCGGAAAAATCGTTCTGGTTCCGTGAGCGTTCACCAGTCGAGCGGCGCGAGCCACGTCTGCGCGAGTTCTTCAATACCCGCATTGAGTCCGGACGCGCGAAGGCGACCGGAAGAATCTAACGTTCCGATGGCGTGTGCGACGGCACCGTCTGCGGCCAACTTTGCCAGGACGTCCTTGACCTGATCCGGTGCTACTTCGAGCACGTACCGGCTCGGCGATTCGGAGAAGGCCGCGGCAATCGGGTCCGCGTGCGCCGCATCCAGTTGCAACGTTGCGCCGATTGGTTTCTTCGCCGTCGAACCGGCAATCAGCATTTCGGCAACGGCACAAAGCAGGCCGCCGTCCGAAACGTCGTGGGCACTCCGCACGATGCCGCTTGCGATAACCGATGCGACTGCGCGCGCGATACGCGGTCCGGTTTTCAAATCCGTTTGAGGAATCGTTCCATCCGAAATGATCTCCGGCGTCACGATCTGCAGGTGCGATCCGCCCATCGCCGTTGACGTTTCTCCGACAAGCAACAGCGCGTTCCCGGGCGATTTTGCATCCATCGTTACGCATCGTGTCACATCCGACAGGATCGCTAACCCGGTGATCAGAAGCGTGGGAGGAATCTCGATCAATTTCTGTTCGCCGCTCACCGGGTCGGTGTAGCGGAGCTGGTTGTTGAGCGAGTCTTTGCCCGAAACGAACGGCGTGCGATAGGCCTTTGCGCCGTCGTAGCAGGCTTCCGCCGCACGAACCAGAGTCGCGAGGTTTCGCGCTTCGCCACAGGAAGGCCAGCAGAAGTTGTCGAGGATCGCGATGCGATCCGGATCCGCTCCGACGCAAACGAGATTGCGCACGCACTCGTCGATCGCCGCGAGCGTCATCAGATACGGGTCGCCGCCGATTTCGGGATTCCCCAAGCCCGTCTGCAGTCCGCAGGAAATCGCGATGCCGCGCTTTGTTGAAGCAACTGGTTGCAGTACTGCCGCATCCATCGGCCCGCGTGCGAGTGGACCGCCGAGCGGCTTGACGATCGAGTTGCCCTGCACTTCGTGGTCGTATTGACGGATGATCCAGTGCTTGCTGGCGATATTGGGGTGCGAGAGAAGACTGAGTAGTGGCTTTGCGAGATCGGTCCCCGCGCCGGCCGTGCGCGTCGCCGGCGACGCCACGCGCGCCATTTCCCACTGTGCTTCGCGCGTCGGAGTCGGAATCCCATCGTGCAGGAACGCCATCGGCAGCCGCCCGACTTCGAGGTCGGCGTAGCGGAGTACCAGTTCGGCTCCCGGCGTGCCAAACTCGCCGAGGTCGGCGAGTTCCACGCCTTCTTCATCGCAGATCTGCTTGAGCTTTGCGATATTTGCCGGAGGTACTGCGAGGACCATGCGTTCCTGTGCTTCGCTGATCCAGATTTCGGTGTAGGAAAGCCCGGCGTATTTGAGCGGGGCACGATCGAGCTGCACGGTCGCGCCAATCTTGCCGCCCATTTCGCCGACGGCGGATGAAAACCCGCCAGCGCCGCAGTCGGTCATCCCGTGATAGAGCGGCCCGCCTTGAAAGTCGCGAGCTCGCAAGATGGCGTCGAGCGTGCGTTTCTCTTCAATCGCGTTTCCGATCTGGACGGCGTGCGCGAATTCGTCCGCGTGCGTGTGCTCCATCTCGGCGCTCGAAAATGTCGCGCCGTGAATTCCGTCGCGTCCCGTACGCCCGCCAAGAGCGATGATCCGGTCGCCCGGCTTCGAAGCGCCGTTGACCATGTTCCGCGGAATCAGCCCAATGCAGCCCGCGAACACAAGCGGGTTTCCTATGTACCGATTGTCGAATGCGACCGCGCCGGAGACCGTCGGAATCCCCATGCGATTGCCGTAATCGCGGATGCCGCGCACCACCTCGCCGAGCGTCCGTTTTGGATGCAAGCATCCCGGCGGAAGGGTGTCATCTTTCCAGCCTTCCGGCAATCCGATGCAAAAAACATCCGTGCTTGCGATCGGCTTCGCACCCAAGCCGGTCCCGATCACATCGCGGATGCACCCGCCGATTCCCGTCGCCGAACCGCCGTACGGCTCGATCGCGCTCGGGTGGTTGTGCGTTTCGACTTTGATGCAAACGCCGTTGGCGTCGTCGAACGCGATGACGCCCGAGTTGTCCTTGAAGACGCTCAAGGTCCAGTCGATCCCATCCGAGATCAACTCGAACGTCGCCGCGGCAACCGTCGACTTCAAAAGATTCCGGATCGACACGCTGCCATCGGCGTTCACCGTGTGGCCTGGTCGCCCTTCAAAGCGCAGCGGATCGCCCGCGACTGTGCCCCCGCTGTACCGAATATTGCTCTTGAGCGTTTTGTGAACGCAGTGCTCCGACCACGTCTGCGCGATCGTCTCGAGCTCCACGTCGGTCGGATCGCGACCGAGCGTGCGATATTCATCGCGCACTGCTCGCATCTCGTCGAGACTCAGAAACAGATGTGCCTCGCGCGACATCATGTTGAGCTGATCATCGTTCAACTCACGAATCGCGATCCGCGCGACTTTCGCGGTGTATTCGTGCCCCGCCGCCAACGCCTGCGGCAGATAGGGGGCAAAGTGCGCTGCCTGAATTGCGGGGTTGAAGAGCACGCGCCGCGCGAGCAATTCCGTCTGCGACTTGCCGCCCCCGAGCCCGATCAGGTCGTACCGATTTCCGGTGGAAACGCGCACGCGGCGCTTGCCCTGAAGCAATTCTCGCGCGGCGCCCTCGACCGACTGTGCCGCCGGATCCATCACGCCCGCGAGCGGATGAATTTCGACGAGGCAAGCGTCGTTCGCGATCGGTGCGGATCCAACGACGGCTCGTTCCGTCACCGGATCGGCGAGGAGTTTCTGCGCGACCACCGCAACCTGCGCGGAGTCCGCATCCGTTTCGAGCAGGTAGACCCGCGCGGAAGCGACACTCGTGACAGAAATGCCGATCGCTGCAGCGCTCCGCGCGACCGACGAACCTCGCGCGTCGAGCGCCTGGTTCCGGGGCCACACCTCGACGCGGTGCACCCTCACTCCTGAGAAAGGCGAAACTTGCGCGTGAGAAGTTGCGGCAGCGGTGTGGCTCACGGCGCGATCGTACGGAATCGTTCCGTCCTTTTCCGTGCCGCGCTGCGCGAAGATTCGCATCGGCTAGACTCCCGCCCGATGGCAGACGCGATGGCCAATCTGGCGGCAGGTTCAGGACCGGGCACCGGTGGTGGGGGCGCAGGAGGAGCAAGCGGGGACGACGCCGACTCCGCTCGTCAAAGCGAGGGCGCCTATCTCTTCGAGATCGCCTGGGAAGTCTGTAACCAGCTCGGCGGCATCTATCAGGTCATTCGCTCCAAAGTCCCGCTCATGATGGAGCGATGGGGCGACCGGTACACGCTTATTGGTCCCTACAACGAGCAAAAGGCCAGCGTCGAGTTTGAAGCGACAACGCCCGGCGGCTGGATCGGGCGAGCGATTGAACAACTGGCGGCGCAAGGACTGAAGGTTCATCACGGGCGGTGGCTCATTCCCGGTCGCCCGCGCGTGCTGCTCGTTGAACACTGGGTTCCGAATTGGAAACTCGGCGAGATCAAATACGGGCTCTGGGAGCAGCACGGGATCGAGACCCCCGCCAGCGACTGGCTAATCGATGGAGTTATTTCCTTTGCGGACGGGATTCGCCGCGTGCTTGAGGCGCTGTGCGAGCAGCGTGCCGCGGCAACCGGCTCTGCCCGTAAGACCACGCCCCGTGTGCTGATCGGACACTTCCATGAATGGATGGCGGGCCTTGCGATCCCGATGATCCGAAGGCAGAATCTTCCTGTTGCGACCGTCTTTACGACCCACGCCACGCTGCTCGGCCGGTTCATGGCGATGGGGATGGACGATTTCTACGAGAAGCTCCACACGATCAACGACGCCGAGGCGGCGAAAAAGTACAACATCGTAACGCAGCACAAGATCGAGCGGGCTTGCGCACATGGATCGCACGTCTTCACCACGGTTTCCGCGATTACCGCCGAGGAGTGCGCGGCGCTGCTTGGACGTCCGGTGGATGTCGTGCTGCCGAACGGCCTGAACGTCGAGCGATACAACGTCGCCCACGAGCAGCAGCAGATGCACGCGAGCTACAAGGATCGCATCCACCAGTTCACGATGGGGCACTTCTTCCCCAGCTACTCGTTCGATCTCGAGAAGACGCTCTACTTCTTCACTTCGGGACGCTACGAGCCCCGAAATAAAGGCTTTGATCTGTGTCTTGAAGCGCTCGCGCGTCTGAACGCCGAGATGAAGGCTCACAAGATCGACAAGACCATCGTGTTCTTCATCGTCACGAGCAAGGCGAGCAAGAGTCTGAATCCGCTCGCGCTCGAAAAGCGCGGCGTGATGAACGAACTCCGGACAGTCTGCCAGAATATCACGCAGGGCGTCGAGAGCAAGCTCTACGAACGTGCCGCAGCCGGCGGTAAGCTCAAGCTCGACGACCTCATCGACGAATACTGGACTCTTCGATATCGTCGAACCCAGCAGGCGATGAAGCAACACTGCCTGCCGATGGTTGTGACGCACATCCTCGAGAGCGATGCGGACGATCCGGTGCTCAATCAGATCCGTCAGCTTGGGCTCGTGAACCGCCCCGAAGACCCCGTCAAGATTGTCTACCACCCCGAGTTCATCAGCCCGGCAAATCCGCTCTGGGGAATCGAGTACGACCAGTTCGTACGTGGCTGTCACATGGGACTTTTCCCGGGCAGTTACGAGCCGTGGGGTTACACGCCGCTTGAGTGCATCGCGATGGGTGTTCCGAGTGTGACCAGCGACCTCGCCGGCTTTGGTCGATATGTCGCGGAACATCATCTCGGACACGACGAGTGGGGGCTCACGGTCCTTCGTCGGCGCGGGCGTGCCTATCACGATTCTGCCGCGGAACTGTGCGCCAAATTGCTTGATTTCTGCCGGATGGATCGACGCGAACGCATCGCGCTTCGCAATGCCGTCGACCGGCGCAGTTGGGATTTTGACTGGGCCCATCTCGGCCCCGCGTATCACGAAGCGCACGATCTCAGCGTCGAGCGGTTCTTCGCGGCGGGCGGGGCGGGCATCGGCTCGCTGTTGGGACCATCTGCGTGAGCGCCGAAAAGCCGTCAGCCTCGAAGCCAGATGCCGCCAAGCCTCACGTCGAGCTTTACACCGACGGCGCGTGCTCGGGCAACCCCGGTCCGGGTGGCTGGGCCTTTGTTCTGAAACACCCCGCGACGAAAAAGGAACTTGAGAGCGCTGGCGCCGAACCCGACACCACGAACAACCGCATGGAGCTCATGGCAGTCATTCGGGGACTCGAAGCGCTCAAAGCTCCGTCGATCGTTGAGCTGTATAGCGATTCGCAGTATGTCTTGAACGGCCTGAAAGAGTGGATGGTGTCGTGGAAGAAGCGCGGCTGGCGCACCGCAAGCAAGCAGCCCGTCAAGAACATCGATCTGTGGCAGGAACTCGATCAACTTCAGGCTCGTCACGAACTCCGCTTCCACTGGATCAGGGGTCATAGCGAACATCCGGAAAACGAGCGATGCGATCAACTCGCCGTCGCGGCACGTGAAGCAATTGTCCGCTAGTCTTTGATTCGCAGGCGAGCCGGCGCGCCGGCCGGATCGAAGTCACGGATAGTGGAGACTCAAAGTTGACATCAAATCCAGCGAGCACGCGATGGAGATTGTTTCGATCCCGGCGCGTTGCAGTAGTTCTGTGCTCGCTCGCGCTCGCGGCATTTATCTGCGCCGAAGCCGTCGCCCGGCTCCTACTTGGTTTGGGCGATCCACCCCTTTTCATGGCGGATCCGAAAATTGAGTATCTCAACAAACCCGGCCACTACCACCGCTTCGGACACATCGTTCATGTAAATCAATGGTCGATGCGCTCGCCCGATTTTCCGGAACACAAAGCCGCTGCCGGTGAATTGCGAGTGCTCGTGATCGGCGACAGCGTCGTGAACGGCGGCGCCAAGCTTGATAATTCGGAGGTTGCGACCAGTCTGTTTGCACTCGACCTGGCGAAAGCGACGGGACGCACGACGATCGTCGGGAATATCTCGGCCGGCAGCTGGGGCCCTCCGAATCAGCTTGCGTACATCCAGAAGTACGGCACTTTTGATGCAGATGCGGTGATCATCGTCTGGAGCAGTCACGATGCCTGGGACATTCCCGGTTTCGGACCCTTCGGCTTCGACCAGCCCACGGAAAAGCCGCTCTTCGCGTCGTACGAAGCATTCCGTCGGTATGCCATTCCCATGGTTTTCCCTCCACCGTCCGAATCGCCGCCCCACACGCAGAAGGATGTAGATGATGGTGTCCTCGCCGCGCGGGAATTGTTGCAACTTATCCAGAGCAAGCACATTCCGGTCGCGGTGATTCTCCACAAGACTCAGGTGGAACTGAAAGGCAAGGACCTGGAAGGCGATCGCCTGCTTGGAGCTGCGGCAGAGTCCCTCGGCGTCCCGGTTTTTCAGACTGCGTCCTTGTTTGGTCCTGAACTGCAGAAGGGCTCGTCGGTCTTCTTTGACGACATCCATCCCAACGCAGCCGGGAACCGGCTTCTAGCAGGTCTCTACATGCAGGTCGCGACCCAGCTGCTATCCAGGGAAGCGGCGCCCTCCGCGTCGCCGCGCGCTCCGACGGTGCCCGCGGCCATTCCGGTCCCCGCCCCGAAGTGATGAGCAAATGGTCCGTTTATTCCGCCTGGCGCACCCGGGCCGAGTGAACCTGCTGTGCCGTCGCGTGGGATCATGTCCCAGCCCAAGCCGTGCTCCCGCCCGACCGATGCAAGGAGGCGCGTATTCCTTGCATTTCGGCTCGAACTGGCGCAGGAGGCTTCCGGTGGACCTGAACACGATTCTCAAGACCGCATTCGAGTCAGACGCGTCCGACGTGCATCTCATCGCCGGGCAGCCGCCGATGTGCCGCATCCATCAGGTCATGACCAAGATGGAATTTCCCGTCATCTCGCCGGAGAGCGCGGAGAAGTTCTTCCGCCAGATGGCCTCGAAGGAAGCCCAAGGCACATTCGAGAAAGTGAAAGACGCCGACTTCTCGTACCTCGTTGAAGGCATGAGCCGTTACCGCGTCAATGCCCACATGCAGCGGGGCGTCATCGGTCTTGCGATGCGCGCCATCAAGACCAAAGTCCCGGCGCTCGTGAAGCTCAATCTTCCCGAAGTCATCGCCCGACTCACCTATCTGCCCCGAGGCCTCGTACTTGTCACCGGCGACACCGGTTCGGGTAAGTCGACCACGCTCGCCGCGATGATCGAAGCGATGAACCAGCGCTACAAGAAGCACATCATCACGCTCGAAGACCCGGTCGAATATCAATTCGAGAGCAAACAGTGCGTGATCGAGCAACGCGAGCTCGGGCAGGACATGCCCTCGTTCGGCAGTGGTCTGAAGCACTGCCTGCGTCAGGATCCCGACATCATCCTCGTCGGCGAAATGCGCGACCTTGAGACCACCTCGCTCGCGATCTCGGCCGCCGAAACCGGCCACTTGGTCCTCTCCACCCTGCACACCGTCAACGCCTCGCAGACGGTGGAACGAATCATCGATATGTACCCAGGCGGTCAGCAGAACCAGATCCGTTCGATGCTCTCGAACACGCTTCAGGCGGTCGTCAGCCAGACGCTGTTCAGCCGCACCGATGCTGCGGGCATGGTGCCCGCGGTTGAAGTGCTGCTGTGCACGCCCGCCGTGCGCAACCTAATCCGCGAAGCCCGTACGTTCGAAATCCCGAACGTGATTGAAACCAACCGCGCCATCGGCATGTGCAGCCTCGATACGGCTATCGCGTCGCTCTACTTCAACGGCATGATCAGCCGTGACGACGCCATCGCCCAGGCCGCGTTCCCCGACAAGCTCGATCGTCAGCTCGCCGCGTGATTGCCTTTGCTGAAAGCTGACGACTGCTCGCTGACAGCTGTTCCTCTCTGTCCGATACGGTGAAAAAATGCCCAACTACCGCTACCAGGTCCGGACGGCGCAGGGTCAGGTGACCAATGGCGTTGTCGCTGCCGATTCAGCAACCAGCGCCGCAACCATTCTGCGCAATCAGGGCTCGCACGTCCTCAGCGTTTCCGCGGCACTCGGCGCCGAGCGGGCCGCGGGCTTCATGGAGAAGTTTCGCGAGCTCAACGCGGGCAAACCGAATCAGAAACACGTCCTCGATTTCACCACGCAGCTCGCCGTCATGATCCGCGCCGGTATCAACCTGCGCGCCGCGCTCGAAGGAATCGCAGAACAGACCGAGCACGCCGGTTTCCGGAAGGTGATCATCACGCTCAAGAACGACGTCGAGTCCGGTAAGCAGTTCTCCGAAGCGATCGCCAAGCATCCCAAGCTCTTCAACCCGCTCTATATCAATATGACTCGCGCTTCGGAAATGTCGGGCAGCTTCTCCAAGATGCTCGACCGAATCGCCGGCTACATCGGCCAGCAGATCGAAACCCGCAAGATGGTGATCGGCGCCGCGATCTACCCCGCGGTTATCGGCACGCTCGCCGTGGCCGTCACCGTCTTCCTGCTCACGTTCGTGCTGCCCAAGTTCTACGCGGTGTTCGAAGGCAAGGAAGACGTCCTCCCCTGGGCCACAACCTTCCTGATGGGATTCTCGCGCTTCGTTGTCGCCAACTGGCCCTATTTGCTCGGTGCGCTCTTCATCGCGCTCGGCGGCGGATATGCCTTTACCTGCACCGAAATCGGCCGCTTCTGGGTCGACAAGCTCAAGCTTTCGATCCCGATCGTCCGCACCATGTTCCGCTCGCTTTACATCAGCCGCTCGCTCCAGACCATGGGCCAGTTGATCAACGCCGGCGTTCCCATGCTCGACACGCTCGCGATTACGGGCGAGATCAGCGGCAACCAGCTCTACCACGCGATGTGGAAGAAGGTCTACTCGAACGTCAAGCAAGGCAAGAAGATCACCGGCACGCTTACCAAGGATCCCCTGCTTCCGCGCGCCGTCAGTCAGATGATCGCGGCGGGCGAAGAGTCCGGTAAGCTCGGAGAAGTGCTCGACGAGATCAGCACGTACTACTCCAAGGCGCTGAAAGACAACATCAAGGCGGTCACAAGCCTTATCGAACCCATCATGATCCTCGTCATGGGCGTCATCGTCGGATTTATTGCCATGGCAATCATCCTGCCCATCTTCAAGATGAGCCAGATCGTCAAATGAATATCCGATAGTTCATGGTGGATGCCGCACGCACGGCGCGCGTGCGGCGGCGAGGGAGAAACTCCGCCATGCCCTGCGCCCCTAATCGCTCAATCCGATCGCTCCGCCCGCCGCGCCGGCACCAGGCCCGCGCCTTCACGCTTATCGAGACCAGCCTTGCGCTGATCATCATTGGTGTGGGCGTCCTCGCGTTCATCGATGCGCAGCGCGCATTCATCGAACAGAACAACTGGTCGAGCCGCTCGGCCACCGGCGCGCTGCTCGCAAACGAGGTGCGCGAGCTCTCTCGCCAGCTGCCCAAGTACGACCCGGTGCTCGGGCTCACTTCGGGAAACAACAACACGGTCGTTGGCTGGGGCGCCGGTGCCGAGAAGGTCATCGTCCGCGATTTCAACTGCCTGACCGACTTCGACGGCAAAATCTTCGGCCGCGACGGAAACATGCCCGGCCCTGTCGCCGCCACCGGTAGCGCCGTGCCGATGTCGGATGCGAACGGCGTGCAGCAGCTCGACGGCAACGGCGATCCGAAACCGCTCGAAGGCTGGTCTCAGGCTGTGACTGTTGAAAAGGTTGATCCGCTGAACTTCGCGACGGTTCGCGCCAAGGGCTACTACGTCGCCGCCTCGGGCAACGACCCGGGCATCGGCGTCGATCAGTTCCCTCTCCGCGTCACCGTCGTCGTGACATACCAGGGCGCGTACGACACGCAGCCCATCGAGGTGACGAGGCTTGTCTGGATCACTCCGTAGTTCGACCGACTCAGCTCTCGATTGTCTACTCGGCCTCTCTGATCCCGTTTCCGGTGCGCGTGTCTGGACCGAACCTATGAAACTCAATCACCTCTTCCGAATGACTTCCGCACGATCCGCCCGTGTTGCGACTCCGAAGCGCCGGCGTTCGTCCGCCCGCGAGCGCGGCGTCGCCTCCATTCTTTCGATGATGTTCCTGATTCTCTTCGGCTCGCTTGCCGCGGCAATGGCGATCGCCAGCAAGGGCAACATCCGCACCGCGTCGACGCACGTGCACGTGGTTCGCGCTCTGGGCGCCGCCGAAACCGGCCTTCAAATTGCATCTGCTCGCCTGCACGAGGCGGCGCAGCGATTCATCATCAGCAAGAGCGATATCACCGGTTCGCTTGCTTCCGAACTGTGGAACGGTGATACCAGCCACGCCGGCACGGTGCAGGTGCAGGTGCCCCTCACGTCGTATCCGGAATCATCGACGCCGTCCGGGCTCGCACAGGCCGTCGCGAATCGCCACGCCTGCGACCAGAATGTTGTGACCGGCGTCGGCGTTGCGCAGCCCACCCTCGGCAACGCCATCAGTGGCGCGGACCTCACGGTTTACGCCAAGACCGGCTGGCTCTACACGCCGGTTGTTGGCGTCGACGCGCCGGTTTCCGGCGGCAAGCCGACCTTGGGATTTTCGGTGACGTACGCGCCGCTTGCCGACGGCAAGTCGGTGCGCGCGATCGTCACCGGCTTTGATTTCGCGTACACCCGCGCCGGTCAGCCTCTCTCACGCACGATCATGCAGGATTTTCAGCTCAGCAAGCGCGTGAAGCAGGCGATCGTCAGCCCGACCAGAATCATGCTCGGCCGCAACGTGATGGTCAGTGGCGACCTTGGTTGCCGCTTCACGCAGGTCGACAAGCCCAACGGCGAGCCGCTCACGATGCGCTCAGACTTCCTGGGGCTTGATCCGATTCTCGACCTCAAGCTCAAGGACTTCTTCACCGGAGTCGCTGCTTACGACACCGACGGCGACAACCGCCTGCGCACCAACCACCCGATCGAGTCGCTTGGCGTTCCTTCCAACAGCAAGGACTACGACGGAAGCGGCCATCCGAACAACGCGTTCACCGACGTTCTCGACAACGGATATATCGATGACTTCTCCATCTTCATCAAGCACTTTGACAAGAACGGCGACGGCAGACTCGCGCTCTCAAAGGCGCTGACGCTCGGTACGCCCGCCGAAAACGAGACGCCCGAGTTCACACTCGACGATGATCTTGCGCTGCTGATCGACTCGGCCCTTCCGGACCGAAACCTGAACGGCGCGTACGGCTACAACGACGCGAACCTGAACGGCAAGTGGGATAAGGGCGAAACGATCGTCGACCAGGACGACGTCACGCTCGGATGGCGCGACGGCTACATCGACAAGAAGGATCGTTATTCGAAGGTCGGCGGGCGCATCATCTATAAAGCCACTCAGGCCGCTTGGACCGCGGCGCAAGGCGCCGTCGCCAACAATGTACAGGGCTCCATCATTCCCGGCTCGGGCAAGGCCGCGCAGACGTTTGGAGCGTCGGACACGCTGCTCCCAAATCCGTCCGACGCGGTCTTTAGCGCGGAACAGGCCGTGCTCGCGAATCTCGCCAACGGTGCGGCATTCAACACGCAGGTTGCAACCAATCTCGGTGTGAGCACCGGGGCTCTCGCGACGTACGTGGAGGCCAAGCCTCGCTCGGCATCAACCGCTCGTTTCGAGCGCCTCGACGCCGACAATAACAGCGATGGCCGCCCCGACAACTACACGACAGCGTATTGGGAGAAGATGCCCTTCAACTCGCCGACTTATACCGACGTCTACTACCGGCCGGTCTACCAGAACATGACGTTCAAGAGCCCGGTGATTCCGGTTGGCTCCAACGCACTCTTTGTCAATTGCACGTTCATCGGCGTGACGCTCATCAAGACGTCGATCGATAACACCCATCCGCTCTGGTCGAGCTATGGGCTGATGGCTGTGAAGAGCGACGGCTTCCCCGGTCCCTCGCCGGCGCGCAGCCTTTACGCGGGCACTAAGTACCCGACCATGCTCCCTTCCACGGCCGTTCCCCCAAACCAGCCGCTGGTGATGGCCGCCGTTCCGCTCGACAAGGCCGACATCCCCTCGGACATGGTCGCTCTCACGACTGGCTACTCCGCGCTCGCGACGCCGCTCGTCGTCAATGGCAAACGCGTTGTCGACACCAAATCGCTCAGCAACAACGTCCGCTTTCACGACTGCTCGATCATCGGATCGGTCGTGAGCGACAATCCGACCGTGTTCACCAACATCCGAAACAAGATCCAGTTCACCGGCAAAACCAAGTTCACCACCAAGAATCCCGACAAGCCCGACGACCCGGACTACAACCCGACCGATGCCCAACTCGCCGAGATCACCAAGAGCAGCATGATGCTGCCCAACTACTCGGTCGACGTCGGTAACTTCAACGCCCCGCCCGATCAGGACATTCACCTCCAAGGCGCTGTCATCGCCGGTCTTATGGATCTCCGCGGCAACGTCACGGTGGACGGCGCGCTGCTCATGACGTTTGATCCCAAATTGGGATCCAAGCCCATGGTTGACGTCGGCGGCAATCCTGTCGGCAATCCGGCCGATTTCAATCTCAGCGTCGGTTACTTCGGTTCGGCTGACGGCGAGAAGGAGGGTCTTGATCCCTCCACGCTGCCGATCGTGAATGGCAAGAAGATCGTCGGCTGGGACCTGAACGGCGACGGTCTCCCCGATCTTCCCCCGACGGCAACACCCACGGCGGCACAGCTCGCCGCGGGTGCGACCGCGATTCCGTTCTATGGCTACGGCCGCATCCAGCTCCGTCTCAATCCGCAGATGACCCTTCCAGACGGCATCATGCTCCCGCTGCAGTTCTCCGCGCTGCCGCTTACGTATAAGGAGGGCAAACCTTGAAAACTTTCAAACGTTCAATCCGCGCTTTCAGCCTTATTGAAATGCTGATCGCGCTCACGATCACCAGCACACTCCTCGCCGCAACCATGACTGCTCTGCATGCGTCGTTCAGGGCGTACAAGTTCACGACCGACGCCGCTTCGACCCACGTCGTCTCGCGTATCGTGATGCACCGTTTGCTCACGATGGTGCGCACCGGGGACCAGTTTGGTCCGTACCCGGCCGACGTGCTTGCCGCCAGCCAGAACCCGTTGGTCAGCAACTATCTCGAGTTCGTGTCGAACTACGACGCCAACACGCTGACGAAGAAGATCGTCCGAGTCGAGCGCCGCGACCCCAAGACCGGCGAGCAGGGGCCGTACACGCTCTACATGGTGCAGAAGACGTACGTTAATGAAACCCTGACCGACACGCAGGATCAACCCCTGCTTCAGGGAGTCAACGACGTCAAATTCACCCTCGAGTACGACATCGGCCCGCGTCTTCGCCGCGCGACGCTCGATCTGACGGTGCAGCCTGCGGATACGAAGGACACATCGCTGCACACCGAGTTGTCGGCCCCGACAATTCGCCTTGTATCAAGCGTGATGCCCCGCAAGCTCGAACTCGAGGAATAGCGAATCACTGGCGGAGCGGAGGTCACTTCCGCATCTTGTCGAGCGCCGACGGCAGCAGATCCGCAAGTTCACGCGCGACGAGCCCCGCCTGCGCGTTTTCTTTTGCCCACAATTCGCCGGACATCGCGTGCGCCTGCACCCCGGCGCAGGCCACCTCGAAGATCGACAGCCGATGGCGCGCCGTCGCTTTGGCGTATTGCGCAAGCAACCCGCCGAGCAGGCCGCTCAGGACGTCTCCTGTTCCGGCTGTCGCAAGGCAAGCGTGACCGTGCGTGCATTTCCAAGATTGCTGTCCATCGCTGACGACGGTGCCGGCCCCCTTCAGCACCACGATGCACCCGACGCGGCGGGCGAGCGCTTCGCACGCCGCCAACCGGCTTGCGTCGTCTTCACCCGGGACTGGAAGCGAGAGGGCCGCCGCGAGCCGCTTGTATTCGCCCGGATGTGGAGTCAGAATTGCCGCGGCACGAAAATCGCGCGCAAAGTCTGGTGTGGAAGCGAGCGCGGTGAGGGCATCCGCATCGATGACCAGCGGCACGTCGGCATGCAGGATCGCCCGCAACACGAGCGCCCGCGTTCCTTCCGCCAGCGGATCGAGCGGATCGGCCGCCCATCCCATGCCCGGTCCGATCACGATCGAATCGGCGCCCGACGTATAGATGTCGAATATTTCCGCCGCCTCATGCGGAATGATGGCTCCGCCCGCGCCGGTCGGCAATTCGACCCCGGTCGCCGACGGCGTGATCGAAATGACATCATTCAGAATCGGTCCGGGGCAGAGCACGCGGGCGAGCCCCGCACCCGAGCGAAGCGCCGCCAGCGCCGCGATCGCCGGCGCGCCGATCATGCGTGAGCGTGCATCGGCACATCCTCCGACGACAGCGATCGTTCCAAAGGTGCCCTTGTGCCCATTCGGATCGCGCGCCGGTAGTTTCAGCGAAGAAGTCATTGCGGGACTTTAGAGCATGCGAGCCCTTCGCACGTTCGCTCGGAATTGCCTCGTCCCCTATTCTGCAATCGTGATCGACACGCATTGCCATCTCACGTTCCCCGACTTCGCCGGGCGCATCCCGCAGGTGCTTTCCAACGCGGCGGCACACAGCGTGACGGGATGTATCACGATTTCGACAACCACCCGCGATTGCCTGCAGGCGATGGCGATCGCCGATTCGTACCCGAATGTCTGGTGCAGTTCCGGCGTGCATCCGCTCTATAGCGACAAAGGCCCGCACGACTGGAACAACCTGAAAAAGGTGGGCCAGTCCTCGCGCTGCGTGGCCTGGGGAGAACTCGGCCTCGACAATCACTACGACAAACCGGTCCAGACCGTGCAGCGCGGAGTGCTGGATGAACAGCTCGCGTACCTCGCGAAGTGGAAATCAGAAGGGCTCGACAAGCCGATCGTGCTGCACTGCCGCGAGGCGTTTGCAGACCTCATCCCGGTCTTGAAGCAAACGGCGTTCAAGCCCGAGCGGTTTGTTTTTCACTGCTTTACCGGCGGCCCGGCCGAGATGCGGATGTTGCTTGATTTCGGCGCGATGGTTTCGATCACCGGCGTCGCGACCTACCGCAATGCCGAAGACGTGCGCGAGGCGATCAGGCTCGTTCCGTCCGACCGGATCATGATCGAAACCGATGCTCCGTTTCTTTCTCCCGACCCGCACCGAGGCGAGCGTCCGTGCGAGCCGTGGATGTCGAGCGTCACGGCCCGCGCCGTCGCGGCCGCTCGAAGCGAAGACTGGGACAACTTCCACGCGCAGATCAACGCCAACACGCTGCGCTTCTACGGCATCGATGCCAAGTAGCGCTCGCTACACTGGCCCCCGATGCCGACACTGGCTTCCTGGCTGCACGATCTCAGTCCCTTCGCGCTGAAAATCTCGGACGGCTTTGGCCTGCGCTGGTATGGCCTCTCCTATGCCACGGGCTTTGTCGTCGCGTATCTCTTCATGCGAGCCCTCGCGGCACGCAACCTCATCCACATTCCCAAAGATCGCATCGCCGACGCGATGACGTGGCTCATTCTCGGCGTGGTGGTGGGGGGGCGCCTCGGCTACGCGATCTTCTATGAGCCGCAGCTCTTTGTCAGTTTCTCGTCGTCGTTTCCTTGGTGGGGCCTTTTCGCATTGAACAAAGGCGGCATGGCCAGCCACGGCGGAATCGCCGGTGTCATCATCGCCAGTTGGTGGATTTCGCGCGGGTTCAAAGACGACTCGGGTCGCATCGTCGGCAAGTGTTCGATGCTCCATGTGCTTGATGTAATGGCGGTTGCGTCGCCACCGGGGTTGTTTTTTGGTCGCATCGCGAACTTCATCAACGGCGAATTGCTCGGCAAGATCGTCGCGATGCCCGGCGAAAAAGGTCCGTGGTGGACAGTCCAGTTTCCGCAGGAACTTCTCTCAAAGCCCATGAGTGCCAACGGGCATCGCCCGCCACTCAGCGATGAACAGCAGCACGCGCTCGACACGCTGCTGCTCAAACACGCGCTCCCCAAGGATGGGTTCGAAGATGCGGTGCAGCGCGTAATCGATCTGCTTCAAAAAGGGGGCGGGACCGGGCGGCGCGTCGCCTCCGAACTCTCTCCGCTCGTCTCATCCCGCCATCCATCGCAGCTCTATCAAGCATTTGCCGAAGGCATCGTGCTCTGGGTCTCGCTCATGCTGATCTGGCGCAGGCCCCGCGTCTCCGGAGTCATCGGAGCGTGGTTTCTGATCATCTACGGCGTCCTGCGCGTCGCCACAGAGTTCTGGCGCTTGCCAGATGCCCAGCTCACCGTGCAACGCGTCCTGGGTCTTTCGCGTGGCCAGTGGCTGAGCGTTCTCATGATCTTCGCCGGGTTCGGGCTCCTCGCCGGTTCGCTTGCCGTGGCTCGACGCACCACGCCCCGCCAATTCGTCGGCGGGTGGGGAAAGCGGCGCGAACTTTCACACTGACGAAGACGTTCTATCCGGCCCCGGGGATCGTGCCGATACAGAAGTCGGAACAGGAGACCAAGTTTGTGCCCATGAAGGTTCTGGTCACAGGAGGCGCCGGATACATCGGTTCGCACGCGTGCGATGCGCTGCTGCGCGCCGGTCACTCCGTCGTGATCCTCGACAACCTTTCGCGTGGGCATCAGGCCGCAGTTGAGATACTCACCAAGCGAGCTTCAGGCCGATTGACGTTTGTCCGGGGCGACATGGGCGACCCGGCCGCTCTCGAGCAGGCATTTCAAAGCGGCGTCGACGCTGTCATGCACTTTGCGGCGTTCGCAAACGTTGGTGAATCATCCGCCAATCCGGTTCTTTACTACCAGAACAACACCGGAGCGATGGCACCGTTGCTCGCAGCCATCCGCAAACATCGCGTGTCGCGCATCGTCTACTCCTCAAGCTGTTCTGTTTACGGCCAGCCTCCCGAACATCTGATCCCGCTGCCCGAGTCCGCGCCGCTTGCGCCGCTTAGTCCATACGGCCGCACGAAATTGATCGGCGAGCAGATGTTACAGGATGTCGTTGCCGTGCTCGCGGCAGACGGCGTGCGCACGGCGCTCACCTGCCTCCGCTATTTCAACGTCGCCGGCTGCGAGCCCCAGGGCGAACTCGGTGAAGACCACGATCCCGAATTGCATCTCTTGCCGGTGGTGCTTCGTGCCGCGCTGTCAGACAAGCCATCGATCAAACTCTTCGGCACCGACTATCTCACGCCCGATGGAACATGCGTGCGCGACTATGTGCACGTGTGCGACATAGCCGACGCACACGTAAAAGCCCTCGACAAGATTGCACCGGGCGAAGTTGCGATGCTCAATCTCGGCCTCGGCCGCGGCATTTCCAATCGCGAGATCATCGACGCGGCGCAGCGTGTCACCGGACGAGCCATCGCGGTCGAATCTGCGCCCAAACGCCCGGGAGATCCGGCCCGTTTGTTCGCCAATCCGGCGAGCGCGAATGAACGTCTGGGGTGGTCGCCCCGTTTCACCGAACTTGAACAAATCGT
Source organism: Phycisphaerales bacterium (assembly GCA_050730655.1). Lineage (GTDB taxonomy): Bacteria > Planctomycetota > Phycisphaerae > Phycisphaerales > UBA1924 > JAFEBO01. The sequence goes on from JBOHNL010000014.1 coordinate 345,731, forward strand.
TCAGACAGCGTGGAAATGGTTCGCGGCCCACCCGCGCGGCTATCGCGCGTAGTCCACACAGAGATATACGTCCTTCATCGGCGAGTAGTTCTGCGGAAAACACGCGAGTTTTCCGCTTGGGTTGTCGAAGATCGCTCGGTCCCTGCGTTGAATCACCACCCATGAATGTCGTCCTGAGTCCATACCACCTCACCACCAAGGAGCCGCCTGCGATGGCGGCGCTGCTGCTCGCCGAGCGCGTGGTGACGTTTATCCCTTCGCCCCTTTCGGGAAGCGACAACGAAAGCCTCGGCCGCGCGGTGGAACTCTCGCCGAGCTATTTGCGATTCATGGATTCGTGGCGCTGGAGCATGCCCCTGTGGGAGTCGGGCGTCGTCAGCGCCGCGTTCCGAAACGCGGACGCCTCGGGCGATATTCGGCACGTCTGCTCCGCGCTCACGAGCGACGATCGCTTTACGCCGCTTCGCGCCCTTATGCACGAAGATCTCTTCGAAGATGAAAAGCGCTACCTCGATGCGGTCTCGCACGATCTGCTCAAGGGCGGGCCCGATCCGGGTGTGAGCCTGCCCGTGAGCGCCGCGCTCGATCGCTTTGGCTGTCGTAACTCCCTCGTCGTGATGCGGGCGCATCCGACGTCGGTCGCGCAGCGTGCGGAAGAAAAGCTGTCCAAACGTCTCTTCACGATCGCGATTCCCGCTGTCGTGCAGGCCGATGCCGCTCGCCTCGCGATCTATCGCAAGGAACTGAGCGAGCCGCTCGCCGATCTGCGGAAGGCGATATCAGAAGCAGCCCGCGAGTCTTACCGCGATGTCGAAGAACCGCTCGATCGCGAAACCCTCGCCGAGATCGACCACGCATCCCGCGCGTATGCGATGGAGTTTGATGCGCTCCGCGAGGACATGGCGACCGACGCACGCGATGATGAGGTTCGGCTGATCGATGCGACCGTCACGCTCTCTATGACCGCCGCCCCCGTCGATGCAGTGCTTCGTTCAGGCCTGACCGCTATGCGGACACTGGTCGGCGCACCTCGCAAGGCACTCAACGGCCAGGACAAGAAAGAGACCGCGGTCGCCGCGCTCGCGAAGCGAGACGCTCTCGAGGGCCGGAGCGTCATCGCTTTGGTCGTCAAGCCCCTCGGCCGTCCGAACGCCGCAAAGCGCTGATTGACGATTCGCAATCGCCACGCCCTCGCGTCGGACCTCCAACACTTGATCGATGACCACCGGCAACTCACCATCGGGCGGCACTCGCCGCGCCAATCGGCTTGCAAGCAGCACCAGCCCGTATCTCCTTCAGCACGCATTCAATCCGGTTGATTGGCAACCGTGGGGCGCGGAAGCGTTCGAAGAAGCGCGCCGTCGCAACATCCCGATCTTTTTGAGCATCGGCTACTCCACGTGCTACTGGTGCCACGTCATGGAGCGCGAGAGCTTCGAGAACGAAGAGATCGCTGCGATCATGAACGAACGATTCGTCTGCATCAAAGTTGATCGCGAAGAGCGCCCCGACGTCGACGACATCTACATGACCGCGACGCAGGTTCTGACGGGCCACGGCGGCTGGCCGATGAACTCGTTCCTCGAGCCCGACTCGCTCCGCCCGTTCTGGTGCGGCACGTACTTTCCACCCTCACCCCGACCCGGCCTGGGCGTTCCTTCGTTTCCGCAGGTGCTCACCAATATCAGCGATGCGTACAAAGCGCAGCGCGTCGACGTGCTCGAGCAAGCGCAGCAAATCGCCGACATCGTGCGCGAACGCATGAAGCCGGTCGTGAAGTCCGACGCGATCGACGGCATCAACGCCGTCACGGAAGCAATCTCCGGCCTTCTTCGCATGTTCGATCGGAATCAGGGCGGCTTCGGCGCGGCGCCGAAGTTTCCCCAGCCCGTTTATCTCGACCTTCTGCTCGATGCTCGCCAGAATGCCGGCTCGCCCGCGACCAAAGACGCGATCGATCAGGCGCTTCGCTTTACGCTGGATCGAATGATGATCGGCGGCATCTACGACCAGATCGGTGGTGGATTCCACCGCTACAGCGTTGACGGCCACTGGACCGTCCCGCACTTTGAAAAGATGCTCTACGACAACGCGCTCCTCGCGCGGGTCTACGCCGAGGCATCGGTCGCCTTTGCCGACGATGAATATGCGCGCATCGCCCGCGAATGCTGCGACTACGCGCTCCGCGAGATGCGCGTGCCCGGGGATGCATTCGCCTCGGCGCAGGATGCCGAAGTCGATGGCCGCGAGGGCCTGAACTATCTCTGGACGATCGACGAGATCCACGCGGCACTTTCGCCCGACGATGCCGCATTCGCAAGCAAGATCTTTTCGCTCGAAGCAGGCCCGAACTTCAAAGATCCGCACCATCCAGACGAGCCCGCGCGAAACGTGCTTCGCCTGACAGATCGGCCCGAACGGATCGCGGCGCTGCACGAGATGGAAACCGACACGTTCCACGCAAATCGAACTCGCATTGCGACCGCGCTGATGCACTATCGTGCCAAGCGAGAGCAGCCGGCTCTGGATGACAAGGTGCTTGTGTCGTGGAACGGACTCATGATCGGCGCGCTGGCCTTTGCGGGCAAGGCGCTGGACGAAGAACGGTTTATTGCCTCTGCCGCGGTTGCCGCAGATTTCATTCTGATGCACATGATGAGCGATGGACGCCTGACGCGCTCGCGCCGTCAGGGCGTGAACAGCGGAGCCGGCTATCTCGAGGACTACGCGTTCTTCATCGCCGGCCTTCTCGATCTGGCGCATGCGCTCGGTGACCATGAGGACGCCAAGCGATATTCCGCTGCCGCCCGCAAACTCGCGTCGACCGCGCACGAACTCTTTGCCGACGAACGTGGCATCTATTTCGATGTCGAGAAGGATGCAAAGAGTCTCTTCGTCCGCGCGCGATCGACACACGACGGCGCGATCCCCTGCGGTTCATCGGTTCACTTTCACAATTTGCTCGCCCTCGGCCAGGCGGATCGCGCCATCGGCTTGCTTACCGGGATCGCCGCGCCGCTGCAAGAGATGCCGCTCGGGATCGCAAACGCCGCGCGAGCGGTCCTGCGCGTTCTGACAAAGTTGCCCTTCCGCGAATCGCCCCTCGCTGCGAAACTCCGGGGCACAACGAGTCCCAAGCCCGCAGCCGACGAATCATTCACGCCAGTCGAGATCTACGCATCCGAAGAACGCCTCGCGATCGGAACGGAGACGCCTGCCTCGATGAAGTTGGTTCTGCAGATCGCGGACGGTTATCACCTCATCGCCGCCGATCCGTGGGTGGATGATCCCGCTTCCGCCGTGCGCGGCCTGCTTCCCTTCCGAGTGCACGTCGTGGGAGGCGGCGGAGTGAAGGTTTACGCCGACTACCCGGCGGGAACTCCGTACGAAGCCGCGGCCAAAGTGATGGGCCGACCCCGCGTATACGAAGGCAAGCTCGAATTTGAAGTCGCAGTCGAAACCGATGGAGCCATCACCGGCCGCCCGCTTCTTGCCGTCACGTTTCAGGCGTGCAGCGGCACGGAGTGTCTGGCCCCGCGCACGGCGGAGCTGGACATCGCGATTGATCGAGTCTGAACAAGGTTGGACGGTGCAGACCGATCTGCTCAGAGAATCCGGATCTGTTTCAGCGACGCGCGAATCTGTGCCGCGGTATCGCCAGTGTGATCAACCTGCACCGCCGACCAGCCGCGAGTCCGCGCCGCTTCGACGTTTTCTTGAAGGTCATCAAAGAACAGAATCGACTCCGGCGCAAATCCCGTTTCGCGTTCGAACGCTGCGTAGATCGCCACATCGGGCTTCAGCAGTCCGAGCAGGTGGCTTGCGTGCCGGTGTTTGAGCTTTGCCGCGGTCGGAAAGTGGGGGATCTGCTTGTGACGCGACGGTTGCTGTCGTTCCCAGTGAATCTCGGTCGTGTTCGAGAGCAACGCGGTTTCGATGTGTGGAAGCGAGTTCAATTCGTCCACGATCGCGCACATGCCGGGATATTCCTCAATCAGCCAGGCGTCGTTGATGCGTTCAAGCTCATCGATTGTGTAGAGGCCCGACGTTGCGCGATGCGCAGCAGATAAGAACTCCGCCCTCGTGAGCTTGCCCATCGAGTACTGGTTCGCGAGCACACGGCGTGCGGCGATCGCTTCGGGCGCTACTGCTTCGGGACGCAACTCAAGTCCCGCAGCCTGCACGCCCTCGGCGAAGCTGCGGCAGAATCGCAGAATCACCCCGCCCCAGTCAAAACACACACACCGAATCTGCGGATCCGTGCTCACTCGTTGTCCTCGTCGGGTGAGTCGGTGCTTGCAGGAGTAGCACGGTTGCCAACCTTCATGATTTCTTCAAGCGCGACCGTCGCAAACGCCCCGCGCGGCAGATCAAACGCGACGCGGATGTATTCGCCGTGTTCATCCAGCCCCGCCTCGAATTCCGGGAACGACAGCGGCACACGGAGCGGCCGCCGCGCCCCCTCGATCAACTGGCCCGCGCTCTTGTCAAACGCTTGGAGTTGAGGCAACGAGACATTGAGGCGATCGAGCACGGCAAGCTCGGTTGCGTCGGTGGGGCCGGAGGCGCGTCGCATCTCCGCGCCCCACATCGGCCCGCTCGCGCTGATCTCAAACTTGCGAAGCCGGTCGGGCGTGGTTGGATCGGAAGCCACCGCCTCATCCACATCAAAGCACGCTCGGCTGTCGTGTTTGAACGCAACATCGCCCGCATGAAGTTCGTGCAGCGTCCCCGCTTTCAAGCGCTCATCAAGCACCATGTTGAACGCGACTGATTGAAAAGCCGAAAGGAAAAAGCGGAGCGTTGAGCGTTCGAGCGTCTTGATAGCGCGGGAAGGTCGCTGACCTTTGGCCATCGCCCGCATCAAAAGTCGTTCTGTATAGGACGAGTGCGGAAGCTCGGTCAACGCCTCGTCATACCTGCCTTCAAGAAAAAATGCCCCGGCCTTGGCGTGCGCCTCGGTCGTTGCGTGCTCCGGCGCGAGGATCAACCGGATCGCGTCGTTGAAATTGGCACACAGGATCGCCCGCCCAACAAGATGGTTGTTCAGCGCACGCCCGAATCGCTGCGGTCCGAATCGATTCGGCACGCCGAACTGCACAAGCCGGTCGAGACACGCCTTCGCAGCGCGGATCCGCCCGACGCCCACTTCACGGATGCGAATGCTGAAGCGATTGCCCGTGAGATGGCCGAGGCGAATCTTGTTGGTGTGCCGATCCGCCCATTGCACTTGGAGATGATCGTGTACGAGCTGCGGGAAATCCTCAGGCGTCTTACCCGGCGTGTGCACCGAAAAAAGTTGCCGCGTAATCGCAACGCGATCTTTCATCCCTGCGTATCCGACCGAATCGGGGGCCACGCCAAAGTGCGCTGCGATGATGCGAGCCGCTTCAGGCGTGGTCAGGTTTCGCTTCTCTACATACAGATAGAGATGATCACCTTCGCCCGATGGCTGATATGCCGCGGTCTCGTCGACGAGAAAATCTTCCGGGCGCTGCTTGATGACGCCGCCGATTCCCGGAAGATCGGCGGTGATGTAAACCGCGCGCTCTCTCTGCGGATCGAGCTGGGAGCCGACATTCGAATCGACGCTTGAGTCAGTCTGGGTCGTTTGTGCAGCTGGCAACGGTGTCTGGCTCTCGCTCACTCGTCGTCCTCGTCGCTCTGGTCGTCTTCTGCGGATTCTGAATCCAGTTCCGGGTCTTTGCTCGCGGCTTCCAGCACGTGCTCTTCAACGTAGATCGGGACGGCTTCGGCAACGCCCAGCGCGATCGCATCGCTCGGGCGGCTGTCGATGTGCAGAAGTTGCCCATCGCCCGCTTTCACATCGAGTGTGGCGAAAAATGTGTGATCGGAAAGATCGTTGATCGTGATGGAAACCAGTTCGCCGCCCATGTTGCCGATGACGCTGGCGAGCAGGTCGTGCGTTTGCGGACGCTTGATCTGAATCCCCTTCAGCCGGCGCTCAATCGCGGTCGCCTCGGGAAGGCCGATCACAATCGGAAACGAACGAATGTCCGACTGGTCGGTTCCGTCGGGCGCGACTTCCCGCAGCTCGATGAGCTGCATGTCGTTCAATTCCCGGATCAGGATGCGGCTTAACTCCATGCGAACGGCCATACCGCCTCCGTGGACGACGCGACCACCCACCCCCGACCAACCCCGACCCTCCCCCAAGCGCCCCATCCAAGTGCAATCGCAGACCCAGTGAATGGTGGTGGGCCAAACGGCGAAGTCAACTCCGCTTGCTGGGCTTCGCACGAACCTTGCCCCCGGGTTTCACGCCCAATTTCGTGCCGAGTCGCTCGATCAGTGACCGCGGCACACCGATGTCGGCGATCGCCACGTGACCAAGATATTCGATCGCTTCGGGCGCCAACATGCCCGTCTTCAGCCCGACGAAGGTGACCGTCATATCCGCGCGAACAGCATCGCCCAGGACTTTTCCGCTCCCCGCGTCGAGGCCGCTGGGGATGTCGATCGCAACCACGCACGCGCCCTGCAGGCGAAGCCGGTTGATCGAACGGATCGCGCCGAGCGCGGTGCCCTCAACGCTTCGCGACAATCCGGTGCCGAAAAGCCCATCCACGACCACATCGGGTGTCTGTCGCCCGAGGCTACGAAGCGCGACGCTCAGGGGCGCTTCGAGCGCGGTCTTGGCGATCGAAATTGGAAGTTGCATGCGCCGGCACGTCCTGAGCTGCACCGCAGCATCAGGAGAAAGCCTTGCCGGATTGCCGACAAGAAAGATTGAAATCGACGCTCCGGCGTTGGCGACGTGGCGTGCCGCAGCAAGCGCATCGCCTCCGTTATTCCCCGTCCCCGCCACAATCAGCACGCGCGCCGGCCGATCGGGCGGTGCGACCAGTTGCACCCCGGCCGCAACGTGGACCGCAGCGTTCTCCATCAGAACCAGCGTCGAGATCCCATATCGCGAAGCACACTGCCGATCGATGGCACGTGTCGCACTTGGCGAAAGCACGTCGATCGAGGGCGTTTTGGCAGTAAGACGGTTATCCATACAGGCTGAGCGTATCGCGAGCGCGCGGCTGGCCTTGGTGTGTGTTCGCTAGGCTGTAGGCCATGGGAATGTGGTGGGACATCGCAATTGCATCGCTTCTCGCGCTGCCCGCGATCGGGGCGATCGTGTGGTGGGGGCTCGCGCTCGGCGCGATGAACCGCACGGAAGCTGCGCTCGGCAGCGCCGAAGACGGGCTCGATTCAGAAGCATCGAACCTGCCCGTGCTTGTCGTGGTTCCCGCCCACAACGAGCAAAGTGTGATCGGCGGCCTGATCGCCTCGCTTCGCGGCCAGGACTACAAAAACTTCCGCGTTGTGCTCGCGCTCGATCGCTGCACCGACGCGACGCTCTCCGTCGCCCTCGACACAATCGATGGCGATGATCGATTCGACATTGTCGAAGTTGCGGATTGCCCGCGCGACTGGGCCGGAAAGGTCCACGCGATCCACTCCGCGCTGCACGGTCGCGAGCAGTTCACCGATCAACTGCTCATCTTTGCCGATGCGGACACCGTCTTTGACCGTTCCTGCGTGCGGTCATGCGTCAACGTGCTCGAAGATCGCAAGCTCGACGCGCTGACGCTTCTCAGTACTTTGACGTACGACCGGGGTTTCGAACGCCGCGTCCAGGCTCCCGCCTCGCTCGAATTGCTCGTCCGTTATCCACCCCGCAAGGCCAGCCGCGATAAAGGCCGCCGCCCGTTTGCCAATGGCCAGTTCATTCTGATTCGCCGCAGCGCATACGACAAAATCGGCAAGCACGAAGCATTCCGGGAGGAGTTGCTCGAGGACCTCGCGATCGCGCGCGTGCTCTGGAAGGAAAAACTGCGCGTGCACGTTCTTCGTGCCGGCCGGATGCTGACCTGCCGCATGTATCCCGATCCCGCCGCGTTCGAGCGGGGCTGGATTCGGATTTTTATCGAGGCCGCCAAGCGCAAGCCGCGTCGCTTGAAATCCTGGTCGCTGGGCTGCGCAGTCCGCGGGTTCGTCCAGCCGGTAGGGTGTGTTCTCGCAATCGCCGTGGCGGCAGCGACGCTCGCCACTGGCCTTTCAGCAGTTCCTTGGGTGTTTGCAGTTTCAGGCCTTCTCTCGGCGCTCGGGCTCATTTTCTGGATTGGGTCTGTTCACCGCTTTCTCGTCTACGGTGGCGTCAATCGCTGGTGGAAGCGCCTCGCGATCCTGCTCTGGTGGCCGATCGGGAGCCTCGAATTGGCCGGGCTGCTCCGGCGCGCCGCGGCAAATCTACGCAGGGGTGTTCCCACCGGCTGGGCCGGCAAAAACTATGTTCGCCCACCCCGATAGTGGCGTGAACCTTGCCCCTCGGCTCTCGCGTACGATTGGGGAGTGCGAGGCCAGAGTCTCGCCGCCTCACATTCACGATGGCCGAAAAACGGACCAACACGTCGTTTCTGATTGGGCTCGCGGTCTCGGCGGCCGCTCACATCGCTGCGCTCATCGGTCTCCAGCACGTCAAGATTGATGCGACCCGGGCCCGCGTTTCGCTGGCTTCGCTGAAGCCGATGACCGGGCTGCCCCACCAAGTGCGACCACAGGAGCAAAAGCCTCCCGTGCCGGATCCGCTCCAGCCTCCGCCTCCTCCTGACCAGCCGAAGGACCTGAGCAAGGACGTGAAGTTCGGTATCGACGATTCACTGATCGACAGCAACACCTGGCTTGGCTTTCTGCAGGGAGATTCTCCCTCGGGTCGGCAGGGTGAGACAGATCAGGCCGCGATGGCGCTCGATCCGGGCGACCCCGGCACCGCGTCACCCGGCAGCGCAGGCTCGCCGGGCGCTCAGCCGTCGCCTGCCGCACCCGAATCGGCGGCATCGCAGGCGTCGTCCAGGCCGCCCGACCTGATGAATCTGCGTCCGCCTTCGCCGAGTCAGCCCGACGCCGCAAAGCCGGCAGACGATGCGACCCCCAAGAAGGCGGAAGAAGCCGCGCCGGCGCCGTCGCGCAGCGCTCCGCCACAGGCCGCGCCGCCGGTCGGACAATCGGGCGAAAAGACGACGGTTGATGATCCGCTCGCGCCTCGCGCCGGTGCAGAGAAATCGAATGAGGGCGCACGTCCCGACGCACCCAAGCCGGTCGAAACGCCCAAGCCCGATGGCGTGACCGAGGACAAGCCTGAAAAGCCCGATGCGAAGGAAGGCGTCGAGCGCGAGGGTGAAGTGCGCAAGACCGAATCTGAAAAAATGAGCGCCGAAGACGGGAAGGGCCAGGCCGAAAAAGAAGTGAAGGAAGTCGCCGAGTCTTCGCCGCTCGCAAAGCCCGACGAAACGATGCCGCCGGTCGCGGTCGTCCCGGCAGCACCGACCCCGCCTCAAGAAGAAAGGCAGGCGAGCGAAGCATCGCCGTCGTCGAACGCGAGCCCGAGCGCGCCGCCCACTCCCGCAACCGGCGGGCAATCGAAGCAAAAGGGCATTCGTTCGGATCGTGAATCGGAAGCATTCTCGAAAAAGGTCATCGACTCGCCAAATCGAGACGGCCGGGTTCAGGCGGGCAAGGGCTTGAACATCATCACGCGCCGCGCAGAGTTCACGAATACCACGCTCATGACCGCGCCGCCCCGCGACACCATGGTGCGGATCTCGTTCCAGAAATCGGGCACGGTCAAGCGAGCGGAATTCGTGAACGGTTCCGCCACAGGGAATCCGAACGTCGACGACCCGCTCATGAACGCGATCTATCGCTGGCGGGCGTCGGGCAAGGATCTCAACGTCCTCGCGTCAGAAGAAACGCTTTCGGTGACAGTCCGTGTAACCTTCAAGTGATGAGCCGCGGGCTCGCGGTCGATAGAGGAAGCCGTGAAGTTCAGCGTTGCCAGTGTGATAGCAGTTCCCGCGCTCGCATGCCTTCTTGTGCGAGGCCAGAATTCGCAGCAGCCGAAATTGACGCCGGTTGATCAGGGCGTGGCCGACGTTGGCCCGCTTTCAGGTCCGGGTCGCGTGATTTCTCCTGGATTGCGCCAGCCATCGGGCTTCGATCGGGTCTACGAGGTGGAGATCGACGGCAAGAAGTACTTCGCTCGCCAGAACGGAAGCACGATCGCGGTGTTTCCGCGTTCCTCGTACGTCACGCAAAACGGCAGGTCGTCGATCGCGATTCCCGCTGGAACGACGTTTTATCTCGGCGGACTTCCGGACAACGCACGGCTTGTGACGCCTGAAGAGATGTCGCCGAATTACGCGGGGATGCCGCAGAACCTTGCGATGCCAATCAAATCACAAGACACGCGCCTCGATCTTTCCGCCAACGCACTCAGCGCAAGCGCGCAAACACGATCGGCCGCAAAATCGCGGACGATTTCGTTCGATGTTCCCGCAAGCAGCGGCGATCTCTGGCAGAGCGAGAATTACCGCGTCCAGCGAACCGGCGAACTGATCGACGCGGCACGTGTGGCCAAAGCACGCAGCGGAACCTGATCACATCCCGTCTTTTTGCGAAAGTGCCGCGGCACCCCTCGGCATATCAAAGCGGTCCCGTGTCGTGCAGTACGTCGCGCCACCCATACGTCCGATTGCATCGAGCAAATGCGGATCGATGTGGTGGCGATCATTGATCAGTCCGGGCGCAGCGCGTATGCCAACCACCTCTCCGAGCACGATATTGCCAGAGTCGGGTGCTCCTGGATTGGTTCGAATGACCTGGCGGGTCACGCACTCATACGAAAGTAATGATTCCGCCACCCGCTGCGGGCGAACCTTCATGCTCGGCTCGGGGGTCAGGCCGGCAAATACGAATTCAGACTCTTCGTACGGTAAAGGCTCGGCCGAGGCGGCAGTCCGCCGTCCCAGAGCGTACGAAACGACGTTCACAACAAACTCACCCGTTCCCCCATCGGCAGGGAGGCTGACATTGCGTAGCGTGTCCTTGTCGCTTCCGTCCGGTTTGGCGGCGGGACAGAAGAGCATTGTCATCGGATTCGACCCGACGCCGCTAAAGAACGAGAAGGGTGCCAGGTTCGGGGCACCGGAGGGCGAGATGGAGGACACCAGCGCGATCGGCCGCGGGAGCACACCTCCGATCAGTAGCTTGTAACGGTCGGGTTGGGGGAGCTTGGAAGGGTCGATAAAAAGCGGAATTGGAGGTGTCACGGCGGAGTCTACCGATCAAAACCGGCAAATCTGGCCCGAGAACCATGTGTTTGGGCTCTGCTTGGACAAATTCTTTAGGGGTGCTTCTTGTTCTGTTTGCATTGTCTGGATTCTGAGGCATGTTGATCTAGGAGCAGTATTTTCTCCTTGAAACCCTGTGGTGTACCTGCGATACTGCTCGCGCGGGTACGAGAGAGCCCGTCACGGGTGTCGTTACAGACACCCTTCAAATTGAGAGTGGAGGAGAGAAAGATGCGTCAGATGAAGACTTTGGCTTTGGTTGCGGCTGCTGCCGCCGGAACGGTGAGCGTTGCACAGGCTGCGACCACTCTCGTGACGTTCGGATACAACAACCTTCAGGGCACGTACACCGCTGCTGGCTTGAACGCTGGCAACTTCTCCGCAATCGCGGTTGATCAGGGTGTGGGTGGCCTTCAGACCGACGGCTCGGTGAGCCGCTTGGTTCCGGGTGCGGGTCAGTCCAAGTTTGCTGCAGGCTTCAAGAGCCTCGCAACCTTTGCTGACTTCAGCATCAACATCAGCTTTGCCCGCATCGGCGCGACTCAGACCGGCACCGGCGCCGGCAGCTTCACGGCGACTGACGCGCTTGGCAACACCGTCTCGGGCAGCATCGCTGGCTTCTGGTCGGTGCAGGCCACGATCGGCATCGCCTTCAATGGCACGCTGAGCAACGTGAACATCACCCCGAACGCGACCTTCACGGGCACCGATGGCTCCAGCACGAACTGGAACACGAACCTCCCGTCGCCCGCGCCCTACACCGGCGCTCTCACGCAGTTGATCTTCAACGGTGGCAACTTCTTCACTGACGCGAACCTGTCGAACGTTGCAACGCAGGTCAGCGGTCAGATCGTTCCCGCCTCGGGCAGCTTGGCCCTCTTCGGCCTCGGTGGCTTGGTCGCCGCCCGCCGTCGTCGCGCCTAAGTGACTCTTGCTTAAACCTCAAGAGGCCCGTGCTTCGGCACGGGCCTTTTTCGTTTTTGGCAATTCGTTGTCTTGCCGTGCTATCTTCGGCCCTCGATGGATGCGCGAGTAACAACCTGGTCCGGATTGCTTGCGGTGTGGAGCGACTTCGCCCGCGCCGCCGGCGCGCTGCCGAAGACCGGGGATCTTGGATTACTTCGCAGAAGCGTGCCCGCGATCATCGGGCTGCAATCTCTCACACAGGCCCTCGAGCACATCGATTGCCTGCCGCCCGACGAATATTGCTCCGGGCAGGATCGCGCCTCGCTGATTACCCGGACGCTGCGGGCCGAACTCAACTCGATCTGGCGGCACGACACCATGCCTGCTGCGCTGGTCGAGATGTTGACTGACGCCGACACAATCCTCGAACGCACTCGTCGCGCCGGTTACGAATTCGTCCCAGAGGCCGATCCATTCGCGATGCCGGTCGGAGCCAATGAGATGAATGCCTGGCGCACACGCCGCGGCTTCCGGGGGACTCTGTTCGCCGCTCCCGTGGCAAGGCGAGTGCGTGCTGGCCTGCCCGTGCTCTTTGTGATGGCGGAGAGCGGCAAGCCATTGGCGCGTGAAGACCTGCTCGATCTGGGCGCGCTGCTTCCGGGTTGTTTGTGGGGGCGTGTCAAGGCCATCCGTCAGGTGTACGAAACGCCCGATCCGCGAGGGGTCCGCCAAGTCGCCGGCGACGCGGGCCAATCCGACATGGGCAGCGAGTTGCTCACACCATTGGAAACGCACGGTTTGCCAGCCGCGGCAGACCAAGGTTCTGGAATTCGATGACGCGCATCGCGTCTCGCGGGGCTTTGAACTCGCCCGGTTCCCTATAGTCGCCCCCAATTTTCAAACCCGCCGCGGGCTTCTTTCGCGGCCATTGCGGAGGCTTTATGCGTCGTTCGAAGATCTCGATCATCGGTGCGGGCAACATCGGCGGCACGTGCGCCCACTGGGCGGCAGCGAAAGAGCTAGGCGATATCGTCCTGCTCGACATTCCCGAAAAGGAGGGCGTCGCCAAGGGCAAGGCGCTCGATCTCGCCTGCTGCGGCCCGATCGAAAACTTTGATTCGAAGATCATCGGCACCAGCGACTACAAGGACATCGCGGGTTCAGAAGTGGTGGTCATCACCGCCGGCCTGCCCCGCAAGCCGGGGATGAGCCGCGACGACCTCGTGCAGGTCAACACCGGCATCGTGAAGTCCGTCGCCGAGAAGGTAAAGGAATACGCCCCGAATTCGATCGTTATCGTGGTGAGCAACCCGCTCGACGCGATGGTGTATGTCGCGTGGAAGGTGACGGGCTTCCCCGCCAACCGCGTGATCGGACAGGCCGGCGCGCTCGACGTTGCCCGCTACAAGACCTTCCTCGCGATGGAACTCGGCGTCAGCGTCGAAGACATCCAAGGCGTGCTGCTCGGCGGCCACGGCGACGACATGGTCCCGCTGCCTCGTCTCACCAGCGTCAACGGAATCCCGATCAGCGATCTGCTCTCGGCCGAGAAGATCAGCGCAGCCGTGGAGCGTGCGAAGGTCGGTGGCGGCGAAATCGTCAAGCTCATGGGCACCAGCGCGTTTTACGCCCCCGCCAGCGGCACCATCGACATGGTCGAGGCGATCGTTCGCGACAAGAAACGCATCATCCCGTCTGCCGCATACTGCGAAGACGAATTCGGTGTCGCCCCCGGACAGAAGGGCAAGGGCTACTTCGTCGGCGTTCCGGCCGTCCTTGGCGCGGGCGGCGTCGAGAAGATTCTCTCGTTCAAGATGGACGCCACCGAGCAGAAATTCATGGACGAGTCGATCAGCCATGTGAAGGACCTGGTCGGTGTCGTGCGGAAGATGTTCCCCGACCTGGCTTGATAACTCGCTTTCGACCATGCCCCGTGGCCCGTCCGATAGGTTGGGGTGAACTTTCTGGGTGCATTGGCCGAACGAAAGGGCCTGGGAACGCGCTGGACAGAATCAGGAGACTCTGGATGCATTTGAACTCAAAATTGAGCTTGGTGGCGGCAATGGCTTTCATGAGCGGCTTGGCCGTGGCAGACCAGCCAGCCCAGCCGCAGGTAACCACGCAGCCCGCTGCAGCAGCGCCCGCGACACCGCCTCCCGCGCCGGCAAAGGTGCGCGAGCCCGTGGCCCCGATCACCTGGAGCGATCCGGAGATCGAAAAGATCGCGAAGATGCTCATCGGCAGCTGGAAATCGACCGCTCCGTTGCCCGAAGGCACGGACCCGAAAGAAGCAGTTGAGGTGGCGATGTTTATCGCGCCCGTCCGCTCTCCCGATCTGCAGGATCTGTTGTACGTGGAATCGGCGCGCGTCGATTCGCTCCAGGCGCCCTATCGCCAGGCGTTCTTCCAGATCTACAAGCACAAGAACGGCCTGCGCCTTCGCACGTATGAGCCCATGCGCCAGATCGGCGGCGCGCTCGTCGGATTGTGGGCCAACCCGGATATCTTCCCGCCGGTCTCGCGCCGGGATCTTGTTGCGACCATCGACTTGGATCTGACGGCCGATGGCGCCGGTTTCAAAGGGAAGAGCCCGTACCCGTATCCGACCGGTCGGCTTGGCGCTGTCGAAATGACGAGCGAGGCCACGATTTCGCCAGACCGCATCGTCACCGCCGATCGCGGTTTCGACAGCAACGGCGAAGTCGTGTGGGGCGCGAAGAACGACTCGACATTCGCATTCACGAAGTTCGAGCCGCCGGTTCGGACCTTCACCCGCGATGGAAACGTCTTTGTGATTGAGTATCGTCGTGGCGAAGATTCGCGTTCGTGCGAACTCGGCGACGAGATCTCGGTGCACTACCTCGGCTTCCTCGGAAACGGCGTCCGCTTCGATAGTTCGCTCGATCGCCAGCCTCCGAATCCACTCACGTTCAACGTGAACGCCAAGCAGGTCATCCCCGGATTCATCCAGGGCCTGCTGGGCGCCAACGTCGGCACCGTTCGCCGCGTCTACATCCCGTGGGAGCAGGCGTATGGCGAATTCGGCAATTCGCGCACGCGCATCCCGCCGTGGGCCGACCTCTACTTCGACTTCGAGGTGATGCGTCTCAAAGACGCGACGGTGAAGGATGCCTCCATTCCGGTCACTGTCGGCGGCTCAGATCTTCGGGCCCTCAAAGACAAAATCGAGCGAATCGGCCCGGATGGACAGCCAATTCCAAACGAGACTCCCAAGGCCCCGCAGCCGGCTCACCCTGCCCCCGCCGCTCAGCCCAAGTAATTCCATCGCCAATTTGAACGGACGGCCGGGCACCTCGCCCGGCCGTCTATCGTTTTGTCGCGCGAGAGTCTCGCGCTCCTGACGGATAGTGGCAAAGGATGAGCGAAAAAGACCTCTACAGCGTGCTTGGTGTGGCCAAAACGGCTTCGGACGACGAAATCAAAAAGGCGTACCGCAAGCTCGCGCGCCAGTATCACCCGGATGTCAACAAGGCTCCCGACGCCGGTGCGAAGTTCACCGAAGCGCAGGAGGCGTACGACATTCTCTCCGACGAGAAAAAGCGTCGGTACTACGACCAGTTCGGTGTCGTGCCCGGCTCGGCTGCCGCAGACGCGGGTACACCCGGTCACGGCCCGCGTACGCCTTGGGAGGGCGGACAACGCGTCCGCGCCGATCAGATGGACATGGACCCGGAAGAACTCGGGTCGATGTTCGAGACGTTCTTCGGAGGTGGTCGGGCACGCGATCCCTTTGGGGGTTCGCCTTTTGGTGGCGGAGGGGGCGGCGGGAACGCTGCAGGGGGCCGCGGGGCGCGAGGGCGTGCGCAGCGCACGGTTGAGCCTGAGCCCCTTGAGCACGATCTTTTCTTGACCTTTCTCGGCGCTGCCAAGGGCGGTGCCGAAGAACTCAAGCTGAACTTCGACGGCAAGGCCCGCACGATCGAAGTGAATATCCCCGCCGGCGTGCGCGATAAGCAGCAACTCCGGATGCGCAAAGGCGCCGGCGATCGTGATCTCGTCTTGAACATTCGCGTCGGTGGTCATCCGACGTTTCGGCGCGAAGATGGCAACGACATCTCGCTCGAACTCAACTTGAGCGTTTCGGACGCGATTCTCGGGGCGACCGTGAGCGTGCCGACTCTCGACAGCGCCGTCGAACTACGAGTGCCACCCGGAACCTCGAGCGGCGCGAAGCTGCGCCTCCGAGGCAAAGGGATTCAGCCCGCCAAGGGAGACGCGGGAGACTTGTACGCCATCGTGCGCGTGCTCGTGCCCAAGCCCGATTTACTCAGCGACGCCGAAAAGCAGGCGATCCGCGAGATCGGCGCCAAGCAGGGAAATGTGCGGGGCGAGTAGACGCTGATGGGGAGAACGCGTTGCTTCTCCTACGATTGATCTGATGAGCGAGCGGCGATTCCAGGTCATCGTGATCGGTGGGGGACACGCAGGTGTTGAAGCGGCGTGGGCCGCGGCGAACATGCTGCGCGCCGAGAAAAGCATTGCATTTGTCACGATCGATCCCTCCAAAATCGGCGTGATGAGCTGCAATCCCGCGATCGGCGGATTGGCCAAGGGCCAGCTCGTGCGCGAGATCGATGCGCTGGGCGGATTGATGGGCCTCGCGTCCGATGCCACCGGAATTCAGTTCAAGGTCTTGAACACCAGCAAGGGCCAGGCGGTCCGCGGGCCCCGCGCGCAGTGCGATAAACACGCGTACGCAGAATGCGTGCAGGCGATGATCGCGTCACGTTCCGAAATCGAAATCGTGCAGGGTACTGTCGACGAATTGGTCGTTTCGAACGGGCGAATCCAAGGCGTCCGCGTGAACGGCGAAATGCTCGAATCCGGCGCAGTCGTGCTGACGACCGGCACGTTCATGCGCGGACTGATGCACACCGGTGAAAGCAAAGTCGAGGGCGGGCGCTTTGGCGAGGCGAGTGCGGTCGGGATTTCGGGTGCGCTGCGATCGCTTGGCTTTGAACTCGGACGCTTGAAAACCGGCACGCCGCCGCGCTTGAAGCAAGGTTCGATTCGCTGGGACGAACTCGACGTGGCCGGTGGCGACGCCCAAGCAACGCCGTTCAGTGACCTGACACTCTGCGCGATGGCCGGCGTCGAAGAACAGCAGGAGTCGATGCCGTCGATCGCGCGATTTCCCGTCCTTGAGCAGATCAACTGCCGCCAGACGCGGACGACCGCCGAATCGCATGAATTGATCCGTGCGAATCTCCATCGTGCTCCGATGTATTCGGGTCAGATCGAGTCGGTCGGCCCGCGTTACTGCCCCTCGATCGAAGACAAGGTCGTGCGCTTCGCCGAGCGCGAGACGCACGGCGTTTTTCTCGAGCCCGAATCACTCCGCGATGACTGGATCTACTGCAACGGGATTTCGACGAGCCTTCCCGCCGACGTGCAGGACAAAATTGTGCGATCGATGCCCGGCTGCGAACGCGCCCAAATCTATCGCTACGGATACGCGGTCGAATACGACATGGTGCGCCCGCATCAGATTGCCGCGACCGGAATGACGAGGCTCGTTGACGGTCTGTTTCTCGCAGGGCAGATCAACGGGACCAGCGGGTACGAAGAGGCCGCTGCACAAGGTTTGGTTGCGGGGTTGAACGCGGCCCTTCGCGTGCTCGATCGGGGCGCGTTCATCTTCGGGCGAGATCAGGCGTACATCGGCGTGCTGATGGATGACTTGGTGACAAAGACGCCGGTCGAGCCATACCGCATGTTTACCAGTCGCGCCGAGCACAGGCTCATTCTGCGAGCCGACAACAGCGCCGATCGTTTGACGCCGATCGCCCGCGATCTCGGGCTTCTGAACAACACGCTCGGCGAACTCCGGTGGCGAAAGCACTCCGAACGCGCCGAGCAGATGCGATCGGTCGATGCGCGAATCGACCGCATTTCGCTCGACGGTGAGCCTCTCTCCAAACTCGTGCGCATGCCCGAGTTCGATTCCGAACGGTTGATGCACGCAATGGCGGCCGAGCCCGCGGCGGTTGGTGTTTCGGATGGAGTATGGGAAACTGTTTTTGCGGAACGCCGCTACGCGCCGTACATTGATCGCGCCCGCAACGACATCAAGCGCGGCATGGAAATGGAACGCCGGCGCCTGCCCGATGAGATCAACTACAACGCCATGACACCCCTTCGTACCGAAGCGCGACAGGCACTGAGCAAGTTCCGTCCCGAGACGTTCGGCCAGGCAAGCCGGCTTGAAGGAATCACGCCCGCCGATGTCACGCTTCTCGCCGTGCTGGTGCAGCGCCACCGCCGGCCCCCCGAACCGCAGTTAGACGGGGTGAACGCGTGACGGGTGCCGGGATCTTGACGCTCGCGGAGCATGTCGCTTCGCACGAAAGCGCTCACGGCAATACCGCCGTCGGACTCGTTGTCATCCTCGTGACGGCCGCAGTCGTTGCAACGCTCTTCCGCAGGCTCAAACTTCAAATCATCCCCGGATACATCATCGCGGGCGCACTGGTCTCGATTCTCGCCTCCGCGATCAAGCAGAGGTACGACATCGGCCTGGGCGAGGTCGAGAACATCAGCCAGTTCGCCACCGTGCTGCTGATGTTCACGATCGGCCTGCAACTCGAGGTCGATTCGCTTCGGCGCTCCATGATCTCAGTCTTTGGTCTTGGCATCACGGCGACACTCGCGTGCACAGTTGCGCTCTGGGCCGCGGCGATGGCGTTCGGTCTTTCCGCTCCCGTCGCGCTCGCAGTGGGCATGGCGATGGCTATTTCCTCCACCGCCGTTCTGCTCCGCGTGCTCCAGGAGCGGCGCGAGCTGCATTCGACGCACGGACGACTGTGCGTGGGCGTGTCGATCGCGCAGGATCTGATGTCGATTCTGATGCTCGGGCTGTTGCCCGCAATCGCGGCATGGAATGCCGCGAGCAATCCGGGCCAAGGCCCGCAAGCAGCGCCCGACTTTGGAAGGGCTGGCATCTCGGTCTTGATCGGCCTCGCCGGCGTCACGCTTCTGCTCATGATCGGGCGCTATGCGCTGCCCGCCGTGCTCGAATTCGTCGCCGACGTCGGCGCGCAGGGGACGAGCGGCAAATCCGGGTTTGGCTCCAAAGAACTGGTTCTGGTCAGTTCCGCCGCCATCGCGCTTTCCGCGGCGGTCGCCACAAGCCTTCTCGGATTCAGCCCCGAACTCGGCGCGTTCCTCGCGGGCCTCTTGCTCGCGTTCACTCCCTACCGAACCCAGCTCACGGGGCAGCTCGAGCCGCTTCGCGATCTGCTGATGGCGATTTTCTTCACGACGGTCGGGCTCGGTATCCACGTTCACGAAGTGACCGCGTTCCTCGGGCCGATCGTCCTTGGTGTGATCGCGCTCATGGCCATCAAGATTGTGGTCACTTGGGGCTGCGTCTGGGCGCTCGGCAGCTCAGCCCCGCTCGCGGTGATCACGGCTATCTATCTCGGCAACGCCGGTGAATTCAGTCTCGTGCTTCTCGCCGCGGCAGGCCAGACTTCACCCGTTCCCATCATCTCCGGTGCGCCGCTCGGTGCTCTGATTGCCGTGGTTGTGCTGTCGCTCATTTTGTCCCCGTTCCTGTTTGCATGGGCGCACTCTCTTGCCGCGCGCGTGCAGCGCATTGGTCCGCCCCCATGGAGCCGGAAACTCAGCATGCTGCTCAAGGCCGACGCGCGCGATGCGGCCGCTCCGGAAACTCCAACACACGATGGGCTCCATGCTCGCCATGTGATCATCGCCGGATTCGGGCCGGTTGGCCGGAGCCTCGCGGCACGGCTCGACGTGCAAAATGTTCCCTACACCGTCATCGAACTCAACCCCGAGACCGTTCGTCGTCAACGAAGACTCGGGCGTTCGATTCTCTACGGCGATATCACAAACCCCGAAGTGCTCGAGGCTGCGGGTGCGCGGATCGCCGATGCGGTCGTCATCACCATCCCCGATGACGAAGCGACGCTCCGCGCGATTGCAACCGCGCGATTTCTCTCCTCGACCACTTTTATCGCCTGCCGCACCGGATACCTGAGCGGCGCATTCCGTGCCTACGAAGCCGGCGCGGATCACGCAGTCGTTGAAGAAGTCGTCACCGCCGACGCGATGGAAAAGCAGATCTTCGAAAAGCTGCAAAGCCGGCGCGGGGCAGATCTGGTGCCGCAGCCTCAGGCGTCGTAACCCGTCACTCGGCGGGCTTGTCGTCTTTGCTCTCGCCCGACTTCTTGTCCGGCTCGGGCGTCGCGGCAGCAGGCAGCGGCGTCGCCGTCTTGCCCATCATCTTGAGTTCGTCGCGCAGGATCGCGGCAAGCTCGTAGTTCTCGTTTTCGATCGCTTCGGCGAGGCGCGTACGCAGTTCGGCGTGCTGGCTGACGGGCAGCTTGGGCACGAGCGATTCACGCATGCCGCGGAGCATGTCGGCCTCGGCCGAGGCATCGAACATCTGGGGCTGGCCCACACTCGAGAAATACTGCCGGAGCGATTCGAGCCCCTGGTCAAGCGCGAAGACGGCAGCCTTGGGCTCGTTGTCTTTGAGCGCCTGGCTCGCCATTGCACGGGCGCGAAGCATCAGGATGTATGGCCGAAATTGTTCAAGCACGTTCCGATCGCCTTCGGTCTCGGCGTGAGCCGCACAAAGATCAAGGACGCGCAAATTTCGCGTGGTATCACGGATCACGCCCTCAAAGTCTTCAAGGGCGAGCAACGCCAGATAGCGGTGGTAGTACTGCACCGCTTCTTCGCGAAGCAGGCGGCAATCTTCAGGTTCCAGCGAGAATCGCTCTGCGGGCGTTCCCTCTTCCTCTTCCGCCTTGGAGTCGAGTTGAGCCTCGAAGTACTCCAGGAGGCTCGGGAAGCCGTGGGGACGCTCTCCGTCGGGGCGGCCGGCCGGGTACATCTGAAGAATGCCCAAATCGACACGAATTTGAATTCTGGGCTGGCCATCTTCTCCCTGAATCAGGCGGGCGTTGATCGATCCGGGCTCGTACGCCCATTCTTCAAGGAGTTTGCTGAGGTCGTTGTTCATCGGAACGGAAGAACCCTAGCCACATAGTCCTGAAACGCAAGTCATGTTCGAGGTTCGCTAGGGTTCAGGAGGCCTGTGAAGAAGAATCCGGTGATTTCGGCAGGTTGGACTGCACGGTTTGGTGAAAATTTTCGCTTTTTCTGGCTGCCGGATTTGCATTTGGCGCAGTCTGTGTCATGGTTCAAGTAGGAGGAGCTGCGCAAAGAGTCAGGACACGGTGATTTGCTCGATGCACAACGTCGATTGCAACCTGTGTACGAGTCCTTGCGTAGCCTTCTGTGTGGTGTGCCCGGGCTTGTACGGCCGGGCCGAGGAGTTGAGAGGGGTGTGGTGCCCCGGAAGGTGGTAGAACAGTGGCAGCGAGTTCCGCTCGGGCCCGTCAGGGTTCTGTTCAGGTCCAATCCGACCTGCACGTGTATTTCCAAGAAATCAATCGGACCAAGCTTCTCACGGCTGACGAAGAGAAGGAGCTTGGGTGGGCGATCATCAACGAGAATTGCCCGAAGGCTCGCGAACGGATGATCCGTGCGAACCTTCGTCTCGTGGTGGCAATCGCAAAGAACTACGCAAACCGCGGTTTGCCTCTTTCGGATCTGATCGAAGAGGGAAACATCGGTCTGCTTCGCGCCGTTGAAGGATTCGATCCTTCGCAGGGCGCGCGGTTCAGCACCTATGCGAGTTGGTGGATCAAGCAGGCGATCAAGCGTGCTCTGGTTAACGCCACGCAGCCGGTGCACGTTCCGGCCTACATGGTGGAACTGATCGCCAAGTGGAAGCTCGCGGCCCGCAAGCTCGAGCAGGAACTTGGTTATCCGCCCAGCCTGCAGGACCTCGCAAAGGCGATGGATCTGCCGGTCAAGAAGCTCCGCGTCATCAAGCGCGCCGTCAAGGCTTTCCAGAGCCCCGGAAGCGATGCCCGCGATATCGACGGCGATCTCCTGAAGATGAGCGACATCCTCGCGGATTCGCGTCACTCAACGCCCCACGACAACATTCTCCGCGACGACGAACTCGAAACGCTTCGGCGTCTGCTCGAGACGATCGATGATCGCGAAGCACGCATTCTGCGTTTGCGCTTCGGCCTTGATGGCTGCGAGCCGCTGACGCTGAAGGAAGTCGCCGAAGAAGTCGGCATCAGCCGCGAGCGCGTCCGCCAGATCGTGGACGAGGCGCTCACCAAGCTGAATCAGCGTCTCACCGACGAGCGTCCGAGCCGCTACTTCCGCGATGGCGCGGCAGCAGAAGCCGGTCGGCGCGATGATTCGGCCCCGCCCCGCCACACTCGCTTCAACAGCCCGAACTTTGAGGGCAGCCGCGCGAGCTGATCGCAAAGATTCGATCAATGATTTTTCAGCCGGGGCTTCGAGCCCCGGCTTTGTTTTTGGCGGGCGTTTATGCATTCGGCTACGATCGGCCCATGCAGACCCGATCGGTACGGTTGATCACAGTGCTGGCGGTCGCGCTTGTCGCGCCGCTGGCGTTCGCCCAGGATTTTCTCGCTCGCGTCAACGCGCTTTACGCGGACATTCCCGCCGCCAAACGCAGCGACACCATTCTCATTCCGGCACTTGCTGCAATGGAATCTCCGCCCGCTTCGGTCCGGGATCTCGAGCAGGCGCGATTGATTGTCCCCGAAATGAAGGGCTGGAAGGACGCGGTCGACTGGGCAATGAAGCCCGCGCAGCGCGCGGCGCTCGAAGCGCTCACCAAAGCGACGGCGCCGCAGGCCAGCCCCCCTCCGATGACCTGGGGCCAAGGCTACGGCGTTGCGGCAGTCACGCCCGCGCTGGTCAAGGCAAAGCTCTACACCGAACTTGGTGATCCGCCCCTGCTTGCCGGGGCACAGTTTTTGTACCTTCCGAAATTGACCGATCTTTCCATCCTCGCCAATGTCGAGGCCACTCGTTTGCAGGCCGAAGGCAAAGTCGGCGACGCCATCGTCGGCATCGCACGTGTGCTTGTCCTGGGTCGCCAGATTTCCGACCGTCAGTTCTTCAAAGAGGCCCGCTGGGGTCTCGAAACGATGGTCAGTTCACTCGAGCGCATTCGTGACATCGCATACCTGGATTTCCGCGGCAAGCGACTTCTCACGGGCGAGCAGTTTCGCACCGTCATCAAGGCTCTCGATGAAAAGGGCGAAATCCGCGTTGACCGCATCCTTTTCCCCAAGGGTGATCTGATCGGGGCCGAACAAGCCGTCGCCATCGTGATGACGCCCAAGGGCGGCGTCAACGAACGCACGTTCCCGACAACCATGGCGACGCTCACGTCGTCCGAGCAGCCGCTGCGTTTGTTCAGTGAAGCTGCCGCCTGGAAAAGCGCCGGCACGGGCCACGCCGATTGGTACGCAACGAACGAGGAAATCAAAAAAATCGCCGACGACTACAGCAAGCGCTGGCCCCTTGAGTGGTTCCACACGCTCAATTCGCTCCCCTTCGAGCGCAACAAAATCGACGCGGCACAGTTTGCGGTGCTGACCGCGACCGTTCCTGATATGTCGGAGCTCTTCAATCTGCGCCAGGCGGTCCGCACCGAAATCGTCGGCACGCGCGCCGCGCTCGCGATCGTCGGTTCGTATTACGCCCGCAAGGCATTTCCGCCCAAGCTTTCGTCGATCGCGCCCGAGTGGATGGAGCGGCTCGACGTCGATCCGTTCAATCCGAATCTGAACAACGGCAATCGCCCCCCTCTTGAGTACTTCGTTCCGATGCGCGATCAGGTCGTCGACGCGAAGACCGCGCCGCAGCCGCACGAGGTGAATATCGTGGGCGAGAACGGAGCGAACTTCTCCATCAAGCTCAAAGACGACACCGCCGTGATCTACAGCGTGGGCGCCGACAACCGGAAGGGCTGGGCCTCCCGCGTCCAGAACACGGTTGACAAGGCCCCCGACGTCGATTATTTGATCTGGCCGAGCGAACTGAGTCTCTACCGCCAGCATCTAAGTGAGACTGGGGAGCTCAAGTGAGTCAGGTCTCTGACGTGCAGAAACTCGTGATCATCGGAAGCGGGCCGGCGGGCTGGACGGCGGCAATCTACGCCGCGCGAGCCCAGCTTGAACCCGTCGTCTACGTCGGGATTCCCAAGAACGATCCGGGCCCGATTCTCCCCGGTGGCCAGCTCATGCTGACCACCGACGTTGAGAATTACCCCGGCTTTCCGAAGGGAGTCGCGGGCCCCGAGATGATGACTCTCTTCCAGCAGCAGGCCGAACACTTCGGCACGCGCGTGGTGGGGGAGGACATCGTCAAGTGCGATTTCTCGAAGCGGCCGTTTGAACTGCACATTTCGAACGGCGACGTCGTCAAGACACACAGCGTGATCATCGCGACGGGCGCTGTCGCGAATTGGCTCGGCCTGAAGAATGAGATGCGCCTCGCCACGCTCGGCGGCGGAGTTTCCGCGTGTGCAGTTTGCGACGGAGCGCTGCCGATCTTCCGGGGCCAGCCCCTCGCCGTCGTTGGTGGCGGCGACACCGCAATGGAGGAGGCAACCTACCTCACCAAGTTCGCCTCGACCGTCTACGTCATCCACCGGCGCGACACGCTTCGCGCCTCGAAAGTGATGCAGAAGCGATACCTCGATCGCCACAACGCCAAAGTGCTCTGGAACAAGGGCGTCGAAGACGTTCTCGGCGACGACAAGATCACCGGCGTCAAGCTCAAGGACACCGTCACCGGCGAGATTTCGACGCTTGACGTGAAGGGCCTCTTCATCGCGATCGGACACACACCGGCGACCAAGTTCCTGAAAGACAGCGGCATCGAGTTTGACGAGAGCGGGTACGTCGCGCTCAGGCAGCGCAATAGCTACACCAACATCGAAGGCGTGTTTGCCGCCGGCGACGTTGCAGATAGCGCGTACCGCCAGGCGGTAACCGCGGCGGGCATGGGTTGCCAGGCAGCGCTCGATGCAGAGCGCTGGCTCGCGGCACAAGGTATCGATTAGGCCGGGTTCGAGGTGGTGTTCACGCGAACCGCAAGATCAAATTGATTGGCCCGTCGTTCAGGACGTCGACTTTCATATCGGCGCCAAAGCGCCCCGATTGCACATTGTCGAGGGCGGGTCGAAACATCGCAGGCAGCGATTCGAACCGCGGACCTGCCAGATCGGGCGCAAGCGCGCCGGTAAAGCTCGGCCGATTGCCGCCGCTGGTATCCGCCGCGAGAGTGAAGTTGGGGATAAGCAGAATGTTGCTGCTGCAATCAATAACGCTGCGATTCATCTTGCCCGCATCGTCGGCAAAGATGCGAAGCGCAGTCAACTTGGCGACGAGCTTTGCATCGAGCGACGGCGCGTCCGCGGATTCATACCCCACGAACACGGCCATGCCGGGCCCGATCTCTCCGACAATCGTGCCGTCGACCTGAACCGAGGCGTGCAGACAGCGTTGAACGAGTGCGATCATGTGGCTGGTGTTGAAGAGAAGCGGGGCCCACGCGAATCAGTGATCGTTCGCGTCCTGGCTCGCCGGCAGATCACACTCACCGAAGATGCGGAACTCTTTGCGACGCAGGATCTGTCCCGCGAGCGTCGGATCATCCACGGCAAGCGCGATGGTGGGGGTGCCGTTGGGCCGCAGCATCAGCGGATACGCGAACTGAATAAACAGTTCCGCGCCAAGCAGGCAAAGACACATACTCGCAAGCGTGTGCCCGCGTGAAAGCTCGACGACCAGGACGTCCTTCTCGGAGAACGGCAGCTTTTCATCGTGCAGCACCTTGCGGGCGCTGTCGGCGCTGTTGGTGATCAGACGCACCACCGCGTGATCAGTCGCCTCATGCACGGACAACGCGCAGATCGCACAGGCCGAACCGTCGAACGCCTCGACAAGATCGAACAGCTTGCCGACCTTGTTGGTCAGGAAGACGCTGAATTGCGTCACCATCGGGGGCGCGTAGCCCTGGGTCGTTTCGTATCCCATCGAGGCCTGGCTCATCGCGAAATCCTTGCGAACGCCGAGGTCTGGGAACCGGGCGCAGCCTTTCCAATCGTCCGATTCCGCCCTATTTGGGAGAAACGGGCCGAGTCAGAGCGAGCGGGCCGAACACAGTTCCCACGCCGCAGGCCGTCTCCAAACCATTGTCGGAAACCGGCTTGCGACCCTAGTTTACCGGAATTGAGGCAACCTGACAAGGGCGAATACCGGACGCGTCGGTGGATCGCGTCCGGCGACAGTTCAGCCGCGCCAATTCAAGCTGAGAAACTCGAACCGCAGCCACACGTGCTCGTGGCATTGGGGTTCTGGAACACAAAGCCCCGGCCCATGATCTCGTCCTTGAAGTCGATCGTCACGCCAGAGAGGTACAGCAGGCTCTTGGGGTCGCAGATGATGCGAACGCCGTGCTGTTCGAACATTTCATCTGTGTCTTTGCGGGTCTCGGTGAGATCGAGGATGTAGCTGAATCCCGAGCATCCGCCGCCCTTTACCCCGACGCGCAGGCAGACCTTCGAAGCATCGAGTTCCTGCTGCTGGATGATGGTTCCGACTTCGCGAGCGGCGGTGGGGGTGAGGTTGACGGGCGTCTGCGTTGTTGAGACTGAGTCTTGAGTGGCTTGGGTCGTCACGGGAATCTCCGGGCGATGGGGAAACGGGCGAATTCTGGCTACATGAATATACGAGCGCAATGAACGGTAAGATCGACGTCCGATAATGAAATTAAAGTCCCCACATCTTGGGGTGAAAACTCTAAGTGGGTATTGAAAGAGTTATCAGGGCACGGTAATTTGACTGAGCGTTCCCCATTTCGGGAAAGCCTCGCGTTTTCCGCCGCGAGAACACTGGGAGTTTGAGAGGAGACAGGATATGAAGGGCTTTATTTTTGGAGCGATGGCGCTGAGCGCTATCGCGGGTTCGTCCATGGGCGCGGTCCGCACGATCAACTTTGATACGGACTCGAGCGGCAACGGCATCGCCGATCTCACCGAAATCAACACGCAGTACAACGGCTGGGGCGTCAATTTCACGCCGAACGCCTTCTCCGGCGGCAGCTGGGCGACGAACACGACGCTCCACGCCACCAATTCGGATTACGGCGCCGGCTACAACCCCTCTTTGGGCAACGTGCTCCACGCGTTTGATACCGACTGGCTCAACGAAGACGGCGACCCCTCGTTCGTTATGTCGTTTGCGACCGGCATCACCACCTTCCAGATGGACGTGATCGGTGATACCGGCGGCGTTGACGGCTACGAGACGTTTGCGAGTTTCTATGACGCCGGCCTGAACCTGCTCGGTTCAGTGTCCTGCAACGGCATCGGTGGCATCGAGACCATCAGCGCTGCGGGCTTCGGCACGGCCTACTACGTCGCCATCGCTCCGGGCGAATACCTTGATTGGGTCGGAATCGACAACATCACGTACACCGAAGCCGTTCCGGCTCCGAGCGCGCTGGCGCTGCTCGGCCTCGGCGGCCTCGTCGCTGGCCGTCGTCGTCGCTAATCGACTCTGAGAATCTCCTTCGATTCTGATAGGGGCCGGCGCAAGCCGGCCTCTTTTTATTGGCGTAAACATTCAGCAAAAATGAAAACGGGGACCGGCATTGCCGGTCCCCGCTCGTTTGTGCATCGAACCGCTGGCCGGAAGCGACCTACGCCTTGGCTGTGGCATTCGCTGACGTTTCTGCCGCGATCCCGTTCTTGGCCTTGTAATCCTCGATTGCGGCGTGGATCGCATCCTCCGCCAGCACAGAGCAGTGGATCTTGACCGGAGGGAGGCTGAGTTCTTCGACGATCATCGTGTTCTTGATGAGAGCTGCATCATCGAGCTTTTTTCCCTTGAGCCACTCGGTCGCGAGCGAGGAACTCGCGATTGCGCTGCCGCAGCCAAAGGTCTTGAACTTCGCGTCTTCAATGACGCCGTCCTTGCCCACCTTGATCTGAAGCTGCATGACGTCGCCGCACTCGGGCGCTCCCACGAGTCCGACGCCGACGTCCTTGCGCTGCTTGATTTCGGCCTGAGTTCCAAAGCTGCCCACATTGCGCGGGTGCTCGTAGTGGTCGATGATTTTGGGTCCGTATGCCATGGCAAAGCTCCAAATTCTCAAATGGCCAAAGGGCTAAATGTGCTGCGGTCGTTCAACTTTGGCCATTTGGCGCGTCGGCCATTTGGCACTTTCCTAGTGATGGGCCCATTCGACCTTTGACAGATCGATGCCTTCCTTGTGCATGTCGTAGAGGGGCGAGAGATCGCGGAGCTTCTTGACAGCCGCGACGATCTTTTCGATCGAGTAATCGACTTCCTGATCGGTCGTCCAACGTCCGAGGCTGAGCCGCAGGCTCGAGTGGGCGAGGTCGTCGCCGACGCCGATGTTCTTCAGGACGTAGCTCGGCTCGAGGCTCGCGCTCGTGCACGCTGAACCGGACGAGCAGGCGATTTCCTTCACGGCCATCATCAGGCTCTCGCCTTCAACAAAGCCGAACGAGATGTTCGTGATGTGCGGCAGACGCTTCTCGCGATGCCCGTTGACTTGGCAGGTGTCGAGGCGGGACGTGATCGAATCTTCCATCTTTTTGCGGAGCTTTCCGAGGCGGATCGCATCGGCGGACATCTCCTGCCCGGCGATCTCGCAGGCCTTGCCGAGTCCGACAATTCCGGTCACGTTCAGAGTTCCCGAGCGGAAGCCACGTTCCTGGCCGCCACCATCCACCAGCGGCGTCAGCCGAACGCGCGGACGCTTGCGCCGGACAAACAGGGCGCCGACGCCCTTGGGGCCGTAGATCTTGTGCCCGGAAAAGCTCATCAGATCGATGTTGTCGGCGTAGACGTCGGTCGGCATCTTGCCGACCCATTGCGTCGCGTCGGTGTGGAAAATGATGTCGCGCGACTTGCAGAGTTCGCCGATCTGCGGGATCTCGTTGATCACCCCGATCTCGTTGTTCGCACGCATAATGCTGACGAGGATGGTGTCGTCGCGGAGCGCCGCCTTCACCATCTCGGCCGTCACGATGCCGTCCTTGGGCGGTTCGAGAAACGTGACTTCAAAGCCTTCCTTCTGAAGGCGCTTGCACGGATCGAGCACGGCCTTGTGTTCAATTGCGCACGTGATGATGTGCCCGCGCGGCTTGCCCGAGCCTTCGGGCGCTTTCTCGTACATGATCGCGGCGCCGCGGATGGCGAGGTTGTTGCTCTCGGTCGCGCCCGATGTGAAGATCACTTCTTTCTCGTCCGCCTTGATCAGCTCGGCGACCTGGCGGCGCGCTTTGTCGACGCCTTCTTCCGCTTCCCACCCGAACCGGTGGTTGCGTGAGCCGGGGTTGCCGAAAAACGTCGTGAAGTACGGAAGCATTGCTTCCACCACGCGCGGATCGCATGGCGTGGTTGCGGCGTGATCGAAATAGATGGGGAGCTTTGGCGTGGATGTATTGTCGGGCATGGCGATTCCTTTGACGGCCCGGAAGTAGGCGGCGATACGGCCGGGTCGCGGACTTCCGCGAATCGGCTGAGATTCAGTCTCATGTTAGGGGGGTGGCTCAGGAACCGGGAGCCGGGCGGCGGTAGACCATTTCGATCCGATTGCCCTTGGCGTTATAGCGGACTTCGGTCATGTAATTCTTGATCAGCATCACGCCGCGGCCACGGGGGATCTCAAGGTTTTCGTCGAGCGTGCAGTCGGCGACCGTCTCGCTCTGGAAACCGGGACCTTGATCTTCGATCGCGATCACGACTTCGCTCGGTGTCACGGTGTAGTGAACGGTCGCGGGGGTGTCGTGAGGCAGGGTCTTATGGCCGTGGTTGAACGCGTTGGCGATAGCTTCCTGGAACGCGAGGCGCACCGCAAACAACGAGGCCTTGGTAAATCCGGCCGCGGACATGGCGGCGTCGAGCGCGCTCTGTATCCCCTCAACCTCGATTCGGTTGTGGCGGACGACAATCGTCCCCCTCATGGGTGGCTGCGACGGGTTGCTGGGCCGCGGATTGCTCATCGAGTGGTTCGCGAGAAAGGAACGCGAGCAGGCCTGGATCGTGGTTCAGGCAAAACTCTTGAGCGCGTCTTCGGGCGACTCGTGGATTTGGAACAGCTTGTTCAGCCGGGTGATGACGAAGACCTCGTAGATCTGCGGATCGATGCTGGCGAGGCGGAGCTGGCCGCTCTTGTTTCGGACCTTGTTGTTGATCGTGATGAGGGCGCCCAGTGCCGCGGAGGAAAGGTGATCGACGTTGGCAAAGCTGATGAGCAGCTTGGGTGCGGATTCCTGATCGATGATCCGGGAGATCTCGTCGCTGATGAGCTGGATATTGGCCTCATCAAGAATGTTGCGGTCGATGAACTCGACCTGGACGACGGCGTCCTGCTTTCGGATTCGGAGGCGGGAGTCGGCGGATGGCATATCGCTCGTGCTCCTAGCCCGCGCGGGCTTCCGAACGAGGAAGACGCACGCGGGTGGTCGGGATGATAGTACGGAAGTGTTTACGAACTGAAAAGAAAACGCCCCGGTCCAATGGGCCGGGGCGTCGGGGATTCACAAGTGGTCGACTTAGCCGCCCAGGCCGGCATCGAGAGAGTCGATGAGGCCGGGGTGCGCCTTGTTCTCCTGCTCGCTCTGGATCAGGATTGTGGGCTTGTACAGGATGAGCAGAGTCTGCTCGCTCTTGGACTCGGTACGGTTCGAGAAGAACCGGTTGAGGACCGGAATCTTCGAAAGCACCGGCACGCCCGATTCAACTTCCTGCTCGGTCACGATTCGCTGTCCGCCGAGCATGATGGTGCCCTGGTCAGGGATCGTCACGGTGGTCGAAACGCTGCTGACCTGAACTTCGGGCAGCTGGAACTGGCCGGACGGAATCGCCGTCGAGCCGCCACCACCGTTCAGGCCGCCACCCGCGACAGCGGCAAACGTCTGTCCGGTCCGGAACCGGACGAGTTGGGAAATCTGAGTCGTGATATCGGTCGTGACGTAACGACGGTCGGCCGAGATCGTGCCGCGGACGAGCATGAGCACACCGGTGTTGAGCGTCGAGGTCACGGGCTGGAACGCGACGGCGCTCTGGTTCGTGATCGGCGTCAATCCGGAGATGTAGGTGAGCTGATTCGTGATCTGGATGTTGGCCTGCTGACCGTTGGTGGTCGTCAGACGCGGAGACTGCAGGCTGACGTTCCGACGATCGGCCTGGGTCGCCGTGATCAAGAAGTCGACCTGGATGTCATCGAGGAAGGTGCCCGCGACCGAGAAGGCGCGGCCCGCGGCCGCGACTTCCGCCGCGAAGGGAGCGGTGGTGAGGGCGTTGGCGATACCCAGCGAGTTGGACTGGAAGGCGACCGGTCCGAATCCCTGCGAATTCAGAACCGAGGTGTTCACAGGCGTCTGAGAAATGGTCGCAACGCCGTTCGAATCGACCGCGGTCACGACCGGAGTGGGCGAACTGTTGAAGTTGCGCACTGGGGCGCCGGTGACCGGATCGAAGAAGTCGGAGGCGCGCAGCGTCGGATTGGTCGTGCTGAACTGCCCGTCGTTGACGAATGAGCCGAGCGCCTGAGGCAAACTGTTGGTGCGACTGTTGAGATTGACGTTGTCGTTGTTGAGATAGACGTCGATGTCGAAGCCGATCTGCTCGAAGAAGTCCTGAGCGACAAGCAGGAATCGCGACTCGGAGTTGACCTGCATTGCGCGAATCTCTCGCAGGCGACGCAGCAGCGAGCCGATCGCACGATGATTCTTTGGCGTGTTGGTAATGAGCAGGTTGCCCTTGAAGCGGCTGACAAAGCCGACCGCTCCACCGTTCTCGCGCCAGTTGTCCGGGTCAATCTGCTCCGTCAGGATGCGAACCAGCTCATCGGTTCGCTCTTCGGCGGTGCGCTGCGGACCCTTGGTGGTCTGCTGCTGGCCGCCGCTGAACGGGCTGGTGCCGCCGCCGCCGCCGCTGCCGGACTGCAGCGCGCTGTTGAGATCGAACTGCGGGACATCGGAGTAGTCGGGGACTTCGATGAGCAGGTCGCGGATGTCGTAGATGACCATCAGCGTGCTCTTGTTGATGGCTTCGGCCGATGCAAAGCGGAGCACGCCGTCCTGGACTTCCCAGGCTGCGGCGCTGGTCGGATCGGGGCTGACCTTGCTCACGATGAGATCGAGCAGATGGTCAAGGCGGATCGTCGACAAGTTCACCGTGACGGGCGTGTCCTTGTTGATGCCGACTTTCTCGAGCGAAGGCCAGTCGATATCCATCTTGATGCTGCCGGTCTTGGCGACCCAGTCAACGGCCTTTTCGAGCGGAGTTTCGGTGAAATCAACCGGGCGCCGCGTGTTCGCGAGAGCCGAAAGCGTCACGCGCGTCTCGACCGATTCAGCGAGCGTCACCGGCTCGCCGCGATCCTTAATGATCTCGGGCCAGTCGGACGGGTAGTCGACGATTCCCTTATTGGGCAGCGTCGCAGTCTGCGTGTCGAGGCTCTGCTCGGCCATCAGCGTGTTGCGTTTCGTGTTGGTTTCGTACCACTGCTTGTAGATCTTCGCGCTCGTCAGCACGTCGCGAAGGAGCAGGCCGGTCGGGTTGATCGGATCGAGGAAAAGGATCTGATCGACGACCTGCAGGGCCTCTTCGTACTTCATCTCAATCTGAAGTGCGCGGACGCGGTCGATCGCCTCACGGATCTTGCGGTTGCGTTCGCTCGCGCCCTGATCGGCAACGCGCCTGGCCTCGAGCTGGCGGTCGCCGGCGGTCTTCTGTGCCTGGGCGGCAGCAAGTGTCTGCTCCTTGGCGTCGACCTGTTTCAGGAAATCCGAGACCTTGGTCTGCATCGTCTGGAACTCGGATTCTGCGAAGCGCTCGCGGTTCGAGTTCAGGATCAGCCTCGCGCGGGCGGCGGAATCGCGGGCGTGGATGACGTCTCCGGCGCTGAGCGAGTCGGCCGCTTGCGTGAGCTGGTTGTTGAACTCGGCTTCGGCCTGCTGGCGGGCGACGGTGCCCTGCTCGACGAAGCCGGTCAGATCGCGGGCGTCGTTGCTCGTGCCGCGGAGGCGGAGCTTCGACTCTGCCAGACGATCATCGACGGTCTTGGCCTGCTCGGGCGTAAGGAACTCGCGGAACTGCGTGCGGATGCGGCTGTACTTTGCCTGCGCTTCGTTGTACTTGCTGTCGTTGAAGGCCTGGTCGGCTTCGTTGAGCAGGCTGGTCGCTTCGATCTTTCGTGCCTCGACGACCGGGTCGTTGCCGATCGCCTGTTGAACAGGCGCCGCGGCGGCCGGTTGAGGATCTGCCGCGGCGACTGTGTTCGTTGAGGCGAGAGTGGCGGGCGCGACCTGCTGCGTGTTCTGTTCAGGCTCTGGGCTGCGGCGTTCGATCACGCCCGGGTCGGCGAGCATGCCGGCAGCGAGAATCGTCGAAGCGGAATTGTCCTCGGCCTTGAACGGGCGGCCGCGCTCCTGTTCCATCGCGACGATCTTGCCCTGCATGAGGTCGAGCGCATCGCGCTGGGCGGGGGTGAACTCGACTCCCCACTGAGTGACGGTCTGCAGCATGCCCTTGCAGTGCGAGTAGTCACGCGCGTTGAGGGCGGCGGTCGCGTCGGCGAGTTTCGCATCGACGCCCGAACCAAGTTCGGCGCGACGGGTCTTGATCTGTTTGAGCAGGGCTTCGGCGCCGGCCTTGTTGCCGTCGTTCGCGCCTCGTGAGACGCCGGTCGCAAGCCGTTCGGCGGAAGCGAGGTCATCGCGGTCGAGCGCGAGCTTGGCACGCTGCAGGTTCACGAGACGCGGCTCCATCGAGCGGATCTTCTCGTCCGACTGCTGGAGAAGCTCGATCGTGCGGGTGCGCTCCGACTCGCTCATATTGAGCGAGGAGATTGCCATCAGCATCTCCCGTGCGCGGACCGGACTGCCCGAGTTGAGCTCCTTCGTCGCGGCGGTGAGGGCTGCGGCGGGCGCGATCGCATTCGGTTGTGCCGGCGCGGCCTTGGCGATGTTGGCGGTCGTGCCCGAAATCGCGGCAAGAACGGATGTAGAAACGATCAGGCCGATGCGTGTGCTTCTCATTCGACTGCTCCGAATCCATGGTCCCGGCGCGTGCGTGGCGTTTTTCCGGGTGCGGAATGTAGCAACTCCGCGGGCGTCTTTCCCACCGTAAATCGTGCGCTCGACTCCGGTCGGCGCTCGGTCTCCGGTTCTGCTTCGACCGCTCTCCGCATTCAGACGGAGCGAGCAATCGAACCCCACAACCCCCGGGCTTCACGAGCCCTGACCCCACGATTCCGGATCAACCCACGTCTTTGCAAATTTCCGGCGCATTGCCGGCGCATCCCAGAGTCGCTGCTGTCCGTCTCGTACGGACAATTCATCGGCCCGCGCCGATGCTTGCGCTTTGAGATGTTGTCGCAGACCTTCACCCGCTGTTCTTGAAGGCCGGGCTGCGACGTGTTTCCAAATTCGTTCAGCCGGACCGACCGGTTGGGAGAATATTGGAATCTCGCGACAAGATACAAAGGATGACGTGCGGATGCAAGACGCTTCTTGCTTGCGCGCCTGGTCGGAACCAACCGGCCCGGAGACTTCGGCGTTAGTCTTTGTCCAGACTCAACTTAGCGTACGGGCGAGCCAGATTTCCCCTGGCTTCAGCTCCCCGGTCTCCGGTGGGGCCGGGTCCGGGACGAACGGATCGCCCTCGCCTACCCGTTCCTTCGTGCGTTTCAGCCTTGGACGTCGCTTGGTAGCGGCGGATTTCAGAAGGTCGGCCAGTTGCTCGCGGCTCAAGCGATCGGCAAGAACAATGGCTGGCTGGTGAGTGTCCGGGTTCACATCCGCCAGGAGCCGGGCGGCGGCATCCACGGCATGTTCCTCGGCCTCGCGGAGGTTTGGGGCAGCCAAGGCAACCTCGACATACGCCGATGCCGCATCGTCCTCGGGGTCAAATCGAACGACGATCCTCCAGGCTGTGACGCCTAATTCCTTGCCGTCTTCGTCGACATTTTTCTCGCTGTCGACGTTCAGGAGCAATCGCCATTCATCCTTGAGCGATTCGACGATCTCGTCGAATCGAAGGCCTTCGGGCGATCGGTCACTAAGGAGAACACCGCGGTGCTCGTGTGCCGCGGAATCGGCCCCGGCGGGCTCGCTCATTTCTTCGAGGTCAAACGCGGCGAGGATCTTGTCGATCCGTTCCTTGAGTTCCGGCTGGGCGCGCACAGTGACAATCTTGTGCTCGTCGACGAATACATAGAAAAACGGGTCCTCGCTCATCGCTCCAAAGCCGAGCATGCCGTCCTCGAAAAACAGGTCGCGGCATTCCCGAACGATCTCAAGAAACCGATCCGCACCGAGCAGGTCATACGAGATATAGGGGTCGATTTCGCGATAGGCGTCCTGCCCGAGCACGTCGAGAATCGGGTAAATTCGGCCCGGAATCAGCGAAAATAGCATGCGGCAGAGCGGTTCGACCCGGTCGGCCGCCACCACGATGTCGAAAACGTATCGATCCGGCCACTCTTCCCACTCTGCCGTGCCGTCCGAATCATCGCCTCCGTCGGCGGGTTCGAAGAGAACCGTGTAACCGGCGCGGGGCGTCATTTCCTCGACGGGGTAGACGCCAAGGGGAAACTTGAAGCCGCCGACTTCGACGCGCTTGATGCTTGGATCGGCTTTACAGCGAGGCAATCGGTCTCCGAACGAACGGTGGTGGGGACGGGGAAGACGAGAAAGGATGAAGAGGGTCGTTTGGACAGTCTAAGCCGGTGTCCTCGACGTACGCTGGGGCAATGGCGAACGAAGGAACGGATCAAGGCGGCTCGGAAATGGAAGGGGCGCTGGTCGCTCTGTGTGTCGGGAATACGCGCACGCGGATTGGCCTGATCACCGAGGGAAAAGTTCAGGAAGCCCGGTCGATTTCGCACGCCGAAACACTCGAGGCCTGCGAGAAACTGAAGGAATCGAGCGGAGCGACCGCGTTCGTCATTTCCAGCGTGAATAAGCCGGTCTCGGTCAAGCTTGAAATGGATTTGGCGCGGCTGGGAACGGTCTATGTCATCGGCCGGGACCTCGAAATCCCGATGCAGCACGCCCTCGACGACGATTCGACCGTCGGGCAGGATCGGCTGCTGGACGCCCTGGGCGGCTTTGCGCGGCTGCGAGAGGCATGTGTCGTTGCGGATCTTGGCACGGCGATCACAATCGACTTTGTGGATGGGCAGGGGACATTTCAGGGCGGGATCATCGCGCCGGGTGTTCGCGCGATGATGCGGGCGATGCACGCCACAGCAAGTGCGCTTCCGGAACTCGAGTTCGACGTCCCAGACCCGGCGCGCGGCCCGTTCGGCAAGGACACAGCGCACGCGATGAAGCTCGGTGTTCAGAACGCGGTGATTGGTTTGCTGCGTCAGACGGTCGAACAATTCGCGGAAAAGTTCGGCACGTTCCCGACATTGATCGCGACGGGTGGTGACGCCGGCCTTGTTGAAAACGATCCGCTTGTCGATCGTGTCGTCCCCGATCTTCAGATGATGGGAGTCGCCGAAGTCTGCAGAGTCGCCCTGGGCGGCGCGGAGTGGGAGCCGGAAGATCGCGGCAAGGCGGGAGGCGGTGGCGGCGGGTTCAGCATCGGGGGAGCGGGAGAATCCGACTCGCTCGATGACGAATGAGCGCGGCGCGATGGAGTTTGCAATCGCCCGGCGGCGTCGGCGCTGTCGCGGTGATCGCGCTCACGGCGCCCGATACGGCCGCACTCGATCATGCCCTTGAAATACTGGGGATTGGCACGCTTCGTGAGGGCCAGATCGCAGTGCGAAATCTGCTGGGCGTCGATCACGGCGTGGTGATGCGATGGGGTGCGACGTTTGCCGCGCTGACGCCTCACGGCGGCGGCGCGGTGGTGCGTGCGCTGTGCGAAGCGATCGAAGCAAAGGGAATCTCCCGCGCCGCGCAACTGCGCCCGCGCGAGCAGTATCCGGAAGCAACAGATGAGATTGAAGCGGCAATGTTGGCCGCGCTGTCGCGCGCGCCAAGCCCACTCGCGGTTGATCTGCTGCTCGATCAACCGGCGCGTTGGCGTAGCGCCGGAGCGCAGAGTGATCCCGAACGAGATCGCGTGCTGCGAAGGCTGATCGATCCGCCGCTCGTTGTCGCACTCGGCGCGAGCAACATCGGCAAGAGCACGCTGGCGAACGCGCTCGCCGGGCGTCACGTGTCACTGGTCGCAGACGAACCGGGAACGACGCGCGATCACGTGGGCGTGATGCTCGATCTCGCCGGATTGGTTGTGCGCTATGTCGATACTCCGGGCGTGCGCGCGGATGCGCCGCAGGTCGAGGCCGACGCGGCACAGATCGCCCGAGATGTGCTCGCACGCGCCGATCTGGTTCTTCGCTGCTGTGATCCGGGATCTGCGCTTGTGAATAGCGGCAATCTGCGTTCGCTTGCGCTCACTGTCGGTTTGCGGAGAGACCTGGCAGCGCCGGCAAGCCCGGTCGAGGTTGAAGTCAGCGTGCGCCACCCCGAGTCGATCGGACGGTTGGTCGGCGCGATCCGCGAGCGACTTCTCCCGGCATCGGTGCTTGCGCATCCGGGCCCGTGGCGGTTCTGGGATCAGGGTGAAGTCGAAGGGTTTCGACCCTAGAATCCTCTCCACGCCCGCCAGGAATCCGGGCCCGTCGCGGAACAGGCAATGCACCTGGCTCGGACGGCTTCAGAATGCCGGATCTGATTCGAGAACACCATGGATGAGCCACGCAAGGACGAGCCACGCAAGAACATTCAGATCCGCGAGCGCGCGGGGCTTGAAGAGGCGCGGCTCAATCAGGATTTCATCGAGTTTGTAACGAAGTGGAGTACGCCGCTTCTGCTCCTGATCGCGCTTGGCGTCGGCGGCAACTACCTCTATCAGCAGTACACGATTCGTCGCGCGGCGCGCCTCGAACTTGCGTTCGAGCAGCTTGCTGCCGCGGCAACGGTACAGAACCCGAGTCCTGACTCGCTCCGTCAGGTTGCGGCCGACTTCAGCGGCGTCGCCAGCGTCGGCGAACTCGCGCGGCTGAAAGCGGCTGATGCATACATGCGGTCGATCATGCGGGGCGTGAAACCCGGCGCCGATGTAAACCCGGACGGCACCAGCAAGAACATCGGCGATGAGATGACACCGGAAGATCGGGAGAGCTTCCTGAATCTTGCGGCCGAGCAGTATCAGACCGTGGCCGACGCGACAAAGGGCGTCGCGAACAAGGAATCGCTCTACATCGGCGCTCTCTTCGGACTTGCCTCGGTCGCAGAATCGCGGGGAGATGCCGACGGCGCGAAAAAGTTTTACGAGCAAATTCGCTCGGCATCGGCGGGTGTGCCGGGCTTTGCCGACTTCGAGGCTATTGCCGGCAAGCGAATCGAGAATCTGCCCCGCGTGCTCGCGGTATCGAAGTTGCCGACGAAGGCGTCGTTGCCTGCACCGACGAAGGAAGACGAGAAGCCTGCGATGCCGGTCGCGTTACCGACGGATGCGCCGCTGGGTCCGTCACTGCTTGGACCTGTCGGGCCGGCAGCACCGAGCGCGCCCGCGACTCCGGAACCAAAGGCTGAGCCCGCTGCTCCACCGGCGGAAACGCCTCCGGCGTCGACTCCGTCCCCGGCTCCAGCGCCGGCACCGAAGTAGTTTGCGGTCTGCCGCTGGATGCATGATGAGCCGCGGCGAAAAGCCATCTCGTAAGTCAGACAATCAACCGAGCGATGCTGTGCGCGCGGACGAAGCCGGCGACGAGGCGGTCGAGATTCAACTCGCCGGCGACGATAAATGGAACGCAGGTCCGCTCGTGCAGACCGGGGGCAAGGTGGATGCCGCGGCGCTCGAGCGGGCGATTGCATCGACGGAAGAAGGCGAAGACGACGCCGAAGTTCGCACGGTGCGGTTCAAGTTGCTTCGCGACCTGGACAAGCGGCTCGATAAATATCTGTGTGATCGCATCACGTTCATGAGCCGCACGCAGTTGCAGAAACTGATTGATGACGGCGGCGTGAGTGTGAACGGGCGTCCGCCGAAGGCGTCGACGAAGTTGAACGCGGGCGATGTTGTCGAGGTTGTGGTGCCGCCGCCTCCGCCGACGGAGATTCAGCCCGAGGACATCCCGCTCGAGGTGATGTATGAAGACGATCACCTGATCATCATCAACAAGCAGCCGGATTTTCTGGTGCATCCGGCGCGGAGCCACAACAAGGGCACGATGGTCAACGCGCTGGCGTTCTATTTTCGTGAGCGATCGAAATTGGGCGGGGGGTTATCGGGAGTTGGAAAAGAACTGGCGCGCCCCGGAGTTGTCCACAGGCTTGACCGGCACACCTCGGGCGTGATCGTCTTTGCGAAGACCGAAGAGGCGCACTGGAAGCTCGGGCATTCATTCGAGCACCGCAAGGTGGACAAGCGCTACATCGCGTTTGTGCACGGGCTGGTTGAACCGGATATTGATGTGATCGATCTGCCGCTCGGTCCGCACCCGTCGCGCGAGAAGGGGTATCGCGAGAAGTATGTGGTGAGGCACGATGAACTCGGCAAACCGTCGGTGACGGTGTGCCGCGTGCGTGAGCGATATGGCGTTGCGACGGCAA
The DNA here is from genome assembly GCA_050730655.1 of Phycisphaerales bacterium. Lineage (GTDB taxonomy): Bacteria > Planctomycetota > Phycisphaerae > Phycisphaerales > UBA1924 > JAFEBO01. The sequence goes on from JBOHNL010000014.1 coordinate 385,298, forward strand.
AGGGCGCGCAGAGCCCGGCTGCTCCAGCGAGTGCGCCGCCGGCGCCATCAGCAGGTTGGAGGACGTCGGGCGAATCGGCGGTGCGGCTGTCGAACGCGGCCCGCAAGATCGATGGCAGCGAGACCGGCTATTCGCTGGTCGAACTCGAACTGCGCACAGGTCGAACGCACCAGATCCGCGTGCATCTGTCGCATCTGGGCTGGCCGATCGTCGGCGACGACATGTACGGGGGCAGACCGTATGAAAATGCCAAGGGCGAGGTGTTGATCTCGCGACAAGCGCTGCACGCATGCGTGCTTGGGTTTCCGCACCCGATTACGGGCGAGCGGATGCAATTCACGGCGCCGCTGCGCGGGGACATGCAGGCACTGCTCACTGATCTGCGAGCGACGCGAGGCGGCGCGGTTGAGCGGCCTGAGACGCGGGGCGCGACAGTGGACCTTGCCAAGATTGCAAAGTAAGACGGTCGCGAACTAGATGTGGATTGATTCTGCGCCGTTGAGATACGGGCGAAGTGCCGCCGGAATTCGCACGCTTCCATCCGCCTGCTGATGATTCTCAAGCAGCGGAATCAGGAATCGCGGACTCGCGAGCACGGTGTTGTTGAGTGAGTGACAGAAGACGGTTTCTGTCTTGCCGCCGCTGGCGCTCGCGCCGCGATAGCGCATATTGAGACGGCGGCACTGGAAGTCGTACAAACGGCTCGCCGAGTGCGTCTCGCCGAACGCGCCCTTGGGTCGCCCGTCCTTGTCGAGTTCGCCGCGTCCCGGCATCCAGCTTTCGATATCGATCATGTCTGCGTTCTTGGGCCCAAGGTCGCCGGTGCAGCACTGGATAAGGCGGTGGGGGATCTCGAGGCTCTGGAGCAGCTGCTCGACGTAGCCGATCATCTTCTTGTGCCAGGCGCGGCTCTCGGCCTCGTCGGCTTTGCAGATCACAACTTGCTCGACCTTGTCGAACTGGTGGATCCGGTAGAGCCCGGCGGTGTCCTTGCCCGCGGCGCCGGCTTCGCGCCGGAAGCACGTGCTGACCGTGACGTAGCGCAGCGGAAGCTGCGCTTCATCCAGGATCTCGTTCATGTGCACGCCCATCAGGCCGACTTCGCCGGTGCCGGTGAGATAGAGGTCGTGGCTGCCTCCGCCCTTTTCGTCGGCGGCGTCGGGATTGCGGCGCTGTGTTTCGGCGATGTGATACGCCTGCTCGCGGCCTGCCGGGAAGAACCCGGTTCCGATCATCGCTTCTTCACGCACGAGCACCGGCACGCTGATGGGCGTGAAACCATGCTTGTCGGTCATGAAGTCGGTCGCGTAGCGGAGCACGGCCATGTGAAGGCGCATGCCCATTCCGGTGAGGATGTAGCTGCGAGTGCCGGCGAGCTTGACGCCACGTTCGAAGTCGGCGATTTTCAAATCTCGCACGATTTCCTGGTGGGTCTTGGGCTTGAAACCACGGTTCGCTTCAAACGACTTGGCGAGATCAAAGCTACTCGGGGCCCAGCGCTTCACTTCGATGTTGGCGTCACTGCCGGCGCCGATCGGCACATCTGAATCCGGCGGCAATGGAATCTGCAGGAGCAGGGCATTCAAGTCGGGTTCAACCGCCGCGATCTGGGGCTCGAGCGCCGCAATTTCCGCTTTGAGGTGCGCGGGCTTGGTTTTGAGCTCGTCGAGCTCCCGCTGCAATTTTGCGGCTTCGTCGCCGGTTGCTTTTTTGAGCGCCCCCGCAAGTTTCCCGATCTGCGGCCCGGATTCCTTCTCGAGTTTTTTCTGTTCAGCGCGCAGATTTTCCGCGCGGGTCATCAGCCCGCGCCGGTTCTCATCGAGCGCGAGCAGGCGATCGATCTCGACGTGGATGTTCTTGGCCTTGGCGCCGGCCTTGAAACGCTCGGGATTCTCGCGAAGTTGGCGGAGGTCAATCATGGCGTTTTCGCTGATGAGGGAGTTGGACGGGACGTGTGAGAGTGTGGGCGAATTGGAGAACCCAGCCGACGCGGAACCGCTCGCCCAAACGTCCGAATACCCGTGCGGACGTCGTTCGGGAGGCAATCTGGCGTCGCCAGCGGCGTTCCGGTCGGTGACTGTAGGTGGTTCGCTCGTATCTTCCGCAGAGTCTGTAGACTGGCCGCGCTGTTTGAGTTGGTTGCCGCCCGCCCGAAGAGGGGCCAGGGCGAGTGATCTGAATGAGGAGTTCCCGAACCTTTGGCTTCGTACTACCTGAAACCGATCCGCGGCAGCGCTGCAATGGTTCGATTGGGGAAAGACCCCGTCACGATCGGCCGCCATCCGGACAACACGATTCCGCTTTCCGACGATTTGTCGAGCCGTTTCCACTGCGCTGTGGAGCCTGATGGTTTGGGCGGATTCAGCGTCCGGGATCTGGGCTCGCGCAATGGGACCAAGGTGAACGACCAGCGCATCAAGGAATCACGCCTGAAGCCGGGCGATGTACTTCGCGTCGGCGGGCATGAGTTCATTCTGGCTGAGGACAACGAGAGCGACCGGGCCGGCCTGATTGAGAGCCACGAGGACGTGGCGGCACCTGAAAACGAAGAAGAAGACAAGGGCTGGGCACAGCAGCTCATTGAGGTCATCGAGGAATTGCCCCCGAAGGACCTGCCCGTTGAGTCGCTGACGATCATCGAGGCGGGAGGAAAGCCGTCCGCGGCACTCTCGGGGAGCAGCGACGGCCCTGCGGCAGTCCGGTTGCTTCTGCAGACCGCCAGTAAGTCGCGTGCGACCGACGTCCATATCGAACCCAAGTCAGACGTCTATCACGTGCGATTGCGTGTCGACGGACAGATGGTCGCGGTCGCGACGCTGCCCGGGCGCGTGGGTGAACTGGTGTACGGCCTTGTGAAGACGGCGTGCCAGATGAGAACTGCGGCGCGCGACGCGATGCAGGAAGGCCATTTCTCAGCGAAGTTCACCGACCGGCGAGTCGAATACCGCATCAGCTTCACGCCCTCGGTGTATGGGCAGAAGCTGGTGATGCGCGTGCTGGACGATCGCACGTCGCCCAAGTCGATCACCGAGCTCGGCATGGCCGGGTACATGGCCGATCGAGTCAGGCGCGTCTGCTCACAGGATCACGGACTTTTACTTGTGGCCGGTCCGACCGGATCTGGCAAGACGACGACGTTGTACACATCGCTTCGCGAAATCGATCGCGAGAGCCGCAACGTGGTGACGATCGAAGATCCGGTCGAATACCAGATCAGCAACGTCACGCAGATTCCGATCGATGAGAGCAAGGGCAACAACTTCGGCACGCTGCTGCGATCGGTGCTGCGTCAGGACCCCGACGTGATTCTGGTGGGCGAAATCCGCGACGAAGAAACGGCGCGCACGGGTATGCAGGCCGCGATGACGGGTCACCTGGTGTTTTCGACCGTGCACGCCAAGGACACGATCGCTGCGGTGTTTCGCTTGCTCGATTTGAAGGTGGAGCCGTACCTTGTTGCGAACGCGCTCGACTTGGTGCTGGGCCAGCGCCTCGTACGCGTGCTCTGCGACGCGTGTAAGCGGCCCGTGCCGGTGATGCCGGGACAGGCCACGCGACTTGGCCGCTATCTCGGCGGCAAGACGCAGATGTACGTCAGCACGGGCTGCCCGAAGTGCCTGAAAACAGGCTTCCGAGGCCGACGTGCTCTGTACGAACTGCTTGATTTCAACGATGAATTGCGCGACGTGGTGATGCACGACCCGACGATCGCCGCGATGAAGAAAGTCATCGAGCAGGGGTTGTTCACGACGCTCGCGCAGTTTGGTTGGAAGCTTGTGGCCGAGGGCGCGACGACGCTTGAGGAAGTCGACAAGGTTGCTGGTCAGGGGTAGAGGAAGCGGTCAGCTATCAGCGATTCGCTCTCAGCCAGTCAGCCGATTGCAATGAGTCGTTTTTGCTGACAGTTGAAGACTGACAGCTCATTTCCCCTTGGGCGCTTCCTTCCACGCCGGGAATTTCGCGCGCCAACTGTCGACCAACTTGCGATCGATCTCGACGCTGACGACTTGTTCTTTCTCGTCCGCTTCGGCGAGGGTTTCGCCCATCGGGCCGATCGCAAGTGTTACGCCGGGATATTTGAGTGCGGGGTCGCGTCCAGCCCGGTTGCAGCCGAGAACGAACGCCTGATTTTCGATCGCCCGCGCGGTGAGCAGCGTCTTCCAGTGGTGCACGCGGGTGTCGGGCCAGTTTGCGGGGACGATGAACATTTCGGCGCCTGCCGCGAGACCCTGGCGGAAGAGTTCGGGAAAGCGCAGGTCGTAGCAGATCGTCGGGCAGACGCGGATCGATTGCGATGGTCCGCGCCAGTCGTAGAGCGCGAGTTTGTCGCCCGGCGTGAAGCAATCGCTTTCGCGTTTGCCTTCGGGGCCGAGGCTGAACGGGTGATGCTTGTCGTACTCGGAGAGTGTTTCGCCGGATGGACCGGTAATGGTGGAACGATTTCGACCTTTGCCGTCGCTTCCCTTCACGGTGCGGCAGCCGTGCACGGTGACCCACCATTTGGTCGCGAGTTCCTTCTGAAATCCGAGAGTCGCGCCGTCCGCATCCGGGCTTTTCAAGAGGTCGATCGTAAAGCCTGTATCAAAAACTTCGGGCAAGACGACAAGATCGCCTCGTTCCGGGCGTGCTACAGCGATCATTTCGTGCACACGCGCGTAGTTGGCTTTCTTGTCTTCCCAGCGAATATCGAGTTGAACCAGATGCGCTCGCATCAGCAACAGTAGAGGTTTACAGCAATAGGCAATCAGCGGGAACCGGGGCGCGAACTCGGCGGGGGCTGATCCTCGTAAACTAGGGCGTGCCTTCAGGGATTCAGCCAACTCGTGCTTTGGAAATGTCGGTCGCGCCGCGGGCGGCGCCGCTTTTGTGGCTTGCCAGCCGCTCGCCTCGCCGGAGGCAAATCTTGACCGAGGCTGGGCTTTCGCACGTTGCTGAGCACCCGGGCATCGAAGATTCTGAGTTGGTGCCGCCGGCCGGCGCTCGTCCGAACGAGTGGGTTGCTTCGCTCGCGTATCTCAAAGCCTGCGCTGGTGCGGAGATGGCTCGCGGGCATTCGGAATCGGATTCACTTCTGGTGCTCGGGGCTGACACCGCCTGCGTGCAGCACGGCCGATTGATCGGCACGCCGCAGACGCCGGATGAAGCACGCGACATGCTTCATGGATTCCGCTCCGCGGCACACGAGGTAGTGACCGGCGTTGCGCTCACCGGCCTGGAGACATCGCACGCAGGCGTGCCGAAGATGCGGACGCTCTTTGTTTCGTCGGCGATGGTGCGATGGGGAAGCGTTTCGGACCAGGAAATAGAGAAGTACGTTGCGAGCGGCGCGTGGCAGGGGAAGGCCGGCGCGTACAACCTGCGCGAACGGCTCGATGCGGGTTGGCCGATCGAATGCGAGGGCGATCCGAACGGCGTGATGGGTCTGCCTGTCGCTGCATTGATTCGAAGGATCCAATCGCTGATTGCAGGAGGTGTGCGCTGAATTCTGCGCCGCTGCTGCCAGCGTGGGTAGTTCTTCCGGTCGCGGCGTTCATGCTGCTCGTGGTGGCTGTTCATTTGATGCTTCTACTGAGGAGCGACATGCCGGCAAGTCGGCGACGCATCCGCACGCTGAACGGCTGGATCATGCTGTTTCTGGTGCCGCTCGGTGCCGCGGCATTTGGTGTGGTGTCACCCACGAACCCGAGACTGTTCGTACTGATCTGGACGATCGTTGTCTCGATGCTGATTCTGCTGATCGGTCTCGCCGTGCTCGATATGGTGAACACCACGCGTTTGCATCGGCGTGAAAAAGATCGACTTACCGAGGAGATTCGTCGATCGCGGCAGCGACCGGAGAATCGCGAACCATGAGCGATTCTCCATTGCCTCGCGCGCTGCGGATATTCGCTTCACCTCTCGCGGCGATGTATTCCCGCATTATCACATCTCGAAATCGCGCATTCGATGCCGGGCTCGGAGTTGTCGAGATTGATCGCCCTGTAATCAGCATCGGCAATCTAAGCGTCGGCGGCACGGGCAAAACGCCGATGGTGGCATTGGTCGCACGCACTTTGAGAGACGACGGCCGTCGGCCGGCCATCGCGATGCGCGGCTACTCGAAGGGTGGCGCCACGGAAAGCGACGAAGCAGAGGAATACCGGACCGCGCTGGCGGACGTGCCAGTTGTCGCTCAAGCGAATCGACTAGAGGGCTTGCTCTCGCTTTTCGCATCCGAGGCAGGAGTGAATTGCGACTGCGTGATTCTCGATGACGGGTTCCAGCACCGACGCATCGCCCGGCAACTCGACATCGTGCTCGTTGATGCGACACGGAATCCCTTTGCGGATCGCTTGTTGCCGTCAGGATGGCTGCGAGAATCGGTTGAATCACTCGGGCGCGCCGGAATTGTCGTATTGACGCATGCGGAGAGCGCTTCGCCCGAGGTGTTAGCGAACCTTAAACGAGACGTGGCAAGGGTGGCACCGGCAGCGCGTCTTGCAATAGCCAGGCATGCGTGGTCGGGCCTTCTTGTCGCGAGAGTGTCCGGAGAAGAGTACAAGGATGTGAGCTGGCTTCGTGGGAAGCGGGTGGTCGCGGCATGCGGGATCGGAAATCCGAAGCCATTTGTTCACGCGGTATCCGAGGCCGCCCGCACTCGGGCGATCGAATATGTGCGACCCGATCATGACCCGTTTGTGCCGCGGACGCTTGAACAATTGGTTCGCGTCGCGAAGGCGTCGGAGGCGGATGCGATCATTGTGACCGGAAAAGACTGGGCGAAGTTGAAGCGGGTGCGACCAGATGCGTGGCCTTGCCCGATCGTGCGGGCGAAGCTGGAAATGTCATTCGCCGAAGGCGGCGACGCGGTAAAAGGGGCTGTGCTGGCCGCGGCGAGCGCAGGGCATGTTGCGCGCGAATAATCAGACCGAGTGGATCCACTGCTTGCACATCTTGAAGGTTGGAAACCGTTTACGGCCCTGGTCATCGGCGACCTGATGCTCGATGAGCATTTGTACGGCGATGCCGAGCGGCTGTCGGCCGATGCGCCGGTGCCGATTCTCCATGTTCGTCGAAAGGAGCACCGGCCCGGCGGCGCGGCGAATGTGTGCCTGGATTTGGTTGCGCTAAAGGCGCGTGTGATCGCGGTGGGCATCGTCGGTGACGATGATGCTGGCAAGTTGCTCCGGCGTGAATTGCGCGAGCAGGGCGTGAGCGATGAAGGAATCGAAATCGATCCATCGCGGCCGACGACGATCAAGCAGAATCTGATCGGCCTCGCGCAGGCGCGGCATCCGCAGAAGATGTTCCGGATAGATTTCGAATCGCGCGAGGCAATCGGCGCCGATGTGGCGAAACGGGTGCTTGAACGCGTGCGTTCGCTGATGACGCAGGTCGATGTCGTCTGTATCGAGGATTACTCGAAGGGCGTTTGCACCGAAGAGATTTGCCAAGGTGTGATTCGCCTCGCGCGCGACGCGGGCAAGGAAGTGCTTGTCGATCCGGCGAAGATCGCGACCTACGCAAAATACCGCGGCGCGACGAGCATGACGCCAAACCGGACCGAGGCGGAGTTTGCAACAGGGTTGCGGACCCACGGCGATGGTTCCGCGGAGCACAACACGCTGCTTGCGAAGCGATTGATGAAGGATGCCGACCTCGAAGCGGCCGTCATCACGCTCGATCGACACGGTGCGCTGCTGCTGGAAAAGGGCAAGGAAGCGCTCGCGGTGCCGACGGTCGCCCGCAAGGTGTATGACGTGACGGGCGCAGGCGACATGATGCTGGCGGCGCTCGCCGCGGCACGCGCGAACAGGATTGATTGGCCGGATGCGGTGCGTTTTGCAAATGCCGCGGCAGGCCTTGAGGTTGAAGTCTTCGGTGTGCAGCCGATTGCGCTCGAGCAGGTGCACCACGCGGTGTTGCAGCTCGCCAGCGGTGAAGGAAAGCTGCGGACGTTGCCTCAGGTGTTGATCGAGGTTGCGGCACGTCGGCGCGCCGGACAGAAAATCGTGTTCACGAACGGTTGCTTTGATGTGCTGCACGCAGGACACGTCGCTCTGCTCGATCAGGCTTCAAAGCACGGCGATTTTCTGATTGTCGGAATCAACGAGGACGCGTCCGTGAAGCGGCTGAAGGGTCCGACCCGTCCTGTGAACACCCAGGAAGATCGCGCGAAAGTGCTCGGGTCACTCGGCAGCGTCGGCTCGGTCGTATTCTTTGGCGATGACACGCCGATCAAATTGATTGAGGCAATTCGGCCCGATGTGCTTGTGAAGGGCGGCGATTACACCGTGGACAAAGTGGTGGGGCACGAAGTCGTTGAGAAGCACGGCGGCACGGTGGTTCTGATTGATCTCGTCGAAGGGCGCAGCACGACTAAAACCATTCAGCGCATGCAGGCAGGCTAACCTTGAATGTTGTTAAGGTCCTCGTTGCTGGCATCACAATCGCGCTTGCGGCATGTTCCACTTCTACAGACTCCGCAGCAACATCTCAGTCTGGGGCCGATGTGCTCCGCAGTGCGGCGTCATCGGAGTTTGGTAGTCCCGGCTATGCGTGCTCTGACACCGTTGCGATTGCCAAAGAGTGCGGCGTGAACTACGAGCAACTCGTTGGAAACTGTCTGGCAAGGTCGCCAGGTGCGTTGCACAAGTTCTTCCAGCTGAGTAAGAACGCGGGATTCGACGCGGCTTCGTCTGAAGGAAACTCGGAAGTGACTGCGATTCTGCTCCGGCAGCTTGGCGATCAGGTATTCGGATTCGAACTGTCGCGCGAGTCAGGCGATGTTCAACAAGTCGTGCAATCCAATCTCGCGTACGCGCTTGGATATGAAGAAATCACTGCAGAAGCAGCGAGCGAGCTTCACGGCGACTATCCGAACACATTTCCAAGATCGTGGAAGCAATCCGTAGCAATTGTCGCGATACAACCAAGTTCTTGATTTACCAGCGTAAGACGATTTTGCCGAACTGCTCCGCCGCCTCCAGCCGCGCGTATGCCTTTTGTGCATCGACAACCGGGAAGACCTGATCGACGACTGGCTTGAGTTTGCCGGCAGCGAAGAGAGCGGCGACTTCTTTGAACTCGTCGTTGCTGCCCATGGTGCTGCCCAGAAGCCGCAGCTGATTCCAGAAGATTCGGGCGAGATCGGTGGTGGCGTCGGGGCCGCTGGTGCAGCCGGGCGTGGCGTAGCAGCCGCCACGCGCGAGTGACTTGATGCAGTTGAGGTGTGTCGCTTTGCCAGAAGAATCGACGGCGAGGTCGACGCCGCGTTTACTAGTCCAAGCGCGGATTTCTTTGCTCCAGTCTTGACCGGCGTCGAGCACGCAGAGGTCGGCGCCGAGCGCTTTGGCTTTGTCGAGCTTCCACTGATGGCGGCTGGTCACGGCGACGGGACAGGAAAAGTGCTTGGCGATCGCGAGCGCGCTCGTTGCCACACCGCCGCCGATACCGGTAATGAGCACGCTTTGGCCGGCGCTGAGGCCCGCTTTGGTGGCCATCATCGAATACGCCGTGAGTGCGCAAAGACCAAACGCGGCACCCTCGACGGGATCAATGGAGTCTGGCATCGCGGCAAGGTTTTCAGCCGGGATCGAGAAGAACTCGGCGAACATGCCATTGTGGTGTTCGCCGATGAGTTCGTAGTTTGGAGCGAGCGTTGTGCCGGGAGAATCGCCGGGGCGAACTGCATCGGTCACGCGAACGGCGGCGTTCACGATCACTTTCTTACCGACCCACTTTGCATCAACGCCGGGTCCGACGGAGTCGACGATGCCGCAGCAGTCGCAGCCACTGACGCGGGGCCATGTGAGATTGATGCCGGGAATGCCTATGCCGACCCAGAGGTCCATGTGATTGAACGCCGAGGCGAGGGCTTTGACTTTCACCCAGCCGGCAGCCGGCGCGGGAAGGTCGGGCCAATCCGTTTGGAACCGGATGTTGGGCGTAACTGGGTTGCCTTGTTTGGTAACGACGACTGCTCGCATGAGCGAAGCGTACCCGACTTTTTCAGTCGCACGCATCGACCGCCGCGAAGAACTCCCGCAGCTTTGATTCGTCGAGGCGACCGTTCGACCGCACGCCCGAGCAGAGATCAAGGCCAAAGGGACGTACGGCGCGGATCGCTTCTGCGGCGTTCGACGGATTCAATCCACCAGCCAAAAAAATCGGCACGTTCACCGCCTCGCGGAGCTTTGCAGAGACGCTCCAGTCGTGCGTGCGCCCGGTGCCACCGAGTTTTTTGATCTCGGCTTTGGGCCGCCCGCTATCAAGCAAGATGGCGTCGACGTGGCCCTGAATCGCCAGCGACTCCTCGATCGCGCCGCGGTCCTGTACATGGATGACCTGGACAATTCGCACGTTCGGCAGTTCGGCACGGATCGCCTGATAGGTCCCCGGCTCGACCTCATCCACCAATTGCACGGTGCGGCAGCGCGTCCGCTTCACCTGATCGATGATGGACTTGGCGTCGCTCCTACAGGTCAATAGAAACGTGTCCACGCCCGGGGGCACCTTCGAGGCAATCTCGCCGATCAATCCTCGCTGATCGGTCCTGGGCCGCTTGGCATCGCCGACACGAGGCCGAGCGCGTGTGCACCGACGGTGACCGCCAGTCGTGCTTCTTCGAGGCTTGATATGCAGCAGACCTTGATCCGCATGTCTGAGACTCTCGCTGATCGCCCAAGCAAAGAAAAACCCGGCGATGATCGCCGGGTCTTGAGAATACTCGATAAGCGTTTACTTACTGCTTGGCCGGTTCGGTCGAAGCGGCGGCAGGGGCCGGCTTGGTCTCGCCGGGGACTTCGATGTTCTTCATGCCGCGGCGGCGATCGCGGAGGCGACGGCTCTTGCCGACGCGGTCACGCAGGTAGTAGAGCTTGGAGCGGCGTGCATCGCCGTGACGGAGAATCTCAATCTTGGCGATGAGGGGGCTGTTGATCGGCCACACGCGCTCGATGCCGACTTCGTCGACAACGCGGCGGACCGTGATCATGTCGGTCATGCCGCGGCCGGCGCGGGCGATGAGCACACCCTGGAAAATCTGCACACGCTCTTTGTCGCCTTCGACAATGCGGTTGTGAACGTTGACGGTGTCGCCGATCGAGAGGGACGGAAGGTCCGACTTGAGAACCTTGGTGTTCACGCTCTCGAGGATCGACTGCTGGCTTTTGGCGCTCTGGGACATGGGAATCTCGCTTCTGCTTGCTTTCAGATAGCCCGCTCGGAGTCGCCGAGAGGGGTTGAGATACTAGGTCGAAACCGGGCTGGCTTCTACCGCCGGACGGTGTGAAAGGGCTTTGTTTAGAGCGTTCAGGGCCGGTTTTCCGGGGCATTGAGCAAATCAGGCCTGCGGGATTTTGTCCGCTCAACCATGCGTTCGAGCCGCCATTTGGCGATCTTGCCGTGGTCGCCGGAGAGCAGGATCTCCGGGACTGCCATCCCCATCCATTCGCGGGGTTTGGTGTAGTGGGGGCAATCGAGCAGCGGACGGGAGTCTGGGCCGCGGCGGGAGAAGCTGTCTTCCTCGCTGGAGTCCTCGTGGCCGAGGGCACCGGGGAGTTTTCGGATGATCGCGTCCATCAGGACCATCGCGCCGAGTTCGCCTCCGGAGAGGACGTAATCCCCGATGCTGACTTCCAAGGGCGCGAGCTTCTCGATGACGCGTTCGTCCAGGCCTTCGTAGTGCCCAGCGATGAGCAGAATGCGTGGCTTGGTTGCAAGTTCTTCGACAAGCTTCTGAGTCAGCGGAACGCCCTGCGGCGTAAGCAGGATCCGGGTTGCGGGACGGGGGTCTTGCGCTTCAACCGCCGCGACCGCGTCCCAGATCGGCTGGCACATCATGACCATGCCGGGGCCACCGCCGAACGGGCGGTCGTCGGTTTTGGAGTGCTTGTTCTCTGCGAAGTCGCGTAGGTTGGTGGCCTTCCACTCGACGAGTCCGGCAGCGCGGGCGCGCGAAGGAATGCTCAGCCCTAGTGCCGCGGGTGCTTCCTGCCCGAACATTTCGGGGAAGGTTGTGAGGATGTCGAAGCGGAGGGGCATGGGAAAAGGGCCAAAATCTCAAAGAGCCAAAGCGCAAAATGGAGACAGTGCATTATTGAAATGAAAAGGCCCTCGATTTCGAGGGCCTTTGGAAAGTCTTACGGAGAGCTTCAGGCGATCAGGCCTTGGCTTCTTCCTTCTTCTCGCCGGCAGCGGCCTTGGCGGCTTCGGCGGCCTTCTTCTTGTCGACGCGCTTGCGATCGTGCTCGCGGTCCTTTTCCCAGAGGGAAACGTCAACGAGCTTGCGCTTCGCGAGGAAATCGCGGACCGTATCGGTCGGCTGAGCGCCCTGAGCGATCCAGTGCTTCACGCGCTCTTCGTTGATCTGAATCTGCTTGGCGACGTCCTTCTCGATCGGGTTGAACCAACCGAGGGCCTCGATCACGACGCCGTCACGGCGGGTGCGCTGATCGATTGCCGCGAGGCGATAGAACGGACGGTTGTGGCGACCAAGACGCTGAAAGCGAAGACGAACCATCGAAACTCCAGTCCCCCGGCACCCCCGTGCTTGGCCAAACAAGTTGGCGGCGCGGGATTCAACGGGGCAATGCAAAATGTTCCTTAGGCCGCCATGGAACCAATTCCATGAGTCCGGCTTGGGCCGAGATTCTAGGCCGAAGTCTTTGGTGGAACGCCTCTCCAGAGGCGTGATTTTGACGCGTTTACACGACCCGCTTCGGAGAAGCGGGACACCACAGGCAAGTGGCCCCGGTGGGACTTGAACCCACACTCCCGTTTCCGGAAAAGGGATTTTAAGTCCCTTGCGTCTGCCGATTTCGCCACGGGGCCGCGTGGGCCGAGTTTAGTGAGAGTGGGGGTGGGGCGGATGGGGATGGCTGTGATCTGTGTGATTGTGGCCGGGCTTGAGGCGCGGGGCGCGCTTGCCTTTGGCCGCAGACTTCGCGGGCTTGGCCCCGGCGACGCACTCGGCGCAGAGGCCGAGCAGTAACAGGTCGTGATTTTCGAGTTTGAAGCCTTTGGGGGCGAGGTAGGAGAGATCGCCAGGGCATTGCTCGACTTCGAACATCTTGCCGCATGAGCGGCAGTAGAAGTGGTGATGATGTCCCTTGCCCGAGATTTCAAAGCGAGGCGGCTCGCCGGGCATCTCAACCTGGACGATGCCGCGATCGGCAACGAGTGATTTCAACGTGCGATACACAGTCGCCATGCCCATGCCGCGGACGCGGCGCTGGGCGAGATCGAAGACCTCGCGGGCGGAAACCGGACCGTGCGCCTCGGTGATCACAGACTTGATCGCGTCGCGCTGCTTGGTGTTGCGTTCCATTCGGCTCACGCGGGATTTTAGAGGCGCGATCAGGCAGTCGCGAGGCCTTCGCGGATCGCGTAGCGGGCAAGGTCAACCCGGTTATGAATATTGAGCTTGCTCATGATCGATGTGCTGTGGTTATCTATGGTCTTGACGCTGAGGTGAAGCGTTTCGGCGATGCGCTTTTTAGAGAAACCCTGTGCGAGGAGCCGGAGGACATCAAGCTCGCGGGGGGTGAGAATGAGGCTGCAGCCAGCCGCGGGAGCCGATGGCCGCTCCAGAAATTGCTTGAATGATGGCGAGTGATAGTTCTGCCCGGCAAGCACGGAGCGAATCGCAACGGCGAGCCGTTCTGGCGCCTCGTCGGCGCAGAAAACATTGGGCAGGCAGCGAGAGCGTGCGATCCCGAGGGCTCGCTCACAGGTGCACGAGAGCACGGCAATGGTGCGGCTGAGAGGCGCGAGCGCCATCAATTCGGCGGCGGGATCGTGTTCCGAACAAAGGAAAAGCTCAACCTCGGCGTTTGCCGGCGGCGCTGAGTCGGCGATGCCGAATCCGTGCGCGAGGAGCCAATCACCCATCGCCGCCCTCTGGAGAGGGCAGCCGCCGGTGACGGCCAGCTTTGGAAGCGCGACATGCATGTAGGACCCCGGACCCCGCCGGCGTTTTCGGCGACGGCGATATTAAGATATCGGAAAAACTGCCGATAGGGGCGGCGATTCTGGGGATTACCTACTGGAAACGCTGTTAGCCACCCGTATTTGCCGCTGCAGGGGCTGGGGGCGGGGTCGGGACTGTCTTTGCGGGAGTGGGGGGCTCGGTGTCTTCCGACGATTTGGCGAGATCTACGAACTTCATACGGTCTTTGAGCGCGGAGTAACTGAAGGCGTCGCGCATCGACTTGGTGGGCAGTTCCTTCGTGGAGTAGCTGTTTGCGAAGGAGTCGCCTTCGTTTCGCATGCGCTCGATGCTGACCGGCGCGCGGCCAATCAGCTCCACGATCGCGACTGTGAGCGGCTTGGGCATCACGATCGCGAGTATCCGCTGCTCGGCGGGGTAGTCGATGACGGGTTTCAGCGGGTCGAGCGCCTTGGCGGCCTTGATGACGGCCTCGCGGTACTCGGGCTGGTTGAAGGTAGAGTCGGCACCCTGGATGTTGTTGGCGGTGACGGCGAGTTTGCGGCGCTGGACCGGAGCGGACGCGCCCGGGAATGCGTCGGTGAAGTACTTTGCGAGGCCTTCGAAGCCATCGGTCACGGTGACCGTGCGCATGATTTCGGCCTGTGCCGCTAGCTTGTCGAACTGATCGAGCGCTTTCGCGTCTGTCTCAACCTGAGCGCGGACCTCGTCGAGGCTCGCGGGGGGTTCGTCTTTGCGTGCCTCGAGTACGGTGAAGTAGTACCGATTGCCCTGCGGATCCTGCGCGTAGGTGTCGAATGGCACGCCAACCTGGATATTAACGTCGGGATCGTTTCCGGCGATTTCGCGCACCTTGAACGCGAGTTCGGGGAGCGGGAACTCCTTGGTGCCGACGCGGACGACGGACTCGCCCAGACCGGAGATGCCGGCGAGATCGGCGCGGGTGAGGAACTGATCAGCACGGACGACGACCTGCGGCAGCGGGATCGTGATGCCGCCAAGCTCTTTGGCGTCGGCGACGGTCAGCTGGGCGAGGCGCTCCATCCGCGGCATTTTGGACTGCCAGTCGGCGGGGAGAACACGGTAGCCACCTTTGGACTCGACCTTGCCGATGAGGCGATTCGTTTCGGCCTTTGCAGCCTTGTCGATCGTGGAGAAGATGGAGTCGACGCGCTGATTGCGGAGCTCGGCTTCAACCTTCGTGCGTTCGGCTGCGAAATCGCCTGTGAACTTCGTGCGGTTCTGACGCCAGAACTTGTTGACCTCGACGGGATCGAGCTGCACGCCCGCGGCGATCGTGGCGCGGTCGATCATCATCCATTCGAGTTTGATGCGAGCGGGAAAGCGATAGCCAAAGCCGTGGTCTCCGTCTCCACGCTTCACGTCTTTGAACTGGGTGAAGAGCTTTTGCACAAGCTCTTCGGAAGGAGCCGGGGCGAACGGCGCGATGACCTTGGCGAGCATCAGAGATTGATCGACGTAGACAACGTCGCCGGATTCTGCTGCTTCGAGCATCGCTCGCTTGTCGGAGACTCGGTGCGCCTCGCGCCACGACGTCTGCATGCGCCCGATGGCGTTGGCCTTGGCGAACGCGAGCTGCACATCGCGGTCGGACGTGTGCGAGTTGCGCGCTGCGTATGCGACGGCCTGCACGAGGCGCTTGTCGGC
Organism: Phycisphaerales bacterium; assembly: GCA_050730655.1. Classification (GTDB taxonomy): domain Bacteria; phylum Planctomycetota; class Phycisphaerae; order Phycisphaerales; family UBA1924; genus JAFEBO01. The sequence continues at coordinate 400,896 of JBOHNL010000014.1, forward strand.
CTCTTCTTCCATCGCCTTGCGCTTCTCGGGGTCGGCAAGTTCCTGACCCGCGAGCATGTCGATGTATTGGGGCGCCTGGCGGAGGAACGGATTTCGCTGCACGGCGGCGCCGCGGGCGAGCTGCGGGACGAGAAGGCCGTCGCGGAGTTCCTTCTCGAACTGCTTTCCGTCGGCGGAAGTACCCATGTAGCCGCCGTCCTGCGCGGCGCGGGAAAGCAGCAGCCAGTGGCGTTCGTTCTCGGCCCCGAAGAGTTCCTTGGCGAGGTCGACGCGAAGGCCCAGTGGATCGAGCAGGCCGCGGATCGTGTCGTACTCACTCCGAGCACGGACCATGTCGGAAGCAGTGACCGACGAGCCGTTGATCGTCGCAACTTTGCGCGTCTGCTGATCGCCGACGAACAGGTGGTTCGCCTGCGGCACGATGAACGCGATCATCAGCACGACGCCGAAGACAACGAGCATGTACTGCCGGTACTTGTGGATGACTTTGAGCATGGGGATTCCGGAAATACGGTGGGACGCTGCAAGTGGTGCGACCCGAACTGGAGAGAATACCGAACCCTTGAAAGAAAAACGCCCGGCCCGTGAACATCGGACCGGGCGGAGAAAGCCGGAGAATTCGGCGCCCGAAGCGGCGCATGTATCGGAAGACGATTATCGGTAGAATTCGACGATCAGGTTCGTGTTCACGTCGAAGGGGATCTGGTCCGTCGTCGGCACGGCGACGACCTTGACGGTCATCTCCGATGGGTTGAACTCGATCCATCCGGCGACTTCAAGACCGGCAAGCGACTCCATCGCCTCCTTGCCGAGCTTCTGCGCCTTTTCCTTCAGCGTGATCACGTCGCCGACCTTGACGACGTACGACGGACGATCGACCTTCTTGCCGTTGACGCGCACGTGGCCGTGAACGACCATCTGGCGAGCCGCCCAGATCGTGCGAGCGAGGCCCGCGCGACGGACGACGTTGTCGAGTCGACGCTCAAGCAGCTGCATGAGGAGATCGCCGGTGTTGCCCGGGCGACGGCCAGCTTCAGCCAGAATGCGGCGGAACTGGGCTTCCATCACGCAGTAGTGGAACTTGACCTTCTGCTTTTCGTTCAGGCGGATGCCGTAGTCGCGGAGGCGACGGCCACGGAAGCCGTGCATGCCGTTGGCCTGCAGCTGACGCTTGGACGTGTGCTTGGGGGTATCGACGATCGGGGTGCCGACGCGACGAGACAGTTTGAGCTTGGGACCGGTATAGCGGGCCATCGTGAAACTCCGTCCTCACCTGCTAGCTGAAGGTTGTTCAGCGTCGCCGCAGGGGGTGCTGGTCGTGGATCCGGGTGGATGCCAAGCCAGCGATCTTGAACAAGCCGGGGAACCGAGACTTCGGGACCGGCGATCCGGGACAATGTCGAGCGGCGAACCGCTCGACGACAAATGGGGCACAAGGAGGTAATTAGAGGCTGAAGCCGCCGCCAAGTCAATCTTCACAGAGCAGCGCGAAAGAGTAGGGGAGGGCGTCGCTAGACTCCGCCGCGATGGCCCGAAACGTGGCTTTACCGGTGCTGACGGATTCAAATGCTGGTGCGCGAGAGCGTGCGCAGCTGGAAGCGGCAGCGACGTATGAAAAGAAAGAAAAATGCGGCGTGATCGCCGTCTGGGGCGATGACGACGCGGTGCGCAAGACGTATTACGCGCTCTACGCGCAGCAGCACCGCGGGCAGGAGTCGGCGGGAATCTCGGTGACCAACGGCAAGAAGCTGTTTTGTCACACCGGGATGGGGCTGATTCCCGAAGTGTTCCCGACCGATGTGCTCGATGATTTGAGCGCGCACGGCGGGCGCGGCGCGATCGGGCACAATCGGTATTCGACTGCTGGCGGCTCGATGCTGTGCAACGCGCAGCCGCTGCTCACTGCGTACATCGGCGGGCAGGTCGCGCTCGGGCACAATGGAAATCTGATCAACGCCGATGCACTGCGGCTGGAGTTCGAGCGCGCGGGGCATTTGTTCCAGACGACGAGCGATACTGAAGTCATCATCCATCTGCTCGCGTCGCCTCAGCAGCAGAAACAGCCCGATCCGCTCGCGGCGACCCTGCGTCGATTGCAGGGCGCGTTCAGTCTGGTTTTCTTGTTTCCCGATCGCATCGAAGTCGCGCGCGATCCGTGGGGTTGGCGGCCGCTCGTGATCGGGACACTCCCGGACGGTGGCGTGATCGCGGCAAGCGAGACCGTCGCGCTCGATGTGCTTGGCGCCGAACTGATTCGCGAAGTCGAGCCAGGCGAGATCGTCACGATTTCGGCGAAGGGAATCGAGAGCCGAAGATTTGCCGCGACGGCGCAGCCTCCGGCACACTGCGTCTTTGAACACGTGTACTTCGCGAATCCGGCGAGCACGATCTTCGGGCAGAATGTGCAGATCACGCGCGAAGCGCTCGGCGCTCGGCTAGCGAAGGAAGCGCCGGTGCTCGCCGACTTTGTGATGCCGATGCCGGATTCGGGGCGGAGTGCCGCGAACGGGTACGCCCAGGCGAGCGGATTGCCCTATCGCGAAGGAATCGTGCCCAACCGCTATGTCGGACGCACATTCATCAAGCCATCGCAAGCCGAGCGCGTTGCGGCGGTGCGTTTGAAACTCAATGTCATCGCCGAAATCGTGCGCGCCCAGCGCGTCGTGGTGGTGGACGATTCCGTGGTTCGCGGAACTACGACCAAAGCCAAGATGGATCAGATCCGCCAGGCCGGCGCAAAAGAGATACACCTCCGCATCAGTTGCCCTCCGATTCGTCACCCCTGCTATTTCGGAGTCGATTTCGCCACGCGCGACCAACTGATCGCGCACAACCGAAGCATCGACGAAGTCCGCCGCTTCCTCGGCGTCGATTCGCTCCACTATCTCTCGCTCGAAGGCATGCTCGCATGCATGGTGAGGCCGGCGCCGAATTACTGCACGGCGTGTTACAGCGGCGATTACCGGCTTGATCCGGACAAGCCGGAGACGGGGGAGATTGTGGAAGGCGAGCAGTTGAAGATTTTTGGATAATTCAGGGATTGGATAAGGACTCTCAATGAAAGCGTGTCTTCCTTACCTTTCGCGAGAAAGCCAAGGCGGCTCATTTTGTAATCAGTACGATCGCTTTTGACAACGCGTCCGTCGCCCAGACTTTTTGGCTCTTGATCGTGTCAGCAGTGTTGATTGCGTTTGGTTGCTGCGCGGCAACGATTGGCCCCTATTCCCTGTTGGCTATTTTCGTGGTTAGCGTGCCAGTCGCGATCTGGTTTCGAACAACGGTTTGCAACGTGGCAATCACGATGAGGGATCAGGGCCGGACCTGTCGAGATTGCGGCTATCCGCTCGAGCGCCTTCCCCCATCTCACGACACGGCCGTTATGTGTCACGAATGTGGGGCGCGATGGAAATTGAACTCTTCAAAACCCGATGAAGCTGCCTGAGTGCGCGAAGCGATCGAGAACAACCTTCCGTTTCTTCCACCACCGGTGAAACCTGGCCCCTTCGGCATCCGCTTCACCGTGATCGATCATCGCGGCAACCGACGCGAACTGGCAAAGGCAACTTGGTCCGAGCGCTTTCTGCACTCGCCCGAAGTCGCCCGGCGGATTCCGGGCCAGTCCTTCAAAGCTTCGTCGATCGGAGTTATTGTCGCCGCGATCGTCGCGACATTTGCGATACAAGATCTCGTGCAGCGCACGCTCATCGGTTCGCGAACAGTGAATGCCAAAGACGTTCACGCCGTGACACAGGCCATCGGTTTGTTCGCTCCTTTCTTTCTCACCATGTTCTTGGCGGGGGCAAGCGTTTTCGCAATTGCGACCCGCGTCTGGATTCCGGGAGTCGCCCGTCAATGGCTGTCACTGGGAACATGCGCCGGATGCCGCTACGACCTTCGCGACATTGAACCCGCGGCCGACGGCTGCACAGTCTGTCCAGAATGCGGCGGGGCGTGGAAGCTTCAGCAAGCACACCCTACCGAATCTCGCGCGTAGCATCGCCTGATGTCCGCAATCACTTTCACGCTCGCTCACTCCCCAGACCCCGACGACGCCTTCATGTGGTGGCCTCTGACAGGAAAGATCAATCCGGACGGCTCGCTTCAAGCCGGCGATGCGGGCAAGCCGCGTATCGACACCGGTCGATTTCAGTTTCGCGCGTTGCCGGCAGACATCCATGTCTTGAACAAGCGAGCCGCCGCGGCAGGTGATCTTGAAATCACGGCGCTCTCTGCTCGGGCGTATTGCGATGTGAAAGACCGGTACATCATCACCGCGTGCGGCGGATCGTTCGGCGACGGGTACGGTCCCAAGGTCGTCGTTCGCAGCGATCAAGGTGCGGATGCGATCAAACTCGACTGCGAAGGCTGCCTTGCCAAACCTGGCGTGCGCATCGCCGTGCCTGGCAAACAGACAACTGCGTTCTTGCTGCTCGGAATGGTGCTCGGGCCGGAGATTGCAAAGCAGCAAGCCCGATTTGTCGAGATGCCGTTTGAGCAGATTATCGGTGCGGTCGCGCGGCGAGAGGTCGATGCCGGGCTCGTCATCCACGAAGGCCAGCTCACATTCGCGGATGCAGGATTGCGGATGATGCTGGATGTCGGCGCATGGTGGAAAGAGAAAACCGGGCTTCTCACGCCGCTCGGGGTGAATGCCATCCGTCGCGACCTCGATCGAGTTCACGGACCGGGAACAGTCGCCGAAGTCGCACGGCTCCTGAAACAAAGCGTCGCCTACTCAATGGAACATCGTGATGAGTCCACGCGGTACACCCTGCCGTTCGCGCTCGCGAACGTCTCGCGAGGCGGTGAAACAGGCGAAGCACCCACGCTGGAGCGCGTCGAGCGGTATTGCCGCATGTACGTGACGCCGGAGACGCTCGATATGGCAGAGCGCGGGCGACAGGCGATACGGAAACTTCTGACGGACGGCGCAAAGGCCGGTCTTTGTCCGGATCCGGGCAATATCGAACTCGCGTGACAACAATTTCAAAGTGTCCTGTGTCTTGCTCTTTGGCCATTTGGCTCTTTGGCCATTTGGCCATTTGCTCATAAGCTTCGCCCATGAATCTCATCCGTTCGGAATTCGGCGTCTCGGTTGAACTCGCAGGCGGCAAGCAGCTCCCGATTCGCCACATCATCGGCGTCGGGATGAACTACGCCAAGCACGCCTACGAGCAGGGCAAGGGTGTGCCCGAACGTCCGATGCTCTTCACGAAGAATCCGATGTCCGCGTGCCTGAACGGCGACGCGATCGTGGTGCCGAAGATCTGCCAGGATCGGCCGCAGGTCGATTTCGAGGCCGAACTCGGTGTGGTGATCGGCGAGAAGACACGCGATATTTCCAAGGCCGATGCGCTGAAAGCCGTGCTCGGTTATTGCTCCGCCAACGACGTCTCGGCGCGCTGGTGGCAGAAAGATGGGTCGGGCGGGCAGTTCTGCCGCGGCAAGAGCTTCGACACGTTCTGCCCGATCGGGCCGACGCTCGTTCCCGCTGCAGAAGTCAAAGACCCCCAGAATCTCCGTCTCACGACCAAGGTGAACGGCGAGATGCTGCAGGACGCGAACACGAGCGACATGATCTTCGATGTGGCGACGCTGGTTCACGAGATCAGCCGCGGCACGACGATTCTTCCAGGCACGCTGATCGTGACGGGAACACCGAGCGGCGTGGGCTTCGCCCGCACGCCACCGATTTTCCTCAAGCAGGGCGATGTTGTCGAAATCGAAGTCGGAGATCTCGGCGTACTCAAGAACACGGTTCGCTTCGAGTAACCTGCACCAAACCGCGCGCGTAGCCTTCTCTCCCATCCCTTTTTGTGGTGGGGATTTATGGGTAAACGCGACGACAAAGTCCTGGAACCGACGATCGAGAACCGGCGCGCCCGGTTCGAATATGACATTGGCGAAACGTTTGAAGTCGGTATTTCGCTTCGTGGCACAGAGGTCAAGAGCGTTCGCGCGGGCTTCGTTTCGCTGGCAGAGGGGTATGTGAGGGCAACCGCAAATCCGCTCGAGCTGACGTTGCATAGCGCGAATATTGGTGAATACGGCCCGGCGGGCCCGCTGGGGAACGGCCGCCAGCACGCGCCGACACGAGTTCGCTCGCTGCTCGCGCACAAAAAAGAGATCCTGAAACTCGCCAAGGAATCAGATGTCAAGGGAATGACGATCGTTCCCTTGAAGCTCTATTTCAAGAACGGCTTTGCCAAGCTCCTGATTGGCGTGGCAAAGGGCAAGTCGAACCACGACAAACGCGATTCGATAAAGGACCGCGAAGCCAAGCGCGACATGCAGCGTGCAATGGTGCGCAAGACCAAGTGACAGCGGCAAAGTGAAAAACACCGGGTGAAACCCGGTGTCGTCGTAGACGCTGTGATTTCGAACACGAGATCAGGCGATCTTCTTGCCCTTGGCAAGGCGGATCTTCTCGCTCGCGGAGCGGATCTCGCGATCGCGGCGCTTGTTCTTGGCATCGCGATTCGGGTCTTCGATCGAGACGCGCTCGTTTTCAACCTTTTGGAGCTGCGCTTCGGCTTCGACCGCGTTGAGATTTGCGACCGGGGTGGCGCGCTCGGCAAGAATCGTGAGTTCGTTCTCGGCCATCTGCAGAACACCGCCGTCGATGAAATAGTTTCCCGAGGTTTTCGAGCCGCTGGCAAACTCAAGTTTGAGTTCGCCGATGCCAAGCTTGCCCAAGATCGGAGCGCGACCGGGCAGGAAGCCCATCAGGCCGTCCCACATCGGAACCACCGCGCTCGAGACGGGCTCGTCAAACAAACGGGCGGCGGGCGTAACCAGGCGACAGCGGAAGTTCGAAGCCAAGGCGAATCTCCAAATTCCCCATTCGATCGGGGCGGGATGGTACGTCGCCGCCCTGCGTTTGGCGAGGCTTTCGCGTAGGCTCCGGCACGTGAGATCCCGCGCAATTCCCATCCTGATCGGCTTGGCGATGCTCGCGGGGCTGGCGTTTTGGCTTCGAGTTCGAGTGGGCGGACCACTTCCCCCCGGATCCGATCAGATACTCGAATTTCGAACACAGCGTGCCGCGGCAGGGCTGATCGTGGGAATCGGTCTTGCAACGGCAGGCGTGCTCTTGCAGTGCCTCTTCCGCAATCCGTTGGCGTCGCCGGAACTGCTTGGCATGTCGAGTGGCGCGGGCGTCGCCGTCATGCTCTGGCAACTCGGCGCGTATCACGCGGGCTTGGGAATCGCGCAGAGCGGCATGGCAAACATCGGTGCGGGTGTCGCGCTGCCGGGCGCAGTGGGGGCGCTTGGCTTGACGTATTTGCTCAGTCAACGCCGCGGCATGGTCGAGCCGGTGACATTGATCCTGACGGGCGTGGTGGTAGGGATCATCGCGGCAGCATTGATTTCACTCGTGCAGCAGTTGCTGCCGGATCGTGGCGTCGCTGCGTCGCGGCTGCTCCTCGGCTCGATCAACGACGATGTGCAGTGGAACGGAATCGCGATCGCGGGTGTCGTGACGCTTGCGTGTGCCGCGTGGGCCTGGATGCGCGGGGCAGCGCTCGATGTTGCTTCGCTGTCGGATGATGAGGCACGCTCGCTTGGCGTGGGGCTCGGGTGGTTGCGGGTTGAGTTATTCGTGCTCGCGGGCGTGCTGACGTCGGTGACGTTCGCGATCGCCGGGCCGGTTGCGTTTGTCGGACTGGTTTGTCCGCATCTTGTGCGTCTGCTCATCGGCCCAAGTCATCGATCGCTGGTGATCGGCGCGGCACTCCTCGGTGGCGCGATGGTTGTCTTTGCGGATTCGCTGGTGAGGTCGATCGAGCTGGGGTCGGGGCGGCTGCCGATCAGCGTGTTGACGGCGCTGATTGGTGGGCCGGTGTTGATCTGGATGCTGAGGCGGCGCAACGGTGTCGTCTGACGCCGCGTGCAGCAAGGCCGTACGCGTTCCCCGTGCCCGAGTGCCCGAGGCCTGCTGGCTGATAGCTGTCAGCTTCTAAACATTGAAATACTTCGCTTCCGGATGATGCACAATGATCGCGCTCGTGCTCTGTTCCGGATCGATCTGCCAGTTTTCCGTGAGCACGCAGCCGATGCGATCGGGTTTGAGCAGGCGGAAGAGCTTGTCCTGATCGCTCATATCCGGGCACGCGGGGTAGCCGAACGAATAGCGGCTGCCGCGGTAGTGCTGCGTGAAGAGTTCCTTCACGCGCGGCGAATCGTCATTGGCAATACCGAGTTCTTGGCGGATGCGCTTGTGCCACATTTCGGCGAGCGCTTCGGCGCTCTCAACACCGATGCCGTGCAGGTACAGGTAATTTGTGTAGTCGTTTTTCTGGAAGAGTTCCTGTGCGGCTTCGCTGGCGCGCTTGCCCATCGTCACGCAGTGAAACGCGACGACATCGCGCTCGCCGGATTCGATCGGACGGAAGAAGTCGCTGATGCAAAGGCGTTTCTTGTCGGGCTGACGCGGGAAGCTGAAGCGTTCGATCTCGCGCGATTGATCGACCGGATCGAAGATGACGAGGTCGTTCTTATCCGAATTGCACGGGAAGTATCCGTACACCGCCGCTGGCAGCAGGATCTTGTCGCGCTTGCAGCGTTCCTTGAGTTCTTCGAAGATCGGAATGACCTTGTCTTCGAGCAGGGCGTCGTACTCGGCGTCGCTCATCGCGCCCTTTTTCATCTGCCACTGGCCGCGGAAGAGGGCGACCGGGTTGATGAACGGAAAAATTTGATCAAGGTTGAGGTCGGCGGAAACGCGCGTTCCCCAGAACGGCGGCTTGGGAATCGCGACGGTGGTCGAGACCGCCGAGCGCACAAATTCCTGCGTCGCGGCAGCCGCGCCGCCACTTTCGCCCTTGTCCGCGGCATTGATTGCCGCGAGTTTGGCGATGCGGGTCTGATTGATGGCTTCTTCGGCCTTGGAGCGCTTGCCAAGGCGATCTTCGATCTCCGTCGCGAGCGAATCCATCTTGCCGGACATGATCATGTCCATCGTGCGCAGGCCTTCGAACGCATCCTTGCCGTAGAAGCACTCACCCTTGTATTGCGTGCGCAGGTGGCTTTCGCAGTAGTGGCGCGTGAGCGCGGCACCGCCGAGAATGAGCGGCACATCCAGCCCGATGCCGTTCATCTCGATGATGTTCTCTTCCATCACGTTCACGCTCTTGACGAGCAGGCCCGAGAGCCCGATCGCATCGGCCTGATGCTGCTTGAACGCATCGACAATCGCGCCGATCGGCTGCTTGATGCCGATGTTGAAAACCTTGTAGCCGTTGTTCGTGAGGATGATGTCGACAAGGTTCTTGCCGATGTCGTGCACGTCGCCCTTGACGGTCGCCAGGACAATCTTTCCCTTGTCCGATCCCTGCACACGCTCCATCAGCGGCTCAAGCTGCGCGACGGCCATCTTCATGACCTCGGCGCTTTGAAGCACGAACGGCAACTGCATCTTGCCCGAGCCAAAGAGCTCGCCGACGGTCTTCATGCCTTCGAGCAAGTGATCGTTGATGATCGCCAGCGGCTTGTATTTCTGAAGCGCAGCGTCGAGACACTCCTTGATGCCTTGTTTTTCGCCGTCGATGATGTGCGAGCGCATCCGCTCTTCAATCGGAAGGTCGGCGAGCGACTTCTTCTGCACCTTTGCGCTCTGTGCATCCTTGAAGAACTCGATGAACGCCTGCAGCGGATCGAAGTTGTCGGGTTTGCCCTCGGGAACGCCGGTGCCGCCGGAAGTCTTCGAGCGACGGTCATAAATCAGATCGAGCGCCGCCTGCCAGTGGGCCGGATCAATCTTGTTGCTCGGCAGGATCTTGCTGGCATGCACGATTGCGCCGGTCAGTCCAGCTTCGCGCAGTTCGTGCAGGAACGCCGAGTTCAGGACCACGCGCGCGACCGGATTCAACCCGAAGCTCACGTTCGAAAGGCCGACGATGCTCTGGCTCTCCGGGAATGCCGCGCTGATCTTCTTGATGCCCTCAACAAGTTCGAGCGCCGAGCGACGATCGCTCTCCATGCCCGTTGAAATCGGCAGCACTAGCGGATCGAACATGACATCGCTCGGGTCGAGCCCGAACTTGTCCACGGCGCGCCGGAAACCGCGCGTCGCGATCGCGAGCTTGCGTTCGGCCGTGCGCGCCATCGATGCCTGCTTGTCTTCGTCGATCGAGCCAATCAGGATCGCCGAGCCGTAGTAGCGGCACATCGCCAGCACCTGGTCAAACTTCTCGTCGCCGTCTTCAAAGTTGGCCGAGTTGACGATGCACTTGCCGCCCGCGTGCTTGAGGCCCGCTTCGATCGTCTTGATCTGAGTGCTGTCGATCATGAGCGGCGCATCTACTTGACGCACCACGCGCTTCACGATCTCGGACATGTCGCTGACGTTGTCGCGCCCGGCGTAATCGACGTTCAAGTCGAGAACGTGCGCTCCTTCACGAACCTGCTCGCGCGCCAGCGAGATGATGTCGTCCCAGGCTTCCTTCTCAAGCAGCGTCTTGAACGCGCGGCTGCCGCTCGCGTTCATCCGCTCGCCGACGATCAGGAACGAGTTGTCCTGGCGATAGTCGGTGACGCTATAAAGACTTGTCGCTCCCGGTTTCGGGCTGTTCTTCGCGATCTTGTACGCGGGACGCGAACCAACCGCCTCTGCGAGGAGCTTGATGTGTTCCGGCGTCGTGCCGCAGCAACCGCCGACGATATTGACGCCCGACTCTTCCACGAACTTCAGCATCGCTTCGACAAACGGCTGAGGCTTGAGCGGATACTCGGTCTTGCCTTCGTGCAGTGTCGGAAGACCGGCGTTCGGCAGCACGCTGACGCGGCGCTCTTCACCATTCAGCGTCTTGCGCCCGCGCACGTTGGCCCAGTTCTTGCCGAGCCAGTGAACGTGCTCGGCCATTTCCGTCGGGCCGGTCGCGCAGTTGAGACCGAGCGACGTAATCGGATACTGCGCCAGTGCCGCGGCAGCCGCTTCGATCGACGAACCAAGCAGCATCGTGCCCGTCGTTTCGATTGTGACGCTGCAGAGAATCGGAATGTCCGCCGTCGTCTTCCCAGCTTCATCAAGCGCCGCAAGACACGCATCGATCGCGCATTTGACCTGCAGCAGATCCTGACACGTCTCGATCATGAAGCAGTCGATCCCGCCCGCGATCATGCCGCGGCACTGCTCGCGATACGATTCGAACATGTCCGTCCATGTCGTGTTGCCCAGCGTGATCAACTTCGTGCCCGGCCCCATCGAGCCCGCAACAAATCGAGGCTTGTCCTTCGTGCTGTGTTTGTCGCATGCCGCGCGAGCAACTTCCGCGCCGCGCTTCGAAAGGTCGTAACACTGAGGCGTCAGATCGAACTCGGCGAGCACAAGCTTGTTGGCGCCGAACGTGTCGGTCTCGACGACGTCCGCTCCGGCCCTGAGGTAATCCTCGTGGATGTCCTGAATGACGTCCGGCCGGCTCTTGACGAGGATGTCGGTGCAGTTCTCGCAGCCGCAGTAGTCCTCCTCGACCGAGAGGTTTCGGGAGTAGATCTGCGTTCCCATGCCGCCGTCAAAGACGAGGACGCGTTTGGAAAGTTCCTGGAGGAAGCGGCTGGGCATTTCGAGTCCTTCGTTCCGGTAACAGGGGTAGTGCTCAGACCGGGGACTATATCCATCCGTTCATCCGGATCAAAGGATGGATCAGCCTCGCCGTCGCGCCTGCTGGATCGGCTTTTCTTGATCGCGTCGGCGTCTGATGGCCTCTAGAACGCCAAAAAGACACCGGCCCGACACGATCGTGCCGGGCCGGTAGATTGGATCGATTGGGCTATTAGGCGTTCGAGGCAGCGTCGCCGTCGGCCTTGGCCTCGGCAGCAGGTGCCGCAGCAACTGGAGCCGGCTCAGCAACCACCTTGGGAGCGGGCTTCTTGGGCTTTGTCGCGGCAGCAGCAGCGCGGGCAGCCTTGTTGGCAGCGCGCTCGTCGGCGGCAGCCTTCTCAGCGGCAGCAACGGCAGCCTTGCGGTCGGCCTCGGCCTTTTCCTTCTGTCCGAAGTAGCCCGTGGCGAACTTCTTCTGGAACTTCTCAACGCGGCCCGCCGAGTCAACAAACACGTTCTTTCCCGTGAAGAACGGGTGCGAGCCCGACCACACTTCGACGTGCAATTCCGGCACCGTCGCGCCCACGGTCATGACGACCTGGCCGTTGTGGAAGACCTGACAATTGTTGAAATAACGGGGATGGATGTCGTTCTTCATGGCAAACCTTTGCGTGACTCCGGCGAAAAACCGGTGCCAACTGGGGTCGAGATGATAGGCGGCAATCGGGCGCGTCGGACGGAGTTTGAGGGTCGGATCAGGCAGATTGGGATCAACTTGAACCTGCTGACCACAGAAGGGCCGGCGCTTGACCGATGGTGTTTTGTCGCTAGCCTTGTTCCCCCATTCGGCGGCCGTCACCGGAAGGGTAAATCTCGTTCCCCGATAGCTCAATGGTAGAGCGAGCGGCTGTTAACCGCTAGGTTCCAGGTTCGAGTCCTGGTCGGGGAGTTCACCCCGGTTCCTCCTTGGAACCGGGGTTTTTTATTTGGGGAAGTTGGAATACCAGTTAGCCGCAATGGTGCCTTCCCGCGGCGCGGAATCGTCACTCCCGCTCCGAAGGGTGCTCTTCCAGAGCCTCCCCGCTCGCATGAATGGGTGGCCCCAGCTGACCCAACCGCTGAGAAACAAAGCGATCTCCGAGTTTGTGACTGAGTGCGGCTCGCATTCCGGGCCGGAGTCTGAGCGTCGCTCGCTCCTGCTTGCAAATATCGCGAGAGGCCTGCGGCACTACGTCAAGCCGATGCAGGCCGCGATACTTTCCGAAGCGCGAGCCGTCCATGCATCTTCCGGGCGAGAAGCGGAAGACAAGGTGGTCATCGAAGCGCCAGAGCGCGATTGCGCGGATTGGAGCGGTGAACCCAACGGTCGAGTTTGGCGCGAACGTGTGAATCGGAGCTAGCCTCACATCGGCGTGCGAGCGGAACCGCGCGGCTGTTCGGAATCAGAGCTGCCGAAGTAACCACATCAGATATTCGATGGTGTCGCCGATCGGTCCGCACTGGCTGACCTTCGAATCAATCGTCGCGGAAGCGGCGCCGAGGCTTTGCGCGAGCACCGCGACGAAGTTCAGAGCAACCACCGCAGAGACCCAAAGACCTGCGATCCGGAGGCGGCTTGACGAGAAACCCGAGGGCGAAGCGGAATTTTTGTTGGTCACGGCGATGTGCCTCCGATAGACAAGGTGGCCCTCGCGGTTTTGTGATGCGCGAGAGCTGACATTGCCGTGTCCGTGGCTTCATCAGCGGAGCGCTGATCCTTGCTCCGCTCTGGAGCAATATAGCGTTTGTCACCGTTGTGTGCAAAGTACCGCGCAGGTACCGCCTATCCCGTATTGCCAGGACAACCGAGATGGAACTTGAAGCACGGCTGATCGCGCGTGTCCGCTCGGGAGACCGGGACGCCCTTGCCGAGTTTGTCCGGCGATACGAACCCCTTATCAGGGCTAGGTTTCGGGAGCAATTCGCGGGTTCCTCCCGCGGCGCTTTTGATACAAGCGATTTCTTCGCGACCGTCTCTCGCCGGGCCGACGCGGCGCTCGGAAATGGAGCGGAATGCGGTAAGGAATCCCCGGGCGAATTGCTCGGGCGGATCATCCGTGATGCCGCATTGGACTGCGCCAGGGCGTGGCATGCAGAGCACCGTGCGCAGCGCGCACACCGCTGGCGGCCGCCGGCAGCGGCTGGTCTTGAGTGGACGCCCGCAGACGACGATGAGCAGTCAGTGGTTTCGCGGCTGGACGCTACCGATGGCCAGATTTTTCGCCTTCGGGCGCTCGGTGCCGAGCACGGGGTCGTCGGCCACACGCTGGGTATGACCGAAAGTGCGGTGCGCATGCGCTGGCATCGGATCATCGGCAGGCTTCAACGCTTCGTGCGTCACGCATGAGAAAGCTGCGATCACTCGCCGAATCGATTGGCCCGATCGGATCGTCCGATTCTGAACTGGCAGCGACGATTTTCAGCGATGGCCGCCATCGGACCGTCCTTGGCGAGGACCTGACTCTTTCCGACTATCTCCGGATTGTGCCCAACTTGCGATCGCGCGAGATGGTGCTGGATGCCGCGATCGGCGTCTGCGTCGGTCGCCAGGGTGTCAGCGCCGAGGAACGGCTCAGACGGGCCGATCGGGAACGGCGCAAGCATCCGGAATTGGCCGGCGCGATTGATTTGTCATTGTGCCTTGATCACCTCATCGGCCCTGCCGACGCCCGAGTACAAACCGGCGATCGCGTTGTCGAGGCGCCGGAATCGATCGAGGTCGGTCCGATTCTCGACGACGGCAGCGCCCGGTACGCGGCGCGGCGCATCATCGGACACGGGACCAGTTCGACGGTGTATGAGGCCGAAGATCGGCTGCTAAGCGCGGGCGCTCGGCCGAGTCGCGTCGCGGTCAAGCTGTTTCATCCGGTCCCCGGCGATCCGACGCTGTTTGAACGCACCATCACAGAAGCGCGCAAGGCTCGCTCGATCGATCATCCGGCTGTGGTCCGCGTGCTCGATGTCGGCCGGCGCGGCGCGAGTGTCTATATCGTGCAGGAGTTTGTGCGCGGCGAGACGCTCGACGCGTGGCTCGCGCGATCCGGAAAGAGCGCGAGTCATCGCGCGATCGTTGCGATCGTTCGGGATATCGCTGCAGCCGTTGCCGCCATTCACTCGGCCGGGCTCGTCCACCGGGATCTGAAGCCGGCGAACGTTCTGGTGAGCGAAACCGGCGAGATCAAAATTGTCGACTTCGGCGCTTCGCGCCTGCAACTCGATCACACACGGGGTGCGGCGGCGCCCGATGGCTTCGGCGGCACACTGGCGTTCATGTCGCCCGAACAGTTCCGGCTCGATCCGGACGCCGATGCGCCGACCGCCGACATCTACTCTCTAGGTGCGATGCTCTTCTGGGCGTTCGTCGGCGCATCGCCGCACGGTCGATCGACGATCAGCGCGATGGCGGCGCTCGCGGGCGGCGAACTGGAGGCGTCACACACCGACGCGCTTCGAAGCGCCGGAGTCAGCAAACAAATCCGCGGCATTGTTCAACGAGCGATCGCGCCGCGCCCTGCTGACCGGTACCGATCTGCAGACCTCCTCGCCTCGGATCTTGACGCGTGGTTGAACCATCGCTCGATCGGGTGGCAACGTCTGGGCCCAGTTCGGCGAACACATTTACTTGTGCGCAGGCACCCGGTTGTCGTGGGTTTGGCACTTCTCTGCGGTGTGCTGTTCGTGGCGGGCGCACTCGGATGGATGAACGCGGTACGTGCGCGTGCCGCGGCTCGAGAAAACGAGCAATTGGTCCAGGTCGAGCAGGTGAAGCTCGAAGCAGCGAATGAATGGAAGAAGAAGGCCGCCGACCAGATAACGCGGACGTTGGTCAGTCTTGTTGCGGCGAAAAACAACGGCCTTGAGGCTGAGGTATTGACCTCACTCTGGGTACTTGAATGGGTGCATGGGCCGACCCTGCTCGAAACGCCTGATCTACTCGATCGGGTTTGGAAGACCCGGATCGAGGTATTTGAAAAAGCCCGCGAGCGATTGCGTACGGGCGGGCAAGCCGAGTCGGTGACTTCGCAGCTCATGATCCCGTCGCTTGCGATCTGGTACCTGCGATCCGGGCAAGCGAGCCAGGCCGAACGGTTGCTGCAATCCGCAGAAAAGTTCTGGCGCTCGAGAACGGCTGATTCCGATCCCTGGCTGAGAGATCTGCGTGCGATGGCCTGTGTTGCGCGGCTGTCGCGACTCTTGAATTACGCGGCGGCGTCAACTGCCGCGCTCACTTCCGCCGAACAAAGCGAAGTTGAGAATGCAGCTGCCAAGGTGAAGGAGTGGTCTGCGATCTACGCGGCCGCGAAACTCACCGGCCCGATTCCCACGCTCGTTCGCGACACCCTCGCGAAGGCGCAGGACGCTGGGCGGCTCACGCCGCAATAACTCGGTCGCGCTGCACGCTGTAATGAATTGCGGCGATTCCTGCGCTCAATTTCGACACAGCATTGAATTGAGCGAAGCCATCGCGTGAGTTTAATTTTATCTGAAAAAAGCGAGGATTCTTGTTGCGCGGTCGCGAAAAAGCGGACGATGGGATATCAGACGAATTCCCGAGAGGGCATTCGAAAGGGGGCTCCGGGCGCGCCCGCGGCGTCGGAGGTTCGGAGTTGAAAAAGGGATAGTGAAAACTTGGCTGCTTTGGATTTTTGTGGTCGCGACATAGTTCGTCCGGGGTTTGTCGTGCTCGCGTTTGGAAAAAAGTGACTGGAGCGCGGAAAAGGAAGGGGCACAAACCCATGGGATATCACAAGGGGCCGAATTTCGGTTCGACTGTCATGCCGAGATTGCGACTAGTTGCGGTCGAGAGTCGAGAAGAGCCGCGTGATGAGCGCGGGGTGGTGCGGGACAGCGATCATCCAACGCGACGAACGGACGGGCAGGCACCGAATCCGAGTGCCGCAGATCGAGCGATCGCGTCGGCGATGGACATTCCTGTCGAGGCGTTGGAACTCTTGCTGCGTGCGCAGCGCGGTGACCGCCAATAGGGCGCGGGCTGCATCGGATGTTTGAAGCCGCGTGCGGTCACCTTGGGGTGTGACCGAAGCAAGAATAATTTTTCCTCCGGTCCGCTGGAGGGGTTCGCCCTGGTTTTCGTACGAGACCAGGGCTTTTTTGTTATGGAATGGGTCGCCTGTCGCTTCTCTTATCGCAGTACAAATTCGGGAGGCGGCGGACAATCGGGATTCACCCACTGGATGACTTCGGCCCAGCCGGCGCTCTGCTCGTCGTGCTGAAGATAGCCGCGGATTGGTTTCACCGGCGACCAACCGTCCTTGAGGTGAACGCTGAGAACCGGATCGACAAGCTTCCCGCTGATGACGGATTCGACATACTGCTCGATGCTCTCGATTGA
Organism: Phycisphaerales bacterium; assembly: GCA_050730655.1. Taxonomy (GTDB): domain Bacteria; phylum Planctomycetota; class Phycisphaerae; order Phycisphaerales; family UBA1924; genus JAFEBO01. The sequence continues at coordinate 417,830 of JBOHNL010000014.1, forward strand.
ACAGTACTTGCAGTATCCCGGCAGGCGACTCGCGCCGACCATGCGCCAGAGGCGCTCTTCCTGCACGAGGAATCGCGCCTGATCGGTCAGCGCGTGCGCAAGGCCATGATGCTGGTGCCCCGGATGCACCATGATGTCGGCGCCGTAGAGCGTGTGGCCATTCGGATCGTGATCGAGGAACGAACCGCCGTCTGTGAGCACATCCCACGGGTCATCGATGTGAAAATCTCTCATTTGAAGCCGAAGCGTGAAGTGAACTCCCGCGACTTCCTGTTTCGTTATTTCGATCGCGACGAATTGCCCCTGCGGAAAGACTTGTCGATGATCCTCAAGCTCTTCGCGCGAATACGGTCGCTCGGTCGGATAGACGAGGCGGCAGATCGCGATGATCGCGTCGTAGTCCAAAGGTTCAACACGTCGGATGGTGTAGTTTGGGGGCAGCATGGATGACCTCGCATCGAACGGGGACACGCGACTTCGACGTGCGTGCCGAGAATACCCGATGTCGGCCTTCGGGCCTTCCGGTACCGGGAAAGTCGCGGCCAGCGGCAACGAAAAATGCCGATGAGAGAATGCTGTTATGACTTCCGCTTCTTCCAGTTCCTCGAATTCGGGCCCGCTTTCGGGCGAGCACTTGAACCAGATCTCCGACGCGCGGAAGCGCGCGAAGAAGATTCTGCGTGCCGCCGGCATGGCCTGGTTGAGCGGATGGTCAATGGCGGTGTTCGCCGCGCTCTCGCTGGCGTTCGCATTTATGAGCGACTGGAGCGCGTGGACGATCGGCATCGGGCTCGCGGTGTGCGCCGCGAACGAACTGCGCGGCGGCGCGATGCTCAAAGGCATGAACCCACGTGGCGCATCGATACTCGGCTGGAATCAAGTGTTTCTTGGAGTGCTGATCGTCGCATATGCGCTTTGGTCGCTCTACAGCACTTCGAAGAGTCCGGCGCTTGCGTCGCTCGCGCAGGGGACGGGCGATCCGGGCATCGACGCGATGGCGAAGGAACTTACGACAGTCGTGACATGGGCTCTCTACGGAACGATGGTGGTGGTGGGGTTTGTCGTGCCCGGGCTGACGGCGATCTATTACTTCACGCGCGGGCCTCTGGTGACCGCATTTCGGCGCGAGACGCCGGACTGGGTGCTGGAAGTAATTCGGCGCGGGGCATGAGGAGGGGGGCGACAAAGCAGCCGCCCGACCCGGAAAAAGTGGGAAACTGACGCCCGGTAAATTTGCGGACACACAGGCGAACACGCTCCGTAGCCGATCAGTAAGCCAGAGTCTGATTAGAGGAGGCGCACTCGGTGCGCAGGTCGCAAGAAGAGGAAGATTTCGGTCTTCCAGACCGAAGGATTACCGGCCCTAAAGTTTGCTGTCACACTCTCTTAGGGGCCCGGCCACGGGCTCTCTTACGGGGATTCATTCCATGTGCGGAATCGTCGCGTATATCGGTGGTAAAGCGGCCCAGTCCTACCTTATCGAAGGCCTCAAACGCCTGGAATATCGCGGGTACGACTCCGCCGGAATGGCCGTCCTCGAAGCGGGAAAGCTCAACGTCGTCAAAGCGGTCGGGCGCGTCGCGAATCTCGAAGACAAAATCGAAGATCTCGGCGGCTTCCGCGGCACGATCGGCATCGCCCACACCCGGTGGGCCACCCATGGCGGCGTGACCGAGTTCAACGCTCACCCGCATACCGATGACCGCAACGGCATCGCGATCATCCACAACGGCATCATCGAGAACTACGCCGCCCTCAAGACCTATCTCGAAGAGAAGGGCCACAAGTTCCAGAGCCAGACCGATACCGAAGTGCTCGCGATGCTCATCGGCGAGCTCTACGCGCCGCAGGAAGGCGTGGACCTTGAAGCCGCTGTCCAAGCAGCGCTTCGCGAAGTGACCGGCGCGTACGCGATCGCGGTGATATGCGAGAAGGAGCCCGATGTTCTCGTCGTGGCCCGCAAGGGTTCGCCCCTCATGGTCGGCGTCGGCGCGGGCGAGTACGTCGTCGCGTCCGATGCGTCGGCGATCGTCAGCCATACCACGCAGGCCTTCGTGCTCGACGACTACAACGTCGTCAAGATCACGCGTTCGGGCTTCCGCACCAGCACGATTCACAACGTTCCGGTCACCAGCAAGATCATGCAGCTCGAACTCGAGCTTCAGGAGATCGAACTCGGCGGCTTCAGCCACTTCATGCAGAAGGAAATCTTCGAGCAGCCCAAGGCGATCTCGAACTGCATCCGTGGCCGTCTCAGCATGGACGAAGGCCGCATCCACCTCGGCGGCGTCGGCAATTTCAGCAAAGAACTCTCCAAGATCAAGAACATCGTGCTGACGGCGCAGGGCACGGCCCTGCACGCCGCGATGATCGGTGAGTATCTATTCGAAGATCTTGCCAAGGTTTCGTCGGTCGCCGAATACGCCAGCGAATTCCGCTATCGCAATCCGATCGTCGAAGAGAACACGCTCGTGATCGCTGTCAGCCAGTCGGGCGAGACGGCCGACACCCTCGCGGCTCTGCAGGAAGCCAAAGAACGCGGCGCGCTTGCGCTCGGTGTCGTCAACGTGGTCGGTTCCTCGATCGCGCGTGAAACCGATGCAGGCGTCTACCTCCGCGTCGGACCCGAAATCGGCGTTGCCAGCACCAAGGCCTTCACCGGCCAGGTCGCCGTGCTCTCGATGCTGGCGATGTACATGGGCCGCAAACGCTTCATGAGCGCCGATCAGTGCCGCGACCTGATGAAGGACATGGAACGCGTCCCCGGCCTGATCGAGCGCATCTGCGAGCAGGACGCGCGGATCAAGAAGATCACCGAGAAGTACATCCATCGCGAAAACTGGCTCTTCCTCGGCCGCGGCTACAACTACCCGACCGCCCTCGAAGGCGCCCTCAAGCTCAAGGAAATCAGCTACATCCACGCCGAGGGCATGCCTGCGGCAGAAATGAAGCACGGCCCGATCGCCCTCATCAACGACGGCATGCCGGCGGTCTTCATCGCCAATCGCGGCCGCCAGTACGAGAAGGTGATGAGCAACATCCAGGAAGTCCGCAGCCGCGGCGGACACGTGATCGCCGTCGCAACCGAAGGCGACAAGGAAATCACCAAGTACGCCGAGGATGTGATGTACGTCCCGGATATTCCAGAGTGCCTCAGCCCGATGCTGACGGTGGTGCCGTTGCAGTTGATGGCGTATCACGCGGCGGTCCTTCGCGGGCACGACGTGGATAAGCCGCGAAATCTCGCCAAGAGCGTCACGGTCGAGTGATCGAGAAATTCGGGCTTCGTGCGCGGGAACCTGGGCAAGCGGGGCTGGGAGTGTCGTTTATACACAGCCCGATAGTCGTCAACGTCCGAAATCGACACTGCACGATCGGAACTCTGCGACGCGGACATTGCTCACGCCGGTGATGGGCGCCGGCATCCCGGTCGATCTTGTTGGCATGCACCCCCGCAAGTTTGGAAGGGTTGTCTGTCAATTCGTGGGCACGTCGCTGGGCGATGTGGTGGACATGTCGGCCGGCGGAATGCGCGTGACGATGGCTTCCTCGCTGGCGCCGAAGCTCGACGACGTCGTCACCATCAAGCTCGCGGGGATCTCCAGCGTGGTCTACGTGCGCTGCCGCGTCGCGTGGATCAAGGACGCGAGCGACAAGGCCAAATGGACCGCAAAATTGCGGAAGCTGGTGGGGGCCACCCGCAACGAAATCGGGCTCCAATTTGTGGATCTGTCGCCCGAGGCACGGCAGGTCGTCACCGAGATCGGTGCCGCGGCCGGCAAGAACGAGACGATCCGCCCCGACATCGAGCAGTTCCGCAAGAACGCGGCGTAAGCCGACCACGTTTATAGACAACCAGTCAGGCAGACTGATGGCCGGGGCGGTACGCTTGCCCCGTGATATCGCCTTTGCGACGACTATTGATCGTGTGTGCGTGCGCCGCCTTCGGGCTGTTGATGCCGCGAACGCTTGCGCAGAACACGCTGCGACTCGATGCCGACGGGAATTGGGTGCCCGCAGCCAACGAAGTAGACCCCTCGAGCGACGAGGGCGTCATGAACCGGGCCCGCAAGCAGCTCGCCGAGAACCGCCCAAAGGGCGCACTGGCCCTCCTCGATAGCTGGATCAAGCGCAACGCGGCACAGGACAAGCCCGAAACGGCCGAGGCGCTGCTCCGCCGGGGCGACGCGAAGCTCGCGCTGAAAGAGGAATACGACGCGCTCTACGACTACGAGCGGGTCATCAAAGAATATCCGGGCACGCCCCAGTTTGTCACGGCGCTCGAGCGCGAACTCGAGATCGGCCTGATGTATCTCAACGGCCTTCGAAAGAAGACGTGGGGGCTGCGGATCGATAGCGGCGTGCGCATCGGCGAAGAACTGCTGATCCGCGTGCAGGAACGCGCTCCCGGCAGCCAGCTCGCCCAGCGCGCCGCGATCGAATTGGCCAATTACTACTACCGCGTCCGCGATTTGCGCATGGCGGCAGAGGCGTACGACATTTTCCTCGCAAACTTCCCGACCAGCGAGTATCGAGAGCTGGCGATGGAGCGCCGGGTCTTCGCAAACATTGGGCGTTATAAAGGACCGCGATACGACGCGTCGGGCCTGATCGAGGCCCAGTACCTCGTGCGTGACTTTGCATCGCGATATCCCAAGTCGGCCGAGCAGATCGGCATGAACGACGCATTGATCTCGCGTTTGGATGAATCTGCCGCGGACCAGATGTTCGAAACGGCGAAGTGGTACTTCAAGCGAAGTGATCCGATCTCGGCGCGGTACACGATGAAGCGGCTCTTGCAGAAGCACCCGGATACGGTCGCTGCCGACGAGACGCGTCTGATTTTTCAACAGCGCAATTGGCCGCTTCCGCCGGCGAGAGTGAAAAAGGTCGACGAGGAAGAAGATTCCGGTGCAGATCCGCAGACTTCGTCGAACACCGAAGGCACTCTGAAAGTCGGCGACAAAAAGGCGACCGCGCCCGACGACAAAGCCAAGTCATCGGTGAATACCGACGCAGCGAAGCCGAAAGTGGAACATCCGACGCCGCTCGCTGTTCCTCCGGTTGCACCGCCCGCACCGCCCGCCGAGCCTCCAGCCCAGCCCGCGAAGGAGCAGCCCAAGTGATGTTCAGGCAAGCGAAGGTCGGAATGTTGCTCGCCGCGGGCTTGCTGTCGCTGAGCGCGTGCTCGTCCGACCCGACGACAGGTTACTCGTTTGCGAACACCTACGACACGCAAGCACGCACGATCCAGGTGCCGATCTTCCAGAACAAGACGTACTTCAAGGGCGTCGAGTCTGAGTTGAGCGAAGCGATCATCAAGGAAGTGCAGAACAAGACTCCGTGGATCATCGATCCGTCGCCCGCCGCCGACACGACGTTGAACGGAACGATTACCAGCGTGCAGTTGCGCCGCACCGCGACCGATCCGAGCGGCTACGTGCAGGAACTCGGCTACATCATCACGGTCGATTTTGAGTGGGTGGACAACCAGACCGGCAAGACGATCGTCGGCCGCCGAAATTTCAGCGGCGCCGACACGTTCGTACCCACCCGGGGCGTGAGCGAAAAGATCGAGTACGGCCAGACTTCCGCATCGCAGCGCATGGCGAAGGACATCGTCTCGGAACTTCGCAGCAAGTGGTAAGCACGACGCCGCCGCACAGATCTGGCACGTGAATTGGCCGTAATTTCGGCAGAAAGGTGAAAATGCCTACCCTTGCCCTGGAACGATGCGGCGAAGGGTCCCCTGTGCCGCCTGAATGGCAGCAAACCATCGCTCAGGGCGTTTCGGGGCGTATCGGAACATCGTTCGGGCGCGTCTGAACAGGCGGAGTGCATCTTCCGGGCCGGTTATCCGAACAGAAGAGTGAAAGAAGCCATAGAAGCGTTGAAGTCGGCGGTTCGAGCGACGGGCAACTGCCCGATAAAGGTAAGAATGAGTCGAGTCGTTGAAATGTCTCGGGGGTTGATCGACCGCATGGCTGGATTGCTGCGCCTCCGCGCTGACGAAGCGCCGAAGGACGGCGGCCGGCCCAAGGCGACCGGCCCCAAGCGGAGCGGTCCTCCGGGTCCCGGTCTCCCCAACGGTCAGGGCCAGCCTCAATCGCGCGGCCTGTTCACCATGGTCGCGGTCATCGCGCTCATGGTCCTTCTCTTCATGATGTTCAGCGCGCCCAACCGCGCCGAGCCGATCACGCTCCAGCAGTTCAGGATTGAGTACGAAGAAAAGCGCCTCACCGATGTGAGGTTGACGGATGAAGGCCTCAAGGCGAAACGCAAGAAGGACATCTCCGGCCCCGAGGGGTACGTGATGGTCCCGATCAATTCTGTCAACAAGGAACTGATCGCCAAAGAAGCCAACGACATCACCAAGGGCGATTTCCAGAACAACTCGGCGAGCGTCTGGTTGACCGTGCTGGTCTTCTTCGGACCTCTCGTGTTCATCGTCGTGCTTGGCTGGTGGCTGGTCAGCCGCGGACTTCGTGCCGCGGCAGGCGGCGGGGGAATGCTGGGCAACTTCGGCAAGAGCCGCCACCGCACGCTCACCAAAGAAATGACCGGTGTCACGTTCGCCGACGTCGCGGGAATCGACGAGGCCAAGGACGAAGTCACCGAGATCATCGAGTTCCTCAAGAACCCCAAGAAGTTCACCAAGCTCGGCGGCCGAATCCCGCGAGGCGTGCTGCTCGTCGGCGAACCCGGCTGCGGAAAGACCCTGCTCGCCAAGGCCATCGCAGGCGAGGCGGACGTTCCGTTCTTCTCGATCAGCGGTTCAGACTTTGTCGAAATGTTCGTGGGCGTCGGCGCCAGCCGCGTGCGCGATCTGTTCAAGCAGGCCAAGGACAGCGCTCCCTGCATCATCTTCCTCGACGAAATCGACGCGGTCGGTCGTCGGCGCGGCGGCGGGTTTACCACCGGTGGCCATGACGAACGCGAGCAGACGCTCAACGCAATCCTCGTCGAGATGGACGGCTTTAACACGACCGATGGCGTGATCGTCATCGCCGCGACCAACCGCAACGACGTGCTCGATCCGGCGCTCACGCGTCCGGGCCGCTTCGATCGCCAGATCACCGTTCCGCTCCCCGATGTGAAGGGCCGCCTCGAGATCCTCCGAGTTCACTCGAAGAAGGTCAAGATGGGCCCGAACGTCGAGCTCGAGCGCATCGCGCGCGGCACGCCCATGTTCAGCGGCGCCGATCTCGCGGCCATCATCAACGAAGCGGCCATCGCCGCGACCATGCAGAATAAGGATTTCATCGAGCACGAAGACCTCGAAGAGGCACGTGACAAGGTGAAGTTCGGACGAGCCAAGAAAAGCCGCGTCCGCGAGAAGGACGAGAACAAGCTCGTCGCCTTCCACGAGGCCGGTCACGCAATCCTGCAGGCCCTGCTCACCGATGCAGACCCGCTCCACAAGGTGACGATCATCCCGCGCGGTGGCGCCGGCGGCGCAACCTTCAGCCTTCCCGAGAAGGATCGCATGGGCTACGGCATCAAGTGGCTCAACGCCACGATGCGCGTCCTCTGCGGCGGCCGCATCGCCGAGCAGAAGGCGATGAACGACGCCTCCAGCGGCGCATCGATGGATATCACCCAGGTCACCAGTCTCGCACGCACCATGATCGTCGAGTGGGGAATGAGCCGCAAGCTCGGCTTCGTCCGCTACGCCGGCATGGATACCCGCGAGATGTACATGTCCGAGAAGAGTTACTCGGAGGAAACCGCCAAGCAGATCGACGAAGAGGTTCGCCGCTTCGTTGATGAAGCCTTCGCCGACGCCCAGCGCATCCTTGAGGAGAACTGGGACAAGGTCGTCCGCGTCGCCGACGCGCTCATCAAGTACGAGACGCTCAGCGCCGACGACGTTCACCGCCTGATGCGTGGCGAAGAACTTGCCAAGCCCACGGTGGCCGATCTTCTTCGTTCGGAGGCCGCTCGCCGCAAGGCCGATGCAACGCCCGCGGTGCCCCCGGAAGCGACTCCTGATCTGCCGCCCGGCGCTATGCCGAATCCGGCCTGACGGGCCCAAGCACTGTTACATTTGACTTTGGTTCGTGAAACACCCGCTAGCCGCGGGTGTTTTTGCTTGGCGGTGACGGAAGTGCTTCCTACTCCCCTACTTCGGTGGTTTTCCCCATCCTTGGCAGTATGGTCGATTTGCGGGGCAATTCGCCATTCCGGGCGTGGCCGGAGATTTTGCGGCACTTTCGTGCGTCCTCGCGGTGTGGGGTATTCGTCCAACAAGGGGTTCATATGAATCGTCTCCTCGGTGGTGTGGCTGCGGCTCTGGTGCTCGCGTCGTCGTCGCAGGCAGCCAACTTGGTTGTTAACGGCGGTTTTGAAGATCCGATTACGTATGACGGCGCGCCGTTTGTCGGCTCGTGGGAAGGATTCTCGGGCGCTGGAGCTGCATCTGCGGCCAATTCACCGCTCAATCCGCGCTCCGGGCTTCAATGCCTGAAGGCTTCCATCACGAACACCCAGAACACCTTTGCCGGCGCGTTTCAGGATGTGGTCGGCCTGACTTCGGGCAACATGACCTCTTTGCGCGCATGGATGATGACGACGTCCACCGTGATGGATCTGGTCGTCGAAATGCGGATCGAGTGGCGCAACTCGATCAGCAACACTGAAATTTCGCGAACAGCGAATGTGAATCCGATTTTGAATGGCGTATATCAGGAGGTCGGTATCGACGCGCTGGTCCCGGTCGGCGCGGACTCGGCCCGACTTGTCTTCGCCGTCCAGACATTCACCGCCCAACCGACACACACCGGATTCGCAAATATCGATGACGTCTCGTTCGTCGAAGTTCCGGCTCCGGGCGCGATCGCGACCGGGCTCGCCGGACTCGGCCTGCTGGGCGCGCGTCGCCGCCGCACGGTTTGAATTCGTGACAATCCTGTTCTGCTGATACTGGACAGAGCACCAAACCTGTATTTTTCAAAGAACGCCGGGCTTTCCCGGCGTTCTTTTTCGTATTGGTCCACACAGACTGGAATCGGCGGTGTCTTGATTGCGTGGGGTCGCGGCGGACGAAGTCGCCCCGGCATCTTGGGACACCCAGGAGCATTGAAAGTGAAAACTCGCCGAATGTGGATCGCCGTTGTTGCCGGGCTGGCGCTGGGAAGTGGGGGAGTACTGCCAAGCGCTGTCTTGCTTGCAGCGCAACCGATGCCCGCGAACTTTGTACCTCCCGAGCAGCGAAATGCGGCGATTCGATACTTGATCGCTGTAAGCGCAATGTCGCCTGAAGTGAATTCAAAGATCCGCCTGATCGAATGGAAAGAGATCGGCGATAACGTTGATCCTGCCAAGATGCCGCAGGCGTTCAACGACCTCGCGAAGCTGCCGATCGACGGCGTCATTCAGTACACGACCGAAGGGTCGCGCATGAGCCGTTGCAACTTCGAGAACAACTACGAAGCAGGCGTCAACACGCTCATTCCGCAACTCGGATACCTTCGACAACTCGCGCGCGTTTTGAAGTTTGACGCTCGCCTGCTTCAGACGCAGGGCAAAGCCGATGACGCCGCGGACCGACTGCTCACAATGATGCGACTGGCATCTCATGTGAAGCAGGACGGTTGGTTTATCAATGTGCTGATGGCCGCGGCAATCGACAAGCCGGCGTTTGATGAGATCATGGTGCTGTCACAGTCTCCAAAGCTCTCCTCTGCGAAGCGCGGGGAACTGCTTGCCGCTCTTCAGACTCGTGACATCCCCGACCCTCTTAACTTTTCCGTGGCGATCGAAACCGAACGGCGGTCGATCATCGCCGGCCTTGAGCGCGACGCGGCAAAGCCGGATGGCCCGAAGATCATTGCCGAAATGCTCGGTGATGAGCCGGGTGCCGCAAAGATCGCAGCAATGTCGAGCGAAGAACTACGAAAGCAGTCTGCAATGCTTGGTCCAATGTACGATCAGTTCACGATCGCTTTGAGCCCGAACACAAGCGACGAGCAAGCCGCGAAGATTCAGGACCGCGTAAACGCGGGGGAATTTGGCGCCATGGGGGCGGCATTCATGCCCGGTGTCGACGGAATTCGGAAAAATCGCGACGCATACAAAGCAAATCTCGCGAAAGCGATCACCGCCCTGAAAGCAGCACCCGCCTCGAAGTAACCATGCCCCTCGACGATCGCCAACTGCTCCTTGGCATCGCCCGCGGGCGCGACGACTGCGCCCGCGAGCTTTGGTCTCGCCACGGCACAATCTTGTCCGCTCTCGCCCGCGCGATCGTCGGCGAATCCGCATCAGGCGATGTCGTGCAGAGCGCGCTCTGCCGCATCCTGCAAAGTTCAACATTGCAGTTGCGCGCGATCGAAAGCGTCCCGGCCTGGCTCGCAACGCTCGTGCGCTACGAAGCCGCAAATTACCTGCGTTCCGAACGGCGGCGTCGATCCCGCGATCGCGATCATCACGAGTCGTCATGCCACCAGCCAGCTTTGAGTCTGGGCGCAGTCCCCGATGTAGATTCGCTCTGGCCCCGAGTCGACAGCCTGCCGCGCCGCCTTCGCGAGGTGATCGTGCTCAAGCTCGTCGCCGGCATGACATTCGATCAACTCGCGCTCGCGCTGGGCCTCAATCGCAACACGGCCGCGGCACGATACCGCTGCGCGATGGATTACCTTCGCCAATCCATCGGCTCCGAAATTCAGCCCGTCTCGCCCGGAGATATCGCTAATGCGCCATGAATCCGATTCACTAGAAGAAATATTGCGTCGCCAGTCGGACGCGAGGCCTCTCATCGCTCCGGAAAAGTTTTTTCGCTCTGTTCGCGCAAGGCGCCGCCGCGTTCTGGCCACACGTGCCGCGGCTGCCCTGACGCTTTTCTTCATCGGTGGAATCGGTGCTTGGATGACGCGTTCTTCCCGCATGTCAACTGAGGTCACTCCGATTCAGGTCGTCGCCGTTTCCAAGGGGCCGTCGGCATTGAGACGATTGCGGGAACTACCGCCCGAGATCGGCCCCGGACCGGGATTGATTGAGACGTCGCGTGTTCTTGATGCACGCAACCCAGAGACGGCAGCCGCGCTGCATGGCTTGTAAACCAACCGCGCGTCGTTGACGGCTTGGACGCCACGAAAAACGGGCGCCGGATATGTCCGACGCCCGTTCGAATTTTTTGTCTATTGAAATTCTTCGAAATGCGGTCCGCTGTGACTACGGGCATTCAAGCGCGTCGTACGCCATCGCGAACAGGGTAAAGTCGATGTCATCGACAAATCCGTCGAGGTTCAGGTCGGCGGGGCAACCCATCGGCATGGATGGATCGGAGCAGACCAGTATGTCGTACGACGATGTAAACGAAACGAAGTCGTCATCCGCGACAACTCCATCGCAACTAAAGTCGCCCGGACACATGCGAACCTGCACCACGCGGGTAAAGCAATCGCTCGCAGCGCAGTCGTTGATTTTCCTCACGTAGTACGTTGTCGTGACATGTGGAGCAGGAATCGTAATCGAAGTTCCACTGCCGATGGGAGTACTCGCGCACGCGCCGGCGAACCATTGATAATCCGTCCCAACGCCCCCTGACGCCGTGAGTTGGATCGTGCCGCCATCGTACTGGCATAGGTTGTCTCGACTGGTCGAAGCAGCGGTCGGCGCTAAGGCGTACTTCACGGGCACCGAGACGCTCGCGAGCTGAAGTGAAACGATGCCATCCGAAATCCGGCGCGTGCGCGCGTAGTAAATCTGGTTTGGGCCGACCGTGGGATAGACCACGAGCGAGGTTCCCGTTCCGATCAGATCACCGTTTGTGTACCAGTCGATTGCCATGCCCGTGCCGGGATCTGCAACCGAAACTGTGACACCCGTACCGGGGCAAACCGGAGACGTTGCCGAAGACTGTGGATCGAGCGGCACCGCCGGAAATCCGCTCACTTTCAGCGTGAATGAGAAGCTGCCGGGAATCGCATTGCCAAACTGGATCGAGCCGGTCGTACTGGCGCTGAGCGTGTACGTCTGCCCGGCCAGCATCACGCCGCTCTCGTTGCTCGACCCCGTGCTGCCATGCACAAAGCTGATCCCCGGTCCGGTCAAACTGACACTCCCATTACTGAAATTCGTCACCAAGTTTACCGATGTGTTCAGCTGCACGTTCAATGTCACGAGCACTGTTGAAGAGGCTGTTCCATAACCCGAAAAGAAGGCGTTGCTCTTTCCCGGATCGGCGTAGCCTGAGCTGGTGAATTGCGCCACGCCAAGCGTCGAAATCTGACTCGCGGATGCATTGCCGTTCGACTGCGCCTCGGGAGTGCCCACCGAACTAACGGATGCATTGAACGGATTAAAATTTGCCGCCGTTGCGGTTTGCTGCGGCATGGCCACGGACTGAGCCTTGATTGATCGGGTCTGCGTCAAATACTGAAACTGCTGCGCACCCGCCGATGCGGAAAGCAAAAGCGTTGCACTCAAGCTAAAAAGCGTTGTTCGCATGAACTCCTCCTTCGACCCCAACGCCATCATTTTGACTGGAAGTCCGCCTTGCTGCAAGGGCCAGCTTCACGAATTTCATTGAAATGTTGGTGTCACAGATTGACAAAAACGGATTATGTGCGTCCTGCTCGTGCGAGAGATATCGAATATCGAGCTCGTTGTGGCCGCGTCGCAGCGAAGCTGTCTTGAGACGATTTAATCTTGCTGGGTTGGCTGCTGACTATGACACGGCTCGTGGTCGACGCGCGTCGTGTTCGAGCTCATGTGAAGCCAGAACTCGTGCTCCCATCCTGCCTGGTCGGCGTCCCGCTGGCGGCGGAATGGCCCGAGACAAAAGTGCGGATCATGCAGGCGACAGTGCACATACCACTTGTCGAGATCGTCATCGGTGGGCTTGGCGTCCGGTCGCGTCACACACGCGGTCAGTCCTGCCGCGATCACCGCGACAACGACTGCCCCAACCGAAATGCGACCAAGTGTGCGAAGTGTCGAGCGCGCCATGAAGTCTCCCGTGGTGGGGAGAGTAACACGGCGAACGTGAGAGAGCGATCAGTTCTCAGCTATCAGTTTTCAGCCCGCAGCCAACAAACGGCAGCCGACACCATTCGTGCGCACATCCGCCTCGCGTCCGATCCATGCTTTTCGATTGGCTGACAGCGAAGAACTGATAGCTGCCAACTCTCGCTTCCCCTCAGGCTGCTTCCGACTCGGGCAAATCCGCAACCGTCCCCGCAACGCCATCTCGAGTCACATAGAAGAAGTCCGGACTGATCGGATACGGCAGACGCTTGTAATCGTGCTCAACGCGCGACCGCAGCCGCTTGAGGAACGGATCGGGCCCCGGCGAGATCGCGACAAACATGTCGCGGGCCGGCGTCGCGACATAAAAATCGCCACCCAACTGCGAATACAAACGATCGTGCAAGCCATCGAGCAGCAGCCGCGCCGCGTCGTACCCGTCGTGCTGGCTCATGATCGCGGCCTTGCCGCCTTCTTTCGACTCCACCACCTGAATCTCGAGCTCCGGCGCATACCCCTCAAGGTTCTCGCGGCTGATCAATTCAAGCTCATCCGGCGTCAACTTCCAGCGGATCAACTGCTCTGTCGTGATGCTCACCGTCATCTGGGGCAGATCCGTCACGAACACGATCACCGTGTTGTTGACGAACGGCACGTGCGCAACCTGCTCACGCGAAAGATGCCGGAAGATCGAAACCGGCTGAATCCGGGGCATGATCCGGGGCCGTGCGAAATCCAGCGACATGCTCGTCAACTGCATCGAGTCGCCCGCAAAGAGCTGATCGAGATAGTGCTCGACGATCTCCGTGCCGCGGACCGGCTCGTGATTGACCATGCGATACAGATTCTCGAGGTCAAGCCGCCGCCCATTGACGAGCAGCTCGCGCGGGCCGACCAGGTCGATCGCGTACTCGGGCTGAAGCTTGCGGAGCATCGAAGCGACGGCCTCAGCAAAGGCCTCGGGCTCACGCGGCATCGTTGTCATGAATACTCACCCCTCGCGACCGGCAGAACGCCGGAAAAGACGGCGGCGCTTCACGCCACCACCGGCGGGAAACAAATACGCACACCGACAATCGACCGCTCGGAGTATCGACAGACCGATACGGGGCCGGAGGCAAGCAGTTCTGCGAAACCAAAGTTGCAAGTCGTGTGCGCTGGCGCAGACGGAGTGATTCTCCGAATCGCGTCCTTTTCAGCGCAAACCCTGCCTGAGGAGGCCGAGAAGCGTCCCACGCAGGTCACGTCCGCGAACTTAGTAGGCCCAAACGACACCCCCCCGAGGTCGGAAAGAACCCGAACTTGGCAGGACGATGGGGTGCGAGTAGAATGCCCCCACGAGTTTTGAGATCGGCGGCTGCGGGCCGCTGTCTCCCCGAGAGGCTTGCGCGTGGGCGTAGCCAGGGAGACACGCAACCGGGAACGTCCGCTCTTTCAGGAGAATGCTTGTGACCGACCAAGAGATCGAAGCAAAGGTCATCGAGATCGTCGCCGAGCAGATGGGCGCGGATAAGACGAAGATCACTCGGGGCACCCGCTTCGTGGACGATTTGAACGCCGACAGCCTCGACACCGTTGAATTGGTGATGGAATTCGAAGACGAGTTCGAGACCGAAATTCCCGACGAGCACGCCGAGAAGATCAAGACCGTTGGCGAAGCCATCGACTTCATCAAACAGGCTCGAGACGCCGCGACCAAGTAAGCATCCGGACCCCGGGATTCGCCCGGGTTTGTCCGTTTCCCTTTACCGGAAGGAAACCCCGCCTCGATGTTGGCAGGAAGCTCAAGTCGTCGCGTGGTAGTAACAGGAAGAGGCGCCTTGACCAATATTGGTCACGACGCGGCTTCGACGTGGGCCGCTATGCGCGAAGGGCGCAGCGGCATCCGCACCATCGAGTCCGAATTCTTCAAGCGTTATAAGTCTTGGACGGTCACCATCGCCGGCGAAGTCGTCGGCTGGGATCCGACCAGCGTCATGGAATTCCGCGAGGCCAAACGCCTCGATCGCGTCACCCAGCTCGGCATGGGAGCCGCCGCAGAAGCCGTTCGCGACTCGGGGATCGACTTCTCGAAAGAGAATCCCGAGATGTGCGGCGTCTCGGTCGGCACGGGCGTCGGCGGCATCACGACCATCGAAGATGGCATGACGACGCTGCTCGACCGCGGGCCGGATCGCCTGAGTCCCTTCACAGTCCCCCGGCTGATGGTCAACGCCACCAGCGGAGGCATCTCCATCCGCTACGGCCTCAAGGGCCCCGCGACGGCGCACGCCACAGCGTGCGCCAGTTCCGGTCACGCCATGGCCGATGCCGCCAACATGATCCAGCGCGGCTGGGCCGACGTCATGGTCACCGGCGGCACCGAAGCCGCCGTGAGCCCGCTCTGCATGGGCGCGTTCATGGTGATGCGTGCGCTTTCGACCCGTAACGATGCACCCGAAAAGGCCAGCCGCCCGTTCGATGCGGATCGCGACGGCTTCGTCCTTTCCGAAGGCGCCGCGATGTACGTGCTCGAAAGCGAAGAACACGCCAAGGCACGCGGGGCGCGGATTTACGGCGAACTCGTCGGCACGGGCAATTCGAGCGATGCGGGCCACATCACGGCCCCCGACGCTGCGGGTGATGGCGCTGCGCGTTCGATGAAGATGGCCCTGAAGGACGCTCGCCTCAATATCGCCGACATCGGCTACATCAACGCTCACGGAACCAGCACTCCCCTTGGCGACAAGGCCGAGGTTGCCGCGGTTCTGAATGTCTTTGGCGATTACGCCCGCAAAAGCGCCGGTGGCAAGCTTCTGATGAGCAGTACCAAGAGCATGCACGGGCATTGCCTTGGCGCATCCGGCGCGGTTGAACTCATCGCCTGCATGCACGCCGTCAACGACGGTGTGATCGCACCGACGATCAACCTCGACAACCCGGACGAAGGGTTTGATATCGACCTGGTCGCCCATCACGCCCGCGAGCGCCGCGTGAAGTACGTGATGAACAACACCTTTGGTTTCGGTGGGCACAACGTCACTCTGATTTTCGGTGCGTACCAGGGCTGACGCTTCTCGCCCGTCACCCGCGTTTGGGTTTGGATTGACTCTTTGACGCGCGGAACGCACGGATGTTGAAAATCCCGACAGTCACAGATTGGTGGGACCTGACGAGAGATTTTCCGGAATACCGGAAAGTCTCCGAAGCCGTTCTCAAGGATTACGGCTATCTGGAAATTATGCGATTCATCCGGACAAAGCGTCCGGCGCGTGTGCTCGAATTCGGTCACGGTTTTTCGAGCCGGCTGTTCAAAATGTTCGAATCAGAAGTCGAGATGCACGGGCTCGACGACGACCAGGGATTTCACTACTTTCCAAACGGCGACGACTGGAACGCTCGACGTCAACGCGACCTGATCGAGCCCTGCCCGAAGTCGACCTTTCATCGAGGACTTCTCGGTCGCGAAAACCCGCCCGGCATCGCAGACGCCTCGTTCGACCTCATCTGTTCCGTTTCGGTGATGGAAGAACTGAACGCTCAGATCGTGCTCGGAATTCTCGAACACGCCAAACGCCTGCTCAAACCCGGCGGCTGCTTCATCAACAGCTTTGATTTTCCTGTCGCGCACGCCAATCTGATCCCGCAATACGTTCAGGCGTATATCAGTTCAGGCTTCGTGTTCGACGACACCTCCAAGAGCATCGCGTTTCCCGACATGCGGGAATTGCTCATCGAAAACCCGACCGCCGTCATGCTCTCCTATCAGGGCGATCAACCCGAGCAGCGCCGGTATGGCGGACATTGGAGTACGGTGGTGACTGCGGCACGAAAGCTCTGAAATTGGGATCGGGCAAAGTCGATCTGCTCGCCCATCGGGTTGGCCCGCCCTCGACGGTCGCGGGGCACGAGTGCATCGCGCCGAAATCAACACTGTGGTAGACTCCGAACGCACCCCACGCAGAGGATGTCCGTGCGGACAATCTTCGTGCTCACGGTGAAGCCTCCGTTCGCACACCAGACTTCGTTGTCCCGACGCATCGCAGGAATTCCACACGCCAAAGTCCAGTGGCAAATGAAACTCAAAGCGGTCAACTGATGGAAACTTCCCCACGATTTCGTTCGCATCCCAAGGTCGTCCACCAAACCATCGATGGTGAAGCCATCCTGATCCACATGGAGAACGGCAACTACTTCAGTTTGCAGGAATCCTCCAGCGTCGCGTGGACCATTCTTTCGGACGGTTGTTCGGCCGCGGAACTCGTCGCGCGCTTGCGTCAAGTTTGCACAGGATGTCCGGACGGCGGATTAGAGCAGGACGTGGCGGCGTTTATCGAAGAGTTGCGCAAAGAAGATCTCATTGTCGAAGGCGATGGTGCGGGAATTCCCGTCATCCTAATCTCGGTGCCGTACACCCCGCTCGCGTTCCAGAAATTTTCCGACATGCAGGATTTGCTGCTGGCCGATCCGATCCACGAAGTAAGCGAAGCCGGCTGGCCGATGCTGCCGCCCGGTGTGAAGCCGTGATATGAAGAGCACTCTCCACCCGCTGGAATTCGTCGACACCGGCGCGTTGCTGAAATCCTGCGCGGTCCAGTTCGAAGAGTCCTTCCGCCGCGCGGTCCGCAAGACAGGAATTCAGCAGGATCACTTTTACTCCATCGCAGGGCGCCGGGTAAAACTCACATTTGCCTCCGCCGCGCTTGCGGCGCAATTCAACCCGGCGCTCGAACATGTTCGCACGGCTCCCGGGCCCGCCGAACTCGAAGTCGGGTTGTGGGAAGGCGGCGACGAAGCAGCGCCGCGCTTGCCCGAAGCGTGGGAGCAGGCACGCTATTTTCCACGTGGCCGTATCGCGGGGATGGAGCATCCTGATCTTCGATTGGTCGTGCTTCCCGGCGTGGCAAGTCTGAGCCTGGTCGATCTGGCAGCGAGCCGCGGCTGGTATTGCGCAGAGCAAGCGGCGCGCGTCGCGTACTGGGAGAGCGCCGCGCCACTGCGAAACATGCTCCACGCCTGGCTCGCGCGCCGAGGTGTTTTTCTGCTGCACGGGGCGGCAATCGGAACTGAGAAAGGCGTTGTACTGCTGGTCGGCAAGGGCGGTTCCGGCAAGTCGACCACGGCGCTGCTCGGGTTGACGGCCAACATGCAGTATCTGGGCGACGACTACTGCCTCTGCGAAATGTCGGGCGCGCAGCCGACCGTTCACGCGTTGTACAACTCTGCCAAGGTCTGCGACGACGCGATGCCTCGTCTGAACGGATTTCACGCGAGCCTCGGCAATCCGCACCGGCGATCGGACGAAAAGGCGGTCTTCTTCCTGAGCGGTACGCACGACGCGCAGCTGCCGCAACGCCTGCCCCTCCGCGCAATCCTTTTGCCTCATATCGCGCCGGATCGTCCGGTGGGTTTGGAGCGTGTGTCACCCGGGCAGGCGCTGGCCGCACTTTCGCCGAGCACGATCATGCAGTTGCCGGATTCCGACCAACACGATCTCGCGTTTCACGCGGCACTTGTAAAAACTGTCCCGGCCTATCGGCTTTTCTTGAACGAAGATCGCGCCGGCATTCTGCGCGCGATAAACGGCGTGCTCACATGAATTCGACATCAGTCAGCGCGATCATTGCGGTTTTCAACGGCGAAGCGTTCATCCAGGACGCGCTCGCCAGTGTGCGAAACCAGACGGTGCCTCCGTTCGAAGTGATCGTGGTCGATGACGGCTCCACCGACCGCACGGCAGAACTCGTGCAGAACGAACCGGGCGTGACGCTGATTCGTCAATCCAATGCCGGCCCTTCGGCCGCTCGGAACGCCGCAATCGCTCGCGCCCGGGGCGAGTGGCTCGCGTTTCTCGACGCCGACGATCTCTGGCTGCCGCACAAACTGGAGCGCCAGTTGGCGCTCGCGAATGCGCAGCCCGAGTTCGAAATCGTATTGGGAAACTATCTCCCGTTTCTGGAGCCGGGTACGAGCTGTCCGAAGTGGCAGAATCCGCAGCAACTTGTGGACGGCGCCGAAACATTCGTGCCCAGCGTGGTGCTCGCCAGGCGAACGCTTTTTTCCCGTGTTGGCCTGTTCAACGAATCGCTGCGCATCTCCGAAGACTTTGAATGGCTGGTCCGCGCACGCCTGGCGGGCGTGACGATGGGCAGGCTGCCCGAAATTGTCACACGAAAGCGTTTACATCAGGCAAATCTCTCCCATCAACTGTCGCAGGCGCAACGTGGCATGGCGCAAACGTTGATGCAAATCGTTCGGCAACGGCGTTCCGCGGCTTCCAATCCATGAACACGGTCAGCGTCATTACACCCGTCTGCAATGGCGAACGTTACCTTGCGCAGGCGTTGGAAAGCATCCGCGCGCAAACATTGCCGCCATTCGAAGTGATCGTGGTGAACGATGGCTCTACGGATGGCTCGGCTGAAGTCGCTCGCACCTTCGAGGGCGTGCGCTGTCTCAACATTCCCCACGCAGGTATCGGTGCGGCGCGGAATCACGGTGTGCGCGCCGCGACCGGAACGTTCTTGGCGTTCCTTGATGCCGACGATCTGTGGCTGCCGCGGGCGTTGGAGTTTTTGCTTGCGACTCTGCTCGCTGATCCGCGGCTCGACGCGGTGTTCGGCGGCGTGGAACATTTCGTGAGTGAAGATTGTCCGGACGAAGTGCGGAGGAAGTACTTCGTCCAGCACCAGGCGGATGGAGGCAGGCTGTGCGGAGCCATGCTCATCCGTGCCGAGTCGTTTCACCGGGCCGGAAAATTCGAAGAAAAGGGCACGGTCGATTTCGTTGGGTGGTATCTGCGAGCGCAGGAAGCAAAGCTGAGCATGTCCGCAATCGCACCGCTGGTCCTGCGCCGTCGCATTCACGGCAACAACACGACCATCCTCCGTCAGACGCAAGTCCCCGAGAACTACCTCACTTCGCTGCGCGATTCGCTGGCACGCCGTCGCGCCGCGGGAGATATCGATTGAATTTGCGAGCCGTCAAATATCCCGGCGGCTGCTGGCCCGGCGCCGGGCAACTCGAATTGCTGCGAGTTTGTCTCCAGCCCGACGATGAGGCGCGCGCCGCCTGGAAACGCTGGCGCGCGGCCGTTGATTTTGAGCGCGTGGATGGCGGCTCGTTTCGCCTGCTCGGGCTGGTCTTCCGACGCGTGTCGGCCTGGTCACTCGATGATCCGGTCCTGCCCCGCCTGAAAGGTATCTACCGCAAGATCTGGGTGCGAAACCGGATATTGCTGGAGGGAAAACCCGCGCTGCTCGAGGCGTTGCACATTGAAGGCATTCTGACAATGCTGCTCAAGGGTGCGGCATTGATTCCGACGGCTTATCTCGACGTGGGTACGCGGGCGATGGATGATCTCGATCTCCTCGTGCCGCATGACCGCGCCCGCGATGCGATGAACGTGCTGCTGGCGCGAGGCTGGAAATCCGAATTCCTAAACAGCGAGGCGTTGATCGATTCGCTGCATGCCTGTCATTTCCGACATCCCAAGGAGGGAAACCTCGATCTGCATTGGCACCTGATGCACTCAGACTGCCGGGCCGAGGCGGATGCCGAATTCTGGAACGGCCGTATGCCCCTGCGCTGGGAAGGATTCGACACGTTTGTGCTGCAACCCGCCGATCAGCTGCTGCATACCTGCGAGCATGGTCCGCGCTTCAACAGCGTGCCGCCCCTGCGCTGGCTGGCCGACGCCTGGAAGATCATTCATGCCGACGGTCCTGCACTCAACTGGGACCGTTTCTGCCGGCAAGCCATCGATCGTCAGATCATCCTGCCCGCCCGGCTCACGCTGGAATGGCTGGAAAAAAATATCGGTGTCACCGCGCCGCCCGAGGTCCTGCGCCAGTTGCGCGCCCGGCGCGTCTCAATGTTTGAGCGGATCGAGTATCGCCTCGCGCAGCGCCCGACACCGCCCGTTTCCACCGTCGTGCAGCGCCTGCCACTGAATCTGTGCTACTACTGGCGGCTGAAGCGAAACGCCGGCGTGGTCCGCCTCGCGCGCGATCTGCCGACCTTTCTTCAGCACATCAACAACCTCGAACGGCCGCCCCAACACTACCTGCGCGATCAACTCCGCTTTCTCTGGCGCGTTCGGCTGCCGATCTTTTTGAATCGCCTGCGACGCTTTGGTGCCGCGTCGCCTGGCGACATGGAATTGATCCATCCGCTCGACATGAGCGGCTTTCATCTGCTCGAGGCGTGGCGAGGGCGGAACTTTCGCTGGTCGCGGCCCCAGGCGATTATCCGTCTGCGCCGCGAGCCGAGCCATTGCGAAGTAACGCTGGACTCCGGAGGGCTGCGTAAGTGGCGAGGCGACTTGGAGGAATCCCTAACCGTCAAATTCAATACGCACACCGTGCCTCTGCGCGAATCGTCCAGGCAAACCGTTTCGTTCGAGGTGCGCCCCGATATGTTTGAAGAAGCCGTCTACCAGCGCATCGTCCTGCATTGTGACCCGTTGCACACCGCCACAGCGGAGACCCGCGAGCTGGGAGTTCCGGTCTTCGCCGTTCGCGTGGACCCAATCGAGGCACCGGCCGCCGCGACTCTCTTGAACCGCTAGCTCACGCCCGAGCTCGCGTCCAAAGCCGCGCACGTCCGCGCTCGGACACCCGGCGGACGGTTTCATCCCTCCGCATGCGGGCCTCCCGCCGCGTTCATTCAGGCACGGCTCTTGCGTTCACGTCATCGCGCGGCCATTTCCGGCCGATGATGCGCATGGGCCTTATGACCACCGGACGACCAAACAACCTCAAGCAGATTCTGCGGCTGGAAGTCCCGCTGGTCGTTCGTCTCGGCGAGCGCCCGCTGAGCGTGGATGAGGTGGTCTCGCTGGTTCCCGGCGCGATCATCGAACTGCCCAAGCCTGCCGACGCAGAACTCGATTTACTCGTCAATAACAAGCGGGTTGGCCGCGGCGTCGCCGTCAAGGTCGGCGAAAACTTCGGCCTCCGCATCACCTTCATCGGAGAGGTGAAGGAACGCGTCGCCGCCATGGGCGGGATGACCATTACCGTGACGCAGGCAGTGGACGTGTTGCCCGAGCAGCCCGCTGCCGCGGCATAAGGCATTTTTCCCCAATTCGCCCGTGCCATATCTGCGCAGGGCCATTCTCCTTCACAGCGAAAACTGCGCGGCGTAGGCCCGAACGAATCCCCCGCCTCAATAGGCGTCCTCGTTGGCTCGATGCAACGATGCAGAGTGGGGGTTGGGGATTGGGGGTGGGGGTCCGGGCGTGCAAGCCCGGTGATTGTGTTCCTCGAACTGGCGCCAAGTAATGCCTCGTGATATTCCGGTCGGCAATGGCGATGTGCTGGTGACGTTCGACTACCTCTACCGGGTGCGCGACGTCTATTACCCCAATGTCGGCCGGTTCAATCACACTGACGGCCACGTCCAGCGCTTCGGTGTCTGGGCGGACGGCAAGTTCGCCTGGATCGAGGACCCTTCGTGGCGGCGCGAGCTTCGCTACGAGAAGGACACGCTTGTCACCAACGTCAGTTTGATCAATCACGAGCTCGGGCTCGAATTGACCTGTCACGATTGTGTGGACTTCCACGAGCCGGTCTACTTCCGTCGCGTCGTGGTCAAGGACCTTACTGGTCGTCGGCGAGACGTGCGCTTGTTCTATCACTGGGATATGTCGATCCGAGGCTCGTCCGTCGGCGACACTGCAAATTACGACCCCGCGACCAGCAGCCTCGTCCTCTACAAGGACGACATCTACTTCCTTTTTAACGCCTGCGATCAAAACAAGTGCGGCATCGACAACTGGGCCATCGGCACCAAGCGACTCGGCGGCGCCGAAGGAACCTGGCGTGACGCCGAAGACGGCCAGCTCGGCCGTAACGCGATCAGCCAAGGTTCGGTCGATGCAACGATCGGCTTCAATCTCGATATCGAGCCAAAAGGCGAGAGCTATGTCTCAAGCTGGCTCGCCTGCGGACGCAGCTACGACCAGGTACGCGATCTCAACAAGCGCGTAAACGAGAAAGGCCCCGATCGGCACATCTCAAGGACGCAGGCGTACTGGCGACTCTGGTGCCGCAAGGAACCGATCGACCTCTCGCCGCTTCCTGAGAAAGTGCGCGACCTCTTCTTCCGCAGCCAGCTCGTCCTGCGTACGCAGATCGATAACGGCGGCGCGATCATCGCGGCCAACGACAGCGACATCACCCAGTTCGGTGGCGATCACTACTCCTACTGCTGGCCCCGCGACGGCGCGCTCGTCGCCTACGCCCTTTCGCTCTGCGGCCAATCCGAACTCTCGCGTCACTTCTTCCGCTTCTGTGGCGATGCGATCGAAGACAGCGGCTACTTCCTCCACAAGTACACACCCACCGGCGAACTCGCCAGCTCGTGGCACCCGTGGATGATCGAGGGTCAGAAGATTCTGCCCGTGCAGCAGGATGAAACCGCACTCGTGCTCTGGGCCCTTCGCAAGCACTTCGCCGCATTCCGCGACGTCGAGTTCGTCAAGCCGCTTTACAACCTGCTCGTCGTACGTCCGGCTGATTGGATGCTGAAATACCGCGATGCCAACGGCCTGCCCCAGCAAAGCTGGGATCTCTGGGAAGAACGCCGGGGTATCCACACGTTCACGGTCAGCGCCACCATCGGCGCGCTCAACGCGGCCTCGCAGTTCGCGCTCGACTTCGGCGACGAAGACCGCGCCGCGATCTACCGCGAAGCCGCCGACCGCATGCGCACCGCGCTGAAAAAATTCCTCTGGAACCCCGAGCAGAAGCGTTTCGCCCGCATGGCGATCCCGCTTCCCGATGGGACTTACCGCCTGGACATGACCAGCGACAGCGCCAACTACGCGCTCTTCGCCTTCGGTGCGCTCGATGCCTGCGACGAAATGGTCGAGCAGGAAATGAAGGGCCTCTGGTCGCGCCTCTGGGTCAAAACCGAAGTCGGAGGCTGCGCCCGCTACGAGCGCGACTACTACCACCAGGTCGAACGCGATCACACCGACGCCGTCCCCGGCAACCCGTGGGTCATCTGCACGCTCTGGCAGGCGCAGTATCTGATCGAGCGCGCGCGAACTCTCGACGAATTGAATCAGGCGCTGCCGCTCCTCGAGTGGGCCGAAAAGCGCGCCGAAAAATCCGGCGTCCTCGCCGAACAGTTCAACCCCTACAGCGGCGAAGCAATCTCCGTCAGCCCGCTCACCTGGAGTCACGCGACCTTCGTCATCGCCGTGATGGAATACCTGCGCAAGTACGAAAAGCTCACCGCCACCAGCCTCAAACGCATCGGCGCACAAATCCAAGCCTCCCAAGGCAAGGCCGATTCCGAGGCGCTCCGCGCCGGCATCGTCTCAGCCGGATAGAGCGCCGCCGTTCGCCGCACGCAAGATCACAACAATTCTGACACACGCATCGAAACTGCAGCGACCTTGCCGTACGAGCCCAAGCGAAGCGCACGGGCATCTCCGCTCGCCTGGACCACATGAAACCAAAGAAACGACGGCGGAACCGAGGCCTGGTTCCGCCGCCTTCTTGAAGCGAATCCCCGAGGAGGGAAGACTCGCTGCTGTTGATAGAGCACGCTGTCAGGCGGGCTTCTTCAGTGCGATTTCAATCCTGACCGTTTCCGCGGGCTTCACGTCGCCGGGCTGATGACCGACTCCGACTCCGCGCTTTTCTGCCGCGATTTGAAAGTGTCCCGGCCGAATATTCGGGAACGCAAACTTGCCGTCCTTGTTCGTCAGCGTGCGATCGACAACACGCTGATCGCGGATGAGTTGCACAACGACGCCCTGCAGATTCGCGTGTGCATCGGCGCTCGTCACAACACCCAGAACATGACCGGGCCGCACGACCGGCGTCGTTGTGCTGGGAGAATCGGCAGAGCCTGGTGCGGTTGTCTGGACTCCGGCGCCGATCGAACCCGCTGCGATCGCAGCCACAAAAACGACAAGTGCCGGCGTGAGATGATTTCGAACTCGCTGCATGTGAATCCTCCGCGTTGCAAAGCCCGGTGAACGCAGGGCGTTCCGATGCGCAGCGCAGGGCCCCAGCCCGACATCGGGTGCCGCGTGCGATGCCTAAGAAACGCCTCACGCGCCGCGCTATTGCGGAGGAGTCACAGAATTCGCTCGGGGCGGCGTCGCCGGTTCGTACGGCAGCACAAAGACCGCCCGAATGAGGGTTGATCGCCCCTTCGGGCGATTGCGAATGCCCGCCGGCTGCTTCTCGCTCATCAGGCCGAGGATGATCTTCACGCCGTCGTCGTTCGGATAGTTCGGGTCGTAGATGCTGATCGTCGCGACCTGATCTTCGCGCGTCATCGCAAGCGCGAGCACCTGATGATTGTCCGAGATGTTCCGTGCCCCGGGCGGCCCATTCGGCCGCGCGATGATGAGTCCGATCGGAACAGCCGGATGCTCCTTGAGCGCACGCTCCAGAGTGTCGAGCTCGCGAAGGGTGAGCGTGCCGAGTTCGGCATCGGGCTTCATCGTCCAGTCGGCAAACTTCAACGCGGTGGCGAGCCCCGGGCCGAACGACTGCGCCTGGCGTAGAAACAAGTATTCATAGAGCGTACTGCCGCGCTCCGGAAGCGCGCGTTCTCGCGGCAGCGCCAGCCCTGCAACGAAGTAATCCGCCGCAGCCGCCGACATCCCGCCGCAAAGCCCGAAAGCCGATTTGGGATCCGTCGGCCCGCTCGAACTCAAAAACGTCGGCAGCGGCGCGCCGGGAAAGTTGTTTGCGAACGCAAATCCGTTCTTCGACGGCACAAATCCGCTCGCCGAAGTGCTCGACCCAGGCGGCGTCTTCGCGGGCGGATGCCCGGGCCCCTGCGATTGATCGCAGGTGACAAGCCCGATCGTCAGCGCAGCCAAGATCGCGAGTCTGGCGGACACGACAGACTCCTTCATCGCATCAATCCCGACGATTCAGCTTCGACAGCAAGCGGAGAATCTCGATGTACAGCCACACAAGCGTGACGGTGAGCGCGAACGCGCCGTACCACTCCATGTACTTCGGCGCGCCCGCCTTCACGCCCTCGTCAATGACCTGATAGTCCATGACGAGATTGAAAGAGGCAAGCACGATGACAAACAACGAGAAGCCGATCCCAAGCGGCGAAGCGCTCGACCACAGGTTCGGCAACCCCAACTTAAAAACGCCGTTGAGCAGCATCAGCGCGACCGCATAGACCGCCAGCCCGCCCGTCGCAATGACAACCATCTTCATCACCGCCGGACTCATGCGAATGAAGCCGGTCGCATACGCGAGGAGCGCCGCACCCGCAATGCCGAACGTCAGCGACGCGGCCTGGAAGATCATCCCGACATTGAGCGCCGAAGCAGCTCCGCCCGGCGACGCCCGCGACGCGGTCTGTGCGACCAGAACGAGCGAGATGCCCGCGATGAAGATTCCCTGCGTCGCGGCATAGATCGGCGCAAGATACGGCGCCGTCGTCGGCTTGAAGCTGACTATGAGCGCGAGGACCAATCCTCCGATCGCGCCGCCGAACACCCACGGCATCATGCCGCCCATATTCCCCGCCTGGTACATCGGCTCGAACTTCGCCCACGCGAAGCACGCGCTCGCCACGCAAATCGCTAGCAGCACGCCGGCCTTGATCGCCGTCCCCTGCACAGTCATCGTTCCAGACTTTGCTGTAGTGAGGTCATCCCAGCGGGGCGCATTCACCGGCTTGTCGAACACGCCGGCGCGAAGAGTTGGGTTTCCAGAATTCATACATGCTCCTTGGGGTTTCTGACGTTCAGTTTACTCGCCCGTACAGCCGAAGCGGGGGCGTTGTTCGCTTGCACAAGATCGCAGGTACTCTACCGCCCGTGACACTCGTTCAATGGCTCATCGCAGTGGTCGTCGCCTTCCTCTTCGGCTCGTTCCCGACCGGTTACATGATCGGCCGCGCACGGGGCGTTGACATCAGGAAGCTCGGCTCGGGCAACATCGGCGCCACCAACGTCGGGCGCGTCTTCGGCCGCGGCGCATGGTTTCTCTGTTTCTCCGGTGACTTTTTAAAGGGCTTTGTGCCCGTACTCGGAATCGGAATTCTGTCCGGTTTGGCCGGCAAGTGGTCTCCCGCCCCCACGCAGGCGCTGCTCTGGTGCTGCGTGCTCGCCGGCGCAATCCTCGGCCACATGTACACACCCTGGCTTGGATTCAAAGGGGGCAAGGGCGTCGCGACGGCCTTGGGCTCCCTGCTCGGCTTTTTCCCGATCATGACCTTCGCCGGTCTCGCGGCACTCGGCGTCTTTGTCCTGGTTCTCAAGGTCTCGCGCTACGTCAGCCTGGCCTCGATTTGTGCCACCGCCAGTCTGCCGCTCTTCGTACTGCTCCAGACCGGTGCGACGCTCTGGCTGCGTCCAGACGCGATGGACATCGCCGCGGCAACCGGAGCCGGGCTCTCCGTCGCGGGCCTCACCGCGCTCCTCTCCTGCATGATGATCTGGCGTCACCGGGGCAACATCGCCCGCCTGCGTGCCGGGACCGAGCCAAAGGCCGGTTCAGATCAGCCTGCTGCGGCTCCGTAAGTTCGTGTAAAATTAGGTATTGTCAATGAATCCTTCTCACGGCTCATAACCGATGAAAGAAGGTCGTTTGCTTGCCCACAGCCCTTGGGAAGATGGGTATTTCGGGCCGTTCAGGCCGTTGGCGCGGGGTGCTTTGGTCCGGAACCCCTCTGTTTTGTTCTCCTGCGGCCCGGAAGTTGGAGACAGGGTCAGGAAGGGACGACGAAAGAAGGCTGCCAGGACGGCGGCCGGCGGGCGGTGGGGACGGGAAGTTGGGTTGGGGGGTGCTTGTCCTCGTTAGGGCAAGCGATTCTGGGACTCAGGAGCAGGCTGCTCCATTCGAACGGACTCGAACCATGCCGACGCTCAAGTTTCATCCGGCCCAGTTGCGTGAAGCTCTCGATCCGATTCCGTTCCCTCGCCAGTCGTGGGGAACCGAAAGCGCGAAGTCGCGCTGGGGCGAGGGCGCTCCGGTCTATCGCTTTGGTGGATCGCGCAGCGACGCCTCCGCCATGGCAGAATCCGCCCTCGATCGTGCCGAACGCCAGATGGAGCGCCTCAAGGCTCTGCTCGGCTCCGGCGGCGACGACCGTCCGCACGCGGCATAATCGCCGACGATCATTCGAACAAAATCAAAAACGGCCGAGCAGTCAATGCTCGGCCGTTTTCATTGCTGTTCGATTGCAACGCTCACTTCAAATCCATCGCAGCGCTATTCAATCACATGCGCCGGCTTGGGCGTATCCGAATTGATCCGTTCCTTCTTCGGCTTGCCCCCGATCTCGTCCATCGTGAGCAAATGCATGTCCTCGTTGATGTTGGCTTGCAGATGCACCGGCCGGCCCCAGAGCAGCCGTACGTTCTGCAACACCTGCTGCGCCTTCGCCGCATCGATCTCAAGCCCCGCAAACTTGTGCGCGAGGTACAGCTCGCCCCGGTTCTGATAGTTCGCATCGACCGCGTAAATGAACGGCTGGCCCATGTTGGTCAGGTGATGCAGCAGCGTCTGCTTCACGCGGTTGAAATCGCGCGACACAAC
Source organism: Phycisphaerales bacterium (assembly GCA_050730655.1). Classification (GTDB taxonomy): domain Bacteria; phylum Planctomycetota; class Phycisphaerae; order Phycisphaerales; family UBA1924; genus JAFEBO01. Next base: position 446,317 of record JBOHNL010000014.1, read on the forward strand.
CTTGATCTCGCCCGTCTGCGGATCGCGCTTGTGCTGGTACATCTTGTGCTTCTCGACGAATTCTTCCGTCAGGAACTCCTCGATGAAATTGATGTCGTTGTAAATGCGCCGCACCTCAAAGATCTTCTCCCGCCCTTTCATCGCCTTGTTGTCAAAGGCCTGCTTCGCGCCGATCGCTTCGAGCTGATCCCACTCCGCCCCGTGCTGGCCCTTGTCCCAGCGGCGCTCGATGTCCTTGAACAACTCAATCCCGATCTTGTACGGGTTAAACCCGCCCGGCGCCATGTGCACAACGCCCGAATGCTGATCCGCGTAGTGGATGATCTCTTTCGCCTCGAGAAAGTGCGAGGTCATGAGTTTGCTGTGCCAGTACGTCGCCCACCCCTCGTTCATGACCTTGGTCATTCCCTGCGGCGCAAAGTAATACGCCTCATCCCGCACGATCGAGAGAATGTCCTGCTGCCACTCTTCCAGCGGCGCATGCTTCAGCAAAAACAGCAGGATGTCGCGCGTCGGATGCAGCGGATACCGCGCCTTGGCCGCCTTCTGTTGTTCCTCGAAGTCCTTTTTCTCTTTGTCAAGCGCCCGCTGCGGATTGATGAACGGGTCCATGTAGTCTTTGGCTGGAAGCTTCTGCGGCGCAAAATTGCCGGGCGCATCACCCGCCCGCGCCGGCGCCGCATCCCGCTGCACAAACATCGAGTGCGGATCAATCAAGTGCTCGATCGACAAGCACGCATCAAGAAACCGCTCGACCTCATCCTGCCCATGCACATCCGCATGGCGGCGAACCCGCGTCGCGTGGTTCGCCATCTCATCCATCATCTTGCGATTGGTTTTGCTGAACCAGAAGTTGTTCTTAAAGAAGTCCGCATGCCCGTACACATGCGCCATCACCAGCTTCTGATCCGTGACGCTGTTGGATTCCTGCAGATACGCGTAGCACGGGTCGTTGTTGATCACCATCTCATAGATGCGACCAAGCCCATACGCATCGCGCTTCGAAAGCTTCTCATACTCCATCCCCCAGCGCCAGTGCGGATAGCGCACCGGAAACCCGCCATAGCTGGCGATCTGGTTCATCGTGTCGAACGGCAACACCTCAAAGATCACTTCGGGGAAGTTGAGCCCGTACTCCTTCGACTTGGCCTCGATGGCCTGCTTGTGGGCGAGGAGCTCGGGCGAAAGATCGGTGTGCGGGGTGCCGGGCATAAGAAAGTTATCGGCGAGATCGCACAGATAGATACGCGGAAGTTGAGGCAAGGGTGCGTGCGAGAAGCCCTTTCTGCCCCAGCCAAGGGGCGTCGCTCCGTGGCGGCCTCACATCAAGCCAAGCAGGCGGGCTGCCTGCACCGAAACCGCCAGCAGGAGCGAAACGAGCAGGTAGAGGAGCAGGCGGCCCACCAGCCGATCTACAGCACGGCGGGAAAGATCGCTGTTGCGAGTGCGGAGCACATTCACGAAGCCGAACGCGCAGAGGACAAACAGCCACAAATACATCACGAACCACATGACCATCAGCAGCGCGTAGGAAACCGAAGGGATCCGGATTTGGCCGTGCCACAGGTCGTAGCCCGACTGAACGGCGCCGGCGATGCCGCGCACGACACCAAGCGCCCCAAGCGCAAGCGCGAGCCTGACCCTCCCTCGGCTCGGCCAATCGGGCTTCAAGAGCTGAAGCCGCGGCACATGTTTGCATTCCGGGCACGCCCCCGAAGCCAGTCCCCGCAGGTTGTATCCGCAACTCGGGCAAGGTTCGTCGCGAGATTCCAGAAAGACTCGAAGAGCACTCGCGTCCGCGATCGGTGTCATGCACGGAGCATACCGGCCTTCGGCGACGCTCCGATTCAAAACCCGCGCAGCAAAATCGACAGGTACACCGCGACATAGTTGAGCATCGTCGCAACAAACAGCACAATGCTCGCCGACATCAGCAGGGCATTCGCGCGCGACGACAGCCGCCGCATCCACGGCGTCAGCAAGAGTCCGACTCCGCCAAACAGAAAGCTCAGCACGAACAGCGAGATCGAGACCTGATCCACCATGTTCTGCGCGAGAAAATACGTCCACAGATTCTCGATCAGCGTGCTGCGTGCAGGCGTCACCGCGACCGGCGCAGCGACGCCCGAATCAAGCGAGCCCGTGAACTGCCGGATCATCGCCTCTGCCTGGGCCGCGTTTACCGCCGATACCCACCGGCGCGAAACGGCCCCGTGATATTGCCACGCTCGCATCGCGATCGAGAGCGAGCCTCCAGTGCCCCAGAGAAAAAGCCAGCCATGAATCAGCAGCGAAAAAATCCAATAGGGCACGGAACTGACGCGCGGTTTGAGTTGCAGCGTCAGAGGCCACGCACACTCCGGGCACCTCGCCTCATCACACCCGTGAACGTCGTATCCGCAGCTCGGGCAGTGTGTCGATCCCGTGCTGAGAAACTCGCGCAGCGCTTCTCGACCGGGCTCGTCCCCCGAACGGTTGCCTGCTTCGGTTTCGGGCGCGAGTTCGGTCATGTCCGGTGACACCTACGAACGCGGCCGGCGGCTGTTTCCGTTGCCAGTTGCGTTCTTGCCACTCTTGCCGGATTCGGGCCGCTTTGGTTGCGATGGTTTTGCCGCCCCGCCTCCGACCAGCCGAACTCGAAGGATCGGCACGCCCTCGCGCGCCAGCGCCGCAACCCCATCGCTCTGCAGCCACCGATTCAATTCGTACGCCGCGGCAGACGAATCGCACGTCATTTCCAGCGTGCCGGCGCGAAGCGAAATCGGGCGGCAACAGTCCGCCAGTTCCTGCGGTGCCGCGGCAATCCACGCCTCCAAAGCCCTGCTCAGCCCGCGATCGGCGCGCTTCGCCGCCTCGGCGATCTTCTCGATACCCGCCTCAAGCGACAGGTTCCGGGCGTGCGGCTGACGCCACATCCGGAGCTTCTCGAGGCGATTCTGGGCGGCAACAAAATCCACGTTGAACAGTGTACCGGCAGGGCCGCGTCCGGCGTTGGAAGTGCGACTATTGTTTTGCTGCCGATCGCCGGTATCCGGGCCCGATTCTCATATGGCCGCCGGCACGTTTGAAAGAGCAAGTCCTGATTGTTCCTCGGTGCGATAGGAAGCGCCGACGGGCTTCTCGATCGGCGCATGCAGAGCGCGACACGGAAAGTCGCCAAGAGCGGAAAGTAGAGCAAAGAGCTTGGGAAATCGTCGAGGACGGCGCGGACGTGGGAGAGGTAGCTACGGCCCCGGTGGTGGTGGCGGGGGCAATGGCTCCGGTGGTGGCTCGCAAGGCCGCTACGGCGATAATCCCGGTGGCGGCTGGGGCGGCGGCGTTGCCGCAGTCATGAGGCCGGGTCCCGCGGCATTTCCGGGGCTCGAGTTGCCCCAGGGTCTCCAGCGCATCAAACCCTTTGAAGAACTCACTTCGATCGATCCCGCGCCGCGACTGACTCTCGAATATCCGGGCTGCCCAGCCAGTTGCCGCCTGATTGACCTTTTCTGCCCGATCGGTCGTGGCCAGCGCGGCCTGATCGTGTCGCCCCCCAAGGCGGGCAAGACGACGTTGCTCAAGGACATCGCGACCGCGATCCTTCGGAATCATCCCGATGTCGAAGTCGTTGTATTGCTTGTGGACGAGCGCCCGGAGGAAGTCACCGATTTCCGTCGCACCTTCGCGCAGTACGTCACCGAGCAGACCGACACCATCCGCCGGGGCGAACAGGCCGCCGCGGAATTGATGAAGGAACTGCCCCCAGATGTCGCCGCTCAATTGAACGGCGCATCCAACGGCGAGACGGATATCCCGCAGCCTTCGGCCCCCGCGCCCAAGCCGATCTCGGTCTCTCCGCGCGTGCGCGTGATCGCCAGCAGCAACGACCATCCCGTCGAGAAGCACATCCAGATCGCGCTCGCCACGCAGCAATACTGCAAGGTATTAGTTGAATGCGGGCGCCACGTCGTCGTCGTGATGGATTCGCTCACGCGCCTCGGCCGCGCATTCAACAACTCACGCCATCACGCCAGCAGCGGCAGGACCATGACCGGCGGCCTCGACAGCAAAGCCCTCGAGGTCCCCCGCCAGATCTTCGGCGCATCACGCAACACCGAAGAAGCCGGCAGTCTCACGATGATCGCATCCTGCCTCGTCGATACCGGCAGCGCCGCCGATCAGATCATCTTCGAAGAATTCAAAGGCTCGGGCAACATGGAGCTCATCCTCGATCGCAAGATCTCGGAGCGGCGCCTCTTCCCCGCGATCAACCTCGCCGCCAGCGGCACCCGCAAAGAGCATCTGCTCATGAGCGAGTCCGAGTTGAAGACAATCACGGCCCTCCGCCGCCGTTTGCTCACAATGCCCCCGCCTCAACAGGTGGAGCAGTTGCTCGCGGCATTGCAGCGTTTCCCGACCAACGCCGCCCTTGTCGGCAGCGCCGGCTGATCAGCGCCAGCGCGCTCTTGCCGTCACACGCAAGAAATTTCACTCACCCCTTGCCGTACGAGCCCAAGCGCAGCGCGGGCGCAGTTGCAATCCGCTCCACGGCAGCCATGCTCCGACGCACAACCCCTTCGCTTTGCTCGGGCTCGTACGGCCAGTCGCCGAATGACCCCCACGCACGCAGCAACGAGAACAACCGCCGGATCAACGTGCAATCCTGCCCAATTCCCGTTCTTGCGACCCAGTCTCACCTCGCTACCATGCCCCCGTGAGCGTCCCCACCAGTGATTCACTGACCACCCCTCCCCCCGGCTGCGTCGCCGAACCGCCCAGCGGCCCGACGAGCTTCCTCGATTCACTCAAGCCCGGCGAGATCTCGCACGTCGCGAGTCTCGGCGTTGATGACCCCGGGGACGCGGCTCTCCTGCGCGCGATGGGCCTGCGCCCCGGCATCCGCGTCCGGGTCGTTCGACTGGGCGAACCGACCATTCTCGAAATCCTCGGCGCCGAAGCCTGCGGCTGTGCGTGCTCCAGCCGAATCGGCTTGACCAAAGCGCTCGCCTCCCGCGTCCGAATCTCCTCGCCGGTCGGAGTTGCTCCGCCGGAGAACGCTCGATGAGCGAACGTCCGAGCGTTGAGACCGTTGATACGCAAGTCGCATTCGAGCGCGACGAGACCGGCGTTCTGCATGTTCCACTCTTAGGCAATCCGAATACCGGCAAGACCACGCTCTTCAACGCGCTCTGCGGCCTGCGCCACAAGACCAGCAACTTTCCCGGCACAACACAAGAAGCCAAAATCGGCGTCGTGCGCACCGGCCCCGCCGCAGATGCGGCTGTTCATCTCGTGGACCTTCCCGGCATTTATTCGCTCGAACTCGACCTGCTCGAAGCCCGCATCTGCCGCGATGTGCTCGCTGGCCGTCTGAGCCCAAGAGGCGAACCGATCGGCGATCCCGAAGCCGTTTGCATCGTCGTAGACGCGACCAATCTCGCCCGCAATCTGGTCTTCGTCGGCGAAGTGCTCCGGCGCCGTTTACCGACAATCGTTGCGCTCAACATGATCGACCTCGCTCGCGGCCAGGGGCGCGAGATCAACCTGCGCACACTCGAAGAACAACTCGGTTGCCGCGTGGTCGCGGTGAGCGCGCGAAAAGGTGAAGGGCTTGAGGGCCTTGCCATCGCCCTGCGTACCGCGACAGTTCCCACGCACACGCCCCCGGGCGAGCAATCCGAACTTGAGCACTGGGCCGACCGGCTCGCCGTGCGTGCGATGCAGCCGGCCGCGGGCGCCGGTATTGAAATTGGCGCGAAACTCTCCCTCACCGACCGTCTCGATCCGCTGCTCGTCTCGCCCTGGACCGGCATCCCGATCTTCGCACTCGTGATGGTCGCGGTCTTCTACGCCATTTTTTCCATCGCCCAGTTTCCGATGCAGTGGATCGACACGTTTTTCGGAAGCGCCGCCGACCTCGTCGAAGCGAATCTGCCCGAAGGAATCCTGCGCGACCTGATCGCGCGCGGAGTGGTGGTGGGGATCGGCGCGACCGCGGTCTTCGTGCCGCAGATCTGTCTGCTCTTCTTCCTGATTTCGCTGCTCGAAGATACCGGGTATCTCGCGCGTGCCGCGCTCCTGATGCACCGCGTGCTGCGCCCGTTCGGTCTGCCCGGCCACGCGTTTGTGCCGCTCCTGTCGAGCCATGCGTGCGCGCTGCCCGGAATCATGTCCACACGCGTGATCCCCGATCGACGCGAGCGGCTCGCAACCATTCTGGTTGCACCGTTCATGACGTGCTCCGCACGCTTGCCGGTGTACGTGCTCGTCACCAGTTTGCTCTTCAAAGGCAAGCCGCTCTTCGCAGGACTTGCATTTGTCGGCTGTTATCTGCTGGGCGCGCTCGCGGGACTCTTCAGCGCGTTCATCGCGCGTCAGACGATCCTCAAAGGGCCGGCGCGACCAATGGTCCTCGAGCTTCCGACATACAAACTGCCGAGCGTCCGCACCGCCCTCGCGACCACCATCGACCGGGGCTGGGTCTTCCTCAAAAACGCCGGAACCAACATTCTCGCCATCTGCATCGTGCTCTGGTGGCTGGGCAGTTACCCGCACGTCCCCGCGCCCGAAAGCGCGAAATTGCTCCATGTACAGGCGATCGACCTTCGCGCCGTCGCCGACACGACGGCCGAGAGCGCAAAGGCCGATGAGACTCGAGAGAGCGCCAAGAAGCTGGACGAGGAAGCCGATCGCCAGACCGCCGCAAACGCAAAGGCCCATTCGTTCATCGGTCGCATGGGCAAGGCCGTGCAACCCGTCTTCGCGCCCCTCGGCTACGACTGGCAGCTCACCGTCGGCGTCCTGACCAGCTTCGCCGCCCGCGAGGTCTTTGTTTCCACCATGGCCATCGTCACGAGCGCAGGCGGAGACGACGCAGATGTCCACGACGAAGGCATCGTGCAGTCCATCGCTTCAGCGCCGCGCGACGATGGAACAACGCCGATCTTTACCGTCGCGACGTGTTGGTCCGTGCTTGTCTTCTTCGTGCTCGCCATGCAATGTCTTCCGACGCTTGCTGTCACCGCCAAAGAAGCCGGCGGCGCGAAATGGGCGATCCTTCAACTCGTGTGGATGAGCGCCATCGCGTACGCCGCGGCATTCATCGTCTTCCAGTCGCTCCGCCTCGCGGGGATTTCCTGATGTCCATCCCGTGGACCGACTGGCAGTTCTGGGTCGCGACGGTCGTGGCGCTGCTCGCGCTCTGGCTCGTACTGCGGAATCTGCTCCCGCCCGGCTGGCTCCCGTTCACCAAGAAGCGTGGCAAGGAAACCAAGGCATCTCTCACCATCGGGGGCAAGCCCGTCGATCGCAAGTGATGGCGGGGGAAATCGCGATTCCCGGGGCTTGGCAGAATTGCGGAACTTACTGAATTGCATGTGATTTCGGGGGCGTTGGTTTGGCCGAAAGGCGAAATCCCCGCTACGGTCTTGCATGACAAGCGTGCATCCGACCTCGATCATCTCCAAGGATTGCGAGATCGGGGAAGGAGTTGTGATCGGGCCGTGGTGCGTGGTCTCCGGGCGTGTAAAGCTCGCCGAGGGCGTGCGCCTGATCGGAAATGTGTATCTCAACGGACCGCTCACGATCGGCGCCCGCACGGTGCTCTATCCCTTTTGCTCGATCGGGTTCTCGGGGCAGCACCTCAAAGTGAAGCCCGGCGACCCGACTGCAGGCGCTGTCATCGGCGAAGACTGCACGCTTCGAGAACACTGCACCGTCCATGCCGCGACGCTAGAGACGAACCCGACGACGGTCGGCAATCGAAATCTAATGATGGTGAATTCGCACCTCGGCCACGATTCACGCACCGGCAACGACGTCGTGCTGGTGAACAACTCGGCACTGGGTGGGCACGGCAGCGTTGGCGACGGCGCGACTCTGGGCGGCGGCGCGCTGCTGCACCAGTTCACGCGCGTCGGCCGAATGGCGTTCGTCGGCGGGGGCACCCGTGCAGTGAAGGATATTCCGCCGTTCACTTCCGCCGTCGAGCGATCACGCCTGACGGGCATCAATCTCGTCGGACTGAGACGCGCCGGGTATCCACGCGACCAGATTACCTGCACACGCGAGGCTTTCCGCAAGGCATTCCGCGAGCCGATGACGCGTCCGGAGATGATGGAAATTCTGAACCGGCTGGGCGAGCGCTGCCCGCTCGTTGCCGAGATGGCCGAGTTTGTCGGGAGTTGTGCCAACCGCCCGCTCAGTGTGGGATACGACCGCGATGATCGCGAAGACGTCGAGGCCTGATCTGGTTTCGATTCAGGTTTCGCCCGCGTCGTTGCGTGCGTCCGCAGGCACGTCTGCGAATGGGCCGACTCCGATTTTCCAGCACCGATGAATGCGTTCGTTCCGGAAATCTTCCGGCACAGTCTGCCGGCTGATCTCTCGCACGCGAAGCCCCTTGGCTTCAAGCGCCGTCTGATCCAGCTTGAACTGCCGGAAGTTGTTCGAAAAGAAGATATTCGAGCCCGGGCTCATGAGCGATGCCGTCCGCGCGATCAATTCGACGTGCGCCGCCTGCACTTCGAAATCCTGCTCGGTGCTCTTGCTGTTTGAGAACGTCGGCGGATCAATCACCGCTATGTCATAGTGAACCCCGGGCGGATGCTCGCGCAGGAACTCGAGCACGTCCGAGCGCTCGTACTTGTGCTGTTGCCCGAAGAAGCCATTGATCGAGACATTGCGCGACGCCCACTCGAGATACGTATTCGAAAGATCGACGCTCACCGACGATGTCGCCCCGCCCGCCGCGCCGTACACCGTGAAGCTTCCGGTGTAGCAGAAGAGATTGAGCAGCCGCTTCCCGGCCGACAGATCGCGCACCAAGCCCCGCGTGATGCGGTGATCGAGAAAGAGCCCCGTGTCCGCGTAGTCGGTCAGGTTGACCTCAAACTTCAATCCCCCTTCGCGCGCCACAATCTTGACGCCCTCATCCGCCATCCGCTCATGCTGCGACTTGCCACGCTGCCGCGGCCGATCCTTCATGTGCACGTGCGAAGTCGGGATCTCGAGCACCCGAGCCGTGCGCACGACGACATCATCGCACCAGTCTTCGTGCTGCGCCAGCGAGCGGCTGTGTCCACGCTCATGTTCGAAGATGTGCGCGTAATCCTCATACCGATCAATCACCAGCGGCACATCCGGGCAATCACGCTCATACAGCCGGTAGCAGTGAATCCCGCGCTCCGGCCACTTCCGCAGATGCCGCGCCCGTTTCGTCAGCCGCGCCTCGAAATCATCAAGCTCGCGCACATCCCGCTCGCGCAGCCCGCCGAACGCCGGCTTCAACTCCGGAGCCCCCTCCCTGATGGGAGCGAGGGTTGGGGTTGGGAGTTTGATCTCGGAATCAGCACGTTCCCCCGCTGACGCCTCCCCTTCCCGCTTTTCGTCTCTTTGCATCCCATCCGGCGGCCGAGGCCCAAGGAAAGTGTAATACGTGCACTCAATTTGCGCGTTGAACAACTTGCGCCGGCGCGACGCCTCCTGCCCGATCACCCGCTCGAAATTCGGATACGCCGTGAGAATGTGATGCGACCATGTCGGGAACGCCCGCAGCACGCGGGGCATCGACTCGTACAGCTCTTCCACCGGCGCTGTCTCACCAAGCCGCACGCCATAGGGCGGATTGGCGATGATGCAGCCGTAGTCGGCCTTGCTCGCCAGTTCCGCGAAGGAACGTTTGCTGAAGTGGATCGCGCGTTCAACGCCCGCCGCCCCCGCGTGGCGACGCGCGAGCGCCAGCGCCTCGTCGCTGATGTCGCTCGCGTGAATCGTGATCGGCAGTTTGTCCTGCGCGAGATCCGCCGCTTCCTGGTCCGCATCATCCCATGCAGATTCCGGAATCGCCGGCCAGTGCGCACTGTCGAAATCGCGTCCGCGCCCGGGCGCGAGATTGAGCCCGATCAGCGCCGCCTCGATCGGGATCGTTCCGCTGCCGCAGAACGGGTCGATGAGCGGGCGTTCGGGTTTCCACACGCTCAGCAGCACCAATCCCGCCGCGAGCGTTTCCTTCATCGCCGCTTCGCCGACGAAATCGCGATAGCCCCGCTTGTGCAGGCCAATGCCGCTGGTGTCGATCGTGATCGTGCACACATCATCGAGCAGCGCGACCTCGGTGACGACGCGCGTTCCAGTTTCAGGAAGCGAAGCCGTCCGGTGTGCCGACATCAGCCGTTCGACGATCGCCTTTTTCACCGTGCGCTGCACCGCCGGCACGCTCGAAAGCTGGCTCTTCACGCTCCGGCCGTTCACCGGAAATTCAAAGTCCGCTTCGATCCAGCGTTCCCACGCCATCGACTTCGTCGTTTCAAAGAGCGCATCGAAGTCGGGGCAGTCAAACCGCGCGACCACCAGTAGCAGCCGATCGGCCGAGCGGAGCCAGATATTGGCCCGCGGAATCGCTTCGAGCCCCGCTTCAAAGAGCACACGCCCGGTCGAAACGATCTTCGCGTCGTATCCGAGCGCGATCAATTCGCGCTGCGCAACCGCCTCCAAGCCAAACGCCGTCGTGGCGAGCAGTTGAAACCGTTCGGATTGCTGAGATGGCGATGAACTGCTCACAAGGGCAGTAGGTTAGGAAGCGTTGCCTTTGGTGGCACTGCTCTCCAGAGCAGTGTTGGTGAATCGCGAGATTCGGACCCTGCACATGTCTTGGAGCACTCGGACTTGATCCGTGAAACAGAGCCTAAGAAGAGTGACTCGCAACCGACTCGAGCGAAGCGAGAATCACCCGACGCATCGCCTCGAAATTCGCCTCTTCCGAAAATCGCTCCGCATTCGTGACGCAGGCACTGCGCGATTCGCTCTTCGCCGGGCATTTTCCGATTGCAACCGCCAGACTCTGGGCCGTCTGCTCCGGAAACAAAACGCCGGTCTTTCCATCTATCACAGTATCGAGCGCGCCGCCCACGCCGAACGCAACCACCGGCGTGCCGCACGCCTGCGCCTCGAGCGCGACGATGCCAAAGTCCTCAAGCTGCGGAAAGAGCAGCGCATCCGCACGCCGATACAACGCCCGCAGCAGCGGATCGCTCACGCGTCCAAGCAGCGTGACATACTTCGAATCACGCGTCATCTCTTTGAGCCGGCTCATCTGCGACCCCGAACCAGCAATCACCAGCGGCCGCTTCAATCGCTCCGCCGCCTCGACCGCAAGATCCGCCTTCTTGTACGGCTCGAGCGCCCCGATATAGAAAAGAAAGTTCGCGGGCAACCCCCGCACCTTCGCGGCATCCGCCTCTGGCAAATCGTCGGCGCCATCAACGGTAAAATACTTCGTCCGCACCGGCGGAAACACGATCTGCGATTCGCGCCCGTAAAACTTCTTGATGCGTTCCTGCGTCACAGTCGAAATCGCGACGTACGTCGTCACATGCTGCGCAGCGCGATAATCCAGCCGGCGCAGCACCGGCGAACAAACTCTCAGCCCAAGCCCCATCAACCCCTGGCTGTACTGATCGCCAAGTTCCCACAAGTAGCGGGGGGGTGTGAAGCAGACACAAATGTGCCGCACGCCAGCAGGCACCCGCAGCGCGTGAATCGCCGCCGAACTTGACGACAACACCAGATCGACCCGCTCTTTCGCATGATCCCGCGCCAGCGAACGCGAGAGCCCCGCAACCCCCGCATGATACAGCGGCAACAGCCACCGCCGCGCCCGATCCGCGCCGGGTGCGCCATTCAGAAACGAAACCGTCCGAGGCAACCGATCGATCGCTGGCGTGATCGGTTTCCCGGTATCAAACATCGTGTAGATGCGAGCCGGCGTTTCACGCGGCCAATCACGCGCGACCAGCCGCGCATGGCAATCAAGCACACCCTCGCCCCCGCGATAGCCCACAAGCCAGTCGTGCGCGAGCGCGATGCGCGGGCCCGACGCACGCGTTGATGGAGGAGTGTCGCTTCCCAAGGGGCGAAGCGTACCACCGGAAGCGCCGCGTCATCCCCGCACGAAAAAGGGCCGCGCCGGGGGAAATCGGCGCGGCCCTGAACACCCATATGAAAAGAGTCCGATCAGCGACGCCGACGGCCCGCGACGAGCATGCCCATGCCCAGTAGCGCCGACGCGCCGGGAGCCGGGATGACCTCGAACGCCATGTTCGAGCTCGGGTTGAACGCGATCCAACCGCTGTTCGGATAGAAGAACGAGGCGTTGGCGTTGTTGCCCGTGCTGCTCACATCCCAGACGAACGTGTCGCCGTTCGGATTCACGAGCAAGCCGCCGACAGAGAACCAGTATTTGCCGCCCGCGAGATTCAGCGGAGCGATGTTGAGATCGAACTGGTACTGAATGGCGTTGTTGACCGAGAGATTGCCGGTTGGGGTGATCGTCAGGCCCGCAAGTGCCGGCGCGCTGTGGTAGATCACGTTGCCTGCATCCGGGACGCCGCCGAGATCGCCGTAGATGGCGACATCAAAGCCGGTAAAGTTGTTCAGGCCGGCGAACTGAAAGTTCTGGCTGCTGCCCCACCAGCGAAGCGCGGTCGCCGTGCCGCCCGCGATCGTGAAATCATCCGCCATTCGCTGCGTGAAGAACTGACCGGGGCCACCCACAGAGAAGAAGCCGCCCGTGCCGGGCAGGTTGTCAGGCTGGCTATACAAGGCCGCGGCAGAGGCCGAGCCACAGATGCCAAAAACACAAAGCGCAAAGAATCCGGACTTCATACTTTCTCTCCTCCAGTAACGGCCGCGGCGGAAGGCGGCCTAAGTGAGCGAACAGACTATCGCACAGCCACGGCGCACGCAAGCATCGGATTGGAATGCGCCGCGATCGACACTCTGCATGCCGCTTATCGGGCGTTCAACGGCTGGCGTGCAAGCGGTGGTGGACGGCTAAATGAACATGCCGAAGACAAGCACGCCTATTCCAACGAATCCGATCACCACCGAGAGAATCCAGAAGCCGTTTTTCCGGGTGAGCAGTGCGACGGCTGCCATCGCGATCGCGATTTGAAAGGCGGTCGAGGCGAGCGCCAGCCGTGAATGCCGTTTCTGACGGTCTTCGGCGAGCGTCTGGTGCTCTTTCGCCGACGCCATGATCGCCGCCTGATCGTCCTTGTATTCAGTTGCCTTGAAAGTGTCCCGCTTGGATTCTTCGTCGGAGAGTTTGTCGATCGCCAAGAGCAGCTCCATCCTGCTCTCGAGCACGGCGAGCTTGACACCCTTGGCCTGGTAGTAGTTCCACTGGTTGCTCGTCACGATCTGTTCGAGCATGGCCTTGTTGAGATAGCTGGCGGAGAACATGGTGGCGACGGAAGCGCACGCTGCGAGGACGGCGGTGGTCACGCCGACGCGTGAGAGCCAGCGCTGCTGCGACTCAGAGTCGGCAGCGGCGATGCCCGAAACGTCGGGGACATCGGTGCCGGGGATCTTCTTTTCGGTGATTGGCTTTTCGCGCGATCCGGTCATGTTGTGCCTCTAGTACGCGCGGCCGCGCGCGGCTTTCCATTCGCCGAAGAGACCGGCGCACTCGGTGGTCAGGACGCCTCGTACCGCCTTGGTGCGGCTCTTGCCGATTCGGTAGACGTCTTCGATCGGGAGCGTGAGCTCGGTGAAGCCGGCCTTCTCAGCGTCGGCGATGGTCGCGCCGCAGTAGACAGCGTCGAGCTTGCTCCAGTGAATCGCCGAGGCGCACATGGGGCAAGGCTCGGTCGTGGTGTACATCACGCAGCCGGCGAGGTCGATCGATGCGATCGCTTTGGCGGCCTTCTGGATGCAGACGACTTCGGCGTGCGCGGTCGGGTCGGTGCGCTTCCACACTTCGTTGTGGCCGCCGGCGACGAGCGAGTCGTTGCGCACGACAACCGCGCCGAAGGGCGATTGCCCGCTCGCGATTCCCTTTCGGGCCTGTTCGATTGCCAATCGCATCCAATGTGAGTGATCCACGTTCATGGGGCCAAGCCTATGAAGCCTGCACCCGCTATTTCCAAAAACAAAGCCCGGCTCGCAGACGCGAGCCGGGCGATTGAAATCAGTTTGATTTCTTAGCGGTGCCCGCTCGGACGCGAGTGAAACCCGCGTGCAGAACGGAACGACTTGGTGCCGCCGTTTGATCCGCCGGAATTGGGTGCACCGTTTGCGACCGGGCCGGCCGAGCGCTCGCCACCGTCGTTGCGCGGGCGATTCCAACCCGGACGGGACGAATGCGAACGGCCGCCGCCACCGTAGCCGCCGGAGTTGCGCTCTTCGTACGCGCGGCGATCGGCCTCGCGCTCTTCGGCGGTCGGAGGAACCGGCTCGGGAAGTGCGGGCAGCTGCGTGATCGCGTTGAAGCGCTTGCCGGTGACGCGTTCGATATCACGCATCAGGCCACGCTCTGCGCCGTCGCAGAAGCTGATGGCGATACCTTTCGCGCCCGCGCGACCGGTGCGGCCGATGCGATGGACGTAGGCCTCGGGCTCCATCGGGAGATCGAAGTTGAAGACGTGGGTGATGCCATCGACATCGAGGCCACGCGCAGCAACGTCGGTGGCGACGAGGATGCGTGAGCGACCGGCGCGGAAGCCGTCGAGAGCGCGCTCGCGCTGGCTCTGGGCCTTGTTGCCGTGGATCGCGACGGCGGAGATGCCGGAACGATTCAGAACCTTTGAAAGCTTGTCGGCACCGTGCTTGGTCTTGGTGAAGACGACAGCGCGGGTGACTTTGGCTTCCTGCAGGATGTGCTCGAGGAGCGCGGGCTTCATGAGCTTTTGGACCATGTAGAGCGACTGCTCGATCATCGGGGCGGCAGAGGCGACCGGAGTCACCGCGACCTTGACCGGGTTCTTGAGCAGCGAATCGGCGAGTTTCATGATCTCGCGGGGCATGGTCGCGCTGAACATCATCGTCTGGCGCTGCGGGCTGAGGAGGCTCACGATGCGGCGGATCGGGGCGATGAAGCCCATGTCCAGCATGCGGTCGGCCTCGTCGAGAACGAGAATCTTGATCTGGCTGAGGTCGACGTGGCGCTGTTCGATCAGATCGATCAGGCGGCCGGGGGTCGCAACCAGGATGTCGATACCTTCGCGAAGAGCGCGGACCTGGCGGCCCTGGCTCACGCCTCCGTAGATGCATGTGCCGCGAAGGCCGGTGTGGCGTCCGTATGCCGCGAAGCTTTCGCCGATCTGGTTGGCGAGTTCACGCGTCGGCGAGAGGACGAGCACGCGGGGCAGATACGGGCCGCGGTGCGTCTTGTCGGCGGGCGTCGAGGTGAGCAGGTGTAGGATCGGCAGCGCGAACGCGGCGGTCTTGCCCGTGCCGGTCTGCGCGCAACCGAGCAGATCGCTTCCGGCCATCAATGGCGGAATCGCCTGCGCCTGGATGCCGGTGGGGATCGTGTATCCCTCCTCGATGAGTGCGCGAAGCACGGGCGCCGAGAGATTGAGTTCAGAGAAGAGTTTCGCGTCGGGGATATTGGGCGTGCTCACGGCGATGTTCGCCTGAATGACGTCGTCCGGTCCGCCGCGGGCGATGTGCTTGTTCTGATGTGAGCCGCTGCGCGAATCGGTGCGCGACTCGCGATGAGAATCGTGGTTGGAGTGCTTGGGGGCGTACGAGCGCGGCGCGCCGTGCGAAGACCCGTGCGACGACGAGCCGTGCGACTTGTGCTGCGGCTTGCCGTTTGATGATTTGTGGTGGGGGTGCGCGGGCTTGTGAGAGCGGGGCGCGTGATTGGAATGGCCGGAATTGCTATGGGACGAGGAACGGGACTGAGGCATAGAGAGACCAAGCTCCTTCGTGCCGCCGGCGCGAGGCCATAGCGGACGAATGTTTCGGGCGTTTCCCTGTGCCAAACTGATTGGACAAGTAGTGCCGTACTGGGGTGGAGCGGGCAGAAAAAGCTCTGACCGCTGCCAGCAGATTCCCAGGACGATCGGTGGGCGAGCAGCCTGAAAAACAGGCATTGCTCAAGCCGAAAGTGCTCATGAGGCCACTGGCGAGATGGAAGTATAGGCGCCCCAAGGGCTCCGTGTTCGGTTTGCTTGATTCGCGCGGTACGCTGGGAGACGCCTCTCTTATGAGGCGAGCCTGTGTCCTGGCGCCAGTGCGTTTCAAGAAAGTGGGGGTTCACTATGCGAATTTCATGTGCGGCCGTGCTCCTCGCGGGTTTTTCAATGTCGGGGGTTTTCGCGCTTGCTTCTGGTCCGGTGTACTTCACGAGCAAGGCACCATTCGTGGCCGCGACCAATCCGATCTTGGTCGAGGACTTCGAGTCTGCGCCGGCGTCGCAGATTCTCGCATCGCTGACGCGCCCGATCGGCACGTTCACTCCGTATGCGGGGACGCCGGGGCCGAATGTCTTTATCAATCTTCCGACGTTTACGAACTTCGGGGTGCCGGGACAGGTGGGAACAAAGCTGATTACGGCCAACGGTGATGAAGACTTCGAGTTGTTCTTTGAAACGCCGACCAAGAACATCGGCTTTGACACCTACCTCAACGAGTTCGGACCCGCGATGATCCGCCTGTACACGGCGGGACACGTGCTGCTCGATACGCACACCCACAATCAGGATCCGACGAAGGTCGGGTTTTTCGGCGTGGTGAGCGACGTCGCGTTGACGAGCCTCCGCTGGACCACGACGATCGGGCGCAACGTCAACACCGGATACGACAACATTCTCATCGGTGCTGCCTGCCCGGGCGATCTCAATCACGACGGCTTTGTCGATGACGCCGATTTCGTGCTTTTCGCCGGCGCGTACAACATACTCGACTGCGCCGATCCGTCGATGCCCGCGGGATGTCCGGCGGATCTGAATGGCGATAGCTTCGTGGACGATGCGGACTTTGTCATCTTCGTCGGCGCGTACAACGCGCTGCTTTGCCCGTAATTTTCGTGGTGCGGCCATCATTTGAATCTCGAGTTGCGTGGGGTGGATTCGATCTTTCTGTGATTCAGGGCGAATCCGTTCGTGCTATCTTGAGCCCATGCTCTGCCGCCTGACGGGGAAACTCGAATCTGTACACGAGACGGCGGCGGTCATTGCGTCGCCGGACGGGTCGTCTGCGCGCGAGGTGTTGCTTCCGGCGTATGTGGCCAAGGCGCTGGCTTCACGCGTCGGGCAAACCGTCACGTTCAGCACGCTTGAGTATCTCGAAGGACAGGGGCAGGGGACGAGTTTCATTCCGAGGTTGATCGGGTTCACGGCGGCGCGGGATCGGGCGTTCTTTGAAGTGTTCACGACGGTGAAGGGGATTGGGAACAAGAAGGCGCTGCGGGCGATGGCGGTCGAGCCGGCGGTGATCGCGCGGGCGATTGCGTCGCGCGACGCCGCGGCACTTGTGAAATTGCCGGAGATCGGCAAGCGGATGGCGGAGACGGTGATTGCGGAATTGCACGGGAAGGTGGAGAGCTTCCTGAGCGAGCAGGAACTGAACTCGCTTGAGATCAAATCGGGGTCGATGGCGATCCCTTCGCGGCTGAGTCCGATTGCGGAAGAGGCAGTGACGGTCTTGACGACGCTGGGCGAGACGCGGGCGGATGCGGAACGGCGGGTGGCGCTGACGCAGGAACGGGCGGCACGCGCGGGAAAAACGCCGAAGACGGCGGATGAGTTGGTTGCGGCGGTGTTTGCGGGTGGGAGTTGAAGAGGTCAACACGGAGGGCCACGGAGAACCACGGAGGAAGACGCGGAGAAAGGCAGTTCACCACAGAGACACAGAGACACAGAGACACAGAGACACAGAGGCACGGAGGAAGGCGGGAGGATTTTGGGTTGGGTGCGTGGTGTTGGCGTGGGAAATGATGACCGGGGTTGGATTACGCGGCGAGGGGGATTGGGTCGGGGAGTGGGCGTGAAACGTCGGCGGGGCTGAGCGGCGGATGGGCTTGGGCGCGGGGGTTTAGAAAAACGCGGGGTGGTTTCTGTGGCACGCTTTCAGCGTGCGGAGATTTCACGGACGTGGACCGCGGGTGTCGCTCGAAACTCGCTCTACCCGCGGCTCGAATCTCTTCAGCCCATTCGGGCTGAAAGACAGGCGTGCGCAGCATTCAACATTGCCGCGCTTCGCGATTGTCGCGATTCGTGGCACGATGGCAGAACTTCGTTTGAGAATGGGAGAAGGAAAGAAGCGGCTCGCAAAAACTTTTAGAGCTACGGCGAAGGATTCGACGCGCCGAGAAGTGCGAGCTGTCGCCCAGTATTTAAGCTGCGACGGGGACTGCATCGGGGAGTGGGTTTGAGAGTTCGCCGGGATTGATTAGGTCGAATGATGATGCGATGCGGGAATTTGTCGGACTTGCGGATTCGGGTGCGGATGCGGGGTTTGCGGCTGGATGTTCGATTGGCTGGGCGAACTGCGAGTGAGCTTGACTTGTTGCGAGGGGAAGTTCTGCGGGTGGCGAGGTGCTCGGCACGGGATTCGTTGCTGCGGCTGGCGCGTGGGCCGACGCGATCGCATCGAGATCAGCGTGATCGAAGGCGTGCCAGCTTGCGGTGTGCTCGTGGGCGGTGCAGGAACGATGAACGGGCGCTCGCGCTTCGTCGGAAGCTTGCGCGGCCGGCTGAGATTCGAGTTGATCGTGTGCCGCGGTGTTTGCGATCGGCGCTGGGGCGAGTTCATCACGTTGTGAATCGGGGCTCAACGCGGACGGCTGGTGGGGCCGAGCGCGGAGCGTCACTTCGGGCGGAGGTTTGATGTTCGGATTGGGGAGGAGGCTTTCGGGGTTCGGGGTGCTGTGAGCGGTGCGGGTGAAGAGCTTGCCCTTGGCGGGCTTTTCTGCGGCGCGGCTTTGGCGGAGGAGATCGGAGGCGGCGCGGCGGCGTTCGGCGCTTGAGCCTTCGGAGGCGCAGACCTCGCGAAGGGTGGACATGGCGGGGATCCGCGAGGCGAGGGCGAAGAGTCGGGTCTGGTGCTGGATGGACTCTTCGTAGTCGCGGATGGCGGCGCGGGAGTCTTCGGTGCGGATGAAGTTGAGGATGGTCTGGACGGGGACTTGGAGCGCGCGAGCGATCTGGACGAGCGGGACGCCCTCCAGGTAGAAGGCGAGCAGAGTTGCCTCATCGGCGGGCGCGGGCATTTCGATCTGGACGGGCTTGAGAGATTCCATTTCAATAGAATACGGTTTTTGATTGGTATTGCAAGTCAGTAATTGGATTTTGTTTGGTATCTTTCGAAGTCCTTCACTGCAATGGCTTTGCGTCCTGATCGCGGTGAAACCAGGCGAATCGGCTTCCCAATATGGTATTGAAGTGATATCATTTTAGTAGCAAGTGAGAGTCACTGGACGTCGAAAAGGGGAAACCGATGACCAACGAATTTGCGGCCAAGACCATTCCGGGTGGGCGAGTTCTTGCGGGCTGCCTGCTGGCGTTCATTCCGATCGGGGCGGTGTTCGCGTATGCGCTCAACAAAGGCGCGCCGACGCACAACGTGCCGCCGCAGTACGCGCTGCTGGCGATTTCGATGGTGTTCTTGAGCATCCTGAACGTGATCATGCTGGCGGGGCTGACGATCATCCAGCCGAACACGGCGCGGGTGGTGATCTTCTTTGGCAGCTATCACGGGACAGTGAAGACGTCGGGGTTCTGGTGGATCAATTCGCTGGCGAAGAAGCCGAGCATTTCGCTTCGCACCAACAACATGGTGACGCCGACGATCAAGGTGAACGACGTTCGGGGCAACCCGATCGAGATCGCGGCGGTGGTGGTGTGGCGGGTCGAGAACGCGGCGCGGGCGACCTTTGACGTTGCGAACTTCAGCAGCTTTGTGGACACGCAGTGCGAGTCGGCGCTGCGGCACCTGGCCTCGGTGTATCCGTACGACACGGGCATCGAGCACGAGACTTCGCTGCGCGGGGCGACGGACGAGGTGAGCAAGGCGCTCGCGACCGAATTGCAGGAGCGCGTCGCGAAGGCGGGTGTGACAATCGAAGAGACGAGGCTTTCACACCTGGCGTATGCGTCGGAGATCGCGGGCGCGATGCTGCGGAGGCAGCAGGCCGACGCGATCGTGGCCGCACGCTTCCGGATTGTGGAGGGCGCGGTGGGGATGGTGGAATCCGCGCTTCAGGAACTGGAAAAAAGCGGCACCGTGAAGCTGGATGATGAGCGCAAGGCGGCGATGGTGAGCAACCTGATGGTGGTGCTCTGCGGCGATCATGGGGTGCAGCCGGTGGTGAATGCGGGGACTCTTTACAACGGTTAGGGAGTGAGAAGAGGCTGGAGAGTGAAATAGCCAAAGAGTCAAATGGCCAAAGGGCCAAATAGATGCAAAGAGAAACACCGCTTGGGTCGGTTCGCAGCGATTGAAAGAGAAGACGGGATTCATGGCTGAAGACCGCAAGTCCATTTTGCTTCGGATACCGCCGGATCTGTGGGAGCAGATCAACGGCCTCGCGCAGAGCGAGCTGCGGTCAACGAATGCGCAGATGGAGTTTTTGTTGAGGGAGGCGTTGAAGAGGCGGGGGATGGGCGAGAAGGTGGAGCCGCTGAGTGATTCTCCGGCAGGATCCGGCGGCGGTTAGAACGCGCTCGATTTGCGAGCGGCTCTTGCGAGTGCCTTGACGTGGTTCTGGGGCTTTTTTGCGAGGATGGTTGCAACCGCGTCCCGCGCTGCGCTTGGGCTCGTACGGCAAGGTGCTGGTGAATTGAGCGGACGTGTCGCGAACGCTGCCAATCTTGCCGGAAGGCGTGGCAATTTCGCCGGATGGCCGATATCTTCCGACCAATGCGATACGCGATGATCATGGCGGGGGGAGCGGGCACGCGCTTGTGGCCAATGAGCCGCAAGGAGATGCCCAAGCAGCTCATCAAATTCATTCAGCCCAAGGGTGGTAACGGCGAGGCTTCGAAGTCGCTGCTTGAGATCGCGGCGGATCGGCTCGAGGGTGTTGTCCCGTCAGACAAGAGGTTCATCTGCACGAGTGAAGGGTTTCGATCGGTCATCAAGCGCGATCTGCCGGCGTTTACGGATGAGCGGATTATGGGCGAGCCGGTGGGGCGCGACACGGTGAACGCGGTTGGGTTTGCCGCGGCGATCTTTGAGAAGCTGGATAAGAACGCGGTGTTTTCGGTTTTGACGGCGGATCACATCATCGAGCCGCAGGATGTGTTTCGCGAGCGGATGGATCTTGGGTACAAGCTGGTTGAGGCTGATCCGAAGCGGCTGGTGACGTTCTCGATCAAGCCGACGTTTGCCGCGACGGGGTATGGGTATGTCGAGCGCGGCACGCCGATCCGCAATGTGCCGGGATGCGAGAAGGATGGCAAGTCGCTCGCGTTTCATGTCGCGCGGTTTGTGGAGAAGCCCGATCTGCCTCGCGCGCAGGCGTATTTGCAGTCGGGTTCGTTCAACTGGAACAGCGGCATGTTTGTGTGGAAGGCATCGACCTTCCTCGAGGCGCTCAAGAAGTTCAAGCCGGAGAGCCACGCCGGGATGATGGAAATTCAGAAGGCGTGGGGGACAAAGACGCAGCAGGAGACGATCGCACGCGTCTATCCCAACTTGCCGAAGATCAGCGTCGATTTCGCGATCATGGAGCCGGCGAGCAAGGACAAGGACTTTTCGGTTTGCACCGTGCAGATGGATGTGAACTGGCTGGATGTCGGTTCGTGGCCGAGCTACGGAGAGACGCTGAATGCGGATGCCGCGGGAAACCGCACGGCGAACGGATCCGGCGTTTCGCTGATCCATCAAGGCAAGAACAACCTGATCGTCAACGGCGGCAAGAAGCACACGGTTGCGCTGCTTGGCGTTGAAGACCTGATCGTGATTCACACCGAAGATGCGACGCTGATTATGCCCAAGAGCAAGGCAGAAGAGTTGAAGAACCTGCATGTGAATGTGGAGGAGAGGCTGAAGTAAGGCAAAATCGCAAATTGGCAAATCGCAAAGCGCCAAATGAAGAGTGTGATTCCCATGCGGTATTTGGCGATTGATCTTGGGGACAAGCGAACCGGGCTTGCGCTTGGGGATCGCGAGACGGGGCTCGTTTCGCCTTTGGATGTGATTGAATGTGCGATTGGCGCCGACGGGGGCAGGCTGCTGCTCGAGCGTCTTGCGGCGGCGATTGAGACGCATCTGGGCGCGGCGTCGCCGGCCCGCAAAGACACGCTTGTGATTGGGCTGCCGCTCAATATGGATGGGAGCGAGGGGCCTCAGGCGAAGAAGTGCCGCGGGTTTGGGGAGCAGCTTGCGCAGCGGACGGGGCGCGCCGTTGTGTATCACGACGAGCGGCTGACATCGGTTGAAGCGGATTGGTCGATGTCGCGCAGCGGGATGACGCGGGGGCAGAAGAAGCAAAAACGCGATGCGCTCGCGGCTGCCGCGATCTTGCGGGACTATTTCGGTTCTTTGGGCGGATCGGCGGGCGGCGCCGGATCAAGCTTGGGCGAATCAGATTCGCCCGACGCGGGCGACGAATCCTGAGGCATCAGCGCCGAATCGCCATCGCCATTTTGGGCATCGGGCGACACGGTTGACATCACGATGTCGGCGTTGACATTCACGGTCGGCAGCGACGATTCGCCCGGCAGCGACGAGAAGAAATCGGTGAGCCGGATCATCCATTGCGCACGGATTGAAAGCTGCTCGCCCTTCAGTGCCGGATCCGCGGCGACCTCTCGCAGGAACGAAACGAGCGCCCGTTGAATGACTCGTTCGGTGGTGATGCCGTTGAGGCTGACATCGCCGACGATCGTGCACATGTACGTCGTGGACGATTCGTCCTTCGAGATGAGCTTGGTGTCCACGGCGTTGCGGATGGTGAGTGCAACGGCCGGGAACTCTTCGAGCTTGAGCGGGCCGCCCTGGGCGCTGCTCCAGCGCGCGAGAGTCGCGGCATCAACAAGCGAGGCCCACGGAAGCTGCCATTGGCCCGCGACGATGACGGGCCCGAGGGCTCCGTTTGAGGCCGCGTCCATGGGGACGCGTGCGACGACGTAGCCGGCGAGATTCTGCGGGGAGGACTGCATGCCTGCAAGCGGCGCCGAAAGCGTGAACGACTTCACGGCGACGGTGTGATAGATCGCGCCGAGTTTTCGGTGATTGGTAAAGGGCTTGAGGGCGGCACCGGATGGCGTGCGGTCTGCCAGTTTGGGGTTGGGCCGGCGAGCCAATCCGCTTCCGACGGGTGCCTCGCGCGGCGTGGGGGTAGTGGCCGGTGGATCGTTTGGCTGGCCCGCTGGGAGCGCGGAAGCACATGCCAGAGAGAGGGCGACAGCGAGGATGGCGTTGGGACGCGAAGCGGGCCGGAATTTCGGGTCGGTAGTCACCGCCCATACATTCGCACCACAAGGGGGGCTAGGCAACACATTTTCGATCTCTCTTGCCGATCTTCCTTCCCGGCGCGGAGGTCGCCAAGGATGTTTGCCGGGTGGCGCATCAGTAACCTTCCTGGCGGCGTGGTGCACCGCTTCCAGAGAGTTCGTTCGAATCTGAACACGCGGCGTCCCTTTGGACGTATAGCAATGAGGGGTTTGACCTTGCCACGTTCTGAGATCGCTTTCATTGGCGGTTCCGCCCGGCTTTATGTTGTGGGGGCCGTTGCGGCCTCGGTTGGCTTGCTGACGACGGTGGGACGCGCCCAGACGGCGACAACACCTGCCGGTTCGACTGCGGCTCAGCCGTCGGAGATCCGGTCGGAGCCGGTCCAGGGCGGCAATATCAAGATTTTGCCGGACAAACCGATCGCGGGGTTTTCGAACGCGGATCAGCTTCTGGCCGAACTGGAAACTGCCGACCAAGATCTTCGCGCCCTGCAGGCGAAGATTCGCTACACGCGGGACTTTGCGATCGCGGGCGATACACAGGTGCGAACCGGCGTGCTGTGGTTCCAGGATGTTGGTGGCAGGGCCGCGACCGGCGCCGACCGCAAGCGTCGGTTTGCCATTCGCTTTGACAAGCTGGCGTTTGGAAACCGCGAAGAAGACAAGACGCAGATTTACAACTTTGACGGCGAGTGGCTTGTCGAGCGCTTCCCGGACGAGAAGCGAATGGTGAAGCGCCAGGTTGTGCGCCCGGGCGAAACATTCGATCCGCTCAAGATCGGCGAGGGGCCGCTGCCGATTCCGATCGGGCAACGCAAGGACGACATTCTCGCGCGCTACGACGCGACGCTGCTGCCGCCGGACGATGGCTTTGATGAGATGCCGGCAGAGCGGATGAAAGAGTTGACGGAGATGGCACAAGACTGCGTGCAGTTGATGCTGGTGCCCCGCGCTGAGCGTGCGGAGACGGACGATTTCAAAGAGATCCGTCTGTGGTACCGAAGGCAGACACTTCCAAATGGAAAGGAAGGGCGACTGCTGCCGCGGATTGCGAAGACCGTGAACCGCGCCGACGACATTTCTGTTGTGCAGTTGCTTGATGTGAAGACGAACGACAAGGTTGAACTCGATCCGTCGGTCTTTGACACCAAGACGCCTCCCGACGGCTGGGACGTGATCGTCCAGCCATTCCGAGGCAGCATCGAGGCTGACGGCGAACCCGCGACCCCGGCGACCCCAGCGGTGGCTCCGGCGGGCGCAGGCCGTGCTGTCGACGCAGTCCAACGTCCGCAACGTCCGGAAAACACTGTTGCCCCGAGTTCCGCCACACCTGCCCCGAAGACCCAGCCGAAGTAACTCTCTATGAACCTCGCCATGCCGAGTGCGTTCGAGTTTCGCCGTGCCATGCCGCGGCGGACGGTCGCCCTCACGCTGGCGCTGGTGGCGTCTTTGGCGGGGCGTGCGATCGGTGCGCCTGAGGCGGAAGATGGTAAAAAGCCGGCGGCGCCGTCGGTGGTGCAGAAGCTGCTCGATACGCCGTATCTGACGGATGCGGAGCGCGCGGACATTCGCGTGCGCCATGGAATCTGGACGGATCAGGATCTGACGGATGTTGCGCGCCGCGCGCGGGCGGCGATCACGCGCGGGGCATGGGACGATCCGGCGCTGGCGGATGCGAAGGCGGATGCGCTTGATCGCGCGGAGGCGTTGATACTGCGAGGGCAGTCGGCTGATGCGATGCAGATACTCGGGGCGCTTGAGGGCAAGGCGCAGACGCTTCGTGCGCTGCGGCTGACGGCGCAGGCGCACGCGGCGCGGGGCGAAAAGGATGCCGCGGTTAAGACGCTGGCGCAGCTTGAACAGCGCGTGATCAAGGAGCGCCAGAATTCGGCGTGGGAACTTGTCGAGGGTGTGCGCGGGCTGCACCTGAAGTCGCAGATCGAGGGGCCTTCGAAGGGTGCGCAGGATTTTCAATCGATGATGTCGATGCTGGCGCGTGCGCGCGAGCAGCTTGATCGGCTCTGCTGGACCGCGCCGCTCGCGGAAGCGCAGTTGCTTGCGGAGAAGGACAATCGGCCTGAGGCTGCGGAGGCGCTGGAGCAGGCGCTCGATCTGAATGCCTCGGCTGCGGAGGCGTACTACCTGTTGGGGCGGATGTCGGTTGATTCATTCAATTTCGGGCAGGCCGAGAAGATCATTGAGAAGCTCCGAGAGCTCGCTGGACCGCTCGATCGGGCGGAATCTGAGCCGGCGGGTACGCACGAGGCTGGGGAACCGGTTGCTCCGTACGCGGACATGTTGCAGGCGCGCCTGAGGATTCGTCAGCGCGATCCGCAGGGTGCGCTCGCGTCGCTGAAGCCAACACTTGCTCGATTTCCGACGCAGCTTGAGGCGCGGGCGCTGGAGGCTGCGGCGATCGCGGCGAGTTTTGACATTGCGGGCGCGGATCGGGCGCTTGCAGAGCTCGACAAGCTCTCGCCGAACACGCATATTGGCTATCTCGCGGTCGGCAAGGCGCTTTCGGAGCAGCGCCAGTATGCGGACGCGGCGCGGTATTTGGAAGAAGCGACGAAGCGTGCGCCGCGGCTGGCGGAGGGGTGGATCGAGCTCGGATTGCTTGAAGTGCAGGCGGCGCGGGATGAACGAGCGCTGGCGGCGCTTGAGAAGGCCGAGGCGCTGGACCCGTTCAATATTCGTGCGGCGAACAGTTTGAAATTGGTGCGCGATGTCGCGGGCTTTTCGCGCATTGAATCGGATCATTTCATTGTGCGCTATCGGCCGGGAGTCGATCTCGCGCTCGCGCGGGAGATGCCGCCGATTCTGGAACGCATTTACGATCGCGTGACCGGTGCCAAGCCGGGCGGGATCCGGTATCCGCTGAATTTCAAGACCGTGATCGAATTGATGCCCGATCACCACTGGTTCAGCGTGCGCATTACGGGCATGCCCCAGGTGCACACGATGGCCGCGGCGACGGGGCCGCTGATTGCGATGGAAGCGCCGAGGTTGGGGGATCAGAACACGGTGGGGGCGTACGACTGGGCGCGGGTGTTGCAGCACGAATTTACGCACACGGTGACGCTTGCGCGCACGAGCAATCGGCTGCCTCACTGGTTCACGGAGGCGTCGGCTGTGTATCTTGAGGATGCACCGCGCGATTGGAATTACATCCAGATTCTGGCGAGGGCGTATGAGACCAAGACGCTGTTTGATCTTGATGAGATCAACATTGGATTCACCCGCCCGAAGAAGCCGAGCGATCGGTCGCAGGCGTACGGACAGGGCGCGTGGATGTACGAGTACATCGTCACGCGATTTGGGCCTGATGCGCCGCTGAAGCTGATGGATCGGTACGCGGCGGGTGATGGCGAGGGCGCGGCGTTCCAGACCGTGCTTGGCGTCTCGCGCGATCAGTTCCTCGAGCAGTTCAAGGAATGGGCCGGAGAACAGCTCATCGCGTGGGGCATGCGCCCGAAGGCGGGGCAGCCGGAGCTGATGACGCTGCTCGACGACTGGCGAACCAAATTGGGTGAAGGGCACGAAGAAGATCCGCCCACGATCGAACTCATTGATGGATGGCTGAAGGATTATCCGGATCACGCCGACTTACTTGAACTCGCGGTCAAGCTTCGCGTGACGAGCAATCACAATAAAGCATCGGCGGAGATGATTCCGCTTATTGACGCGTTCTCAGCGGCGCGCCCGGGCGATCCGACGCCTCACAAGCTGCTGGCGGCGCTGTACCTCGACGAAGCTTCGCCCGCGCACGATGCGGCGAAGGCGATTCCGCATCTGGAGTTCCTGGATGCACGCGAGCAGAATTCGGCGAGTCTGAGCGTGCAGCTTGCGCGCCTGTACGCGGCGGACAATCAGTGGGACAAGGCATGGGCGAAGGCGAGCCGTGCCTGCACGGTGGCGCCGTATGAAGCCGCGAACCGGGAATTTGCGGCGACGATTGCGATCAAGCGGGGCGATTTCGATGCCGCGAAGTGGCAGCTCGAAACGCTCAAGATTCTGGAGCCGGATCGGCCGATTCATGCTCAGCGCCTGAAGGCGCTGGACGACATGATGGCGAAGAAGAAGTAGGCGATTTGCAGTTGCGGGAAACGGCGCGCAGTTCGGGATGTCGCGGAGATACTTCGGTGCATCGGGCGAGATTGGCGCAACTGCCCGGCGCTGCGCTTGGGCTCGTACGGTCAGGTTTGTGGCTGCTCGGGTGAGCGTTTCGAATCGGGCTCGATTGAGGCACAACCCAAATTCACGGGCGACGACGGCGGGATTGGCGTTGCTATCCTCGTGGCTCATGATCACGCCTGCACCGACGAACAAGATTGATCCGAAACTCTGCCGCGGCATTTTCGACCGGGCAATTCCCGCGACGGCGACCGTGGCCGAGCATGTCGTGGTTTCGATCCCGGACACGTCGTACCAGATTCATCTGATTCCGACAGCGCCGGTGAGTGCTGCGGCGGGCCATCGCGTGATCGGCAAGATCCGGGTGAGCGCACGTCGCATCGATGAGGTGCAATCGGGGGGCAGATATCTGGAGCCCGTGTTTGGCCGCCCTCGGCGTGTGCAGGGAACTGTGATCGCGGTCGAGTCGGATGCTGTGGTGGTGAATGCCGGCGTGCCGGTCTGGGTGCAGCCCACCGATTCGCGCCAGTCGCCGGCGGATTTTCAGGTCGGGCAGTTCGTGAGCTTCGATGCGCTTGAGGGTGCGACGTTTACGCAGCAGTCCTGAGAAAGTAACAAGCAAGCCCAGCGGTTTTGATATCTTCCCCGGATTCAGGGAGGACGCATGCTGGGTGTATTTCATTCGCACTACAAACTTCGGATGCAGATGACGTTGTTCTTCCTCTGCATTGGCCTGTTGGTGTTTTCTGCGTACACGTGCTATGCGGAAGCCCGCTACTTCGCCACCGGACGGACGATTTCCGCGACGCTCGTCAAGGTCGAAGAGGTTCGCCAAAAGCGAGATGAAGACCCCAGCCTTCGCGTGACGTACTCATTTCCCGATGGTGGCGGCGCCGCGAGGCAGGAGTCGGACATCATGGCGGCAGATTGGCCCCTTCCGCCGAGCGGCGCCGTGAATGTTCAGTACATCCCCGGGCGTGCGGATTGGTCGCGTGTGAGCGGTCACGACAAGCTCTGGTTCACGTTGCCGTTCATCATTTGTGCGACCATCGTTGCGGTCTTTCTGATCAAGTTCTATCGCGAGTTCCAAGAGCACGAGCGCCGCAAGGCGTTAAGGTGATGGCAGATTTGCGATGTGGAGGAGGACCGAGGCGACGCCTTCGATGACGCGCGCCATGCTGTCAAAGTCAAGAGTGTCCATTGTGTCCGAAGCGGTGTGATAGTTCGGGTTCCGAAAGAGCGCGGTGTCCGTGATCATTACTGCCGGATATCCAACCTGCCAGAATGCCCAATGGTCGGACCAGCCGACGCCCGGAATTCCTTCGGGAAGCGCAGCACCTTCGCTTGGAAAGTTCGCGCTGCTTCGGAAGACGCGCACGCATTCCTTCAGCAACTCTCGGTTGGAGAAATTTGTGGCGAATCCGATGAAATTCCCTTCGCTCGGGTAGAGCAGCGCCATCGGGAATGGATACTTCTGGGTGCCAGGGGTTTGCTTGTAGTAACCGATCGTTTCCAGACTCAGCATTGCGACGACCCGGTCGTTCGCTGCGCGGCAGGCTTTCGCATACACCAGGCTCCCCATGTCCGATTGCTGGAAAGCGGGGGGCTCTTCATTTGGAAACAGCACGAATCGCACGGTGCGCTGCTGCGGTTTGTTGGCGAACATCTTTGCAAGAGCGAGCACACCCGCAACGCCGCTCGCGTTGTCGTCCGCGCCGGGTGTACCTTGGAACGAATCAAAGTGCGCGCCGACAACAACGATCTCGGCCGGCCAGGTTGTCCCGGTCAGCACGGCTTCGAGGTTCGGTGCGGGGCTTCCACGCGATGGAAACGAATGGTCCTTCACCTGGTACCCGAGTGACTCGAGTTCGCCTTTCAAATACTGAGCGGCGTGTGCGAGCTGTCGGGGATGGAACGTGCTTCGGTATCCGATCGATGCGGCAAGTTCACCGACATGTCGCCTTGCGTCCGTCGCAATCTCTCGCTGCGTATCGGTCAAAGTCGGAAGGCTGCCGCGAAACGATCGCCCGGGCATTCGGATCATTTGCCACCATGCCCAGCCCGTGACAAGAGCCAGAATGGCGAGGAGCCAAGCAAGTCGCTTCATCGCCGGCTTCGATGCCAATCGGAAGCGCCGCCCGGAACTGCGAATCGGCGTTGCGACGTTGGGTTTCGTTGTTGTCGTCGAGGCCGGTTGATCTAAGAGTTGTGTCACCAATCAACTGTTCGACAACTTAGTGCTTACTAGTTCCAAGATTCTGCGGGCCAAAAAAAGCAATCCGGCTTCTTCTCGGTTGTCTGGAGAAGAAGCCGGATCTGCAAATGAGGACGCAAATCTGTGGGAGGAGAGAGAAATCTGAGCGAACTGGAGGGATGCTTCGACTTTGGAAGGTCAGACGGCGTTCGTGGTCAAACAGATGACAAGCAGTGGGACTCGAGCGGCGGACAACCAGCGCTTGGGTGAATGGTTTTACTCACCCGCGCGCCGCACTGACACGCGGATCATGCCGAGCGCTTGCGGCGGCAGGCGATCAGGCCGGCGAAGGCGAGTGCCGCGGAACCGGTGGGGCCGGGAACCGGGACGATATCGACGCGCCAGTTATCGATGCCGCAGTCGGTCTGGTAGCCGAAGTTTCCGGAGTTGCCGCGCCAGAAACCAAACTGCATGACGCCGCCGGAGGTTGAGAAATCAGGATTGCTGCCGGAGAAAAGGTTCAGCGAGTTGTCGATACGCCAGAAGTCAGAAGCGACGAGGCCGGGGGCGGCGTTGGGCTGCCAGGTGTTGAACGTGGCGTAGGGCATGACGAGGATGGGCGTGCGCTGGATGTAGTAGTTGCCGCCCTGGAAGATCACGAGCCCCGAACCCTGGCCGTTTCCGGCCTGGTTGACGAAGTTGATGGAATCTTCGCTGTAGTTGATGACGCTGATGGCGCCGCCACCGGGGTTGTAAGAGAACGTGTTTCGCATGTGCAGACCGATCACGGCGCCGCCGGGTCCGGAGACGACGAGATTGTTGCGGATGCGGCGATATTGAAGCGGATTGCCGCCGACTGGGATTTGAAGTGCGTTGACCGAGCTGCCAACACCGTTGGCATTGGTGATGGTCGTCAGGTTCCAATCGGCGTTGTTGAACACGCCGTCAAAGAACACGACAGCTTGCGCAGAACCGGCGAGTGCAGCGACAGCGATAGCGCCCAAAGCAAGGGAATTACGAGACATATGCAGGACTCCTCAGATGCGCCACGGAACTTCGCGCTACGCGTGCGAACGGAACGTGACAAAGGAGTTGTCCGCGAGAGCGGAAACCTTGCAGCGAAGAATGAATTTTGCCGGCTTTCCGCGGGACACCGGCCGGGCCTTACGGACACGTGAGCACGTCGTACGCTGTCGCGAATATCGAGAAATCCGTGTCGTCGACGAAGCCGTCGAAATTGAGATCGGCCGGGCACAGCGCGGGCATGGCAGGATCGGAGCATTCGAGCAGGTTGTACGCGTTTGCGAAGATCACAAAGTCTTGGTCATCCACCTGCTGATCGCAGGTCAGGTCGGCCCAGCAGAGTGTGATCTGTGCACTCAGACTGGTTGCGCTGCCGCAGGAGTTGGAGACGATGCAGCGGAACTCGGCGAAGGGAAGGCCCGGGTCGATCTGCTCGTAGAACTTGACGGTGAGACCCGGACCCGATGTGTTGAGAGCCGTGAAGGTGCGCGTGCCGCCGGTGTTGATGCCGCTTGCGACGGGAATCCATGCCGGGACGGCGGCGCCGGCCTTCCACTGCCACTGGTATCCGAAGGGACCAGTTCCCGCGGCGGTCAGCGACAACACTGTGTCACTCACGGTGCAGGTTGTCAGAGATTGCGGCTGCTGGATGATGTTGATCGGGATGCTCGAACCAAAGACAAACGAGGCGCCCTGTCCCGCGTTGTTTCCGACTGTGCGCTGAGGCGAGCCTCCGACGGAAACGCTCCCGGCGAGCGCGACCGATGCGCCGAACGCGTCGCCCGCCTGCCCGCTGTTCTCAAGCAGTTTGGATTGCTGAGACCAGGTCGTGCCTGTGCGAAGGAACACATACGCGGAACCCTGTCCGGCGACTCCGGCGATGGTCTGATTGGGCGAGCCGAGAATCGCGGTCTCGCCGGAGAGCACGCAGCTTGCCCCCAGGTAGTCAAACGCGCCGCCGTCGGACGCGGACAGCCTTGCCTGCTGCGTCCACACCGTGCCGCTGCGCGTGAAGACATAGCCCGCGCCCTGAAAATCGTTTCCGCCCACGCTGCGGTATTGCGCGCCGATCAGAACCGAAGTGCCCGAGAGCGAAATGTTCGAGCCGAAAGAATCGCCCGACGCTCCGTCAGAAGAGACGAGCTTTGCCTGTTGAGTCCAGGTGACTCCGGAACGTGTGAAGACGTACGCGGCGCCTTGCGAGAGATTGCCTGAAACGGTCTTGCTGCTCGCGCCGATCACGACCGAGTCGAGGCCCGCGCTGACGGAAAATCCGAAGAAGTCATTCGCCGCGGCATCGGACGCGACAAGCTTGGCCTGCTGCGTCCAGACAGCGCCGGTCCGCGTGAAGACGTATGCAACGCCCTGGTTGAAATTGGCGTTGACGGTCTTGGCGTATGCGCCAACCACAACGGTGTCGCCGAAGATCGTGACGGAGCACCCGAACGAATCGCCGGCGGCGCCGTCGCTCGCGAGCAACTTTGCCTGCTGCGACCAGACCGAATTCGTGCGCGTGTAGATGTAGGCGGCCCCCTGAAAGGTGTTCAGGCCGGACGACTTTCCGGGCGCGCCGAGGACGATCGTGTCACCCGAGATCGAGGCGCACGAACCGAGTGTGTCACTCGGCGCGCCGTCTGACGAGTTCAACGTACCTTCGATCATCCACGCGGAGCCGACGAATCGAAAAACGGAGGCCTGTCCCTGAAAGGCGTTCACGCCGACCTTGCGATTGGGCGCACCAAAAACGATCGTGTCGGTCGTGGCGGCGGCCGCGGCACCAAACGAGTCGTTGGCCGTGCCGGTCGGCGATGCGAGTTGAACGGGGGCGCAGCTTTGAGCCGGGGCATAGGACATCCATGCCGCCACCAGCGCGATACCAATCGCTTCCCACGCGTTGCGGCCCGACATCTCCCGCTCTCCGTCCCGAAATTGGCGCCGAGAGCCGACCACGAATCGAATCCGGCGCACGCACAATAGACGGCACCAGTCTAAAGGATTCGGGGCGGGCCGATCAAGGGGAATTCGCCGGAGGCGGCTCCCCCTGTCTGAGGGCTTAATTGTCCTCGGTCGCCTTGTTTCCCGTGGCTTCTTTGCTGTACGGATCGGGCGGGAGCGACTCGCTGGAAACGACGATTTCCACGCGCTGGTTGGTGCGATCGCTTTCGCGCGACCAGGTGTTGGGCACGAGGCGGTCGCTGTCGCCGTAGCAGCGGAGAATGAGCTGGTCGGCAGGGATGCCCTGTTCGACCAAGGCGTTGAAGACCGCCATGTCGCGATCGTAACTCAGCTTCATCGCCTTTTGCATGTTGCGCATCGCTTCGGGCGGGCTGCAATGGCCACGCAGTTCGATGTAGTAGCGCTGACCCCGGAGCTTTTTCGCGGTGTCGTTGATCGTTTCCTTCGCGCTCGTCGAAAGCGCTACCGAATTGTCGTCGAACGGAATCAGAGCGCCGAGGCTGCTGAAATTTGTCTGTCGCAGTGTCTGCTGACTCTTATGACGTCCCGCGACTCCCGCGGCATCGCCCTCGCCCCGCAGTTCGCGCAAGCGTTCAACAAACTGCTGCTCGTTCGCCTTGGTCGAGTTGATGTTGATCGGGTTGCCGAAACCTTCGCGCATGCCGATCACAAAGTCGAGCATCGCCTGGGACGGCTTGCCCGGATCGTTCGACGGATCGCCGCTCGACGACGCTTCGCCCTTGGGCCCCATGTTCATGGCGAGCAGAATCACGAAGAAGCCCATCATCAGCGCGACGTTGTCAGCGAATGAAATGAGCCATTCGGGTGCACCTTCGTGAGCTTCTTCGTGGCCTCCACTCCCGTGCGCGCCGCCTCCGTGCCCACCGCCACCGTGAGAGCCTCCGCCCTCGTGGCCTTCCTCGTGTTTTTCCTTGTGGACGTCGGCCATTTCGTGGGCTCACACTCGATCATGCCGCGACGCGGAACGGATCGCGACGCACGGAGGGGATAAAGGCGAGCATCTTGTCGAGCGTGACACGCGGGTTGTCGCCGGCCTGAACGCTGAGGATTGCCTGCACCATCATTTCGCGGTTGAGGATCTCTTCGCCCGACTTGATGCCGAGCTTGTCGCCGATGGGGCCTGCGATTGCATTGGCAAGAATGGCGCCGTACATGGTGGCGACGACGGCGATGGCGAGCGCGTGGCCCAGGGCGCCGATGTCGGCGCTCGCGAGCTGACCGAACATGCCGACCTGGCCGACCAGCGTGCCGACCAGACCATACCCGGGGCCATACGTCTTGATGAGATCGAAGAACTTCTTGCCAGCCTTGTGCCGATCGGTCATCGCCAGCAATTCCATCCGGAGCGTGGCCTCGATGCTCGCCGGCTCGACGCCGTCGATCGCCATTTTGAGGCCGGCCGCAAGGAAAGGGTCTTTGATCTTGGCAATTTCAGGTTCAAGGGCGAGAATGCCGTCGCGGCGAGCCTTGTCCGAGAGCGACTGCACGGTTTGGATCACTTCGTTCGCGCTCATGCCTTTCTCGAACATGAAAGTCTTGATGTAACCGGGCACCTGCATGAGCTTGCGCATGGGCATCGAGATAAAGACGACCGAGACCGAGCCGAAGCCGACCATCAGCACGCCTTCCATCGAGAAGAACATCATCAGGTTGCCGTGCGACACCTCGACGAAGACGTAGCCGAGGGCGGCGGCCCCGATGATGATTCCGATGATGGAGGCTTTGTCCATGGAGCGTGCGCCTCTGACGAAAGTACCGACTTCACCGGCACGCACGCAAAGCGCGAACGCACCGGACCCCCACTCGATCGGCCGGGAAGTGGGGAGGTCTGAGGGCGGGTGTGGATGGAGTGCAACGAGTAGAGCGGCGGACGCCGGTCGCGCGGGATGTGACGGTCGTGCACGGGGGCCGGAGGGGGAGTCGCGCGATTATCGGGCGGGAGAGTTTGGCAAGCAGGGCGTGATCCGCTGCAACGGTGCCCGTCGCTTCGCTTGGGCTCGTACGGCCAGTCGTGGGTCGATTCGAGGGGCGGGGTATGGACGCGCCGCTACGGCTTGACAAATGTGCCGTGATCGCGGTCTTTCCGGACGCCGGGGAAGGCCAAAGCGCGGCCGTGGGCCACGCAGTAAACGCCAGGCGGGAGGATGCTCGCCGCGAAGACCGCTTCATTGAGATTCTGCAGCGCGTCGGATCGTTTCATTTCGTACGGGCGCATGGCGCCGGTCAGGACGATCGGAACGCGAGGCGTGGAGATTTCGCGGTAGATGCGGTCACCCGTGAGCGCGAGCGTGTCGGTGCCGTGGAGGATGACGATCCCGGTCGCTTGTGTTGCAAGGTCTGATGAGCCGCCGGTTGCGCGAACCGCCTGGACGATTGCGGCACGATCTTCGTCCGTCATGTCGAGGCTGTCTTTACTCAGCAGTTCGATCGTGCTGATGGTGGTATCCACAAGTCGAAGGCGCGAGAGCATGCGACGCACGATCGAGCGGCGATTGGCGAGGCCGCCGCTCGCTTCGTCGTAGGTTTTCTCGATCGTGCCGCCGGTCGTGATGAGGGTGAGGTGGGGCATGAGGAAAATGTTCAAAGGGCCAAAGCGCCAAAGGGCCAAATGGATTTCAGATTTCGGATTTCGGAATGCGGAATGCGGAATGCGGAATGCGGAATGCGGAATGGCGCCAAGATTGTTCGGGGTCCAAACGCATGAAAAAAGGGCACGGCCTTGGCCGCGCCCTTTTGGGATTACTTCAGTTGAGCAGCGGCTCAGCCGTTGATCGAGGTGATCTTGATCTTGGTGTACTTCTGACGGTGGCCGGTCTTCTTGCGCCAGGTCTTCTTCTCGCGGAAGTGGTGGATGTAGATCTTTTCGCCGGCGACGATCGGGTCGACGACTTCGGCCTTGACCGAAGCGCCAGCGACGTACGGCTGACCGATCTTGGCGTCGCCGCCTTCTTTGCCAACGACAAGGACCTTGTCGAAGGTGATGCTGGAACCGACCTTGGCGTTGCCCTGCTCGGTCAGATCAACGAGGATCTCCTCGCCCTGGATGACTTTGCGCTGGCCGCCGAATTCTTCGATGATCGCGTACATGCCGAACTCCAAAACCCCCTGTCAATACCCTGGGATGGGGGTTGAGATACTAGGCGGGCACCTTCGTTTTTGCGAGCCGCCAAACGTCAAGTCGTGGCCCCGAATGGCCTTGGGAATCGCCGAGGAGCCTCATATTGCCACCGTGAGGGGCTGCGGCGGTGCCGCCGGCTCGATGTGGATCAGGACGTCCCGGACGTTGGGAAGTCCGGCCCGGACGGCGTCCTTGACGGCGTGGGCGACGGTGTGTGAATCTCGAACCGACATCTGCCCGTCCATCCAGACGTGCATGTCGATCCAGTAGAGGACGCCGCTCTTACGGGCGAACGCTTTTTGGACGAGAATCACGCCGCGGACTTTGGATGCGATCTGGCGGGCTTCCTCGGCGACGGTGTCGGATTGCTGATCGAGGAGCTCGCGGAGGGGCGGGATCATGATCCGGATAGCGTTGGCGACGATGATGACTGACGCGAAGAGTGCGGCAAAGTCGTCCGCCGGTGCCCAGGCGTCGGTACCGGTTTTCCACCGTCCGAAAAGCGCGATGCTGATTCCGATGAAGGCGGCGACTGAGGTAATCGCGTCAGCACGATGATGAAACGCCTCGGTCGCGATGGCTGTTGAGCCTTCGGCCCGTGCGCGGCGGACGCCGACGCGATAGAACGTTTCTTTTGTGATCACGACAAGAACCAGGATCGCGAGCGTCCACCATGCGGGCGTGTGGTGGGGGGTGATGATTTCACGGATCGCTTCGACGGCGATTCCGATGCCGGCGAGGAAGACCAGAAAGGACACTGCGAGTGCCGCGAGGGGTTCGGCCTTGCCGTAGCCATAGGGATGTTGATCGCTGGCGGGCCGGGCCGAGATAAACAGCCCGCCCCAGATGAAACCCGAGCCGACGATGTCGGCGAGCGACTCGATGGCATCGGCGACGAGGGCGTAGCTGTGGCCCGCGATACCGGCCACCAGCTTCAGAACCGCCAGCAGCATGTTGGTGACGAGGCCCGCAAGCGCGTAGCGACGTGACGAGATGTTCTTGGACGCGGGGCCCCGTTCCATGCGGGGCGATCGTATCGGACGCATATGCGTCGCGAGCGGAACAACTTGCACAGGCGCTCTAGACCGAGATTCGGTCGCGATTGGGTTGTGCGATTGCTGGTTCTGGTGCGCCCCGAATTGGACGGTTTGTGAAGCACTCGGATTGTTTCCCGAGTTGCATCGATCAAGAAGAGAGCATTTGGGGAGCGCGGGCTTATGAAGACGATCCGGAACATTGTTGCGGGAGCGGGCTTTGTCGCTGTCGGCGCCG
Organism: Phycisphaerales bacterium; assembly: GCA_050730655.1. GTDB lineage: Bacteria > Planctomycetota > Phycisphaerae > Phycisphaerales > UBA1924 > JAFEBO01. The sequence continues at coordinate 483,200 of JBOHNL010000014.1, forward strand.
TCGCGCAGGCCGGCTTCTTCGCCGACTTTGAGGCGTATTCACCCGGCCAGCGCCTGCAGGGCGTTGATGGCTGGAAGGGCTGGGACAACGTCTCGAGCGTCGCGGGCCTCGCGAGCAGCTCTGTCGCGTTTGATAGCGACCGCTCGCTGATGGTTTCGGGCATTGCGCAGTCGTCGACCGACGCCGTGCACCAGTTCTCAGGCGCTACCTCGGGCTCGTGGTCTGTCTCGGCCATGCAGTATCTGGGAAGCGGCCAGGGCGGTTCAACCTACTTCATCCTGATGAATCGGTACGCCGATGGTGGCAACTACGACTCTGCGATGTGGAGCACGGAATTGCGCTTCGATCTGGGCGCGGGCCGTGTGTACGACGATTTCCGTGGCGGCTCGGTCGCCATCGCGACCGACGAATGGGCGGCGATCCGAGTGGACATCAATCTGACGGCCAACACGGTCAAGTCGTACTACAACGACATTTTGATCAGCGATGGCTCATGGACGCGAGGCGGCTCGTCGTCCAACGCCCTCGCGGCGATCGACTTGTACACCGGCGAACACAACGTCGCCTACTACGACGACGTGTCGGTGAGCAACGGAAGCGATTTCAATGCGACACGAATTCCGGCACAGGGCGCACTCGCCACGATGGCCGTCGCCGGCCTTGTGATGATGCCTCGCCGTCGCCGCAAGTAACAGTCACGCGATTCTTCCGATGTGCAGCGGCGGGCCATGGCTCGCCGTTGTGCTTTTAGGCGTTCGCTGCTTCGGCCTTGTCGCGGGTCTGACGCTCCGACCGCTTTCGCATGGATTCGTCGAGAACTTTTTTGCGAATGCGGATGCTGCCGGGCGTGACTTCGACCAGTTCGTCGTCCTCGATGTATTCGAGGGCGTATTCGAGCGTGTTCTTGCGGGCGGCCTTGAGGACGACCGTTGCTTCCTTGCCGGACACGCGCATGTTGGTCAGGTGCTTCATGCGGGTGACGTTGATGACAAGGTCGTTGTCGCGATTGTGCTCGCCGATGACCTGGCCGGCGTAGACCTTTTCCTGCGGAACGACGAACATGATGCCGCGGTCGGCGAGCTGCTGGAGGGCGTAGGTGGTGATCGCGCCGCTCTCGAGGCTGATGAGGACGCCCATGGCGCGATGGCTCATTTCGCCACTGACTGGCGCGAACTTGAGGAACGAGTGCGTCATGATGCCCTCGCCCTGTGTGGCGGTGAGGACGCGTCCACGCATGCCGATGAGGGAGCGCGACGGGATCTCGAACTTCAGGTGCGTCAGGTCGTTGCCGCGGGGTTCCATCTTCTTGAGTTCGCCCTTGCGGCCACCGACGAGTTCCATGATGGAACCGACGGAGGAGTTGGGCGAGTCGATGACGAGTTCTTCGACGGGCTCGTGCGGCACGCCGTCGATCTCGCGAACGATGACTTCGGGCTTGCCGACGGAGAGTTCAAAGCCTTCGCGACGCATGTTCTCGATGAGAATGCCCAGGCTGAGAACGCCTCGGCCGGAGACCATGAATTCGTCGGCGGTTCGGCCCTGTTCGACGCGCATCGCGACGTTGCGCTCGAGCTCTTTGAAGAGGCGCTCGCGGATCTGGCGGCTGGTGACGTACGAGCCTTCCTGTCCGGCGAAGGGCGAATCGTTGATGCGGAAGAGCATCGTCATCGTCGGCTCGTCGATCGTGACGGGAGGCAGCGCGATTGCGTTTTCCGGATCGGCGACGGTGTCGCCGATGTCGACGCTTTCAAGTCCGATCAGAGCGCACAAGTCGCCCGCTTCGATCGTGTTTACTTCGCTGCGCTTCAGGCCTTCGAACTGCATGAGCTTGGCGACTTTGGTGTTGACGCGTTTGCCGTCGCGCTTGAGTACGGCGACCTGCTGGCCGGCCTTGATCTTGCCGCAGAAAATGCGACCGATGCCGATGCGTCCGACGTAATCGTTGTAATCGAGGTTTGTGATCAGCACCTGAAGCGGCTTGTCGATTTCGGCGCGGGGCGGCGGAACGTGCTTGACGATCGCTTCGAAGATGTCGCGCAGATCGGTCGGCTTGGCTGAGCCTTCGGGGAGCGGCCAGACGTTGGACGCCCAGCCGTCGCGGCCGGCGCAGTAGACGGTGGGGAAGTCGAGCGCGAGCTCTTCAGCGCCGAGTTCAACGAAGAGATCGAAGACCTCGTGCATGACGTCCATCGGGCGACCGTCGGCGCGGTCGATCTTGTTCACGATCACGACCGGCTTGAGACCGGCTTCGAGAGCCTTGGTCAGTACGAACTTGGTCTGGGGCATCGGGCCGTCGAAGGAATCGACGAGAAGACAGACGCCGTCGGCCATGCGGAGCACGCGCTCGACTTCGCCACCGAAGTCGGCGTGGCCCGGGGTATCGATGATGTTGATGCGGTAGGTGATGCCGTCGAGGGCGGTGTACTGAACCGCGCAGTTTTTGGAGAGGATGGTGATGCCGCGCTCGCGTTCGAGCGGGTTCGAATCCATGATCAGGCCGTGCTGGCCGCCCTCGAGCTTCTCGAGCTCGCCCGAGCGGAAGTTGCCCGATTGCTTGAGCAGGTTGTCGACCAACGTGGTTTTGCCATGGTCGACGTGGGCGATGATGGCGACGTTTCGGATAAGAGGATTGACGGGAATAGTGGTGGTCATGGGACGTCGTAATCGGAAGGGCGAGGAAAACAGGGAGGGCATGGGCGGGGCTGGATTTCCAACTCCGTCCGCGGCAATGGTTTACAAACAGTTGGACGGACGGCAGCGACGCCCGAACGGATTCATTCTAGGAGGGAAAGGCGCGCCGGACGAACTTTGTCAGGTATGTCCTTGGCCGAACGCTACTTGGGAGATCCCGCCCCGGTGACCGGGACGTAGGTGCCCTCTTTGTCGTACCAGCCGGTGACCGCTGCGGTCTGGTAGACATCGCTCCGGCGGGATTTGCCGCCGTTGTACATCGCATTGGGCTGCGTGTTCCATTCGAGAACCGCGGCGCGCGTGTGACGCGATGGGGCGGGCGTGCGGTCGGGGCCGGGATTGACGACGCACAGGCCGGAACGCTCGATGCGGACGGCACCGGTGCCGGCCATCTGATTGGCGAGTTGGCGCGGGTCGGCGTCGTTTGCGGAGGTAATCGAATCAATATCGGGAAGCTGAGACGACTCGGCGACCGGGGCGATGACGTATGAGATAGGGGAGTGCTGCGGAGAATCTTGGGCGAGCGTCATGCCGGTGATGTTTCGGATTGCTTCTCGTGCGTCGCCGAGCAGATCGGGCAGCTTTGTCGACTGCGCGAGCGACTGAAGCGGCGGGGGCGAGTGGAGACCTGCGAGCGTGATCCAAATCGTGCCGGCGCCGATCGCAAGCGACGCGGCAAGGCCGATTCCAAACCCTGCGAACGAAGAACGCTTCTTTGATTGGGCAGGGAGGAACACAGGGCGATTCTGAAGATCGGCGAGGATCTTTGCGCTCAGATCAACTGCGCCGGCGGGCTGCATGAGAATGCCATCAAGCTGGCGGAACTCTTCGAATTCCTGGCGGAGCTGCGCATCGCGAGCGAGCAGGGCGCGAAGCCGGGGCGAATCCTCGGAAATCTCGCGATCGAGGCAGGCCTGGATCAACTTGCGACCTTCGAGGCGCAGCGCGTGGGCCTCGAAGGTCTGGAAGGAGTCAGAATTGGGAGGGCGCGAGCTCACGACTGCGCTTCTCCGGGGCTGAGCGCGACGGCGCGGCGAGCAAACAATGGCAACGAGCCCGCGGGCTCTTCGATCGCAACAACATCGCCCACGCCACGAACCAGTTCAGAGCGAAGGCGCTGGCGGCCACGATGGAGGTGGCTCTTCACCGTGCCCTCGGGCAATTCCATGTGTTCGGAGATGAGGCGGATCGGCCACTCAAGCTGGTGGAAGAGAACGATCGCCTCGCGCTGTTCGGTCGAGAGCAGGAGGAGCGCGCTCTGGATCGCGTCGCGGGCCATGCCTCGTTGTTCGGCGTCTTTACCAATTGAGCCGGCACGGTCGTCTTTTCGCGCGGCCCAGATATCGCTCGCGTCGCCCGCGCTCGAAGGGCGCTTCTTTTCGCACATGTTCAGCCACACGCGCCGCGCGATGGTGAAAAGCCACGTCGAGAAGCGAAAGTTCTCGTTGAAGTTGTGCAGGCTCGAGAGCACGCGAAGGAACGCCTCCTGGGTCACGTCTTCGGCGACGTCCCATCGGCCGCACATGCGATAGATGTACGCATGCACGCCGGACTGATGGCGGCGAATGAGAGCCTCCGAGGCGGATAAATCGCCACGTGCCGCACGCCGCACCAGTTGGAGCTCTTGGAGCTTCTGCATGGTTTTGCTCCGAACTGGTACTCGGCTTACCTCGGAATGGTTCCGGGGTTGCAGAAATACGTGCTCGGAGTCCTCCTTCATAGACCCGCTGGGGCAGCGGGGGTTCCCACTGGGTGTATGGATTCACCAGATCGGGGTTTCAGGCAGGGGAGAAATCGATTTTCGTTGCAGATTGGGCGGGAGCGTGTGGCCACGAGGTCGGTTTTTAGGGACTTTCGCCGAATTCGAGGACATCCTGTCGGGCGAATCAAAGCTTGAGCTGGTAGGCGATCTGCACGCTCTGACTTTGTGCCCCTCGCCGCCACTGCTCTGGAGAGCAGTGCCACCAACGGCTAATCGTTGTGGCGCTGGCGGAGCTTGGGCGACAGACGCAGCAGCAGGTGGACTCGCTCCAGTTCGTTCAGCCAGTCCTGACGGGTGTCAGCGATTTCGTCAGCGGGGACAGGCGCGCCGGGAAGCGGGCAGGACGAGCCCAGTGCCTTCGCGGCGATTGCCCGGTAACGCGTCAGAGAGCGGTCGCCCATGATGCTGACGAAATCGAGATCTTCGTTGAGGAAGATGACGGTGGGGACGCGCAGGCCGCCGCAGATCTTTGCGGCCTCGGAGAGTTCGGAAGCTTCGTCGCGGTCGACGAAGCGGAGTTCGATCTGGCCTCCAGCGGAAACGGGGGAGACTTCGGCGAGCTGCTGAAAGAGCGGACATTGATGGACGCAGTCGCCGCACCAGGTGCCGCTGAGGACGAGGATGTTGATGCGCCGGGTGAAAGACTTGATGAGCGCAGTCTGCGTCGGAGTGAGGGGCGCGTGCTCTCGGCTCAGTTGATCGAAGTGATTCCAGGATTGCTGCTGGTGATGGGTGCCGGTCGCGACATAGGCGGAGTACGCAACGGCTTGGTCGAAAGAGGACTTCAGGAGCGATTGGTTGATCATGGTGTGGGTTGTCAAAATACGGGGAGATCGATCTGTGCAACTGGGATGATCCAAGTCGGAACAAGTAACGCCAAAAGCGGGAGGGTGCTTGAGGATTTCGGGGAGTCAATGGGGACAATGGCTCTCACCGTGGCGGCTGCCACTGCGTGACGATGCCGGAGTTGAGCAGGAATTGATGCCGATGCGAGCGCAGCCGTCGGGCGCTGCGCGGCTCGACCGTGTGCGCGACAAGGCTCATCTTGTCTACGGCAGCATCACAAACTTCAAGACCATGATGATTCGGATGGTGGTGCTCATCATCCCAATGGCGATCGCGGTTCCGTTTCTGATGCTGTGGTTGAAGCCGATGGGCGTGCCGCTTCCGGTGATTGCGGGGATGGCGGGTACGGTTCTGATGGTGGCCGCGCTGTTCCTGACGAAGCGTGACTTCCGCAAGCTTGCGCCGCGCGCGGGAGAGATGGCGGACGCGTATCTCGACGAGGGGATTTGCCCGTGCTGCGCATACAACCTGGCGGGTGTTGTGCGCGCGGCGGATTCGTCTCACGCTGAAACTGGTCCACAGCTTGTGCAATGCACCGAGTGCGGCGCATCGTGGTCACGGACTCGCATTCGCAACGCGCAAGACGATGAAACCGCCGACGCGCGTGAGAAGCTAACAGTGCACACGTTTCTTCGTGCACAGGCGATGCTTTACAGCTCGATGGAGCACAAGGACGACGCTGGGAGAAGCATCTCGCTCGCGCGATATTCGGATCTCAAATTTCTGCGTCAGGCAGCGAGCGGGACGTATCTTCAACGACTGACGGAATGCATCGCGGCGCTTCGCTTCTGGGGGCTTTGGAAGCGGCTGCTGTTTGTCTCGATCATCCTGCCGGTGTCGGTCGGGATCATCGTTGATTTCGTGCAGCGGCCGCTGAGTGGGTTTGGTGTCATGCAGGGATTGCGGGCGATCGGGCTTGTGCTCTGGGTCATCGGCGCGATTGCGATCATCGGGAGCGACCTGGGGCGATCGGGCGCGAAGCGGGTGGAACTGCTGAAACAGAAAAGGATCTGCCCGGCGTGCGGCGCCGAACTCGACGCGGCGAACGGAAGCGATCCATCTGCCGTGACTTGCGCCGAATGCCGCGCGGTGTGGAACCTGGATGTGAAGGAAGCCCAATCGACCGAACTCGCGGCCGATCCGCCGCGGGTTGAGGCTCGATAGAATCGACCTTGGCGCGGCGTGAACGTCGCGATGCCTTGGAATGTTCATCGAGTAGCCCATGTCGCAATTGTCGTTAGAAGAACAGAAGCAGAATTCGTCGTCGCGCCGGTTTATCAGCGAGTTTCGCGAGCCGCCGGAGCGGGTGAGCGGCGCGTTCTCGATCAGCAATGCGCAGATGGGCCAGACGCGGGCCGGGAAGTCGTACCTTCGCTGCATCATCGGCGACAAGACGGGCGAGATGCCGGCGCGCATGTGGTCGATCGAAGAATCGCAGTTCAAGCGGCTGCCCACTGACGGCTTTGTAGTCATCGAGGGCGAGACGCAGGCGTATCAGGGCGAACTGCAGCTCATTATCCATTCGATCAACGCGGTCGAGCCGACGCCGGACCTGCTCCGCGATCTGCTGCCCTGCTCGAAGCGCGTGCCCGAAGACATGTTCGCCGAACTCAGCAAGCTGCTCGGAACGCTCGAACATCCGGCGATCAAGGCGCTGGCGCAGACGTATCTCGCCGACAAGTTCCTGATGGACGCGTTCAAGCAGTGCCCGGCTGCCAAAAGCATGCATCATGCCTATCTCGGTGGCTTGCTCGAGCACACGTTGAACCTATTGAACGTCGCTGATCGTGTTTGCCCGCTGTATCCCAAGATCAATCGCGATCTGGTTGTGATGGGGCTCTTCCTACACGACCTCGGCAAGACGCGCGAACTAAGTTACGACAAGGCCTTTGCGTACACCGATCGCGGCGAACTGATCGGCCACATCGTCGAAGGCGCGATCATGCTCCACGACAAGGCGCAGGTGATGATGCGTGAGAGCGGCCAGCGTTTGCCTCCGGGCGCGCTGACTGTGCTGCAGCACATCATCCTCAGCCACCACACATTGCCCGATCACGGCGCTGCGAAGATTCCCGCGACGCCCGAGGCGATTTTCGTTGCGATGCTCGACAACCTCGACGCGAAGACGACCATTGCTATGAATGCCGCACGGCCCGAGCGCGCAGCAGAATTCAACATGGGCGGAAATTTCACAGAGAAGCAATGGGCGCTTGAGAACGTGAAGCTCTTCAGGCCTGATGTGCTCAAGCAGTAGCCGGATGGCAACATGTCAACGGAAGATAACACGATCCAGGTGAACTTCTCGCGGGCGCTGCCGCTGTTCCCTCTGGATCAGGTGACGTTGTTGCCTCAGCAGGTGCTTCCGCTCCACATCTTTGAGCCGCGGTATCGCCAGATGGTGAGCGATGCGCTGGATGGCGCGGGCCAGATTGCGATGGCGGTTTTTCAGGGGAAGCGCTGGAAGCAGGAATATCACGGGCGGCCACCGGTGCGTCCTGCTGTGTGTGTTGGACACATCGCGCAGCACGAGAAACTTCCGGACGGCAGGTACAACCTGGTGTTGCGGGGAGTCTGCCGCGCGAAGATGCTGAAGGAAGTTGCGGCGCCCGAGGGTCGGCTTTATCGAGAGGCGATGCTCGAACCAATGGGGCTTTCGCAGGATGAGACGCCGCTGCTTACTCGGCTTCGGACGGCGCTCGAGACGAGACTTGATCATGGAACGCTGAAGCGACTCGCACAGGCAGACACGCTGCTCGAATTCGTGCGCGATGACGACATCCCGACGACGGCGCTGCTCGAGTTGATTTCGTTCACGCTGGTTGAGGACAAAGAGAAGCGGTATCGCCTGCTTGAAGAGGCGGACGCGGATGCTCGGGCCAAGATTGTCGAAGTGGAACTTCAGCACCTCGACAGGCTGATCCGGATGGCGCTGCCGCAGGTGGGGGAGAACTATCCCCGCGGCTATTCGCCGAATTAAAACCGGCAGCGCGTTTCCTCATTGGCGAGACCAAGAAGGCCGTCCGCGCGGGCAAAAGCGTCCGATAACACAATTCCAGATGTTTGGCAGAACTTGCTCTCCAAACCGCCGTATGTATAATGACGACTAACATCACGGAATTGAACGTGGAGCGTTCGAACTCGTGAAAAGTCAGTCGTTTAGGAGCGAGTCATGGTTACGGCGATGAGGGGTACGAGCCGGTCTGGTCGTTCGAAGCTGAGCGCGGCAGTGGTTGCCGGAGCGTTGATGCTCGGGGCCACAGGCTGCAACAACGCGCTCGAAGGCGGCTTGTCGGGCGCGGGGATGGGAGCTCTCGCCGGCATGGCGATCGGCAGCGTGTTCGGCCAGATGGGCGCGGGGGCGGCGATCGGTGCCGCGGCGGGTGCATTGGGCGGCGTGGTGATTGGCGACCAGAATCAGCGACGCGCCAACGGGATGTGAGTTTTAGAACGAGTACGGGTTTTCGGCGACCGCCCGGCGACGAGGCTCGGGCGCTGGTCCTTCACGCGCTGCGTCGCGGCAGGCTTCGGCGAGGCGCTGGTGAAGCTTTTCGTGCTCGGGGATGGCGTCGAGGTAGAGCATGAGTTCATCGACGCGCCACGAGGCGGGCATGGTCGCGTTGACGCGCGCGATCGCGGCGTCGCCGAGTGCTTCTGCGGTTGAGGTGAACCACTCGACATCGGGCGGTGCGGAAGAGTTGTCGCGCGTCGGGCCGACGCCGGGTTGATCGTGCATCGAGACGACGCCGACGGGCGGCGCAACCTGAACGCGCACGGTCACGGTATCGATCAGTCCGCCTTTGGTGACGGCTGCGATGGGCCATTTGCCGGCGCGCGTCATCGGTTCGCGGCAGAGCAGAAGGGCGGGCATGGATTTCGAATCGGCGGTCTCGCGGATGTCGCGGGCCTCGATGGCGATCAGCGGCGGCTGGGCGAGGTAGAGGCCGGGCCGAAGTTCGGAAGGCTTTGGTCGCGAGGTGAGGATTGTGCGCGGGCCGGCGTCGCACGCGATCTGCCGGATCTGGCGGCGGGCTTCCTGAAGCGGAAGCAGGATGCGGGCCATTCGTTCGAAGTCATCGGCCGAGCGTGCTCGCTCGAGCGCACGGATGGAAAGCTTGACGACGGAAAAATACTCGGTTTCTACCAGTGCCTGGCTGGCCTGTTCCATCAGGCGGTCGATCGGGTTGGAAACATCCTTGGCCATGGGTAGAAATGCGTTGATCGTTGTAGATTCCTAGATGGGCGCTTCGGCTCCGATGCGACCGTCGCGCACCATGTCGGCGATTGATCGCAGCGTGTGCGACCATTGACGGGCGAGCGGGGCCATGTCGTAGAGCAGGATGTCGGAGAGGGCGGAGAAATCCTGCGCTTCGAGTGCGGTGCGGATGCTGCCCAGGCGTTCGAGCATCGCCGTGAAGCGGCCGGAGAGGGGCGTCGGGTCACCGTCGGGGAGCGTGAGCGAATCGAGATCGAGGTGAAGGAGCGCGGCGCCCTTGTTCAGGATGTCGCAGACGGCTTGCCATGTTGCGATCGACTCGGCGAGTTTGCCGAGCGCGATCTGTGTTTTGCCCGCTTGGATATCGCGACCGACTCGGTCGTGGTCTTCGGCGACGTGCGTGAGCGCGTCCGCGGCATCGGCGAGCGTGAAGCTCACGAGCGAGCGGGGCTCGGCGCTGCGCATCGCCAGACGCTCGATCGCGACGGGTTCGTCGCTCGGGCTCGAAAGCAGTTCATCGGAAATCTGCGTGCCATCGGCGAACGCTTCGACGAGAATCCGGCCCTTGGCTCGCGCGGCATCCTGCGCAGTGCGCACGGCGGCAGCGAGCGTGGGGCGGTCGATCGAGAGCGGCTGGTCGTCGAGTAGAACCTGCATAATGAAACTGCAGTGAAGAGATAACCGGGTTGCGAGCGCGACCTTCTTCTGCACCACACATTGTTCAAATCACGCGACCGTCCTGTTCTCGGCGCGTCCGGCATTTGCGGTGCCGGAAAGATCAGGATAGCGACCCGGCACGAGAGCGTTTTGGCTCGGTGAGAGGGACCGGGTTTTCGGCCAGCGCTAAATCCCGTGCCTGGGCTTCCCGACGTTTTTGCTTGGCGATAAGGCGCAAATTTCGTGCGTAGATCACGATTCCGGAGGACTGGCCGAGGACGCCCACCGCATCCTGACGCCAGACGAAATACGTGAACAGGCAGATTCCGCCGAGCAGGCTGAACCACCAGAACGCAGGGGTGATGATGCTCACTTTGTGGCGTTCGCTGATGAGCCACTGGAGGAACATGCGGCCGCTGAACATGAGTTGGCCGCCGAAGCCGATGGCGATCCAGACGAGGCTCGCCCAACTGGTGATATTGAAGAGGCGAAAGAGCCAGTTGGTCTGGCCGTCGGCGATCTGTGATGTGATTGTCGGGCCAAATACGGATTCGAACTCGACGCGGGAAAACTCCTTCGATTCATAGCCGTCACGCGTGAGAATGCGGAAGCGCTGCGCCGCGGAGGAGTCGCCCGAGATCTCGACGATACCGCGCGTTTCGCCGATGCGGATTTCCGATGTGAGCGCGTCCTCTCGCGGGTGGAGCTTTTTGCCCGCCGGGTTCATCACGAGCCAGAAACCGATCGCGATGAGAATCGCCATGAGCGCGGCGGGTTCCCACTTGAAGCCCAACTTCACGCGTGGATCTCCTCGCGCTCGAGCACGCTGGCAGACTCCGCCGCGGCGTCGGACGTGGGAGAGGAAACCTCAACGGAGTCCACGCTGCGACGGCGTGAGCGGAAGTAGCGAACGGCGAAAAGATCGATCAGGCCGGGGATGGCACGCTTGGTGATGCCAAGGCCATACTTGGTCTCACCCGCATGGCGCGGGCGGTGATTCACCTGCACCTCGACGACTTTGCCCCCGAGATCACGGATCGTGACGGGGACAAAGCGGTGCATGCCTCGGAGTTCGAGCGGGAGGGCGAGCGCAAACTCGCGTTTCATGATTCGGAGCGAGCAGCCGGTGTCACGCACGCGATCGGCGAGCAGCATGCGGCGGAAGGTTCGTCCGACCCACGAGCCAATTTTGCGGATGACGTTGTCGCGCCGGGCGTGCGAGCGATCTCCCTGCACCAGATCCGCGCCGGATTCGGTCATCTTGCGGAGCATCATGGGGAGGTCGGCGGGATCATTCTGAAGGTCGGCATCCATCGTCGCGATCAGGCGGCCGCGGGCGGCGCGGATTCCCGCGTGGAATGCCGCGGACTGCCCGTTTCCCTTTCCCGGCGGCGTTTTGCTCATCGCGACGGCGCGAAGCCAGGGGCGCGATGAAGCGAGCGAGGAGAGAATGCTGCGCGTGCGGTCGGTGCTGCCGTCGTCGACGACGACCAGCTCCCACGAAATACCGAGCGGCGAAAGGGCTTTTTGAACCTCGGATGCGAGCGCTTCGATGTTCTCCTGCTCGTTGTGAGCGGGGGTGACGACCGAGAGGTCGAGCGCGCGAGCCGAAGTTGGGGCCGGTTTGGCCAGCATGAATGGGAAGGGTAGGAGCGAAGCCTCCTCTCGCTTATAGTTCGGCTCTTCTAAGGGACCGACATGCACATCCGCGAGATTGACACATCCAAGCACCCGGCGACCGTCGCCGTGAAATTCCTTCTTGAGGATCCGGAGGGCATGGGCGCTTCGGGCCCGGAGCTCAACCTCACGGCGCCGAAATCGCGGACGCTTCTCGAACTCGCGCTCGAAAACGGCGTGAATATCGAGCATGCGTGTGGCGGCGTCTGCGCTTGTTCCACCTGTCACGTTCACGTCGAGCAGGGGATGAAGTTTTTGACCGAGGCGACGGAGGCGGAAGAGGACCGGGTTGAGGAAGCGCCGGGTCTTTCACGCAACAGCCGATTGAGTTGTCAGTGCGAAATCATCGGGGATGGGCCGATCGTGGTGCGCGTGCCGGCGTGGAATCGAAATGCGGTAAAGGAAGTGCCGCACTAAAGCGGGCGTTTGGCATCCGGCATTTGGCATTCGGTATTGACAGCAAGCAATCGGTTGAGAGCGGGATATGGGATCGAGCAAGACATTTGGCTGGGTCGAGGTTCGGCGCATCGGCGAAGAGCTCGCGGATCGGCTGCCCGAAAAGGATCCGGTGCGAGTTGGATTCCCTGAGCTACGGCAGCTTGTGATGGCGCTCCCAGGATTTCAGGAAGAACCGGGACACCCTTCGAACGAGCGCATCCTTGAAGAGATTCAGCGTCACTGGATGGAAGAGCGGTCTGAACGTGTGGACGACGAAGACTGATGGCGCAGCGCAGAATTCTGCATGATGAGTACTTCAAGAAGGCGAAGGCCGAGGGGTATCTCGCGCGCTCGGCATACAAGCTCAAAGAGATTCAGGAGCGGCACCGGCTGATTCGTCCAGCCATGAGCGTGGTGGATCTCGGTTGCGCGCCGGGAAGCTGGCTGCAGGTCGCGAGCGAGCTTGTGGGTCCGAAGGGCTTTGTGGTAGGAATTGATTTGCAGGAAGTGCCGCAGGATCTTGGGCCCAATGTGCACACGATCGTCGGCGATATCTTCAAGACCGACGCGACAGGGCTGCTGCCGGAACCTGACGCGAAATATGACGTTGTTTTGAGCGACATGGCTCCGAATACGAGTGGGCACGGCGACGATGCGCTTTCGGTGCGGCTCTGCCGCCGCGTGCTCGAGCTGCTGCCGAGTCTGCTTGCGCGGCGTGGCGGGTGTGCGATGAAAGTGCTGGAAGGCAGCGGGTACTCCGAACTTTTGAAGGATTGCCAGAAGCTCTTCTCGAATGCGAAGGGCCTCAAACCCAAAGCGAGCCGTGACGCCTCACGCGAGATCTTCATTGTCGCCGAGGGCTACAAGGGCGGCGACCCATCGATCGATCAGCCTCCTCCCAAACCCAAACCCACACCCGGGTGGTCGCGACCCTAGCGTCAACGAATGTCGTTTCTGGCACCAACATCAGCGCTGATTGCCGCGGCACTCGTGTTGCCGGCTCTCTTTGTAATGTATCTCTTGAAACTTCGGCGGCGTCCGATGCGGGTCAGTTCGATCATGCTCTGGCCCGAAGCCGCGACGGACGTGCAGGTCAATGTGCCGCTCGCGCCGCCCAAACCAAGCTGGCTCATGTTTCTTCACGCGCTGATCGCGCTGCTGCTGATCGCGGCAGTCGGGCGACCGGTGCTGCTCAATTCGGGCGAGCGTGCCGGAAAGCTCCTCCTCATCATCGATCGGTCTGCATCCATGAGCGCGATGGATGGGATCGCTGCCGGCGGCGAGCGCATTTCTCGTTTGGAAGAAGCCAAGCGCCGCGCGCGCGACGCGGTGGGGCGGTCGGGCTCGACAACGCAAGTTGCCGTCGTGTCGGTCGCTGCAAGCGCGGAAATCGTGCGGGAGTTTTCGGCCGATCTCGCGGGAACGGCCGCGGCGATCGACCGGATCGCGCCGACGGATCAACCCGCCGATCTCGCTTCGGCGATGGAAGTTGCGCGGGCCGTGCTCGGCGGCGCGGGCGCATCGGAAGAACTCGATGCCGGCGCTGACGTGCTCGTATTCAGCGATGGGTCCTTTGCCGAAGGAACCCGCGAAGTCGCGTCACCGGGAGGGGTCGTACGGCTCGTGCGATGCGGGCCCACACCGACGGTTGATAAGCCGAATCTCGGGGTTGTGGTGCTCTCCGCGCGGCGCGATGCCGAGCGGCCGGATGTCGTGAATCTCTTCGCAAAGGTGCAGAACGCCAGCCACGCTGCGCGGTCAGTCCCGGTCAGACTTTCAGTAGATGGCGCCGCCCTCGAAACCCGTGCTGTTGCAATACCTGGCGCGGGCGAAACGGGGCCGGGCGAGACGGGCGTCGTGTTTGCCGCGAGTGCGCCGGCGGGCGGAATCGCAATGGTCTCGCTGCTCGTGGATGACGAACGAGATCTGCTCGCCAGCGATAACTCGGCTGCGATGTACCTGCGAAGCGCCGCCCCCGTGCGCATCCTGCTGGTGCAACGCGGCGCGAATGCGCGGCTTGTTGGCGAGCCGACGTCTTCGCTCTCGGCCGATTTTCTTCTCGCAGACGCATTGGCCGAGGTCACACCGGGCGAAGTGATGCGTGTGAGTCGCGAGCGCTATGAGGAACTCGCCGGCGCGGGTGAACTCAAGTTTTACGATCTGGTCGTATTTGACGGGGTCGCGCCCCGAAACTCCCCGGGCCTTCCAAGTCTGAGCTTTGGGGCTGGAGTTCCCGATCTTGAGCTTGGCGCGAGCAGCGACAGCAAAGAAGCCCGTCCGATCCAGTCCTGGGTGCGTTCGAGTCCTTTCTTGCGCGACATCACGCTCGATGGAGTCGTGGTCGCGAACGAACTCGCGTTTCGCGGCAAGAATGCGGACGTCCTCGCACGCAGCGAGCGCGGGCCGCTGATTGTCGTGAACAAGCTCGATGAAGGGCCAAAGCGCGTTGTCGTCACGTTCTCGCTCGAGAACTCCAATTGGCCTCTTCAGGCGGGCTTTCCGATTTTTCTGAAATCTGCCGTGGAGTTGCTGACCTCGAAGGGCGCGGAAGACGCAGGTTCGCAGTTTCTAACCGTGCAGCCGGTCTTGTTCGAAGCTACAAGCGAAGCGGGGGCCGCGCCGGAATACACGGGTCCAATCTCGGCAATCGCGCGTCCCGCACCGGGCGTGCGGGACGCATCTCAAAGGCTTCAACGATTCACCCTCGGCGTGCTCGACCGCGCGGGCGTTTACACCCCCGCAACCGGCTCGGGGTTTCCACCGATCGCCGTGAATCTTCTAAACGCCCACGAGAGCGCGGTTGCGACCAACGACACGCTCCACGTCGGTTCCCGCCTGGTGACCGCAGGCGGCAGCACGGCCCGTCCACGCGAGATCTGGTGGTGGGCGTTGGTGGCAGCGGCCTCACTCCTCGCAATTGAATGGGCCGTCTTCGCGCGGTCTGCGCGCTTGTGACGCAATTGATCCAGTACAATTGTTTGGGAAGACAATTGCAGGATTGATATGGAACCCACCAAGCACGTGCCGCACATCGTTCCGAACTTGAACCGGCGCTCGTTTTTGGGCGTCTCGCTCGGTTCGGCCGCCGGACTCGGCGCGGCCATGTCCTTCTCGCCAGCGCTTTCGCGCGCACGTCAACCGGGCGACGCGAAGATGCGCGGCAGCGGCAAGAAGCCGAAGAACGTGATATTCATGGTCTCCGACGGCATGAGCTTCGGCACACTCTCGCTCGCGGAGATCATGTCGCAGGTCAAACATCAAAAGAGCACAAACTGGGTCGGGCTGTGGGGGCGCGAGGGCGCTCGGCGCTCGGTGATGCGCACGGCCTCGGCGGATTCGATCGTGACGGATTCATCCGCGGGAAGCTCATCCTGGGGCAGCGGTTTTCACATCAACAACGACGCGGTGAATTTCACGCCGGACAAGAAGACGCCGGTTCCGATTCTGGTGCAGGCGTCACAGAACGGCAAAGCAACCGGCCTTGTCACGACGACGCGTGTGACGCACGCGACTCCGGCGGGGTTCATTGCGAATTGCCCGTCGCGCAACTCCGAAGACGAGATCGCGCGCCAGATCATCGAGCGCAAGGTGGATATCGCGCTTGGCGGCGGCAGCAAGTACTTCCCCGATGCGCTCCTTGCGATGCGGCCGGATCTGCGTGTGCTTCGGACGAGGGCCGAGTTCGTCGCTCAACTGAACGGCGGCGCGGCTCCAGTGCCGGGTCCGATCCTGGGCATCTTTCAGAAATCGCACTGCCTCTACGAGTGCGAACGCAATGAACAGGACCCGGCGCTTGCTGAAATGGCGCTTCTCGCACTGCGCCGGCTATCGACCAATAGCAATGGGTTCGTGCTGCAGATCGAGGGCGGACGCGTCGATCACGCGGCACACGCGAACGACGCCGGCGCACTTGTCTCGGAACAGCTCGCGTTCGATCGCGCGCTCGGCGCTGTGTTGTCGTGGATGGAGAATCGCGACGACACCCTTCTCATCGTGACGACCGACCACGGCAATGGCAATCCGGGGATGACCGTTTACGGCCCCGATACCTACGCGGGTATCGAGAAACTCGCTGTCGTGAAGCATTCGTTCGAGTGGATCTTTGAGCAGCTCGGGATGAGGCTGCAGTACGACGACGCCGTCGCGAAGGCGAAATTGAGTGAGGAAGACCGCGTCGGATCGATCGTTCGCGAGGCGACGGGTATTCAGCTTCGCCCCGACGAGATCGCGGCATTTGTCGCTGCGCTGCACGGCAAGGGAGGCCAATTGTTCGAGCCGATGAGCCGTTCGAGCAGCGTCCTGGGAAGTTGCCTTGCGAATCACTTTGGCGTCGGGTTCATCAGTCCGAATCACACCGCAGACTTTGTTGAGGTCTCTGCGATCGGCCCGGGTAGCGAACTGATCGCGCCGTTTATCGACAACATCGATTTGCACGGCGTGATGACGACGGCGCTTGATCTGCGTCCCGCGGTTGCGATCTGAGATCGGTCACCAGCGCGTCAGATCCGCGCACGCCCGCGCCGGCTCGACCGACCACGGGAATATCGCGCGAGGCCACGACGAGCGAACGTTGCCGCGAATGTGTTCAACCCCGAAGCGCACGAGCCCGGGTCGCTCGATCGCGCGATTCGGAACGGGCAAACGCAAAGACCAGTGTGTGGGCGCGGGAATGATCTGTGCACCCGGAAGCAGCGAATCACGCGAGCCGGGCTCGCGGACGGTGGCCACTGCTTCTCCGCTCTCGGGGATTCGCGCCGTTTCCGGGAGCTCCACCGTCACCGCCTGCGTCGGGCGATTTGCCGGTCCGTACCAGATGCGCAAGGTCTGGTGCTCGTACGTACTCCGCTCGACCTCGAGATAGATGGACCAGCCCGAGCCCGACGGCACATTGGTCGGCCCCGCCTCGCGCACCAGCCGGGCCGCAAGCGCGCCGACCTGCGAGCGTTCGCCCGTCGGCAAGGGAGTCACCGACTGCGACAGAGTCCAGGAGGAGAGCGTGTGATCGATGAATGTCGGGGCGATGAGCAAGCCCGGGGGCCTCGCGACCAAACTCCGCCGATTGACCGCGAGCGCCGTCGACCATGATCCGACATGCACCTCAACCGGTGGTGTGTCATCGGTGCCATCAGTGGATGTTGATCGTGCGAGCGCGGGAATCGCGAGAATCTGCGCCCGATCGGGCGGAAGCGAAATCAATTCCGGAGACTGCATCTCACTTTTTCCGCCCGCCCAGCTTAATCCAGGTGCATTGCCAAGATTCGCAACACCGATGCGAGGAAGGGGTAGTCGCGATTCCGCGTCGAGCAACCCCGCATCGTCACTGACCCATGCGCAGGCCGGTGGCCGCTTCGCAAGCCACTGCGATGCCGCGGAAGCGATGGCACGCGGGCTGTCTTTCTCGACAAGCAGGAGATCGAGCAGCAGCTGCGACTGCGCCGAGTCCGCCCATGCTGGCGCAAAGCGAGAACTGGCGCCTTCGAATCGCACAACGCGGGAACACTCCGTCAGAACGCGCGAATAGAGCGACGGATCCGCACGCAAGAGCTGCGTAAGAGCATGATTCCACAGCGCCGCCTGGCGCGCCGCGAGTAGGTCAGCCACCGATGCCACCTCCGGCCTCGCAACCGGGTCGGTCAAATCTGGCGCGAACGGAATCGCCACCTGCGCCGTTGATGCGGGCTTGATGCCAAAGAGCGCCGAGCGCCACCTCGCGAAAGGATTCAGACCTTCGAGCCGCAAGCACTCCCGCACGAACGGATCGCCCCGCGCTTCCGCCGGGAGCGATGGAATCTCAAACTTCAGCGTCTTCTCGGCCGGTATCCACACGAGATCGATGTGCTCTGATCCGAGCCAGAGCCAGTGCCCGATCGCATCCGGCGGCAGTTCGATCTCGCAGAACTCAACCGCGTTTGCGGCTGATCGCCTAGCCGACCCCTGCGCGACGTCGCTCCACTGTCCAATCGGGCCAATCCAGCGCGATGCCGAATTTTCAACGGCGCCGAAGCTCTGCGTCGGAACAAACTGGTCAACGCTCACGCGTCGAATCGAGACGTTCACCTCACGACCGTCGTCAAGCTTTGCAGTCGGAACTCGCGCACCCGGCACGATCAGCCTTGCCGCGGGGACAATCAGCGTCTGCCCGAAGACCGCAAACAGCGGTTGCTTCTCCCCGCTCGCCGGTGGTGGGGGGAGCACGTTCATGCTCTGCGCCGGCCCAAACGGTGAAGGCTCGCGCTTCGGCGCGGGCGCCGACGAACACCCGATCATCGGGATGAGCAGCGCGCAAGCGAGGATGCGATGGTGCGTTATCACTGGGTCAAGAGATCGTTCGTTGCCCACGTTCCGCTGGTTTCGGCGATTGCTCGTTTCCACGATCGCAAACGCCGCGGCAATCAGGTGCCTTCTAACGGCAGCGTCTGCACGATGTTCGAGAGGACCGAATCCGGCGTCACGCCCTCGGCGCTTGCCTCAAAGTTCATGATCAACCGGTGCCTCATCGCCGGCAGCGCTGCTTCGGCGATGTCTTCGGTCGAAACGGCCACGCGTCCCTGCCGTAAGGCGCGGCACTTGCCCGCAAGCACCAGCGTTTGGGCGGCGCGGGGCGATGCGCCAAGGCGCACGTATTGATTCACCATCGGCGTCGAGAATGATCGTCCACTCACCGTCGATGTCGGCTGCGTCGCGAGCACCAGGCGCACGGCGTAGTCGCGCACGCTCGGTGCGATCGGTACGCGCCGGATCAGTTCGCGATGGATAAGAATTTTCGCAGCATCGAGCGCCGTCTGCGGGGTGGCTTCCAGCGAACCCGTCGTGCGTTCCAGAATCTCGGCCAGATCTTCGCGCCCCGGTGGCCGCACGATCAGCTTGAAGAAAAAGCGATCCAGCTGTGCTTCAGGAAGCGGATACGTTCCCTCCTGCTCGATGGGATTCTGAGTCGCCATCACGAGGAACGGTGAAGGAAGCGGATAGGTCGTGCCGCCGACGGTGACGCTGCGCTCCTGCATCGCCTCGAGCAGCGCCGATTGTGTCTTGGGTGTCGCGCGGTTGATCTCGTCGGCAAGGACAACCTGCGCGAAGACCGGCCCTTCGCGGAACCGGAACTCGCGCTGCGTTCTGCCGCCCTCGCCCGCGCTTTCGATGACGACCGTTGTGCCCGTGATATCCGCCGGCATCAGATCGGGTGTGAACTGCACGCGGCTGAACGACAAACTCGTCAATCGCGCCAGCGTCCGCACCAGCAGCGTCTTGCCGATCCCCGGCACACCTTCGAGCAGCACGTGTCCGCCCACAAACAGACAGACGAGCACGCCCTCGACGATGTCCTTCTGCCCGACGATGACGCGGGAAACCTGCTCGAGTGCGTTCGCAAAGTCCGCGCGAAAGCTGTCGGCCAGTTGATTGATGTCTTCGTTCCGATCGCTCACGGGCCGATCGTAGCGGAATCAGCCACTCAAAGCACCCGCTCAAAGCACCCACTCAAAGGAACTAGTTGTCGCTAGGAACGACCGGAGACTCGCGTTCGTGCATTGCCGCAAGCGCCCGGCGAAGCGGTCCCGGCCCGGCGGGCACTTCGTCTTCCGGGATCGCCACGTCTTTCGGCTCGATGTCGGCGACCGCTGTCTTTGCGCTCTCTGCCTTCACGGCTTCAGCCTTGATCGAGCCATCCTTGCCGACCTGCTCGAACTTGACGGTCACACGTGTCGAAACTCCGCGCTCCTGCATCGTCACACCAAAGAGCCGATCGGCCTGCTGCATCGTGCGCTTGTTGTGCGTGATGACGATGAAGTGCGACAGATCGGTGAACTGACGCACCACCTGACCGAAGCGGTTCACATTGCTCTCGTCGAGCGCCGCATCCACTTCGTCCAGGATGCAGAAGCACGAGGGTTTACTGCGGAAGATGCTCATCAGGAGCGCCACGGCCGTCAGCGTCTTTTCGCCGCCCGAAAGCTGGCTGATGCTGCGGGGTTCCTTTCCGGGTGGCTTCGCCACGACTTCGATGCCACTCTCGAGCAGATCCACCTGATCGGTTTCGACCTTGCTGATCGTGCCGTCGGCGTTTTCGATTTCGCGAACCAGCGGCATGAGGCGAACCTCGGCCTTGCCGCCGCCAAAGAGCCGCCGGAACATGCCATCCGCGCCGCCGAATTGCTCCTGAATCTTGGTGAAGACCGCGCCGAAGCGTTCCTTGCTGATGATGTTGAGCTTTTCGATGAGCTCGACAAGCGTGCCACGGGCCGTGTCCATGTCGGCGACCTGCTTGACCAGCGATTCGTTCGCAGTTTCGAGCGTGCCTTCTTCCTCGATCGCATCGAGGTTCACGTTGCCGAGCGCCTTGATCTGTTCCTTGAGTTCGGTGATCGAGGTCGCTGCCGCGGCAGTGTCCGGCTTGCTTACGTCGCCCGCCGCGAGCATGTCGCGATACTGGGGATATTCGGCCGCCAGATCGATCCGCAGTTCCTGCTGCGTGCGTTCTTCGACCGTCTCGCGCTTCACTTCGAGTTCACGCCGAGTGATCTCGAGCGCGTTCCAGTCACGCTCGAGCGTCATGGAATGCTCGCGGGCCACGTTCAACGCCTCGGTCACTTCCACAACGATGTCGCTCGCCGCGCTGATTTCCTTCGAGATCGCTTCGGAGCGCGCCGATACCTCCGAGAGGGCCGCGCCTGATTGCTCGATCATCTCTTCGGCTTCGGCGATCGCCGTGCGGAGTTCTTCGACGCGTGCCGCGCCCTGTTGTTCGTGGGTGCCCAGGTCGCGCTTGTGGCGTTCGGCTTCGTCGCGAGCGAGCTCAAGTCGAGAAAGCTCGCGCCGCGCGACTGCTGCCTGTGACGTCAGGCGTTCGACCGCGATCTTCGCCTGCGTGCACAGTTCGGAGAGAGATTCAGAGCGAGTGCGTGCTGCTGCGGATGCCGCTTCGGCCTCCTGCGTCTGCGCTGCCTGCTCTTCAAGCAACCCGCCCAGCTTCTGAGCGCGATCGCGCAGATCGGTCGCTTCGCGCTCGAGGCGGCTCTGCCGTGCGCGAAGAGCCTCGAGCTGCTGGCCCGATTCGCTCTGATCGCGTGCGATACGCGCGAGTTCGGCGGTCTTGCGTTCCATCAGGCCGTGATGAGCAACGGCCTGACGCTGCGATTCGGCCAGCTGCCGCCGCAACGTTCCGGTTTGCTCGCCCAGGGCCGATGCCGCGCTTCCAACTGTCGCCAGTTCGCTCTTCGCCGCGTCAAGCTGGGCCCGAACCTGTGCAACCTGATCTTCCAGCCGCCCGGTTTCTTCGCGGCGTTCGAGCACGCCCACGCCCGAGGCGCTGTCGGCCCCGAGCGGGCCCGCAATCACGCGGCCGTCGCTCTCGATGACCATGCCGTCGCGCGTGACAAAGCGTGCGCGAGCGGGCAGGACGCCCGATGCCGCGAGCATCAGCGCGCCGTCGATGGATTCCACGACGAAGGTCTCACCGAGCAGGCGATCGATCGTCCGCGAAAGTGCTTCGGCGTTTTCAAGCCCCGCACGAGGCGTGACCAGACCGCCCAAGCGCACGATCTTTTCCGCAAGAGCCGGATCGACATCCGTGATCGTCCCGGGGAACTCGCTGGTTCGGGCTACGCCGACTTCGAGAGGAAGGAACGTCACGCGCCCTTCAAGCGAGGCGATTTCTTCCGCGCTCGGCAGCTGCGCCGGCGTCGCAACGACAAGCGCCTGCAATCCCGCCCCGAGCGCGGCTTCAACCGCCTGCGTCGCGCCGGGGTTCACTTCGAGCAGATCCGCGAGCGCACCCTGCACCCCTGCGAAGCGACCTTCCTGGCGTGCCTTGAGCACGCCTCGGACGGCCTCGGCGTATCCGACGTGATCTTCCGCCATCTCGCGGAGCGTGGCGCGGCGGCTTTCGATACGCGCCAGATCCTGCTGCAGTTCGCCCACGCGCTTCGCGATCGAATCGCGTCCGCCCGAAAGCCTCTCAAGTTCCGCGAGCGCCGTTTCGAGTTCACCCTCGAGTCGGGCAACTTCAGAGCCGAATTGATCGAATGCAAGGCGTGCCTGCTCGCTGTCGCGCTCCGTCGCGAGTTTTCCAGCCTCGATCTGTTCGACGCGCCGCTCAAGACCCGCGATCTGGTCCGCAAGACCCCGCGATTGACGTTCTTCGGCTTCCGCCGATGCGACCAGCCCCGCGCGCTCGCGGTCGATCTGCTGCATCTGCCGGCGCTTCTGCGCCAAGTCCTGTTCGCGAGCCTGCGCATCGTTCAGCAGTGTCGCACGTTCGGCGGTCAACGCCGCGAGTACGCGTTCCTGTTCGTCGCGCTTTTCTGCTTCTGCCGCCAGCGATTCGCTCGTATCTGCGATCGCCGCGCCGACTCTCACCATTTCCTGGTCAAGTCCGGCCAATCGCTCGCGATCACTCTCTAAACGCGCCGTCACATCCGCCAGCGTTCGCTGCGCCATCTCGCGCTTCTGCGATGCCTGCGAAGATTGGAACGCGACGTTCAGCCGCTCTTGTTCGGCGGCGCGACCAATCGTCTGCTTCTCGGTTCGATTCGTTTCCGCTTCTTGACGCTTGAGATCGAGCGTGCTGACCTGTTCCTGCGCGCCGGTCCGCTGCGTTTCCAGATCGCTCTGGCGGCTCGCAAGCCCGTCGAGCCGCGTGCGAAGATCGTCGTATTGATCGAACGCGACCGCTGTGCGCCACGCCGAGAGTTCGGTATCGAGTGTTTGGAACTTGCGTGCCTTTGCCGCCTGCCCTTTCACTAAACGCAAACGGCGTTCGGTGCTCTCGAGCTGCTGGCGCGTCGCGAGCAGATTCTGCTCGGTCTTCTCAAGCTTGCGCATCGCCTCGATGCGGCGCTGCTTGTACTTCGCAACTCCGGCGGCTTCTTCAAAGATCGCGCGCCGCTCCTGCGGGCTTGCGAGCAGCATGCGATCGACCTTGCCCTGCTCGATGATCGAATACGCATCGGCGCCGATACCCGTGTCCATGAACAACTCGCGGATGTCGCGCAATCGCGCCCGCCGCCCGTTGATCAGATACTGGCTCGTTCCATCGCGATAAAGCCGACGCTCGACTTCGACCATGTCGGCATCGATCGGCAGGCCGCGCTTGCCCTTGACGCTCGCATCCACGATCGAACCTTCCGCATCTTCGATGTTCGGCGAATCCGCCGCCGCTTCGGGCGCGACGATCGCATCGACTTCGGCTTCATTGATCGTGACGACTCCCGTTTCGCCCTCTGCAGACGCCGTTGCTGTCGCGACCGCCGCCAATTCAGTCATCGGGTTTTCGAACGTGAGGGTCACACTCGCCATGCCCGCGGGTTTGCGGCCGGCGCTGCCCGCGAAGATCACGTCGAGCATCTCGGTGCCGCGCAGGCTCTTGCTGCTGCGTTCACCGAGCACCCACTTGATCGAGTCAACGACGTTGCTCTTGCCGCAGCCGTTGGGTCCGACGATGCCAGTGACGGAATCATCGAAAACGAATTCGGTGGGATCAGCAAACGACTTGAAGCCGGCGAGAGACAGTTTGACCAGGCGCATGAAGCGTGCAACCTCCTGTCGCAAGGGCGGGGGCCGCACTCGCGCGCCCGCACCCCCAACCCGATCCGTGGGTTGTTGGCGAGGTCCGAATCATAACGATTCGGCACCGCCTGTGCGAGCTTTCTGCTACTTCTTCTTCGGCTTCCTGGGGTCTGGCTCGCGCGGGATCGGAACGACGATCGGCTTGAGACCGCCTTCCTCACGCGGCGCGAGTGTCGCTTCGGGCGACTCCAGCACCACGACTTCCGCCCGGTCCTTGGTCGTTTCCGGGCGCTCCTTGCGCTGGCCGGCGTTCGCCGCCGTCAGTGCGGCAAGCAGGCGGTCGCGCTCGGTCGCGAAGTTGCAGTTCATCGCCCCCGCCTTGTGGATGGCATAGAGAGCGCCGACGACCTCGCTGTAGCTGAGGCCGAGCCCCGGCCTCGGGTCCTCCGGCGTGGGGGTGTGGGCGAAAAACTCGATCAGCTTGCCCAGATCCGGCTCGACGTCTTGCTGGGTGATTGCGCCGGTTTTCCAATCCCGATAGAAGAGCTTGATGGGAGCCTCCGCATCCTGCGCGTTGATCATCAGCCGGTCAGACCAGGCGGACGCGAACATGGGCTTGATGAGCTTGGGGTCCTGTCCGAAAACTACGACGCGAGGCGTTCCCTGCTGGGTGATGTACACCAGCCCATCGCCCCCCTGTACGCGGTCGAGGAAAAATCCATCCCCCAATCTCTTGCGGCTGACGCCCTGAATCGACCCCGCCGGAATGTCCGACTCCGCCAGCACTTGCAGCTGTGTCGGGCTCAGGCGGATCGCATTGGGATCGGGGTTAGTCGTCTGCTCGCGGAGCAGCCGGTTCAGGCGGTTACGCTCGGCACGCTCAGCGAGCGCCTCGTACGCCGTGACGCGCACCAGGAGTGGTTTCTCGTTCAAAAGCTCTCGCAAGGTCAGGTCGACGGTCGGGCCTGCGCTGATTTTGCCCAGGAGCAAGATCGCATCCAGCCGTTCAGCGCCGCGCCCTTCAAGAGCCAGCTTCTTCAGCGCTTCCGACGCCAGCGGATCGCCCAAACTCGCCCCGGCGCGAAGCGCCGCGTACCGCGGCGCGATTTCGTTGTAGTCGTACAACTCGCGGATGATCGGGAGCGCCTGATTGCCGAGCGCTTCCATACACCACGACATTTCGCCGGCAAGGAACGGCTCGGCCTTGGCGGCTTCCACATACCGCTGCGCATAGCGCTGGACGGGTCCGTCAATCTGGACGTATTGCACCAGCTTCAGGAACTCGACAGGATCCGACCGGAAGTCCTCCGGGACCGAAACTTCGACGATCTGGCCGCTCCGGCCTCGCGCCACCGGCGCGCGCTCGGGCGTTTCCTCCGGGAATCTCGAATTGATCGCGCTTGTAATTGCTCGCGCCCGCGTGTGGAAGTTGTTGTCCAGCACAACTTCCAAGGGCATCGGATTGATCATCACGCCGCCGTCGAGCACGCGCCCGGCAGTCGCCGTGACTCCGGCGCCTTCCTTGCCCGGATCAGAGAACGGATTGATGAAAACCGGGCCGTACGCCTGTGCGATGATCTTGCCTCGGGGGCCTCCCGCAGGCTTGGTCTGGCCGAGCTGGAGCGATGTGGTCCACAGCTTGCCACCCTCAAGGCTGGTCGCGTTCACGGCGCGAACGAACACATCAAAGTGCATCCCGCGCGGCGCGCCGGGCGCGACAAGCGCCTGGACATACACCACCGCAACGTTTTTGTCCTTTAAGAGCTGCTTGGGCGTGATTTTGTCGACCGACTGCCACTTGTATTCATTGGCCGCACTGATATCGCGGAGCTGGATTTCCCGCTCCATCAGGGCCGAGATGCCGTCATCAAGCTCAAGCCCGCCAGTTCCCTGCAGGCCGACGACCAGCCCGTATCCGCTGACAAGTGCCGGATCGACGTTGCGGAAGCTTGACTCGGCGCCCACCGTCCCGCGCAGTGCCGGTGCAACATCGCGCACAACCGGGGTCACATTGCGCGGCCTGGGCTTGTCGCCCGACTCACAGCCGCAAAGCACCAACCCGATCAATCCAAAGGCGAGAATGCCATTCCTCATCGCTGAAGCGACCTCCAAATCACAAATCGCATACATGGGCCGCTCCGACCTGCGGAGCATTCCCGTCATTTCCCGCGTCCCTCACCCGCTCGCAGGCGCAGACTGTACGAAATGCGGAGGGTGAATCGTTGCAAAAGAAACGCCGCGAGGCCTCGAAGCATGGAAAAACCGTGTTCTCACCGTGCTCACGTCGCGCCCGGCAGAGGTAGCCCACCCGAACAACCGCGGCTGTCGGATGCTGTCGGTTGCGGGCGTCAACTGACGCTCGATTGCGGCAGGTGTCGGAAGGTGTCGGAAGTGATTGTGGATAACTCCGGCATGAAGATTTCATGAGCAGCGCAAACGCTTCAAAACACGATTCTTGCGCCTTCCCGACAGTTTTCACACAAACGATACCCACTATTTTGGGCCTAGAGACCCTTGCAGCCACGATCTGTAGTGGTATGCTCTGGGTCCTGCGACAACAGGTTCGAACGGGTCGTGGACGTTCGGGTCGGGGGCCCTCCGGTGGCGTAAGCATCGAAGGGAGATCAGGTTCGGCTTTCAACGTAGACCGATTTGTCCTGCCGCAGCCTCCTGGCGCGGTCGGATTGTGCGTCGATTTGTATGGAGCGTGTTCAGTGTCTGTCCTGTCTGATCGCCAAATCCGTAAGCTCGTCAAGATCGAGCCCTTCGAGGACTCAAAAAAGCGTCCGGGCAAGATCTCCTACGGAGTCTCCAGCTACGGCTACGACGTCCGCGTCGGCACGCACTTCAAGATCTTCACCCCCGCGACGCACTCGGGCGACATCGCAGTCGTAGACCCAAAGTCGTTCAGCGACGACATGATGATCGAAGTCGATGTCGCGAACCGTCCGGCGGACAAGCAGTACGTCATCATCCCGCCCAACTCGTTCGCGCTCTGCGAGACCGTCGAGTATTTGGATGTGCCGCGCGATGTGCTCGCGATCTGCGTCGGTAAGAGCACGTACGCCCGCTGCGGCCTCATCGTGAACGTAACCCCGCTCGAGCCCGAGTGGCGCGGCAAGGTCACGCTCGAGATCAGCAACACGACTCCCCTCCCGGCGCGCGTCTACGCGAACGAGGGAATTGCCCAGTTGATTTTCCTCCAGGCTGATGACGTGTGCGAGAAGTCGTATGCGGATAAGTCGGGGAAGTACCAGAACCAGTCCGGGCTCACTCTTCCGAAAGTTGATTGAAAAGAAGGCATCAAGGCATCAAGGCACGAGGCACCGAGGCATCGAGTGATGAAGCATGTCAGAGCCAATCAAGTCGTATCAGGACCTGATCGCGTGGCAGAAGGCCTACGCGCTCGGAAAGGTCATTTACGAGCTTGCAGGAACATTGCCAGAAGCCGAGAGGTTCGGTCTGATCTCATCCCTTCGACGCATGTCGGTGTCGATCGCCAGCCACATTGCAAACGGGTACGGACGAGGAGTTACCAGCGACTACATCTGGTTCCTCAAACAAGCCCGAGGTGAAATCTATCAGCTCGATACTCAACTTCTTTTTGCTCGCGATTTCAAGTATCTCACGGACCAGGCTTACGAAACAGTCAAGTCACAACTGAATGAGTCAGAACGAGTGCTTGCGGGGTTGATCCGCAGCCTCGGAGGCTAGATGCCTTGATGCCGCGTGCCTTGATGCCTTCTTTTCCATCGAAACTCCACCGCAACGCAGACGGATCAATTCATGAAGATTTCTCGCCGGTTCACTTCTGCAGGCTCTGACCCTTTCGCGTCCACGAAGTGGGTCAAGCGGTCGTCCAAAATCTCGAACCCCGATGGCTCGATCGTCTTCGAGATGAAAGACGCCGAAGTACCCGAGTCGTGGTCACAGTTGGCCACTGACATCATGGTTTCGAAATACTTCCGCAAAGCGGGCGTGCCGCAGGGTGATAGAAAGACCGGCCCGGAAACTTCCGCGCGCCAGGTCATTCACCGTCTCGCCGGCTGCTGGCGCTTCTGGGGTGAGACGCACGGCTATTTCGACTCGGCGTCCGACGCGCAGGCGTTCTACGACGAGCTCGCGTACATGATGGTGCACCAGATCTGCGCGCCCAACAGCCCGCAGTGGTTCAACACAGGCCTGAATTTCGCCTACGGCATCAGCGGCCCGGCGCAGGGCCACTTCGTTGCTGATCCCAAGACCGGCGCCGTCTCGCTCGCGACCGATGCGTACACGCATCCGCAGCCGCACGCCTGCTTCATTCAGAGCGTCGATGACGATCTCGTCGGCGAGGGCGGCATCATGGATCTGTGGGTCCGCGAAGCTCGTCTCTTTAAATACGGCAGCGGCACCGGTACCAACTTCAGTTCTCTCCGTGGCGAAGGCGAAAAGCTTTCAGGTGGCGGTAAGTCCAGCGGCCTGATGTCGTGGCTCCGCATCGGCGATCGCGCCGCGAGCGCGGTCAAGAGCGGCGGGACCACTCGCCGCGCCGCTAAGATGGTCTGCCTCGACATGGATCACCCCGATATCGAGACCTTCATCAATTGGAAGGTCCGTGAGGAGATCAAGGTCGCGGCACTGGTCGAGGGCATGAAGGTCCTCAAGAAGGGCAGCCCCGAAATCGCCGAGACCAGCGATCGCCTCAAGCTCAAGCTCGATTACGACTTCAACGGCGAGGCCTACTACACCGTCAGCGGCCAGAACAGCAACAACTCCGTCCGCATTCCAGATGCGTTCTTTGATGCACTCGATAAGGATGGAGATTGGAACACGACTTGGCGTGTAAACGGCAAAGTCGCCCGTACGTTCAAGGCGAGCAACTTGTGGGAGCAGATCGGCTTTGCCGCGTGGCGCTGCGCCGATCCGGGCGTGCAGTTCGATGGCACGATCAACGCGTGGCACACGTGCCCGAGCGCGGGCCGCATCAACGCGAGCAACCCGTGCTCCGAGTACATGTTCCTCGACAACACGGCCTGCAACCTCGCATCGCTGAACGTGCTGAAGTTCTACGACTCAACAGCCCGCACGTTTGATGTCGAGCGTTACGAGCACGCGACCGATCTGTGGACGATGGTCCTCGAGATCAGCGTGCTCATGGCCGCGTTCCCGAGTAAGCCGATCGCAGAACTTTCGTGGAAGTATCGCACCCTCGGTCTTGGCTACGCCAACCTCGGCGCGATGCTCATGCAGGCGGGCATTCCGTACGACAGCGAAGAGGCCCGCGCGGTTTGCTCGACGCTCTCGTCGATCCTCACAGGCCGCTCCTATCGCATGAGCGCGCTGATGGCCGGCGAGCACGGGCCGTTCCCCGGGTACGCGCCGAACAAGGAGAGCATGCTCCGGGTCATCCGCAATCACCGCCTCGCGGCATACGGCGAACCGCGGAACAGCGATTCGTACGAAGACCTCCGCATCCGCCCGGTGCCGATCGATCACAAGATCTTCAAGTCCGGCAAGGTCGGCATCGCCAACGCCGACGCGATCCTCGATCGCGCGGTTATCGCCTGGGATGATGCGCTGACCGAAGGCAAGCGTTACGGGTTCCGCAACGCCCAGACCACCGTCATCGCGCCCACCGGCACGATCGGCCTGCTCATGGATTGCGATACCACCGGCGTTGAACCCGACTTCGCGCTCGTCAAGTTCAAGAAGCTCGCCGGGGGCGGCTATTTCAAGATCGCGAACGAATCGGTACGCCCCGCGCTCAAGGCGCTCGGCTATTCCGATGATCACATCCAGGGGATCATGGAGTACCTGCTCGGCACGCTCCATCTGAATGTCGCGATTCCGCCCCACACCGGCGGCCTCAAGACGAACATGACGCTCGGCTCGTTGCTCCGCAGCAAGGGCGTGAGCGAGAACGAAGTGCAGGCCATCACGATGAGCCTGCCCTCGATGTTCGAACTCTCGTTCGCGCTCGGCGCGTTCGCGGTGGGGGAGGAGACGCTGAAGCTACTGGGGGTCGACCCGGTCGCCGCCCGCGCCGACTTCTCGTTCAACCTGCTCAAGCACTTCGGGCTCAGCGATATCCAGATCGAAGGCCTCAACCGGGCGATCTGCGGCACCCAAACCATTGAGGGCGCGCCGAATCTCAAGGCGGAGCACTTGCCCGTGTTTGACTGCGCCAACAAGTGCGGCAAGCTCGGCCAGCGGTACATCGCGGCCGAAGGCCACATCCGCATGATGGCCGCGGCACAGCCGTTCATCAGCGGCGCGATCAGCAAGACCATCAACCTTCCCACCGAAGCAACGGTCGACGACATTAAGTCGTGCTACCGCCTCTCCTGGGAATTGGGTCTCAAGGCGAATGCTCTCTATCGCGACGGTTGCAAGCTCAGCCAGCCTCTCAGTTCGACTGCCGACGAGGCCAAGAGCGAACTCAAGAAGGACGACGAGAAAAAGGCCGAGGCTGAGATTGTCTCAGGAGAGAACGAAGACGCGAACGAGTTGGCCGAGGCCCGCGCTGAGGTTGCCGGTGATGTCGCTCGCATGGCGAGCGCCGTCCAGGTCGGCAACGAGCGCGTGGTGATCGAAACGCAGGTGCAGATCGTGCACCGTCCGATGCGTCGGCGCCTGCCGGACACGCGTCCGAGCCTGACGCACAAGTTCAACGTGGCCGGACACGAGGGATATCTGTCGGTCGGCCTCTATGAAGACGGACGCCCGGGCGAACTCTTCATCACCATGAGCAAGGAAGGCTCGACCATCGGCGGCCTGATGGATTCGCTCGGCACGGCCGTCTCGGTCGCGCTGCAATACGGCGTTCCGGTCGAGAGCCTGGTGAACAAGTTCAGCCACCAGCGCTTCGAACCCGCCGGCATGACCGAGAATCGCGACATCCCATTCGCGAAGAGCCTGGTTGATTACATCTTCCGCTGGCTCGGCATGCAGTTCATCGCGGGCTATCGCGAAGCCCACGCGCCGAAGCGCGAGCCCGAAGTTTCGACTCCGGTTGCCACTGAAGTGCGCATCTCGCTCGAGCACGATGCGGCATCCCCCGGCCGTGATCCCGCCCCGGGCCGGCTCACGGTGGATTCGCCGCGGTCAGTGCAGGCGTTTGCCGAAACGTTCACGAAAGCCGGCACTGCCGGTGGCGCTGCAAGGGCCAGCGTCACTTCGGCGGCACAAACGGTTGCAACCGTCGCAGCATCCGCGCTCTCGGCGGCCATGGAGAGTTTGGGCGACGCGCCCGCATGCGATGGCTGCGGCACGATCACCGTCCGCAGCGGCACCTGCTACAAGTGCCTCAATTGTGGGGCGAGCATGGGCTGCAGCTGATTCGGAGTTTTTCGAAGGCGCCTGTGCGTCTTCGCAGAGGCCCGCGGCGAGCACAAGCACGCCCCGGGAAAATGCTCCGGCTGTTCGCCGCGAACGGTTGGAGCGCAGATTTCGGTCACGCCTCATCCGGCAGTGGGAGGGAACCCTGCCGAGGCAGGCGGCATGGAAAAGCCGCCGGCCACATCGGAACTTTTCGATTCATGACGACGCATGGATACCGGTGCGGCCGATGTCCGGGCAAAGCCGAACGGAATTTCGGAGCGGGACCCTGAGCCCCGACCTGCCCGCGTTATGGATGGATCGAAAACGGAGCGTGACCAATTCTGGGTGAACTTGGCGTTTCTCGGACCTAGGACCGAAGAGCCGCCGCGGACCTCTGCGAAGACGCACTGCCTCGCTCGTAAATAATGCGTAAGTACCTGACGGCGGCCGTAAATAGGCGCGGACGTGGGGCCAAAAAAACTAGCAAATCCGGCGACTCCGCCTTGCAAAAGTGCAGGTTCTGGTGACAATAGGGTCCGGAGGCTTGGCCCGCATCCGCCCGTTTGTTTTCCCATTTGGTGGGGGAGGACGGTTGGGGCCCTAGAGAGAGAGGAATAGTTCAGTGCGCAATTTTCAAGCGATCGCTCTCGGTGCGTTGAGCATGGCTGTCGCCGCAGGTTCTGCGGTGGCTGGCCCGCTCGTCACGTTTACCTACACCAACCTGAATGGCGTTTACGCAGATAACGGCAACAACACAGGCAACTTCGCGGCCTTGGCCGTGAACGCCGGCGGCCTGCGAACCGATGGCTCGGTCTCTCGCGTGGTTGGCGCCGGCGCCGGCACGTCGGTCTTTGACCCGGGCTTCTTCGGGGGTTCCGCGGCTAATTTCGTGCTGAATCTATCGGTGTTTAATAAGAACAACGGCCTCGGCATCGCTCAGGGCGCGGGCCACTTCACGATCACCGACACCATCGGTAACCGTCTTGAGGGTGATCTCACCGGCGACTGGATCAACTTCGGTGGCGCGACCTTCTTCAACGGTGCGATCACGAACAGCGTCTTTGTACCGGTGACGAGCGGCCTCTTTGTGGGCAATTCGGGCTTCTTCGCGTCGAACGTTCCGGGCCAGCCACTGGATGGCTCGCTTGTGCAGCTGTTCCTGGACGCTCCGGGCGGCTTCTTTGACTCAAGCTTTAGCCAGGTTTCCACCGGCGTTGCCGGCCAGCTTGTTCCGACCCCGGCTTCGATGGCTCTCCTTGGCCTCGGCGGTCTGATTGCGGGCCGTCGCCGTCGCTAAGTCCTGAAGGTAACAAACACTCGAACAGAGGCCGACCGAAAGGTCGGCCTTATTCGTTTTGGTGTAAGTAACCACTTAAGGAAGGTCCGGTAAGCCCGCAAGGGCTGCGCTTCACTCGGAATTTCTCAAGCTTCCACAACATTTCGTTCCACTTGCCTTGCCGTTCTTGAGGGCTGGTGCATGTTTGACACGTGGGAGAGTCCCGGGTTTTGTGGTCGCGTTAGTTGGCGATCTTCCGGGTCTCTTGGGTGTCCAGCACGGACCAGTCATAGAGGTGGCTGTCCACCAAGAGGATGGGAGAGGAGCAGTGGTGAAGACCTTGAATACGACGAAGCTTGCTGTTGCGGCTGGTATGACGATGGGGCTCTCGAGCCTTGCGTTGGCTGGACCGCTTGTGACTTTCACCTACACCAA
Organism: Phycisphaerales bacterium; assembly: GCA_050730655.1. Classification (GTDB taxonomy): domain Bacteria; phylum Planctomycetota; class Phycisphaerae; order Phycisphaerales; family UBA1924; genus JAFEBO01. The sequence goes on from JBOHNL010000014.1 coordinate 515,999, forward strand.
CCTGTCAGGCCAATACGCATACAACGCGATTGGTGACACGGGCCAGTTCCATGGAAGCGCGGTCTCGAACGGCGCGCTCCAGACGGACGGCAGCGTGAGCCTGGTGCCGGGTCCCGGCGCGGGCACCGCGGTGTTCAACCCCGGCTTTACCAGCCGCACGATCGCCAGCTTTGATATCGACCTGAGCTTCTTTGCTCGCGTCGGCAGCATGGCATCGGGTGCGGGCTCCTTCACTGCGAAGGACACGCTCGGCAATATCCTCACGGGCCAATTGGCCGGTGACTGGGTGATGTTCGGCGGAGCCGTGTTTTTCAACGGCGCGATCCGCAACGCAGTGCTGATTCCGAATCCGGTCGCGGTCCTTCCGTTCACGGGCGAAACCGGCTCGTGGAACATGGGCGTGCCGATGTCGCTCCAGCCGCTCGATGGCTCGATCGTTCAGATCCATCTGTCAGAGCCGGTCGGTTCGAACATGAATGCTGACTTCCGCGAAGTTTCGGTCGGCGTTGCCGGCCAGTTGATTCCGACGCCCGCGTCGATGGCGCTCCTGGGACTTGGCGGATTGGTCGCCACACGTCGCCGTCGCTGAGTTTGGCCGAGTCAGGGAAGAGAAAAAGTTACAGGGCTCGCGATCATCGCGGGCCTTGTAGCTTTTTGGAGAGTGGCTTTTTGGAGGTGAGAATCCCGTGCGTTGAGATCGGGCGAAGAGCGGCAAGTCGCTTAAGGGGCGCGCGATCACAGGACGCGCGCGAAGCAATTGTCGACCGCGTCATCAATCTGGTTTCGAATCAGCCCTGATGTGGTGGTGCACCGGTGTCGCCCGCGATACCCATCCGCATCGCAGTGTCGGCCTGCACATTTTGCATCCGGTAATAGTCCATCACACCCATCTTGCCGAGGCGGAGCGCTTCGGCGAGCGCCTTGGGGACTTCGGCCTGTGCGAGCGTGACAACCGCCTGGTTTTCCTGGATTTTAGCCTTGTTTTCCTGCTCCAAAGCCATCGCGAGGGCGCGGCGTTTTTCGGCCTCGGCCTGGAATCGGGACTTGTCAGCTTGGGCCTGATCGCCCTGGAGTTTGGCGCCGATGTTCTCGCCCACGTCGATGTCGGCAATGTCGATCGAGAGAATTTCGAAGGCGGTTCCGGCGTCAAGGCCCGATCGCATCACGGTTTTGGAGATCTCATCGGGGTTCTCCAGCACGGCCTTGTGATCATGGGCGGAACCGATGGTGCTGACGATGCCTTGGCCGACGCGGGCGATGATGGTTTCTTCGGTCGCGCCGCCGATCAGGCGGGCGATATTGGTCCGAACCGTTACGCGGGCCTTGCACTTGAGCTGAATGCCGTCTTTTGCGACCGCATCGATAGTGGGGCGGGGGCCGTTCACTGCGGGGCAGTCGATAACTTTGGGATTCACGCTGGTCTGCACGGCATCGACAATGTCTCGCCCGGCGAGATCGATGGCGGTGGCCACATCCCAGGTGAGCGGAATCTTGGCTTTTTGGGCCGAGACGAGCGCATTGATGACGTGCGGCACGCGCCCGCCGGCGAGATAGTGGGTTTCAAGTGCTTCGGTCGGGATGTCCATGCCCGCCTTCACGGCGCGGATGCGGCTGTAGACGATCGTGCGGACATCGACCTTTCGGAATCGCATCGCCACCATGTCGAGTATCCCGACGCTGGCGTTGCTGAGCAGGGCCTGAAACCAGAGCGAAGCAAATTGAAAGAAGATCGCGATGAAGACGAGGAGGATGACGCCGCCGACGACGCCAAGGCCAATGAGAACGGGAGTGGGCATGGATCAGGCTCCGCAGATGCCGGCCCGGCTTGTTCCGGGTCCGTCGCGGCGAGTATAGAGAGAACGAATGCCTTTGGTGGCACGCCTCTCCGAGTCGGATCGGGCGCCCGTTGCGCGACCCGCTTCGGAGAAGCGGGCCACCAAGAAGCGGCGACTAAGACTTAGGCGCCTACTTGCCGGCGTCTTCGGCCAGGTCGAACGGCTTGTCGTGAAGTTTGTCGAGGCGGCGGATCTCGGGAATGAACCAGGCAACACCGGCGACGACGAGAATCGTGCCGATTCCGCCGCTCACGACGCTGAAGACAACTCCGCCCACGGCGGTCAGACTAAACCACAGGGGAGAGAGTTTGGCAACAAGACCTGATTCGAACGAGCCGAGTTCGTTCGAGCACTCGATGAAGACGCTGTTGACGGCGGAAACGCGACCGCGAAGATGACGCGGGGTGCGAAGCTGTACGAGGACGTGGCGAACGACGACCGAGACGCTGTCGAGCGCGCCGAGGGTGAAGAGCATGACCATCGAAAGCCAGAAGTTGGTAGAGAAACCAAAGACGATGGTGCAGACGCCAAAGCCGGCGATCGAAAGGAGCATCGCAGGCCCGGCGCGACGGATAAGCGGGTGCCACGCGAGATAGAGCGCCATGAGGCCGGAGCCAATGAACGGCGCCGCGCGAAGCCAGCCGAGGCCTACGGGTCCGACGAAGAGAATCTCGCTGGCAAAGATCGGCATCAGACCGACCGCGCCGCCGAGGAGCACGGCGAAAAGATCGAGCGTGATCGCAGCAAAGATCGTGCGCTCTTTCCAGAGGTGGCTCAGGCCGTCGAGCATTCCGGAAAGCGACATCTTGCCGCGGGCGCCGGTGTGGTGGGCGATGGGCTTGAGACCAAGCGTGGTGATTGCGAATATGCCGCAGAGCGTTGCGGAAATGGCATACACCGGCCACGCGTGGCCCGCTTTGGCGATGACCAGCCCGCCGAGCAGGTTGCCGCCGACCGCGGCGATCTGAAACATGGTGCTGTTCCATGCGATCGCATTTGGAAAGACGTGTTCGGGAATCAGATCGGGCAGAAGGCTCGAGCGCGTCGGGCCGTTGAACGAACGCACGCATCCTGAAAGCGTAATCAACAAGAACATCACCCAGAGCGGAGCTGAGACCCACGAGGCGTACGCGAGTAGCGCTGCCATCAGCGCGAAACCGGATTGCGTAAGGAGAAGAACTTTCTTTCGATCAAACGAATCGATGACGTAGCCAGCAGGGAGCGCCATGATGACCACGGGCAGCGCGCGGGCGAGACCGATGTAGCCGAGCGCGAGCGCCGCATCTTTCACGCCGAACTCGGCATTGGCGCGGGTAAATATTTCCCACCCGAGCGCCATGCCCATCATCTGGAGGCCGATCGCGGACGTAACAAAGCCGCCAGCGAAGAGCCGGTAGTTGTGAAGCCGCAGAGCGGCGTACGGATCGTGTTTCGCGGGTGGGTGGTGGGGGAGAGTGGCCATGAGGATCGAGCAGCCGATCCTATGGATGAATCGCCATCGCGTTGCGAATTGCGACTATGAAACCGCGGCGCGCCACGCTTTACCGTCGCGTTCGACACGCCGGTACAGGGTGTCTCGCTCGACTGGCTTGAATCCCGCTTCGCGGATCGCTTTCTGCAGTGTCCAGACGTTCACTTCCTGGTGTGTGGAACTGCCGCCGACTTTGGTGATGTCGTACCAGACGACGGTTCCGTCGATGTCGTCGGCGCCGGATTGGAGCATGAGCTGCGCCATCGGTAGCGTCTGCATGATCCAGAAGGCTTTGACGTGCGGGAAGTTGTCGAGCATCAGGCGCGAGATCGCGAGCGTGCGGAGATTTTCGACTCCGGCGGGGCCGGGCAAATGCTCGAGTTCGCTGCCGTCCGGGAAGAAGGGGAGCGGGATGATGGTTTGGAAGTAGCCGGGGAAAGAGGCACTAGGCACTAGGCACTTGGCACTAGGGGAGGAGCCAAAGGCGATGTGTTCGGGAAGTGGCGTGCCGGGACGCGTGAGCGTGATGACTGGAACTTCGGCGCCCTCATCACCGGAGTAGCCGAGGTGACCGACTGCGGCGGTGCCATTTTCACCAGCACTAGTGCCAAGTGCCAAGTGCCTAGTGCCTTCATACCCCATGTTCGCCAGCGCGCGATCCTGCGCCCGCCTCAACATGTCCATGTGCACGAGGCGATCGTGGCGGTCTTCGATGTGGCCGTAGAGGATTGTGGCGTTGGTGTTGAGGCCGAGGTCGTGCGCGACGCGATGGACATCGAGCCAGACGTCGGAACGGATTTTGCCCTTGTATGCCTCATCGTGGACGCGATCGTCGAAGACTTCGGCGCCGCCGCCGGGGAGTGAGCCGAGGCCGGCTTCTTTGAGTTTTTCGAGGACGTAGCGGATGCCACTGACGCGATCGTCGGCTTTGTAGACCTTGGCGATTTTCGCGAGGTGGACGATCTCGACGGCGGTGAATGCTTTGACGTGGAGCTCGCTGCCGAGTTCGCGGGCGGTGTCGCGGATGGTGCTGACGAGATCGGTGTAGTACGAGAACGGAAGATACGGGTGCAGGCCGCCGACCGAGTGCATTTCGGTTGCGCCGTTTTCGACGGCCTCGCGCGCCTGGTTCCTGACGTACTCCATGTCGCGCGTGTACGCGCCGGCGTCGTCCTTCTTGCGATAGAACTCGCAGAATTTACACGAGAGTGCGCAGACGTTGGAGTAATTCAGGTGGCGGTTGATGTTGTAGAAGGCGGTGTCGCCGTGCAGGCGGCGGCGGACGATGTCGGCAAGTTCGCAGACGGTCCAGATGTCGGGCGTTGTGAAGAGCAGATCGCCGTCGGCGAGGCTCAGTCGTTCGCCCTTTTCGCTCTTCGCGCGGATCGCATCGAGGCGGTCGTCGTAGCACACAGCGCCGGTTGTTCGTGCCGGAAAGAGCGCTCGCGCCGGGGCGTTGCTTGATGCAGTGGGGGCGTTGATCGTGCCGACCGTCATGACCAAGCGTAGAGATGTCCGGGCGAATTTTCAAGAAAGATTGAAAATTCAGGAATGGCCTGATTTATTGCGATTGAGCACTAGTTTCCGAGGCGCGGCAGAAGGAAGACTTCGATCAGCTTGTCGCCGATGCCCAGCAGCGCGGAGCCAGCGATGAGGCCGGCGCAGATCGGCTCGAGCGATCGGACCCAGAGCGTGTGGCCGGCCGTGTTCTCGCGCTTGGCGCAGTACGAATGCAACAAGTGAAAAATCACGGCACCGATCCACATGCAGAGCGTTGCGCTCGGAGGCAGGACGACGCCGAGGCCGATGCTGACCGGGCTGAGCCAGAACTTGCCCCTGGTAAAGATGCGTGCGACTTCAAAGGTGAGCGCGGCGACTGCCGCGACGCTGAGCGACCAGAGGATCGAGGAGCTGAGCCCGTTGAAGCCGTGCTCGATGATGTCGGCGACGCCTTTCCATTGAACCGCCGATGGCATCGGGAAGCGCTCGCTCGCCATCGTGTCCTGCACGTTGTCGCCGGGCTTGTAGTTGCTGAGGAACATCGCGTAGAAGAGAGGCGTGCTGACGAGGCCACCGGCGATGATGCCGATCAGGTGGCCAAATGCTTGCTGCCGGGGCTTGGCGCCGAGCATGTAGCCTGGCTTGATGTCGGAGAGAAGATTTGCGGCGTTGCTCGCGACAGATGCTGTGATGCCGGCGGTCATGAGATTGACGCCCGGGTTCGAGCGATCGAGCATTCCGAACGTGAATTGCGGGATCTTGGCAAGTGCGCCGGTTGGCGTCCAGCTAGTCAGCGCCATGGCATTGGTGCAGATGAGCGAGAGCGCGAAGATCAGCGGCATCGCCACGATCGTCATCCAGTAGGGGACGCCGTACCAGTGATTCGCCATCCATGCGGTGAGTACGGCGAGAATCGGGATCCCGATGAACGAGACTTTCAGCGGCAATTCGATGTGGCCGACCGGGTCGATCTTTTCCTTTTCGCGCCCGAAGAGGCCCGAGAATGCATCGATGATCACTTTCGGTTTCGCGAAGAGCGCGATCAGCGAGCCGACCACCATGATGCCGACGCCCCACCAGATCGACCACTGGTTCAGAATCTCGCGCTGGTTGATCGGGAATGTGCGGCCATCCACGACGCGGGCGACGATTTCGCCCCGGTTGATCATGATCGGCGCGAGCACGGCGTAGTTGATGAGCATGCCGATGAGCATGCTGGTCGCGGTGCGGATTCCCATGAGCCCGCCGGTGCCGAGCATCGCGATATCGAGAGTGGGGCGGAGGCCGAGCGTCTTGAAGTCCACGCCCCCGATCTTCGGGATGACCCAGTTGTGCGCTGCGGCCATCGCGTAATACCAGTTGTCGAGTTGCTCATCGAAGTGATGGCTTGTCTTCTGGCGGAGCAGATGAACCCAGAAGAGCTTCATGTAGGCTTCGCCCGCGATGATCTGCACAAACGCGGCAACGCCGGCGGCCGCGAGCAGCGCCTTGGCCTGAAACATGCCGATCGCGCCCTTGCCGGTGTAGAGGGTGTCGAGAACGATGCCGCTGGCGCGACCCTCGGGGAACGGAAGCTGTTCATCGTTGATGAATCGCCGCTTCATCGGGAACGCGACGAGCACGCCCATCGCGGCGGTCGTGAAGTTGAACGCGAGCAACTGATACCAGGGAAGGACGACGTTGGCCTTCCAGAAATATGCCGCGAAGCTGGACATGAGCGGCACGGTCATGTATCCGGCGGCAGTCGCGATCGACTGCATCGCATTGTTCTCGAGAATGGTCATGTCCTTCGCCGCGTTCATCGCCGAGAGGAACTTGAACATCGCGTAAGCGAGGATGACCGAGGTGAGACCGACGCCGAGCGTGATGCCCGTTTTCGCGCTCACATAGAGATTGGTCGCGGAGAGAACGCCACCGAGGATGAAGCCTGTCGCGGCGGAGCGGATGGTGAGCTGTGCCATATCGCCGCGGAAAACGTTGGCGAGCCACCATCGATCCTTTTCTTCTCGGGACCACGTTTGGACTTGTTCGTCGGTGAGGGATGGGATGGCCATGCGGGTGAGAGAATAGCGACCGCCCCGATTCAGGGTGTCGCGCGGCGGGCCTTCCCGCAGATTCAGTATTCAAATCCTGTCTACAAATTCCAGGCGAAGATGCCAGAGAGTGTCGCGAGGATGGCGATGAACGCCTTCATCAGCGATTCGCCTGCGACCAAACCGGACGCGATGGGGATGTTGTACGTGTCGGCAGACTTGCGGTGGATCAGCGTCCAGACGTAGGTCAGGAATGCACCGATCGCAAACGCCAGCGAGTTGTTGAAGCCGACGACCCATGACAAACCGAGGCCCATCGTGCTCGGCCAATACGGACGCCACTTGGTCGGAACAAAGAACTTCTCGATGCAGGGGAGGATGATGCCGAGAATGCCGCCGACGGCGATCGACACCTTGGCGGAATACGCCAAACTCGACAATCCGTGCGTGAGCACCTGAGCGACGCGGAACCACTGATTTGTCCCAGGCGCGGGGTAGGTTTCGAGCACGGCCTTGGTCGGCACCATCAGATACCAGATCGGAATGATCGCGACTGTTCCAAAGAAGACGCCGAAGAACTGTGCGATGAACTGGCGGCGCGGATTGGCGCCGAGGAGGTAGCCGCTCTTGAGATCGGTGAGCAGGTCGGCTGAGGACGAAGCGGAGTTGGCGGCGATGCCGGCGGACGCGAGGTTGATCGTTGCGTTGCCCGGATGCAGGATCGCAAAGGTGATCTGCATCACCTTGCCCATCGCGCCGATCGGGGTCGTATCCGTCTCGCCCGTTGCGCGGCAGGCCACGAGCGACAGTACGAAGCTCAGCGCGACGGCGATGATGCCCGCCCACCAGGTGATCTGGAACGAGATGATCTGCAGCAGGACCATGGCGATGGTGAGCGGAATCATGCCCGCGAGCATCCACCAGAACGGAACTTCGATCGCCTTCATCGCGGCGCTTTCGGCGGAATCTTCCTTGCGGGCGGACATTGCTCCGGCGAGCGCCTTGCCCATGGTCCGCCACTGGAATGCGAGCGCGGTAAGTGACGACATCACCATCAGAGCTGTGCCGCCCCAGAGTGCCCACCGATAGACGTGATAGATCTGGCCGCCGCCGACCAATTCAATCGACGGGATGTAGCCTGATTCGAAGCCTGTTCCTGCCGCGTTGAGATGGGTCGCATCGATCGCAATAAGTTGCGGCGCGACGTAGAAGTAGAGAAGCATCGAGCCTGCGAGCATCGTGAGCGAAACGCGCAGTCCGACGATCATGCCTGCAGCGATCAGAAGCACGCTCGGCTCAAAGCCGAATTGGATCATCTGCTTGCCGACGGTGGAATCCCAGAACCAGTGCAATTTGCCATCGGCCGTGACGGTTGCGAATCCCTTCTCGGGGATCTGCTCGGGAAGGTGCATGAAGCGGAGCGGGCTTCGTTCGCCGAACGCCTTGTCGATGATCTTGAGCGTGCCTTCGCCTGTATTCAGGATGCCGATAAACGCTGAAGCGAAGAGCGCGATGATCAGCGCGTAAGCCTTGAGAACCGCCTCTTTGCTCTCGCTGTACAAACTCCGAAGCGTTTCGGCGGCAGCGATTCCCGAGGGGAAGGGCAACTGCTCGTGATTGATCATCTGGCGCTTCATTGGGATAGCGAGGAAGACGCCCATCATGCCCGTGCAGAACGTAAAGAATGCAACGCCGACCCAAGGCTGAACCAGAAGGGTCTTGACGTCGGCGGAGGTGCCGCCGGGCGGCGGTTCGGCCATCAGAAGAAGCGCGCCGAACATGGTCGCGATCGTTGAGCCAGTTGAGTATCCGGCAGCCGAGGCCGTCGACTGCATGCAGTTGTTTTCGAGGATCGACATCTTTGAGAGCTTGCCTCCGGTGAGCGCGCGGAACGCGTTCCAGATTGCAAAGCTCATCACGCATGCGGTGATGGCGACGCCGAACGACCAGCCGATCTTGAGCGTGGTGTAGAGGTTGGCCGCGGACATGGCCATGCCGAGGAAGCCGCCCATGATCACAGCGCGCCAGGTGAGTTGGGGCATGCGATCGCCCTGGTACGTGTACTTGAACCAGTGCGCGTCCTTCTCTTCGGACGTCATCTTGCTCGTGTCGACGGGCGGCGGCGACTGATCTTCGACCTCGTCAATCGGCAGGGACGCCTCGGGGTGCGTCGGGTGAACATGGGGGGGAAGCGGCGAAATTGGTGTGGCCATTTGGTTGCTCAAAGATCGGATCGGGACGCGTCAAGATACCACGAAATATCCCGACCGCTGCAGCGCCTGGCTCAGATAGCAAGAGTTAGGAAACCGCCCGCACCCGAACCTGATTCGCGTCAACATGGACTACCCGGACGCGAGCGCCCGGTCGCAGGAAGTCGCTATCGCAAAGGGCGTCGTGGCGGACGCCATCGATCTCGATCTGGCCGACGGGCCTGAGATCTGTGATGACGATGCCTTCTTTATTGAGGAGCTGCATGCGGGAGCGCGCGAAGGCATCTTCTTTTGCGGCCTTCTCGGCGACTTCGTCTTCGGAAGGAATACCGATCATGCGCCGGCCGAAGGGCGTGTTCTGCCAGATCGAAACACCGGCGTAGAGAGTCGCGGGCACAGCGAAGAGCATCCCGACGAGACCGAGCATCCCCCACAGCGGGTTGAACCTGAAAAGGCAGACGAGTCCTGCGATGGCGCATCCGGAAGCAAGCACGGCGATGAGGCCGGCGCTTGGAACGAAGAATTCCATGAGGAGCAGCAGCAACGCTGCGACGAGAAGACCAAGCCCCCAGAGTAAAAGCGGTTCCATCAGTAGGGAAGAGTACTCGATGGAAGTTGAGGAGGCGGGGACTTGAGCAGATGGCGAGGTGATCAGCTCTCCCGAATCGCGTCTACACCGATTCGGAACGCCGTCACATTCACGACTTTTACCCGCTTGCCCGCGTCGACGAAGCCGAACTCCGCGACGACATCGCGAAGCTGGCCGTTGATATCGACCTTGCCGGCGGGGCGAAGGGGGGTAGTTGCGGTGCCGGTATCGCCGACGCGAACCTCGTCGTCGCTCATCGCGGCGAACATCGAATTGCTCATGACCCCGTCACCCTCGAACTCCGGGTTGCGCAGAACAAGCCGCCTTAGAGCCGGGATGTTCGAGATATTTCGGTAGATAAAGAACAGCGCCATCCACGCGGTTGCGCCAGCGAGCAACATGGTTGTGACGCCGGTGGCGAGGCCGGCGCGGAATTCGGCGGCGGTTGCGCTCGTGCCGCTGGAGCCGGGGATGAAGACGCCGATCATCCCGATGAAGAGTGCGAGGAGCCCGACGACGCCCGCGACGCCAAAGCCGGGGAGAATGAAAATTTCTGCGCCGAGCAGCAGCACCCCGACGACGATTGCCGCGAGTTGCCACCACATGGCCATGCCGACGATCAGGGAAGGCAAAAAGAGCCCGGCGAGGCAGAGCACCGCGATCGCAGCCGGGAGGGTGACGCCCGGCGAGAACATCTCGATGAAGATGCAGATGAGGAAGATGGTGATGAGGATGCCGCGGATCCAAGACGCGGACATGAATCGGGCAAGGGCTTCGGACCAGCTTTCATCGAGGCGTGTGATATTGGTTGCGCCGAGGAACTTTGTGAGATCCGCGTCGGAATTGACAGCGTCGAGCTGTGCGACACCGTCTGGGCCGGGGCGCGTGTTGGACGCGAGTTGGAAGAACGCCATTTCCTGTTCGTGCAGAACGATCGCTCCATCGCCGTTACTGATCTTGGCGAGAAGCGTGTAGCGGCCGTTTGAGTTGTCGTGGGAGCGGGGACGCATTGAAGGCGTCGCGCCGGCGAGATCGAGTGCGTCCTGTGTCTTTGATTTGATGTCCGCGAGTGATGGTGCCGCGGGCGTGAAGGGGACCGCTTCGGCGTCCTTTTCGGATGGCGCTGCCTCGGCCGGAGTGCCGGTTGGCGCGGTCGCACCCTCGGCGGTTGGCTCCGCGGGCGTGTTGTCGGCGGGGATGGGGCGTGGTTTGCGTCCCGCGGAGCGAGCGCCGCGCGTTGCAACCTCGTTGCTTCCGACCGAAGCCGTGGCGAGCACGGGCTGCAGCACCGGCTTGTCGGGGAAGAGTCGCTCAAACTCGGCGCGATCGACGGCGAAGCGCACGCCGGTTTTGTTGTCCTGCACCCACCAGAGTTCGGCATCGGTCGCGACAATCGCCTGGACAAGCAATTCATCCCACTGATACGCGCCGGCGGAACGATTGTGGCGACGGGCTGAATCTACGACATCGGCAAGGAGCGGGGGAAGGAGCTTTTGGCGCTCCGTTTCGTTCATGCCGCGGAGCTGCGTCGTGAAGGATGATTGGTCGATGTGGACGACCTTCGCATCGCCGAAACTGGAGCCATCCGAAACAACGATCTCGCGGCAGGCCAGCGCGACGATCGCGCCGCCCGAGTACGCCATCGGGTGAATCCATGCGATGGTGTTGCGGATGGGGCTCTGCTTGATCGCGTTGGAAATCTCGAGCACTGCGCCGAGTTCGCCACCGGGGGTGTTGAGTTCGACAACAACGGCATCGGCCTTCAGTGCAACGGCTTCATCGAGACGGCGTCGGAAGCTGCGTGCGGTGATGGCGTCGATCGCGTCGTCGATCGTGATGACGACGACGGAATTCGCCTGGCGCGATGCGGAGACGGAAGTGGGTAAGCCGGGCGTGGCGATGTCGGCGTAAGCTGTCAGCGAGCCGAGCACGACCGCGCAGATGAGCGACAGGGCCGCGATAAAAAGGCGAACCGGGATGGAACGGATCACGCCGTGCATACTGCATTCTAGATTCGTGGAACGGCTCGGCCGGTTTCAGGGGCGGTCTGGCGGGCGTCAGGACGGTGATGCTGCAAGGTTTGGGTGGCCTGGGTGAAGTCCTTTGGCTTGATCGTTTCGCTGCATCTCGTGCGGCGGACGGTCCTGACAATTGGAGTTCACACAATGCGATATGTACCAAGCGGCATCTTCGGGATGGCAGTGGTGGCTGTTGGACTGGCGGCGAACGTGGAATCGTCCTGCCTTGGCGTGATTGTCGGAGTAACCGGCGCGGGCCAGATTGTGGCTCCTCCGCCGTCGCTCATGTCGGGCGTCTTTGCCAACAGCACCGTGGTGTACGCGATCAATGAAAAGCAGAACGCGCTATTCAATGGAGTGATCGATAAGTACCTGCCTGCGGTGGGCGTTCCGTATGTGCTTGGCTCGGCGACGCCGGTCAATCCTGGACCGCTTCGTGTGAACAGCCACATCCTGCACTTTGACAATCGATTCCAGCCTCAGGCCGGAATCGTGACCGGAACCGCGACGTTCGATAAGGCCATCATCGGTGTAATCTTCACGGCCGCGCGGTTGAACGCGAGCGATGCGGCACTCGGCAATCCGGGCACCGTCTATCCCTTCGGCTGGGCGAACCGCGGATTCAGTAACGTCATCGACACGTTTACGTTGGTGAACCCGTTCACCATCCGGTTCACGCTCGCCAATGGCAGTGACATGGATCAGATTCGTGTGCTGACGGTTCCGGCACCCGGAACGTTGGCGGGTGGATGCCGGCTTGCGCTGTTTGCGCGGCGCCGCCGCGGATGAGATTCAGAGCGGCGGCGTTTCCTGCTGAATGTTCCAGGTGAGTTTCTCACCCTTGTCGCCGACGCACGCGATGTGCACGGCGAAATAGCCGGGACGCCCGTCGGGCTGCTTGGGCTCGTGCTTCCAGACCATTGGCCAGATGATCTTGCGGTCCGATTCGGGGATAGGCAGCGATTCGATTTCGTCGCGGCGGAACCAGTCGAGGCGACCTTCGGGCATGTCGCGTGGTTCCACCCAGACCGCGCCAAGGACGCGGTAATAGAAAAGCAGCCAGTGGCCCCGGCCCTCGAACGAGCTTTCGCTGATCAGGCCGGTGAGGTGGAGGCGGTCGATCGGGACGTGGATCCCGGCTTCTTCCTCGATTTCACGCTGGGCACAGCGGGCGGGCGATTCGCCGTGTTCGACATCGAGCTTGCCCCCGATGGGGGAGACAAGGCCTTGGTTGGGGGCTTTCGCACGCTTCAGCAGAAGAAGCCGGCCGTCCTTGTCTCGAAGATCACAGAGGCAGGCGATGCGGTAGGGGAGAGCGCCGGCGTTGGCGGCGTTGACTGCGTATTCGGGCATGCGAGAGGGTATGGAATCGACTGCCATTCAGGCACCGACATCCTGCGGGAGACTTCCCGATTTTCATGTCCGCGAGCCATGTTTCGGGTGACTGAAACTCGCGATCCGTTCGCTCACGGCCGGACCTTCGCTCGGTCGATACGTCCAACATGTCCACGCTCCCCGTAACGTCATTTGGTGTCGGTGCGCCCTCGCTTAAGATCGATTTGCCGCCGCTGCGCTATGTGCCCAGTGGCGTTCGAGAGGAGCTTCGCGGGCCCTTGAAGTTCACAAGTTCCAAGCAGAACCAGCCTTCCGAGCAGCGGCTCGATGTGGCGGGCAAGAGCCTCTACCTGATCGGCATCGGCGGCTGCGGAATGAGCGGCCTCGCTCGGATGCTGCGTGGACGCGGTGCCGTGGTGAGTGGATCCGACATGAATCCGTCGGATGTGACGGATGGACTGGGGGCGGAAGGCATTGAAGTCGGCTTTGATCAGTCGAAACGCTGGCTGCCGGATGGCTGCGACATGGTGGTTTGTTCGGCCGCGATTCGGCCGGAGCATCCGCAGGTGGCAGAAGCGGTTCGACGCGGCATTCCTGTTCTCTTTTATGCCGAGGCCCTTGGGCTTTGCATGATCGGGCGAACCGGAGTGGCGGTCGCGGGAACACACGGCAAGAGCTCGACGACGGCGATGCTGGGTACGGCGCTGACGGATGCGGGGATCGATCCGACGGTGATCGTTGGGGCAACGTGTACGCAGCTTGCGACGGGATCGTTGAACACGGTCGCGCGCGTACCGGGGGCTCAGATTTCCGGGTTCCGGCTCGGTGCAGAAGCAATTCCGACCGGGGCGAGCCGCGGCAAGCCGGGGGTGCTTGTGGCGGAGAGCTGCGAGTTCAATCGCAGCTTTCACAACCTGCACCCGATGGTCGCGAGTATCAGCAGCGTGGAGGCGGACCATCTTGATATCTATGGAACGCTGGATGCGGTGGTGGAGAGCTTCCATGAGTTTGCGCGACTGATTCCCTCTGCGGCAGAGGGCGGCAAGTTGCTCATCGCTCACGATGGCGCGCACCGGCGCGAGGTGAGTGCGGGCCTTGAGTGTGACGTGCAGACGATCGGGTTTACGCCGGCGGCGGACTGGGTCGTTTCGTATGACCCGGAGTCGCGCCGCGTCACACTGCAGCATCGCGCTCACGATGTCGCCGAATGGACGATGAAAATCCCGGGTGTGCACAATGCCATCAACGCGGCGACCGCGATGGTGTTGGCGATCTGGCTTGGTGCAGATCCGAAGCGTGTCGGTGATTCGCTTGCATCGTTTGCGGGTGTTGATCGCCGAAACCAGTTGCTCGGCGAGCGCAAAGTCGGTAAGGGCACGGTGCGTGTATATGACGACTACGGGCACCATCCGACCGAAATTGATGTGACCTTGCGTGCTTTGCGCGGATTTGAGAAGCCCGAGAAGCGTGGCGGTCGCTTGATCTGTGTGTTCCAGCCTCACCAGCACTCGCGAACGCGTCACCTGCTCGAAGAGTTCGCGCAGAGCTTCAGCGGCGCGGATGTTGTGCTCGTTCCTGATATCTACTTTGTCCGCGACAGCCAGGAAGAGCGGGCCAAGATCGGCGCCCAGGATTTGGTAAGCCGTCTGACCGATCGCGGCCTGAATGCCAGCCATATTCCGACATTCGAGCGGATTGTCGAGAAGCTGGAAGAGATCTGTCGCCCCGGCGATCTGGTGGTGGTGATGGGCGCGGGGCCGGTGTACGAAGTCGGGCGAAGTTTTCTTGCCCGCGGATAATCCATGCTCGTGACGGATGAGTTGGCCATTTCGAGACTTGAGCGTGTTCCGACATGGTTCGGAATCGGTGGCGGCGCGGAGCGATTTGCGATGGTTCGGAGCGCGGAGCAACTTCGCCGCGCGATCGAAATTGATTCGTCGCTTCGCGTGCTGGGTGATGGTGCGAACCTGCTCGTTGACGATGACGGCGTAGCCGAGCTAGTAGTGAAAATGGAAGGCGAACTCGCAGAGTGGGTGATCGATCCCGCGGCGGGCGTCGTGCGTGTGGGAGCGGGCGCGAATCTTCCGAAACTGATCAACGAGACAGTCCGACAAGGGCTCGCCGGACTCGAAACCCTCGGCGGAATTCCGGCGACTGTTGGCGGCGCGCTCGTCATGAACGCCGGCGGCAAGTTCGGCGAGATCGAGCAGTATGTCGTGCGTGTTCACGCGATTTCGCGTGAAGGGCGCGAGATAACGCTTGATCGCAAGGACATCGCGTTCGCTTACCGGCGCTCGGGCCTGAAAGATCTGATACTCACTTCCTGCGAGCTGCAACTCGCGCCAGATGATGCCGCCAGCGTGCGCAAGCGTCTCAAGGAAGTGATGTCGTACAAGAAGACCAGCCAGCCGATGGCCGAGAAGAGCGCGGGCTGCACATACAAGAATCCGACGCTCGAAAACGACATCATGGATTTGTTTGATGCGAACGGCCGCGCGGGTCGGCGCGTGCCCGCTGGCTTGCTCATTGATCGTGCGGGTCTGAAGGGTCTTGCCGTCAACGCAGTTTGCGTCAGCGATGTGCACGCGAACTTCTTCGTGACCAAGCCGGGCGCGACCGCACGCGACGTCATCAAGCTGATGGAAGAAGTCGAACGCCGCGTGCTCGATCGTTATGGCGTTCAACTCGAGCGCGAAGTGGTCGTCTGGTCGCGCCACGAGAGCGACGCCAAAGGGCCGCGCGGATGAGTACGAGAACCGTCCTAGTACTTGGCGGCGGCCCCGACGCCGAACGCGATGTGAGCCTGGTCAGTTCCAAGGCTGTCGCCGCGGCAATCGACCGCTCGGGATCGTTCCGCGCCAACTACCAGATCATCGATCGCCCGAATGCTGCTGAACTCAAGGCGATGGCCGGAGATGTTGTTTTTCCCGTGCTTCATGGTGGCTGGGGTGAAGGCGGCCCGCTCCAGGATTTGCTCGAGCAAGACGGGCGCCCGTTCGTCGGCTGCCGCGGTCCGGCCGCGCGCCTTGCAATGGACAAGCTCGCGACAAAGTTGCTCGCGTTGTCGGTGGGGGTGCCGACTCAAGCCGGGGCAGCCTTCAACGCTCGTGATGCCGCGTGCCCGTTCGACTATCCGGTTGTGCTCAAGCCCGTCCATGAAGGATCGAGCGTGGGTGTTCATATCTGCCGCACGAGGTCGGATTGGGACGCCTCGGTTGTGAAAGTGGTGGCCGATGTGAAGCAGCACCCAAGTCGCGTGTACATGGTCGAAAAAGCCGTGCTGGGTGGCAGCGAACTCACTGTCGGGATGCTCGATGGCAAACCCTTGCCGGTCATTGAGATACGCCCAAACGTGGCGTTCTACGACTACGAGGCCAAGTACCACCGCAACGACACGCAGTATGTGGTTGATCCAGAGATGGCCGCCGACGTCAAAACGAGCATTCAGGGGTACGCCAAGGCGATGTTCGATGGCCTGGGAGCGCGACATCTCTCGCGTGTTGATTTCCTGCTTGACGGTTCGGGGAAGGCGTGGCTGCTGGAAGTCAATACCCTGCCGGGGTTTACGGATCATTCCTTGCTTCCCATGGCTGCAAACACGCAAGGATTGCCGATGGAGAGGTTGTGCGCTTCGCTCGTGCAGATGGCACTGCGCGATGCGGGAAAGATGTAGGAGACGGATCGGAAGGTTGCTCGAAGACGATCATGGATGAGAAGGGAGTCAATTCAGGTATTGCGGCTTCCGGCGACGGAAGCGCATCGGTCAATCCCGTGAGCAGCGGTTCGCGCTTTGACTGGCGCGCGTTCTTCGCGCACCTGACGACCTTCGTGAGTGTCGCGATCGTCGTCGCGCTCGGCCTGGGCTTTTTGCTCCTGCGTGGCACGATCAAGCAGCGGGCTGAGACAGTGGTCTCGCGCGAGCCGGCGAAGCTGCGAATCGAGTGGCCCGAGATCAAGCACGTCCGCGCCGCGAACGACAAATCTCCGATTGCAAAGACTCAAACCTGGCTCGCGCCACAGTTTCAAGAAGAGCTGATGACCGCGGCGACCCGCGCTCTTGGTGCGAACCCCGATCCGCTTTCGCGCGAGCCGCTTGACGCGGTTGGTCTCGCAATGGAATCGTCGGGCTGGTTTGACGGCCGACCGAGCGTGATTCGCCAGGGTGATTCGGAAATCATCGTCCGCGGCAGCTGGCGTATACCGGCAGCAGTGGTGCGATCAGAGCCTGCCGCGGCAAAGCCGGGGGACACCGCACCGCGCAACGAGTATCTCGTGAGCTGGGACGGTCGCCCGATGCCGGTAATCTATCCCGAAGGCCGTTCGGGTTTGTACGTGATCAAAGGATGTTCGCAGAAGCCGGCCCGGAACGCGAATGGCGACCTTGATTTCTCGCAGGTCTGGCCCGGCGAAGAGTGCACCGCGGGGATCGAGTTGCTGCGCTTGCTCGTCAATCAGGATTGGCGCACGCAGGTTGCGGGCGTTGATGTCGGCGGCTTTCTTGATTCGAAACAGCTCGTCATCAATACCGTGCACGGCACCAAACTGGTCTGGGGCGGGCGTCCGTCAAAGCCGCTGACCGGTGAATGCGCGACTGCGGCCAAGCTGGGAAAGATCGCGGAACTGAACACGCTTTCCAAGCGGATCGATGCGGGACACTCTGAACTCGAGCTTTGGTGGCCGATCAATAAGCCACTGGAAATCGATCGCAGCGCGACCGCCGAAATCGCAAAACCGGCCACGGCGAGCGCCGAGCCGGCGCATCACTAAACTTTGAGCAGGTTTGTATGACCGATGCTTCGCTACAGCCCGAGCAGCCGCACGGCGAATTTGCGCCTCCTTTGCCGGCAAGCGCGGCAGATCCCGCAAACGCACCATCGAACATCAAGCCGGTGCGCAAGCGCCACCGTCGTCCGCTGGAGTGGCTCAAATCCGAACTCGCGATCGCCAAGGGCTCCGAATCGGATAAGTGGTCGCATCGAAGGGGCGAACCTCGCAACTTTGCGTTTCTCTGGGCGATCTTTCTGATGCTCAGTTCGATCATCGCGCTGGGCGTGGTACTCGCCGGCGGGATTGTCACGCTCGATGCGTATCAGCCCCTCTCGCGCGGGCTGGTTGTCACGCTCGCGATCGGGGTGATGATCTTCTGGCCCTTGATGCGTCTCAATCAGGCGGCACCCGAAGATGGCGCGCCGATAGCTGTGCTCAAAGATCTCGCCATTGTGCTGATCCCGCTGCAGGCTGTGGTGTGGCCGCAGATGGTGCTTGCGCGCTGGACGCCCGACGTTGTGCTCGCAACTTCGCTTGCGATGATTGCGTGGGCGTTCCTGATCGGCGGATTGCTCGCGATCGGAACGCGTTCGAACAGGACGTGGCGGAGCGCGTGGATGGCGACGATCGTCGCTCTTGTAATCGGCGGAGCGTCGATCTCGATTCTCGCGGGGCAGGTTTCGCCCGACTTGCTTCGGCCGCGCCACGCCGATGCGGCGCCGGCGCTCGTGCTCGCTTCTGGCGCGGGGCTGGTCGCTGACATCTCCGCGGATCGGTCGTGGTCCGGCAGCTGGGCGCTCGCGATGCCCGAGCATTGGCGCGCGATCTGGTGCACATTTGTGGCCGCCTCAATCGTGTGGGTTTTGGTGGCGTTGACGATTCGAAGGGATAAATCGGACCTCATGCGACGATTGGTCGCTGCTGGCCCGAGCGAGAACGGCGGCCTAGATTCACGATTAGATTCGAGGCCGGATTCGAAGTTTGATTCAAGGCCCGACTCGGGTTTGGAAACTACGATGAGGCTTGATCCCGATTCGAAGATTGAACAAAGCAAGAACTAGCCCGGTATGCGCTTCGGAGAGACGCCGAGCGAAGGGCCTGATCCGTTTGCGAATGGAAATTAGAGATGGAACTGCTGAGCAAACCTGAAAAAGAGCAACTCGACCAGCGACTTGGGTACCTGATCGCCAATCGGCCGGTCATTTCGAAGCGAATCGCGGAAGCACGCGAGCTTGGCGATCTCAAGGAAAACGGCGATTACCACGCCGCCCGAGAGCAGCAGGGGATCGAGGAGGCCGAGATCCGCCGCCTCGAGCAGCGTCTTGCACAAGTGAAAGTCATCGACGACGCGATGCAGAAAGCCGCCGGTGGCACCGTTTTCATCGGCTCCGCGGTGAAGATGAAAGATCTCGATGATGACGACGTCGACATGTACAAGCTCGTCGGTGAGTCATCCGGAGCGGGCGATTACGTCGAAGTCACCGCGAACAGCCCGATGGGCGAAGCGATGATGAAGGCCCGGGTCGGCGATGTCATTCGAGTGAGCGCGCCGCGTGGGACGAAGCGCTTCGAGATTCTTGAAATCTCGTAAGACGAAATCATTCACCGCAGAGACACAGAGGCACGGAGAGGAATTGGAGTGCGTTGAATCGCATTTCCGAATCCTCTCAATTGTCTTTTTCTTCTCTGTGCCTCTGTGTATGTGTGGTGAACTGCCATTTCCGAGCTTATTCCCAAAGCATCCAAGACCGCTTCGGAACGTTCTTACGGCGTTCCGCACTCGCTTCGACGCCCTTCCACAACATCGATTCGACCTCGTCCGGTGAGTCGGTCACCGAGAACAGATCGATATCTTCGTTGTTAATGGTGCGTCCATCAACAAGGCGGCACTTCATGAATTCGATCAGCGGTTCCCAGTACTTGCGACCCACGAGCACGAGCGGAAAGCTTTCGACCTTCTTGGTCTGCACAAGCGTGAGCACTTCGAAGAATTCATCGAGAGTGCCGAAGCCGCCCGGCATGATCACGAATCCGTACGAGTACTTCACAAGCATGACCTTGCGGATGAAGAAGTAGCGGAACTCCACGAACTTGTCCACGTAGGGATTCGGCTCTTGTTCCTGAGGCAGGATGATGTTGCAGCCGATGCTCGCGCCGCCCGCTTCTTTCGCGCCGCGGTTTGCAGCTTCCATGATGCCCGGGCCGCCACCCGTCATGGTGGTGAGGCCGAGCTTGGCGATCCGGGCGCCGATCTGGCGCGCGAGGTCGTAGTACATGTGATCCGGTGCGAAACGAGCCGAGCCAAAGACCGTCACGCACGGCCCGACAAAGTGCAGAGCTCGAAACCCGCGCAGGAACTCGGCCGAGATGCGGAAGATCCGAAGCAGTTCCGATGTGCGGCTCAGCGGTCCCGACAGAAACTCGCGTGCGTCGCGAGTTGAGGCGCTCTTCCCCCAAGCCGTCCCGGTCGCGGGGGCCCCAAGCGGGGCATTGCCGGAAATTACGGGCTCCGGGACGTGGGGGAGGGATTGCAGCAGGTCGGGGTTTTCGGGCATTTGGGGGGTTCTCTGGCTCAATGTAGCGGAAGACCGAACCAAGCGGGTTGCCCCAGCGAAGAAGCAGGGGTATGTTTTTGAGAATGAATTCTCATTTTCGACAAGCGAATGACAGAAGCGGGTGCCGATCGGTACCCGCCGGGTTCACGCTGATCGAACTGCTCGTGGTGATCGCCGTGATCGCGACGCTCATCGGTCTGCTCCTGCCCGCGCTCGGCCAGGCTAGAAAATCGGCCCGCACGCTCGTATGTATGAGCAACATCCGCCAGATCGAAGTGGCACACTCGCTCTACGCCGACACATACAAGGGCGCGTTTGTCGACGCCGGGCTCGCGCACGGTGGAGCGCCCAATCTGGCCTCGATTCAGGGCTCTTGGATCAATACCCTCAAACCCTTTTACGGCGGGACCGTGAACGTCCGCTCCCCCGTTGATAAAAGCGAGTTCTGGGCGACCTCGCAGGGCGGCACCGATCCCGGATACACGCTCGATGAATTTACGGCGCTGCTCGCGGCAGGCAAGACCGCGCCGCTCACCGCGCTGGCGCGCTGGACCAGCTACGGATTGAACGAGTGGCTGACGACCAGCACGCGCCCGGGACTCGAACCGCGCGAGCCGTTCAACAACCTGAACAAAATCGATTCGCCCTCGACGTCGGTTCACTTCCTGCAGATGACCCAAGCGCAGACCGCCTCCGCGAAGTATGCCAAGAGCGATCACGTTCACAGCGCGGAATGGAGCGACGGACCGCCCGATTCCGCTCCGACGATCGCGAATTCCCAGATGGACCTCGCGGCTCACGGCGGAAAGCCCAACACCTGGAACGGGCTGGCAAACTACGGCTACCTCGACGGGCACGCGGCGACGCTGCGATTCAAGGACGTTTACACGGATTACGACCATAACCGGTTTTACCCGCCGGTCGCGCATTGATTCTGGAGAAACACGCCCATGAGAATTTCGCGAACTGTCCGATTCCTTTCCCTCGCTTGGCTTCTGGCGGCGATGGTCCCCGCTGTTGCCCGCGCCCAGCACCTGATCGACGTCGCCATCGGTCAATCGCAGGGGAGGATCGCCACCGGTGTGTTCGAGGTCCAAGGGGCGAGCGTCGCGCCACTGCTCTCGCAGAGGGTCTTCATCGCCTCGTTCGGGGATTTTCCGAATTTCACCAGCAACCCCGGCTTTGATTCGCTAGTCGGCGCTTTCCAGGGCGGGAGCCAGATCGGGTTCAACATCGTCAAGGCCCTGCGCAAGTGGAATGGAACTTCTTTTCCGCAGGATTCGAGCGGTATTCCGCCTGAACTCATCCAGATCAAACTGGGGCCGGTCGCCAATACGCGCGTGACCCCAACGACGGACATGTTCGTTGCCGGTTTCGGACTTTCGGTCAGCAATGGCGGCAACAACATCGGCGAATATCACCATCACCCGGGCTTCACCCTGCTCGATCCGGCGTCGGACGGACTTTATTTGCTCGAGATGGAACTTTGGTCCACGCAGTCGGGCCTGGCGAACAGCTTGCCGTACTGGATGGTGTTTTCGCAGAACGCCAGCGAGGACAATCTTCACGCAGCCGCATCCTGGGCTCGTGCAAATCTATGGCAGCCGACCTGCGCCGCGGACCTGAACAATGACGGCCTCGTTGACGACACCGATTTCGTCGCGTTCGTAGGCGCGTACAACTATTTGTTGTGCGATCCGCCCGGCTGCCCTGCCGACTTGAACGGGGATTGGGCGGTCGATGACGCCGATTTCGTTCTCTTCGCGCAGCAATACGACCAGTTGATTTGCCCGTGATCCGACTTCCCCGGGGGCTTTGCCGCGCCGCCCTCGGACTTTGTTGTTCTGCGGCCTGAGGAGATCCGAGAAATGAGTAAGAGCGTACGTGTGATCGGCGGCCTGTGTGCGGCGGCCGCCATCGGCGGGAACATCGCGTTGGCCGATGACATCGATCTTCGGATTGTCGGCGGGAAAATCCAGACGCATCTCGTGAGCGAGATCGGCGTTCCGCTCGGTCCGTCCCGCGTGTTCGGCGGCGGGTTCGCGGAAGTCTCCGGACAGTGGTTTGCCGATGATCCGGGCTTCCAGGTTGCTCCCGGCCAGTTGAATTCAGGCGGCAATCTTCTCGTCGCGTTCACCCAAGCCATGCGGGTGTGGAACGGGAGCAACTTCGCGACGATCGCCGCCAACTCCGTCACGGCGACGTACGGAATCCCCTCGAACACGATCACCACTCCGTTCACCGACATGGTGACCGCAAATCTTCTTCTCCCGGTTCAAGCCGGCGGCGGGCTGCACGAGCATCCGGATTTGGAACTCAATGTGGCGCCGGGCAATAACGACCCAGCTTTTTATCTGGTGACGGGGCGTTTATCGTACGCGGGCGTGCAGGATTCCGATCCTTTCTTCATCGTTTTTGGCGTGAACGCGACCGACGATCAGATCGGTGAAATCCAGGATTGGGTCAATACGAATCTGGTTCCGGCGCCTGCGGCACTTTCCTTGTTCATGGGGATCGGCGTTTTGGCGGCGCGTCGCCGGCGCTAAGGCGACTTTCTCAATGTCGAACCCCGCCCCGCAGAGGAGGATGTCGGCAATCGATGTAAGTGCCCCGCGCCCGGACAGCCCAGCCCCGGGCGCGGGGTTACTCTTTTGTGACTGGGCGCATTTGGATCGCTGAATGACGAACACACTTCCACACGATCGTTCACAACCTGCGCTCGAGATTGTCGACTTGCACTTCGGCTACGGCGGCGCGGGCGGCTTCGAGATCGGCGTTCCATCGATGCAACTGGCTGCGGGCGAGCAGGTGCTGTTGACCGGCGGTTCGGGCACGGGCAAGAGCACCGTTCTGCAGATCATCGCGGGGCTTGTCGATCCGCAGCGCGGATCGGTGCGGGTTGCGGGGAAGGACATGCATTCAATGCACGGCGCGGCACGCGATCGGTTTCGGGGCGCGCACATCGGCATGATTTTCCAGACCTTCAATCTGCTGCAAGGGTTTAGCGCGCTCGAGAACGTCTTGGCGGCGTTGATGTTCGGAGATCTGCAGCGAAATGAGCGTCGCTCACATGGACTGGCGCTGCTAAAGACTCTCGGAATTATCAAGCCGGATGCGCTTGTTGAAACCATGTCGGTCGGACAACAGCAGCGTGTTGCCGTTGCGCGGGCAGTTGCGTGCCGCCCGGCGCTGGTGCTTGCGGATGAGCCAACGGCAAGCCTTGATCCGGAGAACTCTGCGGCGGCGATCGAGTTGATTCAGCGAACGTGCTCGGAATCGGGCGCCGCGCTGCTCTGCACGAGCCACGACCCGGCGATGAAGGTGCGATTCACTCGGGTTGAATCGCTCGATGCGCTGCGGCATCCGATTGGAGCCGGCGCATGAACGACTTCACGATCATCCGGCGCAGCCTGGCGGCACGCAAACTCAGCACGATCTTCACTTCGCTGTCCGTTGCGGTCGCGGTCGCGCTCATGCTGGTCCTGCTCATGATGCGCGATAGCGGGCGTGCCGCGTTCGAGCGAGGCAGCGGCAACATGCACCTGCTTGTGAGCGCCGACAGCGATCCGTTGACCGGCATTTTGAATTCAGTGTTTCTTGCCGCGCCGCCACGGCGCCCGGTCGAGCATGCGAAATTCGAGCAGCTTGCATCGAGAGCGCCTTGGGATTTCTTCATCCCAACGCAGATCGGTGACAGCTACGAGGGTCTTCCGGTCTTCGCGACAACGCCGGAGTTCTTTACCAAGTTCAAGCCCGATCCGGTCGAGCCTTGGAAGCTGAAGTCGGGCCGCTTTTTCGACAAAAACTTCGAGGTCGTTCTCGGCGCTCGGGCTGCGGAAGCCACCGGCTTGAAACTCGGCGATAAGATCGCGCTCACGCACGGCATGCCCAAGACTCGCGCGCAGATCGAAGAAGAGGGCAGCACCGGAGACGCACCCGCCCCGCACGTCCACGCCGAGTACAAGTTCGAAGTCGTCGGAATCCTCGAGCCGACTGGCGGCGCGCACGATCGCGCGATCATCACCGGAATCACGAGCGCCTGGATTCTCCACGCCCACGACCGGCACGAAAAGGAAGAGGCGGAAGAAGAAGCCGCGAAGCGTGCCCAGCCGGGAGCCGCCGCGTCAGAAGAACACGATCACGAACATGAGCCGCTCACGACAGAAGCGGACTTGATCGACTCGGATCGCAAGATCACGGGTATCTACGCACGGCTCGCAACGCGTGCGGGCTCGGATACTCCCGCGAATCTGCCGCAGGTCTTCAGCATGCTTCGCGCCGATCCGACGATCACGGTCGCGCAGCCGACGCAGGAGATCAACAAGCTTTTCAGGATCGTCGGCAGCGTGGACCAGATTCTGATTGCGATGGCGCTCGTCGTCGCCGCGAGTTCGGGTATCTCGATTTTGCTGGCGCTCTACAACTCGATGGAGCAGCGCCGGCGGCAAATCGCGGTCTTGCGCGTGCTCGGCGCGAGCGCCGGTCGCATCTTCCGACTGGTCCTAGCCGAGTCCCTCATGCTTGGCGCAATCGGTGCCGCCTTCGGCGTTGCCGCGGCATTGATCGGGGCCCGAATCGTCGCTGCCGAGATGAAAGCCCGCCTTGGGCTGGTTATCGAGCCGTCGATCGCCCCAATGATGGGGGTGTATGTGGTAGGCGGTGCCATTCTGCTGGCGGGAATTGCTGGCCTTTTGCCCGCGATTGTGGCGTATCGAACAAGCGTTGCGAAGAATCTGAGACCGTTGGGATAGCAAGTAGGTTTCGCGAGAAATTGGCCGCGGACTCCTGTGGCCGGAGCGATCGAATGAAGAACGGGAAGAATGTGCTGATTGCCTCGATGAGCATCGTCTGTGGCATGGCGATGACATCGCTCGCCGGCGACACGCCGATCACTTCGCCCGCGGCAGCGCCCGCCGGAACTCCGGCTTCGAAGACCGAGAGCCAGCCCGCGACCGCTCCAAAGTCCGAGGTGAAAGACGCGACGAACGCGGACAAAGCCAAGGACGCAAAGGCGAAGGCTGAACCCGCCGCCCCCTCGCTCGCGCCCGGCGCGGTCGGCTCGCTCGCATCGCTCCAGGAACATTTTCCATCGCTGAAGTCGGCGAGCAAAGCCGATGGCACGCTGATCATCGAAGAGCGTTTCCCAGTGACCGGCAAGGGCACGCTCGAAGACCCCTTCGTCGTCACGTGGGATCAGCTCACCTCGGCCTCCGAGGTGTACGACCCGCGCAAGGGTCAGAAGAAGATCCCCGATCGCGTCCAGATGCTCGATGGCCAGTTCGTGACCGTCACCGGCTATGTCGCATTTCCGATTTACGTCAAAGAGCCCAAAGAGATGCTCTCGATGCTGAATCAGTGGGACGGCTGCTGCATCGGTACGCCCCCGACGCCCTACGACGCGATCGAGGTGCATCTGAAAGATCCCGCGACGAAAGAGCAGCGGATGGCGACGTACGGCACGATCTCGGGACGGCTGAGTGTGAAGCCGTATCTCGTTGGTGATTGGCTTGTCGGGTTGTACGTGATGGACGAGGCGGCGGTGAGCAAGCCGAAGCAGGGTGGGACGGGGAGCTAAAGGTTTGAGACTGCGGGTGGATCGGGAAAGGGTCGTGGCTGACGGCGGCGCAGCCGCTCACTAAACTCCGGTCCTATGCCATTGAACCGCGATCAGATCACTCAACGCGCCGCCAAAGAACTTCGTGATGGGTTCATCGTGAACCTGGGTATCGGGATGCCAACGCTGGTGGCGAACTATGTGCCCCCGGGCATGGACATCTGGCTGCAGTCGGAGAACGGACTACTCGGCATGGGCCCGTTTCCGAGTGAAGCCGAAGTCGATGCGGACCTGATCAATGCCGGAAAGCAGACGATCACGGCGCGGGCGGGGGCGTCGTACTTCTCGAGCGCCGAGAGCTTTCAGATGATCCGGGGCGGACACGTCGATCTGACGATTCTGGGCGCGATGCAGGTGAGCCAGGACGGAGACTTGGCCAACTGGATGGTGCCCGGCAAGATGGTCAAAGGGATGGGCGGTGCGATGGACCTTGTCGCGGGGGCGAAAAAAGTCATCGTGACGATGGAACACGTCGCAAAGGATGACGCGGCAAAGGTCGTCAAGCAGTGCTCGCTTCCACTCACAGGCAAAAAGTGCGTCGACATGCTCATTACCGATTTGTGCGTGATGGAGATGGATCCAGTCAAACGCCGCTTCGTGCTGACGGAAGTCGCGCCGGGTACGACCGTTGATGAAATCAAGCAGAAGACCGAAGCCGAATTCATCGTCGCGCCAAACGTGAAGAC
This sequence comes from Phycisphaerales bacterium, assembly GCA_050730655.1. GTDB lineage: Bacteria > Planctomycetota > Phycisphaerae > Phycisphaerales > UBA1924 > JAFEBO01. The sequence continues at coordinate 542,612 of JBOHNL010000014.1, forward strand.
GGTCGCCGTGTGAGCACCTTCTTCGACTCCCATCTCGATCTCGCGTATCTCGCGGTGAACCGGCGCGATATGGCCGCGGCGAACCCGCTCGACTCGGGTGGGCCCGATCAGCCGGGGTGCGTCACGCTTCCATCGCTGCGCGACGGCAACGTGCGCTTCGTGCTCGCGACGATTTTTACGGAGCGCGACGGCAAAGGCCCCGAGGGATATTCCGACGAGGCTCGCGCGCACATAGTGGGGAAGGCTCAGCTTGAGGTCTATCTGACTTGGGCGGAGAAGGGCTTGATCTCGATCGACCTGTGCGATGCGCTGCATGTCGATCCGGGGACCGGCGAACTGCGGGGTGGAATGGGCGTGGCCGAAGTTGTCGCGCCGCCGGTAAAAGCAAGGGTCGAGCGGCTTACGGAGCCCCGCAGTCCGGCGCTGCGCATTGGCATCCTCATGGAAAATGCGGACCCGATCCGCTCGCCACGCGAACTCGAGTGGTGGGCGAGCGAAGGGCTGGTTGCGATCGGGTTGACGTGGGCGAAGAGCTCGCGCTACGCGACCGGCAACAGCGAAGATCCCGCAACGAACAAGATCGGGATTACACCGGCCGGAAGCGAACTGGTGCGCGAGATGGACCGCATCGGGATCGTGCACGATCTCTCGCATCTCTCCGATCGCGCAACCGATGACCTGCTCGAAATGACGGATAGGCCGGTGATCGCATCGCACTCCAACTGCCGCGCGATTGTTGCGAGCGGTGCGAACGCACCTGAGAATCTGCAACGGCATCTCAAGGACGAAACGATCCGCGAGATCGGCAAGCGCGGCGGCGTCATCGGCCTGAATCTGCTTTCACAGTTCCTGATTCCCGGTGGTGGGCGCGTGCGGCGCGCGACGATCGAAGAAGCCATCGCCCACGTCGAGCGGATCTGCGAACTCACGGGTTCGCGCAAGCATGTCGGGCTTGGTTCGGATGCCGACGGCGGGATCAGCCGCGAACGTCTCCCTCAGGGCATTGACTTGCCCCGCGATTTCCAGAAACTGGCCGACGCGCTCGCAAAGCGGGGCTGGAATGAAACCGATGTCGCCGGGTTTGCGTTCGGCAACTGGTTCGAATTCTGGGGTCGTGCGCCGGTGATGACAAACTAGTGCGAGGCTGCCGTTACGCCCAGCATTCGCCAATCGGGCATGAGCGGGAACGGGTTGCCGTCGTCCTTCACATGTGTGCCGATACCGGCCGCAGCGAGCGAATCTTGCTTCACAAGCGCCGCAAGTTTCGGAAGGAACTGCGTCTTAAACTGCTCAGCGTTGAGCTTGTATTGCGGATTGTTCTGCGTGTACTTGTAATCGGTGTCGATGATTTGCTGAATCGCCTTAATACGCGTGTCGGGAATCGGGTGAGTCTGCAGGAACTCGGGCTGGTTTGAAGTTCCGGCCTCCTTCTTGAGAATCTCCATCACCTGCAACTGGCCGATCGGGTTGTAGAAGCACTTGACCATGTAGCGCATGCCAAGCGTGTCGGCTTCGCTTTCCTGGCCTCGGTCGTAGCTGAGGAGCGTGATCTGCACTGCTTGGCCGGCGAGCCCGGTGATGGCGTCGCCGCCGCCACCAATGACAGCGCTGATAACAGAGAGTCCGACCGAGGCGCCGGTCTGACGTGTGACCTTCTCGTTGATGTGGCGCGCCGTTACGTGGCCGATTTCGTGCCCGAGCACGCCGGCCATCTGCGCTTCGTTCGTCATCTTGATTGCGAGACCCTTGGACACAAAGACTTTTCCGCCGGGAAGGGCGAAAGCGTTGATGACGTCGCTGTCAAGGAGTGCAAACTCCCACGGCAGGCCGGGGTTGTCCGCTTCGGTTTGCGCGGCAAGCTGATGACCGAGGTTGGAGACGTACGCCCGCGCGTCGGCGTTCTTGACCTCGCCCCCGTACTCCTTCAGCATCTCGGGCTTGGATTCGATGCCCATTTTAATTTCGTCGTCGCGCGACAACATGTTGAGCTGTGAGCGGCCGGTGGTCGGGTTGGTGCTGCACGCGGCCATCAAGAAGGGAAGGATGGCGACCGCAAGGGTTCGGAGGGCGATGGACAGCGGGAAATGGCGCATAGATATCTCCTCGAAGTAGGAGGCAAGAACATCGGCAAGGCGGAACATTCTTGTCAATGAAGCCGCCTCGCGGGATGCCTCTAGAAATACCATGGGATGGTTCGCAAGTGCTCAATCCCGACTGAAAAATGGCTCATCCTTCTTCCATCCCGACCGGCCGCACCGAATCTTCCGCATGGAACGAGCGCGAGCTTGCCTCCAATCCGCACGAGAACTCCGAAAAAGCGGGTAAGGTCCGGCGCATGTTCGGGGCGATCGCGGGCAGTTATGACCTGAACAACCGCTTGCATTCGTTTGGTCGCGATCAGGCGTGGCGCAAGTACGCCGTGCGTGCCGCGGCGGTGAAGCCGGGCGATCGCGTGTTGGACGTTGCGTGCGGGACGGGCGACCTGACCGAGTGGTTTGCGCGCACCGGAGCGAAGGAAGTCATCGGGCTCGATTTCACGCGAGCGATGCTCGCTGTCGCCCGCGACAAGCGCACTCGCAATTTGACGCAGGAACAAGCGGCAAAAGTGTCGTATATCGAAGGCGATGCGATGGCGCTGCCCTTCGAGAACGAAAGCTTCGATGCGTTGTCGATCGCATTTGGCATTCGCAATGTTTCCGAACCCGCTCGGGCGCTCGCGGAGTTTTGTCGCGTACTCAAACCCGGCGGCAGGCTCGTTGTGCTCGAGTTTGACCGGCCTTCCTGGTTTCCGATGCGTCAGTTGAATGACTTCTACTGCGGCTGGGTCATGCCGCGCACGGCTTCGCTGATCGCACGCGATCGCTCCGGGGCGTATCGCTACCTGCCGAAAAGTGTGGGAACGTTCTTGAGCCGTAGACAGATGGAAGAAGCGGCTGCAAACGCGGGTTTTCGCGATGTGAGTTCGAAGGCGCTAACGCTCGGAATCTGCATTTGCTATCGCGCAGCGCGGGTTTAGCCGGCAAAATGGGCAGGATGATCCGCTTTTTCGGCCATGCCGGGAGCGCGTGTGCTGCGCAGAATAGTTCTCGGACGTGCCCAGAATCCCCCGATTTTCCGGTTTTGACGGTCTCAAGTCATTTATTATCGGTCCTAGGACTGCGAACCGGGGTCTCTCGCATCATGCACCAATGTTCACGCATTGAAATGGGGGGGCTCGATGAGTGCAAGCCGGACGAGATGGCTCGCCCGCCCGCAGGGGACCAGCGGGACTTTGAGACACGACCGATTCAGCCAGGATGGCTGGAGCGGAATTCCAGGGCCGCGAGTCATCGCGGCACCGCAAGTCACTGCCCCAACCCCTCAACCCCTCAGCGGAGACGAACTTCATGGCCCAGGAAATTCTTGTCGAGCGTTTGTTCGAAGCACTGATCAACGGAGACCGCGGGGCGGCCCGGTCGATTGTCGAAGAGTCGATGAAAAGCGGCGTCAGGCCAGCCGTGGTTCTGACCAACCTCTTCTGGCCGACCCACGAACTGATCGAGCGCATGCACCGCGCCGACCAGCTCGGCCGCATCGGCTATCACATGTCGACCCGCATGCTCCGCGTACTGATCGATCAGACCGCTGGTCGCCTCAACCGCCAGCCGTTTAACGGCCAGACGGTCTTTGCCTGCTGCGGCACGGCCGAAGGCGAAGAACTCGGCGCGCAGGTGGCAGTCGATCTTCTTGAGGCGAGCGGCTTCCGCGTCACCTTTGGTGGCGGCGGCATCCCGTCCGACGAGATTCTCTCGCACGTGCAGGAAACGCAGCCCAGCTATCTGGTGATGTTCTGCTCGGCCGCGGCTGATCTGCCGGGCATTCGCCAGTTGGTCGATCAGCTCCGCGAGATCGCGGCGTGCAAAAAGACTCAGATCGCCGTCGGTGGTGGCGTGTTCAACAGAGCGGAAGGCTTGGCTGATGAGATCGGCGCCAAAATGCATGCGGGCAGCCCGCTTGAATTGGTGCAGCTTCTCATTCAGCCAGAGGCCTTTCTCGCCCAGCGAGCAGAGGTCGAGCAGCGCGAGGCGACACGAGCGCTCCTGGCCCGAGCGGAGGCACGCGCGGCGATGAAGAAGCGTCGCGCCGCGTAATTCGGTTCTGGTAAGCAAAAATGACTTTGCAGGCCCCGCATTACGCGGGGCCTGTTTTTTTTTGAGGGGAGGTCGTGCCGTGCGGCTATTTCAGCGGATGCAACTGGCGCTCTTCGCGATTGCGATTCCACGATTCGAGCGCTGGCGGATGGTCCTTTACGAACTTAATCAGTTGGCTTGCAGAGCATGACAATCGGAGCGACGCCTTCTTGGCGTCGAATCCGCTCGCGGCAATTACATCGAGCGCTTCGGCAAGCAATGAAGGGAAATCGATGTGTTCGGGGCTGCAGGTGATGCGACCCGATTTACACCGAGATCGCCAGAGATCGCTCGTGACGTCACCGAACGAATCGCGGGCTACTGGGGCGCAGCGGATCTGAGTTGCAAGTGCCAACCGCAGCCGGCGCAGCGCGACTTTGCGATTTTCCTCGGCGCTGCGCCGCTCAGACGCGTGCGTCTCGATTCCGGTGGGCTGATGAAGAAGCGTGATCTTGGTTTCGACCTTGTTCCGATTCTGACCACCGGGTCCGCCGTCGCGGCCTCGCGTTACTTTGATGGACTTCAGCAATTCCTCGTCGGGCAACGCGGCTGGGTGAGCGCTCGGCTGGGGCGAACCGCTGGAGCCCGACTTGGGTCGCAGGTCGTGCATTAGCAGGCTGTGGTGGGTGTCGGTTCGAGCGCGAGGTCGCTGACGCGACCAGCTGCGTGGAGGTGAAATGCAAGACCCGCAATCATCGCGGCGTTGTCGACGCAGTATTTCAACGCCGGAAGGTGCAGGCGAAGGCCGCTGGCAGCGGCGAAGGTTTCGAGTTCGCGGCGCAGGCGCGAATTGGCGGTAACACCGCCGCCAGTCAATAGAGTGGTTGGATTCACGCCCGAGTCGCGCACTTGCGAAAGCGCGCGTTCGAGTTTGAGTGTCACCGTCTTTGCCGCGGCACGTTGGAAGGTGGCCGCAAGATCACGCCGACGCTCGTCGGTCATGGGTGGCGGGGGTGTGTATCGAGATTCGGCCCGGTGGTGGGCCGGATGATCGGGCACGCCACGGACTTCGTAGAGCATCGCAGTCTTCAGTCCTGAGAAAGAAAAATCCAGCGAAGTGGGGGAGAGGCGGCTGATCGGCAGGTCGGCGACGCGTTCATCGGCTCGGGTGGATTGGGCGAGCTTGTCCAGGTTGGGCCCGCCGGGGTACGGCAGGCCGAGGATCGTCGCCACCTTGTCGTACGCCTCCCCCAGCGCGTCGTCGATCGTCGCTCCAAGGCGTTTCAGGCTCGTCCAGGACGAGAGCTGGTAGATCGACGTGTGGCCACCACTTACGACCAAGCCAAGGGCAGGAAAGACGTCTGGGGCAGCGGAGGGCGTGGCGTTGGCCTCGGCCAAGAGGCCCGCGTACAGATGCGCGTGAACGTGATCGACGCCGACCAGGGGTTTGCCGAGCGACCACGCTAGGGCCTTGGCTGCGGCGACACCCACGAGCAGCGACCCGATGAGGCCGGGGCGATATCCGACCGCGATCGCGTCGATTTGATCGAGCGAGATGCCTGCCGCCCGGATCGCGTTGTCTGCGATCGGCAGCATGTTCTCGCAATGAGCGCGGCTGGCGAGTTCGGGAACCACGCCGCCGAACTGCGTGTGGATCTCGTGCTGGCTTGAGACGACGCTCGAAAGTACTTCGACCCCATCGCACACCACCGCGACGGCGGTTTCGTCGCACGAGGTTTCGATGCCCAGAACGTTCATCGACTACAGCATCGCTTACTTGTTTTGCGGCGCGTCCGGAGTGGAGGGAGTCGGGTTGGAGGCGACCGGTTTGCCGCTATCGGATTCGGCCGGCTTCTTCACGTCGGCATCGAGCAGCCAGCGCTGCAGGTTGTTGCCGGTGATGTCAAGTGTCGCGACCACCTTGCCGTCTTTGTCGGTGATCTGCATCTTACCGCCGGCCAGTTCGGTCTCTTCTGGCCAGAGATCGCCGGGCTTGGCCTTGGCGAGATCGCCCGAAGCAGTCTCGAGCGCGTCGATGCGTTTCTCGACGCGAATCTGTTCGCGGGTGAGCTGCTGCTGCAACTTGCGGGCGCGGTTGAGTTCGTCCGTCGCGATTTGAGCGCCGGCAAGGCCTTCCTTGCCCGTCGGCTTCCACTCGCCGGTATCAAGCTTGCCCTGCACGGCTTTCACGGCCGCGGAGAGCTGCGGATCCTTCAAGAAGGTGAGAATCCACTCGGGATTGCTCCAGTCTTCGGTCGCCCCGGCTTTGCCGCTGGCGCTGCGGATGATTTCGAGATCGCGGCGAACGCGGTACATCTCGATGAGTTCCTTGTCCGTCATCGGCACAAAGAAGCCCTTGCTCGGATCAACTCCCCATTCGGCGCTGGTGTCTTTGCGGGTGATGCTGCGGCCCGAGGGCAAGTAATAACCCTGCTCGGTGACTTTCAGTTCGGCGCCGTTGCCGTTGGGAAGCTTGCGAACGCTCTGCACACTTCCCTTGCCGTAGCTGCGTGTGCCGATGGCGATCGCGCGGTTGTTCTCGACGAGTGCGCCAGCGAGCACTTCGCTCGCGCTGGCGGACGAACCGTTCACGAGAAGCACGAGCGGGATGTTGGGAAGCGTGCCTTTGTCCTGCGCCTTGGCGATGCGCTCGGGGAAATTGCGTCCACGCGTGGAGACGATGACCCCCTCGCGGAGGAACATGTCGCCGATTGCGATTGCTTCTTCGAGGACGCCTCCACCGTTGTCTCGAAGGTCCATGATCAAGCCCTGCATGCGCTTGGTCGGGTCGGGATCGTTGATGCCCGCCGCGATGAGCGCATTGAGGATTTCTTCGGCGCAGCCGGGGGTGAACTGCGTCAGGCGGATGTAGCCGACGTTGCGGACCGGATCGATGCGGAAATCCCAGTTTTCCGCGTTTTCGGTCTGACGGTGAACGCCCTTGACGCTGCGTGTCTTGATCGCGGCGCGGGTCAGCGTCATCGGGAGCTTTCCGCCCTTGCGTTCGATCACGATGTTGACCGGAGTACCGGCGACGCCGATGAGTTTGTCGATGCATTCTTCGACGCTCAGGCCCTGCGTCGTCTTTCCGTCGATCTCGATGATGCGGTCATCGGCCATGATGCCCGCCTTGTACGCGGGCGAATCTTCGAGCGGGCTGACGATGGTGAGCCAGCCGTCGCGCGTGTTCACCGAGGCGCCGATGCCGACGTATTCGCCTGTGAGATCCTTGTTGAACTCGCGGACTTTGTCGGACGGGACGTAGATGGTGTACGGATCGCCGAGCGCCTCAACCATGCCGTTGATCGCGCCGTCCTGCATCTTCTTGAGTTGCTCATCGGTGAGCTTGTCGACGTAGAGGCCGCTGAGCGTGCTCTTGACGTCGATGATCGGATCGAAGAATTGAACTTCCGGAGCTGGTTTTCGCGCGAGCGCGAGCGTCGAGCCCGCGACGGCGAGGCCGAGAACACCGACCAAAGACATCCGAAACCACTTGCCGCTGGCGCTCATTCGAGAACTCCCTTTGACGCGATCGTGACGCGTCAATCATCGGTCTTTCTTTCAAACCGGGGCTGAACTATCATCGCCAAACATCTATCGTAGGGTAACGCCGGAAGCGCGCTGCCCAGCAGCATGTTCCGCTTTCGGAGCGTGGAGGTTCGAGCGCAATGGTCCAGAACTGACGGTTCGATTGATTGTTCAGCCCGGCCTGCCAAATTGGTGGCAGTCTCGGCTGATTTTCGGGCCGCACCTCGTTTCGGAGGGCTGTCCTTGCTCGGGGCCGGCTACGAGCGCCCGTCAGGACCTCTGCGGATTTTCAGCTTTTATGCCACAACCAACAGAACGTGAAGGTATTCAGGTGCGCTCGGAGCGCGCGGTTCTTGCCGCGGTTCGCTTACCGGAGTCGCGCTTTGATCATTCGGACCCATTTGGCGAACTCCGCTCCCTCGCGGAACAGGGCGGCGCGCTCGTCGTCGCGGAATTGACTCAGAACCTGCCCAAGCCAGTCGCCGGCTCGTACATGGGGGCAGGAAAGATGACCGAACTCAAGGCGCTGTGCGAGGAGGTCAAGGCCTCGACGGTGATCTTCGACCACGATCTCTCGCCCAAGCAGATCGCCAAGATCGAAACGGCGGTGGGGCGAAAGGTCATTGATCGATCCGAACTGATCCTGGACATCTTTGCCGGTCGTGCCACCAGCGCCGAGGCGCAGCTGCAGGTTGAGCTCGCGCAGCTCGAGTACACCTTTCCGCGGCTGCGCGCTATGTGGACGCACCTTGAGCGAATCGTGGGTGTCGGCGGCATCGGCGGGATCGGGACGCGCGGGCCCGGCGAACAGCAGCTTGAAATCGACCGGCGCCTCGTCCAGCGCCGGCGCGACGATCTTTCCAAGCAGATCCGCGATATTCAGGCGCGGCGCCGACGCGAAGTGCAGGCTCGAAAGGCCGAGCATTTCACGGTCGGAATCGTCGGTTACACCAACGCCGGCAAGAGCACGCTCTTCAACACGCTGACCACAGGCGGCGCCTATGCCGACAACCGCCTGTTCGCGACGCTCATGACTCGCACCCGAGATTGGGATCTTGGTGGAGGGTTGGGGGTCATGCTTTCCGATACTGTTGGTTTCGTTCGGGATTTGCCGACAAATCTGATCGCCGCTTTCCGAGCAACACTCGAAGAGGCAACGCATGCGGATGTGCTGCTCATCGTGCTGGATGTTTCCGACCCCGCGGCAGAGCTCCAGTATGACACAGTCTGCAAGACGCTTGACGATCTTCTCAAAGAGGTCGCCAAATCGCGCGACGAAGGTGACGACCACTGGACACCCCCTCGCCGAATCGTCCTGCTCAACAAATCCGACAAGCTCAAAGACAATCGTGAGGTGTTGATCTGGCAGCAGCGCGTGCCGGGCTCGATTCCGATCTGTGCGCTGCCGCCAAAGTCGGGGCGACCACAAGACAGCCAACTTGGGCAGGCGGAACTGGCCGATCAGGTGCGAGAACTTGCACGGGGCGGAATCGAAGAACTGCGCATAAAGCTCGCGCTGACCGAGAGCCGTCTGATCACGATCATCGAAAACCAGTCCGATGTCATCAGCCGCGACTATGGGGATGGCGGTGAGGATGGCGGGGCGGTGACGATCCGGACGAAGATCGGGCGGCAGCAGCTCGAGCGGCTGCTCGTGGGTCGGCCCCGGATGGAAATCCGGGATTCGCGCGGAAAGCTCTGGGTTCCCTCGTCGCCGTTCCTGAAGCCGACAGAGCCCGACTGGATCTCGCCCGAACCGAAGGCGTCGAAGGCGGGAAAAGCCGTCCGGAAGCCACGATCGGCTCCGAAGAAGCCTTCCAAAGTGGAAAAACGGGGTGGGAAGGCCGATACTTCCCCCTCTTAGTCTGGTTCTGGGGCAGGTCCGAGTCGGAAAGCCCCAAAGCGCCGCAAGGCGTTGATGCCACCTTAGCTCAGCGGTAGAGCGATGCTTTCGTAAAGCATAGGTCCAGGGTTCAAATCCCTGAGGTGGCTCCATGCGCCGGTGGGGCACCAGATGCCCGCCGTTCGCAGGTGAGAAGCAAGAATTCGGAACACCAACCGGGGTTTGGTGTCGAATAGGTGTGTGCGGGTGGTACTTTGGTATGGCAGATAGTTGCCGGGGGCGTGCGCGGGTTAGGAGAATTGCGATGACGTTCAGGAACGGCGTTGGCGCGGCGATGATTACGGGTGTGGTGACGCTTCTTCCGGTGGCGGCGATCGCGCAGTCATCAAGCGTTGGGCCGCAAGGTGCCGACTCGTTGCGCTCGCAGCGCCAAGCGCTCGGCATGATGATGAAGCCGATGAGCGTGGACTATCAGCAGACCAGGCTCGAGGCCGTGATGAAAAACATCGCGGACGTCACCGGCGCTCCGCTCTCGATTTTGTGGCAGGATGATCGCAATCCGATCGGACTCGATAAAGAGGCTTTGATCAATTTCCGTGCGCAGGACCAGACCGCGCTCACGGTGCTCGAGGGTGTGCTCGCGGCCGCGGGAGGCGACATCACCAGCGGCGGCAATACCTGGCAGATGACCGAGGGCGGGATGATCGAAGTTGGTCCGAAAGAGCGGCTGAACCGGACGAAGCGGCTCGAGCTCTACGACATCTCCGATTTGCTTCTTGAGATTCATGACTACAGCGATGTGCCCCAGTTTGATCTGAACAGCGCGCTGCAATCGGGCAGCGGCGGCGGGGGGGGCACGAGCCCGTTCTCCGGTGGCAACACCCAGACCAATCAGCAGACCGGAAAAACGGAGCAGGAGCGCGCCGACGAAGTGATTCGAATTATCGTCGAGCAAATCGAACCAGATCAGTGGACGAACAACGGCGGATCCGCGGCGACTGTGCGTTTTTACAAGAAGGAATTGCTTGTGACTGCCCCGGATTACATCCAGAGGCAGATCAACGGCTATCCGTTCTGGCCTGCGGAGCAGACGCGCATCGATCTGGACAAGGCAGGTCGGCGCGTGACGTTGCTGGCGCCAAAGTCTCCCCGAGTCGTACAGACCGCGAAGTTCACTCCTGCCCAGCCGCCCACCAATCCGGTGACTCCGGCACCGGTCACCCCGACGAACTCCCAAACGAAGTAGCCATAATTTGATCGCATGACCACCGATCCCGACACTCTCGTTGACGTCATCGCAGCGCGATCGGAGTTTGAGGCATCGGTAATGGTCGAAGCGCTGAAGGCGCGGGATATCCCTGCGTTCGCGATTGCGAACGCGGGAATGACGTTGCAGTGGGAGGTCGCGGCGACGGCGCCGTTTCGCGTCTCGGTTCGAAGCAAAGACATCGCGGCGGCGAAAGAGATTCTGCGATCGGTGAAGGCCGATTCGGTGGATATCGACTGGTCAGAAGTCGATGTCGGAGTGAATCAGGACGCGGCCACCGAAAAACTGGGCGCGCAGCGAGCCGACTGGGCTCAGTCCGAATTGGTTCGATGGTTTGCGACGCGGGGGGCGCCGATCTTGATTGGCCTTGGACTTCTCTTGCTGCTGTGGAACGCGATTCCGCGCAAGAGCCCTTGAACGGATGAGACTACATCTCTTCGCCGAGTTCGGGCGCGAAGCCGCGGCGGAGCGTGTTCTCGGCAACGGCGCGCGGTTCGACGAACTGCAGCAAGTAGTCGGAGCCGCCGGCTTTGGAGCCAACGCCGGACATGCCGAACCCGCCGAAGGGATGACGCGCGACCAGTGCGCCGGTGCAACCTCGGTTGATGTACAGATTGCCGACGCGAAACTGCCTCTTAGCGAGCTCAATGTGGCGGGGCTTGCGGGTGAAAACGCCTCCCGTGAGTTTGTACACCGACGAGTTCGCGATCTCCAAAGCTTCGGCGAATGTCGACGCGTGCATCACCGCGAGCACCGGACCGAAGATTTCTTCGGTCGCGATGCGGGCCTGCGGACCCACATGGCTGAAAATAGTCGGCCCGACAAAGTCGCGGCCGGTCTTTGCCTCGAGACCGGGCGGCACCGAGAGCGTCAGTTCATGACGCGACTCGCTTTTGCCGATTTCGATGTAGCTCTCGATTTTGCGTTTCGAGTCGGCGTCGATCACGGGGCCGATGTCGGTCCCGCTTGCGACCGGGTCGTTGATGGCAAGCGCTTTCGTAGCTTCGACGAGGCGCCACGTGAAGTGGCGGATCGCGGGGCCGTCCGGACCTTCGGGATCAACGACGATCACACGCGAACACGCGCTGCACTTTTGCCCCTGGAATCCAAATGCGCTCTGGCGAACACCCAGGATCGCTTCGTCGAGGTCGGCGCTCGTGTCGATAATGATCGCGTTCTTGCCGCCCATTTCGCACACGACCTTTTTGACGTGGTGCTGCTCCTGCGGCGTGACGCCCGCGGCCTGAAGAATGTCGAGGCCGACTGCTTTACTCCCGGTGAACGCGATAAGCGCAATGCGCGGGTCGCGAACGAGGGCGGCGCCGACGGTTTCGCCCGGCGCGGGGCAAAAATGCAAGACGTCCTGCGCGAGCGTTGATGAGAATCCCGCGCCACGCAGCGATTCCTGCAGGATATCGAAGAAAATGCTCGCGATGCCCGGCGTTTGCTCCGCGGGTTTCATGATCACGGTGTTGCCCGTGACAAGCGCCGCGCTCGTCATGCCCGCGAGAATGGCGAGCGGGAAGTTCCACGGGCTGATGACGGCGGCAACTCCGCGCGGCTGATAGAACTGTTCGTCGAGTTCGCCCACGAAACGTCCGAGTCGCTGGCGGGAGAAAAGCGAGATCGACGTTCGTGCGTAGTAATCGCAGAAGTCGATCGCTTCGCACACATCGGCATCGGCTTCGCGCCAGGGCTTGCCCGATTCGCGGATCATCACCCCCGCAAGTCCATCACGCTGCCTGCGCATCGCGGCCGCGGCACGCACGAGAACGTCCGCTCTCCGCTTCGGGTCGGAATCGCGCCATTGATCGAACGCACGCGCCGCTCGAGCCACCATCTCCGACGCCTGTGCAGTCGTTCGATCGTTCGCAACTTTCGGGACCGTGGCCCGGGCGACGGATGCGGCAAACGCCGCGTGCTGCTTCGCATCCGAGAAATCACGAACCGGCTCCGTAAAGAACGGCCGCCCATCGCCAACCCCTGGTACAGCGGGGCTCAGCCGGTGACGCTCGGGCGCTGTCGAGAGCGCATCGGTCATCGGGGCAGCGGGCGAGCCCAATCCGCCTCCTTGCGGCGCTGGCGCGCGGAGAAGTGCGCCCGCGTCGGCGTTGTCCATGAAACCGGCTTTGAGCCAGCTCTCGTTGCTGGTGTTTTCGAGCAGACGCCGCACCAGATATGCCATGCCGGGGATCATCTCGCCGACGGGAACGTACTCACGGATTCGAATCCCCAGTTCAGCAGAGGCGTGCTTGAGCTGGTCCGCCATGCCGTGCAGCATCTGGAGTTCAAGCGCTTCCTTCGGAATGCCGCGGGATTCGAGCCCCGCGAGCGCCGAGGCGATCGAGCGCACGTTGTGACTGCCGAGCGCAAGCTTGATTCCTCCCCCGGCGACATCCGATTTGGTCTTCGGCATCGCGTCAAGGAAGATCTCCGACATCCGCTCGAAGCAGGCGTCGGTTTGCCATTTCTGAGGCCAGACCGGGCAGGGCCAGCCAAGCAGGTCGCTCTTGATCGTTTCGGCGTCCCAGTACGCGCCTTTGACGAGGCGCACGGTGATGACGCGACGCGCCTTTCTCGCCCAATCGACCATCCGCCGCGCGTCGTCCGGACCGCTCTTGAGATAGGCCTGCATTGCCAGACCCGCCTGGAAGTCGATTTTCTCGCAGCTGCGTTGGAAAAGTTCGAGAGAGAAATCCTTGAGAGCAAAGTGCTCCATATCGAAGTTGACGAAAACACCTCTATCGCGGGCGGTTTCGAGAATCGGCAGGATACGTTTGAACAGATCCGCCATCGCACCTTCGGTGTCGATCGGATCGGTGCGTGCGGAAAGTGCGGAAATCTTGACGCTGACATTGACGCGCGGGATCGGACCGAGGTGGTCGGATTCGAGCCGTGTGTTCGCGGGCCACGAGGCGACCTGCGCCGGCAGATTCTGGATCAGGTCGAGATACTTTCGGGCGTAGTCGTCGGCTTCCATGTCCGAGACGCATGTTTCGCCTAGAAGATCGACGCTGAACGCGATTCCGTGATCCCACATTTTCCGCAGACCACTCAGCGCGCTCGCGGCATCTGTTCCGGCGATGAACTTTCCGGCCATGCCTTCGATCTGCTTGCCGATTGTCGCCGCCGCGGCGCCCTTCAGGAGTGAACCGGCTTTCAACGCTGCACCGATGACCGGCGGAACGCTCACGCCCGGCTGGCTCAGATAATCCTGCAAGTGATCGTGCACGCTCTCCGCCGTGCGGAGCATCGGGAAGGTGTCCACAAACCGGAACATCTGCACCTTGAACTCGGGGTCCTTCATGGACCATTCCATTAATGCGTCCGAGTAGAACTTGGCCGAGAGAAGGCCGGTCTTGTGTCCGCGTGCTCGCCTCAACAGGTCGGCGCCGATGTCGAAGATCCGCGCCTCCTTGCCGGACGGATTCACCCGGGCGAGGTCGGACGGGTTCGAAACGACGACGCGCTTTTCGGAAGCCGAAGACGACGGGTTCATCCACGAAAACAGACCCATGGCACTTCCTTTTGCAAGACCGGGCGGGGCGAGCGTGAACTGTAGAAGTCGTCCTCCGAACGAAAGAAGCAGCTCGGGCAGCCGACCAGTCAGAGTGCTTTGTTTAGCTTTTTCCGAGCGCACCAGTCCCGCCAGGATTGGCGATAGTGGGCTTCGAGTCGCTTCGTAAAGCCGGCGTGATCGCAGAGAACGCTGCCTGTCACCATTTCCCGCAGTTTCGCGCGAAGCTCGATGCGGCGGGGCTCGTCCGCAGCCAGCGCAACGCACTTCGCCAGGTAGTCCGTTTCATCCGCAGCAATGAACTCCGGCAGCCCGATGTTTGAAAGCAGGCTGACGCCGACCCGCGAAACGTGGGACTTGCCCGCGATCGTAACGACCGGAACTCCCATGAACATCGCCTCGACGGTCGTGGTGGTGCCGTTGTATGGCCAGGTATCGAGCCCGATGTCGACTCGCGAGTACATCTGCATGTGCTCGCTCTTGCCCTTGGTTTCACCTTCGAGATCGATCCGAGACCGATCAATTCCCATCGTGCCGAAGTAGGTGTAGATTCGTTCGCGCGTTGCCGGCACGGCAAGGGCCATGGATTTCAGAAACAGGCGTGAGTTTGGGACCTCTTTCAGCAACTTCGCCCACACGGCGAGCACGTGGTTGCTGATCTTGGTGTGCGTGTTGAACGAGCCGAAGGTCACGTATCCGTTCTTCACGCTCGGTACCGGAGCGACGTTACCCGCGTGCGGCGGAGGGGTGTAGCAAAGGAAGCATCCTTCCATCCGCACGAGCGTTTCCGTCGCCAAGTAGTCTGAGCCCGGTGGATCGGTGAACGCGTCGACAATCCGAAAGTCCATCGTGGGAAGGCCCGTGGTATTCGGGTAACCCATGTAGGTGTATTGCAGTGGCGCAGGCTTGAGCGCGAACGGCACGATGCGACCCATGCCGGTGTGGCCGCTCAAGTCGATAAGGATGTCGACCCGTTCGGCGCGAATGAGTTCGGACATTTTCTTGTCATCTATCTGATGGGTATCAATATATCGATAGGCGTGCTTACGCAATCGGGCGGTCAATTCGTCTTCGCTGATCACGTTGTGGTACAGGGTGACTTTGAACTGGGACTTATCGTGATTCGCGATGATCGGTTCGATGAAGTGGCCGGCGGAGCGATTTCGAAAGTCCTGACTGCAGTAGGCGATGTGAAGCGGGCGCTCCGGATCGGGCACGTTCAGATGGGGAACGGGGACTGACGACACCATCTCCGTCAGCAACTGGCCCATGCGCACGTGATGGTTGAACACGATCCGCGGATCGACGCCGTGAAGACGCGTCAAGGGAAGCAGCAACGCTGAATGGATCGCGGCATCGCTCGGAGCCTTTTCGATCGCGAGGAGCAGGACGCGAACCATTTCGTCCAGGTCGCCCGCCAAATCGCAGAATCCCGTATAGAGCGCGATGGCCTTGATATCGCCCGGGCGCGTGTCGTAGAGCTGCTTGGCTGTTCCCATCGCCTGTTCGATGCGGCCGTCCTGGTACAGCGCGATACACCCGGCGCGGAGCGGATCGATGTCGCTCGGATCGATCTGGTACGCCTTCCAGTAGTATTCGGCCGCGGCACCGAAGCGCTCGCGCTTCATCTCGATATCGGCCGCGAGCATCATGTACTTGCGGTCGATCGGCGCGAGCCTTGCTGCGCGCTCAACCAGAAAATTCGCCTGGTCATACTGCTTGGCCTTGCAGAGCAGCTCGACCGCCTTGTCGAGCAGCGGGTAGTTCGACGGAAACTTGTCGAGGCCACGCCGCAGGATCGCGAGCGCCTGCGGGAATCTACCCGCGGCGTAGTGCGGAGCGGCCTGCAAAATGATCGCTTCGTGCATCAGGGGTGATCGTACCTCTTAGTTGCTGTACGCGCTCATCGGAGGGCAGGTGCACACCAGGTTGCGGTCGCCGTAGGGATTGTCGACGCGACCGACAAAGGGCCAGAACTTGTTGTCGCGCACATAGGGGAGCGGGAACGCGGCGGATTCACGCGAGTACGGATGCTTCCACTCGCTCGCGCTGATCATCGCCATCGTGTGCGGCGCGTTCTTGAGCGGATTGTCGGCCTTGTCGGCCTTGCCCGACTCGATCGCGCGTATTTCCTCGCGAATCCCGATCATCGCATCACAGAAGCGGTCGAGTTCCGACTTCGGCTCGCTCTCGGTCGGCTCGATCATGAGCGTGCCGGGAACCGGCCACGACATCGTCGGGCCGTGGAAGCCGTAGTCCTGGAGGCGCTTGGCGATGTCTTCGACCTTGATGCCCGCCGACTTCTCGAACGGGCGGCAATCGAGGATGAATTCGTGCGCACAGCGCCCTCCCGGTCCCTTGAAGAGCACGTTGTAATGGCCTTCGAGGCGCTTGGCCATGTAGTTGGCATTCAGGATCGCCACTTCGGTCGCGCGGGTGAGCCCCGCCGCGCCCATCAGCGCGATGTAGGCATAGGAGATCGGCAGAATCGAGGCGCTTCCGTACGGTGCCGCGGCAACCGCGCCGACCGACTTGTCCGTCGCCACACTCGGCTTCACGACCGGATGCGAAGGGAGGAACGGCGCGAGGTGCTTGGCAACGCCGATCGGGCCCATGCCGGGCCCGCCGCCGCCGTGGGGGATGCAGAAGGTCTTGTGCAGGTTCAGGTGGCAGACGTCCGCGCCGATGAAGCCGGGGCTGGTGAGGCCGACCTGGGCGTTCATGTTCGCGCCGTCCATGTAGAGCTGGCCACCCGCATCGTGCACCATCTGCACGACTTCGCGAATGCCGGTCTCGAATTTTCCGTACGTGGACGGATAAGTGACCATCAGAGCGCCGAGGCGATCCTTGTGCTCGGCGATCTTGGCCTTGAGATCGTCGTGATCGATGTCGCCGTTTTCTTTATTCGCGACCGCGACAACCTCAAAGCCCGCGACGATTGCGCTGGCCGGGTTCGTGCCGTGTGCGCTGTCGGGGATTAGGCAGATGTTGCGATGCCCCTGTCCGATCGAGCGGAGATATTGCCGAATCACGATCAGGCCCGCGTATTCACCGGCAGCACCCGCGTTTGGTTGCAGCGAAACCGCGGCAAAGCCCGTGATCTCCGCAAGCCAAGTTTCAAGCTCGCGGAACATCTTCTGATAGCCCTTGGTCTGGTCGCTCGGCGCGAACGGATGCATCCGCCCGAACTCGGGCCATGTGACCGGGATCATTTCGCTCGTCGCGTTCAGCTTCATTGTGCATGAGCCGAGCGAGATCATCGAGTGCGCGAGGCTCAGGTCGCGCGACTGCAGCTTGAAAATGTAGCGGAGCATCTCGTGCTCTGAGTGATGGCTGTTGAAGACGGGATGCGTGAGATAGCCGCTCTGGCGAGCGAACTTGCCGGGCATTTCGGTCTTGGTCGAGGCGAGCAGCGCTTCGACATCTTCAGATTCTCCGCCGAACGCCGCGAGGACGTCGCGAACGAGAGCGCGGTCGGTGGTTTCGTCGAGACTGATGCCGAGCGAGCCATCACCAAAGTCGCGGAGGTTGATCTTCTTGGCACGGGCGGCGCTGACGATATCCGAAACCGACTTGCCCGTCGGCTTCACACGAAGAGTGTCAAAGACCAGATCCTGATCTGAAATCGCGTGGCCAAGCTTGCGTAATCCCGCGCGAAGCGCTTGTGTGTACGAATGCACGCGAAGCGCGATTCGCCGCAGCCCTTCGGGCCCGTGATAGACCGCATACATCCCTGCCATGATCGCGAGCAGCGCCTGCGCCGTGCAGATATTGCTCGTCGCCTTCTCTCGCTTGATGTGCTGTTCGCGCGTCTGGATCGCCATGCGGAGCGCCGGCTGACCCTGCGAATCGCGGGAGACACCGATGATGCGCCCCGGCATCTTGCGGATGTGTTCTTCCTTTGTCGCGATGAACCCGGCATGCGGACCGCCGAATCCCATCGGTACGCCGAAACGCTGTGCGCTACCGATCGCGATCTCGGCGCCCCATTCGCCCGGCGGACGCAGCAGCGTCAGGGCGAGTAGATCGGTCGCCGCGATCACGGTCACATGCTTCGCCCGCGCGTTGCTCGAAAGCTTTTCGTAGCACTCCACGCGCCCGTCGGTGGTGGGGTACTGCACGATCACACCGAAGTCATCGTCGCCGAACGAAATGTTCTTCGTATCGACAACGCGAACTTTGATCCCAAGTCCGTCCGCGCGCGTCTCGATCACGGCGCGAGTCTGCGGGTGAATGTCCTGCGCGACCACAAACGATCGGCGCGTTCCTTCATGCCCGCCCGCGATCGCGAACGCCATCGCCATCGCTTCGCCCGCGGCAGTCGCCTCATCCAGCAGCGACGCACCCGCAAGAGGCAACCCAGTCAAGTCGCTCACCATCGTCTGGAAATTCAGAAGTGCTTCCAGTCGTCCCTGCGCGATCTCGGCCTGATACGGTGTGTACTGCGTGTACCAACCCGGATTCTCCAGCACGTTCCGCAGGATCACGCCCGGCGTAATGCAGTCGTAATAGCCCATGCCGATGCACGAACGCAAGACCTGATTCTGCCCCGCCAGTGCGCGGAAGTTTGCCAGCATCTCCGCTTCGCCAAGCGCATGGTCGGCTTCGCCGGTCAGCGTCATCGGCTTGGTCAGGCGAATGTCTGCCGGAACTGTCGCGTCCATCAACTGATCGAGCGACTTGTACCCGATCGACTCGAGCATTTCACTGATGTCCGCTTCGCTTGGCGCGATGTGGCGGTGGACAAACGTGTCAGAAGCATTCAGGACCGTGCCAGCCTTTGAAGCGGTGGCCGCGGCAGCGGGGGTCGGTGACTTGGCAAACGTCGTCATGGAGGGCTCCAAAACCGCCAAAAAAGGGTGTCGGCAGCGGCAAAGACGCGATTTCCGCGACCACCATCGATCCCCGCTCCAATACTAGGTTCGGAGTGCTCAAGTTCCTGTACTCTGGCACGTCCGCTCGGGGAGATTTCACTGATGCAACGCTGCCGCGGCTCGCTTGTTCTTTCGCTCTTTCTGACGTTCGGAACCCTGGCCGCCGACGTTCCGAGCACGTCGGTTAGCAGCACATCCCGAGACGTCACGCCACCGGGCTCGGAAGAGTCGCTCGCGGCGGACCAAAACGTACTCCGCGATCACATCACCACCCTCGCGAACCCGTTTTTTGAGGGCCGATATCCGGGCTCGCGCGGCGGCAAGCTCGCGGCCGACTACATCCAGTGGCAGTTTGAGCACTTTGGTCTCAAGCCGGCATTCACAGACGCCACTGATCCGACGAAAATGTCGTTCCGCCAACCGTTTCCCGGACCCTCGCACAACGAGATCGGCAAGCAGGCGCTTTCGTTCGATGCGAAAGGCAAGACGGTCACGCTGACGCCCGGCAAGGAGTTCAACGTCCTGGGCCTCTCCGGCAACGGTTCCGTGACAGCTCCCCTTGTTTTCGCAGGCTACGGAATCACGATGGGCGAGGATGGCTATACGAGCTTTCCCGATTCAGGACCGGATGTCGAAGGCAAGATCGCGATTGTGCTCCGTTTCGAACCCATGAACGAAGATGGAACTTCCAAGTGGGCAAAGGAAGGCTGGTCGTTCTCGGCAGGTCTTGAGCCGAAAATTGGCGCATCGATTCGCCGCGGCGCGAAGGCCGTGATTCTCGTCAATGCGCCGGGCGCAAAGGATGATCGCGTCGACAAGCTCGAAGATGTGAACAGCATCACCGCGCGCGAGCCCTACGAAGCGCCGGTCATCATGGCGACGATCGACACGGTGGACGCGATGGTCCGCGCCGCCGACCCGCAGGGTCGCTCGCTTCTTGACCTTCGCAAACTCGCCGACGAAAAGGGCGTCATCGTCGACTTGCCCAATGTCAAGGTCACGATCGACGCCGAGATCAACAAGATTCGTCCCACGACCGACAATGTCGGCGCGATTCTCCCGGGAGTTGGCAATCTCGCGGATCGATTGATTGTCGTCGGTGGTCACTACGACCACGTTGGATTCGGCCAGGTCGGGACGCGTTTCCCGAGCGACAAGGGTCAGCTCCACCCGGGCGCCGACGACAACGCCAGCGGCACATCGGGCATGCTCCTGATCGCCAAGCGCATCAGCGAACATTTCGCGCAGTTGCCCGAGGGCACGCCCCGCCGCAGCATTCTCTTTCTTGGTTTTTCGGCTGAAGAATCGGGCCTGAACGGCTCTCGCTTCTACACGCAGCATCCGATTGTCCCGATCGAAAATCACGACTTCATGCTCAACCTCGACATGATCGGCCGTCTTTCCGACAAGCCGCTCGAAGCCGGTGGCGTGGGCACGGCCGAAGGCTTTGCCGACTGGCTCGCACCGTACTTTGAAACCAGCGGTCTCAAGATCGCCGGCAAACAGAGCGGCATGGGCCCCTCCGACCATGCCTCGTTCTACGCCGTAAAGGTTCCGGTGCTCTTCCTTTTCTCGGGCATGCACCCGCAGTATCACCGCCCGACTGACATCGCTTCGCTGATTAATTGGGAAGGTGCCGCGAAGATCGCGGACATGGGTTACCGCATCGCGCTCGACGCGTCGCTGCGGCCCGAACCCTGGAAGTTTGTTTCACCCTCCAACGTCGTCACCACCGAAGGCGATCAGCCCCCGCCCCCAACCCGAGGCAAGATCCGCTTTGGAATCTCTCCCGGTGATTACTCGGGCGATGAAAAGGGCGTGTTGGTCGGTGAGGTGCTGCCCGAAACGCCTGCCTCGAAGGCGGGCATCAAGGCCAACGACCTGATCGTGAAGTGGAACGACAATCGCATCGCGGGCGTCGAGGAGTGGATGCCGTACTTCAACTCCGCGAAACCCGGCGATGTCGTGAAGGTGACGCTCATCCGCGATGGCAAGGAAATGAACATCGACGTGACGCTTGAGGCCCGCGGCGGAGCGCGATAAACCGCTTCGCCACCCATTCGATTCCGGTCACTTCCCGTCGTTCTCGATAAACCAGCGCAGCTTCCAGTTGGAACCTTCGAGTTTCATGTCGAAGCCGCACCACGGAAGTGTTTCTTTATCGACATAGTGCAGACGCACGCGCATGACGTTTTCGCCGACAGTCTCGAGCCGCACACCGGGGCTGAGTTCTGCCGATGGCAACATCTTGAAGAGTTTCTCGAGGTCTGTGCGCCGGCGTTTCATTTCTTTGAACGCAAGTTTCGGGTCATAACCCCGCTCGTAGAACTCATCGCGCGTCATCTCGCTGAGCACCTGCGTGGTGAACGTCTTCTCGTCGTCCTCGCGCATGCACGTGGCGATGTGGAACATCAAGTCACGGCCGTTGCGTGAAATCAGCGTCTTTGTGCCGTCCGGGTTTTCGATCACCGGCTTCTCGGTCGGCTGTGCGCTCAAGGGCGAGTTGGTCACCCGCATCGATGAGTCGTACACCGGCGGTGTTCCAGTCTGCGCACCAGGCAATCCCGCGAGTGGCGGGTTGTAGCGAACGACCTTTGTTTCGCATGCAACCACGCTGATGCCCAAGGTTGCCATCACCAACGCGAGTGTTGCACACGCGCGATTCACACGAGTGCTCCGCGAGTTGCCGGAGTCTTCTTGTCCGAGAGCGGCATTGTCACCACGTCCGGTCGTCCGCGCCGGCGGCAGTCGTGTGCTTCGAACGCCGGCTCGCTCCGCGTGAAATCGGTACGTGTATGACAGCCCCGCGATTCCTCTCGCCAGAGCGCCGAGTGCGCCACCAGCGAACCGACCAGCAGCATGTTCTGCACTTCCCAGCCCGCCGTGTCGTCGAAGATCTTGTCGAGCGTGTAGCGCGCCCAGAAATCGAGCATGTCGCACACATCGTTCAGCTTGCCGCCGGAGCGTTCGATGCCGACGTTCTTCCACATCGCGCTGCGCAGGCTCGAGCGCACATCGTCGAGATCAAGTTCTCCGTGTTCGCTCGGGCGGATATCGCTGACGACCGAAATCGGCGCGGGCCGCGCGCTCCATCCGGCCGGACGTCCCGGTACATTTCCGATCGCCTTCATTTCCGCGCTCACACGCCCCGCGATCTCGCCCATCACAAGTCCTTCCAGCAGCGAGTTGCTCGCAAGCCGGTTTGCCCCGTGCAATCCCATCGACGCGACTTCGCCCGCCGCGTACAGACCCGGTACGTCGGTGCGGCAGGAAAGATCCGTCCGCACGCCGCCCACCATGTAATGTGCCGCGGGATGGACCGGAATCAGGTCTTCTGTTGGATCAAGATCAAACTTCTTGAGCAGCGCCGTCATCCCCGGGAATCGCTCAGCAAACCCGCGAACGTGGCGGCAGTCGAGCCAAACGTGACTCCCGCCCGCGCCCGACGCCTGCTTGGCGATCTGGCGCACGATTGCTCGGCTCACGACATCACGCGGCGCAAGTTCCGCCAGCGGATGCACATCGACCATGAAGCGGTGCTCGCTGCTGTCTAGCAGGTGTGCGCCCTCGCCCCGCACAGCTTCCGTGATCAGCCAGCGTGCCGCACCGGGCAGATACAAAGTGGTGGGGTGGAACTGCACGAACGCCATGTCGGCGACCGTTGCGCCCGCGCGATACGCCATCGCGATTCCATCAGCGGTCGCGAGTGGTGGATTTGTCGTCTCGCGGAAGAGCACGCCCGCGCCGCCGCTCGCGAGAATCGTCGCCTTTGCCCAGATCATCTGAAGGCCATATTTTGGATGGTGCGTGATCGCGCCCATCACCGGCGCGCCCGGTTCATCGCCCGGTGTGATCAGGTCGAGCACGAAGCAATTTTCAAAAACACGCACGCCCGAAGTCGTTCGGATTTTCTCGGTGAGGCAGCGCTGCAACTCGCGCCCCGTCGCGTCGCCATCCGTATGGACGATGCGGCTGGCGCTGTGCCCGCCTTCGCGACCAACCGCGAGCTCACCCTCGGAGTTCTTGTCGAGGCGCATCCCCCAACCCATCAACTCGCGCAGCCGCGCCGGCCCGCTCTCAACGATCTCGCGAACCGCGCCCTCTTCGCACAGCCCCGCGCCCGCGACCAGCGTGTCCTGCACATGCGATTCGACCGTGTCGCCTTTGGTCAGGACCGCCGCGATCCCGCCCTGTGCCCACGCGGTATTCGTGCTCTTGAGATCGCCCTTGCTGAGAACGATGACGTCGCCGTGCTCGGCGGCCGCCACCGCCGCGCGAAGCCCCGCGACGCCCGCTCCGATCACCAACGTATCGGTAAAGATCTGCGGCAGCAGCGTCGAGCGAAACGGAATCAGATAGCGGCGTTGGTCGAAAAGTCGGTCCATTCAGTTACCTGTAGCATTCCTTTACGATCGCTGCATGGCCGCGATCGTTCCGATTCGACTCAATGCCAAAATATCGCGCGATAGGCGAACGTCCCAGTCGCAACGACGACAAGTGGGAACACGACTACGCAATATGGCAACCAGTCCGGATCCTTTCGTCGGAACACTCTGACTCCCTTCGATAGGAGCACTATCACAATGCATGCGCTTCCGATCGATGAAAAAGTAATTGCGGAACTTCCAAGATCGAATGGCCAGCTGTTTCTGAACAGCAAACACGCGAAGAGCAACATCACCCAGCGCGCGGCAATTGCCACTGATCGGTCACTCGGATATTGAATCCAGTCAGACATACTTGATACCACAATTGGCGGCGTGCTAACTATCGGCCCCCGCAGCACCCACCCGACGCTCCCGCACCCATCGCTAGCGCCTCTTCCACCGGCCCAAGCATCCGGTCGCACTTGAGCTGCAGGAACCGCGAGTGGTGCTCGACGTGCCAGATCGAGTACGCCAAGATATCGATGACGTGCTGTTCGCCCCGCTCGGGGTGCATCGCCACGCGCTTGAACTGCTCCGGCGTCAACCCCGAAAGCCACTGGAAGCTCCACATCCGCATCGTGTGCAACACAGCGACGAAACCACCGATCAAGCTCGCCGGGTCGCCCTGCTGAACCTCGCGCGGAATGTTGTAGAGCCCGCTGTCGATAAATGCATTCTCGTCCCACACCGCAAGAACCGGCCGGTCCTCGGCGATCGCCCGGCGCATCCGATGCACAAACGCGATTTCCGCGTCGGCCATATGCCCCAGAAGCATCCGCACCGACCAGCGGCCCACATTCGCATCCGGTAGGAACGCGCGATCAAGCTGTTCGGCATCGAGCGAGAAGACCCGCGGGTCGTAGTTGGCGACCCCCCGCCGATAGCGAGCCAGGATTTCACCCAGCGGCAGCGCGGCAATCTCCTTGGCCGTCCCCGTCGGAATCATCACTGCCTGCGACCCGGTTTTGCAGCCGCAGCCGCCCGCCGAGTTTTCGCCCGAGCTGTTTTTCCCGCCGCAGCAGCCGCCACCCGCGCTCGCATTCGTGCCTTCGCTCATACAGATTCCTTTCGTCTCCCCATCGTAGGAGTTGCGGGGACAACCCCCGCACCTTCGCGCTACGGTCGGATATGACGCAGTCCACGCCGCGCCGCCTTGCTCTTCGAGTCACCACAATGCCGCGCGATACGAACCATTACGGCACGATCTTTGGTGGCGTCATCCTTTCATATATCGACCAGGCTGGTTTTGTTGAGGCGTGTCACCATGGCCGTCATCGGTGGGTTACAGCCGCGATCGACCGGGTCGAGTTCAAAGCTCCGGTCCACGTCGGGGAGGTTGTGAACTTTTACGGAACGACCACTCGTTTAGGCACAACTTCAGTCACCGTACTGGTCGAGGTCGAAGCCGAGCGGGAGCGAGACGGCCAAAATGTGCCCGTCACCGCCGCAACGCTGGTTATGGTCTGTGTCGATCGAACCGGCAAGCCAATCCCCTTCCGCCAGCCGCCAACCGCCTAACAGTGCCTTTGGTGGCGCAGCTCTCCAGAGCCGTGATCGGGCATACTTCGGAACCATGTCGCCGGTAACACCCCGCCCATTCGGGTACACTACTGACCCATGTCGCAGAGTTCCTTTGTCACCAGCGGTCTTGTCGGCAACGTGATGGTCGCACGCCTTGAGCGCGAGAAGATCACCGAGCACGAGTGTCAGATCATTCTCGCCGAATTGACCAACGCCGCGGCACAGTGTCACAACCACCTCGCGGTTGACCTCAGCATGGTCAACCTCATCGCGTCCGCGGGCCTCGGCGCACTCATCACGCTGAACAAGACGGTGAAGGGCAAAGGCGGCAAGGTGGTGTTCTTCAACATGAGCGAAGAACTCATGCAGGTCTTTAAGCTCACGCGTCTCAATACGCTGCTCACAATCGTCAAGGATCGCGACGCGGCAGTGAAGGCCGCGCTCTGATTTGGGTGGGCCCGCTTCGCGGGTCTTCCGAAATGCAAACGCAATCGTCAAATGTTCCCCGACTCGCCGTGCTGATCTCTGGCGGCGGCCGAACCCTCTTCAACATCCTTGATCGAATCGCCAAATGTGAACTTCAAGCGGAGATCGCGCTGGTCATCGCGTCTTCCGAGGGCGTCGGCGCCACCAAGTCGCGAGCTGCGAACCTGCCCACAGTTGTCATCCCCGGGCGAATCCCGCGCGAGAAATTGGAATCCGTTCTGCGCGAGCACCGAATCGACTGGGTCGTGCTCGCCGGCTATTTAAAACTTGTCGACATCCCCTCCGCGCTTAACGGGCGCGTCGTCAACATCCACCCCGCGCTGCTGCCGCGCCACGGTGGTCCGGGTCTTTATGGACACTTCGTGCACGAAGCGGTCCTGAAGGCCGGCGATCGCGTCTCGGGCTGCACAATCCACCTTTGCGATTCCCGTTACGACACAGGCCCGATCGTGCTTCAGAAGGAAGTGCCCGTCCTCGACGGCGACACGCCCGACACACTCGCTGCCCGCGTCTTCGAGGCTGAGCGCGACGCATACCCCCAAGCGCTGCAAAAGCTTTTCAGCGGATGGAAGCCATGAACGGCGCTCGCCTGTCGCAGTGCAGAAGCCCCCTCCCTGAGGGAGGGGGTTGGGGATGGGCTTGCGACGCATCCTTTGGTGCCCGGTCGAAAAGGGCACGTCCGTTCCTGCAATTCAGCTCCTTCTCTCTTCTCTTTCTCTTCTCCGTGCTCTCCGTGTTCTCCGTGGTGAACTGCCTTTCCTCCGAACCCGAAACCCTCGAACAAGTTGAAGCACAAGCCAACGCCGCCCTCGCCAAACGCGACTTCGCGCAGGCCGAGCCGCTTCTCCGCCGCCAGATCGAACTGCAACCGCGCGAATTCGTCCCGCTCTACAACCTCGCGTGCGTCCGCGCCACCCAGGGCGACTCGAAAGAGGCCGCCGGCCTTCTCTTCCGTTCGGTAGAAAACGGCTTTGACGACATTCGCAAACTCACGCGCGATCCCGATCTCGCGGGCGCGCGGTCCGACCCCACATATCAGCAGCTCGTCGCCAAGTGGCCCGCCATCCTCGACGCACGACGCGATGCCAATCTCGCCCAAGTCCGCAAGATCTTCGATCACCCGGACGACGGCTCGAAATACACCGAAGTCGTCGATGAAAAGCGACGCTTTATCTATCGCAGCGCATTCGATCCGACCCAGTTCGCCAAGGCACGAGAAGAGATCGATGGTCTTGCCGACTGGGCAGAAAAGACCATTTTCCCCGGCCTCTGGGATCCCAAGGAGATCGCGCTCGACCCGTGGGTCGTCATCGTGTTGCCCAGCCGGCGCGATTTCACGACATGGCTCTTCGTGACCTTTGGCCCCGCCGCACGAACCGGCTTCTCCACAATCGGCGGTAGCTACATCCACGAGAAAAAGCAGCTCGTCTCGCAGGACATCGGGTCCACGCTCCGCCACGAGTTCTTCCACGTCCTGCACTGGCGCGACTGCACGCGAAAAGGTCAGACGCACGAGTACTGGGTGCAGGAGGGGCTCGCGAGTCTCGTCGAAGATGTTGATGTCGCACCCGGATCTTCGTTTGAGACACTGCGGCCCGTGCCTTCGTGGCGCACCAACATCGTCCAGCGCCGCGACCACAGCAACACGCTGATGCCGCTCGAGAAGTTCTGCGTACAACCGCGCGAAAAATTCCTTTCGTCGCAGCAACTCGCAAATTACGCCGAGGCCCGCGCGATCTTCCTTTATCTCTACGACCGCGGCAAGCTCCAGCCTTGGTACGACGCCTACGGCCGCGGCACGCCGGAGCCCAAGGCGGGCGCGAGCGCGTTTGAGTCGACCTTCGGCCGCCCGCTGAAAGAAACCGACAAAGACTTCCGCGCCTGGACGCGCACGTTTCCGGAAGTTGCTGAAGAAATCCGCCAGGGAATGGCGAGCCTGGGTGTTGAGGTCGAAACGGGCGCGGGCGACGGCGTCACCATCACCTCGATCATCGAACCCCCCGGCCGGAGCAGCGCCAACATCATCCCGGTCTCGAGTGTGCAGGGAGTAAAAGGCGAACTCCGCCTCGGCGACGTGATCACGTCGGTGGGGGGGCAGGCGACCCGCGACGTTTCGGAACTGGTTCGCGTTCTGGGCGTGAAAAAGCCGGGCGAAGAAGTCATCGTGACGTACCGCCGCCGCACGCAGACCGGCGAAGCGACCATCAAACTCATTCCGCGCCCGTGATTCGGGCAAAATGTCGGAACAGCGCCATTGCCCTGTGCGATATACTATGGTACACATAGTGTGTGACCCAGGACGGCCGCCCAGCAACCCGATCCTGAACTCCGCATTCCGCATTCCGCATTCCGAAATCCGAAATCCTTCTTCGAGTTCTTTGAGCCCTTTGAGTTGAACTGTCTTTCCCGGAATCTCCCATGAAAATCGAACGTGAACTCATGCGCGGCGCCGGCCCCGTGGCCGTCTTAAAACTCCTCAACCGCCGCGAGATGTACGGCTACGAACTTGTCGAAACTCTCGCTGAGCGCACGGATGGAGCGCTCGCGATGGGCCAATCGACGCTCTACCCAATGCTCTACAACCTTGAGGCTCAAGGCTTTATTGAGAGTTACTGGAAAGAAGCCGGCACCAAAGGCGCCGATAGCTCGCGCGATCGCAAGTACTACCGGCTCACCGACAAAGGGAAGAAACGCCTGGCGGACGACATCAAGCAATGGGAGGCCGTGACCAAGGCCATGCAGGCGATCGGCGTCATTTCCTCATTCGCGTACGCAGTGGGGGCTTGAGCCATGACGAACGCACAAAATCAAGAGTCGTCGGGGGCGGGAATCGGAGTCACGGGGCGATCTCCCTTGGTTTCTGCCGCCTCCCTCCCGCCGGATCTCCGCCGAATCATCGACCAAGTCCTCAAAAAGAGCCGCCTTTGGCCTTCTGAACGTGCCGACATAGAGGCCGAGCTCGCCTCGCATTTCGCTGACGGCCTGGATTCAGGTGCTTCGTCCCAGCAACTCGCGACCGATTTTGGCGATCCCGCTGCCGCTGCGCAGCTCATCCGGAGGAGCAGGCTTCGCAACCGTCCTGGCAGCTGGCATGCGCTGCGGCTTGCACGTAGGTTCGTAGTGGGGGCCGTCGGATTCGTTTTTCTTTCTTACAGCATTTTGAGTATTCGCTATTACGTTGGTAGACCGACGATCACTTGGGATTTCCGCAAGGAAATCAACGCGCCGGCGCTTGCGATCCCGCAGGACCAGCGCGCCTGGCCCGCCATGAAGCGCGCGTTTGCAGCGATCGAGAACCCCAAGCGTGAAAAGGAGACGGACGAAGCCGGCACACGCCTGCCGCCGCTGTCGCCGTACGACACGCCGGAAGGCGCACGCGTGAACCAGCGCGCAATCGCTCTCATGCGCGCTGCCGTCGCCTTTTCGAGACTCGGTCTGATCGTTGATGATTCCGACGACTATGTATTTTTCTCTCGCCAATCCGCGCGGCTCAACGGCGAAAAGGATTGGGAAACCAAGATCATCGACGTCCCCTCTCGAGATGGACAGTCCGGGATTTCGATTCTCTTGCCACAACTTGGGCCGCTCCGTCAGTTCGCCCGCCTGCTTGTGCAGGACGTCGATCTTGCCATCGCGAAAAGGGATTCGCAGGCGGTGGGTGAAGATCTCGTCGCGACGATGCGTCTGGCGGTGCTCAACCGCGAGACGCCATTCATCATCACCGATCTTGTGTCGATCGCCATGGGCGAACTCGCGATGGGAAAGTTGCAGGAATTGCTGACGAAGGCTCCCGAATTGGTCTCGGACAAGGCACTGGAGCAATTCGCGGCAGCCCTCACCGCGATGGGGCCGCGTCAACAGCTCATCCGTTTCGATACGGAACTTCGAGTTTTCGAAGATGTCCTGCAACGCAGTTTCACCGACGACGGCAACGGCGATGGCCGCCTGACTCCCGCAGGCGTTCAGATGCTCTTGCAGCTCCTGCAATTCGGGAACGAAAACCAGCGGCCGAGTCCCGCCGAACTTGCCGTCTCGCCGGTTTCATCAACCCTCGGGCCTGGCAGAAAGCAGCTTCGCGGTCTATACGCCTCGATGGTCCATGAAGTGAAGGACTGGCAGAAGAGCCCGCGCTGGGCACGCACGGCGCCCCCTGAACCAGAAGTGGCCAAGCTCGGCACGCAATCAATTTCGCCGTATTCATTCGTCAACCTGTTCATGCCCGCCTTCAACAACTCGGTCTATGCCGCTGACCAGTTCGAAGCATCCCGCGACGCCACGCTCACTACGATCGCGATCGAACGGTTCAAGCGTTCCCGTCGAAATTTCCCCGCGTCGCTTTCCGAGCTTGTTCCCGACTTTCTGCCCGCAGTGCCGCTCGACTTCGCGGACGGCCAGCCCCTTCGCTACAAGACCTCGGTGAACGCCTACACGCTCTATTCGATCGGCGTGAACCTGAGGGACGACGGCGGGACGCCTCCATCGAAAGACGAAGGCGAATCGACGGCCTTTGACTTCCGACCACAGAATCTCGACTTGGCAAAGATCCACAACGACTGGGTTTTCCATCCACGCATTCCCGAGCGGATGTTGTCCGCGCCAAATTGAATTCGCGGCCATCGCACCTTCCGTCGCCCGCTATCCTGCGACCATGGCGGAGCCATCTCTTAAGAACTCGTCTCAGACCGGAATCAGCCCCACGCTCGACCCCACGCGCGCATCGGAAGCTCCGCTTCCGCCCGCGGCTGAAATCAAGCCCGAACGCGCCAAGCCCGGTCCCGACGGCGTGATTCGTTCCGCCCCCGAAACCCCCCTCGTCGACATCATGGGTGGCAGCGCCCGCCAGCAGATCAACTGCCTCGACCACGGCTTCATCGCCCTCGTCGATTGCATGCCGCGGCTAGTCCCGCAGGGCCAAACTGCCGATGCCGCCATCGTACAGGCCGCCCGCGTTTCGTACGGGCAGGGCACGAAGAAGCTCAACGAAGACCGCGGCCTGATCCGTTATTTGCTGCGTCATCGCCACACCACGCCGCTGGAAATGGTCGAGGTCAAATTCCACGTCTGCATGCCCATTTTCGTGGCGCGCCAGTGGATCCGGCACCGCACGGCAAACGTGAACGAGTACTCCGCCCGCTATTCCATTCTGCCCGATCGCTTCTACACCCCGAATCTGGATCAGGTCCGCAAGCAGAGCAAGGCGAATCGGCAGGGGGGCGAAGAGCTCTTCCGCGTCCACGATGATGCGCAGGAACTCAAAACGGCGCAGGAGTTTGTGAGCTACCTGGCTGATGTCGAGGGGTTTTATAAGCAATATCTCGCGCTCACTGAGCAGGGCGTCAGCCGCGAAATGGCCCGGATCGGCCTTCCTGTCAATATGTATACAGAGTGGTATTGGAAGTGCGATCTGCACAACACGCTCCGGTTCCTTGCGCTGCGAATCGACGCCCACGCGCAGGCAGAAATTCGCGTTTTCGCCGAGGCAATGCTCAAACTCATCGAGCCGCTGGTCCCTGCAACGGTCGAGGCTTGGCGGGATTACGAGCTGGGCGGCGTCAATCTGAGCCGGCTCGAAGTCGAGGCATTGAATCGCATGGCTGCGGGGGGCAACGCAGATCTCGTCAGCGACAACAGCCGCGAGCGGGCCGAATGGGCCGAGAAGCGAGCGAAACTCGGTTTCGGTCCAAAGTAAGACCTGCGGCCGCCCTTTTGAACATCTACAAACGAAGTGAAGAAATCCCGCCGGTCCAGTCCGGCGGTAAGTTATTGCCATTCCAAGGCTTCTGGCAAGCTGTTTCGCGCATGCGGAAAGCGCTGAAGACCCCGGAAAAACCGAAAAAGCCGACTTTTCCGACAAGTTCGCTGGCAACGCGCAAAACACGAGGCAGATTTGACTACGGCTCCACGAGGTGTTCGTGCGAGCCAGTGTTTGTCTTCCTTCGGGATTTGTGAGGAGACCTTAAATGATGAAGAGCATGCTTGCTGCTGTTGTTGGAGTTGCTGGCCTCGCTGCTGGCGCGAATGCCGCTTGGGGCCTCAAGTTTGAAGTCAGCACCGACGGCGGCGCGACTTGGTCTGATCACGCGAGCGCCGCTGCTGGCGACGTCGTCAAGTTCCGCTTCGGCGCGTACTTTGACGCGGCCTCGCCTCCCCAGATCACGACGGCTGATGGCACGGGCACTGCCCAGGCCCTCACCCGCTTCACCGGCTCGAACCAGTCGACCGGCTTCGTTGCTGGCGACGTGTTCCAGAACGTCGTTCGCACGATCTCGAGCGGCAACCCGGCTTTGATCCAGGTTGCGGGTTCCACGATCGGCACCACGGCTGTCACGAGCTTCGGTTCGCAGCTGTTCCTCGCCGACGTCCCCTTCGAGACGTACAAGCAGATCTACACGGGCGAAGTCAAGATTGGCGCCGACAATACGGTCCGCGACATCGTGATCAAGAACAAGACCTTCGGCTCAGGCAATACCGCCGGTCTCACCTTCTACAACAGCGCGTCGCTCACGAACAAGCAGTCGGCTGCTCCCAGCGGTGGCTCTGACCGCCTCGACCTCAACGCGACGATCAGCGTTATTCCTGCTCCCGCTTCGCTCGCCCTCGTCGGCCTCGGTGGCTTGGTCGCCGCCCGCCGCCGTCGCGCCTAAGCGATTGCAATAGCCTGAGAAACTGCGGCTAACGCCGCGTGCTCAGCAAGTCATGAACTCATCGTCCGCTCCGGTTTCACCGCCGGAGCGGATTCTTTTTTGGCTCAGTGCGCCCCGACACGAGCGGTCGATCCGCTACCAAATTGACTAAGAACTTGCCGTATTTGCCGAAGGTCGAGACCTGCTCGGCCGTTCCAGCACTCTGCCCATCCGCAAAAATACCGGACCGATTGCCCTATTAAACGGATTATTCGTCACAAGCCACCAAACAGGGCACTATTTCTGGGACCTGCAACCTTACAGGCAGAAAAAACTGACAAAAAGAGCGCAAAACGAACTAAAAGCCCTTGAAGCACCCCCCGACTTCGATGTACATTTCATCGGTCAGGAACGAACCGCCCGTTCCGTGGGATTTTAATTCAGAGGAGAAGAGAGATATGAAGAATTTCGTTTTGGGCCTCACGGCCATCTGTGGTATCGCTGCCTCGGCCAACGCTGCTTGGGGCTTCAAGTATGAATTCAGCACCGACAACGGCGTCACCTTTGGTGCGATCCGTGCGGTCGACGTCACCAGCGGCGACAAGAACGTCAAGTTCCGCGTCGTTGCGTACGCTGATGACGGCACCCAGGTCAGCGCGATCAATGGCCCCGGCCCGGCCGTTGCCTATGGTCGTCTGACCGGCTCTGAGAAGATGAGCAACTGGGGTTCAGCCGCGACCGGCGACGCCTTTGTTGGCTCGATGACCCGTGGCGCGCTGACCAGCGGCGGCACGACCTACCTCAGCAGCTCGTTCTCTGCCGGCAACACGATCCTTGGCGGAACTACGGCGACCTCGTTCGCTTCGCAGCTCCTGCTCTCGGGTTCGCTCGCGGCTTACTGCCCCTCATCGGGCGGAACCCCCCAGCTCGCGTGGATCGTCCGCACGGGTGAAATGAAGGTTGGCCAGCTCGGTGGCATCCGTGTCATCACGTTCGGCAACAACCAGCGCACCCAGAACACGTGGTACCGCGATCTGCTCATCAACGGTGTGCAGGACGTGAACACCGCGGCTCCGGATGGCTCGCCCCTCGATGTCGGCGGCGTCCTGACGGTCGTTCCCGCCCCGGGCGCTCTCGCCCTCGTCGGTCTCGGCGGTCTCGTCGCCGGCCGTCGCCGTCGCGCCTGAAAAGGCCCGACTGCACGGTAGAGATCCTCACAATCTCACGTGAACACCAACCACGCTCGCCTTCTGGCGAGCGTGGTCTTTTTTTGTACCCGCGCGTTTGGTGCAGCGGCAACAGTTCGCATCACGGCAGTCCGAGGAAGCGACGGTGCTCGTACATTGTGTGAAATCGTGTCTGCCGGAGTCTAGGAGATCCGCCGCGCTCTGCGCCAACGCCTAGGTTCTGTCTGACGGATCATCCGGAGCGAGGATTCGGATATAGCGGCGGATGATCGCAAGGTTGACGAATGTCAGGAAGCTCGATGCGAGCTTGTCGTAGCGAGTGCCCACACGCCGGTTCTCC
>JBOHNL010000015.1:0-89913 GCA_050730655.1 Phycisphaerales bacterium
GCCCGGCAGTTGCCGGGCCGCGGACGACTAGCGACAGAATTCAGCCACAGCACGACGGCGTCGAGCAGCAGTCAGCTTTGGCCTTTTCAGTGCCGGCGCAAGCCTGTCCGGGGCACTTGCACGCGCCCGCACACCCGTCCGCACCGCACGAACAATCGGTGCATTGGCACGATGTGCCGCAGCAGCACGATCCGCCACCGGAGTTTTCCGGAGCGGGGGAGAGCATGATCAATCCAGCAGTCGAAACAGCGAGAAGAAAAGCGTTCATAATCAAATCCTTTCGTTGGCCACGTCCGGAAGGAAGCAGCCGATATTGCTCGAGAATCGATCGTCGCGCAGCACACGCGCGCGACGCAAACATGAATGCAAAACGCATGAAGCAACGAAAGAACTAAATCGTCCAGCGGCAGAATCGCTCACAGGCCTGGCGACCCGCAAACTCCGGCGGATGACTCAACGCCGGCACGCTGGCAAAGGAACAGAACGAGTGGTCGGGCAGCGCGATGCTGAACGCGGCCCCGACCGCAAGCGAGAGACGTGTCAGCTCAATTCCGGGCCGACGATCAGGCACCGCCGGAACACGAGGCGAATCAACCGTGAGCGGGCACTCGCAGCAGCGCTCCGGAATTTTGGCAAAAACCGGGTGATCGATACTCGTGGGCTCGTCAACGGATGCGCCGTCGTCTTGGCAGCAGCAGCTCGACTCGCTCGAGTGAGTCGCGACCTGACAGCCACCGGTCGCGACTGCCCCGCTTGCAACGGGTAATCGCCCCGCGCAGCAAAGCAGCAGGAGCGACTGAAACACCAAGCCGAGGATGACCCCGTAGCGAACCATCGAGACTCATTGTACTTCGGACCGGCCGAAAGGGTTCACTGCGAACGCCCAGCAGGGAGGGGATTGTCCAATAACTGCTTGGATTCGGCCAAATCGTCGCGAATGCCACGGACGGCCTCCGGCGAATGGGCCTCAAGCTGGGTGCGAAGGAGGTCGGCGTATCGCCCTTCAAACGCCAGCAACTGCTGGTGTGTGCCCGTTTCTACCACTCGCCCGTGTTCAAGCACAACGATCAAATCCGCATGCCGAATCGTGCTGAGGCGATGGGCGATGACAAAGCAGGTGCGCCCCTTCATCAGGACGCCGAGACTGCGCTGAATGAGCGCCTCGCTCTCGGCGTCGAGGTTGCTGGTCGCTTCATCGAGAATGAGAATCGCCGGATCCGCGAGCAGCGCGCGGGCGATTGCAAGGCGCTGCTTCTGGCCGCCGCTGAGACGAACGCCCCGCTCGCCGATCATCGTTTGATAGCCATTCTCGAGCTTCTCGATGAACTCGGCCGCATTCGCTGATTCCGCGGCACGCTTCACGGCCTGCATCACTTCGGCTTCGGTGACCAGACCTTGCCCGGCGGAAGCAAGCCGCCCGTACGCGATATTCGCAGCAACAGAACCGTCAAACAGGAACACATCCTGCTCAACGATGCCGAGCAAACGTCGGTACGAACGCACATCAATGTCACGGAGATTGATGCCGTCGAGCAGAATGCGCCCCGCTGGCCACTTGCCTCCCGGAGCTTCGGGATCGGGTACTTCGCACGGATCAAAGAAGCGAGCGATGAGGTTGCAGAGCGTGGTCTTGCCGCTGCCGCTGGCGCCGACGAGCGCGACCGTCATTCCCGGGCGCACTTCGAGCGAGACATCTTTCAGCACCGGGCGTGGCGCGTGGGGCGTCGCCGGTCCATCCTTCGATCCCGATTCCTTGAGCTTGGTCTGCGTCACGGGATACGCGAACGAGACGTGATCGAGCGTCATGCGCCCCTGCACCTTGGGCCGCTCGAGCTGCAGCTTGCTTTCTGAAGTCTGTTCGCCGAACTCGCCAGGTTCGTCCAACACATCGAGAATGCGGTCAAAGCCCGCGAGATTGGTTTGCACTGCTGTCGCGGTATTGGTGAGCGTCTCAAGCGGACTGAGCAGCATCAGCAGGTAGCTCGTGAACATCATCACCTGACCGATGGTCAAGTTGCCCTTGATCACCTGCGATCCGCCATAGACCAGCACGCCCGTGCTGGCAACCGGGATCAGCAGCGACCAGACCATCTCGAGCACGCGCGACCACCACCAAACCAGAATTTCCTGGCGCGACATGAGATGGCCGGCCTTGGTGAAACGGCCAGACTCAGAGAGCTCGCGGGAAAATCCTCGTACAACGCGCATTCCGCCGAACGCCTCGGTGCTGTGGGCATCGATGCCGCTGCGCGTGATCTTGATATCGCGATAGATCGGCCGAATTCGATTGATCCACGTGCGATGGCTGAGCCACACAGCTGGAATCAGCATCATCCCGCCGACGAGGAGCCGCCAATCGACCATCGCGAGGATCGCGAGCGTACCGGCCAATTGAACGATCGCACGCCACGGGTTGTACAGCAGGCTAAACAGCAGTTCCGCCGCCGCACCCGCGTCTTCCCGCAGAATGCCAACCACGCCGCCGGTCTTCATCTGGTAGATGCGGTGGAGCGGCAACTTTGCCGCGTGCTCGAACACCTGCATGCGCATGTTTGCCTGAACGCGCTTGGTGAGGCGCGTCACCTGCCATCGTCCCCACATCGAGATCAAGATGTTGCACATCGTGATCAGGATCATGAGAAATCCCAGCACCCAGAGCAGACTTATTCGATCGGTTTTTTCAATCCCCGTCCAATCGATGTGCACGCCCGGCTTGGCGATCAGGACGCGTGCCCAATTCGGAATGCCTGCCGGCCCGGGATGATCCGTGATGATGTAGTCGATCGCGATGAGCGTGCTGGCGGGCATGAGCAGCCCAAGCCCGGTCGCAACTGTGAGCGTGCCGAGCGCCGCGAGCACCGTGCGCCGGTGCTCCCGAATCTGCCACCAGAAGAGCCGAAAAAGCTCAAAGAAGCCGCGCCCGCGCGCGCCCTTTTTCTGGCGCTGTCCGGATGCTTCCGCGGCATCGAGTTTGGACCAAGTCGGATCGTTCCGCTTCGCCAAGTAGTCCTTGTAGCGAGAGCGGCTGCTCCGTCGCTGAAACAACATGCCCAACAGTATGTGGTTGGCCACACGATTGCGCGTGTTCCAACGCGCACTCAGGTTTCACTTTCAGCGCGCCGGGACTACCTTTCATCAATGGCAATTCGCCCGATTTTCCTTCCCCTCGTCGCTTTGCTGCTCACCGCCTGCACCGAATCCAAAACGGCGAGCAGGCCGAGTTCTGCTTCCGTCGCGCCTCCCGTTGCCCCCGCCAAAGCAAAGAGTGAACCCACGTTCCGCCATGTCGTCGCGGCCGATCACGAGGTCGCTTCGAAGGCCGGCCTCGAGATGCTCCAAAAAGGCGGCAACGCCGTTGATGCTGCGGTTGCAGCAAGTTTCACGCTCTCAGTTGTCCGCCCCTATTCCTGCGGCGTCGGGGGCGGCGGGTTTATGCTCATTCACCTCAAGAAGCATCCCAAGCTGACCGGCTTGCCCCGCACAATCGCGCTCGACTATCGCGAAGTCGCGCCCTCGTGGGCGAAGCCCGATTTTTTCGAGACCGATCCTGCCTGTAAAGATGACCCGCTTGCGTCCACGGACGGCGCGCACGCGGTTGCGATCCCTGGCTCAGTCGCTGGCCTGCTCGATGCGCTCGACAAATACGGAACGCTTTCGCGCGAAGTCGTGCTCGCTCCGGCGATTCGTGCCGCGGAAGCAGGCTTTGTGGTCGATGCCGACTACATGCGCGCCGTCTCTTCGTCGAACGTCACCAAGGCTTTGGGCGAGTCACCCGCTCGCGCAGCTCGATTCGCGGAGTTTCGCTCCGTGTTCTTGATGAATGGCAAGATCAAAGAAGGCGATCTCCTCAAGCAGCCCGGCCAGGCTCGAGCGCTCAAGCTGATCGCACGCGACGGCGCGAAGGTGTTCTATAGCGGAGAGATCGCCACAGCGATCCGAAACGTACTGAGCGCCGGCGGCGCTCAGATCACTGCTGCGGAGCTGGCTGCGTACAAGCCCCGCGAGCTGCTTCCGCTCGCCACGACATTCCAGGGCAAGCGCGTGTTCACGATGCCTCCTCCATCAAGCGGCGGCATCGTGCTCGTGCAAACACTGGGAATGATCGACGCCCGGCGCGCCGAGTTTGATTCCTTCGACTACGACAGCAGCGCACAAATCCACTTCCTCGCCGAAGCTCTCAAACACTCATTCGCCGATCGGTCGCGTTTCCTCGCCGATCCTGCGGTCGTCGACATCCCCGTTCTCGCGCTCACAAGCCAGAGCAACATTCGTGAGCTTGCAGCACGGATCGACATGACGCGGACGCAGCCGATTGACTCCTACGGCAGCAACATCCCGCGCGAGCCGTCCACGAGGCAAAAGGATGCAGGTACAAGCCATCTCAACGCCGTGGATTCGTGGGGCAACGCCGTCGCCTGCACCGAAACGATTAACCTCCAGTTCGGCTCGCTGGTGTGCGTCCCCGGGTTCGGCTTTCTCCTGAACGACCAGATGGACGACTTCACGACAAGGCGTGGCAAGCCCAACGCCTTCGGACTGCGCCAGGACGATCGCAACCTGCCAGCTCCCGGCAAACAACCTCTCTCCAGCATGTGCCCCACCATCGTCCTTGCCGGCGAAGCCGAATCGTCACCCGTCGAACTCGTAGTCGGAGGCTCCGGGGGCCCGTGGATCATCACCGGCACGCTCCAGGTCCTGCTCGACTGCGTCACCTACGGCATTCCGGCCTCGAAGGCTGTCGCGCAGCCGCGAATCCATCATCAGTGGATGCCCAACACGCTTCGAATTGAGCCTGAAATCGCCGACGCACGCGAAGGGGCCGGCCTTGAATCAAAGGGTCACGAACTCAAACTCGGGAAGTCCGAGTGCGTGATTCAGGTGATCCGAAGGTCGCCGACCGTTCCGGGACGTTTCGAAGCGGGCAGCGATCCAAGAAAGGGCGGCAAGCCGGCCGGAGAATGAACGTCGCTTCCTCCAGTTCGATCTCGATCGAGCATCAGGCTCCTGGCGCGGGGCTGATGGACCGCCTGGCGATTGCCGCGGGAGATATCAAGCTCGCGCATTCGATCTTCGCGATGCCATTCGCGCTGCTCGCATCATTTTTCGCCCGGTCTCGCGAGATGCCCTGGCGCAACTTCGGATTCGCGCTCGGGCTGGTCGTCCTCTGTATGTTCATCGCGCGCACTTGGGCGATGCTGATTAATCGCCTCGCCGACCGCATGCTCGATGCTCGCAATCCGCGCACCTCTCGCCGCGCGTTCGCGTCGGGGAAGCTCACGCCCGCATTCGGCCTCACGCTGACCCTCTCGCTCGGGACTGCGTTTCTCGCCGCGACTTCGGCATTCTGGTTCTTCTTCTCAAATCCGTGGCCGCTGCTCCTCGCGGTACCAGTTCTCGCATGGATCGGCGCGTACTCGCTCACGAAGCGTTTCACCTGGGCGTGCCACCTGTTTCTGGGTACCTCGCTCGCGGCGTCCCCGTTGGCCGCATCCATCGCGATCAATCCCGCCGCACTCGGGTTGCCGGCGGCACATTTTCAATCCGCTCCCGAAGGAACCCGGGCCGCCCTCTGGTGTCTCGCGGCAATGGTCACTCTCTGGGTTGCCGGCTTCGACGTCATCTACTCACTGCAGGATGTGGACGAAGATCGTCGCGAGCGTCTCTTCAGCATTCCTTCGCGCCTCGGTGTTACCGCCGCGATCTGGATCAGCCGCTTACTGCACGTCGCGGCACTCCTGTGTCTCGTCCTCGCCTGGCGGCTGGAACCCCGATTGGGGATCGCCTTTGGATTTGGAGTTGCGATCGTGGCCCTGCTTTTGGTGGTGGAACACACAATCCTCGCGCAGCGAGGCAAGGCCGGGCTCGATGCCGCGTTCTTCACGATGAACGGCTTGGTCAGCCTCGTCGTCGGCGGACTGGGCATCGCGGATACCCTCTTTTAGTTATCGGACTGCATTTTCGTACTCATTGGGTGCACGCAGGGGCAAGAAAACTTTGGGCTGTTACCTCCTCAGTGAAATGTCTGAGGTCGAGGTTCGATAAATGAAGTGTGGAACTTTGCAAGACCGGATTTGGATGCAGCCATCGTGCGCTGCCGCACGGACAGTGGAATGAAACGAGCGGAGAGCCGTTCGCGAAATGAGATGGAAGGATTCTGGCTTGAGGCGATTGATCTCCGGCATGCTGTCTGTGTCTCTGTGCGCGATGGCGTGCGCGGGCGATGCGCTGCTCACGCCCGACAACGCCAATCTTCGCATCATGAGCGTCAACCCCGCAAACGGCACATTGACGCAGTTCACAACCAAGCCGCAGGGGTTCTGGCTCGACCTCGGGGCCACGATCGATACCTCCGCAGTCGGGCTTCTGCGCCACGCGATGCAGGTCGGATCCGAAGTCTGGATCACGGATCAAATTTCAAACGTGATCTACCGCTACACGGTCCAGCAGGAGAAGCCCCGCTTTCTCGGCACTCTGACAATCGTCTCGAATCCGCGAGGCATGGGAGTCGTGAACGGAGAGGTGTGGGTCGCCTGCGGCAGCATCGGCGCCAGCGGCGGCATCGCTCGCTTTGACACGAATGGACACCCGCTCGGCACATTCAGCGCCGAGGATCCGTTCGCGGTCGCGCCGATCGATTCGAGCTCCGCGCTCACCGCGAATATTCAGCAGAATCGCCTCGATCGCTATCAATCGAATGGGACAATCGGGGCGTTCAGCGGTGTCTGGAGCGGCACGAGCCAGATCGACTTTCCGATGCAGATCGGCCGCTGGACCGAAGCGGGACAGGATCGAGTCGTTGTCGTGGGCTTCAGTGGCGACAACCCGGGGCTCTACGTCTACAACGCCGCAACCGGCGCATATGTCAAGCGGCTCTGGACCATCATGATCCTTCCCGACGTGACCGTAATCAATCCTCGCGGCTTCGCCCCCATGAGCAACGGCGAACTGCTCTGGACCGGCTCACAGGGCATCTTCGCACTCAACCCGACGACGTCGAACAGCCGCGTGGTGTACACCGGCGACAATTTTTCGTGCGAGTTCGTCGGCGCCGTCGATTTCAGCAAGTACTGCGCCGGCGACATCAACAACGATTCATTTGTGGATGACGCGGATTTCTCGCTCTTCGTCGTCGCGTACAACGAATTGCTCTGCCCGCAATTGGAGACCGGGTATCCGGCCGGATGCCCGAGCGATCTGAACGGCGACGGATTCGTCGATGATGTTGATTTCACGATTTTTGCGTCGGCGTACAACGACCTGCTCTGTCCGTGAACGGCGCGGTCCGGCGGCGATTTTCTTGCATTCAAACGCACACTCCGGTATCCTCGGTTTTTCCCGACCGACGGAGTTCTTTTTGATGCAACCCAAATCTCGGGCGGCGTTAGCCGCACTCTGTGGATCCGTCCTCGCCCCCGTTGCCTGGGCGCAGAGCAAGGTGCAGTTCACATATCTGTGGCATCTCGAGCAACCGATCTATTGGCCCGACCAGCAGGCGACAGGCTTCGATCGGTATGAGCGCGCGAATGAATCTCGCACGCACAAGGGCGGCGGCGCGGCACACCCCGAGAACAACCTTGACGACATCTTCGGGCTCGACGATCGCAAGGCGGTGTATCAGTCACGCACCCGCGACAGCGTGAATCTGATTCGATGGGCCTCGAGAGCGGGCGCGCAGATCTCCTATTCCGGCGGACTGATTGAGAACACCATGTCGCTCGGCGGCGCGAATCAGCTCGGATACAGCCCGGGCTGGATGAATTCGATCCGCGAGGCACGCGCCTGGACAACCGCGGGCGGTAAGCCTCGGCTCGATGTCGTGATCTTTCCATTTCACCATGCGCTCATGCCGCTCGTGGACGAGAACACGATGCGGAAGCAGGTCCAGGCGTATAAGCGGATTTATCCGGATGCGTGGGGGAGCGCCGTTCCGATTTCACGCGGCTTTTTCCCAAGCGAAATGGCGTTCAGCACCCGCATGATCGGCGTGCTCGCGAGCGAGGGGATCACGTGGTCGATTGTCAGCGCCGAGAAGATCGCCCGCGCGCAGCCGGACTTCCCGATCATCTTCGGTTCCGGCGGCATCAACTGCGATCCGCCCAACAAAGCGGATCAGATCAACCCTCTCAATTCAACGGTCGGGAGTGCGTGGTATCGCCAGTCGATCTCACGCGGCTGCTCACCGGTCGAGTCGATCTTCTCACTGATTCCGCGGCGCGCGGAGTACATCGATCCGAACACCGGCGCGTCGTCGTCGATCATTGTCATTCCCGCCTCACAGGGACTTTCGTGGCGCGATGGGTATGCACCGATCGGCACGGGAGATTTCGCGGCGCTTGCCGCGCTGAACAACGGAACGCGCCCCGCACTGATTACGCTCGCACACGACGGCGACAACGCGTGGGGTGGCGGTTACTCGTACTACATGGAGGCAACGCCGAATCTCGTGTCGTCCGCGAACAGCTCTTATCCGGCAACCACGATCGAGCAGTACCTTGCCGACTACCCGGTTCCCGCAAATGACCTTGTGCACGTTGAAGACGGCGCGTGGGTGAATGCCGACGGCGACTTCGGCGCGCCCCAGTTCATAAACTGGAACTGGCCTCTGGTAAACGCGCAGGGAAACATCGACATCGCAAACGGCTGGGCCGAGGACGCAAGAAACTGGGCCGTGATCACCGCGATGCAGAACCGCGTAGAAACCGCAGAAGCGATCACCATCGCACGACCGGTCGGTTTCACCACATACGGCGGCACGAGTGGAGCGCCGCTCGATACCGGACACATCGTCTACCCCGACAACAGCACGCTTCCCGCCGAACGCGCCTGGCACTATTTCATGGGCTCGCTCAATAGCGGATACATGTATTACGGCACTTCACTCGACATGGAAGTAAAGCCGACAATCGCGTGCAAGAACGCTGCACGTCTCGCAGATCCGGTCATTGCGAGCGCGGGCCCGTCCGGCGACACCGTTGCGCCGACGATCTGGATTCCGCAGCGCACGCCGTGGAACCCCGGCTCAACCAACTTCGGCCCGCAGCACAAGTACCAGCAAGTCGTGAACAACGGTGACTTCGACATCTGGACGTTGGCATACGACGCGAGCGGCATTCCGGATGGGCAAGTCGTCCTCAAGTATCGCCTTGACAACGACGGCGTGAATCCGCTCTCCTCGACGCAAAATGAAACCTACGCGGGGGGCAACGAAGTCGGCGCGTGGCAATCCATCGCCATGGCCAAGCGCGTCTTCCCTGCCGGCAACTTCTTCAACGATCCCGGCATCAACTTCTATGTCATGCCGCAGTACGTCGCCGATGAGTATTACACACGCGTCACCGGCATCCGTTCCAAGCTCGTCGACTACTACGTCGAGGCCACCGACTCGCGCGGCAACCTCAAGAAGTCTCCTATCCAGCACGTCTATGTCGGCGATGGAAACGGCGCGGCCACCGGAGGCGGCTCGGTCGTCTCGCTTTCGCCCGAAACTCCGGCCGCAGGACAAAGCGTGACCGTGACATATGACCCGAGCGGCCGCAATCTTGCCGGCGCTGCGTTCGTTTATCTGCACTACGGCTTCAACCAGTGGACGCCGCTGATTTCCCCTGATGTGCTCATGACCAAAGACACGCCAACGGGAAAATGGAGCACGACTATCCCGGTCATTCTCAGCGCGACCAAGCTCGATGTCGTCTTCAACGACGGCGGCGGCACGTGGGACAACAACAACGGAGCTGACTGGCACTTCACGGTCTCGGGTGGCCAAGCCGCCGACATGTGGGAAGTCAGCGGCCAGCGCGATCCTGATTCCACGCTCATCGCAACCAGCGCGAGCAACAACATCAACCTCTGGACCGGTCTCAAAGGTGACATCTTCTACATGGCAACGCACGCCGCGACAGGAAACAACGATCGCTTCCTGCTTCTCTCCGGACCAACCGGCCCCGGTGCGCTGCGCACGCCCATGTGGGGCAAGGGCGGCCAAGTTGGCACGTGGGCGTCGTTCGTCGGCAACGAAAGCACCAACGGTTACAACGGCTGGTCGGATGTTCCCGCAGGAACCAGTACCCAAAGCGCCGCGACCAACAACGGAGGCGTGCTCGCAGCAACGATCGATCTCAGAAAGCGCTTCGGAATCGGCGACACGATGCCCGACAGGGTTTTTGTCGCTGTCGGCACCTATCCGACTGCGGACGGCTCGATTCCCGTCGCGTCCGATTGCATCCCGAGCGCCAGCGGCAGCAATCTGGCGAACGCCATCGAAATCAAGCTCTGCCAGTTCGCGCTTCCGCGCTCTCCACAAGGCTGCTGCCCGGCCGACCTGACCAACGACGGGCAAGTGGATGACGCCGACTTCGTGCTATTCGCCGGTTTGTACGACACGCTCATCATGAGCGGTGTCTATCAGGGAGCGGATCTGACCGGGGACGCGAAGTGCGACGACACCGATTTTGTAGTTTTCGCAGCCGCTTACGACGTGTTGGTGTGCCCCTAGTGGTATCAGGACCAAGGTCGCGCGACCCGCTTTGCAAGATTGTGCATCGCTCGGGACATCGGAATCGTGGGCGGTCCGTGGCATGCGGGATGCGACGTGGCGGCTTTGGGCAAACGCAAGGGGCAGTCGAACATGATGAATTCTTTGCCGCGGGCGGTTTGCACGGTGGGGTACGCGAGCATGTGTCTCCTCGCGATGCATGTGAATGGGCAGACCGTTCGATTCGTCGATGCGTCGCTTTCGACCGGAGCCAACAACGGAACATCGTGGGCGAATGCGTTTCGCGGGCCGCTCGCGCTTCAATCCGCGCTTGCCGCGGCAGTGGTTGGCAATGAAATCTGGGTTGCCGACGGGACGTACGTTCCTGCCCCCGCCGGCGCCGGTCCAACGGCAACGTTCCAACTCAAGGAAGGCGTGAAGCTGCTCGGCGGTTTCGTTGGCGGTGAATCAAACTCGGCTCAACGCGACGCGCACACCAACGTGTGTGTTCTCTCAGGAGACCTCGACGGACCTGCAAACTCGTTCCCGATTGATCAATCGCATCACGTAGTGACTGCGACAGGGCTGACCGCCGCATCGGTGATCGACGGCTTCACGATCATGCTCGGCAGGGGAGGCGATATCGAACTGGCGGCGTACGGCGGAGGAATGCTTGTTGCACGCGGC
This sequence comes from Phycisphaerales bacterium, assembly GCA_050730655.1. Classification (GTDB taxonomy): domain Bacteria; phylum Planctomycetota; class Phycisphaerae; order Phycisphaerales; family UBA1924; genus JAFEBO01. The sequence goes on from JBOHNL010000015.1 coordinate 11,159, forward strand.
GCACCCACAATTCGCAACTGCACGTTCATCGACAACGAGGCTTCATACGGCGGCGGGCTTGCGCTCATTCAGTCGCTCAGCCTGGTCGATTCATGCACATTCGGTCCAAACACCGCGCCGCTAGGGGCGGGTCTTGTGAACTTGTCCAGCGAACCGCTCATCGTTCATTGCACGTTTGCTGGCGACTTTCTCAATTCCGGAGGAAACTCAGGTCTGGGAATTTATTCCGGTTCGCAAAGCGGCGGTGCGGCACCGAGCATCACAATCGACGACTGCACGTTTTCCATCCATCCGCAGGAATTCTCTTGCCCCGCCGGAATCGCTCTCGCAACAGAGAACGGGAGCCAAACCACAATCCGGAACAGTCGTTTCATTGGCAATACCAGTTGCGGCTCCGGCGCAATGCAGGTTGAAGGTGTTGTCGACATCGATCGCTGCGTGTTCATTGGCAATGAAGGTCGCTTCGACGGCGGCGCCGCGATTCATTCGTTTCACGGAGACATCACCGTTGCGAACTCGCTCTTTGCCGGCAACGATCGCCTAGGTTTCAGCACCATTTTCATCGGCGGGCGACTGCGGATGAGCAATTGCACGCTCACCGACAATGGTTCCGACGTGCCCGTTCCCGGTTCGAGCGTGCACTTCCTGATCGTGAGCCAAAGCGGCGACGGCGACGCGGAGGCTGTGATCGTTTCCTTTGGGCCCGGTGCGGCGCGGTTCGACGATTGCCTCGTGCAAAGCTGGGGAGCATTGCCCGGCGCCGTCAATGGAGCAAATTCATTTGCCGCAAATCCGTTTTTCGCAAGCGTACCTGGAGCCGATGGCCTGCCGGGGACTGAAGACAACGACTATCGCCTCGCGTCCGGCTCTCCCGCAATCGATCGGGGCAACAACAGCCTCCTCCCGCCGGCGTTTCTTCTCGACCTAGCAATGAATCCGCGCCGTCGCAACAGCACTTCGATGCCGGATTTCGCGCCTGCGACCGCGCCGGAGATCGACATCGGCGCGTACGAGTTTGTCCCAACATGTCCGTGCGATCTCAACGCGGACGGCGTCGTCGATGATGCCGACTTCGTTCTCTTCGCGAGCGCCTACGACACGCTCATCATGCCTGGCCCGTTTCACGACGCCGACCTGACCGGCGACGGTCTTTGCGATGATGCCGATTTTGTGCTCTTCGCGAATTCGTACGACGCGCTGCTTTGCCCGTAGCCGCGCCTACTTCAACAGCCGCTCGAGGTAGTGAATGTCCACGCCGCCTTTGCGGAAATCCGTGTTCTCTACCAGTCGCTGGTGCAGCGGAATCGTGGTCTTGATCGGCCCGACATTGAATTCACGCAGCGCGCGTGCCGCACGATCGAGAGCGAGTTCTCGCGTGTCGGCGTGGACGATCAACTTCGCGACCATGCTGTCGTAATTCGGCGGCACCATATATCCGCTGACCACATGCGTGTCCATCCGCACGCCCGGTCCGCCCGGCGGCTCCCACGTCGTGATTTTTCCCGCGCTTGGGCGGAACCCCTGCGCGGGATCTTCGGCACAAATGCGGCACTCGATCGCGTGCCCGTTGATCTTGATATCGCTCTGCTTAAACGGGATCTTCTCGCCCGCCGCGATCGCGATCGACATCTTCACGATGTCGATACCAGTAATCATCTCCGTCACCGGGTGCTCAACCTGCACGCGCGTGTTCACTTCGAGCATATAAAAATCGCCCTTCTCATCGAGAAGGAACTCGCAGGTGGCAGCGCCGGCATACTTCACGCTCTTGATCATCTTGGCCGCGGATTCCGCGACTTTCTGCAGCTTCGCGCGATCGATATTCGGCGCGGGCGCCTCCTCGATCACCTTCTGGTGCCGGCGCTGCAAGGAGCAATCACGCTCCCACAGATACACGGCATTCCCGTGCTTGTCGCCCAGCATCTGGATCTCGACGTGCCGCGCCTTCTCGAGGTACTTCTCGATAAACACCGCGCCGTTGCCGAAAGCCGCCGCCGCTTCCTGACTCGCAACCCGGAGCATTGAACGCAGCGAAACTTCGTTGTGGCAGACCTTCATCCCGCGTCCGCCACCGCCGGCCGACGCCTTGATGATCACCGGGTAGCCGATTTCATTCGCAATCCGGACTGCTTCTTCTTCATCCTCGATCGCCTCGGGTGAACCCGGAAAAACCGGCACGCCATTGGCCTTCGCGGTTTTCTTGCAATCCACCTTGTCGCCTAGCGCCTGCATCGCCTCGGGGCTGGGCCCGATGAACTCAATCTTGCAATCGCGGCAGGCCTGGCTGAAATCGGGGCGTTCGGAGAGAAAGCCGTAACCCGGATGGATCGCATCGACATCCGCCACTTCTGCCGCGCTCAAAATTCGGGAGATATTGAGATAGCTTTCCTTCGACGGCGCCGGGCCGATGCATATCGCGCGGTCCGCCAACTTCAAATACGGTGCGTCCTTATCCGCCGTCGAATACACGCAAACGGTCTCGATCCCCATCTCGCGGCAGGCGCGCATGATGCGAAGGCAAATCTCACCCCGGTTCGCAATCAGAACTCGTTTGAACATTCCCGCTCCCGAGACATTTGAAAACCGAAGCTCAACAAGGAAAGAAAAACAGCCCGCAGCGCTGCCGCAGCTCGACTGCCGCGCAGCTCAGTTCAATCACGCCGGCCGAACAAGGAACAGCTTCTGCCCAAACTCGACCGCCTCGCCGCTCTTGACGAGCACGCGTTCGACCGTTCCACCTTTCTCCGCCTTGATCTCATTGAACACCTTCATCGCCTCGATGAGGCAGACGACCGTGCTCGCATTGATCTTCGCGCCATTCGTCACAAACGGCGCCGAATCCGGATTCGCGGCCGAGTAGAACGTCCCGACCATCGGCGACTCGATCGCGATCAATCCCGCATCGCTGCTCGGTGCCGCGGCGCTCGCGCCGCCCGATGCCGGAGCCGCGGCAGGCGCCGCTGCACTCTGCGCCGAAGGCGCCGCGTACATCATGGGTGCGTGTGCCGCCGGAGGATGTCCGCGACGGAGCGTGACGGTTTCCTTGTCGTCCTGAAGATCGATCTCGGTCAGGTCGTTGTCGACCATGAGCTTGATCAAGTCCTTGAGTTTGGTTGGGTCGATCATGGTTTGTCCAAAGAATCAAAAGTTGGAACAGGTCCGAACGAATTCAACGAAGTGTTGCCCAGTCCATCGTCATCGGGAGCGAGCAGAGATTCTGCGCCCCGTCCGCTTGAACCACGTAGTCATTCTCGAGCCGCACGCCCCCGACGCCCGGCAGATAGATTCCCGGCTCGACCGTGCACACGTGCCCGATTTCGAGCCGTGTCCCCGCCAGCATGTGCGAAAGCCGCGGCTCTTCATGCGTCTGCAAGCCGATGCCATGCCCAAGCCCGTGCCCGAAATTCTCGCCAAAGCCTGCATCGGCAATGAAATCGCGTGCGATCTTGTCGATCTCCGCGGTCGATTTCCCCGGCGCGATCGCTGCCGCGGCACGCTGGTGCGCCTCGAGCACGATCGGATAGATCTCCGCAATCTGCTTCGGCCACTTACCGAGCGTGAACGTGCGTGTCATGTCGCTGTGATAGCCCTGCCAGATCGCGCCCCAGTCGATAAGCACCGGCTGATTCGCCGCAAGCTTGGTTGAGCCCGGGCGATAGTGCGCCATGCTGCCATTTGCGCGTGCCGCGATGATCGTCTCGAAGCTCGGCTTGCTCGAGCCCCGGTTCTTCATCTCCGCTTCCAGTCGCGACGCAACTTCGAGCTCGGTAATTCCCGGTTCAAGCGTCGGCAATATCGCCTTGAGGGCTTCTTCCTGAATCTTCACGGCCTTACGTATCAGCGCGATCTCGGCCTGATCCTTCACGGCCCGCATCTTCATCACAAGCCCGAGCGTCGCGGCAACCCGCTTGGTCCCGATCCGCTTCGCCAGCTGGTCGCGCTCCGCGACAGTCATGATCTCGGCCTGAATACCGACCCGCTGGACGTTTTCGCCCGTCAGCAGCTCGCCAATCGCTTCGCCCATCGAGCGCTTGCGGATAACGATCTCGCAGATCTCGCCAAACTCATTCAGCTCCTCCTGATACCGGAAGTCGCTGACCAGCACGGGCCGCCCCGGTCCCAGGATGAGATAGCTATCCCCACCCAGGAAACCCGTCAGATACCCGACATCCAGCGGATTGGTCACGAGCAGGTGCGAGAGCTCAAGCCCCCCCATCGCTTCCCGAAGTTTCCGCATCCGCTTCCCGTAAAACGACCCTGACGCGCCTTCCTCGGTGGGAGTCGTCGCTTCGCGGGTTCGGTTCGGTTTGGATGGGCCCGCCCGTTTGCCGGCGAGGGCCTGAGGAGGAGAGGTAGACATAAGGATTCGGATGATACTCTGAAGCCTCCTCCGATGCGACCGCGAGCATCCCTGCTCGGGAGTTGGTCGGTACGTCGGATAGGAAACTTTCCAGGTGCAATCGCGATGAAGGATCGGCCGGGTGTGATTCTGGTCGCGTCGGCCGTCCTCGCATTGGGCCTCTTCGCCATTGGACTTCCGGCGGCTCTGGCTATCGGCTCCGCACTTCGCGAAGCCAATTTCTTGGCTCCGCTCCAAACCGAGCCCGGAACAGTGCTCCCCGGTGGTCCCCCAGAATCCTTCGAACTCCACTTCTTTTCCTGGTCGATCACGCTCCAGAGCATCGCGACGGCGCTTGGCATCGGGATCGGCGCGACCGTTCTCGGGTGGCCCTTGGCTTGGCTGCTCCGATTGCGAGGGTGGCAATTTCTGCCGCTTGTTGCAACACCCCTACTGCTCCCCAACTACCTCGCGTTCGGCGCGTACAACCTGCTCCGAGCGCCCGGTTCGATCCTGGGTGATTGGCTCGAAAAGTCCGCCCGAGGCGATTCAGGCTGGATCCCCGTCTTCGCCGGTAAAGTCCTTGCCGCGGCATCCCTCAGCCTGTGGGCCGCGCCGTTGTCTGCCATCATGCTCGCAATCTGGCTCGCACGCGTCGAAACCTCGACGCTCGAACAACTCTCGCTCGATCTCCCCAGCCGCTCGTTCGGTCGTTCGCTGCTGCTCCGTGTACGCCTCGCCTCGCCCGGCCTGATCGCGGCGCTCGCAATCGTCGCCCTCCTGATGCTCGGTTCAGCCGTGCCCCTGCACGTCGCGCGCCTCGAAACCCTCACAATCAGGGTCTGGCTCGCGATGGACCTGCTCCCACAAAATCGCCAATGGCGCGCATGGATCGTCGCCTGGCCGATGCTGCTCCTGGCATTCTGCGGAGCACTATTCATCGTTCGATTCGCGGCAACTTCCCGCCCTGATTCCGAACTGCGAACCGCCGTCCAGCCCGACTCAATCCGAGGTTCCGGGCTGCTCGGCTCGCTCATCATCTTCTCAGCTTGCGCGCTTGTGCCGTTCTATCTGTTTGCCTCCCATCTCGCGTCCGCCGGCGGATTGCTCACGTTCGTTCGCGTATACCGGGACCAGCTCATCAACAGCGCCGAAATATCGCTGGCAACTGGACTTGCGGCAACTGGACTGATGCTCGCATCCTGGATCGGGATCATCGCCGGGGGCTGGCCCGCCCGCCTCACCCGTGCAGGGATCTTCCTCTTTGCCTTTGGCGCACTCGCTCCCGGGATGATGATCGGAATCTGGCTTGCGGCGTTCGTCCGCCGCACCATTCCAGCACTCGAGGACAGCGCCCTCATCCTCGCCCTCGCACACCTCGCGCGCTTCGGGATCGTCCCGATCGTTCTCGGGTGCTGGCTCGCGCGAGGGGAGGCCCGTGAAGAGGCCGATCAGCGCCAGCTTGATGGCGCAACCGGAGTGATCGGGTTACTTCGGACCGCCATCGCCGGTAACTGGCCCGCCCTGGTTGCCGGCGCGATCGTCGTCGCCATTCTCAGTTTTCACGAGATCGAATGCTCAATCGTGCTTCAACCGCCCGGCATCGACACATTCGCCCGCGCCATCATCAATCAACTTCATTTCGCCCGAACGCAGGAATTGTCTGCCGCGGGACTGATTCTGCTCACTGTTGGGCTCATTCTCGGGGGCGGCACACTCTGGTGGCTTGGCCGCTCGGCGCGTCCACCCCGTCCAATTTCACCCTCGTGACGCGCCCACCCTCGTTTCTGGAACCATCAGCGTTCAAATCCGAACAACCCCCGGCGGGTTTTCGTAGGATGGGGCCGCATGTACCGGGAACGCGCACTAGCGCTGATGCTTTTACTCATGGGAGTAGCACCGTCGCTTTGCGGATGCTCGGATTCCGCTCAATCTTCAAAATCGCTTTCGGTTCGGCGCACAATCGGCGAGGTCGGGATCAGCCCAGGCCAGTTCGCGTTCCCGCGCTGCCTCGACAGCGACCACCGCTCGCTCTGGGTGATCGACAAGGCCGCCCGGGTCCAGCGACTCGATCCCGATTCCGGCCGTCCGCTCAGCGGCTGGCGCATGCCCGAGTTCGCTGCGGGAAAGCCCACCGGCATCTGCGTCTTTGATCCCACCGGTAACGATACCGACGAACTAATCTTCGTTCCTGACACACACTACCACCGCGTGATGGCGTACAAACCCGGCGCCGACGGCACCACCGAAAACACCCCGGTCGCAAACTTTGGGGCATACGGCACGGGACCAGGGCAATTCATCTACCTCACCGACGTTGCGGTCTTGCCCAAAGCCGATGGCCGCACGGTTGCGCGGCTCTATGTCAGCGAATATGGAGGCAACGACCGGATCTCAATCTTCGAGCCCAATCCCGCCGGGGAATTTGTGTTCGTTCGATCGTTTGGCGAATTCGGCGACAGCGCTGATCCAAAGAAAATCCAGTTCAGCCGCCCGCAATCGATGGACATCGATGTCGCGCGCCACCGCCTCATCATTACCGACGCCTGCAATCACCGCATCGGCGTCTTCACGCTCGAGGGGGAATTGATCCGCTGGATCCCCGGGGCGAATTCGCTCACCGCCGATCAAACCGAGCTGCACGATCACTCCGAACTCTTTCGTTATCCCTACGGGCTCGTTCTTCTTCGCGATGGCAGCGCACTCATCAGCGAACAAGGCGCCGCCCGCATTTCCCGTATCGATCTCGAGTCGGGCAAGATTCTCGATCGCACAGGCAGACCCGGTCGCGGCGACGGCGAATTGATCACGCCCTGGGGTGTCACAGTCCACAACGCCGACGCGTTCGCGCTCGATTCCGGCAACAACCGCGTTCTCTGTTTTCCTGCGCCGCTTGAGCGCCTTACTTCTGCACCCCAAGTCGCTGCCGCGGCAATTCCCGCATCGGCCCATGCACCGCGCGCAAGCGAGGGTCAACCATGACGCCCACTCTCGTGCTCGGCGCACTCGTCGTCGGCCCAGTGCAATTTGATGCTCCCGCGTGGCTCGCAATCGGCGCGGGGCTCTCGCTGCTTTCCATTTTCATTGCGCGCCGAAGCATTGCCGGCCTCGGCCCGGTTGCACGCTGGGTTTCACTCGGCGCGCGCACACTTCTGCTCCTGCTCCTCTTCGGCGCGCTCGCGGAGCCGCAGCTTCGGCGCGTCGGAAAAGACGTCGCGATCCTCAATGTCCTCGACGCCAGTCAATCCGTCCCGGCCGATCTGCAAGCCCGCGTTGATCGATTCCTCGAGCGTGCCCGCGAAACCGATCCGCGCGAAGACGACCGGATGGGCACGATCACGGTCGGCCGCACCGCGATCGTGCAGCAACTCCCGACCAAGACCACCAAGCTCGTCGAGCGGCAGAACGTCGGCGCATCCGATGCGACCAATCTTGCCGCGGGCGTACGCATGGCCCTCGCGCTCCCGGTGGAAGATGCCGCACGTCGTATCGTCCTTGCGACCGACGGCAACGAAACCGAAGACTCGCTGATTCTCGCGGCAGAAGCCGCCAAAGCCGCCGGCGTGCCGATTGACGTTCTCCCGCTCCGCTTCCGCTACGAAAGCGAAGTGCTCGTGGATCGCCTCGTCGCCCCGGCAACCGCGCGTCAGGGCGAGACGATGAGCCTGCGCGCCGTGATCCAATCCACCAAAGCCACAAGCGGCAAACTCGTCATCACACTCAACGGTCAGCCGCTCGATCTTTCTGGCGGCGGCACCATGCTCGGCATGGACATCGACCTCAAGCCCGGATCGAATGTCTTCACAGTCCCCGTCATCGCGCCACGCCACGGCGCGCAAGAGTTTCGCGCGATCTTCGAGCCGCACATGTCAAGCGGTCGCCCCGAAGGCGACACCGTCCTCGAGAACAACGTCGCTTCCGCCGTTACCTTCGTGAGTGGCGAAGGTCGCGTCCTGATCATCTCTTCGAGCTCAAAAGAGTCCGCCGAACTCATCGATGTGCTCAATAAGTCCGGAATTCGCGCCGAAGAAGTTGCGCCCGATTCGGCCCCGCGCACGCTCACCGAGTGGAGCGCGTACGACGCGGTCGTCCTCGTCAATCAACCTGCGTTCAACTTCAGCCAGGCGCAGCAGGAAGAACTCAAGCGATACGTGCAGGATTCGGGCGGCGGCCTTGTCATGACCGGCGGCCCGGATTCGCTCGGCGCGGGAGGCTGGATCGGTTCACCCGTTGAAGATGCGCTCCCCGTCCGCCTCGACCCTCCACAAAAGCGTCAGCTCCCCAAGGGCGCGCTCGTCATCATCACACACTCGGTCGAGATGCCCAACGGCGTCTACTACGGGAAACAGACCGCCATGGCCGCGATCGCCGCGATGTCTCGCCTCGATCTCGCCGGACTCATCGAATACAACCCGATGTACAGCACGGACTGGGCCTTCCCGCTTCGCGAAGTCGGAGATGGTTCCGCGATCAAGCGTGCGATCAATGGACTGGTCTTCGGCGATATGCCCGATTTCACACCCGTCGTCCGCCTCGCGTACAACGGACTCGTCAAAGCCAACGCGGGCCAAAAGCACGTCATCATCATCTCCGACGGCGATCCGCAGCCGCCTCCGACTTCTCTCCTTCAGGATTTCGTCAACGCCAAGATCACGATTTCCACCGTCGGCGTCTTCCCGCACTCGGGCATGGACACCCGCAAGATGTCCGACATGGCGAAGTTCACTGGCGGCCGCCACTACGACGTGAACACCCAGCAGGCGCTCGCGACTCTGCCGCAGATTTTCACCAAGGAAGCCCAGACCGTGAAGCGGCCGCTCATCTGGGAAGGTGAGCCATTCGCGCCCGCGATCGCCGGCGGCGTGCTCGACACGCTGCGCGGCGTCAAGTCCGTTCCGGCAATCAGCGGCTACGTCGTCGCAGCCGATCGCGAAGGACTTTCGCAGGTCACGCTCCGCGGCAAAGAAAACGACGCCATCGGCGCACAGTGGCAGTTCGGCCTCGGCCGCAGCATCATCTTCGCAAGCGATGTCAGTTCACGCTGGGCCGGACAATGGATCTCGTGGGCGGGCTTCAAGAGTTTCTGGGAGCAGCAGATCCGCTGGGCGATGCGCCCGAGCAGTTCGCCCAATGTCCGCGTGACTACTGAAGTACAGGGAGCTCAGGCACGCATTTTCATCGATGCACTCGATACCAAAGGTGAGCGGCTGAACTTCGCCGCGTTTCGCGGGCGAATCGCGATGCCCGATGGCACCAGCCAGGCGGTTGAGATTCGCCAGGTCGGGCCGGGTCGCTACGAAGGCGTTGTCAAGAATCCGCCGCCGGGCACTTCGATCATCGGGCTTGTGTACGCCGCACCCGGCGAGAGCGGCCAGATCGAGGGCTCGGTGCAGGCCGCGATCAATCGTCCCTTTGCAGATGAGTTTCGCGTGCTCGAGGACAACTTTGCGCTCCTTGAGCAAGTCCGCTCGATCACCGGTGGCCGTCTCCTCACCGATGATCCGACAAAGAACGATCTCTGGTCGCGCGATGGGCTCAAAATGCCCGTTGCGCTCCGCCCGATCTGGAGCTGGCTTGCGCTTGCCGCGGCAGGTGTGTTCCTCGTCGATGTCGGCGTGCGCCGCGTTCGTGTCGACCTGCTCGCGATGGCTCGTTCGCTCCAGCGCTTTATCTCGCCACATAAGGACAAACAGAGCCAGCAGATCGATCGCCTGCAGGCCGCACGCGAGCTTGCACGTCAGGCCATGGCATCTCGTGGTGGCGACCAACCTGCGGACAGCCAAAGCGCGGGCGTGAAGTTCGAGGCAGAAGCCGGCGCGAAGCCGGGAGCGCCGATCATCGACGCCGCACGACCGTCTGAAGCGAAACCTGCAGCGGGCGCCGAACCCGGCAAGGACGCTTCCGGAAAGAAGGATGCCTCCGAAGGTATGTCCGCACTATTGAAAGCCAAGAAACGTGCCCGCGACGAAATGAACGAGTAGACCTCACCTCGCCAAACCGACTCAGCATCAAAGGACCCAGGACTCCCACATGACTCACACCGAAATGACCCCCGAACAGATCAAGCAGGCCTGCGAAGACTTCCGCAAGACTTTCACGACGCTCAAGGCCGAGATCGGCAAAGTCGTTGTCGGTCACACCGATGTCGTCGAGGCCGTGCTGATTTCTCTCTTTGCGGGGGGCAACGTGCTCCTCGAGGGCGTGCCGGGCCTTGGCAAAACGCTGCTGGTGCGCACACTTGCGCAAACGCTCAGCCTCCCCTTCAGCCGCATCCAGTTCACGCCCGACCTGATGCCGGCGGACGTGATCGGCACGAACATCGTCATGGAAGATCCGGCGACCGGGCGGCGCAAGTTTGAGTTCCAGCGGGGGCCGATTTTCGCTCAGGTTGTCCTCGCCGACGAAATCAACCGCGCGACGCCGAAGACGCAGTCAGCGCTTCTCGAAGCCATGCAGGAGCGAAGCGTCACCGTCGCGGGTGTTTCGTACAAGCTCGAAAAGCCCTTCCTCGTGCTCGCAACACAGAACCCGATCGAACAGGAGGGCACCTACCCGCTCCCCGAAGCCCAGCTCGACCGCTTCATCTTCAAGATCGTCGTCGGTTACAGCAAGCTCGAAGATCTCATCACGATTCTCGATCGAACGACGGGGCAGGACAATCCCGAGTCTCAAAAGGTCATGGATGGCGCAGCGATCCTGAAGGGCCAGGATCTGGTGCGAGGCGTCGTCGTTGCACCGCACGTGAAGGACTACGTCGCGCGGCTCGTGCTTGCGACGCATCCGGGGACACAGACTGCCGCGGGGGGCGCGGATGGGCCGACGAACAAGTACATCCGCTGCGGAGCCTCGCCCCGAGCGGCACAGGCCCTCCTGCTCGGCGCCAAAGTTCGAGCCCTCATCGAAGGCCGCTTCCATGCGGGCTTTGCTGATGTGAAATCCGTGGCCGCGCTCTCGCTCCGGCATCGCTTGTTGCTGAACTTCGAAGCCGAGGCAGACAAGATGGACACCGACGTCATCGTGCGGCAGATTCTGGAATTGACGCCGACGGGGCCGGATAAGAAGTAAGACGAGAGAGAACGCGGAGTTGCGGAGTTTGCGGAGTTGCGCGGAGTGAAAGACATGGAGAGGGTGCAGAAAACTCATGCCGGGCCGACGGATGTTCCTGAGGCTTGGAACCGGCTGACCCAAGCGGTCATCGCTTCGGCGATGGCAGTTCATTCGGAACTCGGTCCCGGGTTGCTCGAGAGGTTTTACGAATTGGCCTTCTGTCGGGAACTCGAATTGCGCAAAATCCCGTTTTCTCGTCAGCACCCGATCCGCATTTCGTACAAGGGCGCGATGCTCGGAGATCAGTTTGTAGATTTGGTCATAGCCGATCTTCTCGTTGTGGAACTGAAAGCCGTCGAGCGAGTCTCCGATACGCATTTGGCGCAGCTGAAGTGCTACATGCGTTCAGCTCGTCTACCCCTCGGACTTCTACTCAATTTCAATGTCGCGAGTCTCAAAGACGGTATTTATCGCCGTGTTCTCACCCGCGACACTCCAATCCCCGCGGCTTTTCTTCCCCCTGATTTCCCCTCCGCGTAACTCCGCAAACTCCGCAACTCCGCGTTCTCTTAGATTCGTTCAATGCTAACCGCAATGCCCAAGATCATCCACCGATGCCTGCCGTTCGTCACGGCAGTGGCTTCCTCGTTCGTGCTGTCCGGATGCAAATACGGTTCTCTTCAATGGAATCTCGACATGCCTCCGGAGAAACTGACTGAAGTCGCTGTGGCAAACTTCCGAGTGGGCCAGCCAGCCGAGGACGTTCAGAAGTCGCTCTCGCGGCTCGATGTTGAGCATTCAGAAGAACTATGGCCGGTTCGCGTGAGCGAGGAACCGCCCAATCGGATAGGGCATCCACGATTGAGCGCCGAACTGTGGCATCGCGTTAACTTTTTGAATCTGCCAAATTTCGTTGTGTTCTATTTCGATGATGATTTCCTCTTAACGCAGGTCTGGATCGAACAGACGGTGCCCGACTCGTCACAACGTCTCATCCCGCAATGACCCACCCCCACTCCGCGTAACTCCGCAACCTCCGTGCTCTCCGCATTCTCTCGAACACAATGCTCCGAACCTTTTCCATCTCCCGCCCCACCAAGCTTGAGGATCTCCTTACTTCCAAAGAGATCACGCGCCTCGATCCACTCGATCTCGCTTCGCGTCGCGTCTTCTTCGGCAAGCTCAAAGGCGAGCGCCGCTCCAAGAAGCGCGGCCACTCGGTCGAGTTTGCCGATCACCGCCCCTACGTCAGCGGCGACGACCTCCGCCACATCGACTGGAATATCTTCGGTCGCCTTGACAGGCTCTTTCTGAAACTCTTTCTCGAAGAAGAAGACCTCTCGCTCCACGTCGTTCTCGATGCCTCCGCCTCCTCCGACTGTGGCGAACCGAACAAGTTTCATTTCATGCAGCGCTGCGCGATGGCTCTCGGCTATGTCGGCCTCGTCAACCTCAATCGCGTGGCGGCAACTGTCATGTCGGGCGTGAATGCTGACGAAGAGGCGCCGAAGCCCACGAGGCCGAGCGATGGCGATGCCGCGAAGGCTTCGCCCATTCGCGCTCTTCGCGATCTGCGTGGACGCCGTCGCGTGCACGATCTTGCCCGTTTCCTGTGCTCGGTGCGTCCGGGCGGAACGCTTCAGTTTCGCGCTGCCGCGGAACGCATCGCCCTCTCTCGACGGGGCAAGGGCGTCATGTTCATCTTCTCAGACTACTTTTTCAAAGACGGCTACGAAGAGGGCCTTCGCCTCCTCGCTGGTCACGGCTACGACCTCATTCTCGTACAGATCCTCAGTCCGCAGGAACTCGAGCCGCCGATCAAGGGTGACTTGCGTCTCAAGGACATCGAAGATGCGGACACCGCCGAGGTGACGATCAGCGCACCGCTCCTGAAGCGCTATCAGGCCAATCTCGCGGCGTACTGCCAGAAACTCCGCGAATTCGCCCTTCGTCGCGACATGGCGCTGCTGACGGTGAAGAGCGACATGCCGATCGATGCGCTCGTGGCCGATCAATTGCGTCGATTGGGGGTGCTCAAGTGACGTTCCTCGCCTGGCCACTCGCTGCCGCAGTCGCGGCGATCGCGATCCCGACGCTGGTCATCCTTTATCTTCTCAAGCTCCGCCGAAAAGATCTCGAAATCTCGACGACTCTCCTCTGGAAGAAAGCGGTTCAGGATCTTCAGGCCAACGCGCCGCTGCAGAAACTGCGTCGCAACATCATGTTGCTGCTCCAACTGCTGGTTCTCGCAGCGCTCCTCTTCGCGCTCGCAGAGCCGGTGATGAAGAGCGGGTCGTTCACGGGCCAGCGTCACGTCCTCCTGCTCGACCGTTCCGCCAGCATGGCAACGCTCGATTCCTCACAGAACACTTCGACGCCGACGCCCCGACTCGAACAAGCCAAGAAAGAAGCTCGCCAGCTTGTCGATTCTCTCCGCGAACCCGGCCTCTTCGCCAAGGCAACGAGTGCAACCGGCGACGAAGCGATGATCATCGCCTTCGACAACGCCGCCGATGTACGCCAGAGTTTCACGAGCGACAAGCAAAAACTCCGCGCCGCGATCGACGGGATCACGCAGTCCGATGCACCGACCAGCCTCGGCGAAGCGATGCGCCTTGCAAAGGCCTACGCACCCAAACGCATCCACGTCGATAACGACGGCAGCACGCAGGTCATCGAAGGTCTTTCCGGCGGCCCGGGCATCACGATCCATCTCTTCAGCGACGGGCGAATCCCCGATGCCGATCAGGCCAAGCCCGCGGCAGAAGATTCCTTCGAGTTTCACAGCATCGGCTCGCCAAAATCCGGCAATCTCGGAATCGTCAGCGTCCGCGCTCAACGCGCGTACGACGATCCAAAGAAGCTCAATGTTTTCGTCGGTCTGCAGAATTCCGATCCCGCCGAACGCCATGCCGATGTCGAATTGACCATCGAAGGTTCCGTCGCGGCGATCAAGCCTGTCGTGCTGCCGGGCGCGACTCGCCCAGGATCGACCGCCACTCCTGCCGCAACTGCTCCTGCCGCCCCGCCGCCCGCGGCAGACGGTGCAGCACCGAAACCCGACGCGGCCGGCGCGGAAGCAAAGACCCAGCCCGCGCTGAATCCCGGTGTCGGAGGTGTCGTGTTCACGGTCGGGCGCGAAGATGCGTTGCTCGCCGAGATCCGCCTGCGTCCGCCAACCGGCTCTGTCGGCGATCTCGATCCCTTCCCCACCGATGATCGTGTCTACGTCGAAGCGCCGCCCGCAAAGCGCCTGCGTGTCGGCATTGTGACGTCGGGCAGTCTCTTCCTCTCGTCCGCGCTCGCCGGTCTGCCGCTTGCAGAACTGCGGACGATCACGCCCGCCGAGTACAAAAAGATGGCCGACAAGGGCGAGTCGCCGCCGGTTGATGTGCTCATTCTCGACGGAGTACTGCCCCCTCTCTCGAACATGTCGAATGCCGCGGGTCTGCCGCCCGGCCGATTCCTCGTACTCGGAAACGTGCCCAGCGCGCTCGCGTCAAAGGACACGCCGCCTTCGCCGCTTACAGATAAGGGCAAAGCAGGCAACGCCACCATCGTCGATTGGCAGCGCACGCACCCCGCGCTCCGCAACGTCACGCTCGATTCAGTCTTCATCGCCGAATCGCGCGATGTCGATGTTCGTCCCGGCTCCACGGCCGTCACCATCGCCCGCACCGAGCGCGGCCCGGCCATCATCGAACTCTCCAGCGGCCCCACCCGTGCCCTCATCGTCCCGTTTGATATCAGCGCCTCGTCCTGGCCCCTGGATGTCAGTTTCGTGGTCTTCCTCGCCTCCGCCCTCGACTATCTGGGCGGAGATGCCATCGCTGGCGCGAGCGATGCCACGCAAATGGGCGCGACCGTTTCCGAAAGACTCCCGGCAGGGGCGACCGACATCCGTCTGCTCCCCCCGCCCGGCGTGGAGGATCAGACCGAAACGGCTCTGTCTCCCCTGCCCGACGGCACAGTGGTCTTTGGACCAATCCGCCGCGCCGGGGTGTATCGGCTCACGTGGAAAGGAGGCGCAGCGCCGGGCGATCTACAGGAAAGTGGCAGAACCATTCGGCGCATCCCCGCCAACCTTCTTGATCCTCAGGAATCGGTCGTGGCGGCAACGCGGTCGGTCGAACTTGCCAGCCGCGTGGTGGCTTCTTCGGGCGACGGGGCGTTCAAGGGGGATCAACGCCTGTGGCCGTGGATGATTCTCGGGTGCGCGGGGCTGTTGATGCTCGAGTGGTTCATTTACAACCGCAAAGTTCATATCTGACGCTTCCGTCTGCATTCCGCCTTCGTGCGCTTTGGCTCATGCGAATCCGCAATTTCATTCTCGCCTGCGCTGCGTGTGCTTTCGCCGCGCCATGTGTGCGTGCAAACGCCCCCCCGCGCACGTTCGAGCAGGAGCCGATTCCCGCCACGCCGCGCGCCGATGTAAAACGCGCTGCAACGATCGAGGCTGTCCGCTTTGGCTTTGATGGATACCTCCTGTCCGATGCGTGGGCACCGGTACGTATCTATCTCAGCGGCAACCCGAACGTCAACACCGGCGCATTTGCCGGGACTTTGACGATTGATTTTGCTCAGGATGCGACGCAGAGCGCGAGCATCACCACAACTATTTCGACAACGCCGGGACGTGTGACGCCTGTCGAAATCATCGCCGCGATTCCTCGTGCGACGCCGTCTGTCCGACTCCAGCTGCGAAATGAATCCGGACGCGTTGTGCACGAGCGCTTGTACTGGAACTCACAATTTGGCGACCCGCAGCTTCCTGCAAGCCTTCTCGGCGGCGTTCAGATGATTGTGGCGATTGCCGATCGATCCGGCGCCGAACCGAGCATCGCCCGTGCGATTCGACATCCGGAGGCGTGGGAAGAACGCGGAGTCGATGTTCAGAAACAGGGAGAGGCGAAGTTAACGATCGCGGATCGTCTCGTCGCCTGCGTTGTGCACGACGAGGAATTGCCGACCAGTGAATATGGCTTTGACGGCGTGGCGATGGTTGCGGCCCGATCGGATGTGCTCGGATCTCTTTCACTTCCCCGCGCGGCAGCGCTCGCAGCTTGGGTGCAATCCGGCGGATGCCTCGTCGTGCTGGCGGGCGCCGATCCGCAGGTGTGGCTTCGTACGTTCCTGCCGCAGCCACCAATCGAGCTTCTCGATTCATCACCGCTCGAACTCGAACAGGAGCAACCTCCTAAGGCCCGGTCGAGCATGGGCGCGATGACCGGGCGAGTGATTCGGTTGACTCGACCGATTTCCGAATCGGGTTGGCGAGCGGGACTTCCGACGACGAAATCGGTTCGTCACGATGGCGAACTGGTCGATGGCTTGCTCGCGCAAGGCCCCGCAGGATTCGGATGGATCGTGGTGCTCGGGATTGATCCCGCAACTCTTGGGACAACTTCAGCGGATCTGACGCGCAACTGGAATATGGTGTTGCAGCACGCACTCGCGGAGGCCGCGGGTCGCCGATGGCTTGAACCCGATCAATACTGGCGAGCACGCGGGAGTGGGCAGGATGAATCCGCACGCCTCGCGGTCCGAACTGCTCTCGATAGTCTCACCGAGATTCCAGCGATCGGTGATGGCGCGTTTCTCTCGATTGTGGTTTTCCTCCTGCTTCTTGCCGTCGCGATCGGGCCGTTCGACGCGATGGTTCTGAGGCGAATTAACCTGCGCGCCTGGTCGTGGGCCACCGCGCTCGGCTGGATCGCGCTCGCATCGCTGCTTGCGGCGGTCATTCCGCCGATGATTCGGAGCGGCAATTCCACATCGGGTCGGCTTCGCGTCGTCGATGTTGTGCAAGATCACGATCGTGCATTGCCGATACAGCAAACGGCGCTCACATCGATCTTTTCGAACTCAACGGCGAGCATTTCGCTCGTCGACCCGGGCCGTGACAAAGAGCCCCCGATCGGCTGGTTTCGGGGCGCATCCGCGGCATACATGAATGAACGCGGCGGTTCACAGCCACTTTCGACTTTCGAAACGTTCGAATCGGAAATCCGACTGTCCGACGCGCTACCGATGCGAAACAATGCGCCGAGCCCGCTTGAACCTATGTCGATGGCGCAGTGGACACTGCGGTCATTCATGAGCACGAGCGTCGGCACGCCGAACGCGGCGCCGTCGGTGAAGTTGTCGAAGGTCGGCGGCAAGTGGATCATCGCAATCGGCGGCCTCACCGGCAAAAGCGTCGAAGGGAATCTCCGAGTCGGCGGCGATCGCTTCATGCTTGGCTCACAAGAGATTTCGATCATGCCCGAACCGATTGAATTCCGAGAAGTCGTCAAGCGTGCCCCGGACAGTCGGTGGAACGCACGCCTCACGCACAAGAACTCTCCCGATGAATTTGAGCCGGATGCGGTTTTTTCGCCGGGCGACCTGCTCGAACTGCCCGCCTCTCGCACGCGATCTCGCGCGGTCGAAGCGCTCATTGCCTCCGGCGGATGGGCGTGCGTCGAACTTTTCGAGACGAAGAACACGCCATCGCTCGAGGTCCACTCGAAGGGCGCGTTCGTTGCAACCGAATCTACATTGTGGCGAATTCTGGTGCCGCTTGCGGTCGAGGATCGCACGCGCCCGTTGCCGCTCCTTACCGCCGGAGTGAACTCGCCCGCCACTCGCACCCCCGCTCTTGTCCCCACTCCAAACTCTGTCCCGGGATCGCCACCGATCGCCGCACCAGTTCCGCCTCACCTACCCGCCACGAAGGGCAATCCATGATCGCCACAAAGTCTCTGACGAAGCGCTTTGGCTCGCTTGTCGCGCTGGATGATCTCACGCTCGAGATCGGTCCGGGCGAGATCTTCGGTTTCATTGGGCCCAACGGCGCCGGCAAGTCGACGACCATGAAGGTTCTGGCCTGCTTGCTCAAGCAGGATTCGGGTGAAGCGTTTGTCTGCGGCAAGAACACGAAGAAGGACGCCGACGCGATTCGCCGCCTGGTCGGCTACATGCCCGATTTTCTTGGCGTGTACGACGATCTCACGGTGGATGAGTATCTGCAGTTCTTCGCATCAGCCTTCAGCGTGCCTCGCGCGCGACGGCGCTCCGTGATCGATCAGGTTCTCGAACTCACCGATCTCACCGAGAAAAAGCACGCGATGGTCGATTCGCTTTCGCGCGGGATGCAGCAGCGTCTTGGTGTTGCACGGGTTCTGATTCACGAGCCGCAGGTCCTGCTTCTGGACGAACCCGCGAGCGGGCTTGATCCGCGTGCACGAATTGAGATGCGTTCGCTTCTCATTGAGCTCCGAAAAATGGGCAAGAGCCTTATGGTCAGTTCGCACATCTTGAGCGAACTCGCCGAGATGTGCACGTCGATCGGAATCATCGAGCGGGGCAAATTGCTCTACTCGGGTTCGATCGCGGACGCGTATGCGAAGGTGCGATCTGCCGCGATCGATGTGGGTGACGGGTGCGCTGCGGAGAAGGGTCCGCGAGAGCGGCTCGTTGTCGTGCTCCATCGATCGTCTGCACCGGCCGAGACGATCGCTTTAGCGCTTCGTGCCGATTCGCGGGTGGCTGCGGTTGTTGTCGATTCCCCCACCGCTCTCTCGATTGATATCAACATCACAGAGGCGGATGGCCACGCGTTTGCGACTGATCTTCTCACCACCAGTGGCGCTCGCATTCACAGTCTTGCGCCGGCCGAAATCAAATTGGAAGACGCGTTCCTCAAGCTCACGACCGGCGCAATCCACTAAACTCCGTGATCCATTCCATCATCCAACTCGTTCCCCGCGGGCTCTTCGGACCGGTCTTCGATCGCGAAATCCGCGTCGTATCTCGGCACGTTTCGTCGTTCTGGGTACGCGCGCTTTATACGCTCGGGCTCGCAGCGCTCGCGACGCTCGTCTATTTCGTGATGACCGTTGAGATCCGCTTCAACAACAGCGGAAGGGCTTCGTCGCTCCAGCAATTGCAGATGTTCGCGCCGACCGTTGGCGCGTTTTTCGCTTGGTTTCAATTCGTCATCATGTGCTTTGTCGCCTCCACGCTCACAGCGGGCTCGATCTGCGATGAGCGCCGAAAGGGATCGCTGTCATCGCTGCTCGCAACGCCGCTTTCGCCGGCGCAGATCGTGCTGGGGAAGTTTTCAGGACGCCTGGTCCAGCTGATCATTTTGATTGCCGCGGGCATGCCGCTGCTGCTGGCGGTGAGGCTGTTCGGCGGAATCTCGCCCGGTTTCATCATCTCGGCGACGATTCTAACGATGACCACTGCGTTCGTTCATGCGAGTATCGCGCTGGCAGCCTCAGCGAGGGTGCGGTCGTCCACCACGGCTGCAAGCTCGGGCTTCGTGACCGGCGTCGTCTGGTGCTTCGCGCCGATGATTCTGACGCTCCTGCTCTCCATTGGCTCGAACGGCCCAAGAACGTACAGAATCATGCCGCTCAGCCCGTATTTCAGCCTTGGTATGGAGACCGCGGCATCGTTCGGGGCGACGAACATGCCGATGTTTGGCGCGGGCGACTGGCTGTACGCCGCGGCATACAACGTATTCGGATGCATCCTGTTTCTGTGGATTGCGGCGGCGAGACTTCGGAAGATCGCACTCACGGGCGGCGAATCGCTCCCGGCGAGAGCGCCGAAGAAGCGAGCGCTCGCGGCGATCGCTGCATCCGCCGGCGGTGTTACTCGTGCCGCGTCCGACGACTTGACCGTTTCGGACAACCCGCTTCAATGGCGCGAGCTGCGCCAGCGCATGTTCATTCGGCGCTGGCATCCGTGGGTGGTTGTGATCTGCACGTCGCTTCTTTTGGCGTACGTCTATCGAGAGTCGGGCATCCACGAAAGCGGGGTGTTTTACGCCATCTCCGCAATCTCGCTCGCACTGCTTTTTTTCCAGGCTTCGCTGATTGCTGCCAACTCGATCGCTGGGGAGCGTGAATCACGCTCGCTTGAAGTGCTGCTGACGACGCCTCTCACGGCCCGCAAGATCATTTTTGCGAAGTGGCTCGGTGCGCTCCGGCGTGTGTCACCCATTGCGATCCTCTATTTCGCGATCGCCCTTTGCTGCGCGGTCCTTCCGGGCACCTTTCATTTCGTTCTCCTCGTTCATCTTCTGTTGATTATCGTGCCGCCGATCCTGTTTATGGTCGCGACCGGTGTTTGGCTCAGCGTGGTCTCCAAACGCAGCACAGTCGCAGCGACGCTCAATCTAGCGATCAGCCTGGTGCTTTGGGTTGGCGTTCCGATGGTCATTCTCTCTGTTGCCAGCATGTTCCGCCAGTTTGCCCATGCCCCGCCCCCAGACGAGTGGCTCGGTGTCCTGTTCATCTGGAATCCGGCGCCGATGGTCGTGACCGCCATTCAGGGGGCTATCTACGGTCCCTGGGATCAGATCGGTGCTGGAAACTACCGGAGCTTCATCCACTTCGACTTCTGGACGTTCACGGCCACGACTGTCGGCTTCGCGGGCTTGTATTGCCTGCTGGCACGGATGGCGCTGCGTGGAGCGGCCGGATCGCTCGCCCGCCGGACCAATCGGGCCGGATAGAGCACTTTCTCGCCAGGTGTAACGCACGCTTTCCGGTGATTCCGGCGAGCTCGGATGCACAAGCCCCTTCACTTCGTTCGGGCTCGTACGGCAAGCGGCGGGTGGCTTGGACAGCTTTTTCCGCAAGGCTATGGCTGAGGTGATCCCGCTCTACCCCAACCTTCTTAGTTTCTCCCGCCATCCGGCCGATAGAACTCGTGCGCGATAGTTGCGCACTTGGCCCGCAATCCGATGCTCCGCAAACACTTCCAACCCGCACTCGCTCTCGCTGCCGCGGCACTCGCGATTCCGATCGCGTCACTGGCGCAGTCGCCCAGCCAGCTCACCACGACGTCGGAGGCGGCTCGGCCGTCGGCGGCAGGGCGCGTTGTCCGATTTTTCGATTTTGAAGAGCGCGAGACCAACCCGAATCCAGTTCCCCGATTCTGGACGCGCAATCAGGATCAGGTCGACCGTCCGCACCCGGGCTTTCCCCGGTTCAATCCCATCGAACTCGATGAACTGCAGGATGAGCCCGCCGCAACGCGCGGCTGCGTTCGGCTCTCCACGCGGGGTGGCTCGACGTCGCTCATCTTGGATGGCGGCGTGATTCCGGTGTTTAAGGACGCTGACTACTTGGTCGGCGCGCGGGTCCGCACGGACGGCCTTGAGTATGCGCGCGGAGCGCTCGCTGTGCGTTTCCTGGATGAGAAGCTTCGCCCAATCGAAGGAAGCGAGCAGTTATCGACTCCGGTCCTCTCGCAGGGGCGTTGGGCGAATTTGTCCGTGCACATCCGGGGCGAATTCCCGACTGCCGCGTTTGTACAGTTTGAGTTGCTTCTGCTGCAGCCGGACCAGTTGCTGGCGCGTACGACGCCTGCGATCAGCGCGCCCGCGGAATCAGCCGCGAAAACCGCGTCGAAGCCGGACCAGACTCGCTCGCTTGATCGCTCGATCGAATTGCGAAAGCAGGATCTGAGCGGCTCGGCGTACTTCGACGATGTCAGCATCGTGCAGTTGCCTCGGCTGGAACTGACGACGCAATCGTGCACCAACATCATCGCGGCTCCGGAACACCCGACGATCCAGTTGCTCGTGCGCGATCTCACGGGTGAATCACTCGCGGGCAAGCTCATCCTGCTCGATGCATCGGGCCGGACCGTCGACACGCGGGCGCTGTCGATTGGTGAAGGCCGCAGCAAAGGGAATTCATGGAGCCCGGTGCTGCCCGGTTATGGCTGGTATCGGGCGGTGCTGGATATGTCGAACTCGATGTCGCGTGTGGGCGCGACCTACATCGACTTCGCTTGGCTGCCACCGAAACCGGATCCCGCGCCGGGTTTTGGGTATTCGCCCTCGGTGTCGACTCCTCGTTTCTGGCTCCTTTCGCGCGATGTTCCGACCACGTCCTATGCGCTGCTGGCGGCGGCGTGCCGCGACGTACGAATTGACGGGTTGAGTTTGCCGGTCTGGACACCCGATCTGACACCGGCGCTCGTCCCCGGCCGATCGGGTGCGCTGCGCCCGCTCGTGGACGCGTTCCGATCTGACAGGCTTGATCTGGCGTTTTCGCTGCCGCTCGTGCCCAAATCGGCGACGGATCCGAAGGCGATTGTCGCGCCGGATCCGTGGACGGTGATGGTGACGCAGCCGAACGTTGCACGCCCGTTGCTCGACGAATTCCTCGATGCGTACGGACAAACCGTGCAGCGCTGGCAGATCGGGTGGTTCGGGTCGCGCGAGTTTCCGGCGCGCGCCACGTTTCAGTCGGGTCTGGTTACGATCGAATCGATGTTGAGCAAGCTGGTACCCGGTCCGATCGTGGTGGTACCGACGACGCTCGAAGATCTTGCGGCGGCATCGAGCGTGCCGGGCTTTGAACCGGCGGTATATATGCCTCATGACGCGCTGCCGGCATCGTGTGCGCTGGCGATCGATGCATGGAAGGACCGGGGGAACCCGGCGTCGCAGGGTTCTCGCCGTCTAATGGCGGCGCTCGCGAGCGCGCCCGAACAGCAGCTCGACGCGTCGGACGCCGCGGCATCGCTCGCCAAGCGCGCGGTGCGTGTGTGGGCGGCTGCGACGAAGAAGCGTGAGAAGACAGGTCCACAGGACACAGTCAGCATCGGCCTTGCAGACCCGTGGACTGTTCGAGGCGAGCGCACGGCGCAGCTGATGCCCCGCCCCGAACTTGCCGCGTGGCGCGCGATCATCGATCGGCTCTCCAGCCGGGAATTTGTCTGCGAGTTTCCGCTGCCGGGGTCGGGCGAGGCGTACCTCTTTGCGGATCGCGGCGGCGGGCAGAATTCGGGTCTGCTTGTCTTGTGGAACGATGCATCTCTTCCCGAACAGGTCAAGTTGCAGAGCTATCTCGGACCCGGGCCGGTCGAGATCGTCGATGTGTTCGGCAACCGAACACCCCTGAATGATCCCGCGCACGCGCCGATCGCGATTTCGTCTTCACCCGTGTTCATCGAAGGCGTTGATGCCGGATTGCTGCACTTCGTCGCGCGGTTTGTGATCGATCCGCCGTTGCTGTCGATGACCAGCCCGGAAACACAGCACAACATTCAGGTCACGAACACCTGGCCGGTTCCGATCAGCGGCACGCTGCAACTGCTCGAGCCGGGTGGCGCGGGAAGTTCGGTGCGGCGGGACAGGACCTGGCGCATCAGCCCGCGGTCGTTCTCGTTCGCGCTCGCTCCGGGCGAAATCGCAAATCTCCCGATGACTGTTTCGTTTGGTTCGGCAGAAGAAGTCGGCACCAAGCCGTTCATCTTCAACGTCGAACTCGCGGCCGGACATTCATATGAGCCGTTCCGGGTTTCGGCTCGCATGGAACTGGGCCTGCGCGACATTTCGTTCTCGGTGACCGCAACCCCGCGAGGCGACGATGTCGTGCTCGAGGCGACGATCAGCAATCAGTCGCGGGCGCCGCTGACGCTGTTGATGACAGCGTTTCCTCCCGAGATGCCTCGCCAGCAGGTCGATGTGGGCGAGGTGCTGCCGGGAAACCAGGTGATCCACCGGTTCACGCTTCGCAATGTCTATCCGAGTCACAAAGGCCAACGGATCCCGGTGGCGATCGCGGATCCCGAAGCGGGGATTCGGATCAACCGGTCGGTCGTCATCCCTTGATGTTGCGTTTGCGGCGAACGGCGAGCGGGTGATCGGGGCGTGCGAGCAGCCAGATCGCATAGCCAATCCTGCCCGGATCGAACTTGGTCGCAAATTCATTCACCATGCCGATCACATGCAGACCGGATCGCTGGATCACATTCTCCCACTGCTCGCGCGAGTAGCTAAAAAGTGAGTACGAAGACGAGCGGATCTCGGTGTGGCGACCCCGTGTGATTTCGAGAACACTGTCGACGCGTTCACCCCGCGCGGCGCGGCCGTCGGCGCCCGCGGCAGGTGTGTAGTTGACGACTTGCTTCACGATCACGCCCTTGCGTGCGCCGCTCCAGATGTCTTCGGTGGGAGCTTCAAGGCCGTAGGCGCTGAGGCTAATGCCGACGGCGTAGATGCCGGCCGGCGCGAGCGAGCGCCGAATCATCTTGAGATGCCGGACCATTTCGGCGTCGCTGGAAACGTGACGGATCGAGTTGATCGGGCAAAAAGCCAGGCCGACCGATCCGGCCTTGATTTTGGGACCGAAGGCATCGAAGCGGTCTCGCCAAATTCGCGGGGACGCGAACGCTTTGTTTCGGAATCGCGCTTTGGCGAACTTCACCATCGCCGGATCGGAATCAAAGCCGAAGACCTTCCAGCCGGGAAGGCGGACGAGGTAGCGGCCGGTGCCGCAGGCTGGTTCGAGCGCGACACGAGGCGATCCCGCGCCGACGCGCTTCCAGACGCGGAGCATCGTGCGCACCTCAGAAGCGGTTCCGGGTTCGTGCAGGATGTCGTAGATTGCGGGATCGTCGTAGAGGCCAGATTGTGCCGCGGCTAGAGCGCGGGCACGGCGAACGCCGACCTTCCGTGACCGATTGACGGCGAATCGGGAGGTGAGGGATGTCGCTCGGTTTTGACGATCGGCTGCCAGGCGTTTGGCCATTCGTAATCATTGCCCGACGCATGCAGGACGCTGCGGGCGAGGAAGTACATGTTGTGCGGAAGCGGCCACGATCCCATGATGTGGTCGCGGCGGAAGCAGACATCGCGCGCGCCGACCTCAAACGAGCGGGGCATGTGACAACCGCGGATCGCGGATGCACAGCTCGCGTAGCCAAGGTCAAAGACGGCCTTGCCGGCGCGGGCGCTAAAGTTTTCCCACTTGCCGCTTGGCCACGCAAAGTGCTTGACGCCACCGAGCCGGCGCCGGAGGTGCTCGCCGGAGAGCTGCAATTCGTCGATTGCCTGCTCGACGGTGACCTCACCCATGTTGGGGTGCGAATAGGTGTGGCTGCCGATCTCGTGGCCGCGCGACAACATACCTTCGACGTCGTCCCAGTCGAGGACGTCCATCGGCGGATAGTGCAGACGTGTCTCGGCGAATCGACGGACAAGCTCGCGGTCGGCTTCACCCACGATTGCAGGACAGACGAAGAAGCAGCCGGAAATGCCAAACTCGTCCATCACGCGCGATGCGTTCAGGGTCGTCTTCAGGCCGTCATCGAAGCTGATGCATGCGTAGGGCTTGTCGGCCTTGCCCGAATACACGAGTTCGACAGCTTTGGAATACGTCACAAACTGGTGGGTCTTGGCGATCTCGGCAAGCGTCTGTCGGAAGTTCGCGACCTCGTCTTCGAATACATGGTGGAGATAGACGAAGTGAACGCGGGGCTGGGCTATCAATTTCGCGAATTCGCCGGTCGCTCGGAGCTTTGCGAGATGCGCTTCAATGAAGCCATGGCGAACCGCGTTCCGAAGCGAACGCTCGTTCACGTCTCGAGAATGCGTTGCAAATCCGTTCGCGCTCACCGGCGGCCTCTCCGATGCTCTCGCCCCACCCACACAACGACCAATGTTCCAGAATAGTCGAATGCATGCAAGAACGCAGCACCTATTCGAGTCTCAAAGCCCCCCGGATCAAGAATTGGGCTGTCGTGGTACTATTTCAACATGAACTAGGAATGAAATCGCTGTAAGGCAAAATTTCGGACGGTCCTATAGCGAGACTTGTTCTACTTTCGTTCGGATTTTGCCCCCTTGCGTACGCGACTGGGCGTGCCCACACTTGGTCATGGCCCCAGCACATCATTTCGGACTTCTTGCCGCCCTCGTCCTCTCAACGGCCTGCAGAGCGGCACCGGACATCTCCGTATCGCTGGATCCGTCCATGCAATCCGCCAACGGACGATTGGTCGTCTTCCTCGTTGCGGGTGATTCGAGCGTCGATCCACACACGCTTCCAATCGAAGGACCGTTCTGGGAATCCGAGCAGCCCCTCTTTGGAATGGACATCACGGCACTCACGCCGGGAGCGTCGATCGCTGTTGACGATCGAGCGGACGCGTATCCGGGAAAGCCGAGTGCGCTCAAGCCCGGTCGGTACCGCGCGCAGGCGTGCCTGCTCTCGAATCACCAGGACAGCAACTGGAAGCGGGTGGACGGCAATCTGTTTTCCGATGTGGGTGAACTCGTCATCGATCCGAAAGGAAATGGCGCGGTGCACCTGGCGCTCAGTCACAAGACGCTAAGTTCGGCGCGAGAGCAGGTCGAAGGGGTTGAGTGGTTTACGGTGCCGTCGAAATTGCTCACCACGTTTCGGGGAGAGCCGACACAACTTCGCGCCGGCGTTGTATTCCCGATCGACTACGACCCGTCACGGAAGTATGCCACGATCTATCGCGTGCCCGGATTTGGGGGTGATGATCTCGATGCGCCGCAGTACGCCCATGAGCGAGCAGAATCGAAGGGCGCGAGCCGCGAACTTGCAAAAGAGACTTTTCTCATCATCCTGAACCCCGAAGGTCCGAACGGACACACACTCTTCGCAGATTCTGCGAACAATGGGCCGTGCTCGCGTGCGCTGACGGAAGAACTGATTCCGGCGCTCGAGAAAAAGTTTCCGATTATCGCGAAGCCCGAGGGGAGAATGCTGCTTGGCCACTCGTCGGGGGGATGGTCAACCCTGTGGCTCGCTCTCAGCAAGCCCGACGTGTTCGGCGCAACGTGGACGATTTCGCCTGATCCGGTGGACTTCCGAAAATTCCAGACCGTGAACATCTACAACGACAAGAACTTCTATGCGCCCGAAGCTGCGACGGACGGCAAATCGCCGACCGATCGCCCGAGCTTCCGTGAATTTGACCGCGCGACGGGAAAGACGCGCGAAGTGATGACAATCCGGCGCGAGGCGCGGCAGGAAGATGTGCTGGGCCCGAACAATACTTCGGCTCAGCAGTGGGATTCGTGGTTTGCGGTCTTTGGGCCGCGCGACGCCGCGGGACATCCGGCGGCACTTTTCGATCCTGCCACGGGCGTGATCGATCACGCGACGGCGGAGAAGTATCGCGTGTATGACATCGGGTCTTTCGTTCGAGAGGATCCGAGCCGGTACTTGCCGCTCTTCAATACGAACGTGCATCTGGTCGTCGGCGGCGCGGATAGTTTTTATCTGAATGAGGCGGTGGCGCTGCTGCAGGCCGACCTTGCGAGGTTACAGCCGCATGCGCCGGCCGCGGCAACAGGGTATATCAAGATCGTGCCGAAGTATGATCACGGCACGATTCTCGGATCGCCGGAAGTTCGCGGGTTTTCGGAAGAGATGCTGACATTTCTGGGCAAAGCTGGCGCGAAACGCTAGCGGTTCGAAAAGATGCATTTGCACCGAGCCCGAAGTCCAGTGTTGCGGGCGTCCTGCTAGAGCTGCGTTCTTGTCATCTCGAAATTCAGCGGCGCTCGTTGCGTTTTTCCGGCGGCAAGCGCTTCGGCACTTGGCGCCGCGAACTCGACATCAATGAAGAGTTTGCCATTTTTGAGCGCGTAGCGGCAGCGAGAGACGGTTCCGGAGTCTCGCGGGGCATCGAAGCGAAGAAGCGTGGGTGACTTTTCGGCGAGGGCGAATACTAGCGGTTTGTCCCTTTCTTCCCACGCGACGCCAGCGGCGGACTGGTGGCGCAAGCGGAGCAGAAGCGTGCCATCTTCCTCGGTGATCGTCAGTAGCTCTTGAACAGAAGAAGTGCCGTCGGGCTTGTTCCAGCGGAACATGCCGATGGTGTTGCGGCCGTTTGGCGCACTCCATGTTTCTTCGACGAAGGAGTCCTTGTTCTCCCCCATGACTCCCTGCCAGCGACCGGCAAGAAATTCCGCTTCAGCGAGTTTGGCGGGAATCCCGGTGGTTGCGCCGGCCGAGGTGCCGAAAGGCGCGCTGGATGGTGTGGAAGTGGCGTTTGCTGCCGGCTCACCCGCACCGAACATTGCCGGAAGAGCGACGAGTGTGGTGCCGGTGACGAGTGCGAGACTGATCTTTCCGATTGCTTTCATCGTTTGACTCCGTGCTTTGCCATTTGCCCACTACATAGACCCCCCGCCGGGAGAGAGTACGACTTCTGCGGACCCTGCAACAACATCAGCGCGTTGTCGCCGAGATCAACGAAGGTCGTAGTCGCGCCAGTAAATCTGGCGCTGAAAGCCGCATCGCTCGAAGTTTGTGAGCGAGATATCGACGACGGGATTCGTTTCGACTGTGCACCATCGGGCGCCGAGCTCGGCAAGCCTGGCGACGCGGGGGCGATCAACGCTGGACATTCATTCCTCCCAGATCAGGACTTCGAAGCGCCCGTTGCTGTCGGCGGCGCCACGGTACATGCCAGCACTGGTGTACGGCATTGCGATGTTTCCCTTTGCGTCTAGTGCGATCAGGCCACCATCTTTGGGCTTAAGAGCCTTGAAGATGTAATAGTCTGAAGCTTGCTGCACGCCCTCCCCTAAGAGTTGCATTCTCGTGGCGACACCGCTTGCGACGGCTTGGCGAATGAACTGCTCGCCGGTTCCGGTGCAACTCACCGCGACATGCTGGTTTGCGTAGGTTCCGGCACCGATGATGGGAGCGTCGCCGACGCGCCCGGGCAATTTGCCGGTCATACCACCGGTGCTGGTGGCTGCGGCGAGGCGACCAGAAGTGTCGAGCGCAACGACGCCGACTGTGCCGTATTTGTCCGGTGTCAGAGCGGAGATCGTGGAAGCGGCTTGTTTTCGTTTGGCGAGCTCGATCTCCAGTTGGCGTTTGCGGCGTTCGGTGATGAAGTAGGAATTGGGAACGCGCTCGGCGCCGACCGTTGTCGCGAAATCCTCCGCGCCGGAGCCAATCAGCAAGACGTGCGGCGTTTCGTCCATCACCTTGCGTGCGAGCGAGATTGGGTTTTTCACAGTCTTCACGCCGGCCACTGCGCCTGCGCTCATGGCGCTTCCGTCCATGATGGCTGCGTCGAGTTCGACTTCGCCGCGCTCGGTGAGCGTCGCACCCTTTCCGGCATTAAAAAGTTCATCATCTTCCATCATGCGAACGAGAGCTTCGCAGACATCGGTGGCGGAATGACCTGCCGCGAGTTGTCGCTTGCCCTCTTCCAACACCTTCTTCAGGGACTGTCGATAGGCCGCCTCGAGCTCCGGTGATTCATTGCGCGAGATGGCGCCGGCGCCGCCGTGAATCGCGATCGCCCATCCACCATCAGATTTCGGCCTTGCGGCATCCATCGCACACCCTCCACCGAAGCCAACAGCGAAGACCGACGAGACTACTAGGATCGCCCGGTTGAGCATTGGTGCAGAATACCTCCATTTCGTCGACGCGACACGATGGGACTTCGATGAACCACCACGTCACTCAGTCGTTGCATCGGATTTTCTGGTTGGTTTGTGCCGCGGCACTCGTCTCGCTGCTGGGCGGCTGCAACCTGATGAACCAGATTCCGAAGGGCGGCCCGCCTCCCTCGCCCCCGGAGTTGGTGCAGGTCGTTCACTTTCCGACGACGGACAAACTCACGCTCGAAGGCTGGTTCCTGCCCGGCGCGGCGTTGCTCGCAAATCCGGGCACGCGCCAGCCAGCGGTGCTGTTCTGCCACGGCGTGCAGGATTCGGCCGACTCGAACATGGCCGACTTCATCAAGAAGGCCGGATACGCGGTTTTGTCGTTTGACTACCGTGACTTCGGGAACTCAAGCAAAGCGGATCTCACGGCCGAATCGCTCACGGATGATTCGTGGGCAGCGTTTGAATATCTGCGATCACGACCGGACGTCGACCCCGACAGAATTGCGGTGTACGGACACAGCCTTGGTGGCGCGATGGCGCTGAGCGTCGGGGCACGCGCGTTTCGCGAGAACGTGCCGCTGGCGTGTGTCGTGAGCGGATCATCGTTTTCGACCTATCGGCGCGCGCTCAACGACTTCGTTCCGATTGGCGGTTTCCTGTTGGGCGGGACGAGTGTGCCCGACCCGGAAGATTGGGCGGCGCAGTTTGGAAATATTCCGCTGCTGCTGGTGCACGCAAAGGATGACGACATCGTGCCGGTGTATCACTTGGACCGGCTGGAACGGGCGGCACGCGGTGCGGGAGTCCCGGTTGAGGTTGCGACGACTTCAAGCGGGGGGCACATCCTTTCGTATGTGTGTAGAACTGAACTGCCGGAGGCGATCCTGGCGTTTTTGAAGAAGCACATTGGGGCGCCGGACGCGACTCTTGGCATTCCCCCGGCACCACAGTAAAATGGCGTTGGCCTTGTCAGGACGCGTTGTGCGCGTGCCACATTCGGAGTTGCTGCATGAAAATTCCCGCGACGTCGGATCCGTACGACATTTTGCTCCATCACAATTTCTGGGGAACACGCGAGATTCTGAACGCGTGCCGCAAGTTGACGACGGAGCAATTCACGCGATCGATTCCAGTAGGGCCTGCTGAGAAGGGCGGCCTGCACGCGAACTTGACGCACATCATCAGCGTGATCGGGCGATGGTCGGACCGGATTGCGGGGCGGACTCCCCGTGTGCCGCTGGGGCCGGCGTTTCCGGGATACGCAGGGCCGATCGATGACCGGCTGCGCACACCGGACGAACTCGACAGGATTCTCGAGGTCAATCACAACGATCTGGCGGCGCTCTCGCCGAGTATTCGCGCGGATCCGGGACGCATCGTAAAACTTGATCTCGGCGGCACGCCGTACGCGCACACGGCGAGCGCGCTGTATCTGCACGCGCTCACACACGGGCATTATCACCGGGCGCAGTGCGTAAATGTGCTGAAGCAGCTCGGCGTGCCGGGAGTTTCCGACAAGCTTCCGGATATCGCGGTCACGGCGTGGCAGAACATGACGGACATGCGAGAACAGCCATGAGCGAGCCTGCCGCTTCGCCGACGCGCACGATCATCGAAGCGTTCGAGGCGGAATTTCGCCGTTATCGAAAACTGGCAGAAGGTGCGGCGGATCAACTTGCTTGGGAGCAGCTTCGTCAGGCGCTGGACAAGGAAACCAATTCGATTGCAGTGATCATGAAGCACGTGGGCGGGAATCTGCGTTCGCGTTGGACGGACGCACTGACGACGGATGGCGAGAAGCCGTGGCGGAACCGAGATACGGAGTTTGTGGATGACTTCGCGGATCGGGCTGCGCTTCGGGAGGCGTGGCGCGCAGGCTGGAACGTGCTCGAAGCAAGCTTGAGTTCATTCTCGGACGCGGATCTTGCAAAGGTGCTCACGATTCGAGGTGAGCCGCACACTTTGGTTCTCGCCCTCACGCGCTCGGTCGCACATGTTGCGTATCACGCGGGGCAGATCACGCAGGTTGCGCGGGTGCTGGCGTCGAGCGCAGGGGCGCCGTGGAAGACGTTGACGGTCGCACGCGGTCAGAGCGCCGCGTTCAACACGCAGATGGGTTTCGGCACGGGCAACGTCAAACGGTGAGAACGCCATGCAGGTGGCATTTGCCGCTGTCCTCACGCACGCTTAAAACAGAAAGCTGACTCCCGCCCCCGCAAAGAAATTGTTCGACTGGCGGTTCAGGCCGACTCCTGCGCGCACATCAAGCTGCACGCGGTTGGTGAGCAGGTACGCGGCTCCGAAGTCGAGATACTGTGCGGAGTTCGTCCCCTTCGCGTTTGGGCCGAAGAGAAAATATTCACCGTAGAACGAGAGCTTGTCGTTCAGGGCGTATGTCACGCAAACGCCGCCCTGACCCTGGACGAAGCGCTCGCCACTGGTCGTCGCGTATGCGACGTTGAAGTTGCCGTAGACGCCCAAGCCCTTGCCGAGGTCGTAGGACCAGAGCAGTTTGAAAGTCGGCTCGATATCCTGGTTGCTGATGCCGTCGGAGCCGATGCTGGTGGTCGCTGCGGCTTCGAGAACAAGACGCGGCAGTGCTCCATCCTGATCCGTCAACTTCAGCTTCAGGCCGGGAAGGACATCACTGAAGCCATCGACCTTTGTGGTGCTGCCATCCGCAGTTGTTCGCGACCACACATAGCCGGACGTGCTGAGCCTCAGCTCGAGCCGATCGTCGATGAGCGTGTATCGTGCGAGGATTTCCGGAGCATTCTGGGTCTGGGTATTGACACCACTGTGATTGTTGAGGGTGAACGTGTAGCCGGTTTCAAGTTGGAAGTGTCCATTCGGAACGATGCCGGTTGTATCGCAGAAGCTTGGGCGATCGGTGGAGATGACGAGCGGTTTCACTTCGGCCGTGCTCTCGGCAAGCGTTTGGTTCTGCGAAGTCGTCGGCTGCTCGACCTGTGCGGGTTCGACAGCGCAAGCTCCGTGACCAGCCAGGCCGCACGCAACAGCGCTGGCCAATAAACGCGGCGAAGATTTGTGTGCGATTCGTTTCGCGACTTTCCGGCGGCCACGTCGCCAATCGACGAGGAAGACACGGAGCAGATTCGCTTCGGCGAATAGTGCTCCGACGACGAGCACTAATGCCACAACGTTTGCAATACCGGAGTTTGAATCGATGGTGTTCATGCGTGTTCTCTCGCGTTGCATGTCGAGAGAATCGGCGCCAACCTCGCTCGCGTCGATCAAGAGCGCATCAGGAATGGCCTCGAACGCATAAGGGCTTCATAAGCGCCGGGCTGTCTTTATGACTTCTTTATGCGCCCGGCCTGTTCCCTTATGCGCTCCGTATCGACCCGATGCGTCAGCAAGGCGATGCTTGATGCGTCCTATTCCTGCAGGGGTTTACCAATGCCAGATCTCGTCTTCATCCTCCTGATACTCGCGCTGCCACTTGCGACATTCGGCTTCATCCGCGTCTGCGATCTGCTCGCTCCGCGCGAGCAAAGGAGCGTCAAGTGAGCTGGATCTATCTGCTCGGAGCCGTGGTCGCCGCGGCACTCTTCATCTACCTGCTGTGCGCTCTTCTCAAGCCGGAGTGGTTTCAATGACAACGCCGGGTGTCTTTCAGATTGTGCTCTATTTCGCGGTACTGCTCGCGCTGGTGAAACCGCTCGGCTGGTTTATGGCGCGGGTGTATTCGGGCAAGCCGTGCGGACTTGACGCAGTGCTCGGTCCGATTGAGCGGCTGTTTTATCGCCTTGCGGGCGTAAAGGCCACGCAGGAGATGGACTGGAAGCGGTATGCCGCGGCGGTGCTCGTCTTCAGCGCCACCGGGCTCTTTCTCGTCTATGGACTGCAGCGGGCGCAGGCTGCGCTTGCATTCAACCCGCAGGGTCTGAGCGCGATATCCGCCGATTCCTCGTTCAACACCTCGATCTCGTTCGTTACGAACACAAACTGGCAGGGCTATGGCGGCGAGACGACCATGTCGTATCTCTCGCAAATGCTTGCGCTCGGAACGCAGAACTTTGTTTCCGCGGCGACGGGGATGGCGGTGCTCGTTGCGCTCATCCGCGGGCTTGCGCGGCGCTCGGCGGGAACGATCGGCAACTTTTGGGTCGATCTGACGCGTTCAACGCTTTACATCCTGCTGCCGCTGTCGGTGATCTTCGCTCTGGTGCTTGTTTCACAGGGAGTTGTTCAGACGTTAAAACCGTATCAGACGGTGACGTTGACGCTGCCACTTTCGTATGACGACCCCGTGACGGATGCGGCGGGGAATGCGACGACATCGGCGGATGGGAAGCCGGTGACAAAGCCGGTCGCGGTTCCAGAGCAGATTCTCCCGCTCGGTCCGGCGGCATCGCAGATTGCGATCAAGCAACTCGGCACGAACGGCGGCGGCTTTTTCAACGTGAATTCCGCGCACCCGTTTGAGAACCCGACGCCGTTCTCGAACTTTCTCGAGATGCTGGCGATTCTGCTGATTCCGGCGGCGCTGTGCTGGACGTTCGGCGAGATGGTCGGAGATCGGCGTCAAGGCTGGGCTGTGCTTGCGGCGATGGTTGCGATCTTCGTTGTTCTTCTCGGTGTATGCGTGTGGGCTGAATCGACCGCCAACCCGCGGCTAGCAGCACTCGGCGTTGATTCCACTTTCGGCGCTGCCGGAAACATGGAAGGTAAAGAGGTTCGCTTCGGGATCGCCAACTCCGCGCTCTGGGCGACGGCGACGACTGCCGCGAGCAACGGCAGCGTGAACGCGATGCACGATTCGTTCACCCCGCTGGGCGGGCTCATCCCGATGTGGTTGATTCAGCTCGGCGAAGTGATTTTCGGCGGCGTCGGCTGCGGACTTTATGGCATGCTGATGTTTGTGATAGTCGCGGTGTTTGTTGCGGGGCTGATGGTTGGTCGCACACCGGAATACCTGGGCAAGAAGATCGAGCCATTTGAAATGAAAATGGCCGCTCTGGCCGTGTTGATGCCTTGCGCCCTCGTTCTGCTCGGAACGGCTGTTGCGGTGCTCGTGCCGCAGGGGCAAACGACGAGCAACCCGGGAGCGCACGGATTCAGCCAGATTCTCTACGCCTTTTCCTCCGCTTCCAACAACAACGGCTCGGCGTTTGCAGGGCTCAGCGCCAACACCCCGTTCTACAACACGGCCCTTGGAATCTGCATGTTCTTTTCGAGATTCTGGCTCATCGTGCCGGTTCTTGCGGTGGCCGGATCGCTCGCGGGCAAGCGATCGGTGCCCACAAGCGCCGGAACGCTTCCCACGCACACGCCCGTCTTCGTCGGGATGCTCATCTGCGTCGTGATCATCGTCGGCGCGCTCACGTTTGTTCCGGCACTTGCGCTTGGCCCGATCGTCGAGCAACTCCAACTTCAGAGGCACAGATAACATGAGCAATACTGCATCACGCTCGCTCTTTGATCCCGCTATCGTCCGAGGCGCGATCGTGTCCGCACTCGCGAAGTTGAACCCGCGCGAACAGATCCGCAATCCGGTGATGTTCGTCGTGTTCGTTGTCAGCCTTCTGACGACGCTGCTTTGGGTTCACGCGCTTGTGAGCACAGGCGAGGCTTCAGCTTCGTTCATCGGGTGGATTGCACTCTGGCTCTGGTTCACCGTGCTCTTTGCCAACTTTGCCGAAGCCATGGCCGAAGGCCGGGGCAAGGCGCAGGCCGCGAGCCTGCGAAAAGCCCGGCGCGATGTGAAGGCGAAGAAACTGCGTGACCCGCGGCATCGCACCGCATTCGAGATTGTCGAGGGTTCCGTGCTCCGCAGAGGCGACGTCGTGCTCGTCGAGACTGGCGAGACCATCCCTGGCGATGGAGAAATTATCGAAGGCATTGCATCAGTGAACGAATCGGCGATCACCGGGGAATCCGCACCCGTCATTCGCGAGGCGGGGGGCGATCGTTCCGCCGTCACTGGTGGCACGACCGTTCTCTCCGATTGGATCGTCATCCGCATCGCCGCAGATCCGGGCCAAACGTTTCTGGACCGCATGATTGCGCTCGTCGAAGGCGCGAAGCGTCAGAAGACGCCGAATGAGATCGCTCTCGATATTCTCCTCGCGAAGCTCACCATCATCTTTCTGCTCGCGTGCGTCACCCTGCTTCCGTATTCGATTTATGCAGTCGCACAAGCAAAAGCCGTCAACCCGGCGTCATCTGCCGCGCCGGTCACGGTCACAGTCCTCGTTGCCCTGCTCGTCTGCCTGATCCCCACCACCATCGGCGGGCTGCTTTCCGCGATTCGCATTGCGGGCATGGATCGCCTTGTTCAAGCCAACGTCATTGCCACCAGTGGCCGAGCGGTTGAAGCGGCGGGAGACGTCGACGTCCTGCTCCTTGACAAGACCGGAACCATCACGCTCGGCAACCGCCAGGCAAGCCAGTTCCTTCCGGTTGATAACGCCACAATGGAAGAACTTGCTGATGCCGCGCAACTTGCGTCGCTTGCCGACGAAACTCCGGAAGGTCGCAGCATTGTCGTCCTCGCGAAGAAGCACGGCCTGCGTGAACGCAACATCCATGATTTAGGAGCATCTTTCACACCGTTCTCAGCTCAAACCCGGATGAGCGGCGTGAGCGTGAATGGCCGTGAGATCCGCAAGGGCGCTGCCGACGCCATTGATGCGTATGTCACCCGCATGGGGGCTCGCCCGAGTGAGCAGGCCCGTGCCATCGTCAATGAGGTTTCCAAGCGTGGCAGCACGCCCCTCGTCGTCGCCGACGGAAAGGGACGCACGCTCGGCGTAATCGAACTCAAAGATATTGTGAAGGGCGGTATTTCGGAGCGCTTTGCGGAAATGCGGCGCATGGGTATCAAGACCGTGATGATCACAGGTGACAATCCGGTGACTGCCGCGGCGATCGCGGCCGAAGCCGGCGTTGACGACTTCCTGGCTCAGGCCACACCCGAAAACAAGCTCGATCTCATCCGCAAGTACCAGCAAGGCGGCCGACTCGTCGCGATGACCGGCGACGGAACCAACGACGCCCCCGCGCTCGCGCAGGCGGATGTCGCGGTCGCCATGAACACGGGTACGCAGGCGGCCAAAGAAGCAGGCAACATGGTCGACCTCGACAGCAATCCGACCAAGTTGATCGAGGTCGTGCAGATCGGTAAGCAGCTTTTGATGACCCGTGGCAGCCTCACGACGTTTTCGATCGCGAATGACGTCGCGAAGTACTTTGCAATCATCCCCGTCGCGTTTGCCGCCACATATCCGCAGCTAAACGCGCTCAACATCATGCGTCTGAACCCCGCGACCGGCATTCTTTCCGCTGTCATCTTTAACGCGCTCATCATCGTCGCGCTTATTCCGCTTGCACTCCGTGGCGTGAAGTACAAGCCGGTCGAAGCCTCGGTTCTGCTTCGCAACAACCTTCTTGTTTACGGCCTGGGCGGACTCGTAGTGCCGTTCATCGGAATCAAGATCATCGATCTCGCACTCGGCTTCCTGTAACTCGAAAGGTCCCATGCTTTCACTTATCCGGCCCGCAGTCGTTCTCTTCGGACTCTTCTCGCTTGTCACGGGCATCGCCTACCCGCTCGCTGTCACGGGTATCTCCCAAGTCGTCTTCCCGGTGCAGGCGAACGGATCTGTAATCTCGCAGTTTGACAAGCCCGCCGGCTCGTCGTTGATCGGCCAGGAGTTTTCAACCGGAACCGCAGCTGCCAGTTACTTCTGGGCCCGCCCCTCCGCGACTTCGCCGGTTCCATACACCTCGTTCAACGCCGACAAGCTCTCCGGTTCATCCGGATCGAACCTCGCTCCGACAAATCCAGCGCTTGTCGACAACGTGAAAGCCCGTATCGATGCGCACAATGCCGCGGATGGAGCCGCGAACTACGAGCGGCCGCGGAAACAGCTGATCCCCATCGATCTCGTCACCAGCTCTGCCAGTGGCCTCGACCCTCATATCAGCCCTGCGTCGGCCGAGTATCAATTGCCTCGCGTGGCTAAGGCGCGTCATCTCACGGAGGCTCAGGTGCGCGAACTGCTTGCTGCACACACACAAGGCCGGCAGTTTGGCGTCTTCGGCGAACCGACGGTGAACGTGCTCGAACTGAACTTGGCGCTCGACTCGCGATTCCCGTCCGTCCATCCTTCTGCCAGCCGGGTGAACGAATAATCAGCCATGTCCGGCCGCGCGAACCCCAATGAGCTTCTAGCCCGCGTTCGGGAAGAAGAGGCCCGCGCCGGTCGCGGCCGCCTCAAGATTTTCTTCGGAGCCGCACCTGGCGTCGGCAAGACGTTTGCGATGCTCAATGCCGCGCAGCGGCTCGCTCGCGAGGGAGTTGATGTCGTTGTCGGCCTCGTCGAAACTCATGGGCGCGCGGAAACCGAGCAGCAGTTGCTCGGGCTCGACATTTTGCCCCGGCGGCAGGTCGAGTACAAAGGCACAACACTTGCCGAGTTCGATCTCGATGCCGCTCTGGCGCGAAGACCAGAGATTCTGATTCTCGATGAATTCGCGCACACCAACGCGCCCGGTTCACGCTTCGAGAAGCGCTGGCAGGATGTTGAAGAGCTTCTCGCCGCCGGCATCAGCGTCTACACATCGCTGAATGTCCAGCACATCGAGAGCCTGAACGACGTCATTTCTCAAATCACAGGCGTACAGGTTCGCGAAACGGTTCCAGATTCTTCGATCGAAAGAGCCGACGAGATCGAGCTGATCGATCTGCCGCCAGATGTTCTGCTGGAGCGTCTCAGGGCGGGAAAGGTCTACGTCCCGAACAGCATCGCGCCGGCGATGGATTCGTTCTTTCGCCGCGGCAACCTCACCGCTCTCCGCGAACTCTCGCTCCGGCGCACGGCGGAATGGGTCGATGGTCAGATGCGCGACTACCGCGAGGGAAACAGCATTCGCGCCATCTGGCCCGCGGCAGAGCGCATTCTCGTCGCGGTCAGCCCGAGCCCGGCATCAACCAAGATCGTTCGGGCCGCGAAGCGCATGGCCGCTGGGTTGCACGCTGAATTGCTTGCGGCATACGTCGAAACGCCCCGCACCGCGCGGCTCACAGCGCGAGATCAGGACCGCGTGACCGAGACGCTGCGTCTTGCTGAAAGCCTCGGAGCGAGCACATCCACGCTCAGTGCCGAGAATGCCGCGGTCGAACTTGTCGCGTTTGCCCGTGCTCGCAATGTCAGCAAGATCGTGGTCGGGAAGACGTGGCGGCCGCTTTGGCGCGAAGCGCTCTTTGGTTCCTTCGTCGGCAATCTCATTCGCTCAAGTGGCGACATAGATGTCTACGTGATCAGGGGTGATGCGGAAGTTGAAGACAAGGGCGACGAGTCCTTCCAGCCAACGCCGCGAAGATCGCCGCCATGGGCATATATCGGCGCGGCAGCGCTTGTGGGAGTCGCTTCACTGATCGGGCGATTTCTTCCCGCAAGCTTTGATGCCGCCAACTTGTCGATGATCTATCTGGCGGGCGTTGTTGTCGCGGCGGTCTGGCTCGGACGCGGCCCCGCAGTCGCATCGGCCATTCTCGGCGTCGCGGCCTTTGACTTCTTCTTTGTGCCCCCGTCTCTGACGTTTCGCATTTCTGATGCGCAATACCTTGTGACATTTGCGGTGATGCTTGCGGTCGGATTGCTGATCGCAAACCTCACGACGCGGCTTCGGAATCTTGCGGACAACTCGCGCCAGCGTGAGCGTCGCACGTCGCTTTCGTACGACATGGTTCGTGGATTGGCGGTCGCATCCAGCCGCGATCAGGTCGCGTCCGTCGCGGTTAAACACGTTCACGACACATTCAATTGCGATTCATCGCTGCTGATTCCCGCCACGCAGTTGTCCGCGCCCCTCGAAGTCATCGCGAGCGCCGGTTCCCCTGATTGGCTTGATGAACGCGAGAAGGGCGTAGCACGCTGGTCGTTCGACCACGCAAAGCCTGCGGGTTCGGGCACGCGCGCGCTCCCCGCTTCCTTGGGCAGATATACCCCTCTCACGACTTCCCGGGGCAAGCAGGGCGTGCTCGCCACCCGCGCGAACGACCCCGCCAGTATCGCCTCGGCTTCGCAGCTACTCCTGCTCGACACCTTTGCGAATCAGATTGCGCTCGCTCTTGAGCGCGTGGAACTCCTCGAAAGCCAGCAGGTCGCGAAGGTCGAGGCCGAATCTGAACGCCTGCGCGCGGCGCTCTTGCGCTCTGTCTCGCATGATCTTCGAACACCACTCGCCACAATCTCGGGTGCCGCGGGGACGCTGCTCCACTCCAATCTTGAACCCGGAGCTCGCGCGGAACTGACCGGGAGCATCGTTCACGAGGCAGATCGGCTCAATGAACTCATAGCAAATCTGATGTTCGCCACGCGGCTGGAGGCCGGCGTCACGCTCCGACGCGAGTGGACGTCGCTCGAAGAAATCATCGGCGCCGGTCTTGCACGCCATCGTGAGGCGCTCGCATCGCGCCCTTGCAAGATTCATCTCCCGGCCGATTTCCCGCTGCTCCGCGTCGACAATGCGATGCTGCCGCAGGTCATTCACAATCTGATTGACAACGCCCTCCGCTACACGGCGCCCGGCACTCCGATCGAGATCGCCGCGTGGACGACAGATTCGCAAGCAGTTGTTCGCGTTGCGGACGAAGGCGTCGGGCTTCCGGATCGCGAACACGCCAAGATCTTCGAGCGTTTTTACCGCGGCCAGCCACAACATCCAAATCGCAATTCGATCGATGCCGCGTCCGAGCTTGAATCGTCGAATCGCTCCGGCATGGGGCTCGGACTCACCATCTGCGAGGGCATCATCAAGGCACACGGAGGCAGAATCTGGGCCGAATCCAATCAGCCCCGGGGGACGGCCTTCCTCTTGACACTTCCGATCGAACGACCGCAGCCAATTGTCACGCCTGAGTCAGATCATGCCGCACGCTCGGGCACGGAGGCCGCATGAGCGATACTCCTGTGCGAGCGTCGCAAGTCTCGCCCGCTGCGCAACATCCCCCACTCGTATTGGTCATTGATGATGAAGAAGCCATCCGGCGCTTTCTTCGTGTCACGCTCGAGAGCCAGAACTATCGCGTCAAGGAAGCGGCGACTGCGAACGAAGGCCTGATCCAAGCACGTACACAGCGGCCTGATTTGATCCTGCTCGATCTTGGACTTCCGGATGGCGATGGAGTTGCGGTGACGCGCACCATTCGCGCCGAGTCTGCCGTCCCGATCCTCATTCTCTCGGCACGCGATCAGGAGCAGGACAAGGTCGCGGCGCTCGATGCCGGAGCCGATGATTATCTGACGAAGCCGTTCGGGATCGGCGAACTCTCGGCGCGAATCCGTACGGCACTGCGTCACGCCGCGCGACCAGGTGGCAAGTCGAATCCGATTTATGAAGCGACGGTCGACGCGTACACGCTTCGCGTGGATATCACGTCGCGCTCCGTGACTGTCACTGATTCGACCGCCACACGCGATGCGCGGCTGACTCCGACCGAGTTCCAATTGCTGGCCATGCTCGTCAAGCACGCCGGAAAGGTTCTCACGCACCAGCAAATCCTGAAGTCCGTCTGGGGACCGACACACGCGAACGACATCCAATATCTGCGCGTGTACGCGGGTCAACTTCGGCGCAAGATCGAGGCGGATCCGGCACAGCCCCGGTTTCTGCTCACGGAGCCGGCAATTGGCTACCGGCTCGCCGCGGCAGGCAACGACAACGCTTCCTGAGGCCGGGCCGCGACTCGATTCTCTCCTACACTCCCCCTTCGCTCGGGGCGCGTCGTCCATTCGGGGCCGGCGCTGAGATGCACCCGTAGAACCTGATCCGGTTTGTACCGGCGGAGGGAAGCGCATGATCGCTCATTCCAACTCGTCTCCTGTTTCACGCCTCGGCCTCCCCATGCACGGCGCTGCCAACCCCGGCGTCACGGCCGGCGTCACAACGCCCGGCTCGTTCGCCCTCAAGAACGATGTCGGCGGGCCGCTTATGTTTGCCAGCCCGGATACGCCGGGCATGCCGAAAGCCAGCGAGAAGACGGCGTGGGATTTTCTTCCCGAGGGCTGGAGCGTGGTTGACCTTGGCTCTTCGCTCGATGCCTCGATGCCCCCTGCCTCGATGCCTTCTTCTGCATCGACACCCAGCGGCTGCGCCGCCTGTCTCGGTGATTCGCGCAAGTTCGCCGAGTTCACGACGGCAAAGAGCCAACGCCTCCGCGTCATCTATCCCGGCGACTTCAAACCGATTACGCAGTTCGAATCCGCACGGCTTGGCATCATTACGCCGCAGATGAAGCGTGTCGCCGAGCGCGAGCCGCACTTTGAGACGCTCTTCCCCGGCCAGGGTGCCGCGGCTGTTCGCGACGAGATCGCGGCGGGCCGGCTTGTCATCCCTGCAAACATCAACCACCTTCAGCACAAGCTTGACCCGATGGCGATCGGCCGCGCGAGCAAGACCAAGGTGAACGCCAACATGGGGGCGTCGCCTGTTTCCAGCGGCACCGACGAAGAAGTCGAAAAGCTCAAGTGGGCCGAAAAGTGGGGCGCGGATACGGTGATGGATCTCAGCACCGGAGGCGACCTCGATGCGACTCGCGCGGCCATTATCCAGAATGCCAGCGTCCCGATCGGAACGGTTCCGATCTATTCGATGATCATCGGCAAGAAGATCGACGATCTCGATTGGCCGACGATCGAAGCCTCGCTCCATCATCAGGCCAGGCAAGGCGTCGACTACTTCACGATTCACGCGGGCGTGCGGCGCGGGCATTTGAAGTACGTCAAGAACCGTCTCATTGGCATCGTCAGCCGCGGAGGATCTCTCCTGGCAAAGTGGATGCTCGTCCACAACCAGGAAAACATCATGTACACCCGCTGGGAGGAAATCTGCGACATCCTCCGGCAGTATGACGTCACGTTCTCGATCGGTGACGGCCTCCGCCCCGGCGGCCTCGCAGATGCGACCGACGACGCCCAGCTTGCCGAACTCGAAACACTCGGCGAACTCACCGAGCGCGCCTGGCGCAAGGGTGTGCAGGTGATGATCGAAGGACCGGGCCACGTGCCGTTCGATCAGATCGAATACAACGCCAAGATCCAACGCACGCTCTGCCACGGTGCGCCGTTCTATGTGCTCGGGCCGCTCGTAACTGACATGTTCCCCGGTTACGACCACATAACGTCGTGCATCGGCGCGACGAGCATGGCGTATCATGGCGCCGCGATGCTCTGCTACGTCACGCCCAAAGAGCACCTTGGCCTGCCGAAGAAAGATGACGTCAAGCAAGGCTGCATCGCGTACAAGATCGCGGCACATGCGGCGGACATTGCCTTGGGCATTCCCGGCACACGCGACCGCGATGATGAATTGACAAAGGCGCGAGCCGCGCTGAACTGGGAGAAGCACTTCGAGCTCTCGTTCGACCCCGATACCGCCCGCGCGTATCACGATGAAGACTTGGATGTCGATACCGACTTTTGCGCGATGTGCGGGCACGATTGGTGCTCAGTCCGCATCAGCAAAGAGATCCAGGAATTCGCCAGCGGCAAGGCCGAAGGCTTCGAGCGCATGGGTGGCGCGGATGGCGACAAACCCGGTGCACCGAAGAAGTCTGCCGCGCTGACGGCAGAGCAACGGGAAATCCTCGCGAAGCGCGGCGTTCTTTCTCCCAACGAGATCCACAAGCTCGCGAGCAAGACGAAGAAGGCGCTCAATCTGCATGTCGGCGAGAAAGCGACGTGTCACAGCGACTATGTGGATCCGGATGCGGCGAAGTCATTGATCGAGCAGAAGGCGGGGCGGGAGGTGCTTGTGCCACTGGATGTAAGACCGGCGCTGGGGATTAGGAAGGACGATCACGTAATCTGAATCGCAAGCCTCTGCAAGACCCGGCAGCCGGCTTGCGAATTCAAGATGACGACCTCTTCATTTTCATCTCCGGGGCGTTCTCGCGTTGCGTACCAAAAAGACTGTTGAATCCGGATGCCTGTCGTTGTAAATTGGTTCACGGAGAAGAGAAACATGAACGCAATGCGTCTTGCCATGTTCGCCGCCTGCGCCTCGATTGCCTGTCAGTCTTTTGGCGGAGTCACGATCACCTCACGAACCACAACCGCGCGCGCTTTTGCGGATTATCTCTTCAACCCACAGAGCAACTACAACGAAGTCAGCGCCTTCACTGGCGAAGGGGTTCATTCGGTCACCTTGCGCGGCTTTCACACACACTATTCCTGGGTCAGCTCTTCACTCATCGACGCCAAGTTCGAGGGCGCAAGCGAACATCCGAGCGGCAGCACCATTTATGACAACGACTCGATGGATGTGCGGTTCACAGTTACGGGCGCACCCGCGACTGTAAACCTGAGTCTCAGCGGCCGCGCATTCCGAGGAAGCCTCAAACCGTCTACTCCAACTAACATCAACGCGTACTTTTTGATCTACAACGCCGACACCAACGC
Organism: Phycisphaerales bacterium; assembly: GCA_050730655.1. Taxonomy (GTDB): domain Bacteria; phylum Planctomycetota; class Phycisphaerae; order Phycisphaerales; family UBA1924; genus JAFEBO01. The sequence continues at coordinate 55,164 of JBOHNL010000015.1, forward strand.
GCTCATCTTTGACTCGTGGAACATCGGTGCAGTGAGCGGCAGCCCGCCCAGCGACTACCGAGTCTGGTCGAACTCCACGTGGAGTTCGCTCCTGAATGCCGGAAACTACAAAGTGCTGATGCGAGCATCGGGAGATGTCACCGAGCACGTCGGTCCGGGATTTCCTGCTTCTGGATGGGGCAATTTGTCGGCAACCATGACCGTCATTCCTTCTCCGGGAACGGCGATGCTCCTTGTAGCCGGCGTGTGTCTTTCCTTCCGGCGACGCCGGTAACCCGCGATTGATGCGGATCGCCTTTGATTCGGCCGCATGCCGCTCCTCGGTCTTCATCACGTCGCCATCATCTGCTCAGACTACCAACGCTCCAAACGCTTCTACACCGAAGTGCTCAGATTACCCATCGTCGCCGAGCATTTCCGATTCGACCGCCAGTCGCACAAACTCGATCTCACCCTTCCCGATGGCGTCCAGATCGAACTCTTCTCCTTCCCAAATCCACCGCCCCGCCCCACGCGACCCGAAGCTCAAGGCCTGCGTCATCTCGCGCTCCTCGTCAGCGATCTCGACGCGGAAATCGCACGCCTCTCGTCGCTCGGCGTGACATGCGAATCGATCCGCACCGATGCGAACACCGGCAAGCGGTTCACGTTCTTCAAAGACCCGGACGATCTTCCGATCGAGCTCTACGAAGGCTGACTTTCCAGCTCGGCACGAGTGCTCGCGGCACATCGCCTTGCAGAGCAACAATCCTCAGCTCATGAAGCCTTCCTATCGCCAAGCCGCTGTGTCCTTTGGCTACAAAGTCGCCGCGGTGCTCGTTGCCGCGGTTATCACTATCGCAGTGCAGCGCGGATGGCTGCCTTCTTCCGTTGTCAACTCGCCAACAGCGAACACCCCAACTTCAACCTCGCCGGCATCGGTTCCATCGTCGCCGTCTCGTTCAGCGACTCGCACAATCCGCGAACTCTACAACGCCCGCGCTTCCGACGCATGGGTCGAAACCTCCGGCCGCGTTGAGAAGCTACTGACCGACGACACCGATACGAGCGATAATTCCGACAAGCATCAGAAATTCCTGCTGCTGGTACCGGGCGACATCACAGTGCTTGTTGCGCACAACATTTCCACCGCACCACGCGTACCGATCAAACCCGGCGACACGATCTCGCTTCGCGGCGAGTACGAATACACCGAAAAGGGTGGCACAGTCCACTTCACGCACAAGCCCAAGTTCGCCTCCCGCAACGTGCAATCCGGATATATCGAGTTCAAGGGGATGCGGTACCAGTAGGGTCCTGCCGCGAGTTACACTCGCCGTCGACCTGGACGTGCCGCTTCGAGCTGTGAGGATCATCCCATGACGACCGCGACCTTCGCCGGCTCAATCCCCCAGACCTACCACACTTTTCTTGGCCCGCTTATTTTCGATGCATACGCACGAGATTTAGCGACGCGTCTGAAGTCCCTCGCAAAAGCCAACGCCCGCGTTCTCGAAATCGCCTGCGGCACAGGCATCGTCACGAAAGAACTGCTCGCCTCACTTCCCGCGGGCGGGTCGTTCATCGCCTCCGACCTCAGCGAGCCGATGCTCACGCTCGGACGAGCAAATGTCGTAGCCGACGCGCGCCTGACGTTTCAACAGGCTGATGCCTGCGCGCTTCCCTTCAAGGACAAGTCGTTCGACCTCATCGCGTGTCAATTCGGCGTGATGTTTTTCCCGGACAAGGTGAAGGCCATGCAAGAATCGCGTCGCGTGCTCACGCCGGGCGGCACATATCTCTTCTCCATCTGGGATTCTCTTGCGGCAAATCCCATCCCGCGCGTCGAGCACGAAACCATTGCCGCACTCTTTCCGAAGGATCCGCCACAATTTCTTGCCAAATTCCCATATGGGTATTCTGATCGCGCGGAGATCGATCGAGTCACACGGGCCGGCGGCTTTGCGAATGTCAAGATTGAGACCGCTCAGTTCCCATGCACGGCCCCCGCTGCTGAAGATGCCGCGCGGGGGTTCGTCGAAGGCACTCCGATCCTGCCAGCACTGCAAGAACGCGGCGTCACGGATATCGCACCGGTCCGCGCTGCGGTGACCAAGGCACTCGCCGAGAAATTTGGCGATCGGCCTTGCCGATCAACGATGAGCGCGATTGTCGTCACCGCGTCCTAGCCCCGCTCCTACCAAATCGTTGCTGCCCTTTCACCTGATCCAAGCGCCAGACCGTCACTGCGCAATCAAGTTCCACACGACCACATACGCATTGCTGAATGCTTCCTCGCGAAAGAAACTAGGCGCAATTCCCGGCGTGCCGACAAAGGGCCTCAACATCCAGCCCATCTGGATCCCGACAAATACGTACGCGATAAGCCAGTACGCCATCATGACGATGTGCCGGCGCGACCGCGCGAGCAATGGCCGGTACCGCTTCCACAGAATTCCTTGCGCCGCCAGCGTCGCGATGAAGAACATCACCCCGCTCGTGAGCAAAGCCGACCGGTGGCTCACGCCATTGGCGTACACAAACGCCGTCAGTGGCGCAAGTGAAGCGAGGACTGCAGCAAAGGCCGCCTGCGAACTCACAATCGCACGCAGCGCGGCACGTACGTCGCTCCGAAGCCCAAGCACCGTGCTCAGTGCGAAATAACCCGGCAGGCAGACCGCCGACGTCGCGAAGATCATCAGCGGCATTTTGACCGCCGAATACACCGGGTACATCGCACGATCCAGATTCAGGTCAAACGCGCCCATCGCCAACCCGTAAAGCGGGCTCATGAGGGCGATGAACACGACGACGCGCCTGATCCCGGGCGCCTTGCTGGGTTGCCGCAGGCAATCGAGAAATCGTGTGAACCGATCAACCTGATCCGCGGCGTAAGTTGGGCTCACAAGGTTGGTCACTTGCGAACGCCGCTCCGAGGATCCATCTGTCCTGCGGTCGAGTTCCACACGCTCTCGATAAAGCTGCCGCTGCGAGGGCGGAAGAATGTCAATTCCTGTCCGGGGTGCCCGATGAACGGACGCAGCAGCCAGCCCATCTGAGAACCCACCAATGCGTACGTGAGAATCCAGATCATGAACATGCCGGTCACGGAGCGCCGAGAGACTAATTCAGCCGAGGCGTCCGCGGCTTTCTCGGCTTCCACTCGATCCGCTTCCTGCAGTTGCATTAGAGTTCGCAGTAGAAAGCCAACACTGACGATTCCCGCGATTCCCAGGAGCGCGACATTCAGTAGCACAATGAATGTGTAACTCGTCGTGCTCACCGTGAAAAACGCGAGGATCGGGCCAAGTGAGGCGGCGAGCGCGAGATTCACGACAATCGTCGCGACCAGCAGGCGGAGCGTCGCGCGAAAACCGAGCCCGCATCCCATCAACGCATTGAAGACATACAGACTGGGAAACGTTACGAAAAGCGTGAGAAGAAAGAGCGCCGGTAATTTCACCATGACGTAGAACAGATGCAGCCACGCGCCGCTCGCGCCACCGGCGATCGCGTACCAGGCAATGAATGAGCCATGTATGGCGCCGAGCACCAGCGCCCACGGACCAAACAGCCGCACCGGCGTCACACCCAGCCGCACCTGCTTCGCATCGGTCAACTTCCCCCGCAGGAGTTCATCGAGCGCGACGATCGCGCCCGCCCGGAATGGAACGTTGGTCATGAGCTCTTCCCTTATGATGCCCGACAAAACAGCGCGATCCCTCAGATTCTTTCGAGCCGCGCCGAACCCTTATGTAACTCGATCTTCCTTGCCTGCCCGGACGCAGTGCCTTTGCATCGGACAGGTCGATGAGGTTTATGCGCCGACAAATGCTCGGGTTCGAATGATCTCCGTATTTTTTGCTGTGAACAGCCGGCAATCTGCAACTCCCGCGCTCGCCGCCCGCGTTCAATTACACTTCAGCCATGCCGCTCCTCCGCTCATTGCTGATTCCCTGCGCCGCGTTTGTGTGCACGATTTTTTGTGCGGTACAACCGACTGTCTCAACGGCAACGCCTGCCGCGGCATCCGCTCAGCACTACTTCCCGCCCGCAGGAACTTGGCAACACAAAAAGCCCTCCGACCTCGGCATGAACGACGCGGCAATTGCGGAGGCCGTTGCCTGGACCCAAACACAAGAAACCGACTGGCCCAAAGACTTTTCGAAACAATCTGAGATATTTGGCCGCCCGCTCGGTCCGCTTCCGAAGACTCGCGCTTCCATCAACGGCGTCGTTCTCAAGAACGGCTACATCATCGCCGAGTTCGGAGACACCACCGCCGTTGATCCGACCTACAGCGTCGCCAAGAGCTATCTCTCCACCATCCATGGTCTTACGCTCGACCGGGGCATGATCAAGTCCATCACGGATCCGGTCGGCCAATACATTCATGATGGCGGATACGACGAGCCACACAATTCGCTCATCACGTGGCAGCATCACGCCACACAAACCAGCGAATGGCAGGGAGAGATGTTCGGTAAGCCGAGCACGTTTCTTGGCAAGGCAGAATTCGGCGCCGGCGAGATGAAGCCGCGCGACATCAAAGAGCCGGGCACTCTCTTCGAATACAACGATGTGCGCATCAACCGCTTTTCGCTTTCGTTGCTTGGGCTGTGGAAGCGTCCGCTGCCGGACGTTCTCAAGACGGAAATCATGGATCCGATCGGTGCATCCAGTACGTGGCAGTACCACGCCTACGACAATGCAACCGTCAACATTGATGTGCCTGACGCAAGCGGCAACTCAACTCTGGTTCCCATGCAGTCCATCAGCGGCGGCACACGCTGGGGCGCCGGCCTCTGGATCAGCACCCTCGACCACGCCCGCTTCGGGCTGCTCATCCTCCGCAAGGGAGAATGGAACGGAAAGCAGCTCATCTCAAAGGAGTGGATCAAGGAGGCCACGAGCCCGCATCCCGAACTTGCGGGCGCGAAGAGCGATTACGGCTATCTCTGGTGGCTGAACACCGACAACGCTTGGCCCGCGGCACCGCGCTCAAGTTTCTCTGCGCAGGGGGCTGGAACAAACTCCATCTGGATCGACCCCGAGCACGACCTCGTCGTCGTCTGGCGCTGGCACAAGGGTGGCAACGCTCAGGCCGAGTTCTACAAGCGGATTCTCGCGGCAATAGAGCCCGCACCCTAACTCGCAAGCGCCTCCAAAAATGATTTAACCAGTTGGTTGACACCGCCCCAAGCGTGCTGTACGATTCAACCGCATGGTTAAACGATCGAATATCCTCGATTCCCAGCTGGATTCGGTTTTTCATGCCCTTTCCGACACCACGCGGAGGTCCATCCTCCGCGACGTGGCCTCAGAAGAAAAGACCGTCAGCCAGATCGCCGAGCCCTATCGCGTTTCGCTCGCGGCCGTTTCGAAGCACCTCAAAGTCCTCGAAGGCGCCGGCCTCATCCACCGCGAAAAACGCGGCAGCTTCCAATTCATCAAGGTCAATGCGATCCCCATGAAAGAGGCGGAGCGCTGGCTCATCTACTACGAGAATCTCTGGAACGAACGCTTCGATCGACTGGGTGAACACCTCAAAAAACTGCAATCCAAGGAGACCAACCGTGACGACCGTCAGTAGCACCCTCGGCGATCGCGAGATCGAACTTTCGCGCACGTTCGACGCCCCGCGCGAACTCGTCTGGAAGGCTTTCACCGAAGCCGACGAACTCGCGCAATGGTGGGGACCCGCCGGATTTTCGCTCACCACCAAAAGCCGCGAATTCAAGCCCGGCGGAACATGGCGCTACGTGATGCACGGCCCCGACGGACGCGACTACCTCAACATCACGACGTTCAACGAGATCGTTCCGAACGAGCGGCTCAAGTACAAACAAGGTGGCGTGGTCGAAGGCGAACCTGTGAATTTCGAGGTGACCGTTACTTTTGAGGAAGTGGGCGACAACAAGACCAAGCTGACCATGCGCTCGCTCTTCCCTTCGAAGAACGCCCGCGAATATGTGATCCGCGAATACAACGCCCTCGAAGGCGGCAAGCAGCACCTCGGCCGCCTCGGCGAACATCTTCAGTCCATGATTGCATCACCCGCAACCAAACCGTTTGTCATTACTCGCGTCTTCGATGCGCCGATTGATCTGGTTTGGAAGGTGTGGACGGACCGTGAACACCTCATGCAGTGGTTCGGCCCCGCGAACGTCAACATTTCGCGCGCCACCCTCGACCTGCGAATCGGCGGCACGTTCCACTATTGCCAGCGCGATGGCGACGGCAACGAAGCGTGGGCCAAGTGGACTTTCCGAAAGATCGCGCCGCCCGATCGCCTCGAATTCCTCATCTCCGCCGCGGACGAAACCGGAAAGACGATCCCGATTCCCTTTGACCCGAACTGGCCGACCGAGATGCTCTCGGTTGTGACATTTGTGCCGCACGCCGGGATCGGCAAAGGAACGGTCGTACGTGTCGAGTGGACCCCGCACAACGCCAACGCGATCGCACAGAAAACATTCGACGCAGGCCGCGGCATGATGCAGGTCGGATGGACGGGGACACTCGATCGTCTGGCGAAGTGCTTCGCGAGCAAGGCGTTCAGCTGACCGCGCTCCAGCATTCGGGCGGCGAGCTCTTACGCCTTCCTCGCCCACCTCAACTTCGCCGACTTTGCGCGCGGATTTTCGTCGATCTCGGCCTCGTCCGCGACGATGGGATCGCGTCCATCCGCGGCATACACACCCGCGCGAAAGAGATCGCGGAAGGCATGCTTCACCGGCCGATCTTCGCCGCTGTGAAACGTGATGATCGCGCCCATGCCGCCCGGCCTCAGCACCCGCGGCAGCGCGTTCAACAACGCTTCAAGGTTCGACAGCTCATGGTTCACCATGATCCGCAGAGCCTGAAACGTTCGTGCCGCGGGATGCAGCTTCGCGCCCATGCCGCGCTCGATCGTGAAATCGCGCGCTTCGCACACGATTGCCATTAACTGTTCAGTGGTGGTGATCGGCTCCTTTGCCCGCCTCTTCACAACCAGTTTCGCGATCTTCTTCGCGTCTTCCTCATCACCCAGTTCAAAGAGCGCGTCCGCCAAATCGTCCTCGCTCATCCGATTGATGATCGCCGATGCCGGTTCGCCCCGCGTCGGATCCATCCGCATATCCAGCGGGCCCGGTTTTCGGTACGAGAATCCCCGCTCGGGGGTATCGATCTGCGTACTCGCGACTCCGATGTCGGCCAGCACGCCGTTCACACTTCCCGGCTCAACTCCCAATTCTGTCAGGGCCTGCTCAATATTCGCGAAGTTGTCATGGAAGATGTCGAACCGGACGGTTCCTTCGCGCCCCTTGACCTTCTGAAGCTGTACCCGCGCCTCGATTATGTTCGAAGGGTCCAAGTCGAACGCGATCAGCCGTCCGTTCGGCTTGATCCGTTCGAGAATCGCGGCGGAATGTCCGCCCAAACCGAGGGTGCAATCCACAACCGTCTGCCCGGGCTTTGGATCAAGCACCTCGAGCACCTGTTTCAGAAGCACCGGGATGTGGAGGTCTCGCTTCAATAGAACTCACTTTGAGTCGCGATGGTACAGACTCTCCTCCTACCTTGGACTCTCCGGGAGAATGCCTTGGCCACGAAGAACATCGATCTCGACTCCTATTTCCGCCGCATCCGGTATTCCGGTCCTACCACGCCCACATTCTCCACGCTCAGCGCGATCCAATTCCATCACGTCTGCTCGATCCCGTTCGAAAACCTCGACGTCCTTCTGAAGCGAGGCATCGCTCTCGAACTCGACTCGCTTCAGAAGAAACTCGTCACCGATGGGCGAGGCGGATACTGCTTCGAGCAGAACTGGCTGCTTCTCCATGTGCTTCGCGATCTCGGATTCAACGCGATGCCGCTCGCGGCACGCGTGCGCTTCCGCCAGCCCCGCGACTTCGTCCCGCCCCGCACGCACATCTTCGTCCGAGTTGATCTCGGTGGCGAGCAGTGGCTCGCTGATGTCGGCGTCGGTGGCCTCTCCCCCACCGCTCCGATCCGCTTCGTCGTGAACGAAGAGCAATCGTCGCCCCACGAACCACGGCGCATCATCCGCGAGAACGATCGCTTCTATCACCAGGTCAAACTTGGACCGACCTGGGAAGACGTCTGCGAATTCACCGGCGAGGAGATGTTTGCAATCGATCGCGAGGTGGGCAACTGGTGGACGAGCACAAACCCGAACTCCAAGTTCGCGCAGAACATCATGGCGGCACGCGCAAATCCAGACGGCACACGTTTCGTGCTCGAAACCAAAAGCTTCGCCCACCGCCGCGCAAGTGACGGTCACGTTCTGCAGGCGATCGAAATCAAGACTTCCGCGCAGCTCCTCGATATTCTCGATCGCGACTTCGCGCTCTCGTTTCCGGCGGGAACCAAATTTGGTATCCAAGACCTGTAGATCGATTCCGCGCGCCGAATTACCCGACACCGGTCTCGCGCCCCGATCTCCCGCATTCGCGGCACGCCGACCAGTGCGCGCACCGCAAACGATGGCTATCCAAGGCCGTCCTCACCGAGTATGCTGCACCCATGTTGACGCTTCATCGTTTTTCGCTTCTGATCGCCTTACTGCTGTCCGGGTGTCAAAGTGACACCACCAAAATGGAAACTCAGCTTCCCGCCGCCAAGAAGCCGGTCACCGTTCTGATGTCGACCACGGCCGGCGATATCACGCTCGAGCTCGACCCAGAACATGCCCCCTTGAGTACCGCGAGTTTTCTCAACCACGCCAAAGCCGGTCACTACGACAACACCGTCTTTCAGCGCGTTATACCCAACTTCGTCATCCAAGGCGGCGGCTGGACCATCGACCCCTCCGCACCCGGCGGACTGCGCGACAACGCCAAGCGCGACGCCCGAGCAGGCCATCCCGACGTGACGATCAAGAACGAGTGGCAGAACGGTCTCAAGAACGCCAAAGGAACGATCGCGCTCGGCCGCGAAAAAGATCCGGACTCCGCCTCGCGCGAGTTCTATATCAACGTCGTCGACAATCCCAAGCTCGACATCCCCCGCGAAGTCGCGGGCGGCGCGGGGTACGCCGTGTTTGGCCGCGTGACTTCCGGCTGGGAAGCTGTTGAGATCATTCGACTCGGGAAAACAGTTTCCCGCCCCGACATCCCGGTCGATGACGGCAGCATGGAGAACGTGCCGGTGGATCTCGTTGTCGTGAGGACCGTTCGCGTGATCAGTCCGAAGTAGAGTCGCAAGGCCTTCGCATCCGACGAATCAGGTCGCCGCTCGGTCGGGAACACCGCACTGCGGACAAAGGCTGCCGCGTGGCAACCCCGCGAAATCGTGGCCGCAGGCAACACAGGCTCCTTGAGCCTTTGGTGTTTTGATCGTTCCTATGAGCAGCCCCACCACCCCGAGCACGATCAGGCCGATCACCCCCGCACCTGCATCCGTAAACAGCATCCACTTCGCGCCCCACTTCGTTTGCGCCCACGCGAGCACGAGTCCCATGTATGTGATCGGCGTATTGGAAAGGCTCGCAAACGCGTTGTACTTCGTCGCCGCAGCCCCCTTGCCGATCGTGTCGAGTACGAAACCGGTAAACGCCGTGTACGACAGCCCAACAACAAACATATAGATCAGCGAGTACATGATGTAGTTCGTTCGCGTGAACGCGGAGAGCGCCATCGCGACCGAGACACCCGCCAGTAGCAGTGCAACCGCGGCATACACCTTCTTGGAATTCACCCGCGCGCAGATCTCACCCGCGACCAGACAGCCTCCCGCGGAAACCAGCCCGCCGATGGTGCCGTTGACCAGCGCGACAACATCTTCGTTCGCACCCCACAGCGAGGCAACTTCAGACTGCGACAGCACATTCGTCGCCGTGCCGCTGTTCATCGGAAGCAGGCACAGCGCAGCACACATCAATCCCGCCTTGGATTTGACGGTCTGCCAGAGTTCCGCACCCGCGCCGAGAATGGCGCGTGGAAGTGTCGTGCTGCGATACTCCGCTACGGCGTCGGGAACCATGAGGAGGGCAGCCGTACCCACAAGGAACACGACGCCCAGCACCGCTCCCGAGATCCAAGGCGCAGGCGCTTCGGGTGTCGGGACGTGCGTTGCCATCCACAGTCCGGCTCCGCCGCCCAATCCGGCGCCGCCAAGATTGCCCGCCTGAAACCAGCCGCCCACCCGTCCACGCCGCTCGGGCGATGTGGAGTGCGCCATCAGGCCTTCCACAGACATGCCGAGAAACGTCGATGCGAGATTTGCCGTGAAGATAACCACCTGCAGCAGGTGCAGGTTGCTCTTACTCATCGGCACCGCGCTCATCGCGGCAATTCCGAATGCGCAGCAGACGACCGACATCAGATACCACTTCTTGCGCGAGAGCGTCGTATCGACGATCGGCGCCCACAGAAACTTCCACACGTGCGGGAACATGCCCGACGCGATCAACAGCGCGGCATCTTCGACAGTCAGCTGGAATCGCGTGCACAGGAACGCCATCGCCACCGATACGAACCCGCTCATCGCGCCGAACGGGATGATCAAGATCGCAAAAGCGATCGGATGGGGCGGACGATTCAACTCTGGCTTGATGGATGGTGTAAGCACGTGAGCGAAGTCTAACGCCCAATTCTCCACCCTGAATGGGTTTTTAGACACCCCTCATCGCAACTCCGAGATTACACTCGAAGCTTCTGATGACGGTGATACGCAGCATCCGCAGATGGGACATCGCGGCCCACCGGATTGAGGCGTTCGCCCGAAGCGCTCCGCGTCGACAAACGCGTCGCCAAACTCTGGGAGGTCCAATGCGAAAGCCAGCTCTGAAACTCACGCTCACCGCAACGGCAGGAATTGCGTGCTCGTCCTTCCTGCTCGGCGGTTGCGCGTCGAGCGAACCAGTTGGATACAGCAAGTCCACGACGAAAACGACGACCGACTCTCCCACAGAAAAGACCACGGTAACCGAAACCCGCGAAAAGAACACGACCATCACTCCCCACTAGCGACGCGGTCCCTCCGCCGTTCACACTTATTCCGAAAGGACTCACCGCATGACAAATTCCATCCTCCGCAAACGTCTCACGATCGCGGCCCTCGTGCTCTTTACCGCCGCGCCACTTGCGCTGACCGCCTGCGACAAGGACGTGAGCACGCAGAAGTCGTCCACGACCAAAGTGACCGAAACGCCGGAAGGCACAAAGAAGACGACCGAGACCGTGGAAAAGAAGGTCGAAACGGAGAAGAAGCAGCCCAACTGAGCACTCTCTCTCATGATCGAGCCGCCCCTGACAGAGCGGCTCGATCTTTTTGTTGTGGCAGCGAGTTCACCCTGCCGCCTTCAACCGCTATGACACCCATCACAGCCCCAACTCCGTCCGCGCCTTCGAGCGATCTTGGCCTTCATCACCTTGCCGAACTCATCAAGGACATCCGCGTCGCAATGATGACGACTTTCCCGAGCCATCCAACCGAGCACTTCTGCCACACGCGTCCGATGTACACCCAGCGCGTCGATCCGGAGACATTCCGTGGTGAGTTGATCTTCTTGACAGACAGCCACACCGGCAAGGTCCGCGAAATTGCGAACGAAGATCGCGTGCTCCTCACATACGCCGATTCGAGTCACAATCGCTTTGTCTCGGTCTTGGGCAAGGACCACGACCGAGCGCAATCCGACGAAAGTCCGCGAACTTTGGAATCTCATGCTGAAAGCTTGGTGGCCGTCCGGACCCGATGATCCATCCATCGCGATCATCCGCGTGCACGTTGAGTCGGCCGAGTACTGGGATGGCCCATCCAACACCCTGTTCACGCTTCAGGTCATCAAATCACTCGTCACCGGAACTCCTCTCGCCGACGCGATGCGCGTGCCCGCTTCCGAATCCCCCCGTTCGAAGCACGGCTCCGTGATCATCTGATCGCCCAGCAGCGCTCGTGTCCACGTACAGCGCCCCATCGTTGCTCGTCGCAAGATGCGGCGCTGATTTGCTTAGTCGGTGCATACGCAAGCCTTCCCAAAAAGGACCGCGGCCCCGGGGGATACACACACCCAGGGCCACGGAGGGAAGGAGCATTTCTTTCAAAGGTGTCCGGCGCTTTTACACTCCGGACACCCACTTCGAGATCGAGAGGATGCTTGCGGCCAAACTCCCCGGCCTTTCCCCTCTTCTCCAGCTGCACACACCCCGGAACACATACCCCAAAGAGACCCGGTCACATCTGTCAGGAGAAGCGAACTACTTCTCCGGCTTGATCACGACGAACCGCGTCGCTTCGCCCCGCTTGATGCGGAGCAGGAGCCCCTTCTCCGCGCTGGCGCCTTTCGCCATTTCCCCGAACTCGTCTGCTGTGCCCGCCGGCTTCCCGCCTGCCGCGAGGATCACATCGCCCGGCTGCAACCCGGCGAGTTCCGCAGCAGATCCCGCGGCAACATCCGTGATCGCAAGTCCGCTCTCATCGTCCTTCATCTTGAACTGCTCGCGCAGTGCCTTATCGAGCGACTGCACCGACAACCCGAGCTTGTTGCTTTCCGGCGCCGTCGCCTTTGCTTCCGGCTGAGCGCTCCCGCCGCCCGGGCGCTTGCCCAGCTTCACAGAGAGATGCTGCTCGCCGCCGTCACGCAGAACGTTGAGGTCGGCACTCGCACCCGGACTGAGTCGAGCCACGCGGCTCATCAACTGGCCCGGATCCGCGACCGCCTTGCCATTCACCGTGGTCACGATGTCGCCAGCCTGAAGGCCGCCGCCCGCGCCCGGCCCACCCGGCACGACGTCGCCGATCAAGACGCCGCTCTTAGGTTTGGCGCCCATGTTCGCAGCGATGTCGGGCGTAAGGGGCTGGATCGACACACCGAGATAGCCACGCTCCACGTAGCCCTTGGTCATCAGTTCGTGCATCACGGTCTGCACGGTGGCGGACGGGATGGCGAAGCCGATGCCTTCATTGCCTCCGGAGTTGGAGCGGATCGCGGTGTTGATACCGATCACTTCGCCATCAAGATTGACCAGTGGTCCACCCGAGTTGCCCGGATTGATGGGCGTGTCGGTCTGGATGTAGTCCTCGAAGGCCGCGGTGCCCACACCGCTGCGCCCCTTGGCGCTGACGATGCCTGCGGTCACGGTGTGATCGAGCCCGAACGGATTTCCGACGGCCACGCACCAGTCGCCCGGCTGCACTTCTTCGATGTCGCCGAACTTCGCGGCAGCAAGGCCGGTCGCTTCAATCTTGATGACGGCCAGGTCGGCGTCCTTATCGGCTCCAAGGAGTTTGGCTTCGTGTTCCGTTCCATCCGACATGATCACGACGATGCGATCAGCACCGTCGACCACGTGGGCGTTGGTCACGATGTTGCCGTCCTCTGTGGCGATGACGCCCGACCCCTGGCCCATCATGATCGGCGCACGCCGGCCACCACCCGTCCCGGGATTCTGCCGGGGCATCTGCGGCCGAGCTGATGGATTCTCATTTCCGGGCATCCCTCCCTGCCCGCCAAAGAACTTCTCAAAGAACTTCTCCGCGCCGGGCGGCATCGACGGTGCTTCCTGACCATTTCCGTTCCCCCCTTCGTTCCCGCCCTGATAGGAAGCGGGAGTAGTGCTCTTCTTCTCGATACGGATACTCACAACCGATTGACCGATGGTGCTCGCGGCGCCGCGAAAAGCAGCGGAAAGACTCTTCGCGAGCGAGGTTGCCTGTTTCGCTTCGGGTGATGCGCTCTTGGAATCGGACGCGCCAACGGAAGGACGCGCCGAGAGCGCCATACCCGCGGCCGCAAACAACGCCAATGCGCTAAATCCGGCGCGACGAGTCCAACGAGTGCGAGAGGTGTTCAGGTTCGTGTTCATGTGTGCTTCCTTCCACAAGGCTTTGAGTTGTTTGACCATCACGATGACGGTCCCCCGTGTTACACGTTGACAAACTTCGCTGTTCGATTTCGCGGCGCTCGCGAACGCGCGCCGCATGCGACAAAGCAAGTGACGGAAACGGCAGATGTGCGCATCCGCCTGCATTTCCCGCATGGTTTTGAATGTCAACTTGGCAGCGTGATGATTTCTACTGATTCGTAATCACTCGTGCACAGCCAACGATGTAAGCGCATTGCAAGCAACGTCCGCACGATTTCGAGCACTGCCCTTTGCTCTCGCTGCTTAGAAGCTCGCGAATCACAAAGCCTCGTTGGTTTTCTCGAAAGATCAGCGATTCTGAACAGGCCGGCGACGCAATCCCAATGGCGAGTTTTCCGGGCTCGCAGAAACCCATTGCACACGCCGATTCTCAACACGCGGTACGCTGCGCTCCATGCACATCGCCCAGTTCGCCATCACCGTTCGCGACTACGACGAAGCCATCGCCTTCTACTGCTGCAAACTCGATTTCAAGCTCGTCGAAGACACCGATATGGGCGCTGGAAAACGTTGGGTCCGCGTGCAGCCCTCCGCTCCTCCTGCAGCCTCTGCTCCGTGCATTCTCCTGGCCCGCGCCGTCACAAATGAGCAGCTCGCCTCGGTCGGAAACCAGACCGGCGGACGCGTCTTCATCTTTCTCCACACGGACAACATCGCCCGAGACTTTGACCTCTACTCGTCAAGAGGCGTCGCGTTCCTCTCGCAGCCCCGCAACGAGCCGTACGGAATCGTCGCCGTCTTTCAGGATCTATACGGCACCAAGTGGGATCTCATTCAGCCCGCCGCCCAACCCGGGCTGTAGCTCGCGCGTCAATCAGCCGCGACTCTGACCCGAGCTGCATAGCGCGCAGAAAAAAGCCTCGCGTGAAGCGAGGCCTTGTGAGAGCTGTATTCGAGAACAGAGATTTAGCGAGCCGAAGCGAGCGTCGCCTTTACAGCAACTGGGACGGCCTGAGCCAAGGTTGCCGGGCGAGATTCGGTCTGGAACACGGCCGCGATCGCGGGAGCCTCACCACGGTGAGCCCGAAAGTTCGCCGCCTGATCGACCGCCGAAAGCGAAATCGCTCCGGCGTACGCCCCGAGGCAACAAACGATACTGGCGATAGCTTTTGTCAGTCTGCGATTCTGCACGTTTTGAACCTTGATGGCCATGTGTTCGCCCCCGAAAAACAAGACCCGCGGCGGAGAAAACACATCTGCCACTCAAACATGCCTCGGAAATGGGGACGTGCCAGCAAAAGTGCGCATGTGAGTGCTGACTTTGCGCGCTGGTAGGGCTTGGAGCGGCCGTGCGGTTCGGCTTTTGATCGGCAAAGCCTGTTTTTGCGCCAGAGAAGGGGTGTGGCGGGTCCGGCGGAGTCGCGATTTTCAAACTTGGAATGCGATTCGAAACGCGCGGAGTCTCCCCGACACGGAATCGCCAGAGCTTGGGTAACTCTTTTGCCGGCCCCAAAATCGCGCTGCACTTACGGGGTTGAGAGGACCTCTCGAGGCGGCCCTCCAACACGAACGGAACCATCGCCCTTTTTGGCCTGGCGGAGTCGTCCGAAAGTCCGCGCCGTGGCACTTTCGCGGATATCGGCCGGCTCGCCTGCCTCCAGTCTCGGCGGCTCCGCACGTGGCAAGTCCTGAAGCGACCGGTTGCTATCTTCTGCCATGCCGCTCGCCCCAGCAGAAGCCAAAGAGTTCGCCCAGCGCTGGTTTGCCGCGTGGAACTCGCACAAGATGGACGCGATCATCGATTGCTACGACGCGACGATCGAGCACTCGTCGCCGTTCATCAAGAGGTACAACGAAGCGATCGGCAAGGGCGATGAACATTCCATCAAGGGGCAGGCCGAGTTACGCGGCTATTTCCAGCGCGCCCTCGATCGAAATCCGACACTGCGATTCGAGCCCGAGCACATCGCCACGGGACTCGAATCGGTCATTCTGACGTATCGACGCCACAGCCACGACACCACTCCGACCGGCGATCTCGCGGCAGAAGTCTTCTTCCTGACTTCGACGACTCCGCGCCGAATTGTGCGCTCCGTCTCCCACTACGTCTGATGCACGCAGATTGCCGCTAGCGCGTCCAGCGATACTCACTGCGCTGGAAGAAATCAGCGGTGCCCTCAGGCTTCACATACTTGGTGATCATGAACAACTGATCCGAGAGGGTGTAGCGGAAACGAAGATTCGCCGGCTTGTCGTTGTCGCTACCGGTTTTTTCGGTAATCAAAACAAGCGTTCCCGGGGGCGAGCCCGGGTTCACCTCGATGCGCTCGCGAACGTTCTCGTCTCCGAGTCTTTTCCCGTCAAATGAAATCATGAACGTCTCGGTGTAGTTCTCTTTGGGTTCCTGCGGAAATGCGAATTGAAATTCCCAGCTCGACCTCACGCCGGCGTCGGAGAAGTCGTTGCCGACTTCGGCCAGTCCGGCAACTTTCACAACCGTTAAGGTCGACTCGATCGTCGTTTCCTTGTTCGTCAGGTTGTCGCGTGTTGTAAGCGTGCCCTTCCATTCAGGCCCGGTGAGACGATCAAGGTCTTCCGCCCTCACCAACAGCCCAGATTGGCAACCCGTCAGCAGCAAGGCAATCAACGCCAACCCAACGAACATCGTCGTGCGCACGAGGTAATGGAGAGAGTTCTGCATGGCCTGCTCCTTCTGCGTGTAATTGTCTGCAACCGGACCGGTTCGCGGTGGCCCAATTCCCGATTCGCCGCGGCTGTAGTTTTTGCGGCATTCAACTGTTTCAGCGCCGTGCCCGAACGGCAAACGGCTCCCGGGACTCTCGCATTGCAGCTTCATTTCACGCCAATTGGCGAATTGCACGTACCGACCCATACCGGTCGGTCAATCGAACAAGCGAGACATGAGCCGAACCACCGTGTCGGTGGGTGTTGTTGGATACGCATTTGACGGCGTCCGGCGCGCTTGTGCGACCACTCGTCTCAGCCGCGACACCATCTTCCTCGCGAACGCGGACGCGCGTATGTACGACATCGTCATCGTGAGCGCCGACAGCGCGACCGCAGGCGCCTACGAGTTTTCTGTCGTGCCCGCGCCGAATGAGACAGCGACGCTGGCGGAGGATGGAAGGCTCGCGGTGCAGCGCTGGCCCTAGCGCATGCGCGCCTTGCTGATACGCTTCGCCCGATGGGAACGACCATGACAACCCCCTCAGCCTCGTCATCGATGGCTGGGCTGCGTTTTTCAATTGGCGGCTCGGTCCTGCTGGTCGTGGCGGCCGTGATCACTCTGCGCGCCATGGGACGCGTCTGGTGGTGCGCCTGCGGCGTACCGACGCCGTGGATCTCAGACATCTGGTCGAGCCACTGCTCGCAGCACCTGCTCGACGCATACACGTTCTCGCATATCTCACACGGTCTGCTCTTCTTCATCGCGTTCCGCTGGCTGCACACCGTGATGCCCGCTCACTGGCAAGCAAAGTTCACTCCCGCCTGGTGGTTGTTTGCCGCCATTCTGCTCGAAGTGAGTTGGGAAGTGCTCGAGAACACACCAATGGTGATCGAGCGATATCGCGGCCAGACCGCTTCGCTCAACTACAACGGCGACAGCATCGGAAATTCGATCGGCGACATTCTTTCGTGCGCCACGGGATTTCTCATCGCGTGGCGGATCGGCGCCTGGCGGGCGTTCGCGCTGTTTGTCGCGCTCGAGTTGCTCACGCTCCTTTGGATTCGCGACAACCTGACGCTCAACGTGGTCATGCTGCTCTATCCGATCGAGGCGATCAAACACTGGCAGACGCCGCCCGCAATGCGGTGAACCCAACAGGAGACAATGAATGACTTCCGCTCGCGAGTTCGTCACGAAGCTCTGGAATGATGCGTTCACGCAGGGTTTGTGGGCAGCGTCCTGGTCGAAATCACTGGAGGGATTGACGGCGCAGCAAGCCGCATGGCAGCCGCCGGATGCCGTGTCACTGCATGGCCAAGCCGGCAAACGCCACTCGATCTGGCAAAACGTGCTGCACATGTGCCTATGGCGCGAGCATTGGCTGCGAAGGCTGGTCGGCCAGAAGACGCCCAAGGAAGATCTTGAACGCCTGAACTTCCCGGAGATCACAGACATTTCCGAAGGCGCTTGGGCTTCGGCTCGCGCGCGATTCATTGAATCACAGAAACAGATCGGCGCCGCACTTGCAAACTCGGCGGTCAGCGACGAACAGTTCGAGGCAATCGCCCACTTCCTCCCCCACGACTGCTATCACTTCGGACAAATTAACTATCTCAGGGCCATGCAGGGCCTCCAGCCAATCGAATAGTCTTTACGCCGTCGAGTCACCCCAACGAATCCGATCCCGCCGCTCTCTTTCCGGAACCATTCATGCTCACGCTTCGCACCGCGTTCACTTCCGCTCTCACCGTCACGGTTCTGATTGCCGGCTGTTCCCACTCCACCAAGTCGTCGGGAAGCAAGGCCGAAACCAACACGCTCGGCGAACAGAAACCGCCGGACATCAACACCCTGCCCGCGCCGCGGCATTCGGGCCTGATATCCGACTACTCACGGCTGAAACCCTCCGCCGAATTCCCGGGCACGCTCGTGTGGAACTCCGGCAAGCTCGGCCAGTACAAGCGATTCATCGTCGACCCGGTGATGGTTGTTCCCAGCGAGAGCACCCGAGGCGTCCCGATCACCGAAGCCGAAAAGCAGAGACTCGCGGCCGACTTCCGCTATGAACTCGTCGACATCCTTCAGGCGACGTATCCGGTGATCACGGTGCCCGCGCCGAAAACGGCGCGAGTAAAGACAGCCATTACCGAAGTTGCACGCACGGCCGGGCCGCACAGCACCTGGTTCCGCTGGGAAGGCGGCGCATCGGCCGAGATGGAAATTGTCGATTCGATCACCAACGAGCCGCTGGCGTCGGCGGTCGATTCGACGCTTGTGAAGACCAGCGAGCCCGGCAAGGTGACGGATCCGTATTCGGATACCAAGCTCGTCTTCCGCCACTGGGCGGCACGGCTCGGACACTGGTTGATTGCGGCCAGGTAGCGCACTCGGGAAAGGCCGACCATGGCGACCGGTACTTCGAGCACGCAGCTTGTCATCGCCATCAACGGCGGCTCTTCGAGCATCAAAGTCGCGGTTTTTCGCGTCGGCGCGAATCCCGTGCGATTGCTGCACGGTGGAGTCGAGCGGATCGGCAGCGAGAATGCAGAGTTTCGCCTGGAAGGCTCGCTAGACTCTCCAAATTCGCAGGCGGTTGACGTGCACCCGATCGGCGCCCGCCCTCACGCGGAAGCGGCGCAGATCCTTGCGAGCGCGTTGAAAGAGACGCTCGGAGGACGCGCAATACTCGGGATCGGTCACAGGATCGTCTACGGTGGACCGAATTCGCCCGATCACCAACTGGTGTCACCGAAGAATTTGGACGAGCTGCGCTCCGTCGCAAAAATGGATGCAACGCACCTGCCTCGCGAGATAGCTCTGATCGAAGTGTTCGAAAAGGTCTTTGCGGGCGTGCCGCAGGCAATGTGCCTGGACACCACATTCCATCGCGGGCTTTCGCGCGTGGCGACGATGCTGCCGATCCCGCGCCGGTTTGATGAGGCTGGTCTTCGTCGCTACGGCTATCACGGATTGTCGTACGAGTATCTAATGGCGGAACTCGAGCGCGAGGACGGCAGGGCAATCGCGGGCGGGCGAGTGGTGCTCGCGCATCTCGGTTCGGGCGCGAGCCTCGCCGCGGTGCGAGGTGGAAAGCCGATCGATACGACGATGGCGGCAACCGCGCTTTCGGGCCTGATGATGGGGACTCGACCGGGAGACCTTGATCCGGGGGCCGTGCTGTTCATGGCGCAAAGCGAGAAGCTCGCACCGGACAAACTGGTTTCGCTCCTGAATAAGGAATGCGGACTTCTGGGTGTCTCGGGGACGAGCGCCGATGTGCGAGACCTGCTCGCAACGCGTGCAACAGATTCTCGCGCCGCTGAAGCGATCGACCTCTTCTGCTGGATCGCCCGCAAGCACGTCGCGGCGATGACAGCTTCGCTGGGCGGGATCGATACCCTGGTTTTCGCGGGCGGGATCGGCGAAAATTCACCGGAAATTCGCGCAGGCATTTGCGACACCCTCTCTTTTCTGGGGATCGCACTCGACGGCGAATTCAACACGTCGGGGCAGGGTCGGATTTCGAGCGCGGAATCTCGAGTGCGGGTGCGCGTGATTCGGACAGACGAAGAAGTTATGATCGCGCGGCACGTTGAGCGATTGGTGGATCCGAGTTCGCTCACGGAAACGCGCTGAACGGGAGCATGCAAATGAGTCCGACACTGAATGCCGATCTCCTGAGGCGGATGGATGCGTATTGGCGCGCCTCGAACTACCTGTCGGTCGGACAGATCTATCTTTACGAGAACCCGCTGCTCAAGCAGCCGTTGATGGTGGATCACATCAAGCCCCGCCTACTCGGCCACTTCGGCACGACACCGGGGCTGAATTTCATCTACGTCCACCTCAACCGCGTCATCGCGCGCGATGACCTCAACGTCATCTACATCGCCGGCCCCGGCCACGGCGGACCCGGACTCGTCGCGAATACCTATCTCGAAGGCACATACAGCGAGGTCTATCCAAATATCTCGCAAGACGAGGCCGGCATGCAGCGGCTCTTCAAGCAGTTCTCGTTTCCCGGCGGCATTCCCAGTCACGTCGCGCCCGAGACTCCGGGTTCGATCCACGAAGGTGGCGAACTCGGCTACGCGCTCTCCCACGCGTATGGCGCGGTCTTTGACAACCCCGACCTCATCGCCGCGTGCGTGATCGGCGACGGCGAAGCCGAAACCGGCCCTCTCGCGACAAGCTGGCACTCAAACAAGTTCCTAAACCCGGCCCGTGACGGCGCCGTGCTCCCAATTCTGCATCTCAACGGCTACAAGATCGCGGGCCCGACGGTGCTCGCTCGCATCCCGCGCGAGGAACTCGAATCGCTGATGCGGGGCTATGGCTACGAGCCGCACTGGGTTGAGGGCGACGATCCGGCGAAGATGCACGAGTTGATGGCGACCACGTTCGACACCGTCTTCGCCGACATCAAAAAGATTCAGCAGCAGGCCCGCACCGGCGGATTCAAAGAGCGTCCGCGCTGGCCGATGATCGTGATGAAGACGCCAAAGGGATGGACAGGCCCGAAGGTGGTCGACGGCAAGCCCGTTGAAGGCTCCTTCCGCTCGCACCAGGTTCCGCTGTCGAACGTGCGCGACAATCCGTCGCACCTGAAAATGCTCGAAGAATGGATGCGGAGCTACAAGCCGCAGGAATTGTTCGACTCGAAAGGCAAGCTGATCGCAGAGCTCGCCGAACTGGCTCCTAAGGGCGCTCGCCGCATGGGCGCCAACCCGCACGCGAACGGCGGCGTGCTGCTCAAAGACCTCAAGATGCCCAACTTCCGCGAGTATGCGATCAAGCTGACCGCGCCGGGGTCGGTCGAAGCGGAATCGACGCGCATCCAGGGCGATTTCTTGCGCGACGTCATGCGCATGAACGACGACAACAAGAATTTCCGCGTCGTCAGCCCCGACGAAACATCCTCGAACCGCTGGCAGCCGCTCTTTGAGGTCACTACTCGCGAATTCGCCGCCGAGATCTACAAAACCGACGACCACGTCGCGCCCGACGGACGCGTCATGGAAATGCTGAGCGAGCACCAGTGCCAGGGATGGCTCGAGGGATACCTGCTGACCGGGCGCCACGGCATGTTCTCGTGCTACGAGGCGTTCATCCACATCATCGATTCAATGTTCAATCAGCACGCCAAGTGGCTGAACGTGACGCGAAAGATGGGATGGCGCAGACCGATCGCCTCGCTGAACTATCTGCTCTCGTCGCACGTGTGGCGCCAGGATCACAACGGCTTCAGCCACCAGGACCCCGGTTTCATCGATCATGTGGTAAACAAGAAGGCGGATGTAATCCGCGTCTATCTGCCCCCGGATGCCAACACACTGCTCAGTGTGACGGATCACTGCCTGCGGAGCCGCAACTACGTCAACGTCATTGTCGCGGGGAAGCAGGCGGCACCGCAGTGGCTCGAGATGGAAGCCGCCGCGGCACACTGCAAGGCGGGCATCGGCATTTGGGATTGGGCGAGCAGCGATCGAGGCGGCGAGCCGGATGTCGTGCTGGGCTGCTGCGGGGACGTGCCGACCCTCGAAGTTCTCGCGGCGGCCATGCTGCTCCGCCAGCACTTGCCGAATCTGAAAGTCCGGGTTGTCAACGTCGTGGACTTGATGCGGATGCAGCCGACGTCTGAGCATCCGCACGGCCTTTCCGATGAGGCATTCGATCTGCTGTTCACCAAAGACAAGCCGGTCGTGTTCGCGTACCACGGTTATCCGTGGCTGATTCACCGGCTCACCTACCGGCGCACCAACCACAACAACATCCATGTGCGCGGATTCAAGGAAGAGGGAACGACCACGACGCCGTTTGACATGGTGGTGCTGAACGACATGGACCGCTTCCACCTGGTGCTGGACGTGATCAAACGCCACGGCAAACTGGGGGCCGCGGGCGAAGACTTGAGCCAGCACATGGCCGAGAAGCGCCGCGAGCACACCAAGTACATCCGTCAGCACGGCGAAGACATGCCCGAGGTGCGTAATTGGAAGTGGGTACCGGCGAAGAAATGAGAAAGGCACGCCCGGGGCGTGCCTTTGAAAGCATCCGCTGATCTGTCCAAGTTCGCCGTTAAGCGGTCGCGTGCTTCTTCAATCGCATCGCAAGTGCGACAAGCGTGATGCCCGACATCAACGCGAAGATGCCCAAGACCATCACCATCGCGAGCGCACCCTGCCCGGGGCGAGCCAGCACGAACACGCCAAAGGCGATGTCGATCGCGCCGCCGAGAATCAGCGTCCACTCGTTGTTGATGACTTTGCGCAGATGAATCGCGCCGGCGATCTCAAACACTCCGCGGAAGATCGCCCAGACTCCGATGAACTTGAGCAGTAGGAGCGTCGAGAGCGCCGGCCACGTAAAGATCGCGATACCCGCTGTGATGCTGATAGCCCCGATGAAAATCAGCCACCACGTCGGCGCGTACGCCCGAGCCCGCCCCGAGACCGCCGCCGCAATCGAAAACGCTCCGTCGACAATTGCGAATGCCGCGACCATCCAGATCAACGTTCCGAGCGTGATTAGCGGCATCGCAATCGCGAGCGCGCCGAACGCGATGGCGCACACGCCGCGAAAGAGCAGGACCTTCCAGCCAAGCGCGAGCGCGTGCAAATGAGGTGCGGGGGCGAGGCCAACAGGGGGAGAT
Organism: Phycisphaerales bacterium; assembly: GCA_050730655.1. Lineage (GTDB taxonomy): Bacteria > Planctomycetota > Phycisphaerae > Phycisphaerales > UBA1924 > JAFEBO01. The sequence goes on from JBOHNL010000015.1 coordinate 78,301, forward strand.
GCGAGCTGCGTCATGAAGGACTCCTTGAATAGAAAGAGCCGTCACAAAGGCTCCGACTGCCACACGCATCGGCCGGAAGTGAGGCCGGGGGATAAGAAACGACCCGCCGAGGCATGGAATGCCCTATTGTTTGGTGGTGCTAAAGACCTTCTGATCAATCCCGTGGCCGCGATCTGCTCGGCGGAACCCATTACGGTGACCGCGAAAGAGGCCTGATCGCATGCTCCGAAGCGTCTCGGCTTCGGGGCGGTGTGTGTTTCCACACCTGCTGCCGCGGGATAGATCGAACCGGGAATCTCAATTCCTTGTCTCCCCGCGGGCAAAGCCCGTGGGCCTCGGCAGTCATATTCACCAATGTCTCACAAGAGCAGAATCGAAACAAACGACTTCACGTGTATTCACTGCAACGCCCATGTGCCCGTTCAGGCGTGGGGAACCAAACATCGGAACCACTGTCCGCTCTGTTTGTGGTCCCGCCACGTCGATGACGAGCCCGGCGATCGCGCGTGTGCGTGTCGATCCGGCATGGAACCGATCGGCATCGAAGTCCGTCAGGACGGCGAGTGGGCGATCATCCACCGATGCACCGGCTGCGGCACCTTCGGCACGAACCGAGTCGCGGGCGACGACGAAGAGCGGACGCTTCTCGCGCTCGCGCTGCGCCCGATCGCCAACCCGGCGTTTCCGCTCGATGGATTCCGTGCTCGAGATTCGTGAGCGCGAAGCGCGTGACGGATTTCACTTGACGGAACGGCGCGAAACTGTGGTAAAGTGTTCCCGAATGATTCGAGGCCCCAGGCGTCTCCTCCGGTCATGTTGACGGTGGCAGCGCTTGCGGGTTCAGGAGGTTTGCTATGGGATTTTCTTCGATGCTGGGTTGGAACGGCTTTGTCAACTCGGGGCTGACGACGGCGCGGAGCCGCGCCGCCCGGCTGCTGATCGTCGCAACCGCCGCCGGATCGCTCGCCGGATTCGCCTCGGCGCAGGCCAAGCCAGAACCGATGACCGAAGACGGCGCGATCACCGGAACGATGAACATCGATTTCGGAACGCGTACGAATCAGGATCGCTCGGGCGACTTGAAGAGCGGCTCTCCCGCGAAGGGGGCGAAGGACAAATACACCTTCGATCTGATCGTGGGAAAGACCACCGAGTTCACCGGCGAAGTTCAGCGTCAGCCCAACCTGTACACCAGCACGCTCGGCCGCAAGGCACAGGACGCGGAGCTCTTTTACAAGGTCGATCTGGCGGTGCTCAATCCCAAGGACCTGAAGCAGAAACGCAACGTCGGACGACTTGTCGGCACCGTGCCCATCGACCCGGCGACCGGCGCCTACGAACTCTCCGGGGGCTCCTCCAAGGACAGCGCTCTACGGATCAACATCGACGCGGTCGGCAAAGCCTCGGCCTTTGTCGATAACTTCGCCGGCAAGCTGGTGGGCAAGGCCGAGAAGAAGGAAAGCCTCGCCGCCTTCACCTACAAGCGCCTCGTTGGCGACAAGACTGTTGAAGTCGTCGTCAAGAAGAGCGACCCGATGAAGTTCGAGAACATCGTGATGGCAAAGGGACCGGCCGAGGTCTATCCCCGCACGGTGGTTAACGGCCGACTCGACTACGACTATGAAACCGGCAACTACTTTGCCGATCGCATCCGCTTCAAATACTCGCTCGACGGCCAGGACTTCGAGGACATCGTGACCGGCACGATCAAGTGGGTCGAAGACCCGGATCGCGCAACCAACGGCAAGGGCTATTACGACTTCAACCTTCGCTTCAACGAAGAGAAGAACAAGTCCGCCTCCACGGAAGCAGCCGCGTTCGAAAAGATGTCGGCCGAAGACGCGTTCTTCGCGGTTGACAACTCCATCCCCTGCCTCACGGGCCGCGTGTCCTACGTGGACACGATCTCGGCGGGCAGCGATCAGCCCTCGGCGAGCAAGGTGACGTACAACCTCAACGCCAACAAATTGACCAAGCAGCAGGTCATGAACTTCTTCAAGCTCTGGCTGCTCGCGATCGGCCCGACCAACGACGAGTAATTGACTCGTGATGATCTGAAGTCCTCGCCGGGCGCGTGAAAACGCGCCCGGCGATTTGTCGGCGAAACTTAATTTGCTACGCGCGGCCGATGATGGCCGCCGCGAGGAGATTCTGGATGACCTTCTCACTGTTCACACGGCTCGATCGTCGCTACGGACCCAAGGTCGACGCGCTCACCCGCCGCGACATGATGAAAGCGACGCTCGCAGCCTCCGCCGGCTTGCTCCTCTCCGGCCCGACCATGCGAGCCTTCGCAAACGCCGCCTCGGGCAAGCGGGTCGTTGTAATTGGCGCGGGTCTTTCCGGTCTCGCGGCAGCCCATGAACTTTCCGCCGTCGGCTACGACGTCACAGTCGTCGAGGCCCGTGATCGCCTCGGCGGGCGCGTGCTCTCGTTCAGCGACTTTATCCCCGGGCGAAACATCGAAGGTGGTGGCGAGCTCATCGGCTCGAACCACCCGGCATGGGTCTGCTACGCCAAGAAATTCGGCCTCGAGTTCCTCGATGTCGGTGAAGACGAAGGCACCACCGATCCCATGGTGATCGACGGCAAGACGATCGAGCCCAAGGAGGCCGCCCGCGTCTGGGAGTCGATGAAAGAAGCCCTCAACCAGATGAACGATCTGGCAAAGGACATCGACGCCGATGAACCGTGGAAGTCGCCAAAGGCGAAGGAACTCGATGCCAGAACCATTGAAAGCTGGATCGAAGCGCTCGACACCGATGCCCTGACCAAGCGCGCCTGCTGGATCAACCAGGCTTCGGACAACGGACAAAAACCCTCGCGAATGAGCCTGCTCGGGCAACTGACAGCGGTGAAGGGGGGCGGGCTGGAAAAATTCTGGTCGGATACCGAGGTTTACCGCTGCAAGGGCGGCAACCAGCAACTCGCGATGAAGCTGGCGGGCGCGATCGGCGACCAGAAGATCATCCTCGGGCTGCCTGTGACCGAGGTCGATTCCCGCGGCAACACCTGCAAAGCCACCTGCCGCGACGGCCGCGTGATCGAGTGCGACGATGTCATCCTGGCCGTGCCCCCGACCGTCTGGACAAAGATCCAGTTCACGCCCGCGATTCCGAAAGAGATCGCGCCGCAAACCGGTTTGAACACCAAGTACCTCGCGCATGTGAAGAGCCGCTTCTGGCGCGAAGCGAAGATCTCCCAATACGCCCTGAGCGATTTGGCGGTTGAGCAGACGTGGGACGCGACCGATGGTCAGGAAGGCGATGGCCCAGCCTGCCTCGTCGGCTTCAGTGGCGGCCCGGGCGCCGAAAAAACGCTCTCTTGGTCAAAGGAAGAACGGGACGAGAAATTCGCCGAGATCATGACTCGCTTTTTCCCCGAGTACCGCAAGAACTTCGTGGCCGCCCGATTCATGGACTGGCCGAAAGAACAGTGGACCGGCTGCAGCTATTCATTCCCGGCGCCAGGGCAGGTCACGACCGTCGGCCCCCTGCTCGCCGCGGGATTGGGCCGCCTCCACTTCGCGGGCGAGCACTGCTGCTACAAGTTCGTCGGCTACATGGAAGGCGGACTGCAGGCCGGCATCGCCGCCGCCAAAAAGATCGCAAAGCGCGACGGCGTCAAGATCGAGGGCTGCGTGATGCCGGCAGAAGTCGGAACGTGAGTCGGCGCCGCCGACCAATTTCAGACCTCGGAGATTTCGTGTGTCGACCGCACCCTCAGCTCCGACTCCAATCACGCTTCAAAATTTCGAATCCTGCTCGATCCCCCGCGAGGAATACACCCACCGCGCGCACCTCACCGTGGCGTATCTCTACCTCCGCGCCCACCCGCTCTCCGATGCCATCATCAAGATGCGCACGGGGATCCACCGCTTCAACGCCGCCAAGGGAATCGAAAACACCCCTACCGGCGGCTACCACGAAACGCTCACCATCGCGTGGATGCGTGTGATCGACGGCACGATGAAGTCCTACGGAAGTCTCGGCAGCCCCGACGAGTTGCTGGCTCAGCACCCCCACTTGCTCTGTGTCACCCTGCTGCGCCTGTTCTACACCCGCGATCGGATCATGTCCGCCGAGGCTCGTGCGTCGTGGGTCGAGCCCGATCTGGCAAGGCTGCCGGATTGACAGAACGGATTTCGCCCGCCGTCGTCCCTGCGTCAGATCACCGGTTTCGGGCTCGCAATCCCCGTTTTTGTGCAATGCGGAGGGGTTCACTGGCGATCTGCGCGTACGTGCACCATCCAAGACCTTTCCGGCATCGAAGTGGGTAGTAGATTGAGTGGCGTGAAGGTTGCAGCGGCAAGTGGCTGCCGCAATGTTCGCGACTGGAGACGACCATGCGCGTCCTGTGGATGATTCTGCTGTTTGTAACTGTGGCGGCGATTGCCGGCGGGCTTTTCTACGCCGCGCGGGCGCAGGCCGGCGGGCCGGGCGCGGGGTATGGATATGGGAATGCAGCGCTACCGGGGGACGTTGAAACCTCGGACGAAAAAGGGACTCTGAAGAGCATGATCAATCAGGCGAACGAAAAGAAAGCAGACGGCCCTCGCTACTCCAAGAGCGGCTACGACGTCACGCCTCTGAGCGAAAAACAGATCAACGAGCTCGCACAAAAGCTCTCGCCCAAAGACCGCGACGTCATTCTCGCCAAGGGCACCGAGCCCGCCTTCTGCGGCACACTCACCGAAAACCACAAAGAAGGCGTCTACGTCTGCCACCTGTGCGGATTGCCCCTCTTTACAAGCGACAACAAGTTCAACTCCGGCACGGGCTGGCCGAGCTTCTTCAAGCCGGTGGACAAAGATCACATCGCGTATCACAAAGACACTGCGTACGGCATGGAGCGCATCGAGATCTTGTGCACTCGCTGCACCGCGCACCTCGGCCACGTCTTCGATGACGGCCCCGAGCCGACCGGCCTCCGCTACTGCGTGAACAGCGTTTCGCTCGAGTTCGTCGAGAAGAAGGACGGCAAGGTGGAACTTCCCGTTGCGAGCCAACCCCTCAAGACCGACACCGCATATTTCGCGGGCGGTTGCTTCTGGGGAACCGAAGATGTCTTCCAGCAGGTTCCCGGCGTGATTGATGTCGTCAGCGGTTACATGGGCGGCACAAAATCGCATCCGACCTACAAAGAAGTCTGCTACACCGATACCGGTCACGCCGAGACCGTGAAAATCGTCTTCGATCCCGCACGAGTCACCTACAAGGACCTGCTCGCCAAGTTCTTCAAGTTCCACGATCCGACCACGCTCGACGCGCAGGGTCCCGATCACGGCCGCCAATACCGCAGCGCGATCTTCGCTTCGGACGAGAAACAACTCGCCGACGCCAAGGCGTTTATTGCCGAACAGAGTGCGAAACCGAAATATCTGAAGCGGAAAATCGTGACGACTTTGGAGCTTGCGAAAAAATCTGGCGACGCAGCAGGCTTCTGGGAAGCCGAGGATTACCACCAGGATTACCACATGAAGCACGGCGGCCACTGCGCCCTGCCCCCATCCGACGACGAATGATGAAGAAGGTTTTAGGTGTGTTTTCCTTCTGTTCGGATTGCCATCGGTCGGTAGTAATTCGTATCATTCACATATGACCACCGGCCCAAAAAAGGACGCCGTTGGGACAGGGGGCGCGCTCGGCAACACCCAGCTTCAGGCTCTGGGTGCAGCTTTAGGTTCCGATCCCATGAGTGGGGTCGCGATCTTCGGCACGGGCGGCGTAGTGATCTGGGCAAATCCGCAGTTGTCGAAAATGTTCCGGGGCCCCGACGCGAGCCCGGCACAGTCGATGGGGCGCAAGCTCAAAGAGGTCTACCCGGAATCGTTTGCAAACGAAGTCGTCTCCGTGATCGATCAGTGCGCCGCCGCCGGCAAGCCGGCGCTGATGCGCACGATCTGGCGGGGCGAGCAGATGTACACCTGGGTCCAGCCGATCAACGCAGATCCCGACGAATCCGGTGATGGCACGGGCTCAAAGCAGGTGCTGACGATCAGCCGCAAGGTTCGAGGCGATGAAAACGCCAAAGACCTTTTCCCGATGGTGGACTTCGAGAAATTCGATTCGAAGGTGATCGATCTCGGCCCACTGGACGTGTTAAGTACCAGAGAACTTGAAGTGCTGGCGCTTCTGGGCCAAGGCCTTTCGGCAGCAGACATTGCCGCCGTTCTTCATCGCTCGGTGAAGACCATCAACACCCATCGCGAGAGCATCGGCAAGAAGCTCAAGATCGACGACCGGGTGAAGTTGGCCGTGATTGCCCAGCGGGCGGGCCTGAGGCTCGCTGACGCCGCTCGGGAAAGAACCTGAGGCGACGGTGGTATGCTTGGGTCGATGAACCAGCACCCACACGCTCAAGCCGAACCCGAGGGCCTTCCGCCTCTGCCCTCCAATCTTGACAGCGACGAGCTCCGCGGCGTATTCACCGCAATCGGTGCCGACCCGATGATCGGCGTTGCCATTCTCGGCGAAGACGGTTGCATCTACTGGGTGAACCCCCAGATGGCACAGCTCTTCTTCGGCAATAAGAAGACCGCGCAGGAGGCGATGGGCCACAGCTTGTCCGATCTCTATCCCGCCCCGTGGGTGGACGAGCGGCTCAAACTGCTGAAGCAGGCTGCAGAAACCAATAAGCCGGTGCAACTCCGCTCAATCTGGGAAGGCCGCCAGCAGTACTCATGGATCCACCCGCTCGATGCCGAGCACCCCGAGCCGATGGATGCGGACGAAAAGCACGGCGGCCCGATGCCGCGCCGGCTGCTGGTCATTACCAAACGCGTGAGTGGCGAAGGTAAGGCCGAAGAACTCAAACACGCCGACGGCTTCGAAAAGGTCGACAGCGAAACTGTCGATCTCGGGCCGCTCGACGTTTTGACCAGCCGCGAACTTGAAGTACTTGCCTTGCTGGGCCAGGGCCTCGCCGCGGCAGAGATCGCCAAGCTCCTCCACCGCTCCGTCAAAACGATCAATACCCACCGCGAGAACATCGGTAAGAAACTGAAGATCGACGATCGCGTCAAGCTGGCAAATGTGGCCCAGCGAGCCGGTCTGAGAATCGCGGACGCGGAACGAGAGCGCGTCTGAGAACTCGCCGTTTCCGGCCAATCGTGCAAAACGACCCCTCCGGGCGCACTCTGGGCGCCCGGTTGTGTCAATTTGTATAGTCGACTCCGACAAGCCAATCGCAACGACTTGCCTGAACAGGGGGGCTTGCGGTAGTCTTGTTCGATCGAGTGTAGAACGGGCACGGGGCCCGATCGACGCGTCGAACGAGGAGGCCGGGGCATGTTCGGAAGAGTCGGTTCGATTGGCGGCGCGCTGGTGTTGCTTGTGGCGCTGCTCGCAGGTATTGGCAATGTCTATCTAGCGAAGAGTCGCGCCCGCGAGGATTGTCGCAAGGAGGCGCACACGCTGGTGGAAAAGTGCGACTGCTACAAAGCCAACAAGGACTACATGGATTGGCTTGTCGATACCACGCACGACGAGGTGTTCGATCACAGCTATAAGGTGAAGTACTCCGGCGGAGGACGCTATCGCGCTATGCGCGATGAGAGCACCTTTGACGCAGACGCATACATGGAAGAACTCTTCGCTGGCATGATCGCGCGGGCGAAAGACGACAAGGCCGATGCGGTCGTCAAGTCGCTGGAGACGTTGAAAAAAGTGCTGGCCGAGGAAGATGAGCCGCCGCAGCAAGCTGCCGCACCGACGAAGAAATAAGTCGCTTCGTTATTGGTTGCCGGAAACGTCCAGTACGTACACACTTCGCGACGCGAGCTGATTTATGGGCACGTAGTCCGCAAGGCCGCCCTTCCCGACCACGCGCGGGGCCGCGGGGTTGACTGAAGCATCCACCTGCAGCAATTCGCGGGGCGGAGCAACGTTGGCGAATGATCCCGCCGCGGCGCGAATACGGCAGCCCTGCACCGGCTTGTCGGAAAGATTCGCGACGACGATGATCGTCTGCTTGCCCTCTGTGCGCGCAAATGCGTACACCGACTTGTCGCTCGCATCGAGCGCGGTGTAGTCACCCTTCGCTAGAGCGGGGTTCGACTGACGCAGCCGTGTGAGCTTGCGATAGAGACTCAGCAGCGAGTTCGGGTCGGAGGACTCCGACTGAACGTTCTTCGTTGTCGTGTCCTTGTTCGCCGCTCGCCAGGGCTTTCCGGTTGTGAAGCCGGCATTCGCATCGCCGGTCCACTGCATCGGAGTGCGGATGTTTTCGTCCGGCTTGTCGCCCACGATCCCGAGCTCTTCACCGTAATACATGAACGGAATGCCCGGTTGCGTGAAGAGCAGACTCGCCGCAAGCTTTGCCTTGGAGAAATCGTCGCCGAATCGCGTCATCGTGCGCGTCTGGTCGTGATTGCTCAGAAACGTGCAGAACTGGTTGCGCGGGTAGGCGGCCCAAGCATGGACGGTCGCATCCTTGATCCGCTTCGCGTCGGCGGTGTTCACGGCATCAATCGTCGCGAACGACATTTCGAATTCAAAGCACGTGTCGAGCTGATCCGGAACATAACTCGCGATCGTCGCCGTGTCGGTCCAGACTTCCCCCACCGTAAACGCATCCTTGTTCACGCTCTTGTAGAACTTGTGCCAGTTGCGCAGCCACTCGTGCGTCTCTTTCGTGTTTTCCTGCTGGGGACCATCTTCGACGAGGTGACGGATCGCGTCGAGGCGGTAGCCATCAAGCCCATAGTCCTTGATCCAAAACTCGGTGACCTTGTCCATCTCCTGGGTCACTTCGGGATTGCGATAGTTCAGGTCGGGCATGTGGCTCGAGAAGATGCCGTAGAAGTACGGCCCGCCGCCACCGGCGCTCTGCCTTCCACCCGCGTCGCGCGCGGGAAACCAGACGTCCTGATTCCACGGGCCTTTCCACGCCGGCTTGTCCTTCGACCAGATGAACCAGTCGTGATGCGGGTCTTTGGGATCGGCTGCGTTCTTGAACCACGGATGTTGACTCGACGTGTGATTGAGAACGAGATCGAGAATCACGCGGATGCCCCGCTTCTTGCACTCGGCCATGAAGCGTTTGAAATCCTCATTGGTGCCATGCTCGGATTCGATCTTGTAGTAGTCGCTCGTCTCGTAACCGTGGTACGTCGGGCCTTCAAAGACCGGCATCAGCCAGATCGCCGTCGCGCCAAGATCGGTCGTCGTGTTCGGATCGCCGTCGTTGATGTAGTCGAGCTTTTCGATCAACCCCGCAAAGTCGCCGATGCCGTCGTTGGCGAGTGGGCCTTTCTCGGAGTCCTTGAACGAACGAACGAAGACCTGATAGAAGATCGCATCGTTCCACCAGCTATCCATTCGCTGATCGGCGCGGTTTTTGAGGCCGGACTGAACAGGTTTGCTCGGTGAGGCGGGGTTTGTGGTCGCCTGCCCAAATGCGAGCGACGAAATGGAACCGGCGGCGAGCAGAAATAGTGCTGAAATACGCATCGGGTTCAGACTCCTTAGCATCGAAAGCGTAGTAAGAGTCAGCCATTGGGCTCCGCAGGGGCTTGCAGGTTGTTTGGCGGAACAAATCGGATGCGGCCGAGGTAGGATGTACGGGGCTTTTCTCCTCCATGCTCACACGATTCGCCATCTTCAGGTCTTTTTTGGTGCTGCTGCTGGCGGTGTGGAATCCACTCTGTCTGTGCAACACGCATGGCGCCGAAGCGGCGAGCCCGGCCCTGAGCGCGTGCGGCGCTGCGTGCACCTGCTGCGAGGATTCCAAGGCCCCGGACGGCTGCGATTCGGCAGATTCTGATTCGGGCCACAAATCTGACCATGCGCGACATGATTGTGCCTGCCCGAATCTGATTGCAACTTCGGCCCCCGCCAGCGAAGTCGCCGCGAAAAACGTCTCCGTCATGGCGGTTGTGCCGCTGTTTGAAATGCCGCGGCCGGAACCCTTCGAGCCCCAGGTAGGCGTGGAAGTGCGCTCGCGTTTGGTGTTACCGAAGCCAGCGACATCGCTGCTGCGCCAGCATTGCGCGCTGATTGTGTAGACGAAGACACTCTTTGAGCGGGACCTTGATCAGCACGTAAGCACGGCGATCATGCGTTCCAAAGAAACAACCTAGGTTCTGTCTGACGAATCACTCGTACGGCGCATGTTCGATGCGACGTGCTCATTTTTAGCGTTTCCGCATGGTTCACCCCTGACGATCTCCGCTGGTTTCGATCCGTCAGACAGAACCTAGTCGTTTCGTCGCCTCATTACCGCAATCTGGTTGCCGCGGCATGTTTACAGCGCGGCTGCAACGCTCGCACATTGAAAGCAAATCCCATGCGCATCTCGCACCCCGTCTTGACAGCTTCCGCCATGTCCTTGTTTTTCTTCTCCGCCCTCGCATGCCCGACACCGGAAGCGCCGCCCCCTGAGAAAACTGCGGCCGCGCCGCCCAAAGCGGCGGCTCGTTCAGGCGATCCCTATCCGTTCGCGACATGCCCGGTCTCCGGAAAAAAGCTCGGAGAGATGGGCAGCCCGGTCACAAGGTTGTACGAAGGCCGGGAAGTCCGCTTCTGCTGCGACGCTTGCCCGGCGACGTTTGAGAAACAGATCGATGCGAGCCTTCGCGCAGTCGACGACAAAATCGCGGCGGATCAAGGGTCGCTTTATCCAACCGCCAATTCCATCGTGACCGGAAAGACGTTACCCGCGAAGCCGATCGAATTTGTATTCGGAAATCGGCTTATCCGCGTGAGCGACGAGACCGAGCGCAAGATATTTGAGTCGGACCCGTCCAAGTACTTGGCTCTCTTGAACAAGGCAGTGATCGAAGCGCAGTCGCCCGGCTACCCACTTCTTTCATGCCCCGTGAGCGACGAAAAATTCGGAGGCGAAATGGGCGAAGCGGTCAACGTTGTTGTTGCGGGGCGGCTAATTCGAATCTGCTGCGATAGTTGCGCCGATTCCGTTGAAGCAGCGCCCGCGAAGTACCTCCTATTGCTCGACACTGCCCGTGCCGCAAAGAAAGCTCCGGCCGGCGCCGAGGAGGGAGCCCGATGAATCGCTGCGCGGCATGGTGCGGAGCCATCGCGCTCGCGTTAGTGAATGGATGCGCTCAATACAAACAGGGCCACGGTTTCTCGGATGTGCAGAATGCTGTCGCCGAAAGAACGGGCATGCGCGTCCATTGGAACGTCAACGCGCCGGAAGACAAGGAAGTCGAAACGGCGGTAAATGGCCTGCTCGCGAAGGAGCTGGGCGCAGACGAGGCCGTGCAGATCGCGCTCCTGAACAACCGGCGATTGCAGGCAACGTACGAAGACCTCAGTATCGCCCAGGCAGAACTCGTGAAAGCCGGGCTGCTGAAAAACCCGGTCTTCCGAGGCGAGTTCCGGCTTGGGTTCGATGGCGGGAACGCCGTCGCGCTCGACGTCGCGCAGGATTTCATCAGCATCTTGTACCTGCCTCTGCGCAAGAGTCGGGCGGAATCGGCCTTTGAAGCATCGAAGGCGCGAGTCACCGGAGAGATTCTCGATCTGGCGTCGGAAGTGCGGCGAACCTATTTCGATCACGTTGCGTCCGTACAAGAACTGGACCTGATGCGAAACGTTGAAGAGTCAACGGCAGCGTCGACAGACCTCTCGGAGCGCCTCCGCGCCGCGG
>JBOHNL010000016.1:0-114918 GCA_050730655.1 Phycisphaerales bacterium
GCGGTCGCGACCGCGCCCGCCATCGCGACGGCGGCATGGCTGCTCGGCAAACCGAGGTTGGAAACGTCGAACCAGCGGCCGTCGTGATAGACGCCGGCAAAGAAGTGCCGCCAGATGTGGAGCTGGAACTCGCCGGCGTCGGTGAGCGGGCGTTCGCGTCCGAGGATCGCGCGGAAAAACTCGGCGAAGACGCCGCCGACGATCGGGGCGAGCGCGATGCCGATAATGTGGCCCATGCGGATGCGCGGGGCGTTGCCACCGAAGGCGCGCCAGAACGCGTGCGCGAAAATGGCGAGCGCGATGATGAGCCACGTGCGGATGTCGCCGGTCTGGCGGAGGATCTGATACCAGGCTTTGGACTCGATGTCCCCGACTTTGTCGGGGCCGACGTACGTCGCGTGAAAGAGCGGCGAATCAAGCAGATTGGTGATGATGAGCCCGCCGAGAGCGACGGTCACAAACACGATGCGGGAGCGAGCGCGTCCCTTGCGTTCTGAATCAAAGAAGTAATCGTGGCGGATCGGGCGCGAGGCGGTCATGAGCCGCCTCCAGTCCCGGCATCACCGCTTGGATGATCGAACCCAAGGAAATTCTCGCCGAAGTAGACCCAGCGATCTTTTCGGAGGTCTTCGGGCTGATGGCCTAGATCGGTGAGCGTGCGGAACGCCGGGGCCCACTGGGCTGCCGTCCCCCCGATGCACAGCGCGTTCTTGCCAACGAGCGAGAACTGCGACAGCGACATGTCGGGCCAGAGATCCCACTGCGTCCGGCGATATCCGAGGCGGCTGCCGGCCACGAACACCATCGGGTGATCGGGCAGGTAGAAGGTGAGTTGAGCGGCCACGCCGTAATGGTACGAAATCAGCAGGGGGGGTCCGAATGCCGGGCCGTATTCGGCCTGGGTGTGCTGGATCGAAAGCTTGTGGATCGCGTCGGCAAACTGGGGCGCGCCGAGCAGCCGGTGGAGGGCGACGCGATCCGTGACGCCGGGAATTCGGGCGATCAGATCGAGCCGGAGGATGAGAATCGAGACGAGAATTCCGTACGCGAGCGTGAGATGCCACGCGATTTGTGCGGGAGTTTCAGGGCGTTTGAGGAGTATTCCCTCGCGTGGTCGCGATCCGGGCGCGATCGCGAGCCAGCGGGCCATGCGCTCGCGCCAATCGGCCATGCCACGGACGACGGCCATTGCCGCGAGGGGCACCAGCGAGACAAACCCGCCCATGGGCCAGTTTGCTTCAACGCTGGTGAGAAAGGTCGCGAAGAAGTAGAAGACGAGCGTGGTGAGGCCCATGCACGCCAGGTAAACAGCGGCGGAGCGCCGGAGTTGATCGGCCTTTTCAGCAAACGAAGTCTCGCCCGGAGGCAGCGCGGTCGAACGGAAGCCGAGCCACATAAGGAAGAGGACGGGCCCTGCGGCGGCAAGCTGGATACCGAGGAATTCGAAAAGCCATTTGGGGTTGTACCGAGCAGACTGAGGCGAGGGAACGCTGTCGCCACCCGGAAGCTTGGCGTGGCCCAGGAAGTGAGCGATCGCCGGCCAGCCATTTTGTTGATTCCAGATTGCGATCGGAAGCAGGCCGAGCGAGATGCAGACAAGGACGATCAGGATGAGAGGCCGGCGGTACCGTGCGGTTTTGATGTGTTTGCGTTCGAGGATCGCCGCGATGATCAGGCTGGGAATGAGCAGCGCGATCGTGTACTTGAAGAGAAAGCCGATGCCAAGCGCGATTCCGAGGACAAGCCAAGCGCTGCGCGAAGCGCGATACAGCGCGCGAAAGCCCGCCCAGCACGCGATGGCCCAGCAGGCGAGCATCGGGCCGTCGATCGTCATCAAGAATGTGCCGCTCAGTGTGAATGCGGGAATCAGAAGGAAGATCGCGGCGCCGATGAGTCCGGCGCGCCGGCTGGAATCGACGTGTTTTGCGAAGGAAACGTCGGGCGGAAAGCCGATGCCGCGGAAGACGTCGGCGCTCAGCCCAGCGACAGCAAGTGCTGCGATAGCGGCGTAGATCGGGGCCAGAACGCGTACGCCAAATTCACTGTTGCCGAAAATGCCGGTTGAGAGCCAGATTGACCAGGCGATTCCGGGCCCTTTGGAGTAGTACGACCAGTCGGGGCGCAGGCTCCAGACCCAGTACTGGGCCTCATCTTCGACGAGGTTGTACGGGCAGAAGAACGCGATGTAGAGGAGGCGCGCGAACGTGATCAGCGCGACAAGAAGGACGGCTTCACGCGAGAGGCAGGAGCGCCAGGAAATGAATTTCGCGTCCGGAAGCGGATCGCTCATTGAGCAGGGTAGGGGGAGGGAAGAGCGCGGAACTCGGAACGCGGCTTTGGTACATCGCCCTTCGGGCGGAAGCACCCCGACAGCGGGAAGTCGCAGGTGGTACATGCGTTGCCGATTCCCAACTCCCGGTTCTCGGTTCTCGGTTCCGCGTTCCCAGTTCCGAACTCGCCCTAGTGCTTTCGCACGATCAGGTACGTCCAAAACGTATAGAGCGCGAGTGCGCCGACTCCGGCCCATAAGAGGGGGAGGCCGATCATGCCGCTGGATCGGGCGAATTGCTGGCCGCCGCTGATGGTGATGACGCAAACGAGCGCGGGAAAGAAGCTCCACAGGTAGACGGTCAGCGGCAAACTGCGGCTAAAGCGCAGCGCGGTGACGGCGCCGGTGATCATCATCACGAGGCAACTCGCAGCAACTGCCCAGCGTTCGTGCTGGCGGCTGGTGATTTCGTCCTGTAGAAACGCGATCATGTTGCGCAGATCGCCGGCGCGGACCGCGATGTTGGGGTCTTTCTCGGATGAAACCGACTCAACCAGCAGCGGGAACGTGCTCAACTTGAGGAGCGAAGCAAGCTGGTCCTTCGGCGCGAGAAGGCTGGCGAGTGAGACGCGTGCCTGCTTGCTCGAATCGGTCGACCCCGGTTCGTTAAGCGGCGACGAGGCGACATCTCGGAGTTCGAGCCGGAGCGCCATTTCGCCGGCGGGGTGTTCGTCGGAAGTATCCGGCGAAAGAACGACGGACCGAGCGAGGTAGCGCACGCCGCCGGTGCGAGAAAGTCCGCCTCCTTCGAGGCGGAGAAGGTCGACCTCGATGTTGGCGCCGGCGGCGGGAATGACGTTCCAAGTTCTGTTGTTGCCGGGCTTGATCGCAGCGGCGCGAACGACGACCTGGCGACCCGCTGCATCGAGTAGCGTGAAGGAGCCTGCCGCGGCGAGCGAGCGCGACATGTCGTCGAGGGCGCGACGCAGCGCGAGCTCATCGGCGAGACGACGGCGGCGGAGGTCGATCCAGCTCATGCGCTCGGGCTTGGTGCGCAGCTCGCGGAGTTCATCGGAGCGAAGAAACTTGGGATCGTCTGAGAGGGACGAAGGAACGGTGATCGAAACGGGCAGGGTCTTGCCGGTGACGAGGCCGGTCTTGACGTCTTTGCTCGCGAAATCTTCGAAGCGCATCGCGATGCGGGTTGTTGGCCCTGAATCGGCGGTTGAAGACTCCGGGAAGACCCAGAGCGTGGCGCGGCCGGCGCTGCCTTCGCTGACGACGTTGCCTGCGTCGTCGCACTCGAGAACGGTGGGCCGTGCGAGTACGAGCGCGGTGCGGGCCTCAGAGCCCGCCTCGAGTTCGATCGGCTGGGCGCGATCGGCAAAGACCAGAAGCTTGCGAAGTTCGACGCTCTGGCCGCGGTTGATGCGCGTCGCGAGGATCTTTGCGACATCCTCGGTGATCATGTTCTGCATGGTCACGAGAAAGCGGGGGATGATCTGCGCGTTGAGGGCGAGCATGCCGCCGAACATGATCACGCCGAGAATCGCGGCAGGGACGAGCAGAGAGCGGTGGCTCACCCCTCCGGCGGCAGCAGCGACAAACTCGTTGTCGCTGCTGAGCCGGTGATAGACGAGCGTGCTTGCGAAGCACCCGGCGAAGGGCAGCGCGTATGCGAGCATTGGCGGCATCGCGAGCAGCAGAAACTTGAGCGCTTCAAAGGGCGCGAGGCGACCATCTGCGAGCGGCTTGATCGTGGCGGCGAAGGCGATGACGGTGACGAGGACACTTGTCGCGAGAAGCAGATTGCGCGTGAGTTCCCAGAAGATGGAACGCCAGAGGGTGATGGGTTGCGGGCGGGCCATGCTGAGGGCTGAATTATCCGGCGCCCAACTTGGCCAAGATGGCCTCGCGGAGCGATTTCGCGTCGCCGCTGCCACCGGAGTGCTTCATCGCGGCGCCGACAAGGCGTCCGACTGCGGCAACTTTGCCCGCTTTGACGTCGTTGGCGGCCTGCTCGTTCTCGGCGATGGCTTGATCGACCCACTTGGACATGGCGGCGTCGTCGCGGACAGTGAGCATGTTGCGGGATTGGGCGAGGGATTCGACTGAAGAGAAGACATTCACCACAGAGGCACTGAGACACGGAGAAGACGGGGGAATGGATGAATCCAATTCATTTTTCCCCTGTGCCTCTGTGTCTCTGTGGTGAATGCTTTTTTCTTCGCAGAGCAGTCCGAAGAGTTCGTCCACGTTTTGGTTATTCAGTTTGCCGTCTTCGCGGAGTTTGCCGATTGCCGCGACCTGCTCGGGGGAGATGCCGAGCTCATGGATTTCGACGTGCTGTTCGTTGGAGCGTTTTGCGCCGGATTGAAGAAGGATGTTGGCCGCGAGCTTGCCGGCGCGGGAGTGTTCGATGCCGAGCGATTCCATGGCGGCAAAGGTGCGTTCGTAGAAGAGGCAGACGTCGCGCTCGTCGATGAGTGCGGCGGCTTCTTTCTTGCCGAGGCCGAATTCTTCCATGAATCGCGCGAAGCGGGCGAGCGGGAGTTCGGGGATGGTGGCGCGGATGCGTTCTTTCCATTCGTCGTTTACGACGACGGGGACGAGATCGGGGTCGGGGAAGTAGCGGTAGTCGTGGGCGTCTTCCTTTTCGCGTTGGAGCACGGTTGCGCCGCGCCCGCCTTCCGCGCGGTCGTCCCAGCCTCGGGTCTGTTTGGTGCCGGCGCCCATCTCGCGGCGGTCGGCGAAGTAGCGGCGGGGCTGTTCCTGAAACTCGTACTCAATCGCGCCTTCAACGGATTTGAAGCTGTTGAGGTTTTTAACTTCGACGATCGGGGTCTTGATGAGCTTGCCGTCCTTCATGGTCAGCTGAAGGTTGATGTTGGGCTCGAAGCGCATGTGGCCCCGCTGCATGATGCCTTCGGTCACGCCGAGAAAGCGGCAGATGTTGCGGAGCTGCTTACAGAAGGAGACGACCTGTGCGCTGCTGGTGAACTCGGGCTGCGTGACGATTTCGAGGAGGGGCGTGCCGGCGCGGTTGTAGTCGGCGATGGAGCCGTCGATGGGTGTGCCGCCCGGGGCTTCGTGCAGGAGCTTGCCGGCGTCTTCTTCGAGGTGTGCGCGGAGGATTCCGATGCGGGTTGGCTCGCCCTCGAGATCGACTTGGCCCTTGTCATCGACGGCGGGGACATCGATCGAGCCGTCGAAGCAGATCGGCAGGTCGTATTGGCTGATCTGGTAGGCCTTGGGAAGGTCGGGGTAGAAGTAGCTCTTGCGATCCCACTTGGTGATCGGGGCGATCTGGCAATTGAGCGCGAGGCCGACCTTGATGGCCATGTCGACGGCGGCTTTGTTCATGACCGGGAGCGCGCCGGGGAGCGCGAGGACGGTGGCGTCGATGAGCGAGTTGGGTGTGACGGAAGGATTGCTTTGCGGATCGAACTCGGGGCAAGCAGGGCTCGGCGCTCGCGTGAACATCTTGGTGCGCGTCGCGAGTTCGACGTGGACTTCCATGCCGACGATGAGCTTGATGCGGTCGATATCGGCGGCGGTGTAGGACATGCGAGGGATGGTATCGGGGGAAGGCGGTTCAACACAGAGGGCCACGGAGGAAGACACGGAGAAAGACATTCACCACAGAGACACGGAGGCACGGAGAAAGGCGGATTGAATTTGTGGAAGGCATCAAGGCATCAAGGCATCAAGGCATCAAGGCATCAGGGCAACAGGGCATCAGGGCATTCGGGCGCTAGGTCGCCGGGGCGGCGCGGATTGCGAATTGCAGCTGGGCCGCGGCACGAATGCGCGTCAGGCGGAGAGTTTGGGCGATTTCGGCGACTGTGTGAGGGCGGGTTGATTGCCAGCCGAAGCGCAAGCGCAGAAGCGCGGCCGACTCTGGCGTAACCGTGTCGCGCTGTGTTCGCAGGCGTACGGGTGAGAGCGCGGTTTGCCAGGATGATGCGTAATCGGTCCAGTCCGGGACGGAACCGAGCGCGCGGGCGGCGCGTGTTGCGTGACGGATTCGCAGTTGCCGGAGATCCCGCTCGGCGGACTTGGTCCAGTCGGTCAGCGCTCGCGTGACGGCAAGAGAAATGGGGCCGGCGAGACTGCCGCCGATTTCGCGCTTTGACCTTGTTTCGGGCGTAAAGAGTTCGATCGCGAGCGATGCACCCCGAAACGCTTCGGCGAGCGCAGCGATCAGCAGCGTGGGCTCGGAGCGGAGTAAATTGATGCCGACGTGCGAGTCGAGTGATTCGATGATGACGCGCCGGTGCGGGCGAATCAGTGCGGCACGCAGTTTCGCGGCCCAGCGGAGCGCGGTTTCGGCGAGATCGAGATTGTCTGTGGCAAGCCGGCGCGACGCGGATGCAAAGCGCATGCAGGCGTGATGGGCGAGGACAAAGTCGCGTTCGGTTTCGCGATCGGCGACCTCGGGCAGACGCATGGAATCGAGGAGCGATTCGAGACCGGGTTCTGCGGGCGGGTGAATGGCCTGCTCGGCGCGGGGATGCCGCGTGGCGATTGCCGCGAGCGATGCGGGCGCGTCGGACGGGAAATCGTGCGGCACGCGCGTACTGGGATCCCAGCGTTCGAGGCGATCCTGGCGGGCGAGATTGAGTGCGCGGACGATCGCGGGTCGAGTTTTGCGGGATTGACGCGCGAGCTCTCCGGTGCCCGCGCCCGATTCCCACTTGGCGAGAAGTGTCAGGCGGGCCTTGGGCGTTTGCCTCGGGCGGCGCTCCGTTCGCTTGGCCGGAGGCAGCACGCGCTCGATGGCGGTACGGGAGCGACCGGTTTTCTTCGCGAGATGAGAAGTGAGACGCGTTCGTGTGATGACGGCTTTGGAGCGAAGTTTTTCGGCGCGGGCGCGGATGGCGCTGCGTGACGGCTCGTCGATACGCGTGAAGGCGCGGGCGCGTTTGAGTGCATCGGAGTTCGCGGACTCGAACGCGATTGTGGAGGCAGCGGGGAAAAAGAGCGAACTCTTGCCGCGGGGAGAAAGGAGGCGGAGGGCGACGAGGCCCTTTGTGCGATACCGCTCGAGCGACTTGCGGCTGATGTTCCAGCGTTTGAGAAGCGACGGCTGATCGAAGCCCGGTCCCAGGGTTGGCAGATCGTCGGATGTGAGTTTCGATTGCGCGCTCAACAACTCGACCAGTTTCGCGAGCTGCGGCATGAGCGCGGAGCCAGCGAGCGGCTCGAACTCCTGATCCGACCGGTAGCCGGTGATTCGAAAAGCGATCCAATCAGCGGGATAGTCAGTCGCGGGCTGGAGAAGGCTGATCGTTTCAATCGTGCGCTGAATGTCTTTGACGACGGCGGCCTTTGGCGCGTAACGGAGCTGCTCAGCGAGATCGGCGAGGAGCGGGAGTTTCAGTTTGGGCCAGGCGGGCATGGGGGCGGACGTGGATCACCACAAAGTTCACAGCGAGCACAAAGAACACAGAGAAAGGTGGAGGAGAACGAGGTCAGGCCCAGCGCACGTGTGCGGCTTGCTCAGGTGTCAGGATGTCTGCCTCGACGGCCTCTTCAAAGAATTTGGTGACGGCAGCTTGCTCGGTCTCGCCGACTCGATAGCGCAGGAGTTCACCGAGATATTGGCGCGCGAGTTCGGGTGGCCAGCGGAATTCGGGGGCGCGATCCTGGATGATCCGATCGATGCGGGTGAAATTGTGACGGAGCTGGCGATCGAGCAGAGTCTCGGCGAGGTGGACATTCTCGAGTGCTTTGGGATCGGCAAGATCGCTCGCGCGGCACATCCAGAGCGCGTACACGAACGGAAGATCTGTGAGCTTCTTCCACGCTTCACCCAGATCGAGCTGGTGCTTGAAGCGGCTCAAGGGCGGGCTGGATGTGATGACCTTGTCACCGATGAGCAAGAGCGCTTCGGGCCAATCGGAGTGCGCGGGCCGCGGCTTGGATGTATCGAAGGGTTCGATCTTCACGCGACGATCGAAGACGCGGTGCAGGATAATTCGAGCAAGCGCCACGGAGGTGTGGCTATCGGTATCGGCATGGAGCGTGGTGATTTGATCGAAGGGGACCGACGAGAAAACGCGAACCGTGAGCGTCGGCCCATTGCAGCCGATCATGCCGCAGGAAAGCATCGCGAGCGGTGCGGGCGAGAGCGCGGCATCGATGATGCTGACGAGGGCGACATCCGCGGAGCGATCGACGAGCATGTCGCTGAGACGTGACGGGGGCGCGGGAACCAGAGAGAGCTGTGGAATCTTCTCGAGGCCCTCGACGAGGGGGACTGTGTTCAGGAATTTGACGATGCCGATGCGGACGGGGTCCATGGTCTGATTCTTGCACGAGCGGGAGGGATTCGCAGCGAATCCGAGGGTGCGGGAGGATCCGGGGTTCAGCGGAACGGGCGGACTGGCCGACAATGGAGGTATGGCTCCGACGGTTCAGGATCAGGTTGTTCTTATTGGTGGCGGCGGCCACGCGCTCGTCGTGGCCGATGCCGCGGCGAGACTTGGGATCACGATTGCGAAGGTGATGGATGATCGGCGCGACGCGCCCGCGATCGCGAAGTTGGGGCTTTCATACGGCGGCGGGCTGACGGAACTGCCTCCGGATGGGATGCGGTATTTCGTTTGCGTTGGTGACACGGAATTGCGGGCCAGGCTCGTGTCGGCTCTGGAGCGGGCGGGTCGAACTGCATTCGGGGCGATCGTGTCGCCGGATGCGGTGGTCTCGCGGACGGCGAATCTGGGGCCGGGAGTTTTTGTCGGTCCGCGGGCGGTGGTGAATTGCTTCGCGCGGGTGGAAGCGCACGCGATCATCAATACGGGGGCGATCATCGAGCACGATTGCGTGATCGGAGCGAGCGCGCACGTTGCGCCGGGGTCGATTATCGCGGGCGCGGCATCGATCGGCGAGCGCGCGTTTCTTGGGATCGGTGCGCGTGTGCTGCCGCGGGTGAAAATTGGCGAAGGTTCAGTCGTTGGAGCGGGCGCGGTGGTGCTCCGTGATGTCGAGGCGGGCGCGCGAGTCGCGGGCGTGCCGGCGCGGACCATCTGACCTCGGTCGATCAAATCAGCGCCGGCAAGGTGCATTACGGGCAAAAGAGCGCGCTGTACGCCTGAACAAAAAGCCCAAAATCCGCATCGTCGACGATGCCGTCGCTATTGAAGTCTGCCGGGCAACCTTGAGACATGGCGGAATCGGCGCAGTCGAGGATTTCGTACGCGACGACGAAGATCGGGAAATCCGAATCGGTGACGATTCCGTCGCACGAGAGATCGGCGCGGCAGACGTGTGTGTTCGCCGGCACCGTGGACTTGGTGCCGCAGGAACCTGAGATGACCACGTCGTAGTCGCCTTCGTCTGAGAAGCCGAAGAGATCGATCGTCATGGTTTTCTGGTCGGCGCCCCGAATGAACGATCCAGATGCCTGCTGGCCGTTCACGAGTTCCACACCGTTGCGCCGCCAGTGATATTGAAGAGGCCCGGCGCCGACTGCTTTCACGGTAAAGGTGGGCGTGCCGAGGTAGCACGAAGTCTGCGGGAGCGGGCGCTGAATGACAACCGGCTCGCAGGGAAGCAGCATGAAGGGAACGGCGTTTGCGCTGTTGTCGGTCGGGTCGATGCCGACGCCTCGGCCGACGATAAATCCACCATCGCTGATCGCGAGCGCCGCGGCGAGGCGGTAGCCGGGGGCGTGCGGCGCGGGCTCTGAAAGCGAGGCGAGCGCGAGCGGGTTGTCGTCTGCGGAAAACCAGACGACGGCTTCGCCGGTGAGTTCGTCACCGGAGCGACCGACAACATCGACGGCAGCGTTGACTCCGAAAGCGCTCGAACCTTCGAGGTAGCCGCTCAGGGAATGGAGTTTGACGATGTCTCCACCGATCCACAATGCGGGATGAATGTGGCCGGAGTCCTGCAAGTCCTGTACGTTGCCGCAGACGTCGCCTTGCGTACCGATCGAGAGCGCCACGCCGGTTTCGAGCGGGCTGGAAAATGTCGGAAGCGGGATCTGTCCGTTGTCGTCGCAGATGAACGGGCGGTCAACAAGTATGGGATCGGTGAGCGAGCCGGCGTTCATCTGTGCGCGCCCGGCGAGCGTGCCTGCATCGTTGATCGCGAATGCGGCGCTGGGCGAACATTCGAAGTTGCTGCCCAGAAGTGGCGTAACGAAGAAACCACCCGGGCTCCAGCGGCTTCCGTAGTCGGTTGATTGCGTGAGTGAGCAACTGAATGTGTTTATGCCGGCGACACTGCCGAGCGTGTTGATCGCGCGCGCCTGCGCGGAGCCCGCCGGGCCGGCGACGGAGGATGTGCGGGTGATATCGATGCGCGACCCGCTCGGGGCGAGCAATATGGCGTGATCAAACGCGTCGCTCGCACTTTGCGCCGTGCCGACCATCCAGCCTTCGTCGTTGATGCCCCAGATTCCGTGGGTTTCGCGTGGACCGAGCAGGCCGAGTGGCGTGGTGAGACCGGTCAACGCGTCATACTGAAAGCCGAAGTAGTTGCCATCGATGAGACACCGGCCGACCGCGACGCCCTTGTTGTTGACAGCGACGGCTTCTCCCGACGTTGCGTCCGGGAGGAGCGGGATGGCGATGACTTTGTAGACGGGTTCCGCGTGAGCGATTGCCGCGGCAAGAGTTGCCGCGCATGCAATCAGGATGGAACGAAACCCCTGCATCGAGAAACCTCACCAACACATGTCGTACTTGCCGGAATACGGACTTCGAAAACGCACGGAAAGCCCGAGAACACAATATCTTACACCAAAACCGGTGCGCGGTTTTCTGGCTCAAGAATGCCTCGGAAACGGTGCGTCGGCCAGAAAGCGGGGCGGGGTCAGACGGATTTGTGGATGAAACGCGGATCGCGTTTGGAAGGTCGCCCGGCGGCGAGTTATTCGGGCGCAGAACGAAGATCGATGACCTTCATTCCGGGCGGGTCGGAACGAATTCGGGATGGGATGGGTAAAGGCAACGTGAGCGATTTGAGAGCCTCGTCGACGGAGGGGAGAATCTGAACGCGAGCGCCGAAAGCGACGGCGCGGGCGATTTCGGGCTGAAACTGCGAGGCGGCGGCCTCGCCCGCGATGATGACGGTCGCGGGCCGAAGGTTGCGGATGACTTCGGGTGCACCGGAAAATGCGCGGGGGTCGGAAGCATCGAGGATGAGAGTGTCGAGGCGCCACGCGCCGAGGTAGCGGGCAACTTGTGCGAGGTCGCGGCCCTGCGAACTGGGCGAAGAAGTTCCGGCGTTGATCATGATGGCATGGTCGCGGGTTCGGATGATGGTGCAATTGGCGGGCGACTCATCGAGAAGGTAGATGCGGGCGGTGACGTCCGCGGGAAGTCGATGCGCGTACAGCGTCTCAAGTGCCGCCCACGCGACGAGAGCGCATGCGAGCGCGATGAATGGACGAAGCCGCAACCGAGCACGGATGAACCAGAGTGAAATGAGAACAGATGCTGCGAGCGCCCAGGTTGTAGAGAGCGGCGGCAATCGGAGCGCGGATATGGGGAGCGAGTCCCACCAGCGTGCGGTCGCGACGGCTAAGTCAGCGAGTGCGCCGGTGGGTGCGGCGGCGAGTTCTGCAATCGAAGGCACAAAGAGCCCGACGATGAGAGCCGCGTAGCCGAGCCAGAGCGCGAGCACGATGATCGGCGTGATGAGGATGTTGGTGATGATGGAAAGCGGATTGAAGATACCGACGGTGGATGCGATCCACGGTGCGGCAAGCGCCCAGCAGAGCAGGCCGGTGACGAAGAGCGCCAGGAGCGCGTGTCGCACGCTGGCAGCGAGCCAGTTCTTGTGCACGCGGATTCCGAGCGGTGGCGGGAAAAGGCGGAGTGAGAGCCGTTGCGCGAGCGCGAGGAGCGCGCCGGTGAGGCCGAAACTGAGTTGAAAGCCCAGCGACCAGAGTTCGCTTGGCCGGAAGAGGAGAATCGCGACGGCGGTCCAGCAGAGAAGCGTGAGGCGGTCGTAGCGGCGGCCAAAGAGTTCTGATGTGAGTAGCACGAGCAGGATGGCCGCGGCGCGAACGAGCGGCGAACTCGCGGGCACGATCGCGAGGAAAAAAAGAACCGCACCGGCAACAAGGACGGGTTCAAGCCGCCCGAGATCACCGAAGAGTCGCAGCGCGACAAGGGCGGCGCCCGCAAACACGACAAGGTGGAAGCCGCTGATCGACAGAATGTGTGCGAGGCCGAGTTGATAAAAAGATGCGAGCCCTTCAGAAGGTGATGGCGGATTCTCACCAAGAAGCAGACCACGCAGGAGTTCGCGTGCATCGGGAGAGGCTCGCGCCGCGAGGGCATCGACCGTGTCGCTGGCGCGATGACGGAGCGTGCCGATGCTGCGACGGTAGAAGTTTGTTGCGGATTCAAGCGGGCCGGCGCGCGATTCGTCGGGGCGGATCAGTGTCGCCGCGGGAACGCGGAAGGACCCAGCGATGGAGCGATCCGCTGCCCAGCGTCGGAGATCGAACTCGCCCGGGTTGCGGGGCGGTTCGACGGGGCGGAATGTGCCGCGGGCGACGAGGCGATCGCCAGGGCGCGGCGGCGAAATCGACGAAGCCGAGAGCCAGACGTTTTGATCGACGGGCGTGCTGCCCGAGTCCTCGACGATGGAGCGAAGTCGGGCGAGGCACGACCACGAGTTGTCGGAGTGCGTACTCGCGCGGGGGATGTCGAGAATGGTGAGTCGGACTATCGCCGATTCTTTGGGCTGCAGCGGGAGCGAGACGGGTTCACGGAGTTTGAGATTCCCCCATGCGAGCGCGAAGGTGAAGATGGCGAGAAGCAAGATTGCTTGCGACGCACCCATCCGCCTTGCAGTTGAGTTTGACCTCTCGCTATTTCCCAAGGGAAGTGGGATTGCGAGCGCAGTTGCCGCGAAGAGCGCACAAAGCAGAAGGAGCGTGAGCGGCGCGAACGGGATTTGGAATCCGGCTTCGGGAAGTTCCCACGATGCGAGCAGGCCGAGCGCGAGCGCGAAAAGTGTGGCCGCGGCGCGGGTGCGTGCGGCGTGAATGGTGGGATTATGTTGCGTCGTGCGCCGGGGCAAGCGGCGCGAGTCTAATGAAACGTGAACACGCTGCCTTGAGGCGGCCGAACGGTGCGCGCGGTCAAAAAGGGGCGAAACCTTACCCGATCTGGTCGTTCAGGGAAGGGGCCTTCGACGTGACTCAGTTCGCAATCACGATGTCGTCAAAGAAGTCGAGGAAGTTCATCGACGTGGGTTTGTCGTTGTTGTCTTTGTACCCATTGCCACTGGCGTTTTTCAGACCGATACCGTAATAGATGGCCCGCGGGGGATTGACGCCCGGCTTGAAGAATCGCGAGCCCTGTTTCTGCGAGAGGAATATGCCGTCTGTTCCCGCAGCGTGGAAGATGATCTTGCCGCGGGCTGACGCGGGAAGGATCGCGGCAATATCCGTACCCTTCGGATCCGGCGTGGGGTTCGGTGTGCCGGGATTGCCGACGAGTGTCATAAGCGTGGCGAGCGAACCCGTGTTGTCGTAATTCTGCGGGCTTCCAGCGATCTTGAACGCAAGCAGGCTTACTCCGTCGCGGTCAACCGGGAGGACATCAGCGGTCGTATCCAAACCAAGTTTTCCCTGGGCTTGGCTGCGAAGTATGCCGGAGTTCGAGCCCCAATAGAAGCGAGCCGGTTTATCCCCGGTGGCGCCGGAATCCACGCTGACGAATGTCGAAGTCAGACCGCTGCCGCCATTATCGATCGGCAGTTTGCAGGATTCATCCATCTGCCAAGCGAGAACGGGCTGGCCCTCGTAATCGACAAGATCGGGAAGCTGCAGTTTGTCGGCGCGGCCGGTGAACGCAGTGCCGACGCGAGGAGAGGTGGCCGTGGGTCCGGCCTCGAAACTGACGAGGTTCTTTTTCGCGGCGGTGAAGTAGCTCGATTTTCCGGCGCCGATCAGGGTCGGGTTCACGTGAACTTCGGTGTCAACGCTTGTCATCGCTGCCGGCCCGACATCGTTCAGATAGTCTGACACGTTCGCCTTCGAAGTGTCAATTTTTCCCACGATGACGGCATCCTTGCCACTGAGATCGAGCAGGACGTTTTGCATCGCGGTCATGCCGCGGCCGTCGGTGCCGTCACCTTTGCCGGTGTTCGAAGTCAACGCCATTTCGCGAGGCGAGAAATAACCAGGTGCGCGCCGGTTTTCAGTTTCGAACGCCGCGGACTGTGCCGCGATCTGGCTCAGCAGGTTTCGCGTCGCCTGCGCGCGGGCGACCTTTCGTGCGCCACCCAACGCAGGCAGCAGGATGCCGATCAGGATGCCGATGAGGGCGATCACGACCAGGAGTTCGATCAGGGTGAAGGCGCGACGATCCTGCTGGGTCGGCTGAAGAGTTTGGTGCATAACCGTCCGTCCTGTTGCCGCGGATGACCGGTTCAAGACCGGCTGGGTGCGGCAGAAAATCCCGAAGCCCTCACGAAGGACCGCCCATCCTATTCGGGTGGGGGGCGTACGGGTTCCATGTGTGAGGGGTGGGACGGGGGAAGAAGGGCTTGTTATCCGCCTGCTGGCGATGGAAGATCAAGCAAACCCACCCCCAACCCCCTCCCTCGGCGAGGGGGCTCCGGAAAAACCAGATACCGAACCTACTGGCGTTTGGCTACCTTTTGTGGTGACAGAAGTTGTAGAGCTGCAATCTCTGAAAGCAAAGGATCGGGACGCGCTGGCAGCCCGGGCGGCGGCGCTGATCGAGCAGGGGGCGCTCGTCCTCTTTGCGACCGAGACTGTGTATGGGCTGGCCGCAAACGCGGCGGCACCGGATTCCCTTGGCAAACTGGCCTCGTTTGCTCCCGGGGTCAAACGGACAATTTCGGCCAAGGGGGTCGGACCGGACGGGTTTACCTGGCACGCGCCGGATGTCGCGACGGTCATCAAGGCTCTACGAATCAAGGCGCCCGTGCATCTGCGGATGCTGGAGAAATTGACGCCGGGGGCTGTGCGGCTTTTGGTGGATGGGCCAGCTGAGAAATCGGTCGCGGGCGAGATTCCCGGCGCGTTTCTGGCGGGTGATTCAATTTCGGTGCGGATACCGGATCATGCGTTTGCGCGCGATGTGCTTTCGCGGGTGCGGGCGCCAGTTGCGATGGATCGGGTTCCGAGCGCGATCAGTTCGAACGGGCGGATGCTCGATGGAGCGGATCTGGCGGGAAGTCTTGAGGCGGCCGGTGTCGCGCTTTGTATAGATGATGGCGCGACGAAGTACGGCGTGATCTCGTCGGCGGTGCGGCTCACGAAGGCGGGGGGGTATCGCGTCGAGACGGAAAGTGCGATCTCGGCAAAAGAGATCGATGACGCGGTGATGACGAAGGTGCTGTTTGTGTGCTCGGGGAATACCTGCCGCAGCCCGATGGCGGAGCGGATCGCGCGGGATTTGCTCGAACGATCGCCGTCTGCGCCGGTGCTGGTTGAATCGGCGGGGACCTCAGCTTCGGACGGTGAGCCGGCGGCGGCTGAAGGAGATGAGGCGCTGGCGCAGATGGGGATCGCGCGAGGGAAGACGCGGCATCGTTCGCGCGGCCTGACGCCGCAGATGGTGCGCGATGTGGACTTTGTGTTCGCGATGACGCGTGCGCACCTGGCGGCGATCCTGTCGATCGCGCCGGATGCGAGGGAAAAGGTTTTGATGCTTGATGCGGCCGGCGACATACCGGATCCGATCGGGCTGGACCTTGACGCGTACCGCAAAACTGCGGAGCGGATCAAGGCCGGTATCCTTCAACGCTTTGCCGAGAAGCAGTTGCTGCCCGGCGAGGGCGGGAAGTCTCAAAAGCCACGGGCCCGGGCCGCGGGAGAAAAGTTATGAAGATCGGTCTTGGCGCAGATCATCGCGGAGCGGCGTCGATCAAGTTGTTGTCGGAGAAGCTGCGGAGCGAAGGGCACGAGGTACAGATTCTTGGCGACGCATCGGGCGAGCCGTGTGATTATCCGGAGCCGGCGTTCAAGGTCGGGAACGCGCTTGCGAAGGGCCAGATCGAACTGGGTGTGCTGATCTGCGGCACGGGCATCGGCATGAGCATCGCGGCGAACAAGGTGAAGGGTGTTCGCGCGGCCAATGTGCACGACGAGATCACGGCGCAGCTTTCGCGGAGCCATAACAACTCGAACATCTTGTGCTTGTCGGCGGATCTGCTCGGGCAGCGGCTGATTGAGAAGATCGTTGAGCAGTGGATCGCGACACCGTTCGCGGGTGGACGACATACGCGCCGCATCGAGAAGATCTCGGCGATCGAGCACGACAAGGATCCGTCGAGCGTGAAGGACTGAGCGCCGCTCACGTACTGAGATGCTGAACGATGTCGAGGACGCCTTCGATCTCGTCGTGTGGCGACACGTAATGGGCGTGCGGCTTGAGCTTTTCATCTGCATTGTTCGGGCAGGCGAAGAACGCGACGCGCTCAGCAATGGCAAGATCAGAGAGTGAATCGCCCACGCCGGCCAGGCAGTCTTTCCTCAGGCCGGAGAGAGCGATGAGGCGCGCGATGCCGGTTGCTTTGCTCACGTGCGCGAGATCGAGGTTGATCCAGCGGACGGTTCGGCTGACGCGGATGGGCCAGTTGTTGTCTTTTGAAACCTGAGCGATGACCGGCATCAGCGACATGAGGTAGTCGGTGTCGGGGTGATAGATCGAGATGCTCGCGCTCTTGCCGGGCTGCATGACGACGCCCTTGGGGCCCAGCTCGCGGGCGATCCACTGCGTGAGCGATGCGACGGACGCGAGGTCAACGGGAGTAATGGCGGGGTCGATCAGAAAGTCACCCTGCGCCGGGTCGTAGAGCCAGACACCGTTCTCGGAGATGCACGGGACGACGGTGTTGGCCATCAGGCGGCAGAGGCACTCGACAAATGGGTATGGCCGGCCGCTGGCGAGGGCGATGATGGGGACATCGTGCGTCGCGATCGCGCGGCGATTGTGGTCGGCGAGGCGCGCGAGAGAATTCGCGTCAAGTGGGTGATGACTTTCGGGGCCGAGGCAGCCGTCGATATCGCAGATAACCGCATCGAATTGCACGTGAGACTCCTGGACGGAGCGTAGGAAATTGGCCGGCGATTGTCGCAGCGGCCGGCGCGACCTGTGCGAAGGAAGTGTGTGAATAGTCCGTGCGCGTGGGCCGGCGATCAAACTCGCTAATCTTGACGTGATGATTCGCATATTCGGCGCAGCTATTTTCTTTTCAGCGGCATTGCTGTTCCTTATACAGCCGATGGCGGCGAAACTGGTCCTGCCGATTCTGGGTGGATCGCCAAGTGTCTGGAACACGGCGATGGCGTTTTTCCAGACGATGCTCATCCTGGGCTACCTGTACTCGCACCTGTTGACGCGCAAGTTGCCGTTGAAGGCCCAGTTTGTGGTGCACGGCATCGTGCTGGCGTGCGTGGTGTTGACACTGCCGATCGGGTTGCCGAAGACGCCGCACTCGGGAATGACGCCGACCGGATGGTTGCTTGTGACGCTGACGGCGATCGCCGGGCTGCCGTACTTTGCCGCGGCGACAACGGGGCCGCTGCTTCAGAGCTGGTTCGGTGCAACGGACGATCCGCGGGCGAAGGACCCGTATTTTCTGTACGCGGCGAGCAACGCGGGAAGCTTTGTCGGGTTGCTCTGCTTTCCGTTTCTGATCGAACCGAACTTTGCGCTCGATGGGCAGGCGGAAGTATGGACCGTTGGCTACTGCATTCTGGTGGCGCTGGTGCTCATGTCCGGATTGCTCGCGCTTCGGAACCGACGGTCGGCCGAAGCGCCGAAAGAAGTCGCGTCAGAGTCTGCGAAGCCGAGTGCAATGCGAGCGCTGTTGTGGATTGCGCTGGCGGCAGCACCTTCGAGCATGTCGCTCGGAGCGACGGCCGCGATCACGATGGATATCGCCGCGGTTCCGCTGTTATGGATCGCGCCACTTTCGATTTATCTGCTCACGTTCACGCTCGCGTTCTCGAGCCGATTCAAGGTCAGTTCGACGAGCGCGGGATGGTTCGCGATCGCGGCGGTTTTGGCCGTGACGATCAACGATATCGGAAGCTTCAAGTACCCGCTGCCGTGGATCGTGGGGGCACACCTCGCGGCGCTGGCGGGATGCGCGTACGCGTGCCATCGACGGCTGTATGAGACTCGCCCGGACGTTTCGCGTTTGACGGCGTTTTATCTGCTGGCGGCAATCGGCGGGGCGCTGGGCGGAGTGTTCAACGCGATCGTGGCTCCCCGAATTTTCGACGCGTTTACCGAGTATCCCATCGCGATAGCATTGTGCCTGCTGTTGATTGCTCCATCTGCGACGTCCTTGCGGATCCGATGGTGGAAGCACGCGCTCATGGCGGCGGCGGGCGTCGGCGCCGTGATCGCGGTTGGCTGGGCGCTCACGGGACCGCTGGAAGATTGGGGCACGTTACCGGTGTACGTGAGCGCCGTTGGCGGGGTGTGCCTGCTGCTGGCTGTGTTTCCGGCCGGGGGCAACTATCGCGTTGCTGGAGCGGTGCTGGCGGCAATTTTGTTTACGTATTCGGTGCGCCAGACACAGAGAGGTGTGCTTTTCGGAGGGCGGTCGTTCTTCGGCGTATACAGCGTGTATCGCGATGAGTCTCGAACGCGCATTGCTCACGGGACGACGCTTCATGGTGAACAGTTTGTCGATCCGAAGCTGAGGGACGTCCCGACTTCGTACTACCACCCGCGCGGGCCATTGGGGGCGATTTTTGCGGCGGTCGAGGTTCCGGGCCGTCCGATCAGGATTGCGGCGATCGGACTGGGAGCGGGCGCGGTCGCGGCTTACGGGCGCCCGGGAGACGAGATCACGTTCTTCGAGATCGATCCCCTAGTTCGTTCGATCGCGGAGCATCCCAGTCTGTTCACGTACATGGCGCGAGCGCGCGAACGGGGAGTGAAGGTTGAAACCGTGATCGGCGACGGCCGGATCGGTCTCGACGCCTCGGGGCGGCAGTTCGATCTCATCATTCTGGACGCGTTCAGTTCGGATTCGGTGCCGATTCATCTGCTCACCCTTGAAGCGTTTGAGACGTACAAAGAGAGGCTGGCGCCGGAAGGTTTGCTTGCGGTCCACACGTCGAACCGTTACTTCGAGCTCTCGGTGATGGCCCTGAATGTGGGCGCGAAGGTTGATCTTTCTTGTGCGGTTCGACTGGACCGCATGGCTGATACAAATGCCGAGGCCATCCGCACGCAATCAACGTGGCTGGCGCTGGCTCACACAGAAGCCCGGCTCCGGCCGCTGCTTGCGAAGCCCGAGTGGTATCTGACCAAGCCGGATCCGAAACAGCGGGTGTGGACCGACTCGTATTCGAGCATTTTTGATGTGCCTTGGAAATGAAGACGAGCGCGCGCCGGAACAGACGTGAAGTCGCGCATGGCTGTGCGCTCGTGCGATGCGGGAATTTCCCGTGCCAGGGATTTGCCAGAGCCGCTGGGGTGGGCTGGCAGGGCAAAAGCCCTATGCTGGGGCGAACAGATTCGTTGACGGTCCTCATTTTCCGTGCGAGACTGCACACGGAGGTGCGCAATGAAGAATCGCAGTTTGCTGGCCGGAGCGGCGCTTGGCGCGATGGCGACGGCATTGAATTGCATCGCGACGGAGCAGCACATCGTGCTCCCGGCGGCATTCGCGAACGCGGAAGGACCGATCAATAACACCGGGCCGATTGGGAGCGCCGGCGGCACGATGCAGACCATGTATTCAGTGGAAGAAATGGCGAGCGTGCCGGAGATGAGCCGGATCACCGGATTCCAGGTGAGGCAGGACAACAACTTCGGGTTTTCGCCTTGGCCGCGCCAGAATTTCACGATCAATGACTACCGCGTTTACATGGGGACGAGCACGCGAACGCCCGGGACATTCAGCGACACGTTTGCAGCCAACATTACAGACAAGCAGCAGGTCATGTCGGGACCTCTTGACCTCACGAAGAGCGCGTACCCCGGCTCGTTTCCCATCGGCGGCCCTTTGCCAGAAGGATGGGGACCGGTGATTGTGTTGGACGTGGAATACATCTATCACGGCGGGCCGCTCGTGATCGAGTGGAGGAACTCGGGTGCCGGCTCGAACGGCGGAACGTCCGGCGATGCGACGAACAACGGCGCGGCTGCGGCCGGAGGTGGAAATTCGACGAGCCCGGAGGCGACGAGTTCGAATGGAGGCAGCGCTGCGATTGTCCGGCTGACCTATATCCCGTCGGGGTGCCCCGCTGATTTCAACCAGGACGGATTCGTGGACGATGCGGATTTTCCGATCTTCGTGTTTGCGTACAACATCCTCGACTGTGCCGATCCGACTATGCCGAGCGGCTGTCCGTGCGATCTGACCAGCGACGGGGTCGTGGATGACAGCGACTTCCCGCTCTTTGTTGTGGCATACAACGAACTGGTGTGTCCCTGAAGAAGGAATGGGGGCTGGGCCTGAAGAATTGCGGGTCGAAGATTGAGGCGGTCGCACCGTACACTTGGGCCGCATGTCTTTCCCCCCGATTAATCCGAACATCGACGCCCCGATCCTGACGCAGCGCATCCCGTGCTGGCCCTATGCCGATCCGAAAGGAAGGCACATCGTTTCGTACGAGGAGTATGTGAAGCCGGGTCCGCACGGGGCGGGGTATGAGGCCCTGCGCAAAGCGATCTCAATGAAGCCGGATGCGGTGACGGAAGAGGTCAAGAAGAGCGTGCTGCGCGGGCGGGGCGGCGCGGGATTTCCGACCGGGCTGAAGTGGACGTTTCTGCCGAAGCTCAAGACGAGCGATGCGGGTCAGGAAGATGATCCGGGTCAGCGGTATCTCGCGATCAACGCCGACGAGTCGGAGCCGGGGACGTTCAAAGACCGGTTGCTGATGGACTTTGATCCGCATCTGATGCTCGAGGGCATCGCGATCTGCTGCTATGCGTGCCGCATCAAGACGGCGTACATCTTTATCCGTGGCGAATATCACCACCAGGCGAAGGTGCTCGAGAACGCGTTGAAAGAGGCGTACGCGAACGGGATTTTCGGCGGCAAGGGTCTTCTAAACGGCGCGAGCACGGCGCGGGGCGGCAGCTTCGTGGTCGATTGCTACGTGCATCGCGGCGCGGGTGCGTATATCTGCGGCGAAGAGACGGGGCTCTTGGAAGCGCTCGAAGGCAAGCGTGGCTGGCCCCGGATCAAGCCTCCATTTCCGGCGATCAAAGGGTTGTTCGGCAAGCCGACGATCATCAACAACGTCGAGACATTGGCGCACGTGCCGAGCATCGTGCATCGCGGCGCGGATTGGTTCATGAAGCAGGGGACGGTGAGCAAGTTTCCGAATACGCCCCCAAGCCATGGCACAAAGTTGATGGGCGTTTCCGGGCATGTGAATCGCCCGGGCGTGTTCGAGCTGGAACTCGGTACGACGCTCCGCCAGATCATCGAAGACTCGAAGCTGTGCGCGGGCATGCGCAACGGCAAGAAGTTCAAGGGCGCGATCGCCGGCGGCATCAGCATGGGGATCTTGGGCCCGGATCAGATGGACGCCGAGATGGATTTCGATATCGGCCGCAAGTACAACGTGCTCGGATTGGGCACGGCCTGCCCGACGGTGTTTGATGAAGACACCGACATGGTGGCGGTCGCCAGAAACATTGCGCGGTTCTTCAAGCACGAGAGCTGTGGTCAGTGCACGCCGTGTCGCGAGGGGAGCGGGTGGCTGTATCAGCTTCTGACGCGCATCGAGGACGGTCAGGGAAAGACGAAGGACCTGGACCTCGCGCTCGAGATCGCGACGAGCATGGGCAGCATGCCGGGCACGACGATCTGCGGCTTGGCCGACGGCAACAACTGGGCGGTGCGGACGATCATGAACAAGTACCGCAGCGAGTTTGAGAAGCGCGTGAAGCCGACGAGCGTGGCGGTGAAGATGACGGTGGGGGCGGGCGCGCGGTAAAACTCGCTTCGCGATTTGAAAAACACCTGTCGTTCGTTTCGAGGCGGCGAACGCGGCGTTTCGTTGTGCGTCGAGTGCGCGCAATGATCGTGCATGGCATCTGCACTTTCGCTGCTTCCGTCTATCCGCTCACATTTCCCCGGCCTTGCGGGCGAAACCGTCATCCTCGACAACGCCGGCGGGTCGCAGTTGCCGCGGTGTGTGATTGACGCGATGCGGGAGTATCTTGAGCACTCGTATGTGCAGCTCGGCGCAGACTATCCGCTTTCGCAGCGGGCGTCGAAAGTGATTCCGCGGGCGCGGGAAGTGGTGAAGGTATTTCTTGGTGCGGATGCGAAGGGCGCAGGCACGCGGGCCGGAAGTGAAGTCGGTGCCGGGCTTGGAGACGTCTTCTTTGGGTCATCATCGACGGTGTTGTGCTATGAAGTCGCATCGGCGTACGCCGACGCGCGGGATGCGGCGCGGCACATGGAATCTGCTCCGCCCGATCTGGCGAAGCATGCGAGTGACGCGAAGGCGACGCGGGAAAAACTGCTCACGCGCGATCAAATTGTTGTGTGCACGGCCGGGCATGAAGCGAATGTCGGGCCGTGGATGAGGCTCGCGCTGCGCGGGTACACGATTGTGCCGTGGCAGGTGGAACCGGTGCGCGACGGGAAGGGGAACGTGAACTGGCGGCCATCACTCGACACGCTGCGAAAGCTTGTGAACGACCGGACGCTGCTGGTGCTTGTGCCGCAGGTGTCGAATATTCTCGGCGAAGTGTGGGATGTGCGGGGCGTGGCCGACGTCGCGCACTCGGCAGGGGCTCGCGTGCTTGTCGATGGCGTCGCGTATGCGCCGCATCGTGCGCCGAGCATGAGCGAGTTTGGCTGCGACTGGTACGTGTATTCGACGTACAAAGTCTTCGGCCCGCACATGGCGGCGATGTTCGGCACGCACGATGCGATGGCCGAACTTGTCGGGCCGAATCACTATTTCCTTGGGAAGGATGTCGGGCCGTACAAGTGGGAGCTTGGAAACGCAAATCATGAAGGGGCGGCGGGTGTCGCGGCGCTCTGGGAGTACGTGCGCGAGCTGGCGGGGATGGGTGGGTATGCGGAACCGGCAACCGCGAACAAAGCAAGCCCACCCCCAACCCCTTCCATCGGGGAGGGGGCTTCGGAATTGCGCAATTGGAGCACGTCGCCGACTCGGGATGTGTTTGAGAAAGCGTTTGGTGTCGTCCGCGAAATCGAGGACACGCTCACGGCGCAGATCATCGGCTATTTGTTGAAGAAGCCGAGCGTTCGGATCATCGGGCCGCGCATTGCAGACGCTTC
This sequence comes from Phycisphaerales bacterium, assembly GCA_050730655.1. GTDB lineage: Bacteria > Planctomycetota > Phycisphaerae > Phycisphaerales > UBA1924 > JAFEBO01. The sequence goes on from JBOHNL010000016.1 coordinate 23,510, forward strand.
ACGCGTCGGCACGATTTCGTTTACAAGCGTGAAAGCGACGCCGCTGCAGATGTCGCAGCATCTTGGAGCGAAAAATATCGGCATCCGCCAAGGCCACGCTTACTCGAAACGTCTGGTGGAAACGCTCGCGACGGATGCAAGTCTGAATCTCGACCCGGCAACCGGCGTTGCGCGAATCAGCATTCAGCACTACAACACGCCGCAGGAAATAGAGCGATTGTGCGCGACCTTGGATGAATTGCTCTGAACGTCAGGGGCAGAGCAGTAGGTCGTACGACTGCACAAAGATGGCAAAGTCGGCGTCCTCCACCAATCCGTCGGCATTGAAATCGGCCGGGCAACCCGCAGGCATTGCCGGATCGGCGCAGTCGAGAAGGTTGTACGCAGCAACGAAGAGTAAGAAGTCAGAGTCGTCGACCAGGCCGTCGCCGTTGAGATCGCCGTAACAGATGGTGGTGAGGTTGTAGGTGCCGATGATGGGTTGATGTGCGCTATCGCCGGTGGGAGGCAACGGGCTTGTCCCGGTGAAGTTTCCGTAAACCGCGATTTCGTTGAGCGGGTTTGTGGGCTGGAGGTCGGTGACGGATTGTCCGTATCCCCATTCGACGAGCGAAATGGATTTTCCGAGCGGATTGGACGACGGCAGCGCTGGAATATCGAGCAATGTATTGCCGGGGGGCAAGCCAAAGTAGGTCGGTCCGAATTGAAGGCCGTAGCGCGTGAGGAAATGGTTCCATGCCGCGGCTTCGGCAGGCGCGCCGCCCGAAACATTGCCTGTGCCCACCATGATCAGGACGTTGCCGCCGGCGTTGACGTACTGCTGAAGAATGTCCGCGTTTGCGGGTCCGCTGCCAGGGTCGCCGGCAAGGAAGACGGCGCGGTATTGATTCAGCTGCGCGAGCGAGAGTGCCGGCGCGTTATCAACCACCCAGGTGTGGCCGAGGTTCGTCATGAAGGTTGCGAGCGTGGCGCCGAGTACGCCTCGCCCGCCAAGTGGAGGAATTGCGGCTGCGTTTGATTTCACCAGAAACGCGGAAGGCGAGCCGCCACTGAAATAGAAAGCGATGTTGGTTGCGAGCTGGGCGGCCTGTGCCGGCTCGTTGACAAATGCGCTGTCGGAGAGCAGCCATTCATCGCCGATCGCGATGATCCGACCGCTCCCGGCAAAGCCGGTTGAGGCCACCATCGACGCCAATGCGAAGGACAAAATGGGGACGATCCGCATAGTGCACCTCCCTTTGTCGAAGGGGAGTGTCGCGAAAAACGATGCGAAAGGTCAAGAGATTTTTTGAGAATGGCCGCGCCGACAAGAAGGCTACGTTTTAGCCGCCGGATGGGCGTCGGTGCGAAGCGGCGCCTCCAGATGGGTTTACTTGCCTTCATCCATCGTGTTGGCGATCTGCCGCACTTCTTCCGGCGGCTTGGTCTGGCTGCTCCCCTTGAACACCATCCAGGCCCACAAGATGAACGGGGCGAAAAGCGCGGATGCAACCGTGAAGACCGCCTTCGGGGGCAGCGATGTCACGAGAATGATGGTGGAGGGAATGCACCAGTAAAGCAGCAACGCGGGGATCACAACCCAGCGGGGCGTGCGATCCGCCACGTGCCGCCCGGCGTTTTCGAGTGGAGAGGCGCGGCGTTGGATCTCGAGCTTGAGCCGGCGCGCCCACGCGAACTCAGTCGCCAGAATGCCGAGCCCGACCGGCGCGAGCAGAATGAACCCGGGGCCGGGAAGAGGCGAGATCACGATTCCGAGCAGGATGAGCCCCGTGCCTGCGATGAGAATCCAGAGGCGGCGCGTGTTGCGCTTCATCAGCTCAATCGCGGATGCGCCCGTCGCGACTGCAACCCGAAAGCGCGTCTCGAAGATTCCGTAGATGAGCAGGCACGCGAGGATGGTGAGCAACGCCAGCGCGATCCAGAATGACGGCGTACGGATATCCACCTCGGGAGGCGGAGTCGGCGAAGCGGGTTGGCTGGTTTGGCCGAGCAGGGTCATTCGGGTGCGTGGATAGGTGGATACGTGCGTTGTTGGGAACTGGGTCGTGTGAATTGCCGCGGATTCTCGGACGCGGGGGTGCTGCCGGATGAGGCGTTCTGGCTCATTCAATAATTGGATACAGAGGAGCCCCGCGATGAGATTGATTCGGATGATCGGGAGAATTTTCGGCGTGGGCACCTTGGCTGCGTTCGCGGGAGCGCAGCAGCCTCGGCAGAACGTCGTCTTCTCGATCAATCAGACCACGACGGTTGGGCAATCGGTGTTTGTGCTCGGGGATCTGCCGGAACTCGGCAATAGCGACATGCGCTACGCGGTGAAGCTCGACCCCTCGGCCTATCCGGTGTGGCGTGCAACGATCTGTCTCCCCGCGAATCGCAGTTTCACGTATCGATATGTTGTGCGGAACGACGGGCCGGGGCAGACAAGTCAGAGCGCGAACGGGACGACGGTCGGGAGCGTGATTGCCGCGAGCACGAATGCGGCACCACTCGCACCGACGACCAAAACGATTTTGTGGACGACGGATTTCGTGAATCCGATTCTCTGGTGGAGGCAGGACACGGGGGCGTTTCACCAGGTGCCGATGGAGCGGTACGGCCCCGGGCGCATCCGCACCGGCAACATTCAGGAGCAGGTCTGGTTCGCGTGGAAGGTTGGGGCGGCAGGGAAACCGATCGAGTTTTACCTGACGAATGCGCAGGGGGGCAGCCGCTCACCGACGTTCGGAAATTTCAACACTGAACTTGATGCGATGATTGTGCAGGACTCAAAGGTGTTCTCGTACATGCCGGCGGCGGCGGTGAGCGTCTCAAAGCGCGATTACTTCGCGACCACGCCTCCGAGCATGTTCTCGGCGAATCTGAACGAGACGCGCCCGTATCGTGTTTATCTGCCTCGCGGGTACGCGGAGCAACCGACGCGGCGCTATCCGGTGCTGTACATGCACGATGGCCAGAACATTTTCGAGAACGGCCCATTTGGCACGTGGAACATGGCGCCCACGCTCGAGAGCTTGACGAACGGGGGCAAGATCCGCGAGGCGATCGTGGTGGGAGTGGATAACACCGCGAACCGGCTCAAGGACTACCTACCTCCCGGCGATTCGATCAGTGGCTCGGGCGCAGGCTGGGCGGACAAGTACGCCCGGTTTCTCCGCGATGAATTGAAGCCGTACATCGATTCGCATTATCGCACGTTGACGAGCGCGGGCGAAACGTGCACGATGGGTTCGAGCATGGGCGGCGTGGTCGCGCTTTATCTTGGCTGGGATTTCACCAACACCTTCGGAAAGATCGGCGCGATGAGCGGCGCGTGGTGGACGACCACCAACTTCCTTGCGCGCGTCACGCCCGCCGCCAACTTCCGGGATATCCGTATTTACATGGATCACGGCGACAGCGGCACCTCGAATGACGATTATGTCAATAGCATGAATCTGCGGGACGCGCTGGTCGGCGGGGCGATTTCACGCTACCCGCTGGAAGGGACACTTCGTCACTTCATCGGGTACGGACAGCAGCACAACGAGACTGCGTGGGCGGCGCGATTGCCGAATGCGCTCACGTTTTTGCTGCCTCCGACGGATGAGGTGAACGGGATTCTGTCGGAGGTGTTCAATCCCGCGTACGACGTGAACGGCGACGGGAAGATCGATGTCGAGGACATCTATGCCCAGCACGGCACGCCGAAGGATTTGAACGCGGATGGATTGGTGAACGGCGCGGACCTGCAGAGGCTAACCGACTTTGTGCGCCGAAACGAGATTGAAGACATGACGACGGGGCGCAGGCAGTAGATCGGGCTTTGCCCGCACGACTTGCGCGACGCCGCAGTTCATGCGCGGAAAGCGCGATTCATGCACAAGTTCCGGTGGTCTGCGGCTACCGCTCGCGAAATGTGCCGCAATCGCGCGCGAGTGTTCGATTCTTCCTCGCCAAGGAGGATCGATGGCGCGCACCCGGATGGCAAAGCACACTTTCTGGAATGGAACGGTCGCCCGGATCGCCGTGCTGGCCTGTCTGATCGCCACGACCGGGCATTTTGCCTGCGCCGAACCCGAAGAGTTGATCGTGTACGTCGATCAGGCAGCGCCGGCGGGTGGAGATGGAAGCAGTTGGGACCGCGCATTTCGAGACATTCACGATGCGACGGATCTGGTGCTCGACACGACGCTGCAGGCGCCGCACGACCTGATCGAGATTCGCCTAGCCAAGGGGGTTTATCGACCGGATCGAGGAACGGGAAACCGTGCAACAGCATTCCTTTTCGCGGCAAGTGGTGAGCTCACGCGAAACTTTCACGTTCGTGGCTGCTTTCGAGGGTTCGGTGCATCAGAGCCGGACAAGCAGGATTTTGAGGAGCGAACGATACTGTCGGGCGATCTCCAAAACGATGATCTCCCGGGCTTCGTCAATCGATCGGACAATTCATTCCTCGTTGCCTCTGCGGGCTTGTACGCGGTTTCTGTGCTCTTTGAGGGCATAGATGTCCGGGGCGGATATGCCGCGCTCGGTGAATCGACAAGTCCTCGGGGAGAAACCGGAGGTCTCCGTTTGACAGTGTCGTCGCCGGTGGGTGATCCGAATGATTCAACGGTTCTGCAGGACTGCCGGTTTGAAGAGAATCAGACGGATCGAACGATGGGCGCAGGAGTCACGATCCTTGCTCCGAGCGCCCAAATCGTTTATTGCGAATTTCGCCGGAATCGCGCTCTCCGAGCGCCGGGCGGCGCTGTTGCCTTGGCAGTTCAATACGGTTTCTCAACGGGTTTCTACTCCTGCGTATTTGAATCCAACTCGGCGACGCATGGCGGCGCGATCTATCAGGAACGAAACCGGATCGACGTGGCACGTTGTGTTTTTGTCGGAAATACCGCAGAAGTGGAAGGCGGAGCGATTGCCGGAATAGGCGGAACGACGGCCGCTTCGCTTTTCGTGCGGAACCGAGCCGGTGGTTCCGGTGGCGCGATTGCAACGACCGGGTACCTCGGCGCCAAAATCGGAGCGTGTACCTTTGTGTCGAACACGGCCGGAGTCGGTGCCGCGATCAATTCGTATTCGTCCGGCCTCAACGTCACGCAGTGCCTCTTCGCCGACAACGTCTCTTCGTCTCCAGCCGGCGTTGATCTGCGATGTATCGATACCGTACAGCCGTCGCAATTTTCGTACAACCTGTTTTCCCAAGGGCTCTCGACGATTGATATCGAAGGTGGCACCGCGACCTATAGCCAGAATCTCATCAATCAGAATGCCCAGTTCATACGCCCGGCCAATCCGACGGATACCGACTCCGAGTGGGAAAATTGGAACTACCGGCTGCGGCTGAATTCGAAAGGCATCGGTATCGGCGGTCAATGGGCGGGCCGCGATCTCGATGGTCGGTGGCGAAACGACGGCAATCCCAAGCCAGGCGATGCCGGCTGCTACTACTACAGCTATTTCACCTGTCCCGCGAATATCTCGCGCGATTTGGACCAGTTCGTCGATGACGCGGACTTTGTATTGTTCATTGGCGCGTACATCGAGCAAATCTCTCCACCTGCGAATCCCGACGCGGATCTCAACCGAGACGGGCTCGTCGATGATGCCGACTTCTCTCTTTTCGCTGCAACGTACGACAGATTGATTTGCCCTTGACCGGCCGCGGCAATTGAGACCGAGCGAATGCCAGTGAGCGACATCGAGGGGCGTACACACTCTGGTGCAGAAACTGTGTGAACGCTTGGAACGTGCGAATTGGCGAGGCGATCCCCCAACTCAACGAATGGGCCGGCGTAAAAAGTGGTTCCTCGACTGCAATCGACTCGATGCAGTTGCTCGAACGGAGCATCAGCATGCAGCGAGAGGCGATCGGTCTGGGTGTTGCTTCAAAACTTCTGGCCGGGGTCGGCGCTCTTGCGTGCTCGACCGCTGTTGCGGTGGAGCCGCCGACGCTGGTGATCTATGTGGACCAGGCCGCGCCCGCAACCGGCCAAGACGGCTCTAGCTGGCAACATGCGTTTCGCGATTTGCAGGACGCGATCCAAAGCGCAAGGAGCAAAATCGGATACTTTTCAAAATCGAATCTGGAATTTAGATTAGCGCAGGGCGTTTTCAAGCCGGATCGATCAACGTTCGATCGCAACGCAAGGTTCGATTTCAGCTTCGACGTCGCAAGCGCAATCAGCCTCAGCATTCTCGGCTCTTTCGCGGGACTATCAGGGCCCGATGCCGATACGCAGGACTTTGTCGCGACGCGCACGATCCTTTCGGGGGATCTCAGGGGAGATGACCAACCCGGATTCGTCCACCGCGAAGACAATTCTTTGAACGTGGCGCGCGTCGAGCTTAATCCTTATTCGATCACACTTGCGGGGGTGACTATTCGTTCAGGAAATTGCACCCCGAACAACGTTTACAGGACAGGCGCAAGCGGACTACAGGTATCCGGGCGATATTCCGGGCCCGTTCCGCCCGGATTTTACAGAGGACGCACGGCTATTCACAACTGTATTTTCGAGGAGAATCAGTCCGACGTCGGTCAAGGTGCCGGCTTGTACGTCGATTCCTCCGTCGTCAGCATCTATCAGTCTGCTTTTACGAATAACCGCAGCATCCGCGGAATGGGCGGCGGAGCATTCATTTCGAGCGACGTGTATGACTACACGGGCGTCAGCGCGTCGCTATTTCAAGGGAACTCCGCGGTTGCGGGAGGAGCCTTGTTTCTTGAGAACCCCCGAACGATTTGGCGCTGCACTTTTGTCGACAATCATGCCGCACTCCAAGGCGGAGCCGTATTTGGCGAGGGCGATATTTCCGCGTCGCTGTTCTTGAGGAATGCGGCGGACGTTTCCGGTGGCGCTCTCGCCGCCTCAGGCGTCGACACGCTGTCTGTTCGGCTGTGCACCCTTGCTGCAAACCAGTCGCCGATTGCACCTGCGATTTCCGTCTATAGCTCACGGATGGTCATGGACGGCGTCATTGTTTGGGGCAATGAGTCGCTCGATCCCAACGCTCCGCATATTCGCGCGATGGACAGCTTGTTCCCCGCGAAGGTCTCGAATTCGGTCATAGAACGCGGCATCAACGGGATGGAAATAACCGGTGTGCAACCCGTAGCGCCAAGCGCGATCCTTTCGGCTGATCCTGAGTTCATTCGCCCAGCCTTCGCGGACGACCCCGCCGCGGATTGGCAAGCTTGGAGTTATCGCGTCCACCCGAATTCGCCGGCCGTCGGTCTTGGTCGAACGGAAGCATGGACCCACGATCTTGACGATCATTACTTGCTCAGCTCAAACCTCGTTGTTCCGGTCGATGCTGGCTGCTATTTTTCGGCGACTCGCGATTGTCCCGCGGATCTGAATCGGGCCTACCCGCGAGTCGTCGACGATTCGGACTTCGCCATCTTTCTAACCGCCTACAACATCATGATCTCGCCACCCGCGAACCCCGATGCGGATTTGAATCGCGATGGGCTTGTCGATGACGCCGACTTCTTGATTTTCGTTGCTGCGTACGACCGGTTGCTGTGCTCGTAACAAAACGCGGAGACGCCTGCGTCGCCTATCGACTGCTTACTTCAACTGGCGCAGATTTGGCGGACTCTTCCGTTACGCAGTCTTCTTCAGCGGCTTTGGCGCAACCTTCGCGACCACGGCAGCCTTCTTCTCTGACTTTCCCTTCACCGGCGGAACGATTACCCATTTCTTGCGCCAGACCGGGTTCGTTCCCTTGCGCGCACCCGTGCGCCACTTGATCAGCTTCCGCACTTCGCCGTTTTCCATCGTTTTCACGTTTGCCATGGCACGCTTTCAGGGCATCGAGCCCGATTGATCCTGCGGCACGGGCGGGCGTGGCTCGCGAAAGTGCGGGCGCACGAAGAGCCTCGGGCCGGAAGAGTCGCTTCGACGTCGTTTCGGCCAGTTGCAAGTTGGTCGCGAGGAGGAGCTGAAAGAGGTTAGGGTCGCGGCTCGTGACTTCAGGAAGTCAAAAGCTGTAATCTGGACCAATGGCGATGGTTGAGCAAGATGGTGACGGCTGTTTGATCCGGCTCAAGGTCGTGCCGGGCAGTTCACGCGATGCGCTCGCGGGGGTGTTGGGGGATCGGATCAAGGTCAGAGTCGCCGCGGCCCCGGAAGCCGGAAAGGCGAACAAGGCAGTCTGCGAATTGCTCGCGCGGACGCTTGGAGTCAAGGCTCGGGATGTCTCGCTCGTGGCCGGCGCGGCGTCACCGGAGAAGACCGTTCGGGTGGCCGGCGTCAGCGCGGACACAGTGCTTTCCATGCTCGATGAATCATGACCGGTCATCCGGGCGCACGCCTGCGATTTCGTCGCGTGCTGTATGAAGAAGAGCGGACGCCTATACAGCCCCGCGCCGCGCCCGTGTAGACTTCGCTCCGATGGCGAAACGAACCGGAAAAAGTGCGACAGCTCCCGCAGTCGGCATCATTATGGGCTCGAAGAGTGATCTCGAGACGATGCACCACGCCGCGGACATTCTCGATGAGTTGAAGATCTCCTACGAGATTCTCGTCGTCTCGGCGCATCGAACTCCCGATTGGCTCTTCACATACGCCCAGAGCGCCGAGGTGCGCGGGCTGAAGGTGATCATCGCCGGCGCGGGCGGTGCGGCACACCTGCCCGGCATGGCCGCAAGCAAAACGGTTGTTCCCGTGCTCGGTGTTCCGGTCGAGAGCAAAGCGCTCAAGGGGCTGGATTCCCTTTTGTCTATTTCACAAATGCCCGCAGGCATTCCGGTCGGCACGCTGGCGATCGGGAAGCCCGGAGCGATCAACGCAGGCCTTCTTGCCGCGGCAATCGTGGGGACATCCGACGGTTCCGTGCGCCGCCGCCTCAGCGCTTGGCGTGCAACCCGAACGAAAGATGTCATGCAGAGCCGCGACCTGACAGCCGATGTGCGCCGAATGCGAAGAGCTTGAAAGCCGTTTGATCGAGAGTAAACGGGTAAGAGATTGATCCGATGAACCACATCTTTCAACTTCCCGCCTCTTATCAGCATTCTCCCGTGCTCTCTGAGTTCGCTGAGCGTTCTGTGTTCTCCGTGTTCTCCGCCGTAAACCACCTTTCACTGGATGGCCTTTCATGCTGATCGGCGTCCTGGGTGGCGGCCAACTCGGCATGATGATGGCGCAGGCGGGCGAACCGCTTGGGATGAAGTTTCGTTTTCTCGACCCCTCGCCCGAATCGCCCGCGGCGTCCTGTGGCGAGCACATCATCGCACCGTATGAGGACAAGGCGGCGCTCGCAGCGTTTGCACGCGGGCTCGACTTTGCAACATGGGAATTCGAGAACGTCCCGTGCGAAACAGTGCGACGTCTCGCTGATCGCGTGACGGTGCGTCCGGCCGCCGCGCTGCTCGAACTCGCGCAGGACCGCCTTGCCGAGAAGCGGGTGTTTCAAGAAATCGGTCTCCAACCGGCGCGCCATCTGCCGGTGTCGTCGCTCGCCGATCTCGAAGGCGCGGTTCGAGAACTCGGCACGCCTTGCATTCTGAAGACACGTCGGATGGGATACGACGGCAAAGGACAGTTCTTTCTTCGCGAGCGCGAGGATGTCGCAAAGGCGTGGGCAGAACTCGGCCAGGGCAAACCCGGAATCGAACTGATCCTGGAAGGCTTCGTTGAATACGAGCGCGAAGTTTCTCTCATCGCGTGCCGCGGCGTCGGCGCAGGCACCTCGCCCGATCGCGCAAACACGCACGGCCAAACCGTCTTCTATCCGATGTCCACAAATGTCCACCGTGGAGGCATTCTTCGCGTCGCGCGCGTTGGGGATGGCTTTGAGGTCGCCCCCGAACTCGAGCGTGAAGCGCGCGGAGCCGTTGCGCGACTGCTTGAACTGTTTGGCTACGTCGGCGTGCTCACAGTTGAGTTCTTCGTCGTGAATCGATTTGGTGGCGGGCAGATGCTTGTCGCGAATGAGATGGCGCCCCGTGTGCACAACAGCGGGCACTGGACGATCGAAGGGGTGGGACGCGGGAGTGGCCACAAAGGTGGCGGCGCGAGCCAGTTCGAAAACCACGTTCGCGCCATCGCGGGAATGCCTCTCGGCTCGGGCGAGATGAACGCGCCTGGCGCGGCAATGGTCAACATCGTCGGCGAGGCGCCGGATGAGGAGGCGGCCCGGGCCATTCCCGGCGCAACGCTCCATATGTACGGCAAGTCACCCCGAGCCGGACGGAAGCTCGGGCATCTCACGATCGTCGGCGACCGCGAAACGGTCGATCGCGGCGTCGCCGCCGCGACGAAGATCGCCGGGATGCGCGAAGGGCAGTCGCCCGCGATCGAGTAAAGTGCGCTTCGAATGCTGCTCCGCGGGAATCTCGCCACTGCAACCCGCATTTCCGGCTGAAAAGGCAGCGCATTGGCCGATTCCAGTGGCTCTCACCCTTTTCAGGTAGAACTAGACTCGCGGTCCACCGGTAGAACCGTCCACAGAAGGGAACTCATCGATGCGTCAGATTCGCGCCAGGAAATTGCTTGTGATCGGGGCCGGAGTATTGCTTGCGATGGCCGCGGGATGCCGCATTAGCGCGGGAGCGTTACTTGCGCCGCAGACTGCCGCGCCCGATGCGAACGTTGATCATCTGAAGGACGAGATGCGGGCGATTGTCCAGTCGGCCCGCGACAAGGTTTTTCCGGCGCTCGTGAACATCTCGGTGGTGACGACGAGTTTCGACGGTGGTGAGGAATCCAAGGGAGGCGCGACCGGCAGCGGCACGATTATCAGCAAGCAGGGTCACGTCCTCACGAATCAACACGTTGTCAACGACGGCAAGAAGTTCAAGATAACGCTCGCGGATCGCACGATCGTTCCTGCGAAGCTGGTGGGCGAAGACCCGCTGACGGACCTTGCGATTCTGCAGATCGATATGAAAGAGCTCCCGAAGGGCACCGAGCTTTCGGTCGCCGAGTTCGGCGATTCCGACAAGCTCGCGATTGGCGACACTGTCATGGCGATGGGTTCGCCCTTCGCTCTTTCGCGCAGCGTCACGCTCGGAATCGTCAGCAACACCGAGCGCGTTTTCACCAGCGGCTTCCTCCGCGAAGAGGTCGAAGAGATGCAGGGTGAAGCGGGAAGCACCGGCGCGTTTACGCGATGGATTCAGCACGATGCCGCGATCAACCCGGGCAACTCGGGCGGGCCGCTGGTCAATCTCGAAGGCAAAGTCGTCGGCGTCAACACCCTTGGCGGCAGCAACATGGGTTTCGCCAGCCCGGGCAATCTCGACCGCCAGGTTGCCGACGCGATTATCAAAGACGGCGAAGTCGTTCGCTCGTGGATCGGCGTCAGCTTCAAGAACATTCGTGATACGGGTTATGACAACGGTGTGCTGATCAACGCCGTGGTGGATGGTTCGCCCGCGTACGAAGCAGGATTACGCGCCGGTGATCGCATTGTCGAGATTGATGGCAAGCCGATCACGGTGCGCTTCGTCGAGGAAGTTCCGCCGCTCGTGAAGAGCTTTGCCGACCGCCCGGTTGGGAGTCAGATCAAGGTTGCATACGTTCGCGCTGGCGAAAAGAAGGATGCAACGGTTACGACCAAGAAACTTCTGCGTGAGCGGGGCGATCGTGCCGCGCTGCGGCTCTGGGGCGTGACGATCGCCGAGATCACCGAGAAACTCGCGGAAGATCTCCACCTGACCAATCGCGATGGCGTCTTTGTGACCGGCGTGAAGGGCGGTAGCCCCGGCGAACTCGCAGAGCCCAGTTTGAAGGCTGGCGACATCATTAAGACCATCGGCGGCAAGCCCGTCAAGAGCGTCCACGACGCGATCGAGGCGTACAAGTCGGTCATGACCCCTGCGAACCCGGACGGTGCGAAAGGGCTGAGCGCGACTGAAGCGGCCTCGAAGATCCCAGAGTTCCTGCTCATTGAATTCGATCGGCTTGGCAAGAGCCAGGCGACATTGATTAAGCCCCGTCCCGACAAGAAGGAAGACCCGCCCCGCGAGCTCGCGAAGGCTTGGCTCGGTGTTGCGACGCAGCCCGTGCTCCGCGATCTCGCCCGCGAAATGGGACACGAAGGCCAGACCGGCTATCGCATCACCCGCATTTATCCCGGCACAATCGCTGAGAAGAGCGGCCTCAAAATCGGCGACGTGATCATCGCGATCGACAACGACAAGACAACCGTCAAAGGCATGCAGGATGCCGGCGCGCTCCAGCGGAAGATTCGCACGCTGAAGCTTGATGGCGAAGTGACGGTCAAAGTGCTCCGCCGCGGCAGCGACGGCAAGGCAGCCCCCGAAGAAGTCAAGGTCACGCTCGAGCGTGCTCGCCTTTCACCCGAAGAAGCCCGTCGGGACAGCAACAAGGACTTTGAACTGAGTGTGCGCGAACTGACCTTCTTCGATCGCGACGACAATCGCTGGGAAGAGACGGTGCAGGGCGTGATCGTCGCCGGCGCCGAGCCGCTCGGTTGGGCGGGCGCCTCGGGCATTCGCTCGGGCGATCTGATCCAGCGCATCAGCGTCCCCAGCGACGCGACCGGCGCCGAAAAGTGGAGCGAAACCATCACCGACCTCGATGGCTACCGCAAGGTCATGGAGCGGCTCGCGAAGGAGCAGCCTTCACGAGTCACTATGGGCATCCTCCGCGACAACCGGGCCATGTATCGGTATTTGGAGCCGGAATGGAAGCCGACCGTGCAGGGAGATGGTGTGAAAGACGCTCCGGCGAAGTGATAGTGCGCCCGCCCGAAATCGACCCGGATCGCCTTACTATTCCGCTCATTCGACCTTTCGCACACGCGCCTTATGCCCACATGCAAGCGGGCGCGATCTGGAGTCCCTCATGCTCGGTTCTCTCAACAGCGTCCGCACCCTTCTCGCCGCCTTTGTGATGACGGTCGCGTTCGGCGCCGCATCCGCGAAGGCCGCCGTCGATCCCAACTTCTCCAAGCTCACCGAGGCTAAGAGTCCCGCGATCGTTACGATCAAGTTCGTGCTCAAGATCAGCATGGGCGGCAGCGACGAAGAACGCGAAACCGAGATCGCCGGTGTTATGATCGAGCCTGACGGGATGGTCATGGCCAGCAACCTCCAGCTTGGAGGCGTCTCGGAGGCCATGCGCTCGTTCATGTCGCAGGGCATGAGCATGACCCCCAAGGACATCAAGGTTCTCGTCGGCGAGGACACCGAAGGCGTCGAAGCCAAGCTCGTCGCCCGCGACAGCGAACTCGATCTCGCTTGGGTGCAGATCAGCAAGAAGCCGGAAAAGCCGTACTCGGCGATCGACTTCTCCGCCGGCTCCACAGTCGTTCAGGGCCAGACGCTCTACAGCGTCGAGCGTCTCGGCAAGTTCTTTGACCGCACCCCGACCGTGAACAGCTTCGAGGTCGGCGCGATCGTCGCCAAGCCCCGCAAGCTCTTTGTCCCGAGCGAGCGGCTGGGTGCGGGTCTTGGCACCCCGATCTTCTCGAGCGATATGACCGTCGTCGGCGTCACCGTTCTGCAGCTCCCAAGCAAGGAAGAACTCGAAGCCGAGCAGGGCATGATGGGCGCATCGCGCGGCGTCGGCGAAGTGATTCTGCCGAGCGAAGATGTCGCAAGCGCGATCAAAAAGGCCAAGGAAGCCGCCGCCAGCGGCAAGCCGGTGGATGAGCCGGTTGCTGCGCCGGCCGCGAATGCGGATGAGAAGAAGGACGACAAGTAGTCGTTCAATGCGGATTCAAATGTTTGAAGGGCCCGCGATTGCGGGCCTTTTTTATTGGATGAACGCAGTGCGGCGGACTCCGCCGTCCGAAGCCCCCTCCCCGAGGGAGGGGCTTGGGGGTGGGCTCAATCGCGCAACGGGCCAGCGCGTTCGCCGTCAGGGTTCAACGTGCTTCAGCCACTCCCACTGCCGCGCGAGCCCTGCTTCAAAAGTCGTCTTCGGCTCGTATCCCAGTTCCGTACGAGATCGCGTCGGATCCGCCCACGTCGCCATCACGTCGCCTGCCTGCATTGGGACACGCTCGATCCGCGCGGGCTTTCCTACGACCTTCGCGATCGCATCCACCATCGCATCAAGCGTGATCGGCTTGCTGTTGCCCAGGTTCCAGATGCGATAGCCGTACTTCGGGATGCGATCGAGCGCCGCGAGAATGCCGCCGACGGTGTCCGCCACAAACGTGTAGTCGCGGCTCGAAGTCCCGTCGCCGAAGAGCGTGATCTTCTCCTCGCGTGCGATCTTGCCCATGAACGAGCGGATCGCAAGATCGGGGCGCTGCCGCGGACCAAAGACCGTGAAGAAGCGCAGCATCGCGACCGGCCGCTTCGTCAGATGATGATGCGTGTAGCCGATCAGTTCACACGCGCGCTTCGTCGCGGCATACGGGCTGATCGGGCGATCGACGTTTTCGTCTTCGCGGAATGGACGCGATTTCTCGCCGGCCGCCAGCGATCCGTACACCGAACTCGACGAGGCAATCACAACGCGTTCGATCTCGTACTTCACGCACTGATCGAGCAGTACGCTTGTTCCCGTGACATTTGCCTTTGCATACCCCGCCGGATCGGCGATGCTCGGCCGCACTCCAGCCTTCGCGGCGAGATGAATAATCGACGCCGGCCTCGTGCGTTCAAAGACGGATGCAACTAAGTGCGAATCCGTAATGTCGCACGGAATGAACTCAAAGCCCGCCCCGTGTTTCACGGCGGTCGCCTCAACTTCCGCCAGATTCAATCGCTTCGCCCGCTCCGAATAGAACGGATCGAAGTTGTCGATTCCGATCACGCGATGACCCGAACGCAGCAACTCTTCGGCCGTGTGCGAGCCGATGAATCCCGCCACGCCGGTAATCAGAATTGGTCGGTCACGCACGGATCAACCTTTGCACCTGCCTCGGTCCGTATCAAGCGAGCGTCAAATCGTGAGATCAACTCGCGCCGAACGGTCAAGATAAAACTCGCAACTTCACCACTTCTCCACAATGAAGCAGGGCACTATCGCTAGACAGTGCCCCGCTGGAGGAGAGAGAGATCTGGTGAGTATACAGTTTTATCGGTCCACACCGCAATTCTGTTCGATTTACGCGGGGACCTGCTCCCACAAAACGCCAAAATCGGGATGATTTTGATCGTCTGTTCGCAGTGTGTTTGGAATAAAAAGCCCGCTCATGTGAGCGGGCTTCGTTCGTGCGTCGTCTGATACAGAAACGTTTCAATCAGCGGGCGGGGGCGCCGGAGCATCTTGCGGCGAGCGCGGCCGGCGAGGGGGCGGCATGTCCCTGCCCTCTTCACGAGCTTTCTCACGCAGCTTCTCAATGAGGAACTGGCGTTCTTCCGGAGTCAGGCTCTGCCAGGTCTCGCGGAGATCAGCCGGAATCGCATCGGGGCCGTCACCTGCGGGGCGCTTGGCGTCGGGCCCGCCGCGCCCGCCACGTTCACGGAAACGCTGAATCGCCTGCTCGCGCTCTTCCGGCGTCATATTCGCGAGCCGCTCTTGCATCTTCGGAGGCAGATTGTCGGCGTTGAACTTACCTTGTGCGCCGTCTGCGCCCTGCTTCTGGAGGCGGCGACGAACTTCTTCGCGCGCCCGGCCTTCAAGGCCGCGTTCGGCCATGTCCTTCTTGATTGATTCGAGGCGCTCCTGCACGACGGGCTTCTGCGCGTCGGTCAGAACAGCGAAGATCTTTGCCTGTGCATCTTTCGGACTTGGCGCCTGGGCTCGTAATTCCTCGAACTTCTGGCGTGCGGCGCCATCGGGTCCCTGACCCGGGCCACCGTGCGGCGGGGGTTGGGGGGGCGGGGGAGGCGGCGCCATCTGGTCGCCGTCTGCATTTGGTGCGGCAGGCTTGTTGTCGCCACGCGGCGGACGGCCACGGTCACCGAACTTGCCGCGCATTTCCTCGAACTCGCCCTTGTGCGCTTCGCGGAACGCGCGCATCGACTGCTCGAATTCCTTATTGATCGCTCTAATCTTGGTCTGCTGATCTTCGGTCAGGCGCAGAGTGTCGGGCGTGTTGTCGTCGCGCAGCGCGCCGATCGCACGCATGAATTCCGTTTGCGGAATCGGGCGGTCGGCAAGCTTCTGCTTGTTGTCGCCGCCCTGTCCATCACCAAACGGACGACGCGTTCCCGGTACACCGCCATCAGTGACCTTTGGTCCCTTCAGGACTGCGTCGCCGGAATCGGGATCGGCCATTGCAACCGGAGCACCGGCCGCGACAAGAAGAGCGAGAGCAAAGAGTTTGGCTTTCATCGTTCAACTCCACCCAAAAGAAAAGGCTGAAGACGTAATGGGCCTGATGCCCGAGACATCGGGATAACCCGGGCCACGGAGTCGTATTGCTTGACTTCCCACAAAACCCGGGAAAACAAAGGCCAAATCGGCCCGCTTCGTCCGTCTACGCGGAGGAATTGGCTTGTAACGGCTAGCATCGGCTGCAATCTAACCCGCGGGTTTCGCCCACGGAAAGACGATCCGGAAAGGCACCTGAGATGTCCCTGACCAAAGACTTTGTAACCAGTTGTCTGACGGGCGTGCCGGATCCGGTGCGGGGGAAGGATCTCGTGAGTTCGGGCGCTCTGCAATCAGTCAGTGCGTGTGACACCTACGCGTCGGTGAAGTTGTTTCTGCCGCCCGAAGCGGGGAAGCCGGTTTTGCAGCAGGTTGCTCAACTTGCGCACTCCAAAGTGACGCAGGTGGCACAACGAAATGGCGAGACGGTCGATTCGTTGATTGTGGAATTCGTGGATGATGCGGGCACCGTGATTCACACGGCGCGTTTTGGGGGCATGACAACCGCCCCGGCGCTAAGCGCACGCGAAGAGACAAAGCCCGAGGCTCCTGCAGGTAGCGCGGGCCATGAACCAATCCCTGGCCTTCAAAAGAGCGCCAAGCCCGCCGGTACACACGCGCTTCCGGGTGTCCACAACATCATCGCGGTCGGCGCGGGCAAGGGTGGCGTTGGAAAGAGCAGCATTGCGTTGAATCTCGCGGTCGGTCTTGCCCGGCGCGGACACGCCGTTGGTCTGCTCGATGCCGACATTTACGGGCCATCGATGCCGACGATGCTCGGACTCGGCGCGCTTGAACAGGCGATCGTGGCCGGACGCTTGCAGCCGTTTTATGTGCACGGGGTCAAGGCGATCACGATCGGCAAGCTGGTGGATTCGGAACGGGCGCTCATCTGGCGCGGACCCATGGCCCACGGCGCGTTCAAGCAGCTTGCCGAGCAGACTGGCTGGGGTGAACTTGATTACCTGATCATCGATCTGCCGCCGGGAACGGGCGACATCGCGCTCACGATGGCGCAGACACTGCGGCTGACCGGCGCGGTCGTCGTCTGCACTCCGCAGAAAGTGGCGCTCGACGATGCGATTCGAGCTGCGGGAATGTTCAAGCAGCTTGGTATTGACTTGCTCGGCGTCGTCGAGAACATGAGCAGCTTTGTGGGCGACGACGGAAAGACGTACGACATTTTCGGCCGAGGCGGCGCGGAAGTGATGGCACAAAAACTCGGCGTGCCGTTCCTTGGCGCGGTTCCGATCACGATGTCGCTTCGCGAGAACAGCGACAAGGGCGATCCGACCGCGAACTTTGAAGGAACGGACGGCGCCGGTGTCCGTCTCCGCGATGCGCTCGAAAACCTCGTGACGAATCTGGAATCCCAGACCGCGCTCGCTTCGATGCGGAGCGGAGCGCAGAAACCGGTGCTCACGATCTCCTAAAGACCTGAACCGGCATCCTTTTCGTCAAATGTGCATGAGAATGCCGGTACAGACTTGAGCCCGAGCGGCAGGCGCTAGACACTGCGCCGCGCACAAAGGAGCTTCGAACATGGCCAAGAAGAAATCGGCGAAGAACAGCACGAGCAAAAAGAAGGTATCGAAGCCCGTTCGCAGCGCGCCGAAGAAAAAGCCTGCGAAGGTCAAGTCGAGCACTTCGAAGCCCAATTCGCTCGCGCCCGTCACGATCAAGACCGGTCCGGGCCTGAGCCCGATGGAAGCCGGCGCGAAACTCGTCGCCGATTTCAACAGCGGCAAGGTGAACCTCACCGACATGTGGTCCCCCGGAATCGTCTCGATCGAAGGCGTCGGCGTGAGTCAGTCGTGGCACGGCCGCAAAGCGGTTGATGCCAAGAACGCGTGGTGGGCGGGCGATCATGTCATGCACGGCGCAAGCGCGGAAGGCCCGTTTGTCGGCGCGACCGGTTTCGCGGTGAAGTTTGTCATCGATGTCGAAACCAAGAGCACCGGCAAGCGCGAGACCATGACCGAGGTCGGCGTCTACACCGTCAAGAGCGGCAAGATCGTCCAGGAAGAGTTCATGTATCGGGCGGGCTGAGATCTGCCGGGGTACGCGTGAGCCGAGTTACCGCGTGATCGTGCGCCGGCGTTCGCGTTCGACCCCGATGGCCTTGATCGCTTTCCCGAGCGCATCGTCCAGGTGTTCGTTTACGACAAAGAGGTCGTAGACGCCGCAGGTGTGGGCGCGTGCAATCTCAGCCTTGGCCTGAGCAAAACGCCTCTGAATAGCGGCCTCCTCCTCGCGGCGGCGCCCGCGCAGCCGCTCAAGCAGGCTTTCTTCATTGGGAGGCAGAACGAAGATCGCGTAGGCGTCGGGAATGTGCTTCTTGACGTTGATGGCGCCGACAATGTCGATCTCAAGGATGACCAGCCGTCCGCGCTTGAGTTGCTCGAAGACCCATCCCTTGGGCGTGCCGTACTTCTTGCCATAGACGCCGGCGGTCTCGAGAAACTCGCCCTTGTCCCGCATCGCCTCGAACTCGTCATCGGTCGCGAAGTGGTAGTCGACGCCTTCGACATCGATGCCCGAGGATGGTCGCGTCGTCCACGACACCGAAAAGACCGCGTCCGAGATCGAGCGCTCGATGCCGCGGGTGATTGTGGTTTTTCCGACGCCGGACGGGCCGGAGATGATGACGGCCATGCCGTCGTCGGTGTCGGTGGGGAGGCGATGATTCGACGGGAGGGCCATCAGGCGGAGACTTTAGCGATTTGGGCAGTGGTTGTCAGGCCCGGCGTCGCGGGATGCGAACAATTCGGCGGTCGGGGGCGCTGGAATATTTATGTTGAGCAACCGTGTCACGATGTACACGATCTGTGCCGCGGCGGCAATCGCGCTTGCTGCACCGATCGCGTTCGCGGGTGAACCCGAGCAACCCAAGGAACCAAGCCGAGCCGACGTCGCCCGCGAGTACCTCCTTACGGATCGAGCCTTCACTGGGTTTTTAGTCCAAAGCGGAGACACACCGGACGGACAAAAACTTCGTGAGTTCAATCTTCGCTTCGATTGGGTCACGACTTTGTTCATCCAGTCCCGGCTGCAGGAGGCGGTCGCGGAGCTTCGGTCGCTGACGAAGGACATTCAAGCGTTCAACCTGAGGGGCCCCGGGAATTACGACGGCCCGTATTTGGAGTCAACGTCCGACAGTCCTGTCGCTCGCGCGGATGCAGGCTGTCCGGGCGCGGATCGTGAACGAGAAGACCTGCTCAAGCGTCTGAACGCGATCACGCCGGTCAGCGAGGCGCATCGCACGATCATCGAGATCGTGAAAGCGCGGGCAGCCCTTATTACCGCGCGCCCGGACTTCTCAAACTCTGAATCGTTTCTCCAAGGCTGGAATTGCGATGGGCTCGGCGCGCGCGTCAAGTGGACGGTTGACAGCCTAGAAGAGGGGATGCGCTTTGGGTACAGCAGCCCTCAGAGTTACTGGCCGCTCATCGTTTCGGATGGGCCTCCGATCGCTATGCGATTGCCCGAAAACCGCATGGAGCATGCTCCCGACCCACTGCGCGATGCCGAGATCGCGATGACCGGGCGGCCGGTCATCATCGCCTTCAACGGCGTGGGAGGCGACGAGACGATCTTTGAGTTTGCTTATGGACAAGGCTTGCTAACGCGTGAGGCCCATCAGCGTGACGCGATTCTGGTGCTGCCGCGAACTGAGTTCTTCGGTTTCTATCCCGACGCGCTGCCGAAGCTGCTCAACCAACTTGAGCTCTTTTACAAGATCGATCGGACGCGCGTGTATCTGGTTGGGCACTCGCTCGGCGCACAGGCGGCGCTCGGGCTGGCGCGCAAGCACCGCGATTTGGTGCGGGCCATGGTACTTTTTGCGGGCGGAATCGGCATCGCACCGGGAGTCGATTCGAAACCATCCGAGCTGCCCCCGACGTTGATGATCGGGGGAGAGCTGGATCGGGTCTTTCCGGCGGGCAATCTCGAACGGGAAATCCAGCGCGCGAAGGCCAAGGGGTTCAACGTCGAATTGCGCATCAAGCAGAACTATGGGCATGTTCTTGTCGTCAACGGTGCGCTGCACGAAGCCGTGCTCTGGCTCGAGTCGCAGGGCTTGCCCGCGGCACGCGACGCAGACCGGTGAGATCGGCCCAATGGCCGCAATGCATTCAGCCGCGTGCCTGCGCACACGCTTCGAGCACCGCCATCCGCACGCCGACGCCCACCGTCACCTGGCGGAGAATGACCGAGCGTGCCCCGTCCGCGACTTCCGGATCGAGCTCGATTCCTCGATTGATCGGTCCCGGGTGCATGATGACAGCGCCCTTCTTGAGCCGCTCCGCGCGCTCGCTGGTCATGCCAAAGAGCGAGCGGTATTCGCGCACGGAGGCGATCGCAGGGGAACTCTTTCCCTGTGCATCGGGACCCGCTTCGTGCCGCTCAAACTGCACACGCAGCATCATCACGGCGTCGGCCTTGGGGATGATTTCATCGAGATCGTGCGTCACCGCCACGCCAGAACCGAGCGATTCGAGGCTGCGCGGCGCGAGCCCGGCGGGCCCGACACACACGACACGCGCACCCAGCGCGGTCAATCCCGCGATGTTCGAACGTGCCACGCGTGACGAAACAATGTCGCCGACGATCGCGACGGTCAGGCCCTTCATATCAAAATCGTCGAGGCGGCCGTTGGCTTCGGCGAGCGTGTAGATGTCGAGCAGGCCCTGCGTCGGATGCTCGTGTTTGCCGTCGCCGGCGTTGATGACGGGGCATTTCACATTGGCCGCGATCAATCCGGCAGCACCAGCCTGGCGCGCGCGAATAACCAGTGCACGCACACCCATCGCCTCGACGTTGCGAGCGGTGTCGATGAGCGTCTCGCCCTTGGTCACGCTGGAAAACGCTCCGAGCAGGTTCGAGACGTGTGCGCGGAGGCGATGTGCCGCGTTGGTAAAGCTTGTCCGCGTCCGCGTCGAATCTTCAAAGAACAGATTTGCGATGGTCGTGCCGCGGAGGGGCGAATTCTCGACATCCGTCGTGACATCAACGTACTTGTGCGACACCCCGAGCAGCGATCGAATCTGCTCCGGCGAGACACCCTGCAGCCCGATCAGATCTTTGCTGGACCATGCCGGCCCGCCGGTACGCTTCCGCCTTGTGAGCGTTTTCGCCATGCCGCCATCGTAACGGTCTTACTTGTCTTCGGATTCGACGGCCTGCTGGCCAACCGGCGGCGACGATTGCCGATTCGGCAATTCGTCGTCCACGGTGTTCGCCGGCATCGGTGCATCGTTTTCCATGCCCGGGATATGCAGCGCCGGTGGTTCGAGCACCCCGATCTCATATTCGCTTGAGCCGGTGACGTGCCACGGATTCCAGCCGCCCGCCAGACGCACTTCGACGCCCCGGTAGACCGGGCCGCCGGTGGGCTTGTCCGCAACTTCAAACACCGGGCGCACGATATCGATTCGTGCGATCTCGCCCCGCAGCCAGACGCGGGTGACGTGGTAGATCGGCATCGACTTTGAGTTTGCCTCGCTGATCGGCTGAGCGCCGTGCCCGACGAGCGCGACGATCCGCTGATAGGTTTCTTCCGACGAGCCCGCCGGGAGATTGATCGCGAACGGGGCCGAATCGCCACCGGGCGGCGGGTAACGAAGCGCCGTCCAGCGTATTGCCGCGGCGATCGCGTTCTTCATATTGACGCTGTTGTTCACGTTCTTGATCGCGAACTCGTCACCGGTGATGGGGGGGTAGTTGGCGTATTCGCGGGCGCAGGAGGCGAGCGCGATGGTTCCGGCGAGTGTGATCAGAGTCGTCAGGCGCAGTTTCATAGCGTCTTCCTTCGGCCAATCGGGTGTTCGGGCAAGAGCCGGAAGTTCACCAGACTGCCAGAGAATAGTGGCTTCTCGGGTGCAAGGCATCAAGCGCCGAATCGTCGGTGCCCGGCCGAGCGAAAGATGAGGCGTGCCAAGCCGTTCCCGCAGCAAACATTCCGCCGCTTCATCCCGCTCGGTCTCGGCGGCGACAGTCGAGCAGACTCGTCGCTTTGTCGTCGGGATTTCCGGCGCGTCGGGCGCGTGCTATGCCCAGCGATTGCTGGAAATACTGCTCGCGCAGGGTCACGAGATTCACCTTGTTGTCAGCGACTACGGCAAGCGGTTGCTCTTCGACGAATCCGGCATCAAGACCGTCGATTTCGCCTCGCTGTGCCCCAGGCTGGCGAAAATCGCTTCTCGGTCGGAGATGACGGCCCTTTCGAATCGGCTGATCGTCCATCCCAATAAGGACGTCGGCGCGGTCATCGCCTCCGGCAGCTTCCTTCACGACGGCATGGTGGTGATTCCGTGCTCAAGCGCATCGCTCGGGTCGATGGCGACGGGATCGGGCAGCAATCTGCTCTGCCGCGCTGCGATGGTGACGCTGAAGGAGCGGCGGCAGCTCATCGTGTGCCATCGCGAGATGCCCTTGAGCCTGATCGACATTCGGAACATGGAAACGCTGGCGCTGGCCGGCGCGACGATCTGCTCGCCGAATCCCGGGTTCTATCTGCTGCCGAAGTCGGTGGAGGAGATCGTCGACTTCACGGTGGGGAAGGTGCTGGACCTGCTCAAGGTGGGGCACGATTTGAAGACGCGGTGGGAGGGCGAGAATCCGGAATAAGGGCCGGGATCAAGTCTCGATTACGTTCAAGATTGCATCAGCCACCCAGACCCTGGCGTAGTTACCTCCGGTTATTTCTCGTAAAACTCCCAAGTCCACAAGTGTTTGAATGTGCTTCTGCGCCGGGGGTGCCGTGATACTGAGCGCTACTCGAACGGTGACAACGGTAACGGCAGTATTTTTGAAAAGCAGATCGACTAATTTAAGTAGGAGCGAACTGTTTCGGGCGGTCTGTAGCTTTTCGCGATAGGTCTCACGCAGCTTGAGTAATCGCCTCGCTCGATCCGCGCCGTCCACGCAATCGGCAAGCACGGCGCGGCAGAAAAATCGGAACCATCCTTCCCAGTTGCCTTGTTGACTAACTGCCAGCATGCGGTCGTAATACTCCTGCCGGTTGGCCTCCAAATATCTACTTATGTAAGGTAGTGGAAACGCGAGTTCGCCGGTTTTGAAGCCTGTGAGCGTGATTATGAGCCGTCCAAGTCTTCCGTTTCCGTCAGAGAACGGGTGAATGCTCTCAAATTGATAGTGACTCATCGCAAGTTCGAGCAGTAGAACTTTTTTCGGTCTCTCGCGGCCTGGACCTGGGTTGAGGAATTTCTCATACTCGCTAAGGCAATCGTGTAAGATCTGACCGGGTGGTGGCGGAACGAATCGTGCATGACGAAACGCATCGGGCCCGTCCTTTCCGATGAAGACCTGCCCAGTGCGAAACTCGCCGGGCGTCTTCTCTCCGCCCCGCACTCCTGTCATCAATTCCTTATGCATCTCACGAATCAGTCTCAGGCACATTGGCAATGGAGATTGCGCTCCAAGATCGAGCGCTTTCAAGTTGTTCCGAACTTCGAGTACTTCAGCCCGCTGATCCGCCGTGTTAATTTCTGCCAGCGCGACTTCCTGAACCGCTGCAATGGTGTTCTCGATTTTCGACGAGTACGCGACCTCTCGACGTCGCATTGGCGTTAGTAAGATCTGGGGGTCTGGCAGCGACTGAATAAGGCTTTCCAGTCGCATGAGCGCAGCGGTCGCGTCATGGATGTCGCTTAAGAGACGTCCATACAACTCATCTGGAAGTGCAGGAGGCAGCGGGTTTGGAACGAAGGCTTGCCCGTTTACGCTGACTACTTCAAGCGCGCCATCTCGCACTTGGCGGATGTGGCCGGTGGTCGGAACAAAGTGTCCAGAAGAAGGCGTCACAAGGAAACGAGTCTATCAATTCGGCGATTAGTTTTAAACGATTATTCGTTTTTGTTTATTTTAATCATTCGTATTAAAGTATTTGCCCGAAAAAATTAAAACTAAAGCCCCGAAATAATAGTCCTATAACCATTCATTCCTCCGAGGCACCCTTCTTGAACTTCTTTTCCCACGGCTTCTTCTCGTTCAATTCGACCGAGACGCCCCCGACGATGCGGGCGCAGGAGGGGCCGAGCGCGGTTTCGAGATCTGCGAGAAGCTGGGGCTTGAGGCCGACGCGCAATCCCGGCGTGGTCAGGATCGCCGTGTGTGTCATCGTGCCGATCGCGAGTTCGACGGGGAAGGGGGTCAACGCGTGACGGGCGAGGACCGCTTCAAGCTCGCCATCGCTGGCGCCGCGGGTCGCGCCATTCGTGCCGCTGGAACCATTCATGGCGGCTCCGGTGGCGTGCGACTTCAGAACAGTCGCGATTGATTCCACCGCGCCCATGCTTGAGCCATTGAGCTTGCGTTCGTCGATGAGAACCTGCAGCCGTCCCGGGCTGAGCGGCACCCCTTCGATCGGCACGAGGCGATCGACGATGAGCTGCGGCTCGCCACGCGAGAGATCCGCGCGGCCGAGGACGAAGATGATCTTGTCCGCTTCGATCAAATGGCTGAAGCGCTGATAGCAGTCGGAAAAGGCAACGCAGTCAAGCGTGCCGGATTGGTCTTCGACGGTGATGACGGCCATCTTCTGGCCCGCGCTGCGCCCGGATTTCACGATCAGGGTGCGGATGCCCTGGACGATTCCGGCGAGGATCACGCGTGCATCCTGCTGGACGGCCTTTACGCCCGCGATCGGATGCGTCGTAAAGACGCTCGACCAGCGTTTCCACGCGTCCATCGGATGGCTGCTGACAAAGAAGCCGAGGATTTCTTTTTCGAACCGGAGCGTTTCGCTCTCGATCCACTTGTCGGCACGCGCGAGCGTAGTGGTGGGGGATGCCGCGCTGGCCGCGGGCTCCGAGGCTCCACCAAAGCCAAAGAGCGCACCCTGCCCCGCGGCACGGTCTGCCGCGATCTTCTGACCGGCATTGATCGCCTGCTCGATCGTCGCGACCATCGCGGCGCGATTGTCGCGTGTATGCACGCTGTCGAAAGCGCCGCATTTGATTAGAGCCTCAATCGCCGACTTTGTGATCGTCCCCTGCGGGATGCGCTCGCAGAAATCAAAGAGCGAGGAGAAGGGCGTTGACGTCTCCGTCGGCTGCTTGGTCTTTGCGTCGTCCGGCTTCTTTGGTCCGCCGGCGCGTTCGATAATGATCTTTTCGATCGCCTTCTCGCCCGTGCCCTTGATCGCCTTCAGGCCGAAACGCACATGTCCCGCGTGCGAGGACTTGGGTTCACCCGGCAGGAACACAACCGCGAAATCTGAGTTGGACAGATTGATATCCGGCGGGCGCACTTCGACGCCGGTCTTGATTGTCTTGCCGATGGTTTTGGGGTCGCCCGTCGGTTCCACAAAGCGGCACTTCTTGCAATCTTCGAGATACGAGATCCAGTCGCTGGCCTTTTGCGCCTGACTTTCAAACGTCAGGAACGCCGCCATGTACTGGTTCGGGAAGTACGTTTTCAGATACGCCGTCTGATACGCGACGATCGCGTAGCCGGTCGAGTGCGACTTGTTGAAGCCGTAGCCGGCGAACTTCAGGATGAGATCAAAGAGATCCTGCGCACCTTGCTTGGTCAGGCCCTGCTTCTGCGCGCCCTCGATGAACTTGGGGCGTTCCTTGTCGATCTTGTCGTGTTTCTTCTTGCTGATGTTCTTAATCAGCGTGTACGCATCGCGGAGTTTGATGCCGCCCAGGCCGTGCACGATCTGCATGACCTGTTCCTGATAGACCATCACGCCG
The DNA here is from genome assembly GCA_050730655.1 of Phycisphaerales bacterium. GTDB lineage: Bacteria > Planctomycetota > Phycisphaerae > Phycisphaerales > UBA1924 > JAFEBO01. The sequence goes on from JBOHNL010000016.1 coordinate 49,458, forward strand.
TACGTCTCATCGGTGTAGCGATCGACGATCTCGTGCACCTTGGGCACCTGCTCGGTGCCGTGCTTGCGCCGGTTGTAATCGGGGATCAGATCCATCGGACCCGGACGGAAGAGCGCGTTGGCCGCGATGAGGTCTTCGAGCCGGTCCGGTTTCATCTCGACGAGCAGGCGGCGCATGCCCGGAGATTCAAATTGGAAGACGCCGGTGGTCTCGCCCCGGCGGAAGAGTTCAAAGACCGTTTGATCGTCGAAGTTCAGCCGATCGAGATCGAGCGGGTGCGCCAAGCCCATGGACTCGAGTCCATGGGCTTTCGGACATTCACGGCCAACTGCCTTCCAGATTTCATCTTCCGAAAGTCCCTCGCGGATGAGCTGCTGGCAGCGTGCCACGATCGAGATCGTGCGCAGGCCCAGGAAGTCCATCTTTAAGAGGCCCATCTTCTCGCAGGTCGGACCATCCCACTGCGTGACGATTTCGTGTTCTTCGGCCTGGGGCTGCTTATAGAGAGGAACGATCTCGTGGAGCGGACGGGTGGCGACGATCACGCCTGCCGCGTGCACGCTGGCGTGGCGGGCCTGACCTTCGAGCGTGCGAGCGTTGTCAAGTAGTCGCGCGATGCGCTGGTCGTTTTCGTAGAGCTTTCGGAGATCAGGCTCTTTCTCGAGCGCATCTTCGATCGTGATATTGAGCTGCTCGGGGATGAGCTTCGCGATCTTGTCGACTTCTGACAGGGGCAGGCTGAAAGCGCGGCCCACGTCACGGACCGCCGCACGGGCCTTCATCGTTCCGAACGTGATGATCTGCGCCACGTGCCCGTACTTCTTGCGGACGTAATTGATCACGTTCGCGCGGCCATCCTGGCACAGGTCGATATCGATATCGGGGTATTCGCTGCGATCCGGGTCGGTGAATCGCTCAAAGAGCAGGCCGTAGCGCACCGGGCAGGCGTTCGAAAGCCCCAGCACATAACCGACCATCGTGCCGACGCCCGAACCTCTCGCGAGCGCGGGAACGTCGTTCTGCCGCCCCCAGTTGACGAAATCCCAGACGATCAGGAAGTACGCCGCGATGTTCTTGTCGCAGAGGATCTTGAGTTCGCGTTCGAGGCGAGCGGTTTTATCCGCGCGATCGGAGCTGCTGTCGGACTTCTCCGGACCGTAGCGCCAGATGAATCCTGCTTCTGAGAGCAGCCGCAGCGCTTTGTCGCAGTCCTTCTTCGACTGCGCGATCTCGTCGGCTGTGGGCTCTTTCTCAAACGGAAGCAGTTCGAACCTCGAGCAATAGTCGCGGTACCACGCCGAGAGATCGCCCTTGTACTTCTTGTCGTCGTGCTTGGGAAGGTCCTTTGCCGCGGGCACGCGGATCTTGACCATCGGCGCGTGGCTCACGCCCAGTGGCAGTTCAACGTTGCAGCGATCGGCAATCTCAACCGTCGCATCGCATGCCGCCTTACCGACCGCTCCGTACTGATCGAAGAGCTCGCGCATCTCGCGCGGGCTCTTGACGTAGAGCTCTTCCGGATAGCGCATCCGGTCGGTGTCGTCTTTGTTGCGGGCCGTCGAGATGCAGACCAGCGTGTCGTGCGCGTCGTGGTCTTCGGCCCTTAAGAAGTGTGCGTCGTTGTCGCACACGAGTTGGAGCTTGAGCTCCTGTGCGAGCTTGATCAGGTGCTTGTTGATCGAGTTCTGATCGCGCACATGGTGCTGCAACTCGACGAAGAAATTCTTCTTGCCGAGCGCCTTGGCGTGCCACTCCGCACTTTCGACCGCCAGATCCCAATATTTGCGATCGCCCGAGGATTCGAACGAGAGCAGATGCTCACCGATTTCGCTCCCAAGGTGCCCGTTGATCGCGATCAGGCCTTCAGCGTGCTTCGCAAGCAATTCGCGATCAATGCGGGGCTTGTAGTAGAAGCCGGTGACGTACGCCTCGGAGCAGAGCACCAGCAGATTGCGCCAGCCGACCAGATTCTCGGCAAGCAGCACAAGGTGATACCCGCCCTCGCCTCCACCCGTATACGTGCGATCCTGCCGGGGCTTTCCCGGGGGCGTGACATACGCCTCGACGCCCAGGATCGGCTTGATCCCCTTCTCCTTGCACGCCGTGTAAAACGCGACATGCCCGAAGATGTTGCCGTGATCGGTGATGCCGACGCTGGTCATCCCCAGCTCAGCAACCCGCTTCACCAGCTTGTCGATGCGGTTGCCACCATCAAGCAGCGAGTATTCGGTGTGCAGGTGCAGGTGCGAAAACTGCTGCTCTCTGGGGAGTGCCGGATTCGCGGGCTTCGAGTTGGCGTGGGCTTCCGTTCCCATGGATCGGATGCAGCGTACTCCGTGCGGCAACCGGAGGCGAGCAGCTTTTTCGGACGCGCCAAAACCCCTTGCTATTACGGACTTTCCTGAGCGTCACACACCAATCGGCCGGAAGCAAAGGCGTCACAGCCCGCGTGCCCGCGCGTGCATCGGCGCGCCGTGGCTCAGGCGACGTGCCCCCACCCCAATCGCATGGCATGTTTCACTCGTCCAGCGGACCCGCCGCCGGCAATTGGTCACGGATGTGACCGTCGAGCAATTCGCACGCAACGTGCTTTCGGCCCGCACTCAAGGAGAGAGAGACATGAAGATCTGTAGCAACATCATCGCTTTTGCCGGCATCGCCACCATCGCCTCGTTCGCGTCGGCTGCTTCCACTATCAGCGTCAAGTACCTCGGCGCGGGCGCTGGCCAGTCGGTCACGATGACCCTCAACGGGCATTCGTCAAACGTCTTCGCCGGCCAGCTCAAACACCAGTTGAGCAATGCCGCGTCGGGCTACGAGTGGTTGAACGGCACCCACCTCACCTATTGCACCGATCTCACGCAGCACGTGACGAGCACCACCAAGACCTACACCGTCGAGCAGGTCGAGAACATGCCCGGTTCGTCGCCCATGGGTCTCTCCAAGGCCGACGCGATCCGCGGCCTCTTCGCGGTCGCCAACGGCGCTCAGGCGAGTATCGCCGCGTCGAACGACTACGCCACGGCCTTCCAGCTCGCGATCTGGGAAATCGTGACCGACGGCGCCGGTGCGTCGATTACCGCCGCCAACTTCACCACGGGCAACTTCAAGGCGAAGAAGACCAACGGCAACGCCCTCTCGAGCTCGGTCGTCAACACCGCTGCCAGCCTCTACAACAGTGCGAGGGCGTTCGTCCAGGCTCACAGCACGACCGATCAAATCCTCGGCCTCGCCAGCGGCAGCTATCAGGATCAGCTCGTCCAGGTGCCCACCCCGGGTGCCGCGGCACTCGCCGGCATCGGTGGCGTCCTTGTCGCCAGCCGCCGCCGTCGCTAATCGTTTCAGACTCTTCCTTGATCCAACCGCACACGAACCGCCGGCCTTACAAGGTCGGCGGCTCGTTTTTTAGCGGGTGGCGGAGGCTCCATCTCAAAATCAGCGCAAACGGCACCCACCAGATGAAGTCGTTCACAATCCCGCTCCAGAAAAACTCCACCGGCACGTTCTTCTGGACAAAGCACCCGGCAATCGTCCCTAGAAACGCCACAACCTTGCTTGCCAGTCCAAGCGCGACGAGCCCCCAGTGCCGCGCGGGGTCGGCCGAGGCGATCCAATAACCAACGCCAAAGAGCAGGATGAGCGACCCGAGGCCGGGCCAGAAGAACTCATGGTTCGGTCGGGGCGGCGGATCCAATCCCACCAGGCGTTTGGGAGGGCCATCATGAAAACTCCCCACGTGATGTTGTAGATCGCCGCGGCACGCAGCGTCCAAGTCATCCAGCCGGGGGTACGAAGATTTGTGGGCGTGTTCGTCACGGAAATCGACTCCAAGCGACGATGGTCGTCCGCTTTGTCGATTGTTTCGGCGAACTGCGGCATGATCCTGCGAACCCGGAAGTGCCCCGGCGCGCTTGAGGCGTAAAGACGGGCCCGCCCGAGCGTGGTAACGTACTGCGTTCTCAGCCTTTCTCCTCCCAAGCCGGCGGAGCCGGGCGGCGGTTCGGCTTTCGCGTGTGCGATCGCTGTTTCCGACGCTTCCAGCACGGAGTGCGCCAGACATGAACCGCGCCAAGCGCGTTTTTCGCCAGTCCCGCTTGACGATCCGGCCCGCTGCCGCGCTCGCGATCGCCGTTGGCGCTGCCGCCACGCTCGCGCAGGAGACTCAGCGCGCTCGCCCGCCTTTGTCTCAGACGACAACAACTCAGAACTCGCAAGCGACTTCAGCGCAGCCGGGCGCGCCTTCCTCCGCTCCCAAGGCGGTTCCGTGGCAGAACACACCCAACGGGACTGCAACGGCACAGCCGACCAGCCCCGCTGGTACGCCGAATCTCCCCAAGCCACCAAGCGCTCCGGGTGCACAGCCCGGCGCCGCGCCGGTCCCTGGCGCTCCGGCGGGTGACGCGCTCGTTCGCGAAAACGCCGACGCGAAGCACGAGGCTTCGCCTGATCAGATCGAATTGTCTGCGTTCAGTGCGCCTGTTGAACTCTCGGCGCTCGTGGACATGCTGGTCAAGCAGTTGAACATCAACGTCGCCGTCAAGGGTAACCTGACGGGGCAGGTGAGCTTCAACGCGCCGGTTTCGGTCCCGCGGGATCGGTTCCTGCCCCTTGTGAACGCACTGCTTGAACAGCAGGGCTTCACGATCACGCACGATTCGCTCACGGGTTTCTATCTTGTTCACCCGATTAACGAAGTCGCAGTCGGTATTGGTGGCGATGCGCCGTCAACGCGGGTGATCCCGACGCCAAACGTGCGGCCCAGCGCGCTCAAGCCCGCGATCGAAGCGCAATTTGGCGGCGCTGGCGCCGGTGGCGCAATGCCGGGTGGTGCGCCGTCGGGCGGCGTGACCACCGGTTCGGGCGCGCTCGGACAGGCAGCGTACATCGATGAACTCGGCGTGATCGTGCTGACCGGTTCGCCTCGCCGGCTCGAAGCGGTCGAATCGCTCGTTCGCCTCCTACTCGATGAATACGCGCGGGCCAAGTTCATCCGGCTCGAACTCAAGTATGTGGCGGCATCGATCGCACGCGAGCGTGCGCTGCAGTTGATCGGTCAGTCGCCCCAGACTTCGTCGCGGCAGAACGCCAACATGAATAATCCGGGCGACCCCGGAAACCCCGGTGGCGGAGGCGGGCGAGCAACCACGCTCGACAACCTCGCCGATCGACTGACGATCGATCCGACAGGAAATGCCCTGATTTTCCGCGGCGTTCCCGATGAAGTGACGCGCGTTCGCGATGTGCTCTCGACAATCGACGCGCCCAGTGGATTGACGTCTGTAAGCCACTACGTCGGAACCGCGGCGAGGCAGATCGCTGATCTCGCCAAGCAGCGTGGACTCGGTGATGTGACGACCATCGCCAGCACGCAGAGTCAAAACAACAACCAGGTCGGACGCTTTTTCAACGGCGGCAATGATCCGAGCCAGCGGAACCAGTCGCAATCGACCGTCAGCGCCGGCGGCCCCGTTATGGTCGTCGATGAAGATCGCGGCACAATCGTCTATTACGCGACCGACCAGCAGCACAAGCTGCTCGAAGAGCTCATAAAGGGAATGAACCTCGAGGACGATGTCGTCGTCGTCAAGGAATACAAACTGCGGTTTGCGTCCGCCGAGTCGGTCGCCGAGATCGTCAACGGCCTGCTGACAAACACCACGCCGGCGGGAGATTCGAGCCTGCTTCCCGGTTCGAGCGGCTCATCGTCGTCGCAGGGTTCGAGCGGCCGGAACACCAATCCGACGAGGCCGTCTCAGCCGCAGCAGCCGTCCCCGACTGTCTTCCTCGGACCAAACTTCGGCGGCCAGAACCAGTCGGTGGATGCCAGCGGCATCGGTTTCTCCGGTGGTAACAACGTCTTTGTGCTCGCGGACAAGCCGAACAACCAGGTATTGGTGAAGGCGCCGCAGAGACAGCAGGCGCAGTTCGCCGCACTGATCGAGCGCATCGATCTGCGCCGTCCTCAGGTGTACATCTCCGCCAAGATCGTCGCTGTCACGGCGGCTGATGATTTCTCGCTCTCGTTCGAAACCCAGGTTACCAACCTGTTTGGCGAAGGCCTGGATATCAATACGGCGTTCGGGCTTTCGACACTCAGCAATATCGGCACGGCCAAGACGGTCGCCACCGGCCTGACAGGTCTGACCGCGGCAGTCGTGAAGAGCAGCTACGTCCCGATCATCATCCACGCGCTCGAAACGACGACCGATACACGCATCATGTCCGAGCCGTCGCTGATGGTGAATGACAACGAAAAGGCAAAGATCGAGCGCGTCGATCAGCAGCCGACGACGACCAGCAACCAGGGAACCTCGACGACATCGACAACCTTTGCGGGTTACGAAGACGCCGGTACCGATCTCGAAATCACGCCCCGTATCAGCGGCAATCTTGTCACGCTCGAGATCGTCTCAAACCTCTCGGCCTTTGAAGGAACCGGATCCAACGGCATTCCTCCGCCCCGCAACAAGGCGAGCATCGACAACAAGGCCGTGACCGTTCCGAGCGACATGACCGTCGTTATCGGAGGCATCACGCTCGGCACCCGGACCGACACGATCCGCAAGCTGCCGCTGCTCGGCGATATCCCGCTGGTTGGGTACCTCTTCCGCGACACGCAAAAGATTTCGCGCAAGACCGTGCTCTACATCTTTATCACTCCCCGCATCGTGCAGGATCCAAATTTCGAGGATCTCCGGCTGCTCACGACGGGACCGCAGAAGGAAGTTGAAGTCGCGCCCGATCTGCCGCGGCTCAAGCCCGTGCTGGTGGATTTCTTCGTTCCGCACAACAGCGATTCCGTCAGGCCGGATGTCTCGGTGCCGATCAACGTGCCGCCGCTGCCGCCCGCTGCGCCAGCGCCAGGACCGATCGCCCCGCCACCCGAGCCGACCCCAACGGCTGTTTCATCCGCCTATCCGAAGCGCTGACCGATGGCCAAAGGAATATCAGAGAAGGTGCTCGCGACGTCGCTTGCCAACGGCAAGGCTGATCACGCTGCGCCGTCATCGGCGGTCGTCGTGCGCGAGTGGTCGCGCGTCGCAGAGGCATTCGGTACTTTCCGTGTCACGGGCGATCAACTCCGCGCGTTCCAGCAATCTGAAAGTTCGGATGAAGAGCCGTGGGATACGTTGCTCACAACGCTCGCGATGGACGAGCACGTTGCGCTCGAACTGCTCGCCAAGCGGACCGGGTTGACGTACGTGACCGAGCCGCGCCTGCAGGAAAGTGCCGCGAAGTTTTTCGAGACGATCGCGCCCGATCTAGCGCGCCGCCACAGCATCGCGGGCCTCGAGAGCGACGGCGTGACGATGACGGTCGCGACCTCGCAGCCCTTCCAGCCGACGGTCTTCAACATGCTTGAGGATCTGCTGCACATGCCGGTGCGCATCGTCCTCACACCCCGCGCCGGCGTCGCGAACCTGATCAACCGCGCGTACGAGCGCCGTCAGGATCTCGTCACCGAGATCATCGACGAGATGCCGCTCGATGAGCGAACGATCGCGAGTGTTGCGGGCAGTGTCGGCAGTGCGACCGATCTCTTGCAGCTGGCGCGCCAGACGCCCGTCATCCGCCTCGTAAACATGATTCTGTTCGAGGCGCTCCGCCGGCGCGCCAGCGACGTGCACATCCATCCGATGGAGAACAAGCTCGTCATCCGCTTCCGCGTGGACGGAATGCTGGCTGACGCGTTCAGCCCACCGCTTTCGCTCGCGCCGGCGATCAGCTCGCGCTTGAAGGTGATGACCGAGCTCGATATCGCGAATCGGCATTCGCCTCAGGACGGCCAGACCAGTGTTCGCATCGGCAGCCGCAAGATCGATATCCGCTTTTCGTGCATCCCGACCATTTACGGCGAGCGCCTCGTGCTGCGCCTGCTCGACCAGAGCCAGACGCAGCTCAGCCTCGACGCTGTCGGCATGACGCGCAAGATGCAGGCCGAGCTTCTCGATCTCGTTGAGCGTCCGACCGGCATCATCCTCGTCACCGGTCCGACCGGCAGCGGCAAGACCACATCGCTGTACGCCGCGCTCGGCCGCATCGACCGGGCCAGCCGCAACGTGATGACCATCGAAGACCCGGTCGAATACCACCTCGACGGCATCAGCCAGATGCAGGTGAACGTGAAGCGCGGCGTGACCTTTGCGGCCGGTCTCCGAAGTTTGCTCCGTCAGGACCCCGACGTCATCCTCGTCGGTGAAATCCGCGACGCCGAAACCGCGCAGCTTGCAATTCAGGCGTCGCTCACCGGCCACTTGGTGCTCGCCACTCTCCACACCAACGACGCGCCGAGCGCGATCACCCGCCTGATCGATATCGGCGTCGAGCCGTATCTTGTGACCAGCACGCTGCTGGCCGCGCTCGCCCAGCGACTGATCCGGCGCACCTGCCAGACCTGCAAAGGCAGCGGTGTCGGCGACCACGTCGGAATGGGCGGCAAATGCGACACCTGCGGCGGCAGTGGCTACAAGGGCCGTCTCGGTATCTATGAGATCATGACGATGGACGACGAGCTGCGCAAGCTCACGCTCCGCAGCGCGGACGCCGTTGCGCTCTATGAGGCGGCGGTCGCAGCCGGCTTCAAGACCATGAAGGACGATGCCGCCGAGAAGGTGGCCGCAGGATTGACCGATCAGGCCGAGGTCTTCCGAGTGCTGCACTGATCAATTGCGTTCTGCAACTTTGAGAGGGCAATCCCACAATCGCTTGATCGATCGCTCAAAATGTGTATACTCAATTTGAGCGATCGTTCAAGTTAGTCACTAAGCCACGATTTCAAGGGGAAACGCATGCGGACCGGGATGAAGCTGGCAATCGGAGTCGGAACGGTCGGCCTCTTCGCGATGGGGGTTGGAGGGGTCAAGAACATGGTCGGTCCGACCGGCGAGCCGCAGGCCGTTGATGCGTCGATGTTCGTCGGTGGCGGCATGGATGCGCCCGGAATCGACATTTCGACGACCGTCAACGCTCCCGCCGCGGACGTCTACAAGACCTTCACGACGTCCGCCGGCTGGCAGAAGTTTCTGGAAGCCGAGACCGCGATCGACCTCCGCGTCGGCGGCCCGTGGGAGATCTACTTCAACCCCGAGACCAAGATCGGCAGCAACGGGTGTCAGGTGCTCAGTTACGTCCCGAACGAGATGGTTTCGTTCTCGTGGAACACGCCGCCGAAGTTTGCCGATGAGCGCGCCAAGCGGACATGGGTCGTCGTGACCTTCGCCGATGCGGGTGCCGGGAAGACTGCAGTCCGCCTTCGCCACCTCGGCTTCACCAACGAGGGTAAATGGCCCGAAGTGAAGACCTATTTCACAAACGCCTGGCCCAATGTGCTAAAGGGGCTGGCCGAGTCGTACAACCAGAAGTAGGGTGGTGTTTTACGGGTCGTTCTGGCTCCGGTAGACTTCGCGCATGCGCTTCATCCAGCGATCTCTTTACATTGCGATTGCTTTCGTCGCCGCGGCCGGCTTTTCCGGTTGCGCCTCCAGCCGCCCCAAACTGACCGAGCAGCAACTGCTCGATATGCGAGCGCAAACGCTTGAGCAGATCCGGACCGATCAGGTCATGGCCGCGGCCAAATTCGTGCGGCGAATGAAGGACGACCAGGATGCGTACGACGCGGCAAAGGCTCGCGGCGAGAACCCTCCCGAACCAGTCTTCAACGTCCTCGTGATCTCCGGCGGCGGCGACTGGGGTGCGTTTGGATCGGGCTTACTGAAAGGCTGGGGGAGCGTTACGGGCGATCGCGCCCGGCCACAGTTTGATGTGGTCACGGGAGTCAGCACCGGCGCGCTGATTGCGCCATTTGCATTCTTGGGAACTGAAAAAGACTACGACACGATCGTCGAGCTGTATCGCAATCCCAAGAAGGACTGGGTTGAAGTCAAGGACTTCCTTTTCTTTCTCCCCTGGCGCGAGAGCTTCACGAGCACCAAAGGTCTTCGCCGGGATGTCGAGAAAACCCTCGATAGCGAGAGCATTGCGCGAATCGCCAAAGCCAGCCTCGAAGATCGCTCGCTCATCATCGGAACCACCAATCTTGATTTCGGCGTGAATCGCCCGTTCGCGCTGGGCGAGATCTGCGAGCGCGCCGTGAAGACCAACGACAACAGCATGGTCTACAACGTGTTGATGGCTTCGAGCGCGATTCCAGCCGCATTCCCCCCCCAGACAATCGACGGCGAGCTCTATGTCGACGGCGGCACGACCGCCAACATGCTCGCGGGGGCCAATATTCGCTCAGAGAAATCGCTCGTCGGCATGTGGAAGAAGACCTATCCGGGCAGAAAGATGGCCAAGATTCGCATCTGGGTCGTCATCAACAACCAGATGTCTGACGTGCCGAAGGTTGTCAGCCCCTCGTGGCCGAGCATTACGGGCGCGTCACTCAACACCATGAGCCGCTTCGGGAATATCGCCAGCATGCGCCTGCTTGATTTCCAGACCGAACTGCTCCGCAAGGTTGACGGAATCGACGTTGAGTATTTCTACGTTGCGATCCCGGATGAATTCCGCGTGCCGGTGCAGGGCACGTTCAAGAAGGAAACCATGCAGGCTCTTTCCGATCTCGGCTACAAGATGGGTACCGATCCAAACAGCTGGATGACAAAACTGGGGTTTGAATAGCTTTGGTCCACATGGGTCGTCGCCGCCCGAATTGAAACCCGATCCGGTTTTTGGTTAGTCTGCGGAAGTGCGCCTTCGCCCCCCATCTTCCGCGAAAGCTCTCGTTGCCGCGTGGCTCGGCTGGGCCTTTGATGGCCTTGATGGCTATCTCTACATCATTCTCGCCGTGCCGCTGGTCACGAAGCTATTGACCGAGCAGAGCGGCGGCGCGGCGCCGGATCCAAAGGAAGTCGGGACGAAGGCGGCGCTCATCCAGGCAATGTTCCTTGTTGGCTGGGCAGTGGGGGGAGCAGTCTTCGGGCGCATCGGCGATCGACTCGGACGCGCGCGCACGCTCACGCTCACGGTGCTCACATACGCGCTTTTCACCGGCGCGGTTTACTTCGCAACCGCCTGGTGGCACCTGCTCATTTTCCGCTTCATCGCGGCACTGGGCATCGGGGGCGAGTGGGCCGCCGGTTCAGCTCTTGTGAGTGAAACACTGCACAGCCGGCATCGCGCCTGGGCGAGCGCCACGCTGCAGACGGGCTACATCGTCGGCTGCATCGCGGCGTCGTTCGTCGCGAAGTGGATGTCGAATTTCGATCCGCGCACGCCCTTCCTGATCGGCGTCGTGCCGGCGCTGCTGACCGTCTGGATTCGCAGCGCAGTTCCCGAGCCGGCGCACTGGTTAAACGCCGCAAAGAACGCGGCAGCGCCCCGCATCCGCGAGCTTTTTTCCGGCGCCCTCGCACGTACGACCATTCTTTTGACGCTGCTCACCTCGGTCGCGCTGACGACGGCGTGGGCGTTTCTCCTCTTCGGGACAATGCTCGTGCTTCGCATGCCCGAGGTCGCCGCGATGAAGAAGAGCGATTCGCAGTCGCTGGTGTCGTGGCTCTCGATCACCTACTTCGTCGTCAACATCATCGCGAATTTCTTTGCGACGTATCTCGCCCGGTACATCGGTTATCGCAAGGCATTTTTTCTTCTCATGGGAGCCGGGCTGGCCTCCTTCTCATTTGTATTTCACACGCCGCCCGCATTGCAGTATGTGACGGTGATGTACTGCGTCATCGCGTTCTTCACGCTCGGGCTCTTTGCTCTCTTCCCGCTCTACATCCCGCCACTCTTTCCCGTGCTCGTGCGAACGCTTGGCTCGGGTTTCACCTACAACGTGGGAAGGCTGGTTTCCGCGGCCGGAACGCTTCTCGTGCTGGTCGCCGGCGAAAGTCTCGCGACGGCGCAGGGCGTTGCGCACGCTCTCTGGTGGATCGGGCTGCTTTATATTCCGGGGCTGGTCGTCTGCCTCTTCCTGCCCGAACCACCGAACGGAGAGAACGCATCGGCCGCGACGTAGTCTTCCCACTCGCCCGCAAAGGACTGCATGGCCGTTTCACCCTTTAAGCTCGACGAACTCTCGCGCCTGCTCGATCAGGGCAAGTTTTCGCAGGCCGAAACCGAGCTGGGCAAGCTGGGACGGATCTCGCCCGGCGATCCCAACGTTGCCCGACTGCTGGTTGATCTTTTCGCGTTGACAGGCCGCTTTGAACAGGCTGCCTTCGCCGCCGAGCGCCGCGCCGCGCTTTTGCCGAACGACATGGGCGCGCAGTCGGCGCTCGTCGACATCCTTCTCGCGGCACGCAAACCCGAAGAGGCCATCGACCGCGCCCGGCGCATCTTTGAAAAGGCCAAGAACAACCCGCAGGCGGCGCTCATGTTCGCCTCCGCGCTGCTTCACGTCGGGCGTGTATCCGAGTGCGCTTCGATACTCGGTGAGCGGCTCGAATCCGGCGTCCGTAGCGACGACCTGCGTGGAACCCGCGCTTCGGCGCTCCTCGCGATGGGGCGGTGCACCGAGGCCGCGACGGAGCTGCGCACGATCCTCACCGCCAATCCCGGCCATCCGTTTGCGCTCAGCCTGCTCGCGACGGTGCTGAACTACATCCACGTCGATCCCGAAGAACACTTCCAAATTCACGTTGGCTATGGCAAGGCGATGGAAAAACGCCACGGACCGCCTGCCCGGCGTGAGTGGTCCAAGCCCGGGTCCCCGGTGGTTGTCGGAATGCTTTCGGCCGATTTGCACGAGCACTCCGTCGCCCGTTTTGTCGAGCCCATCGTGCGTCACGCCGATCGCGGGCGCGTTCGCACGGTCCTGATCTCCATGGGCATGCGCCCCGACACGACCAGCGAGCGCCTCGCCTCACTCGCCGATTCCTGGCGCGACCTCCGGCCGATGAGCGGCCAGCGCCTCATCGAGATCTGCGCCGAAGAAAAGATCGACGTGCTCATCGAGCTGGGCGGGCACATGACCAATACCCCGCTCCCATTCATGATTCCGCGCGTCGCGGCGAGACAGGGAAGCGCCATCGGCTATCCGAACACCACCGGGCTTCCCACGATCGATTTCCGGCTTGTGGACTCGATCACCGATCCGCCTGGCGCGGGCGACCGGCACGCAACTGAAAAGCTCGTTCGTCTTGATCCGTGCTTCCTGTGCTTTCAACCGCCCGAAGCCGCGCCGGACGTTTCTTCTCTGCCCGCGGAGCACAACCGCTTCATCACGTTTGGGTCGTTCAATTCGCTCGGGAAGATCAGCGATCAGGTGCTCGGCGACTGGGCCGAACTTCTGCGCCGCGTGGAGGGCTCCAACCTGTGCCTCAAGGCTCTCGCCGCAGACGATCCCGGCACGCGTCGCGATCTCGAAGCGCGCGCCGGACACGCCGGGATCACGCCAGATCGCCTCACGATCCTCGGGAAGAGGCCGACGACGCGAGAACACCTTGCGTGCTATTCCACCATCGATATCGGCCTGGATACCTATCCATACCACGGGACGACCACGACGTGCGAGGCTCTCTGGATGGGTGTTCCGGTTGTCAGCCGCGCCGGCAATACGCACGCGTCCCGGGTCGGCGCCAGCCTTCTCGCCGCGGCAAAGCTCCCGCAACTCATCGCCCAAGATCGCGAGACATATTTACACGCCGCGGAATCCCTCGCGCGGGATGTCGCATCGCTCGCCCGTCTCCGTTCGACTCTTCGCGAACAGGTGCGTGCCAGTGCGCTTTGTGACGGTCCGGCGTACGCCCGGCGCTGGGAAGACGCCGTCATCGCGGAGGCGTTCTCGCCGCAACGCTGATGCCCATCGGGCTCCGGTTTGCTTGGGTCCGTTCTTTACGTTTCTCCCGCTCACGCCGTACCGTTCGGCCTTGCCCGTCAATCCTCTCAAATACAACCAGGCCCTGGAACTGCTGCACGCAGGCCGATACGACATTGCAATCGAGCAGCTCCACGCTCTGCAGCGTCACGATCCAAGAGACACGAACGTCTGCAATGCACTCGGTAAGGCGTTTGCCGAGACGGGCCGCTACGAGCAATCGGTCTACTACGTCGAACGGTGTCTCGGACTCAATCCCGCCGATCGAGTCGCCGCGGCAAACCTGATCCACATGCTCGGTCTTGCCGGAAAAAAGAAAGAAGCCGCGGCACGGGGCGACGAGCTCTACAAGCGGTTTGCCGGCGATGGACACTTTGTTCTTGTGCTCGCCTCAACGCATGCCGGGCTCACGCACTACACGCGCGCCCGCCAACTGCTCACCGATTTCATGAAGGTGCATGGCCCGAACGCGGCGATGATTCGCTACGGCGGCAGCATCCTGCTCAATCTCGGATTGCTTCGTGAGGCCGAGGCCGCGTATCGCGAAGCGATCCGCATGGTCCCGGATGAGCCGACGTCGATCGGACTTCTCGCGGCGACGCTCAACTACGCACCGTGGGCAAATCGGCAGGAAAACTTCGAGCTGCACAAAATGTTTGGCCACAGCGCCGAGGCGGGGCACAAGCCGGTCGATCCGCTCTCGTTCCCGAACAGTCCCGATCCGGACCGTCCGATCCGCGTCGCGATCATCTCCCCTGATTTCCGCGAGCATCCCGTCGCGCGCTTTGTCGAAGCGATCATGCGATTCCGCGACAAGCAATCGATGCACCTGACCGGCATCTTCATGTACCCGACCGATGACGACGTGACCGCCGAATTGCGTGCCCTCTGCGATGGCTGGCGCACGATCCGCACGAGCAAGCCCGGCGTCATCGCTGAAGTCGTTCGCGAAGAAAAACCCGACGTGCTCGTCGAGTTCAGCGGTCTCACCGCCAATTCGCCTCTGTTCTCCATGTCGCCCCGCCTCGCGCCGGTGCAGGTCAGCGCGATCGGCTATCCACATACCACGGGCATGAACGTCATCGATTATCGCCTGGTCGATTCGCTGACCGATCCGCCCGGCGAGGCCGATCGATTCGCGACGGAAAAACTGATCCGGCTCGACCCGTGCTTTCTCTGCTATACACCGCGCAAGTTGCCTCCGATTCGCGAATCAGCGTCGAAGGCGGGCGAGGCGGTCACGTTCGGCACATTCAACAAGCTCACGAAGTACACAGACGAGGCGTTCGCGCTCTGGTCGCAGATTCTCGCCAAAGTGCCGCACTCGCGACTTCTCATCAAGACGGCGGCCCTCGATAGTGAAGATGTGCGCGAGATCTTGTTCACGCGACTTGAGCGAGTGGGCGTTGCCCGTGAACGAGTCGAAATTGCCGGGCTTCAGGACAAGGCCCACGACCATCTCCGCATGTACGACAAGGTGGACGTCGCGCTCGACACCTTTCCGTACAACGGGACGACCACTACATGCGAAGCGCTCGCGATGGGCGTTCCAGTCGTCGCGCTCGAAGGCGTACCTCACGCAGCGAGAGTCGGCGTGAGTCTGCTGCACGCGGCGGGATTCCGGGAATTCCTCGCAAGCACGCCCGAGCAATATGTCGAGCGTACCGTCGCGCTCGCGAATCACATCCCCAACCGGTCCGCCGTGCGCGAACGATTCCTCTCGTCCGCGCTCTGTGATGGCCCTGCCTACGCATCGCGCTGGAGCGCCGCCGTTCGCTCTATGTGGTGCGACTGGTGCTCGCGGAGAGCGGCCAAGCAATCCTCCGTCTAAATCATCGCCCGTCACGCGACCCCACCCAACATGCCCGACCCGCAAGCACAGTTCAAGGAAGCGATCGAGCATCTGAACGCGGGTCGGAACGCCGAGGGTCACGCGCTGCTCGACGCACTGCATCGCGAGCACCCGGACAACGACCAAGTCCGCTTCGCGCTCGGCAAGCTCGCGATCGAACGCGCTGAATTCAATCGCGCGCTCGAGTTGCTTGAGCCGCTGGCGGATCGCAATGAGTATGTAAGTTCCGCGGGCACGCTGATCGTCCATGCACTCGGCCTTTCAGGGCGAGTCGAAGAATCGCGGACCCGCGCCCACGAATTCCTCGCAAAGCGCCCGACTGACCTGCAACTCACGCTCTATGCCTCCGCTGCGTGCTCAAACGCTCAGGATTACGAGGGGGCCGATCGTGTTCTGGACGCGTATCTCAAATCCAATCCCAATCCCGACGTCGCCGCCGCGCGGTCCTCGGTGCTCATCAACTGCGGCCGGTGTGACGAGGCAGTGGACCTGCTCCGGTCGGCTCTGAAGCAGTTTCCGGACAACATCAATTGTCTCGTATCGCTCGCGAACGCGATGAACTACGTCAGCGACTCGCGAGAAGAAAGCTTCGCAAGACACCACGAGTTCGGTCGTCGCCTCGAATCGTCTCGGCCGGTGATCGATCCGCTGTCCTACACCAACCCGCCCGATCCGGATCGTCCGCTCCGCATCGCCATCCTCTCGGCGGATATGCGCGCCCATTCGGTGTCGTACTTCATCGAAGCATTTCTGCGTCATCACGATCACTCGCGTTTCCATATCACTGTTTTCTCAACGTCCGCAACGGAGGACGCCGTCACGCGTCGACTTCGTGGGTTTGTCGACGATTGGCAGCAGAACATCAGCGGGTCCCCCCGGCTGCTGGCACGCGAAGTCTGGCGTGCAAAGCCCGATGTCGTGATCGAACTCGGCGGCCTGACCGGAAACTCTCCGGTAGACGCGCTCGTCCCGCAGGTCGCCCCCGTGCAGATCACGGCGATCGGCTATCCAAACACGACCGGTCTCCGCACTATTCAGTACCGAATTGTCGATTCACTCACAGATCCGCCCGGCGTGGCGGATGCGTATGCAACCGAGCGGCTGGTTCGACTCGACCCGTGCTTTCTGTGCTTCACCCCGCGGGTCGCGGTAAAGGCCGGTCGCGCCGACGACGTCGAGCACGTTGTGTTCGGAAGCTTCAACAAGATCGGCAAGTACTCCGATGCATGCCTGCGTGTTTGGTCGCTCATTCTGCAGCGCGTGCCTCAGTCGAGGCTGTTGCTCAAGTCTCCAGCGATCGATGCCGTGGCGCCGCGGCAGGCTCTGACCGATCGCCTTCGCGCCGTCGGTGCGCCCATGGATCGCGTCGAGTTGGTTGGCAAACAGATCGAAGAATCTGATCACATGGCAATGTACAACCGCATTGACATCGCGGTCGATCCATTCCCTTACAACGGCACGACTACAACATGCGAAGCGCTCATGATGGGAGTTCCTGTCATCGCACTGGAGGGCGCGACGCACGCGAGCAGAGTCGGCTTGAGCCTGCTGACTGCCGCGGGTTTTCCTGAACTTGTTGCCCGTTCGGCCGAGCAATACGTCGAGATCGCTTCGAGGTGCGCTGCTCAAATCCAGTCGCTGCGATCGATGCGCGAGGATCGTTCGCAGCGCATGTTGACGTCGACGCTCTGTGACGGCGCCGCGTACGCCGCCCGTTGGGAGAACGCGATCAGACTGATGTGGAAGCAGTGGTGCGAGCGGAAGATGTCTCAATCTTCGCCTTCCGCACGCCGCTGAAAACAAGCGCGGGCGGAATGTTCAGCCAGACGCTGCCCGATCGACGCATGTTGTCGAAATAGCGGGGCAGTTTCGCGTGGAAACGCCGGCCCGCGGGCGTGTACAGACCCACGCGATAGCCGAACATCACAAACTTGCCACCCGGTTTCAGTGCCCGGAGCGTCGCGTGCAGAATGCGATCCTGAAGATCGTCCGGGAAGCTCGCCCACGGCAAGCCGCTGACGACGACATCGAGGCTTTCAATCCCCTCGCGCCGCGTGAGTTCGTCAACGATTTCCGCGCTTTCTTCGTACAGCTTGACTTGCGGAAGTCTCTGGCGGCAGATCTTCGCCAGATCCGCGCTCCGCTCGATCGCAAAGAACTTCGTTCCCGGCTTCATCCGGGCCAGCAGTTCCTTGGTCACCACGCCCGTGCCCGGTCCGTATTCGACGATCGAGTTCGTCTTCGTGAAGTCGATCTGATCGGCGATGCGCTTGGCAAGGCCGGGCGAGCTCGCCGCGACCGCGCCCATGCGTCCCGGATTGGAGATGAACTCCGCCAGGAACTTGGCGTGTCCGGCCAAGGCCGACGACACACCCGGACGTCGCGGTTCGACGAGCCGATTAGGCCCGTGGGAGTGAGGCGTCCCTCGCCCGTTGGAATGACCATGGGAGCCGGCGTGACCGTTGAGGTGCGAGCCGTGCGGATGAGAGTTGCTCGATGAATTCAAGGTGTGAGTCCGGCGTCTTGGCGCGAGAAATTCAGAAGGAAGGCTAGGCGTCGCCGGGGCGGCTCGGGCGGGACTTTTTGCACGATGAAACCTGTTTCAAACCGGCCGGGAACGCCCTCCTCCATCGCGTTCTCCGGTGGTCGCCGACGGATCGATGGCCGCGTGCGGGTCTGCCGGCACAAGCATGCGGAAAATCGATCCCTTTCCCTCGTCGCTCTCGATGACCAGCACGCCACCGTGGTCTTCCGCGACGCGCTTGGCGACCGGCAAACCGAGACCCGTGCCCCGCAGACCTTTGGTCGTGTTGAAGGGTTCGAAGACCCACGCCTGTTTGGCCTTTGCGATTCCCGGTCCATTGTCGATCACCTCGATAGTCGCCCATAGCGCGCCCGATTGCGTGACACCCGATGTCCCGCCCGCCTTGAATTCGGAAGGTACCAGGCCCGGCGGCGCGAGTGCATACCCCGAGCGCACCGTGACAACCCCTTTTTCGGGTTCGACGGCTTCGATGGCGTTGGTCAGCAGGTTCATCAGCGCCTGATGCATCAAGCCCGGATCGATCGCGATCGGCGGCATCTCCGGATCGATATCCACAATGATCGCGACCTGTTTTGCTCCTGCTGCGTCCTTGAGCAGTTCAAGGCACTCATCCACCACCTGTTGGACCTTGGTGAGCTCGACTTCGGGCTTGCGATGGCGCGAGTACGCCAACATGTTCCCGGTCAGGCTGCTGATGCGGTCGAGGTTGCGTTTGAAGATGTCCCAGCCGCCTTTGGCGATCTTGAGGTCGTCCTTTTTAAGGCCGAGTTCGACGACATCCGCGCCGCCGCGGATGCCCTGGAGAATGTTTTTGATCGAGTGCGAAAGACTCGCGACTGTTTCGCCGACTGCCGCGAGACGCTCGGTTCGCAGGCGGCGCGCGTATCCCTCTGCGTTTGCGAGCGCGAGGCCGGTGTGTTGGCCTACAGCGTTCATCAGCGCGAGTTGCTCCGCGGTAAACGTGTAGTTGGCCAGCGTGCTGTCGATGTAGATCGCGCCGAAGGTCGTACCTCGGAAGCTGATCGGTGCGCAGATCGCCGAACGCACGTGCATCCGCTGCACGCTGTCTCCCGCGGCAAATCGCGGGTCGTTCATCGCGTTGCTCGAGAGTACGCCCTCGGCCTTTTTGACTACGTGTTGCAGAATCGTCCGCGGCACATGGATTCGCGCGTCTTCTTCATTTGCCGGCGCAGTTCGATACTTCACAACGGCCGGGCGGGATTTCTCGATCTCGCCAGTCTTCGTCAGCACGATGAAGCCGCGCTCGGGCTTGAACTCGCGGAAGACCATCTCCATCACCGACTTGAGCAACTCGGTCCGGTCGGTCAACTGACTGGTCAGGCTCGTGAGTTGATAGATGACGCGAAGGTGCTTGGCTGCCGCGGCCCGAGGCTCGGGCTCGGCCATCACGAGCGATTCTTCGTTCGCGTCTACCGCTGAACGCGGGCTGAGCACGTCGCCAGCGAGCGTGTGCTCGATAGAGGCTTCAACCTGCCCGGGCTTGGCGAGCTTCACGATCTCCGGATCGCTTGTCTCGGTAAACCCAAAGACCATGAGCGTCGCGCCCACGCGGATCTGATCTCCGGGGCGCAAGCGCACCCGATCCTTGATTCGATCGGCGTTGACGTAGGTCCCGTTCTGAGACTGCAGATCGCGGAGGTACCACGCGCCCGAATCGGGCGTCATTTCCGCGTGCCGCCGGCTGACCGTGGTATCGCTGATGGGGAGCGCCTCGCCCGACCGCCCGATGAGCTGCGGCTCGTTGTCGGGAAGCTGAAAGGTCCGCCCTTTGTCGGGGCCTTGGATGACGGTCAGGATCAGCACACAGTTAGTGTACGAAACGCAAATCAATCAGATGCATGTCCGAAGCTCAAACGCCGAGTCGCTGCACCCGTTGCCGCATTCCACCCACGCTGACCGTACGAGCCCAAGCGCAGCGCGGGCACGGTTGCATCGATCGACTCGACCGCGCCGCCAGCCACGAAAGACTTCCTTCGGACAACGTTCCGCGCTGGTAGGCTTTCCACATGGACCGCAACCACATCGACGTCTATCTCTCGCAAGCCGATGAGCTCAAAGCCTGGGTCGCCGGATTGACACGCGACCAGCTCAATTCGCATCCGGTACCGGGAACGTGGAGCATCCAGCAGGTGGTTTTTCATACGCTCGACAGCGACCTGGTCGCGACTGACCGGATGAAGCGCATCATCGCGATGGATCTGCCCCTGCTTATGAACTACGACGAGTCGCGATACGCGGGATTGCTCTTTTATGACACGCGCGACGCATCGAGAGTCTGCGAGCTCTTCGCGGCGAACCGTCGGCACACCGGCGAACTGCTCTCAATGCTCCCGGACGACGCGTTCGACCGCGCTGGCGTCCACAGCGTTCGGGGACTTATCACGCTCGGTCAGTTGGTGCGCGACTACGCGGAACACGTGATTCATCACCGCAAGTTCATCGTCGCGAAGCGTGCGGCGCTTGGAAAGCCTCTCGCAACGTAAGGCAACAAGTGCATTTGTGAACGGTCTGAGCTAAGAGGCCCAGCCGTACCACTTCAGCAGCCTGATAAGTTCGTCAACTGACGGTTCCACCCAATTGTCTTCAAGCCACTTGCGAGCGACCGATCCGCTTGGCACTCGGACTGCGTAGGAGCAGTAGTCTGCCCAGGTATCGCTTTCGCGACGCAGACGAAGCCACTGGGCGGCTATTTCCGGACAGGCGTCCAGATGGTCCACGGAAAGATCCGCCACCGTCATGATCAAGGGTTCCAAAGTGCTCGGGTGAGATGCGCGTAGAGCATCGACAGCGATGTCTTCTTGTCTCTGTATTGGCAATGATGCCCAAAACCCGCAGTGCAGCACCGCAAACATCTCGCCGCCGGTCCTCCAATCGGACCGAACAAGTGCGCAGAAGAGGCTGGAGAGTTCTAAGCACGCGCGGTCAAGAGCCGCCGGTTTGGATTCCAATAAAATCGCGGACGCAATGTCATCTAGTTTTGAATCGAGGCCATCTGTGTCGCGAAGGCGAAGGATGTCGTCGATTGCCGTCTTACTCATGAGTGAAACTCACAATCGCTCGTCAAGCCGTTCCGTACATCCGATCGCCCGCATCGCCGAGGCCTGGCGTGATGTATCCCTTCTCCGTCAACTGCCGATCAAGCGCCGCCGTGTAGACCATCACATCCGGATGATCTTTCAGGAGGCGTCTCACACCTTCCGGTGCCGCGACGAGGCAGATCAGACGCAGATCCTTCGCTCCCGCTTCGCGCAACATCGCGATCGCCGCGGAAGCCGAACCGCCCGTCGCCAGCATCGGATCGACGAGCAACACCGGCCCTGCGGCAAGGTCCTTTGGCAACTTGTTCAAGTACGCCACCGGTTCCAGCGTCTCGTGATCTCGAGCGATCCCCAAATGCCCGACTCGCGCCTCGGGCATCACATACAAGATTCCTTCGATCATCCCGAGCCCTGATCGCAGAATGGGAACCACCGTGATGTTCGCGCTTAGCCGCCGCGCTTCGGTCATTTCCAGAGGCGTTTTCACTTGCACCGGCGAGACCGGAATGGTGCGGGTGACTTCAAACACCATCAACCCTGCAATCTGCGCGAGCAAACCCCGAAAGGAACGGTGTCCCGTTGCCTCTTCCCGGATGTAGGACATCTTGTGCTGGATCAACGGATGATCGAAAACAATCAGGTTCTTGAACTCGGGGTGCGCAGTGGGCATGTCCCCAGCATAAGGAACGCCAAGGCCACCCGATAGCATTCGCGCTCATGTCCGTCCTCATCCTCTTCAACCCCCATTCCGGAAGAAACCGCGCCGAGGCCTGCGCGCGCGAACTCGAAACCGCCTTCGCATCCCGGTCGATGCCCGCCAACGTCTGCTCGACGGCGGACGTTCCAAACCTTGCCTCGTCACTGAACGGCAGAGCCGCGCTCGTCATCATCGGCGGCGACGGGACAGTCAACCGTGCCCTCGCGTCCTGCGTCGCCGCCCGCGTCCCGATCTATCACTTCCCCTGCGGCAACCAGAATCTCTTTGCCCGCGCCTGCGGCCATACCCGCGACGTCTCGGCCGCCGTTGGCATGGTCGCGGCAGGCAAGACCAGATCTCTCGATGTCGGGGCCGTCGCCAAGGTCAACCAGATCGATCAGTCCCGCCGCTTCGCGCTCATGGTCTCCTTTGGCCCTGACGCCTCCGTCATCGATCGCCTCTGCAGCCGCCCGCGTACGGCAAAGGGTCACTGGGCTTATCTGCGTCCGGTCCTTGCCGAAGCTCTCGAGGCCGCAATCCACCCGCGCCCCGCACCATTGAGAGTCTGGGTGGATGGCAAAAAGATCGCCGACGATGCCGGATGGCTGGTCGTCGCGGCGAACACGCCTTACGCGCTGGGGCTCGACCCGTGCGCTCAAGGTGAGTTGTCGCCCCAGGGCGACGGCTTGCTCGACATCGCCTTCTTCCCGCTCCGGTTCCGGTTTGGGATTCTGAAGTGGATGGCGCGTTGCAGCACGCGGACCGCTGCGCAACACCCTGCCGCAGTTCGCTGCCGAGGCAAGGCGGTCGTGGTAGAGGGGGCCGGTCCGTGGCAATTTGATGGGGACGTGGGGGGCAGGTTGGAAGCGAGAGAGCGGCTTCGGTTGGAATGCCTCGATAGTCCTATAACTTATTTTGTTCAGTAAACAGGACCATTTTGTACGGTTTTTGATAGTAATTTCCATGTTGAATCCCCACTTGGCTGGGGTGGTCTGGTACGATCAATGTTCCGATTGATCCACACCAGAGACCCAGACTGGCCGCCAGCGCGTATCTGGTAGGTGGAGGTGCTGGCGGGATTGTCAGGGACGGCATGGAAGACGGCGGCAGAACTCAAATTCCGAGCGGACCGGCGCCCTCGCCCCGGCGAGACGAGTCTCTGCGCATCGACTTGGCCGACGCGACTGGACGGCTCTCCGACCCTGCCTGCGGCTGGCTGATGGAGCGGTTGTCCGAGGCGCTGCCGGAGGCCTGTCGGCGCGAGGCCGGTCGCACGGGTGGCCAGACGCGCGGCGGCGAAGTCCGGGTTCGGGTGATCGCCGATGAGGAAATGGCGAAGATGCATGAGGAGTATGCGGGCGTCCCGGGGACGACCGACGTGCTGACCTTTGACATGTCGGTGGACGAAGGCGACGGAACTCCCGCCCTGGATGTGGATCTTGTGGTCTGCCTCGATGAGGCCCAGCGCCAGTCGAGCGCTCGCGGCCACGGCGAGACCCCGCAGCTTGAGTTGCTCCTCTACACGCTTCACGGCGTTTTGCACTGCCTTGGACATGACGACCACGAAGAGGCATCGTTTCGCGCGATGCACGATGCGGAAGACGCGATCCTGACCGCGATCGGGGTCGGGCCAGTCTTTGCGCGACCCGCGTTCAAAGAAGGAGGCGGGGCATGAGCCAGCTGCTTTCTTCTGGTGCGTGGCTCTTTGTCGCGATCGTCTCGTTGCTGGCAACAGGCGTCTTCGGCGCGATCTTCCATTCGATCCGCGATCTGTCCCGGTCAGCCCTCGAAGAGATCATCAAGCACCGGGTCGATCACAAGCGCGCGAGCCGCGTGCGCCTGATTAAGGATGACCCCGACGGCCATGCCGCGGCGGTCGCGCTCGCGCGCGTCGTCTTTTCGATCATTTCCGCGACCGGCTTCTTGATGTGGGTCGTGGATCGCACGTCGGCACCGAACACATCGGTTGCAACGCTCTGGTTGTGGACCGGATTCGGAATCGCCGTGACGTGCTTTGTGATCTGGCTTGCGGGCACCGTGATTCCGCAAAGCGTCGCGAGACATCTCGCCGAGCCGACGATCTACGGATTTGCGTCGCTCGTACGCGCGATGTATGTGGTGACCGCGCCGCTGCGCATGCTGGTCCGAGGCGTCGACGGCCTGATTCTTTTGCTCGCGGGCAAGGAAGAAGTCGGCGATGTCGAGGCGATGCAGGCCGAACTGCTCGATGTGGTGGCGGAGGCGAAGGAAGACGGCCAGCTCGACGAGACCGAGCAGCAGATGATCCGCGCCGTGGTCAAGTTCCGCGATACGACGGTGCGCGCCATCATGACGCCCCGGACGGAAATGGAAGTGCTCGAACTCACGAATGACCTTGGGCGGATTACTTCGATGATCCGCGAGGGCGGGCACAGCCGCATCCCGGTGTTTGAAGATTCGGTTGATCGCATCATCGGCGTGTTCTACATCAAGGATCTGCTGCGCTGGCTTGCTGGTGGTGGGGGTGCGGGCGGCAGCCGTGGCGGAAAGACATTTGATCTTCGCTCGCAGCTGCGTTCGGCGATCTTTGTGCCCGAGTCGAAAACGATCCGCGATCTGCTCGAAGAGATGCTCAAGAAGCGAGTGCACATCGCGATCGTGCTCGATGAGTACGGCGGCACCGCCGGCGTCGTTACGCTCGAAGACATCGTTGAAGAATTCTTCGGCGACGTGCAGGACGAATACGAACGTCCGGAAGATACGCCGGGCGCGAAGACCGACGAGATTCGCAAGTTTGCGGAGCTTGATGGACGCGCATATATCTCGGATGCGAACGCGGCGCTCGCGCCGCTCGGGCTTTCGATTCCCGAAAGCGAAGATTACAGCACGGTTGGCGGATACATCACTGTGGCGCTCGGGCGGATACCGGAAACGGACGCGCGGTTTGAGTTGCCCGCGGGCAGCGCACCGATGCTGGTGACCGTTCTCGAATCCGAGCCGACCCGGCTCGTGCGGGTGCGAATTGAGATCGCGCCGCCAAAGACAGCGGACGACAACAGTCTGACCGACGCGACGGTTGAAGTCGTTGCGAAGTCGGTTGCGGGCGACCCCACCACCCTCGCGCGTTCGGCGCGATAAACACACAGACGGGCGCGTGCCGAAAAAGATCGCGGGCGATGCCGATGACCGATTGACGTTTCGGCACGAGACGTTGGCACTGTTGTGTGGGCTGGCGCTCTTTGCCCTCTCGTGGGCGCCGACGATCGCGATTCTTGCGCTTGAAAAGAGCCCGCAATCGGAAGAAGCCACGCTCTGGCAGGGGAGAATGACAAGCCTGGCGATCGCGGCGATCATTGCATTGCCGGCTCCGTGTCTTTACGGGGCGCTGCTCTGCTTTCGAGTTCGAGTCGTGACCGCGCTTTGTGTCGCGATTCCTTACACAGGTGTCGTTTGGGTCGTCACGATCCTCGTCTTTGTCGCGACTTACGGATTTTCTGTCTAGGTGTGCGCCTAGCCGGCAATAGCACGTGCCGCCTCATCCAGCAACTCATTCGCGATCGCCGCTGTCGGTGCTTCGGTGATCAGCCGCATGATCGGCTCGGTGTTGCTGCCGCGCACATGCAGCCAGGCGCGCTTGCTCTCGATATCGACGCGCACTCCGTCCTGGAGGTCGAGCCGATCCTTCGCAAAGTGCTTGGCAACCTTCGCCGCGGCAATCTTCGCCTGCGATGTATCGCTCAGGTCCACCTTGCGCTTCACGATCGCGTACGAGGGCATGCTCGCGATGATCTCAGAAAGCGGCTTGCCGAGCATGCGGATCAGGCCGATGGTCAGCGCGATCGCGCTCAGGGAATCTCGTACATACGTCACTCGGGGCCAGATCACGCCGCCGTTGCCCTCGCCCCCGACAATCGACTGCGTTTTCTTCATCGCGGCGACGACGTTCGCCTCGCCGACGGCGGTGCGAAGGACGGTGCAGCCGTATTTTGCGGCAACATCGTCAATCATGCGGCTGGTCGACAGGTTTGCCGCGAGCGTGCGGCCCTGCGTTTGTTCGCCGGCGCGCTTCATTGATTCGAGAATCGCCAGCGTGCCGAGCACCAGTGTGTATTCCTCGCCGACGTACCGACCCTTGTCATCGATGAGCGCGAGGCGATCCGCATCCGGATCCTGAGCGAAACCCGCGGCACATCCGTTCTGCTTGACGGCATCACAAAGGCCGCCGGGCGCGGACAAGTTGTCCAGTGTCGGCTCCGGCGGATGCGGAAACAACCCGGTAGTCTCGTTGCCGAGATGGCAGAACTCGTCGACGCCGAGCGCTTCCAGTAACTGCTGGCAACCCTGCACGCCCGACGCGTTTACCGAGTCCGCGGCAAACTTCATTCCCTCGCCGAGCGCCGGTGCATCGTCGGTCAGCCCGACCTCTTCGATCGCCTGCAACACACGCGCGACGTGGTGGGCATCTGCTTCGACATCGGTGTTCACGCTGCCGACTTTGTCCCACTCGACAAACGAAGGCGTGTTTGCGCGAAAGCGTTCGATAATTGTGCCCGCGATGGAGGCTTCGGGTGCGCACGCCGCGGAACCGAAATTGTCGCGGTTGTCAGCAAGCAGGCACTTCATTCCGTTCCATTGCTGCGGGTTGTGACTCGCCGTCAGAACCATGCCGGCAA
Source organism: Phycisphaerales bacterium (assembly GCA_050730655.1). GTDB lineage: Bacteria > Planctomycetota > Phycisphaerae > Phycisphaerales > UBA1924 > JAFEBO01. The sequence continues at coordinate 76,025 of JBOHNL010000016.1, forward strand.
CGGGACTCTTCGATTTGCCCGCAAGTGAATCGGTCGCGATCGCGACGGTGGGAGTCATGGCGACTCCGATGTCGGTGACATTTACTCCGGCACCCGTCAGCCCCGAGAGCGCGGCATTGTGCAACATCGCATTCCCCGCGCGTCCGTCGCGGCCGAGGACAACAGTGGGGCGCGCGCCGCCGGCGCGTTCGCGCAGGAACGCACCGAAGCATCCGGCAAAGCGGGCGGCGACTTCGGGCGTCAGCGAATGGCCGACGATGCCGCGGAGGCCGGAGACGGAGAGCATGAGCGGGGCGCTGGAGTGGGGGGAGGGGGAGTTGGTCATGAGGATTGTGGTAGGCGAGAAGTGATCGAATCGAGAACACGGAACGGACCATAAAAGCGCAATTACTGAACCAAACGCGCTGCAAACGGAACATTCAAGTTCCGAAAACAACGAGCGTAGGGTTTGGATGATTCGGGGGCTTGCCGATCAATAGGAGGCGGCAATCGCGCACCAAAGCGGGAAATCGGCGCTGCAGGCCGTTTTCAGCAAGGCAGGCCGCTTCGCGGCATCGCACTGGAGAGGAAGTTCCATCTAGGATCGCGGATGTACGAGATCACCGTTCAAACCGAGTTCTGCGCGGGCCACTCGCTTGTCATCGGCGGACAGCGCGAGAAGCTGCACGGCCATAATTGGAAAGTAAAGGCGGTGATCGCGGGCGGCTCGCTTGATCAGGATGGTCTGCTCTGCGACTTTCACACGTGCGAAGAGGTGCTGCAGGAGATCTGCGAGCCGTTTCACAATGAGAACCTCGACGATCGCGAGCCGTTTGTGAAAGGTGTGAATCCGTCGGCCGAGCACGTGGCCCGTTATATCGCGACCGAGATGGCGTCGCGGCTGGATGATGCGCTCAAGCCTCACGCGCGGGTGGCGAGTGTGAGTGTGACCGAAGCGCCCGGATGTATTGCAACGTATCGAGTGGAGAAGTCGTGACACAGGCGGACTCAAATTTCGTAAAGCCCGATCCTGCATCGGTTCCGCCGCTCACTCTTTCCGCAACGCCTGAAGGCATCGAGCCGACGTGGGAAGGCCCGCGGTTCTTCAATCGCGATCTCTCGTGGCTTGAGTTCAACCGGCGAGTGCTGCGCCAGGCGTCGGATCAGCGCGTGCCGCTGCTCGAGCGGATGAAGTTTCTCGCGATCTTCACAAGCAACCTCGACGAGTTTTTCATGAAGCGCGTCGGCCTTTTGCGCCGCCTCATGCAGAGCGAGCCGGATTCGCTGAGTCACGACGGCATGACGCCTCGCCAGCAGCTTGTCGCGATCCGCGCCGTAGTGAGCGAGTTGATGGCCGAGCAGGGGCAGATTTATGCGGCGGATGTTCTTCCCGCGCTCATCGCGGCAGATATTCACATTGTCAGCTACAAAGATCTGCCGCCCCGCGACAAGCGCTACGTGGACGAGTGGTATCGCGCGCACATCTTCGCCTCGCTGACTCCGCTTGCGGTCGATTCGGGACACAAATTTCCGTTCATTTCGAACTTATCGGACAACATCAGCGTGCTCGCGTCGCCACCGCCTCGCGTCGGCCACCAGGCGACGTTGCCGGGCGCAGATGACGATGAGCCGCGGTTTGCGCGCGTGAAGATTCCGGTCGGCGCCGGCGTGCGCCGGTTTGTTCCGATTCCGACGCGCCCGGGCGCGCGGGCGGGCAAGCGTGCGGATCGATTTGTGCCGCTGCTTGATGTGATCAGTCACAACCTTGCCGATCTCTTCCCCGGCGTACGCATTCTCGAACAGGCCGCGTTTCGCGTGACGCGTTCGGCGGGTGTGCAGCGCGACGATGTGATCGAAATGGGAACGGGCTCGTTGATGCGCTCGGTCGAAGAAGACCTGAAGCAACGCCGCTTCGCCCGCGCCGTGCGGCTGGAACTCGATTCGCGCGCGAGCCAGGAATTGCGCCAGTGGCTGCTCGACAAGTTGAGCCTTGTGCCGCAGGATGTGTACGAGCATCCTGCGATCGACTTTGCGTCGCTCTTTGAAATTGCCGAAGTGGATCGGCCTGATCTGAAGGAGCGTCCGTATCGCCCGGTGGTTCCGGCGCGCTTCGCTTCGGCGATGAAGGTGGCCGGTGCGCCGAGCACCCCGCCGGGCACGACCGAATCTGCCGCGGCAAACTTCTTCGCCTCGATTCGCAAGCAGGATGTGCTGGTTCACCATCCATACGAGAGTTTCAAGCATTCGGTGGAACGGTTCATTGCGGCTGCCGCGGGCGACCCGGATGTTGTGGCGATCAAGCAGACGCTTTATCGCACGACACCCGACTCGCCGTTCGTTGAGAATCTGATCCGCGCGGCGGAAAGCGGCAAGCAGGTAGCGTGCCTGGTGGAATTGCGTGCACGCTTCGATGAAGGCCGCAACGTGCGATTCGCGCGTCAGCTTGAGAAGGCCGGCGTGCACGTTGCGTATGGCGTCGCGGGCCTGAAGACGCACTGCAAGACATCGCTGGTGGTTCGACATGAGCGCACCGGCCTGCGCTGCTACGCCCACCTTGGCACGGGCAACTACCACCCCAAGACCGCGCAGTTGTACACCGACGTTGGCCTCTTCACGTGCGATCCTGAGATCACGAGCGATCTCGTGACGCTCTTTAACTATCTCACGGGCATTTCCGCCCCGCAGAACTACTCGCACCTTCTTGTCGCACCGTTCACCATGCGTCAGCGGTTCAACTACCTCCTCGATCGGGAGATGGAATACGCCCGCCGTGGCCAGCCCTGCGGCGTCACGGTCAAGATCAACGCGCTCGAAGACCGCGAAGTCGCGGAAAAGCTCTATCAGGCCTCGCGAGCGGGCGTGTCCGTGACGCTCATCGTCCGCGGCTTCTGCTGCCTACGTCCGGGCGTTCCGGGTTTGTCAGAGAACATCAGGGTCGTCAGCGTCATCGGGCGCTTCCTCGAACACTCGCGCATCTTCCACTTCCAGAGCGGCGTCGCCGATCCACTCGATGGCGAATGGCTCATCAGCAGCGCCGATTGGATGTATCGAAACCTCTCGAACCGTGTGGAAGTCGCCGTACCGATCCGCGATCGTGATGCGCGCCGCAAGCTCAACCGCATCTTCGAGGTCGCGCTGCTCGATCAGCGCAACGCATGGGATTTGCAGCCGGATGGAACGTATATCCAGCGCAAGGCGAGTGAGGATGCAGAGCCGGATTCGCCGCAGGCGTCGGGCACGTTCAATACGTTGATGTGGGAAGCGGGCGGGCAGTAAGGGGAGTGGAGAAATCGAAGTTGGGAGTGCGGCGCGAAGCCGGCGCTACTTCGTTGCCACAAAATCTTGTCCCTGCGCGCTCCAGACGAGGGCACGGTTGCTTGCTTCCGTTTGAACCTGCCGCCAATCGATCTGGTTGCAATTGTCTTCGCCACGCACTCCGAGCGCACCGCTCGCCGCATTCAGCGCTTGGCGACGAATAATGTTTCTGATCTCATCCGGCCAGTTTTGGAGAGCAAGCAATCGGTCTGCTGTGCCAATTGGATCGCCCGACGGTTCCAATGGCGCAGATCGAAATGTGCCTTTCTCGCGGCATCGTTCGAGGAAATGCTCCGGAGTTTCAGCTCTCCCTCCGAGCATGTATCCATCGATTAGGAAAAAAGGCGTATCGCTTTCCATGATGATTGGATATGTGGGTATCGAGTCAGCGAGATTCCATTCCGGGCCGGGTGCGCCAAGGCGCGGCGGCGCTACTCGTCCTGCAATCAGCGGAGTTTCGTAGAGCAATCGTGCAACCCAGATGACTCGTTCGGGATCGAGATCGCCAGAGTCGAAGCGATTGGTCTCTGCTAATTTCAAGTAGACAGCGATCGCTCGCAGGGCCTTCTCTTCGCCGAGCGATTGAAGAGTGTTCACGGCGCGAATGAGGTTCACTGGATCTGCGCTGTAGCCAGGCTTGGCGCAAGCAGATATCGCCGCTACAGCGTTGTACAGATCGGGTGGTATCTGAGGGGTCAAGAGAAAAAGACCGACGATCGAAGCGCGGTCGCCTGCGACATGGGCGGGTGGTTCGAGTTCGCCGTGCGGAGCGCCCGGCCTGGTGCGCAAGACGGCCCACTTGTCATCGAGCGGGATCAAGAGCCCTTGCTCATCTCCGTTTCGGGTGACTGGCTGGAATGAAAATCGCTCGAAAGAAAGATGCGGCACGGTCCCGCGAGCCTCTAGCACTTTGAATTCAAAGTCTTCATCGCTAAGGCCGGCGGGTATCGCCTCGATCTTCTTTTCCCAGCATTCTCGGGTCGGCTGGCTGCGCGAAAAAGGCAAGGCCTCGGGTGGCGTTGCCAACATCATGGCGAGGCATAGGGTCAAACAAAGCATGCGGCAGACTCCGGGGAACGATCGCCGGTCACGAAATTACATTGGTCGAACAAGTGGAAACTGTTCCAGTTTTTCCCATGCATACGCCGTTTGCGGATAGGCCTTGGCTCCGAGCGTGAGCGGGCTGTTGGCGACCGGTTTGCCGGCGAGTGCTTCGTAGAAAGCGATTGCGGGCGTGTTGTTGCTGAGCACCCAGAGCACGAGCGAGTGCTCGCCGAGTTCGAGTGCGGCACGGGCGTATTGCGTGAAGAGGGCGCGCCCAACGCCTGATCGGTGGAGCGTGTGATCGACGTGGATGCCGAAGAGTTCGAACGGGTAGTTCGCGACGATTGCGGGAGGAACGGTGTCGCCCGCAGCGGATTTCGCGCGAGTGGGCCCGCCCCGCACCATGCCGACGATCGGGTTCGCGCGGCCGGGCGCTTCGGCCACGAAGAAAGGCATGCGCGGGGCGGCGTGGTTGCCCGAAGCATCAAAGTGTTTCCCGTGATAAGACGCGATTCCTTCGGGAGAGAGCTGGGCAAGAAAGGCGTCGTCGAGAATCCACTTGTACGCGTGCATCCAGCAGGCGTGCTGCATCGCACCGACGCCGGGCATGTCGGCGGGTGCCGCGGGTCGAATATGGAACGAAATGGGCATGAGTTCAGAATAGCTCATTTGGCCCCGATCGTGAAGACGCCAAATTTCGTACGCTGAGGGCGTGGTCGAGACACTGTTCACAATCGCGGGATGGATGCTGCTGTTTGGGGGCATATTTGTCGCTTGGCGATTTGGCTGGCGTGATTCGGGCAAGGGCACGCGGCGCTGCCCGAAGTGCTGGTATGACATGCGGGGGACGGCGGGACTCAAGTGTTCGGAGTGTGGGTGCCAGGCGAAGACTGAAACGAAGCTGTTCCGTTCGCACCGCCGCTGGCGTTGGATCGCGGCAGGCACCTTCCTGTTGTGTGCCAGTTGGTTCGTGTATCGATGGCCCGACTTCCAGAAACGAAGGCTCGGCGGAGGTGCGATGGCGTTTGTGCCTCGCACGGCCGTGGTGTTGGGCTGGCCGGCGTTCGTGCGCTGGGAAGAAGCGTCGAATGAGCACCCGAACACATGGTGGGCAAAGCCGAATCCCAACGTGCTGATCAATTTCAGTGAACTTGTGCAAGAGAACGAGTTGTGGGGCTGGCAGGTGGCGCTGAAGCAGCAAGTTTGCCGCTATTTCATTCCGCGAACCCAGTCGTGGCAGATTCTGCGTCAGGCGACAGAATTCATCGCCGAGAGCAAACTGCAATCCCCTGCCGCGGTTGACGCGTTCATGACGCGATACACGCAGCGCCCCGCCGATCAGCTGTCGTGGAGCATTGCCGATTATCGATCGAAGATGCAGAACATCGACGCCAAGTGGGTTGAACCCGTTGCCGCGGCCGTTGTCGCCGAACCGATAATCGCAAGAATCGACAAAGAGGTTGTTCGCTGGCTGGGGAATTCCGGGAGGAGCATGAACGATGTCGCGGGCGCGCTCCTGGACAAGAAATGGCAGATTGACACCCTCAACACGCTGCTTTACTCCTTGTCGGAATCCAGCGTCGATGCGCCCCACGCCGGCGCACTTATCCGCTCTTATGCAAAGCGCAAGGGAATCAGCGGCACCGCGATCACCCGCCTGGTGGGCATGGCCGACCTTGACGCATCCGAGGCGCTACAGCCTCTCGCCACGGCGATCTCGCATCAATACCCGTTCGATCGGATGTACGCCTGTGTCGCAATCGCGGAACGAGGCGAGTTGAATCCGGCATTGCTAGATCTGCTCGAGATGGCCAAGAACGACACCAATGAGGGCGTGTGTCTCGCCGCAAGCATCGCTCAGGCGGTGCTCACTCAAGACGATGTGAACTTGCGCGAAGAGGTCCGAGGCGCCGCCAGATTCCTCGGTGAAGTCCGCGAACGGGATCGGCGAATATGGACTGTCTCAGCTCTGTATTTATTTGCGAGCAAGAGGCTGCTGCCGCGTGAGCTCTGCGAGATCGCGATGTTCGGCGCGGCCGAAGGCGACGTGTTGGACAACTGGTTGCAATCGGCGCAGTCCATGTCGTTGTTGATCGAGCTGCGGGGTACGCAGGATCTCGAGGTGGTTGCACTCGCGGCCCGCAAGATCGAAGAAGGGGGACAGATCGGTTGGTCGGCCTGGTACGCATATGTGCAAAAGGGATCGGCACCGCGCATCATCATCGATGCGGCGAAACGCGGGGCGACGAAGGCTTCCGCGCAGCGACAACTGCAAATGCTGAAGGAAGCGGATGCAATCAAGGTAGAACCGTGAGAATCGGTCCTGCGGCGGATTATTGAAATGCTGGAGTGGAGCTTCATCGTCGCTGGTTGGATCCTATTGCTCGGCGGCGTTGTCATCGCATGGTGTTTCGGCTGGCGTGACCGTGGTAAGGGAACACGCCGCTGCCCGAAGTGCTGGTACGACATGAGGGCGACCGCCGGCTTGAGGTGCCCCGAGTGTGGCAGCGAAGCAACGAAAGAGTCAAAGCTGTTCCGAAGTCACAGAAGATGGCGGTGGATCGCTGCGGGCATTGTGCTGCTCGTCGCGAGCTATCCGGTCTTCAGGTGGCCTCTGTATCAAAAAGATGGAGTGATCGGGTTTGTGCCGCGGTTCGTGGTGTTGGCGTTCTTCCCCGAAATCTCGCAGCAGATCAAAGTGCGGTTGCCGCGAACGACGCCGCGAGAGATCGCGCTGGTTCAGAAGCTGGCGAAGAACGCGCCGCTTTGGATCTGGGAGCGAGCACTGCTTGCGAAGAGCTTTGCGCGCATGCTCGATGAGCGTTCACGGAACCCGCAGATGAAGATTGAAATCCTTCGCGAGACGCCGTTGCTTGGGGCACAGGCGTCCATCGCGATGCCGGCGATCACACGCTTCATGGAAGAAGACGACCTCAGTCCCAGCGTTTGGCAACTTCTTCAAACGTTCGCCTATTCACTCGACTACCACCCGTTGACAACCCCCGTCGCAAGCGCGATCGCACGAAATCCCATGCGGCTGGATTCGTTTCCCGCAGCGCTCGACCTTCTGCGATCGTGGAACGCCGACGAAGACCAATTGCGCAGGGTGCTCACGGCGGCAATCAAGTGGGAGAACGACTCGCTGAGTGTGTGTGGGGCGGAGCATCTCTGGCGCCTGAACCTGCTGCGTCGTGACGATGCGCCGATGCTGTTGGCGAAGAAGCCGACGCCAAGACGTTTCAGCACGGACTTCGTGGCGTATTGCCTCGCGGACGTTGGGAGCGATGAACCTGAAATTCTCGAGCGTGCCCGAGTCGAGCTTCGCTCCACGGACTCGCAGCGGGCACTCGCGGGGTGCGTCCTGCTCGAAGCGGCATCAAACAATGCCGAAGCCGCGCTGGCGGATCTGGACGCGATCCAGATTGAAAAAGACGACGAATGCCTTCGCAACGCCGCGTATTTCACATCTGCATCGACGCGCGGCCGCCTTGCCAAGGCGGCACGCGCGTACTCCCTTGCTTCGCGGGTCGTAGGTCCGAACGGGGCGAACTCATGCCGGCACATCGCAGCGCTGATCTACTACTCGTCAATGCCCGTCGATGAAAAGGCGAGGCAGCTCGCAGAGATTGTCGACCTCGGGCGCAGTCAAGTGGGTTCTTGGACCACTCCGTACTCGCTGGAATACGCGGTCACATTCCTCGCAAAGCTCGGGACCGAGGCGCGCGTTGCAATTCCGTGCCTTATGCGATTGTGCGAACCCAAAGTCATGGCAGATGTTCAATCAAACGCGATGGACGCAATTCTGCGCATCGGGCTCAGCTCCAGGAAGGAGGCCGACGAACTGGCGGCCGCGCTCAGCAGGATGCAGAGTGCGACCAAAGTCGACGCTGCCATGCAGTGGAGGCTCGATTTGCTCGAAGCAAAAATCCGGGAGTTCGACAAGCGCTGAGGATGTCAGCGATTGCGAATAGCACGGGCCGCGGTGAACTATCACGCCTTCGTATAAAAATGCACGCCCGTATGCCGGTACACATGCGTTTCGGGCCCCTTAAGCCCCGGAATCGCCAGGTTTGCCGGATGCCGCTCTGCCTTTGAGACGCCGACCGCCTCGGGCGTCGGATCGTCCGCAACTTCCGGTTCCACCGCTTCGGCATCAAGCGGATCAATCTCTTCCCACTCATCGCCGAAGGGGATTTCTTCGTCGCGGGCAGTGCCCGTCAACAACGACTCCGGCAGTGGCTTGGGAATCCGCTTCCCGACATCGCGAGGTGAGCGGCGAGAATCTTTTTCCGCACCATCCTCCCACGCCGACTTGTTCCAGCGGTCCTTCTTTTCTTTCTTCCACTTCCCCTTCGGCCGCGGCAGCGCGGCGGGCGTTTCCACTTCCGGCGCGGCTTCCAAAAATGGCCACGGCGTGCGCACGATGATGAATCCGTCCGGCGTCAGGTTCTTCGCGAGTTCCTGCATAGCGCTTGTGATACGACGCCAACCGAGCGGGTCCTCTGCGACCGGATACGGCGGATCGAGGAAGACAACCCGCACCGGATTCGGACAACGCGAGATCGCACCGATTCCCAGCGTGTCACCCTGCACCAAGTCGCACCGATCAGCCACCTTCAAGAGATCGATGTTCTGCTGGAGCACCTTTGCGATCTGCCGGTTCTGCTCGACGAACACCACGCGATTTGCCCCGCGTGAAAGCGCTTCGAGCCCGACCGCGCCCGTCCCCGCAAACCCGTCGAATATGTCGCTCCCCTCGATGTGCCCGCGGAGCATGGCGAAAAGCGACTCTTTCACACGATCCGGAATCGGCCGCGTGATCTCGCCATCCGGCGGTGTAAATATCTTCCTCGAGCGGAATTCCCCCGCGATGATGCGCATGGGGAAAAATAGCAGATCGGCAAATAGCAAAGGGCCAAATGCAGGCTGTTCGAAGCCCAATTTGCCATTTGGCGCTTTGCTATTTGGACATTTCGTTCAGCGCGCGCCGACGCGAGGCAGGTAAAACCTGCTCTCGGCTAGCGCCCCGGGGCGGAAACCAAACGGGGCACTCGTCGGCGCCTCTCTCCATGCTCGTGCGGGCAGTGACGTCTCTTGCGAGGCGGCACGCCCGTGAATGACGGAGGGGCGTCGCTGGCGTGAATCAAGATCGAGTCCGGCGGCGAATGGAGCCGGCTCGTGAATGAACGGAAAAACTACTTCGCGAGTGAATCGATCGAATAAGTCAGGAACGGTGGATTCTCAATGCCGGTCACAACCCGCCAGAACGGCTCGCCGAATTCATCCGCGAGCCACGAGCGGAATGGGCCGGTTTCGTCTTTGGTAATTTCGTGCAGCGACGGTCCGCCAACAAACACGGACCGGTGAATGAGCAGCAAATCGTCCGAGACATACTCCGCTTCCGCCGCGACGCCGCAGAGTGCGTCGACCAGCTTCGCAAAAAGCTCGGGCTGCAAGTTGAAGAGCAGATCGGCATCGTGCCAGATGTAATAGCGGAACTTGGTGGCGGGCTTGCCTCGCACGATCATGCGATTGCGCAGAAGCGCTGCGATGCCGCCGGGTCCGTCGATCCGCCGATCGAGCAACGGGCCGGGAACGGCGCGCTCGAGCTGGTAACAGAACGATTCAAGATCGGTGATGAAGCGCCCGTAGAACGGGCAAACTTCGGTATCGCGCTGCATTCCAAGGAACTGGCCCAGGCTCGTTGCGAACTGCAATCGCCGGCCGGGGAAGTCCGAAGTCGCCACGAGGTGATTCTCTTCCAGGTGCTGAGTCACCTCCGGCTGCCAATCAGCGATCAGCAGGGGCGAATCGGGTTGTCTGGAAAGTGCGCTCATCGTGAACGATCAACGAACGGGACGACACCTGTTTCGGGGAGATGGACTCGAATTTCCTGTGAGAACCTGCGCGCATAAGCCGGCAGCCGAACAAATTTCGGCGGCCAAACGACAGACTGACATCGCCTCCGGACGACCGGAGTGCGAACAAAGCCACAACTGTGGCGGGCCCGTCGCTGTTTGCGCGCAACGGGGACGCTAAGCCGCGGCCTCTGACCATCAGTAATGTGCCTCACGATCAGGGGATAGGCCAGCGGACCGTTCGGTTTGTGCCGCGAAAGTTGCGCAATCCGATTATTCGGAATGTACCCGCACGACTTATAAGGCATTTTTCCGTCTTCGTGCGCTAAATAGGGGCCGCCGCATGGACTGGACGTGAGCGGCGTTGTGTCTCTCCAGAAAGAGGGGTTAGGATATGAAAGCCCTTTCGAGTGAATGGAGGCCCGCAGTGGCAGATGCCCAATCGTCGCCGGAACGAATGATCGACGCAATCGAGCGGATCGGACGATTGCCCGCCATCCCGACGCACGATTGGTGCGATCAGGCCGCCGCGGCCGCCGGTGAGGCTCTTCTTCCCGCCGCCACAAAAGGCGTTCTCGCCATTGGCGTCGGGACGCTCCGCAGCGACAGTATCGAACGCATCGACGCGGTCGGGGTCCATTCCACCCACGATCTCGACGGGCGCGCGGACGAAATCCGCCAGACGCTCCGAGGTATCGGCACGCTCCCCGCGACGGTCCGGATCGAGAACTCCGAGTCGCATCTCGCTGTTCTCCCCCAGTCTGATTTGCGAAAATCATCGGCTTGGGCCGCTTCGACCGCTGGTCGCTTTCTGCTCTCGCGCGGCATGACGGCCGTGCTCATCGGCGCCGGCCTTATCGCCGACGCAGATCCGACCCGCGTGCTCTGGGTGATGGGCGCTGTCGAAGAAAACGGACCGATCATCGGCGACATGATGTTCGTCACGGTCATTCTGCTCGCGCTGCTCCGTCGCGCACGCCTCGCACTCTCAACCGCCGGTCGTGAATCGTCCGATTGGATCAGCCCGCGCGAACAGGAAATTCTCAGTCAACTTGTGCTCGGAAAGAGCGTCCGCCAGATTGCTGAAGAAACCGGCCGCAGCGCTCACACGATCCACGATCATGTAAAAAGTCTGCACCGCAAGCTCAACGCGACAAGTCGGGGCGAACTGATTGCCCGCGCACTCGGTCATGTTACCCGCGGCGTTCGAATCCGCGAAAGCAGCCGAAAAATCAAGCAGGTCTAAGTTCTACCGAACCGATTGCTGTGCAGGTGGCGAACTCGTCGCCGGCGTTGTCGTTGACGAAGGCTCCGTCGTCGATGCTGGAGCCGGGGCCGGAGTGGATGCGTCGTCAGGCCCGGAGGAGGCCGCTACTGCCTTGGCGTTCACTCGCTTGTCGATCACGCGGCGAATCTCGGCCGCGATGCGGCCGGCCAAGTGCGGGTCATCTGCAATATTCACTTCGACGCGTGACGGGGCATCCGGCTGCGTGTTTTCAGTCAGCGTGGTCAGCGTGGTCGACTTGGTGTTCGGGCGCCAGCCGAACTGATAGATACGTTCGATCACCACCACAACGTGTGCATTCGTGTTGCGAGGCGACTCAAGCAGGTCGCTCGTGCTCTCGCGTGCCTGGTTCGACTTCAGATGCGTCTCTCGTGTTTCGGGCGAAAGTTCGGGCGTGAACACAATCTCAACTCGGCGCTGCTGGTTATGGATAGTGTCTTCCCACTCCTGGCTCGGCGTTGATTCCTGTCGACTCCAGGGCGTGAAGAAGCCCGCGTTCGAACTCGCCTGCGTGGTCAGAATTCCGGCGCGAGCATCGATTCGATCGAGTGTAAATCGGTACGAGTGGAGCACGTCGCGCGCGGCCGTGAACGCCTCGGTGTAGTCCGCCGCCGGAACGCTCACATCCGGCGACTGGGCGGCACACCCGACCAGTGCCGCGGCACCGACGGTAATCAAAATCGAAGATGAAACGTTCCCGAAACGCATCATGCGGAGAATAGCAGGCGCGAGAGGCCCGCATCGACTTGACGAATCCTTGATCCGTTGTCACCATCGGTCATCCGGGCACAAGCACTTGTACCGCGCCGTGCGAACATCGCTTAGCCGGAATTCTGGCGGATGCATCACGCGTGCCGCCGGGGAGGATCCATGCTCGATTTGCTCGCTGGGGGTTTCGGTGGCGGGCTTGCGGGGGTAGTTTCGCTTGCGCTCGCCGATCCGGCCGTTGTTCCGGATGCAGCGTCCGCTGCGCCGGTCGTCTCCGCTGCGTCGCAGATTGATTCCGGCAGCACCGCGTGGATGCTCATGTCGTCCGCGATGGTTCTGCTCATGGTGCCGGGGCTCGCACTCTTCTACGGCGGCATGGTCCGCCGCAAGAATGTGCTCACCACCATGCTCCATTCATTTGTCGCGATGGCCATCATCGGACTGCAGTGGGTGCTCATCGGCTACTGCCTCGCCTTCGGTAAGTCGTTCCACGGCCTCATCGGCTGGAGCCCGGAATATCTCGCGTTCAACGGGATCGACCCCAAAGCGCTCTACGGCGACAAGCACGTGCCCGAACTCGTCTTTGCGATGTTTCAGGGAAAGTTTGCGATCATCACGCCCGCGCTGATTGCCGGTGCCGTTGCTGAGCGAATGAACTTCCGCGCGTACATCATCTTCATCCTGCTCTGGTCCACCTTCGTCTATTGCCCGCTCGCGCACTGGGTCTGGGCCAGTGGCGGCTGGCTCTTTGAAAAGGGCGTCCTCGACTTTGCCGGCGGCACGGTCGTTCACATCGCTTCCGGCGTTTCTGCTCTCGCACTCGTGCTGATCGTCGGCAACCGGCGCGATTATCCCGACGGCGCGATCATGCCGAACAGTCTGGTGCTCACGCTCACCGGCGCGGGGCTCCTCTGGTTCGGCTGGTTCGGCTTCAACGCCGGCAGTGCGGTCGCGGTTGAAAGCCCCGTTGCCGGCTATGCGGCAGTTCTCGCATTCACGACCACCCAGACGGCCGCCGCAGCCGCCGCGCTCGTCTGGATGCTCCTCGAATGGAGACACACCGGCAAGCCAACAAGCCTTGGCGTCGCCTCGGGCATCGTTGCCGGCTTGGTCGCGATTACGCCCGCGGCGGGTCACGTCACGCCGATGTGGGCGATCGTGATCGGCGCGGGCGGCTCGATCGTCTGCTACTTCGCCGTGCAGCTCAAAGCCAGACATCGCAAGGACGACTCGCTCGACGCGTTTGGTGTTCACGGCGTCGGCGGCACGTGGGGCGCGATCGCAACCGGTATCTTCTGCTTCACGCCGGTGGTCGGTCTGGTGAATGGAGGCGGCTTCGGACAAGTCGGCCTTCAGTTGCTCGGCGTCGGCGTTACGATCGCCTTCGCCTTTATCATGACGATCATCATCGGAACCATTGTGAATCTCACAGTCGGCCTGCGCGTGACCGATAGTCAGGAGCGCGACGGCCTCGACATCACCATTCACGGCGAGCGGGGGTATCACCTTTGAAACTCATCATCGCGATCATCCGACCCGAGCGCCTTCAAGCCGTACAGGATGCACTCCAGAAAACCCTCGACGAAGGCGATAACTACCGCCTCACGGTTGCATCGGTTGACGGCCACGGCCGCGCCACCGGCGAAATCGAGTACTTCCGAGGTCAACAGGTCCGCACCCGCATGGCTCAAAAGGCGCAGATCACGATCGGCGTGAACGATGTCTACGTCGAGAAGGCGATCGATGCAATCGTCTCGGCCGCCCGCGGCACCGACGGTGGCGAGATCGGCGATGGCAAAATCTTTGTCCTTCCCCTCGAGCAATGCGTCCGTATCCGCACCGGTGAACGAGGCGGCAGCGCCATCTAAACCCCCTTCCCTGAGGGAAGGGGTTGGGGAAGGGAGGCTCTCTCACCTCCCGCTCGGATTCCCCTGATAAAACTGAATCACCAGTGGCTGGATATTGATCACCCGCCATTCGTCGCCGGACTTTTTCCACTCGACCGACCACCACGAAACGTGCGGGATGTTCCATGCCTCTGGGGTCACCCGAACCCGCATCTGCGTAGTCATAACACCTTCGCTGAGCCGCGCGATCTGCAGTTCCTGAATGCCCCAGTCTTTGATTCGGTAGGTTTGACCAAGGTCCGATCGAACCGCGCCGATGATTCCATCGCGATCAAGCCCGCCCGGCGACTTGAAGTAGTAGAGCTTCGCCTCGGGATCGAGCAGCTTCTTCAGCCCATCCGCATCAACTCTCGCAGTCATGCGCAGCAGTTCGCGCATGCCGAGCGCCACCCGCTCGCGATCGGTGACGACGAGTTTGGCAACAAGAAACAGCACACCCGCGAGCGCGAAACCGCATCCGAGTGCCGCAAGCCCCGCTCCGGCGCGCCCCTTGCGTTTGAACCACCACGAGCCGATGAATCCCGCGACCAGCGCGAGCACCATGAAGATCCAGGGCTGCTCGAACAGTAAAACGCTCAGGCCCAGGGGCTCGACAAGTGGGGGCGGCGCATCGGGTAATTGCAGGAGGTTTGGCATCGGGCTCCGAAAAGGACAGCATCCGGCGGCTGGGCGTACGCTCGCACATGAGCGCCGACTCTCTTGTTCTTCCGCCACGATCGTTTGCCGATATGCGCTTCGCGGATTTTCTCTCCGCGGTTGCCGCCAAATCGCCGGCACCCGGAGGCGGCGCGGTCGCGTCGGCCTCCGGCGCGCTCGCGTCGGCACTGGCGCAGATGGTCGTCAACTACTCGATTGGCAAGAAAGGCCTGCTCGAACAGCAGGAAGACCTCCGGCTCTCCGCGACGAAGCTTGAGCGGGCGCGGGCGATGTTCCTCGAACTCGCCGACGAAGATGCCGCGGCATACGGACACTTGAATGCGCTGCAAAAGCTGCCTCCAAATGATGCGAGACGCATCGCCGAACTCCCGCAGGCGCAGCTGCTCGCTGTTCAGGTCCCGCGCAGTGTCGCCGCGACCGCAATCGACCTCCTCCGTCTCTTTGAGCATCTCGCTCCCATCACCAATCGTTACCTGCGAAGCGATCTCGGAATCGCCGCCGATCTCGCCGAGGCGACGGTTCGCGCCGCACTCTGGAACGTTCGCATAAATGCCGAGAGTCTGCCTCCGACCGCCAAGGCCGACGTCGAGCGCGAGAGCGCCCGCTCCGAAGAAGACGCCGGGCAGCGCCGCGACCGCGTGCGCCGCGCGTGTATCGTCTAACCGCGCCGAGTCAAAAAAACAACGACCTCCACTCGCGCGGAGGCCGCTGCACAAATAGTCGGTTGTTCACTCAGGCCGCGCGGCGATAGCTGCGACGGGCCGTCGAGAACTTGTACGAGAACTTCTTTGCCGTCGTGCGACGAGCCGAAGTCTTGCGGGCCTTGCGCGACGCAGTCTTGCGACCGGTCGTCTTGCGGGCCTTGTTCTTCTTGGCGAACTTGCTGAACGAATAGTTGAACCAGCTCGACTTGCGGCTGTTCTTGCGGGCCGTGGTGCGCTTGGCCGTGCGACGGACAACGCGTTTGGTCGTGCGGCGGGCTTTACGGGTGTTCTTACGAGTCGTCATGTCTTCGGTCTCCGATGTGCCCGGCCCGAAGGGCAGGACATGGAGGCCGACCTGTTAGGGCGCCTCCGAACCTCGCGGGCGACCGGCTCTGCCGGAGTCTGAATAACCGCGATCAACTGGGCGATCGACGAAATTTGCGCGCTACTTTCGCTTTCACACAAATTTGTGCGAAAAATCCCCGTCCTACACCCCGCACCACGGCCTTGCCCGGATTCGAACCGACCTTTCTTTCGCCTTCCTTTGCCCTGTTCCCAAAGCCCCAACGTGAATCCCGAACACACCAACTCCAACTGGTCTCCCGAATCCTGGCGCACCGCCCCGCAAACGCACGCGGTTCGCTACGACGATCCTGCTGCGCTTGCCGCGGCAGAAAAACAACTTCGCGATCTCCCGCCACTCGTCACCAGTTGGGAAATCGAACGCCTTCGAAACTTCCTCGCCGAAGCACAGGAAGGAAAGCGCTTCGTGCTTCAGGGTGGCGACTGTGCCGAAACCCTGGCCGACTGCCGCAGCAGCACGATCACGAGCAAACTCAAGATCCTTCTCCAGATGTCGCTGGTGATGGTGCACGGCCTGAAGAAGCCGGTGGTGCGCATCGGTCGCTTCGCGGGCCAGTACGCCAAGCCGCGCAGCAGCCCGACCGAGACGCGCGATGTCGGCGGGACAAAGGTCACGCACCCGAGCTACTTCGGCGATCTCTTCAACTCCGCCGAGTTCACGGCTGATGCCCGTCGCCCCGATCCGCAGCTCATGGTGCGAGGCTACAACCACGCCGCGCTCACGCTCAACTTCATCCGCGCCCTCGTGGACGGCGGTTTCGCCGATCTGCATCACCCCGAATACTGGGATTTGTCGTTCTTCCATCACGCCAGCCTCTCCGATCAGGTGCGCGCCGAATACCGGCGAATGACGGAGAATCTCGCGGATGGCCTGCGTTTCATGGAAGCGCTCGGCGAAAAGGCGGTCGATGATCTCACCCGAGTCGAGTTCTTCACAAGCCACGAAGGGCTGAGCCTCGAATACGAAAGCGCGCAGACGCGCACCGTGCCGCGCCGCGAAGGACACTACAACCTCGCGACCCATATGCCCTGGATCGGCGAACGTACCCGCGCATTGACCGGCGCGCACATGGAGTTCTTCCGCGGCATCCGCAATCCGGTCGGCGTGAAGATCGGTCCCAAAGCAGTTCCATCTGATGTCGTTGCAATCTGCGATCACCTCAACCCAACCAATCTTCCCGGGCGTCTCTCGCTCATCTGCCGTATGGGTGCGCCGAATGTTGCGACCGCGCTACCGCCAATCGTGAAGGCAGTCCACGAAGCCGGCAAGCGCGTCCTGTGGATGTCTGACCCGATGCACGGCAATCAGATCACAACTCCGAGCGGCATCAAGACCCGCTCATTCGACGCGATCTGCGCTGAGATCGATCAGACCTGTACCGTGCACGCAAATCTCGGAACGATCCTGGGCGGCGTGCACTTTGAGTTGACCGGCGAAGATGTGACCGAATGCATCGGCGGAGGATCCGGTGTCACCGAGGCCGACTTGACCACCAATTACGCCAGCCTTTGCGACCCCCGCCTGAATTACCAGCAGGCCTTGGAAATGGCGTTCCTCCTGTCCCGGCGGCTGTCCAAGCGCCCTGAACGTCCGTAAAACACCGCAAAACGCTGATAAAACATGCACGTAGACGAAAACGGCCGCGAAAGTCGCGTCCGATCTCGCCCGATACGCAGTGCATGCAAGCCACGGAACGCGAGCTCAATACGTCCCCGCTCCGCTTTGAACGTCGGCGTACTGAGCGTCGCGCTGCGACCGGTTCGGCGGTTGCCGTGTTCCATCGGCCCAGCCGATCTCCCCTGCTTTCAAGTGTTCGGCTTGCCGATGCCGCGCCAGGCGGGCTTGGCGTGTACGCCGACGGAGAGATCAAGCCCGGCACCTCATTCCAGCTGTATCCGGATGATCCGTCGCAGTCGCGACGGACCGGCCGAGTGGTCGCGTGCGTTCGGACCGGCAAGAGCTATCGGCTTGGTTTGCAGTTTCAACAGGCGATGGCCGCCTGATTGCGCCGCGAGTTCACGCGTCCGAACTGATCGGTTGTGCGCCGACCTTCTGTTTTTCGATTGTTTGTGTTGAAGCGCGTTCACGCGCCTGTTCGCGTTCGCGCATGGTCAGTTCGGTGAGCACGATGTGCTTCATCAGCGTTCCCGCAGCGGTCGATGCCGCGGCAAGAATCCCGCGCCAGCCGTCGCGCCACGCGTTTTTGATCACGACTTGTTTGAGAAACGCCACCGGCGCAGTGATCATGATGTGCAGCGGGCTGCTCCGTTCGCCACGCTCGAACAACGCGTACGCGGAGAGCTTTGCGTACGAGGTTTGTTTTTCGAGGTGATCGGAAAAGCTGCGGAATGAATCGTGGCGCAGCGTGCCGCGGAGATCGCGCTCGAGTCCGGAGCCGGGAAGAAGTTCGAGCCGATCGTGCGGACCGATGCCGGTCCACGCCGCGAAACCCTTGCGCACCAGTCGCAGGCGCGGTTCGGGTTGCCAGCAGTGATCGAGATAGCGGCCGGCAAAGAAAAGCTTGCGGTTCACGCGATAGCCGGAAATGCGCTGATCGTTTTCGCGCACGGCTTCGATGATCGAGCTGCAGAGTTCGGCGTCGGGCGGCTCGTCGCTGTCGAGGCAGAGAATCCAGGGCTTGGTCGCCTGCAGCAGCGCGAGTTGTTTCGTTTTGACGTGCCCGAGCCATTCGGATCGGACGATCCGGGCGCCGGCGCGCTCAAGAAGCTCGATCGTGCCGTCGGTTGAACCGCTGTCAATCGCAACGATTTCGCCCGCCTCATCGCCCGCCCCGGCGACCAATGGACGCACGGCCTCGAGCACACTTGGCAGTGTCTCGATGCTGTTCTTGCAGATAATGGAAACGGAAATCGGGGGCATGCGGGACGATTGAGGGCAGCGTGCTTCGGATCGGCAGTGCCCACAATCTTACGAGGCTCGCTAGGCTGTTCTCTCGGCTTTGAAACTACGGCGTTAGGCGTTCGGGACATGCAGGTTTCACTATGCATATTCGTCCGGGAATTCGGGTCGCACGGATCGTCAAGGACTGGCGGGACCGCGCGCCGACGGTGAAGAGTTTCGCAACGGGGCTCGGCACCGGGGACGACCGTGCGCTCGTGCTTCTCAAGGCGGGCGAACATTCATTCGTGGCCCAGACGACACTGGAAGGTCAATCGGTGGTGGTGAAATGGCGCGAGCTCACGACGCTCAACGATCGCGTGAAGTGCGCGTTCGGCGGCTCGCGCGCGTTCCGGCAGTGGCGTGGGGCGAGACTGCTTCGCAGCGCGGGGATTCCCGCGGCACGCCCGCTGGCGCTACTCGTGCAATACGGACTTTCACAGGTTGAAGCAATCGCCGGGCGGCCGGCGCGTAACCACGCCAATCCGCGCGAGTGGCTGATTCTCGAAAACATTCCGGGCAAGTCGCTCCTGCAACAGCTTGCCGATCGCGAGCTTTCGGTCCGCGATCAGCATGCGCTCGCTCGAGCGGTGGGGGTGCAGGCTGGTGCGATGCTCCGCGCCGGCCTTTGCAACCGCGATCACAAGCCGTCGAACCTGATCGCGTCGTTTGAAGATGGTGTCCCGATTGTCACGCTGGTGGACACGGTTGCAATCCGTCGGCGCTCGAACGCGGCGGAGATGGTGCGGATGCTCGCAACTCTCTTGATCGAGTCGATCGGAGTTGGTGTCCCGCCGCGCGGCGCGATTGCTTTTCGGGTGTTGCGTGATGCGTGTGCCGCGTGGCTGGAGGGGACGCTCGGGCGGCCGCTGGGATCACACAAGGGAGATCGCAAGGCGCTCCGCGCGCTTGTGCGTTCGACTGCGCGGCGGATCGATCAGTACATCCGGTTTCATGGGGACCCGACGCCGAAGGACAGTCCGCTCCAGAAGCCGTCGCCCTGAGGACATAGCCGGGTACCACGACTTAACGAGTTTGGCTGCAAATGACGGTCTTTTTGTAGCGCGAAGTCCCTCCTTCGCGTACCCTCATGCCCGATGACCGCTGTCCCGACCAAGCCTGTGACTGCCGCACCCGCCGAACGCAAGCGGACCGCCAAGGCGCACGCCGCGTCGAAAGAGAAGACTTATCGCAAGCGAACGAACCTGAAGCCGTTGCTCACGCTCGACAATCCCGACGCCCGGATTTACATCGGTGACTGCCGCGAGATCATCCCGAGCATTCCAGAGTGTGCCGCACAGAAGGTCGATCTGGTCTTCGCCGATCCCCCCTTCAACTGGAGCGTTCCGTACGACCACTGGCACGACGGCATGCCCCGCAGCGACTATCTCGATTTCACCTACGCGTGGCTGAAAGCGTGCGCCGATTCACTCGCGCCGCACGGCGCAATGTGGGTGAATATTCCGGACGATACTGCCGCGGAAATCGTGGTCTATCTGAAGCGCATTGGCCTGCACATGGTGAACTGGTGTGTCTGGCACTATCGCTTCGGGCAAAACAACAAGGCGCGGTTCATCAACAGCAAGGTGCACGCGCTCTACTTTGCAAAGCAGGACGACGCGAAGAAGCGGATCTGGAATCCGCAGCGCGTGCTCGAGATGTCCGATCGCGCGAGCACCTACGGCGACAAGCGCACGCTCGACAAAAAGGACGGAATGCCCGCCGGTATGCGCGTGCCGATGGATGTCTGGTACGGGCCCAACTGGGGACGTATCCAGGGCAACAACAAAGAGCGCCGTCCGCGCCACCACAACCAGTTGCCCGAGGTCTACCTCGAGCGCGTCATCGAGGCGTGCAGCAATCCGGGGGATCTGGTAATGGATCCGTTCCTTGGCAGCGGAACGACGGGTGTCGTCGCTCACGATCTCAAGCGTCGATTTATCGGCTGCGAGTTCAGCGTCCAGAACGCCAAGAGCGCGTTCGAGCGGATGGACAAAATCGGCGCGATCAATCTCGGCAAAACGCGGGGAATGAGCAGCGCGATCGCGCCAAAACGGAACAGGCTCAAGGGCTTTGACGCGGAAAAATCGCTCAAGTCGGCCGATTGACCGGTTGTTTGGAGTCGGATGAATTCTGTTCGCGCGGTCCGTAAAGCGAATCAAACGCGCTCCGCAAGCCAGGAAACGAGAAGCGAAAGCCCTCTTCACTCAAGCGCTTTGAAGCGCAATAGCGTCCAAGCAGCGCGAGTTCGGGATCGTTTCGCAGAATCATGGAGCCGATGCGCACCATCCAGGCGGGCGACGGAAGACCGAGCGGCATGCGGACAGCGCGGCGCAACTCTTGCATGAAGTCGAGCATCGAGACGGGAGTCGGCGCGGTTGCGACGTACATTCCGGACATTGTGGGGTCGGCGATTGCCCGCTTCATGAGGCGAGTGATATCTTTTTCGTGAATCCAACTCAGGCCCTGCCGGCCGGAACCGATCTTGCCGCCAAGTCCAAAGCGAGCAAGGCGCTCGAGCGTTGGCAGCGCGCCGCCGCGTCGGCTCAGGACAAACGACGTGCGAAGCACCACGCTTCGCGTGCCGGCACTTAGCCAGTTTGCGTGTTCACCTTCCCAAACACTTGCAACTTCGGGTGCAAATCCGGTCCCGAGCGGTGAATTCTCATCGCACAGCGCGTCGGGCGGATCGCCGTACGCATGGGCCGTGCTCATCTGAACCCAGATGCACGGCGGATCGTCTACTTCCTTCAGCGCCATCCCGATTGCGCGGGTCGCATCGACGCGAGATGAGATGATCTCCTTGCAGTTGCGTTCGTTCTTGATGCAATCAACCGAGCGACCGACAAGATTCACGACCGCCAACGCCCCGGTCAGCGTCTGCTTCCACTCGCCAACGCTCCGAGCATCCCACGCGACTTCATCCTCTTTCCCCGGGCGAGGCGAGCGTGTGAGCGAAAACAGGTGCGCGCCGCGCCCTCGCAGTGCTTCCCCGAGAATGCCGCCAAGAAATCCCCGCCCACCCGCGATCACAACCCGCTTGCCCCGGAGGTTGGTCTCCATACCCGAAATATATTCTCGAAAAACAGCACTTTCAATATATTCTGAAAGTATAATAGTGCATGGGTCGACTCCATGCCGTCACAGGTGCCTTGGGTTATTCGGGCCAGCAGATCGCCCGCTCGCTGCTGGAGCGGGGCGATCGCGTGCGGACACTGACGAACTCGCCCAACAGGCCCAATCCGTTCGGCGATCGCGTGGAGATCTGTCCGCTCGCGTTCGAGAATCGCGATGCACTCCGCTCCTCACTTGACGGCGTGGACACGTTCTTCAACACCTACTGGGTTCGCTTCAACCACAAGCTGTTCACGTTCGCGCAGGCGGTTGAGAACACCAAGCGTCTCTTTTCCGCCGCGAAAGAAGCCGGAGTGCGGCGGATCGTTCACGTCAGCATCCTCAAGCCCGAGCAAGGGCATGGCCTCGCGTACTACGACGGAAAACTCGAACTCGAAAAGGCGCTAAAGGGGCTCAACATCAGCCACGCAATCCTGCGGCCCGGCGTTCTCTTTGGGCGAGGCGACATTCTCGTGAACAACATCGCGTGGACGCTGCGGCATCTGCCTGTTTTTGGCCTGTTTGGTGACGGAAATTACAAGCTTCAGCCCATGCACGTCGACGATTTCGCGGCACTCGCGCTCGAGTGCGCCGATCGCGAGAATGACTTTACCGCCGACGCGGTTGGGCCGGAGAGGTTTTCCTATCGTGAACTCGTAACGACCATCGGCCGGATCATCGGCGTGAAGAGGCCGATTGTGTCGGTCCCGCCCGCCCTTGGCTATGCCGTGTCCAAGGTCATCAACCCGTTCGTGGGCGATGTGATCATCACGCGCCAGGAAATCGCTGGTCTTATGCGAGGCCTGCTTTTCTCTGATGGCGATCGCGTCGGGAGCAAGCGCTTGACCGAATGGACGAAGCAGAATCGCGAGCAACTCGGTCGGCGCTACGCGAGCGAAGTCGGGCGGCGCGTGAAGCGAAACGTCGCGTATGAGCAGGTGTAAATCGGCCGAGCGACGACGACGAGCCGGACGGCGATCTGGCCGCCCGCCAAGGCATACGAGCCCCTGCCCCGCCTCCTGGCGCAAGTCAGGACACCCTCAACGTCCGAAAGCCGCAAAAATCCCGCCGGAGAGGCAACCAAACCCCCTTCACGCACGCTACCTCTTACGAGGAAAGGGCCCACCCATGACTGAAAGCAAGACCCGTCTGGAAGAGATCCGCGTGCTCATCGTTGATGACGACCGCGACGTGCTCGATTCCTTCGAGGCGGCGTTCCAGTCCGAGGGGGCTTTTACCCAGCTCGCGATGGATGGCAACGAGGCCGTGCGCATCTGCCACGAAGACCCGCCCGACCTCGTCATTCTCGACATGATGCTGCCGCGCCGGTCCGGCTTCCTGGTCCTCGAAAAGATCAAGGGGCACGAAGACGCTCCGATCGTGATCATGGTGACGGCCAACGAGGGCCGCCGCCATCAGGCGTACGCCGAGAGCTTGGGCGTCGATAAGTACCTTGTGAAGCCCGTGCCGCTGGCCCAGTTGCTCGACGCGGCCGTGGAGCTGATCGAGGCCGAGGACAAAGCCGCGGAAGCTGAGTGAGCTGACCGGGGCGGATTCCTCAACAAAGGATCAGGACCACAGGACTCCGGACCAAAGGACTCAGGGCTCCCCATCCCCGATCTACAATCCGGCGTGGCAAAGAAGCGTCAGATCGTGCTCATGAAAGGCAGTCTCACCGGCGTCGCCGCGCTCGCGGCAGGCACCCGCGCGACCCCCGCCCGCCAGGACGGAACGCACCAGGGCGGCCCGATGGGATCGGTGAAGGACGTCAAAGAAATCCTCGCTCACTACAACACCGCCCCCGATGGCTCGCCCCGAACTGCATCGCTCGGCACCGAAGTGCTGCACGGCCCGGGCCTGATCATCGAGTTGCCGACGAATCAGGATGAAGTCACGCAGGCGCTGGTAACCGTGGTCGATGACGACATCGCGTGGCCCGTCCTGAGTCGCCTCTGCAAGGCCGCCGGCTGGAAGATGATGGACGTCGAAACCGGCCGCGTCTTCGGCTGATCGCTGACAACAGACCGCTGAAAGCTGATTCCCATGCCCACCTACGTCTACGAAGTACTCGACAAGAAAGGCAAGCCCACGGGCGAGACCTTTGAGATCGTGCAGCCCATGAAGGACGATGCGCTCACGAAGGATGCGAAGGGCCGCCCGGTGCGTCGCGCGATTGTGGCGCCTGCGGTTGCCGGCAAGTGGAGCCCGATCAAAGAGAAGGGCGCGATGAGCAACAAGAACCTTGAGCGGCTTGGTTTCACCAAGTACGAGCGCAAGGGCAAGGGCTACATGGAACGCGTGGCGGGCAAAGAAGGACCCAAGAGCATTTCGGCGGACGACTAACGAACCTTCGTTTGCGAGATCAGGCCAACGCCGGTTCGCGTGGCTTCGACTTCACTTCCATCACTCGCGATCGATCCCCCGCATACTCAAGCCCTGCCTCTTCACACAACATCCGCGACGAGATCTGCGACGACAGGAAGATCGTCGGCAGCCCGCTTCCCGGGTGTGTTCCGCCTCCCACCAGATACACATTCTCCGTGAACGGCAGTTTGTTCTGGGGTCGCTTGTGCAGCATCTGTCCGAGATTGTGCGCGAGGTTGAACGTCGCGCCGAAATTGATGTTCATGCCCTTCCACGTATCGGGCGTGTAAATCACTTCAGCGCGAATCCGGCTGCGGAAGTTCTTTCCGAGCGCGGCTTCGCCGAGCACGCTTTCCATGCGTGAAAGCGCGAGCTCGCGGAACGAAGCTTTTTCCTTTTCCCAGTTTACGCCCGCAGCACCCGCCTGTTGCAGGTTCGCGATGGGGACAAGCACGTACAGCGCGCTGTTGCCCGGCGGCGCGAGTGACGGATCGAGTCCGCTCGGATTGCACACGTACATGCTCGGTTCCTGAGGCAGTTCTCCCGTCTTGGTGATCTGTTCGAGGTTCCCCTGGTAATCCTCCGCGATGCAGATGGTGTGGTGGGGGAGATTCACCTTGCCCTCGATGCCGAGGTAAAGCATGAACGTCGAGCACGAGTACTTGCGCGAATCGAGGCCAGTCTCGGAATACGCGCGGCCAGCGGCAGCCCTTACGTTCTCGGGAATCAGCTTCTTCATCGCCCACGTCGCATCGGCGTTTATGACGACATGATCAAACTGCTGGGGCCGTCCGTTCGAAACAACACCCGTCGCCTTCTGGCCGTGGAATTCGATGCGTTCCACCGGCGCGCTCGTGCGGATTTCGGCGCCGTGTTCCTTCGCGACTTCCGCGAGCGCATCCATCAGCGCATTGCAGCCACCAATCGGATGCCAGACGCCGTACTCGTACTCAATGAACGGCAGAATAGTGAACAGGCTCGGGCAGTCGTACGGGCTCATGCCCAAGTACTTGCTCTGGAAGCTCACGGCCAACTTCGTCGCCGGATCGGTGAAGTATTTTCCAAGCAGCTGATGCACGCTGAGATCCGGGCGCAGCACCGGCCCGACCTTCAAGGTGTCGAGCCATGTGTTCTTGCCGAACAGATCCAGCGGCGAGCGCATCGGGTTCCGCAGAATGCTCTCGCTATGACGCAGCTTGTATCGATTATCCGCGATGAAGCGGGGAAAGTTCGCGCCGTCTTTCTCGTTGATCGCACCAAGGCGCTTCGCCATCTCGGCGATGTCCTGCGTCGTATCAATCACCAGCGGCTTGCCGCCCTCGCCCCGCCCAATCATCAGCAGGCGATACATCGGGTCGAGGCGCTTGAGTTCGGCGTAATCACCCAGCCGACGCCCTGCCGCGGCAAACACTTCTTCCAGCACGTACGGCATCATGAAGAACGTCGGGCCTGTATCAAAGCGATACTCGCCTCCATCCGTTCCCTTGCTCGTGATGCGAGCCGTGCGGCCACCGACACGTTCCTGCGACTCAAAGACGGTCACTTTCGCGCCGCTCGCCGCCAATAGAACAGCCGCGGCAAGCCCTCCAGGCCCCGCGCCAACGATCGCCACAGATTGTCCGTTCGACTTCAAAGCTTCCTCCCGCGTGCAGGGAGGAGGGTACGCCGGACTTCGCGATTCAGAGGCCGTTTGCGTTCCTTCGGAGGACGAATCACGGACACGTCAGCGTGTTGTACGCGACGACAAAGAGCGGGAAATCAGCGTCATCGACCTGGCCATCCCCGTTCAGGTCGGCCGGGCACCCCGCGACCATGCTCGGGTCGGAGCAGAGCAGAAGGTTGTACCCCATCACAAAGACAAGAAAGTCCGCGTCGTCCACCTGCCCATCGGTATTGAAATCACCAGTGCAGCGAATGACTGCCGGCGCAAGCTCGAATTGTGCAGAAAGGTTCGCGCTCGCTGAGGCGCCGCCGATGGTCCAATCGACCGACGCGCTGGCGTCTCCGCTGAGCGTGTACTCGCCGGGCTGGAGCGTTCCGCCGACATTTCCCACCGTCGATGAGTACGTGAAAATGGTCGAAGCACCCTTCCGGAGTTTGATGAACGCGCTGCTCGATCCGGAAATCGCCATCGACGCCGACGGGATGGACCAACTCATTGCGGTCGAGAGTTGAAATGTCGTTTCGAACTTTCCACTTCCCGACGCATTGCCGCTGCTGACTTCTTCCGTGCCGCTCAGGCTCCCACCTGCGGACGCGTTGATGAAGATGCGCGTGGGCTCGAATTCAAGACTGATCGAGCCGGTGGCCTGAAATGAATTTGTTCCGACGCCGTCTTCGGTCCGCGCGTCTCGCGCAATCGATGGATAGGAACCGATGCCCGGCCCGCCGTCCGTGCCGCTCTTGTTGCCGATCGTCGTGACGATGGTTGCGGATGCCGTTGCGGATGAAGTCGTAGTCGACGTTTGAAATTGGCCAAGGGCCAAGGCCGACGGGATCAACGCGATTCCGGCGGCAATTCGAACCAGAATGTCGGTCCTGTGCATGCGCGCCTCCTCGTGAAACGGCATATTTCCGCTTCAATCAAAGGTGCGGCTTGCAGATGAAGCCGGCATTTACTCCGGGCACAAGAGTGCGTCATACGCGACTTCGAAGATCAGGAAATCTGCTTCGTCGACAAAGCCATCGCCGTTGAGATCGGCCGGGCAATCCGGAGGCATGGCCGGATCGGTGCAAAGCAGAAGGTCATACGCGGGGAGAAAGATCAGGAAGTCAAAGTCGTCGACGACGTGATCGCCGTTGAGGTCCGCCGGGCAAATGTGGATCTCCGCGAGCATAAAGCCGACGGAGTATGTGCCGCCGGTCTCGCTCGAGACGCCGGTGCTCTGAATTTCGGCCGATGCCGTGATCGCCAGCTTGTACGAGCCGGCCACGATCTCACCCGTCGAGCCCCCGAAATCACCTGAGTAGAGAAAGATCTGCGTGTCGCCCTGATAGAGCGAGACAAGCGTGTTGCCGTCCGGTCCTGTCGTCGTGCCCGGATCAATCTTCCAGGTGCGCGCCGTGTTGATCGTGAAATCAACCCAGACGCGTGAGAGCGCGGTCACAGTCGCCGTCTGAAATCCCTCGCCAGCGGAAATGCTTACAAAGAATGACCCGGTCGCGCTCAGCCCGCTCTCGGAAAGCTCAAGTCCGACCTGCGCGCGCGCCTGCACGCCGCTAGGCCCGAGCGTCTGATCGGCGTTCGCAGAACCCAGAAACTCCGGATAAGCGCCATCGCCGCCGGATTCGGAGCGATCGAGCACACCGTCGACTGTCTCGATATGGCTGACGGCCTGGGCGAGCACGCTCACGGTGGCGCTCTGAAACTGGGCGAGTGCGGGCGTTGCGGCGCTCAAGACTGAGAGCGCCATCAAGCCAAACGTCAATCGGTCACAGCGAGCCATAAAACCCCCTGACGGAATTCGTCGTCAGCGAGTCTACCGGGCTGTACCGGATTCTCCAAAGGGATTGCGTGAAGCGCTCGAATCGCTGCTGATTACGGGCAGATCAGTTCGTTGTACGCATTTGCGAAGACCACAAAATCCGCGTCATCCACCACGCCGTCGAGATTGAAGTCCGCCGGGCACCCCTCCTCATGGCGTTCGCCTCGGAGCACGGGGCAAATCAAGTCGTTGTACGCCGCCGCGAATTCGACGAAGTCGGCGTCGTCAACGAGGCGATCCTCGTTGAGGTCGGCCGGGCAGAGCGAGCCTTCGAAAACTTCAAACTCGAGGTCGAAGAGTCCAACCGAGGCGGCGCCTCCCATCACAGCGTGCGTCTCGGCGGTCATCTTCAGCGAGTATGAGCCCGGGGGCAGATCGCCCCGGATCTCATGAACGTGCGTCCCTTCATAACGGAACAATTCGCCCGAAGCGCCCGCGAGCACGACCGATCCGCTCCCGTTCGCCTGATTCGCTTCGACCGAGTGAATCTCGAAGTGGTGGGCATCGTCGAGTTCGAACGTGATTTCGATGAGTGAAGAGGCAGAAGCCTCGCCCGCGACGATGTCGGCACCGCTCACGATGGACGAGTTGGCAAAGCCGTTGGTGATCACCATCGTCGGTGTCATGAACAGCGAGAAGTCAGCCGATGCGATCGCTTTGCTCAACCCGATGGTTTGCCCCGCATCAGAAAACCCCGACCAGCTCGGGAACGCGCCCGCTCCTCCGTTGAACGAAACAGAGCTGCCTCCGCCGGTGACCTGCAGTCCGCTGCTCGCGCTTGTTGTCGGAGTGGCGATTGCGGACTCAAATGGATGCGCGTGCGCGCTCGCGATGAAAAGTCCGCTTGCTCCGAAAATCGCGCACAACAACCCGGCCGTACAAATTTCGTTCTTCATGGATGCACCCTCTGCTCCGTAGCGAGAGCGATAGCCCTGCCACTCGCTGCAGATGTCCGCGTGAATCGCGTTCCTTGCTCGTTTTCTCAAACAGCCGGCCGCTTAGCGCCCGCGTCCGGGCATCTTCCCAAACAGGCGCTTAGGAGGAAGTTTCGTCGGCACGATGCCGCCGGGGAACTTCGTCGCATCCACCTGTCCCGGACCGTTGGCCGGAAGCTCCAGCTTCGACGCCTGCTCGGTACGGCTGACCTTGGGGGCCGGTGCCGGTGCGGGCTCGGGCGAACCTTCCGGCCGCTCGAGCTGCAGACCGCCCTGAGGCCGTCCATTCGGGCTTTCGTCGCGCCAGCCCGCCGGGGGCGGATTGCCGACAAAGTCCGGATACTCGAGTTTCGGAATCTCGGCGTTGATCAGCATCTCGATGCTCGTCAGCAGATCGCCCTGCTGCGGCGTGACGAGCGAGTAGGCGAGGCCGCCCTTGCCCGCACGCGCCGTGCGGCCGATGCGGTGGATATAGAGCTCCGGATCATCCGGCAGATCGAAGTTGATGACGTGAGAAACCCCTTCAACGTCGATGCCGCGGCTGGCAAGGTCTGAACAGATCACGACGGCGAGCTTGCCGTCCTTGAGCTGCTGCATCGTCGTGTTCCGCTTGCCCTGGCTCATATCGCCGTGCATGGCGTGCGCTTCGATGCCGCGGGTGGTCAGGCCCTTGGCCAGTTCATCCACCGTGCGCTTCAAGCGGCAGAAAATCAGCGTGAGCGCCGGTTCTTCGTGCGTCAGCACGTGGAGGAGCATTCGCTTCTTATCCCACTGCGAGACCGCAATGTGGAACTGCTTCACAAGGCTTGCTGTCAGCGAACCCGCGCTTGTCACAATCTTTTCCGGATTGTGCATGTGCTGGCGGGCCAAGCGCTCGACTTCATCGCTCAGCGTCGCGCTGACGAAGATCGTCTGGCGGCCCTCCGGTGGCGTGCCCGGCTTGGGGCACATGCTCAAGATGCGCTTGATGTCGTCGCGGAACCCGATGTCGAACATCCGGTCGACTTCATCGAGCACGGCAAAGCGGATGTTCTTGAGGTGCAGATAGCCCCGCTGCAGCATGTCGAGCACACGCCCGGGCGTGCCGACGATGATGTGCGAGCCTGTTTCGAGCTGGCGTGTCTGCGCCTGGATCGATTGCCCGCCGTAAAGCGTGACGGCGCGGATGGGCGTGTGCTTCGCCAGTTCGTTGATCTCGTCGGTGATCTGAATCGCGAGTTCACGTGTCGGCGCGAGAATCAGCGCCTGAAACTGCGTGTCCTTGCCGCACATGTGAATGAGCGGCAGGCCGAACGCCGCCGTCTTTCCCGTGCCGGTCTTTGCCTGACCAAGCACATCGCGACCCGTCAGCGCGATCGGGATCATCTTCGCCTGGATCATCGTGGGCTTGCTGAAGCCCATCTCCGCCAGACCCTTGAGCACGCTATTGCGCAGCCCAAGTGTCGCGAATTCGGCAGCGTTGTCGAAAACGTTGTCCTGCGCGACCGGCTTGAACTCGTGATGCGTCACCACACCGTGAGGCGTGTGATGTGCCATCTCGGCTGCGCCCGCCGCCGTCTCGGCCGCTTCGCGATTGATTGTCGTGGCGCCTTCGCTGGCCTGAGGACTCGTGGTAGCGCCCATTTCGGGCTCGCTGGGAGTGGACGGGCTGGGGGACTCCGTCCCCTGATTCGTGTTCATGTTTTCTCGACTCGTTGTTGTTAGACCGACCGAAGTACGTCCGAAGGGGCGGGGCAGCTCGTAGTAGGGAAAGGGGCGTGAACCCCCGTCATCCTGACGCCACCCGCACCTTCAATTCTAGATCAGTTCCCCACGTGCGCGAAGGCTCTTTTTGAGGCTTCGCGGGAATTACGAGGTCGATCGCCCGATCGCACACGACGAGTCGATGCATGCGGAGTCGTGATCCGAAAGAGCGCACAGGAACGACCAAGACCTTGCCGTACGAGCCCAAACGAAGCGCAGGGGCATTGGCGAACAGAAAGGGGAAAAACCCTCTCGAGCGACACAATCCCCAACCCCCGCTTGAGCGTCGACTCGAAAGCCCCTTCCCCGGGGAAAAGGGTCGGCGAAGGGTTTCGGCTCATCTGCAACGCCCAACCCGATGCGTCATCTTCCCTCTGCCCTCTCGTCTTCCCTCTCTGTGCTCTTTGTGTCCTTTGTGGTGAATTCCCCGCCTCACGCCTTCAGTACAAATGCCCGCTCACGCCAAAGCTTTTCCACCAGCGGCCCAACCGCTCCCGAAGGCTTCAACCCCGGTCCAAGCGGGTTTTCGCCCTTGATCCGCGGGTCTTGCGCACAGGCCACCAGCAGATCGACCAGCCCCTCAAAGTCGCTGACCGCAATCTGCTCGCGCTCAATCGTCGCGCGCCGCGTATTCGTCCCTTCCTGCACCGCTGCCAAATCGCCCATGTTGTGGTAGTTCCCAAGGGGCAGGCAAATACACGTCGCGTCGTATCCCGCGGCACAAAACACCGACGCCTCACACGCCCCACCCGCCATCAGCTTCCGCTGCCACTTCCACTTGCGCGTCTTGTCCACCTTGTCCTTGGCATGCGGCGTCGAAGGACCGCCCGCAAGCGCTTCCGCACACTTGGCGATCGCCTCTGTCAAACTCGGCGAGAAGATCGAGAGTCGGTCGCCCACCCGCACGATCGGTCCGCCCCCGATAGGTGAATCATGCGGAAAGCTGCGGCTGTTCTCGAGCGCGATCACCACCGAGTTTTTCGGCATCGTCCCGTCTTTGCACGCTGCGATCGCCCCAATAAACCCGATCTCCTCCGCCCGTGTAAAGATCAGCCGCACATCCCGCGCCGTTTCTTTGTTCTCTTCGATCACATCCATCGCCGCAAGCGCCGCCGCAACCGCCGCAAGATCGTCGCACGCGCTGGTGTGCAGAATCCCGTTCAAGATCTCCGCCTGCGGCAATTCCCACACCACCACATCGCCGACGCGCAGCCCCTCCGTCGTGTCGTTGACGTTGTCCAGTTCCGCCGTGTAGTGCTTGAACGGCGATTCACTCCCGTTCACCGGCGGCGCGCTCGCTTCGCCCGTGAGCTTCGCGAAGTGCCGCGTGTCAGTCGCGCTCCAGATCGAAACCCGCGCATCCTTGAAGTAATCATCCATCACCCCGCCCCGGAAAGAAAGCTCCACGCATGAGGGCGAAACAATCCGCTCAATCACAAACGCCGGATGATCCAGATGCGCCGTGATGTAGACGGGCGCAAGGTCCGCCCCCTTTGCGTCGCGAATCGTCACGGTCAGATTCCCGCTGCCATCTTCCGTCAGCAAGAGTCCCGCCCGCGACTTCACCCATCCCTTGACGTAGTCAATGACGCGCTGCTCACGTCCCGCCGCCGTCGGGATCTGCGTCACCTCCAGTAACCACTTCCGATGCATCTCCCGCCGATTCGAACTGATCATGCCCAGATGCTATAGAGCGGCTATCGGGCTCGAATCAGAAACCCCCTCCCCGAGGGAGGGGGCAGGGGGTGGCCTCGTTCCCACCAGTATCTTTCAGGCGTCGGCCGGATACCGCTTTTTATTTCTCATTGCATCACTTCCCTTCTTCTGCGATACTCATCCCACGGAGTTTCCGCCTCCGCCTTCACGTTTCGCACCAGAGAAGAGAGACATCCCATGAACCCAATCCGTTGCCTGCCGCTCGCCGCGGCGGCGTTCTGCTCGTTCGCCGCCTCCGCCGAGGTGCAGTGGATGTCGCACCAGTTCAACTTCTCACTCCAGCAATCCAACACCGCCGACGGCCTGAAGCCGCACCCCAACGTCGTCAAGTTCTACGGCGCGGCCGCGATCGCGATCCAAATCACCGAGGAACCGCTCGGCTCCGTCACCAACCCGCTCTATCAGGAAAAGGGCATACGTGGCGAGAATCCGCTCCACGACAAACACGCGAGAGGCCTGCCCTGGGCCCAACTCGAAGCCGCCGACTTCATCTCGATTGATATCCAGTTCACCAATCCCACCTACCTCGTGCACGACGGCATCGTCCACCGCGACATCGCCGCCCGCAACATCCTGCTCTCGACCATCCTCGGCACATTCTCGAACGCCCTCGGCTCCGAACTCGCGTTCTCAAGCGAAGGCCCGATGGACTATCGCGCGGCCGGTCAGCCCCTCCCCATCCGCTGGTCCGCTCCTGAGGTGCTGCCGATGCGTCTCTACCTCAACGGCGACGCCAGCTCAGACCAATGGATCAACATCGAAGGCGGCGGCACGTTCGAGACGTATTCGATTCCTACGCCGGGAGCGGCCGCACTGCTCGCATTCGCCGGATTGCCCGCGTCGCGTCGACGTCGCTGATCGACTCGCGAGTTTCAGCACTGCGTTCTCGACGCGGTCAGTGATGTGAAACGCCTTCCCGCATTCCGCTCCGCCA
Source organism: Phycisphaerales bacterium (assembly GCA_050730655.1). Classification (GTDB taxonomy): domain Bacteria; phylum Planctomycetota; class Phycisphaerae; order Phycisphaerales; family UBA1924; genus JAFEBO01. Next base: position 109,035 of record JBOHNL010000016.1, read on the forward strand.
TCCGCGTTCCGAATTGCGCGCTTCTTTGCTACTGCTTCGCCCACTCCAACGTCCTCCTAATCCCCTCCCCAAAATCCACCACCGGCTCATACCCAAGCAACGCCCTCGCCGCGCCAATATCCGCCGACGAATGCCGCACATCTCCCGCGCGAGGCGGCCCAAACGCCGGTGTCGAATCCACTCCTAAGACCTCGCCCATGTGCTTCAAAACCTGAAGCAACGAGATGCGCGCACCGGTTCCGATGTTGACAACTTCGCCCGCCAGCGGCTTCTCCGAAGTCGCCGCCAGCATGTTCGCCAGCACAACATTGTCGATGTACGTGAAGTCTCGCGTCTGTTCACCATCGCCCAGCACGCGCGGCTGCTTCTTCGCCCCAAGCGCATCCGCAAACGCGCTGATCACCGCCGCGTACGCGCTCTTGGGGTCCTGTCTCGGCCCAAAGATGTTGAAGTAACGCAGGCTGATGCACGACATGCCGAAGCACCGCGCAAACGTGCGTAGCAGCATCTCGCCCGAAACTTTGCTCATCGCATACGGCGACCACACATCCGGAACATCCGTCTCTTTGCTCGGCAAGCTCGGCGTATTCCCATACGCCGCGGCACTCGCCGCAAAAATCACGCGCTTCACCCCAACATTCTTCGCTGCGAGCAGCACGCGCTGCGTGCCCTCGACATTCACCAGCAGGCACTTCTCCGGCTTCTCCACACTCTCGGGCACGCTGACGAGCGCCGCCTGATGAAAGACCAAATCACACCCGCTGATCGTGCGGCGTAAAACCGTGTCGTCCAGAATGCTCGCCTTGACGAGCATCAGTGTTCCTTCGTTCGCGGCACCATCTTTCGGCGCGGGCGCCTTCGGCAGGTTGCTCTCAAACCCGCCCGACAAATCATCCAGCACCCGCACATTCGCCCCGCACGCGACCAGCGCCTCGGACAAGTGCGACCCAATAAACCCCGCGCCGCCCGTAATGAGCGCCGTGCGCCCCCGCAAAGAGGCAGCAATCTTGGGAAACTTTTCAACGATGAAGTGCGTTTTGCTCATGCCAACCTATGCCCACTTGCTCTGAATCCGGAAGCTGAAGTCGTACGAAGTATCTTCTGCCAAAGTTGGTACCAAGATCGGGGTCGAACGCCATTTCTTTCGCAGGCGCGACCGGACTTCTCAATCCTCGCCCCTTCTATCGGTCGCAAATAGCCCCTTTCCGAATCTTCATGCTTCGCCCGCTCCGATTCAACCCGCACTAAACTCATGCCGTGAGAGAGGAATCTGCCATCAACCCGTCAAAAACCATCCAACACTGGTCCCTTTCCGATCGCCTCGCGTGGGTCGGTGCGTTTCGACGCTCCGTCGCAACGTACCAGGCCGAAATGATCGACCTGATCGCCCGCGACATGGACAAGCCTTCGTTCGAGGCGCTCATGGGCGACATCCTGCCGCTCCTCTCCGCCTGCAAGTGGACCGAGAAGCGCGCCGGCTCTCTGCTCAGCCCGCGCCGCCTGCGCCATGGTGGCGTCTTCTCACTCGCGAACAAAGCGCTCCTCACCCGCGCCCCGCTCGGCCACGTCGCGATCATCGCCACTTGGAACTACCCGATTCAGCTCCTCGGCATCGAACTTCTGCAAGCCCTCGTCAGCGGCAATCGCGTCACGGTCAAGCCTTCTGAGAACGCCCCGCGCTCGCAGACTCTTCTCCTCGAACTCGCGCGCGACGCGGGCAAGTCCTGCAACATGCCCGCCGATCAACTCGTCTGGACACCTGCGACGCGCGAAGCCGGCGCCACGCTCCTCAAAGACCATCACTTCGATCACGTCGTCTTCACCGGCTCAACCAGCGTCGGCCTCGCCATCGCCGAAACCCTCGCGCCGACGATGACGTCCAGCACGCTCGAACTCTCCGGCCGCGACAGTGCATTCGTCCTCGACGATGCCGATCCGGAACTCGCTGCAAGCGCCATCTGGCAGGGCATCGAGATGAACACCGGCCAGACCTGCATGGCTCCGCGCCGCGCCCTCGTGGACGAAAAAATCTACCCCGAGTTCATCCGCCGCATCGCGTCTCGAGCCGGTGCCGCCCGCCCCCGCCCGCTCATCAACGAGCAATCCGCCAAACAATGCTACGAGCTCGCCCGCGATTGCCAGGCCCGGGGAGGCCGCTCGCTCGCCGGCGTCGTTGAAGCACCCTCGGCCGACAGCAACGGCCGCCTTCGCTGTCTCCGCCCGATGGTCTTTGCCGATTGCCCTCGCGGTGTGCCGCTGGCTGAAGGCCGTCACTTCGGACCTCTCCTCGGCGTCATCCCCGTCAAGAACCTCGCCGATGCTCTGGCCATCCACGACAGCGTCGATCAAGTGCTCACCACCAGCGTTTTCACCCGCAACCCTGCGCGCATCGAGTCCTTCCGCCATCGCCTGCGTTCCACCATCATCACGATCAACGACTGCCTTCTGCCGACCATCCACCCATCCGTCGGGCTCTCCGGCCACGGCATGTCCGGCTGGGGCATCACCAAGGGCGAAGCGGGTCTCCTCGCCATGACCCGCCCGATCTACACCACCCAGACGATCCCACTCTTCCGCTTCTCGATGGAAGCCGTCTCGCCCTCCATCGAAAAGGGTATGTCCAAGTTCATCCATTTCTGGTACGGGGGCAGCAAGCCGGCGGCACGGCCCTTCGGGGCTGAAACGACGCCAGTTGCGCCCGAGACGCAATCTCGAACACCCGAACACGTCGCCGCAACTTCTGCCGCGAATTAGCAGCAAAGTGCCCCCGGCACGAAATATCATTCCGCCCTGCCTTTATTTGCCATTTTGCAATTTGCCATTTAGCCCTTTGAGTTTCCCCCTATGCCCACTCCCAACGTCGTCGTCATTGGTGGAGGCCTTGCCGGCCTCGCGGCCGCCGCGGAACTTTCTACCGCCGGCGTCAAAGTCACGCTTGTCGAATCCAACAAGCACCTCGGTGGCAAGATGAACCTGCTCGAAGAGCAGGGCTTCAAGTTCGACATGGGCCCGACCATCCTGACCATGCCCCAGGTGCTCAAGGGCATCATCCGCCGCAGCGGCAGGCGCGTCGAAGACTACATCGATTTCGTCAATCTCGATCCGCAGTGGCGCTGCCACTTCGAAGACGGTACGGTCATCGATCTCCGCAAAGATGTTGATACCTTCGCCAAGCAGCTCGACGGTCAATTCCCCAGCACCAAGCCGGGTGATGGCTACAAGCAGTTCATCGAATACAGCCGCAAGCTGTACCGGCTGAGCGAAAAGGTGTTCTTCTACAAGGACCTCGGCGCCGCGACCGACCTCATGTTCAGCCCACCCAAGGCCAAGGGCATCGGCGGCGACTTGATGGCGATGGTCGGCACGATGCATTCGACCGTTGCGGCACAGATCGAAAAGTACGTTCCAGAGCCGCACCTGCGTCAGGTGATGGAGCATTTCCTTCAGTACGTCGGCAGCAGCCCCTTCATGGCGCCGAGCATTCTTTCGCTGATTGCCGCGGCACAGGTGGACTACGGCTGCTGGTACTCGATGTCGCCCAAGAAAGACGGCGAACCGCTCGACGGCGGCACCCGCTGCGTCGCTCGCGCACTCGCGAAGATCGGTCAAGAGCAGGGCGTGAATTACATCACCGGCCGGCGTGTCAGCCGAATCGTCGAGCGCGACGGCAAGGTGATCGGCGTCGAACTTGAGTCCCCCAATGGCCAGTCCAATGGCAAGCCCGCCGATTTCATCGCGGCCGACGCCGTCGTTTCCAACTGCGACGTCCAGCGCACCAACCGCGACTTGCTCGCCGCGCCCGCCGCACGTGCGGAGCAGCGTTCGATCGCCAAGAAGTACACCCCCGCCTGCAGCGGCGTGGTCCTCTACCTCGGCCTCAACAAGCAGTACGACCACCTCAGCCACCACAACTTCTTCTTCAGCAAAGACAGTCACGCCGAGTTCAACGACATCTACTCGAAGGGCATTCCGGCCCGCGATCCGACGCTCTACATCGCCGCCCCCTCGCGCAGCGATCCGACCCAGGCCCCTCCCGGTGGCGAAGCGCTCTACGTGCTCATCCACACGCCGTACATCCGCGACGGCCAGAAGTGGGAGGGTTCGGGCGGTTTGATGGATCAGTACAAACCCGTCGTCCTCGACAAGATGCGCCGCATGGGCTTTGCCGACATCGATCGGCACATCGTCCTCGAGCGCACGCTCAGCCCCGCCGGCATCGAAAAGATGTACAACGCCGAAGGCGGCGCGATCTACGGTCTCGCCTCACACGGCCGCATGCATGGCGGCTTCAAGCCCAAGAACCGCTCGCGCGTCTACAAGAACCTCTACCTCGCCGGCGGCAGCGCCAACCCCGGCCCCGGAACTCCGATGGTCATGATGTCCGGCGTCACCGCAGCGAACTGCCTCCTCGAAGATTGGAAGATCGCGCTGCCGACGGAGTCGGGCCGGTCGGTCACGTCGTCAATCGTCGAGCCCAAGGGCGAGCCGGTCACGGTGTGACTTCTTCAGAAGCCCCCTCTCTGAGTGAGGGGTTGGGGGTGGGTGGTGACTGCGCGGCCGTCCGACAAACTCTCCCACAACCGATTATTTCTCCGTGCGCATAATTATTTGCAAGATTACATCGAGCCGTGATTCAATGGAACGAAGTTCGCGGTGAATCATGTCTCGCAAGACGAGTGCATTCGGAACCTGCCCCGTTCGGAGGTCCTGAATCCGATCACCCGAAAAGGCCGGCTGATCTCCGGAAAGAGCTGCTTCCGTTGTTCCATTCTTGTACTTGAAGCCGGTCGCAGCGCCTTGTGCGACCAGTGCCTGCAAAATCGAATTGCGATGATTGCGATCGGACACCTCCGAGGGTCGCCAATATCTACCGATGTAGCCATTTGCTCCGTGGTCGTGGAATCGAAGCGTGAGCCACTGCCGCGCATCCCGACCGCGCTTGGTGCCAATTGCCGGCAGCGTTTCAAATAATCTGTTCGGACCGCATTCGATAAGTGCGCTTGAACTACTCACAACTTGCCAGCCTTTAAGCTCTTCGATCGCCGCGACGATTGTCTGGATGACCTGCGACAGTCGAGGGTTTGCCGTGAGAGCTTCTCGCCGCTTGTACACATCGGAAAGCAAATCCAAGTAGTGCTGAATGAACGCGCACACATCCAGTGGTGTTTCACGATCAAGATGGGGAATCGAGCTCGCGATGATCTGATTTAGCTGCCGGTGTGAGAGCGCCTGCCATCTGGCGTTCGAGGGGTCTTCGCCATCCAGCGTGAGATAGATCAGCACATGGCGCCAGCCGGCAAAGTCCCGGGCAATGCAGTCTGCGTATCTGCGAAGCTGCTGGGAATGCTCGCTGGTGAACAGCTTGTTTTCAATCCCCACGACGACCCGTATTGATGGGAGGACGATCCGAACATCGAGAGAATCGACTTCGCGCCCAACGTGCGCATCTTTGCACACGATCGGGGCACGGTCACCCGCGTGAACTCCAACACCCCTGGGAGTCGTCACCGCCTGAAGCACGGCACGAAGAAACAAGTCGCCTTGCTCGTGCGTCTCCCCCGGATGGAGCAGCCATGCGAGGAAGTTTGAATGCCGAATCTCGTGCTGATCCAGTCGGAGCGCCCGGAAAATATTGAAGGGACGACTATTCATTTTTACACAGTCAGAAGCTGACTCTAATCGCGAGATTCATCAATCCCTGCAGCGTCTGGCTACGGTGGAACAGCATACCTAGTCGAAAGCCCGCAGCCACAGTTCCAGCTAGGTTCTGTCTGACGGATCATCCGGAGCGAGGATTCGGATATAGCGGCGGATGATCGCAAGGTTGACGAATGTCAGGAAGCTCGATGCGAGCTTGTCGTAGCGAGTGCCCACACGCCGGTTC
>JBOHNL010000017.1:0-154052 GCA_050730655.1 Phycisphaerales bacterium
TCACCAACCGTCGAAGAGCCCGGCTGAGTGATGTCAAGGAACGTCACGTTCGACAAGGGCGACGAATCGCTCTGGTTGAACTGACCGGTCGTCGGCAGGGCGTTCGTCAGCGAGAAGCGGATGAAGCCCACGCCGTTCGCACGAACGGACTGGTCAGGCGTCGTCTGCGCGCCACCGATGAGGATGGCCACGTCGGCGCCCGTCGCGAGCGCCGGCGAGACCGCCGGACCAGCCGGAATCGTCTTGCGGTTGTTGTTGTTGAAGTTCAGCGAGAAGGCCGTGGAGACCACGGGGTCTTCGCCCTGAACGATCCAGCCGTCACCGAAGCCTGAGCCGGCAAGAGCGACAGCGAGGTAGTACTGGCCAACAGGCAGGATGCCTTCCTGACCAGAGTACTGCTCACCCAAGCCAACGCCCGGACGACGTGCAACGCCGTACGAGAGCTGGTGGTTGTCGAGATCCGACGGACGTGCCGGGTCCGAACCATCGCCGCGACCTTCAGAGACGTTGAAGATCTGCGAGTCCGGGGTGTACATCGCAAACGCGATGGGAACCGCCGAACCTTCCGTGTCAATATCCATGAACGTGGTCTGCGCGTAGCTGATCTCGTTCTGGGTGTTGAACTTGTACCACTTGAAGCGGCTGGCCGTGGTCAGGTTGCCGTTGGCGTTGACGACACCGTCCGGCAGGAAGCTGCCAACGTTCAGGCTCGTCGCTGCAGGAGCAGCCGGCGAGTCGGCCGAGCCGACGAGGCCGAAGACATACGACACGGTCTGCGTCGTGCCAGCCTGGAGCGAGTTGATCCAACGCAGTTCGTTGGTGATGCCGCCCGTAAAGGCTGCGGTCTGACCATTGAACGTGCCGCTGAAGTTGATATCGCGGCCGTACGTCGGAGTGCCCTTACCCGGCGAAGCCGAGCTGCCGGCATTCTCGAGCTGAGCAACCGTCGCCATGGTGAGACCCGCGAAGGTCGCACCGACGAGCGAGCCGGTGTTATTGCCGTAGAAGAAGTACGTGCGCGTGGTCGCGATGTTGTCCTGGAACAGGTTCGTGCTCGTCAGCGGAGCCGTGCCCGGAGTGCCGGGCTGAACGAACGCTGCATCCAGCCAGAGCTTCGAGTCGCCCGCGGGCATATCGACGGTGCTCGGGAGGAGGAAGAAGCCCGTGCGGGTCGTGAAGCCCGGGCAGATGTTCGTGTCGAAACCAGTCACCGTGAGCACGTAGTACGGCGTCGCGGCCGGATTCACGATGCTCGTGCCATCGCCGCCGAAGCCGGCGGTGTTGACGTCAGACGGACGGTAGAACGAGAAACGCATATCCCACGTCGCGGCCGAGCCGGTCAGGCCGTAGGAGTATTCCATGCCCGTGATCGTGCGGGTGCCAACATAGCTGGTGCCGTACGGACCCGGGTTGAGGTTGATGTCCTCAAGGATGTGCGAGGTCGTTCCCAACGAGAATCCGTTGTGGGTGAACGAGCTCGACGATCCGTCGAAGATGATGATGTTGATCGCGCGATCGCCGAACGTGCCGGACGACTGGCGGAGGAACGAGTCCTTCGAGTCAACCAGGACCTTCTTCGGCGAGCTGCGGTCGATCAAGCGATCTGTTTCGTCAGCGATTGCCACCGTGCACGCAGCACCGGCAGCGCCCAAAAGCATGAGGGCGAACTTCTTCCGATCCATTGAGACACCTCCAAAAAGGGTTTGCGCAAACCACACACAAAGCACAAACGAGACTCGTCCTTCAGAGACACATTGCAGACTGAACCCATCAACGGAGTTCTGCGCTGTATGAAACAACCACAGCCGACGAGACCGCCTCTCGTCCGGCTACGGCATCACATCAACGACTCAAGATCTTCCAAAAAGGAATCTCCCTTCGAACTCCCCTGACGAGACCTGTCCGGTATTCAACATACATCGAGGCGTAACCCCTGTCAATCCCATTTGATGCACGGCCCGAAAAACAAAGGCTTTCCACAGGTCGTCCACCTTTGTTCACCGCCGCTTTTCACTGCACCAACGGGCAATATCAGTCCGAGAACACTCTCACGCCGCCGCCACTTCCGCTCTCTTGCCCCCTGCAACACGCTTCTAGCCCACATCGACCAGCGCAGTACGTCGCTGCAACGCTGTTTTTATTTCGTCTCGTCCGTTCTTGGTTATTGCTTGTCCCGCACTGGCGCTCGGAACCAACTCACACTCTCGCGCTCCCGGCCGCACGCCAGACAATTCACACCCAGCCGCCATTGCGTATTTAATTGCGTAAGTAGTTACTTTGTTGGTGAGTTTTGTTTTCCTTTTTCCGCTTCACGCGCGAGTTCTCGTGCTTACTGCCCGCCGGCAACAGTCCGGTAGCTTGCCTTCCCGTTTGCGTCCAGCCCGGCATGCTTGCCCTCGTCCATATAAAACGAGTACCGCTCCGTCGTTACTTCTCCCATCGGCGTCAACCGAACCGACCCGTCGAAGAACGCCAGGTTGCCGACTTGCACCCCGTGCCACCAGCCGGAGCGTTTGGGAGTCTGGCGGATGTAGTCGAGCGGATACCGCCCCGCGATCATCACGCCGCTGTCGCCCAGCACGACAAATCGCGAGGGCAGCGTCACCAGGTGCTGCGGCCCAAGCCACCACGCAAAGTTACTGAGCTTGTCGTGGTCCCGTACTTCAATGCCGGTTCTTGAGCCCGGGCGGCAGTACATCCAGTCATTCGCGTCGTAGCTGGTTCCAAGCTGCTCAAAGACCGTCGTCCCAACCGCGCCGCCCACGCCACCCGCAGCCGCCGGGCCCACTTTGACCCAGATGTTCTGATTTGTCGTGAAGCTGTCCCATGATCCGTTGTCGAGCGGACAGCGAAAAACGCCCAATTTGTCACGAATCGCCAGCCCGTTCTCAATGTACGGATTGATCGGCCGGAGTGGATCTGCCGCCGCGAAAGGCGTGACCAAATTCCCGCCCGCGCCCGCCCCGTACCAATGCACCCCGCCGTACGACCACGTCACGCTCGACATCAACCCCAGCGGCGCACCAGGAGAGGGCATCTGGCCCGGCTGAATCCACTTTTCGATGTCCTTGCTGCGCGGCACCGGAAAAACCCGGAAATCCCCGAGGTACATCTGCCACGCCGTATTCAACTGCTTCAGGTTCGCGGCACACTTTGTCGCCATCGCGTTTTTGCGGGCCATCTTGAGCCCGGGCATCAACAGCGACAGCAAGACCGCAATGATCGCGATCACCACCAGCAACTCAATCAGCGTAAAACCCCGACGTTTCATCGTCCGCGCTCCGTACGGACTCTTCCTCACGAGAGCAGTATCGCATATCCGTCAAGAGCGGAATCACTTCAGGCGGCCCGCCGACAAGAACGACAACGCCGAATGCGCTTCCCGCGTTAAAATCACCAGCACCTTGCCGTACGAGCCCAAGCGCAGCGCAGGTGCCATTGCATGTTCGCGCAGTAGGGTCCGGACCTTCACAGGTCTTCGCGATCTCCCCCGCAAAACCCCTTCGCTTCGCTCGGGCTCGTACGGCCAGCACCTGAACATTTCAGAGCCTCTCGCCACTCCCACAAGCACCATGAAAATCGCCGCGGGCCGATCTTTCGATCGGCCCGTGGCAGTGAGGAGGTGTCGCCCGCGTGAATGCTGGGAAGACCCACGCAGGCAAACTCGGGATGGATTTGGCTGGTGGCACCGGGCTTCTGCCCGGTGTTCTTGCGACTCAATCAAAACCTCAAGTCACACCGCCCGGAAGGCCGGTGCCACACTTACTTCTTCTCGATCTGCTTTTCCATCGCATCAAGCCGTTTGTTCATCTTCTCGAGCTGCTCGCTGAGGCGGTCGAGCTTGTCGCCTACATCGTGGTGCGGCACGCCCTGCTGCTGAGCCGCCGGCGCCGGCGTCGGCTGCGTGAACTGCACCCAGCCCTTGGGAATGTTGAAGTTCTGACCGTGCTCCTGCCACCACTTCGCGCCCATCTCGCCCGCTTCTGATGCCTGCACGCGCGCTTCTTCGAGCTGCTTCATCGCTTCCGCAAGCCCGGCGCTCACCTGATCTCGCACCTTGTTCCAATCGGTGGCATTCAACTGTGCCTGCAGCGCCTCGACCTGAACCTTCACCTGCGCCTCGACGCCCTTGAGGATCTCGACGAGCTCCTGCGAATCCCTGGAGTCGTCGGTCAAACGATCAACTGTAATGGTCGGCTGCAGCTTGCTCGCATCAAACGCCGCGAGTTTGACGTTGAACGTTTTGCTCTCGCCCTTGCGGAAGATCTTGAGCGCGAGTTCGTCACCCGGGCTCTTGGTCTTGAGAATGCCGCGGAGCGCTTCTTCGCCATCGACCGGCTTGCCGTCCGCCTCGACGACGATGTCCTTGGCCTGCAGCCCGGCCTGTGCCGCGGGCAATCCTTCGGCCACGCTGTTGAGCACAACGCCTCCGTCATCGACGCCGAGCTTCTCGAGAACTTCCGGATCCGCATCTGTCATCGTCACGCCGAGCATGACGCGCGGTGCGCCCTTCACAATCACCCGTGCCTGACCCGGAGCCCGCGGCGCGCCAGGCGCGGCCGGCGGTGCGGGCGTGCGCGGCGCGACCATCGCAAGATGGCGCAGGCTGCCGACATTCACATTCGGAAAACCCGCCAACGTCTTCACGACATTGCCGTCGCCATCGAGAATCTCGATCTTCCCATTCTTCTGGCGGAACTGGCTCTTGGAAAGCTTCTCGCCGTTCTTCTGAACGGTCACCTTGCCGTTATTGTTCGTGACCGTGTAGCTGTCGCCGCCATCGACCGTCGTCATCACCGATCGCGATGAGCTGCCTGATTGGTTGTCGTCCTGTCCGAGCGGCTTATTGAAATCGCCCTTGATCTCTTCTTCGTCCGGCGCGCTCACATCGCCCGCGCGTCCCACGGCAAGCGCCAACGCAGCACAAAGACCAAGCCCCGCCAAGCCAATCCGCTTCGTCCACAACTTATTCGCCAGTTCCATAACAAACTCCTTGGAATTTTCGCTTCCCTGATTTTGATTTTTTCAGAGCCCCCTCCCCAAGGGAGGGGGTTGGGGGTGGGCTTGCCTTCACGGCTTTCGCCCGGTGCTCATACCGGCTTCTTCGGCTCAATCACCTTCACCGGCAAGGGCAGCTTTCGCCCCGCATCATCCACCTGATAGCTGTTCACGCTCTCCACCCGCGCCCGCTCGACAATCTGCCGCAGATACACAACGTCATACCCGCGGCCATCTGCCGCAGGCTTTGACTCAAGCACCACAAACTCCGGCAACTGGCGAATCACGCGGCCGTCATCCCTGCCCTTGGCCAAATACGAATTGAGCGCTGCGTCGGTCGATTGTTCTTCCGCCTGCACCGGTGGCGTGAATCCCGCGACCGATCCGTTCGATGTTCCCCACTTGGGCACCACAAACATTGCAAGCGCGAGCACCGCTGCCGCGGCCCACCCGGTCCACTGCGGCACGCTCAAGCGACGCGCCTGCCATTCGTTCTGAGGAAGCTCAACGACATCCGCGATCGAGATCGCCTCGCCCACGGCCTGATCGAGCAATTGCTTGTCACGCTGCGCCTGCGCGAGTTCGCGCCAGAGCGAGGAGTCCGCCGCACCAAGCATGTCAAGTTCAACCCAGTCGCCCGGCGCCGCAACGCCATCCACCACGCGGCTGATCAAGATGTCTTTTTCCGGCGTGCTCATGCTGATTCCTCAACCTTCCACAACAACTAGATGCGCAAGCGTCCTCTATCCGTCAGGGCCCTTTCGCCACCAATTGGTCGAAACGCTTAAAAAAGCGTCCGGAAAAGTGCCTGGTTTTTGCTTGTCGGCGACGCGAAAAGAATGACAACAACACGGAGTACCACAGAGAACCACGGAGAAAAGCGCGGAGAGTTATAACTAAACCTTCCCGTCTCTGTTCTTCTCCGTGTCTTCCTCCGTGGTTCTCCGTGGCCCTCCGTGTTTCACTGCCTTTCAGCTCTTCGCCGCTTCCTCCGCCATCTCGCGCAGCTGCTTCCTTCCGCGCGCGATCCGCGTCTCCACCGTCGTTTCCGGAATCCCCAGGATGTTTCCGATCTGGCGATAACTCAATCCGTGCACGCTCTTCAAAAGCAGCGGCTCGCGATATCCATCCGGCAACTTCTTTGCAAGATCAAGCAGCCGCCCCGCTTCTTCACGCCGCGTCGGCGCCACGCTCGGCATTGGCTCGCTCTCGTTCTCCGGCCCGCCGTCCGTATCCGGCGCATCCAGCGATCCATGCAGCCGCAGTTTCCCGCGCCGCGCCGCCAGTCGCGCCACATTCGTCGCAACCGTGCGCAGCCACGGCTTCAGCATCGCCGCATCGCGGATCTCGTGTCCCTTGCCCACCAGCGTCGTTGCAACTTCCTGGAGCAGATCCTCAAGATCCGCCCAGCGCGGCTTGTGCGTCAACAGCAGCGCCGCCACCCAGCGCCGATTCTCTTCCCACAGCCTCTTCAGTTCTTCGTGGTCATCCTGCGACAAGCGCAGCAGCGGACGCGCGCTCTGCGGCAGCGCCGACTCTTCGCCCGAATTGCCCGAAGCCTCGTCGTTCATCCCAGCAACCAGTCCTCAACCCCCGCACCAAACCCCCATTCGACCCGTCCTCTTCTTCCGGAGATGCGCCGCCAAGATTCACCCGTCACCCAAAATCCTCCAAACTTGTGCCCGGATAACGCTCCACCCAGCCTTCTGCCACTTCCCGAAAACGCACCGAATGCGCCCCCGCATCAAAATCACCAACACCTTGCCGTACGAGCCCAAGCGCAGCGCAGGTGCCGTTGCACGTCTGCACGGCACGTCCCGAATCATCCCAAGTCTTCCCCATCTCCACCCACAAACCCCTTCGCTTCGCTCGGGCTCGCACGGCCAGCCCTCGAAATTCCCACAGCATCCCGCCACCCCCACGACACGCGCCGAGTGCGTCTCCCGCCTCAAAATCACCAGCACCTTGCCGTACGAGCCCAAGCGCAGCGCCGGCGCCCTTGCATGTTTGCGCAGTACGTTCCGGGACTTCCCAGGTCTTCGCCAGTTCCGGCGCAAAAGCCCGGCGCTTCGCTTCGGCTCGTACGGTCAGCTACCGGTCTACTGAGCGCGCTCGCTCCTACCTCGCCTCGCGTTCAATGCATTTTTCCCGTTCGCTCCGCGTCCTCTACCCTTCATTGAATGGACGACCCGTCCGAATCATCTTCCGCGCCAGTTATTCGCCGCCCGGAGGACCGCCGCGCAATTATCGAGCGCGATCCGCCTTCAGCCATCCCGCCCAGCCCTCCACCGCCACCGCCCTCAATCATCGAATCCCGTCTCGCCAAGCGCAGCACCAATGTGCAGGCGATGATGTCGCTCGGCGATCACCTCGAAGAACTCCGCACCCGCGTCATCTACGTGATCGCCGGTCTCAGCGTGTTCTTTCTGGTCAGTCTCTATTTCGGGCCGACGCTGCTCAACTGGCTGATATGGCCTGTGCAGCGCGCACTGCGTGCCGAAGGTTTGTCGCCCAGCCTGCTCGCCACAGGAATGTTCGAGACGTTCTTCACCTACCTCAAGATTTCAACCGTCGCCGCGATCCTGCTCGGCTTCCCGTGGATCCTCTGGCAGATCTGGAAGTTTGTCGCGCCCGGGCTTTATCGATACGAGCAACGCTTCGTCACGATGCTGCTCCCGATGAGCCTCGTGCTCGCGGTGCTCTCGTGTCTTTTTCTCTACTTCGTGGTGCTCCCCGTCATGTTGCACTTCTTTGTGCACTTTGGAGCAACGGTGAGCCCAGAGCGCGCCGCGGTCGCGCCGCTCCCCGCAAATGTCTCGCTCCTCTCGCTTCCCGTTCTCGCCGCAGATCCACCCGCGCCCAAACCCGGCGACGCCTGGTTCAATTCCGAATTGAAAGAACTCCGCCTCGCGCTCGCCGCGCCAAACGGCGCCGTAAGCATCTACTCAACCGCGCTCTCCACCTCCACCGGCATCGTGCTTCAGCCCCGCATTCAAGAGTGGGTCGAGTCCTTCCTCGGTCTCGCGCTCGCGTTTGCCGCCGGCTTTCAGCTTCCCGTTGTCGTGCTTCTGCTCGGCTGGGTCGGCATCGTGACACCGGCGTTTCTCTCGCGCTATCGCAAACACGCGCTGTTTGTCATTGCGGTCATCGCCGCGCTGCTCACGCCGCCCGACCCCGTGAGCATGATGATCCTGATGGTTCCGCTCTATCTGCTCTACGAGTTCGGCATCATCATGCTCCGGCTCTTCCCCGCGTCCAAACTCGCCCACGATCGCCACCGCGAACGCGACGGCGAGCCGGCCGAAGGATGAGTTTGTGCGTTCGCTCTCCTCTTCAATCTGAAATTTCAGATCTTAAATTTTCCTCTTCTCTCTTCTCCGTGCCCCTGTGTCTCCGTGGTGAACTCTTCATGCCTTCCGACCAAGACCACATGCTCCGCGCCCTCGCCCTCGCCCGCACCGCGGCATCCCTCGGCGAAGTCCCCGTCGGCGCCGTCATTACGCGCGACAACGAAATCCTCGCCGAAGCCCACAACCGCCGCGAAACCGACAAGACCCCCTTCGCGCACGCCGAGTTTCTCGCGATTCAACAAGCCTGCAAAGCAATCAACGACTGGCGCCTCGAACGCTGCACGCTCTACATCACGCTCGAGCCCTGCCCGATGTGCGCCGGCCTCATCGTGAACGCACGCATCCCCCGCGTCGTCTTCGGCGCGCCCGATCCCAAAGCCGGCGCCGCCGGCACGCTCATGAATCTCCTCGAAGACCCGCGCCTGAATCACCGATGCGAAGTCGTGCGAGGCCTGCTCGCCGCTGAATCGGCCGAACTGCTCACGACGTTCTTCAAGTCGCTCCGCGCTCCAAAGCCTCTTTCCTGACCGAGGCGCGTTGGCAACAGAATCTCTGAAGTAACCCAAACCTGACCGTACGAGCCCAAGCGAAGCGCAGGTGCGGTTGCGCGTTCGCGCAGTACGATCAGAACCGTCCACTACCTTCGTTCACAAGCTCCGGCGCCCAACCCTCTTCGCTGCGCTCGGGCTCGTACGGTCAGCAACCAGCTATTCCCCAGCATCTAATCCACAGCGGTTACCCCTGCAAGCCACGTTCACCCTGTGCCGCGTCCAAAATCCCGCACGCTCGAAAAAATCCTCGCACTTCTTCCGCCCGAAACTCCACACCGCACTCCGGACACCGCTCCGCGCCATCAAGCCCGCGCAAAGCAAATCCGCAATCGGTGCAAATCAATCCGTTCGCATCACGCACCCTCTCGCGTGCCAACCGAACCGCGCGCCGAAGCGACCATCGAATAATCGCCATCTGCGCGCCGATCATCGCCACGCCAAGCACAATCATCCCGATCATAAAAGTCACCAACGATCCGGCGACCAACGTTCGCGCGAGCATCGCCATCACAAACATCAGTAAAATAACAACAATAAAACTCAAAGCCGCACCGACCCGCATCGCGCTCTTGATCCACCCCTGCGTCAGAGGTCGCTCCTGCCACGCCGTCATTCGATCCCGTGCCAGAGGAAAGAAATACAAGAGAATGCCGCCGGAATTCGCCGGCGCCTCGGTCGCCCTTCCGACCGCCAGAACCGCCAGCAGCAGCGCCCAATACACAAACGCCCGACGCCGATGCGTATACCCCCGCAGCTTCCAGAATCGATCAGCTCCCGGCGCGATCACAGTGCCGCCTACCAGCCAGTACTTCAAGGTCTTTTCGCGTATCACAATCGGCTCTGTCGGCATCAATAGCAATGTAGCTTGCTTCATCCGCTCATGCATCGAAGCATCTACCGATTTGAGCTTTCCCGCTTTGAGCTTTGAGCTTTCCCCATGCCCGAACTCCCCGAAGTCGAACGCGTCCGGCTCTCCCTCAAAAGCATTCGTCGGCGCACCATCGTGCGCGCCAAGCTCCTGCGCGCCGACATCGCCGCATCCTTTTCTGAATCCGGCCGCGCCCGCTCCACGACACCCTCGCACCTCCTCCAAGGCGCGACCATCTCCACTCTCCTCCGCCGCGGCAAGCAGCTCGCCATCACCACAACCGACAACCGCGCCCTCTGCATCCAGTTCGGAATGTCCGGCCGCATGCTCTTGCAAACATCCGACATCCCGCATCCCACATCCGACATTCCAAAACACACCCACGCCCTCTGGACCTTCGACGACAACTCGCGGCTTCTCTTCATCGATCCGCGCCGTTTCGGTGGCCTCGCCGCATATCCATCTTCCGACGCGCTGCTCACCCACCGCTGGAGCACACTCGGCCCCGATGCACTCGCCATCACCGCGCACGATCTCGCGGCAGCGTGCAAAGATGCACACCGCCCGATCAAGTCTCTCCTCCTCGATCAATCCGCCCTCGCCGGCGTCGGCAACATCTACGCCGACGAGTCACTCTTCCTCGCCCGCGTTCACCCTGCTCGCTCGGCTCACTCGCTCGCGCCAAAGGAACTCACCGCCCTCGCTTCCGCAATTCGCTTCATCCTCCAGCAAGCAGTTCGCGCCGGCGGCAGCACAATTCGTTCCTACCTCGACGCCACCGGTTCTACCGGCTCCGCTCAGAACGATCACAAGGTCTACGGCAGGGCCAACGAGCCCTGCACGATCTGCCGCCGCCCGCTCTCATCATCCCGCCTGGTTCAGCGTGCGACCGTTTTCTGCGTTACCTGCCAGCCCCGCCGCCCCGCATGAATTCAGGATGAACCCGCCAGCGTGCGCGCCCACGTTTCCCGCTCGTTTCATTGTTTCAATCACCAACGTTTCCACACGCAAACCTCGGGCTCCCACAGTTTTCCTTGAAAGCGTTCCCACTCGCCTCGGTGACTCCGTGCCGAATGCCTTTCTTCCTAGTAAGAGAGATACATTTAGTCGTAGTAGAAATAAGCCCTGGCGCAAGGTGGATGAATCGCGGTCACACCCCGTAACCGCCGCAAAAATAAAGCGATTACAGCGACCATCCGCATCTGTACATCCTGTCGCTTGAATGTCATCTATCGCGCCTCGCGCGCGTCAGTTCCCGTCGTCACCTGTCGCTTGCACCCCGAGCAACCCCGCAGCCCACCGATTCGCGCCGTTACCGGCGCCTTATCCACCGCGTTTCCACATCCACTGTCGGTTCCATGGGCGTTACACGAGCGGAGTTCCAAAGTGATGCTCCAAACACAACTTGCGCCCGTGGCACCGCCCTTCCGGGCGGTGTCTTGCGTTTTCCCGTCGCTCAAGCTCTAGAAAAACACCGCCCAGAAGAGCGGTGCCACGATCACTTCATTGTCGATCAGTTCACCGCCCCGACACAATCAGCTTCCGGCTCACCGGCTTCTGACCCGTCAGCGTGTAGAACCGATTCTCATTCAGCACCGGCAGTCCCATCGCCGTCGCCTGCTTCATGAGCTCGTTGTACTTGTTCACCGACCGCTCAAGGCGCACGTATTCCTGCACCACTTCGATCGGCTGATCCACACCCGGCCGCGGCGGCAGAATCGGCTTCGCACCAAGCACCAGGAAGTCCACGTCGCCCTCAAGGTCATCAACAACCTCGCCGCCCCAACCCGTCACCATCGCCGCGATATCCGTGCGGCCAGACGCCGTCGGCATCCCCGTTCCCTTCGTGTCAAAGTTCCCGTAGATGACAAACTTGTACACCTTCATCGGGTCAAACACCGCGTTCGCGATGACGTCGCCGGTGACGATCGGGTTGCCCTTGGTCTCGCTCACGATCCGCGCCGTGCTCGAATCCTGTCCGACATTGATGATCTCAATCGTCGCCTTGCCCGGCTTGTAGTTTCCGTCCGTATCCATCTTGATCGAGTTCGCGTCGTTGTACACCGCGAACGACAATCCGATCACGGCCTTCTGCGTGCGTCCGATGTTCAGGAACACCTGCCGCTGCGTCGAATCAACACCGATGATCGCGCCGTCAATGAGCGCATCTTCCGAAGTGCCGCGCGCCGTCGTCTTGCTCCGCTCGCCACGCAAACGCGCGAGCTGATCTTCCAGAATTAGACTCTTCTGCTGCAAGTCGCTCACGCGACCGTTGAGATCCGTCTCGCGCGCCTTCGCCGCGGCCATCTGGCTCTCAAACTGCTTCTCGGCCTGCACGCGCACGCCTTCAATGCCTTCGCGATACTGGCTCAACTCGCCCTTGTACTTGCCCACTTCACTGTTCAGCGCCGTCAACGTCTCGTTATGCCGCTGCACGATCCCCGCAACGCGCTCCTGCTCGTTCTTCAGATCCGTCTGCGCCGCAAGCCGAGCCGCCTCAACCTGCTCGAGCTTCTTGGTCAGTTCCTCCACCGACCCCGCGCGCTCCTGCGCCAGCCGTAGCAAAGGCGAGTTGTTCGACTTCGACGACTCCGCGCGCATCTGCTCAAGCAAACGCTCGACCGTGTCGTTCGAGTTGCCCGTCACCGCCGACGCGATCTCTTTGTTGCTCTTGACGAGATACGAAACCAGCGACTGCCCCTGCGCCTTCTTCGCCGCTTCGACAAGCTGGCGAATGTCATCCTGCTGACGCTCACCGTCGCGGATGAAATCGCGGATGCCCACCTTGGCCTCGTTCAGCTCGCGCTGCGACTGATTGAACTTGCCGTACAACACCGCCGACGTGATGAACAGCCCCAGTGCCGCCAGGCCCAGAAGCGTCAACGCCACGCCAACTCCAACACTCGTGCTCGTCCGGCTCGCCATTCGTCAGACTCCAAAAGCCGCCCATTCCCAATCCGCGGCATCATCCACAAATTGAATCCAGCATCTTCTACCAGATGTTGGCCCGCAGGCCGCCATCCGGGGCCGCAAGTCTACCCACACCCCCACCCCCACAACTCGCAGTCCTACCTATACGCCCCCCACACCAAAACGGCTCGCACCTCTTCTCAGAAACCCCCTCGCTCCGGGAGGGGGCAGGGGGTGAGCGCCCCACGCACGCAACCGCGCGCAGGGCACACCATCTAATCCCCGTCCCCAAAACAAGAGCTCCGACCACGTGCCCGCCCCGCACTCCGCATTTCCCCGCATCTTCAATCTGAAATTTCAAATCTCCAATCCGCCTTCCCTCTCTTCCCTCCGCGTTCTCTCCCGCATCTATTTGGCCCTTTGGCCCTTTGAAAATTTGCCCCTTTCCGCCAGCGGCAGCACCTCCACCGGACACCCCTCCCAATCGTGCCTCCAGCACACCACCAGATCACACCCGCTCGGATCATGATCAAACCGGCTGCTTAAAAACTCAAACTCAATCCGTACCCGCTTCCAAATCCCATTCACCAGCCTCCATCCCACGCAATCCGGATACCTCGTCCCCACCCTCTCAACCCGAAACCCAAGCTCCTCCGCCATTTGCCCAAACAACAACACCACGCCCTGCTCATTCACAGGCGCCGTCGCCATGACCCGCCCCTCCAGCGGCATTCCACACTCCTCGCCCCACCTCTTCCGATCCGACTCATTCGCCACCCGCTCCAAATCCCGAAAGCTCCTGAAATACCCCTTCCACTCCGGCACAAACGCATCAAATTCCCCCCGCCGCGGCAACCTCCTCCTCCAAGCAACAAGCACCCAATACCAAAACAAAACCTCGCCCGCCCCCGACATCTGCCAGCGCCCGTCCGCTTTGGGCCCGTCCCCCAGCTTTGCCCAAATCTCTTCAAACGACCGAGCCGCTGCCGGCAACACCGGCGTCTCACCGAGCGCTCCACGACTGAAACCCAACGGCCCAGAACTCAAATCGCCTTCCGAAGACGCCACCCCGAAAGCCCCGTTCCAGTTCACGTTCCTGCCACATCTAAATTCACTCCACGCGGCGTCCATTGCGCCCCAGCCGCTCCGGCCCGCCAAAGTTGTAAAAAAGCCCCCCACCAAGGGAGCAAAGAGTTCAGCCCGCAAGTTTACCAAAAAAGAAACACCACATCAAGTTCATTTTTTGATATTTTCCGCCCCCGCGGCACCCGCTTCCCAGCCCGCGTTCCCCTTCCTCCTCCAAGAGCCCCTTCCTTGAGCGAAGGGGTTGGGGAAGGGCCCAGGATTTCCTTCGTTTATCCCGTCTTGCGAAACAGCCACAACCCCCGACCGCGCCCTTTAAAATCCGCATTCCGCATTCCGAGTTCCCCGCCCCTTGGGCGCCCGATCGTTGCCGGCAGTTTCAACTGCCGGTCACCACCCCAAAAATCCCCCTTCCTTTATCCCTGTCGCGCAGCGACACAACCCCAGCGCATTTGTCTTCGTCCGCATTTCGACCACACGACTACGCGCTCACTCCGCGTTGCCAGCTCGGGCGAAGCCGCGCAGAGGGAAGGGCGGAGGCGGCAGTCACCACCCGGGTGCGAATCCCCTTCCCGAATCCCGCAAAGCAGCCAAGCGAGCTCCTCTTTCCCTTTGTCATTTGACCCTTTCCATTTGTCAATTTGTACTCTCCCCGCATGCCCCTCTCGCGCGAACAAGTCCTCAACTTCGACGGGCTCTACCGCGCCCGCTACAACCTCCTCGACGACATGGCCTCCGCCGCGGCACACTCCGCCCGCGCGCGTGGCCACCTCGCTCTCAACGAATTCCTCGCTATCGCCACCTGGAAACTCGCCAGCTCAGGCAGCACCGCCTTCGAGCAAGCAACCGAACGAGAAGTGGTCGAGCACTCCCGCGCCGCCTTCGCCGCACACCAGGACGATCTCACTGCCCTCCACCACCTCGACCAAATCCGCGGCATCGGCTTCCGCGCCGCCACCGCCATCATGCACATCACCTTCCCCGAGCACTACCCCATGCTCGACCAGCGCGCCATGCGCAGCCTCGGCCTCTCACAAACCCAAGTCGATTCCCTCATCGCCGACGACGCCAATCTCCGCACCTACTGGCCCGAGTACGCCCAAGCCTGCCGCACCCTCGCAAAAACCCTCGACGTCACCCTCCGCCAACTCGACCGCGCCCTCTGGTGGTCCGACCTCACCAACCCCAAATCGTCCCCTTCCTGAATCCCTGTCTGCGAAGCAGACACAACCCAAGCGCACGGATCGCCCCGCACCTCGCGCCCCAACAACCACACCCCCAGAGCCCCCCCTCGCTCACTCGGGCGGATCGGTTCGCGCCAGATCCACCACTCGCAAGCGAACAGATCACCGCGCTCGCGCATCCGGCACGACGATAAATCCCGTCTCAACCTCTCCGTACTTCTTGAACCGCCCCATCGCAACAAAGTGCGCCGCAACCGCGCAAAGTCCCGCATCAACCTTGTCAATGTTGCTCAGCGCGGAACAGTCAACGCCAAATTGCCGCAGCAACTCGCGCCGAACCGTCCCCTTCCGCTTTGCAGAAACCACCGCGCCCGCGAGCGCACACGCGACCGCCTGCGGAAACGTCTCGAAGCACAGATTCCCCGCCGTGGAAACACCGTCAAACAGAACATGAGTCGGCCGCAGTGTTTCGAAGAGCATTTCTCCATTTAGCATCCAGCCAAAGTGCCCCCTGACATGCGCCGCGGCAGCCTCTCGCGTCGGAGTCGAAAAGCACCAGATCTTCTCGCCCATCAGCTCCCGCTCCGCCGCCCGCGCCCGCCCATCCAAGCTCCACCTGCACGGCGCATCCACCCCCACCACTCTCGCGCCAACCCGCAAACACCACCGCGCCATCGCGGACGCATCACCCGACGCGAATTGTTCAAAGTACACCCCATTGCGCAGCGCCACGCAATGAAACCCCTTGCGCGTGCTCCCAACATCAACACCTGCAACAACAACCGCGCCATCCACGCGTCCGCATTCCCCATTCCGCACTCCCACCTCCAACCTCCGCACTTCTTCGCCTCCGCCCGCCAGGGCGCACGATCGTTGCCGGCAGTTTCAACGGCCGGTCCACAACCCCCACCTCTCCCCCCCAAAAATCCCCTTCCTGAATCCCTGTCTGCGAAGCAGACGAAAACCCAGTCTTGCCTTCGCATTGCCTATGCCAAACCCAAGAGTGCAATCAGCACTTCGTTAACACGCCCGATCGGGCGAATCGCCATAGGGTGGCTGCCCATCAAATGGAAAGCACTTCGAATCTTCAACAATTCGATATGCTTTCGAAGTGCTCCAGTTTGGACTTGTCTGTATCGGTGTTCGATTGTCACTTCCGGGGTGAGGCATGCCAAGGCGATCAACGTATTTCTTGGGCCGCGTTAACAAGGGTGGGCGCTTAACCAAAGAGTTGCTGCAGGACGTAATTGGCGAACCCAGCGTCGTCGAAGCCAAATCGTTTTCGTGGACAATTATTGAGTCTGGACACGGAACAATTAGAGCAAAGGGACATTCCACAAAGTACCGCTGGGGCACGCTAGCAAAATTTCAACCCGGGGCAGTTGTGTCAATCGTTGACGCGAAAACACGTCGGCTAGTCGAAAAGCCAGAGCCCAATCTCGCGACAGCGTCTTCTTTATTTGTTTATTTCCCCGATGAAGAGGTTATTGCGTTCAAACATGTTTGGAACGAAATTACTGCATGGGATTTCCAACGGCGTTTCTCAGAGATCGTGAAGGACTCTCTCCAGCGATTCTTTGTTGAGTGCGACATCATTCTGATTTCGGATGAACGGGCATTTGTTCGACGAATCGCGGAACTAGTGACCGTCGAGGAGATCAAGGCGACGGTTGCCCCTCCGAATCCCTTGTTCGGTCCCCTTTGGAAGCCGCTAAGAGATTTTCTTCGACATCGAAGGGCTGCAACGCTTCGGCTGAAAGAGGAAGCCGTGAAGGGGCAATCTCTTAACTCGGCACTGCCAGAGCTTGCGAAAGAGGCTCTTCGCAAGGAGTCGGCGCCCAAATCGCCTTCTATCCCACTTGACATACCCGACGCCGCCGCTCTGCTTGCAACGGATGGATACGGTAACGCTCAGATTACGGGCACCGCAAAGGGTGGCCAGGTCGTGATAAAGACCAGCGATCGCGTTGAGCGACTAAAGATCGATGCAGACGCAACGCCAGCCGAAGTGGCGGGCCAAGTTCATTCGCGAATTCAAATCATGAATAAGAAGCGAGGCCTGCGACACTAGGTAGAGCTCTATGTCGAAAACGAAACCACATTCAGAAGCACGGGGTTCCCTCTGGAAGCACAGTTTCCGGGCAGTATTTATCTCGCCGGAATTCGTCTTTCTATTAGCATGTGCCGTGGCGTTTTTCTTCTTTCCCTGGATATTCGCGATCTTGGGCGACGCAATATTCACCGCTGACTGGAAGTGGTTTGCCCTGTTTTCACCCTTCGCCTTCGTGTTTCGACTCTGGTGGCGCATGGCCAACCCAAAGGATGGTCGTCAATTCAAGATTCTCGTCAAATGGCCGGAGTACAGCTTGTTGCGACTTCGGCTATGCGTTGCCTTTGGATGGGGCGCATTCGCTCTGGTATTAATTGCCTGCGCCGTCGTGTTGAGAGATCAGCTAGCTCGATCCTGGACCGGCGCTCTGGGACTTGCGGGTGCGGGCATACTTGTTGTCGACTCGCTTTCAATAATTCTCGCCGCATGGACGATGCCGCAAATTCTGGCCGAAGCCGGATTGGTGGAAGCGTCACCGACAAAGGAGTAAGCCGTAGCATCAAAGCACGAGTCAAACGACTAGCGAACATCTTCGGCTGTGACAACATGCCCGGGCCAAAACCGTCGCCGGCGGCTTCTGGAAAAAAAAGACAACGACCTTCCTCGCGATCAGGCGGCAGCCTCAAGGCGCGAAAGCCATCGGTTAAGCCACGGACACCCCTCTCGCAATGCGGGAACTTCGACGTCGGCGGCGGCGGTAACTCCCCACGCGACTTTGTCGTATCCCGGAATCAGCTTCAGAAGTCGCTTTGAAGGCGCGTTCTCAGGGGAATCGTTTATGCCCTCCACCAATCCACCACAGCGACTCTTGATGCGGGATAGGTTTGATGCAAGGACGTCGTAGCTCATCGACCCGCCGCCTATCGCAAGGCTTAGTGCGGATAGCTCGGGATCTACGAACAACAAACTTTCATATTCATGAAGTTGAACACACGGGTGAAACCTAGTGCCAATCTCTAGCTCAAGATCCTTCCACAAGGCATCTTCGACCAACGCTCCTCTATTCTCTGGTCGCTGTGATGTGGCACCGGCGCGTCCCGGCCAAGTTGACGGAAGCCCGTAGTAGTCGACCAGTACCGCAACGTGTCTTGCTGCGTGCTCGCTCGCTAGCCGGAGAATCTCGTTTCGATAACTTGGCCAGCTTCGAACGCCGCCCCTTTTTCGCTGCGGAGTTCCTTGGAGTGTTCCGCTTAACAAGATTCCCTTGGCCGAGAGATACGGACCGATCACGCTCCGACAAAACTCGCGCTCTGTCACACCCTCGCAAAGCACGAGAACTTCACGCATCATTCACCCCGCCTCGAATGTTCCCCTTTTGCCAAAGGTCTCCGACAGTAAAGTCGGTCAGCCATCTCTCGAGATCAGAAGAATCTAGTCGCTGGAAACGAGACGCACCGTCAATTTGATCAACGGTGATAACTTGATCTGCTTCAAACTCGTTCAATAATATTGGAGACTGTGTTGCGATGATGATTTGCATTCTCGAAGAAGCAGATCGCATGAGGCCGCCAAGTACGGCAATCGCTTCTGGGTGTAATCCGAGCTCTGGTTCGTCAAGAACGACAGTGGCCGGAGGCTTGGACTGCGTCAGAACGGTTGCAAGACATATAAAACGAATCGTTCCATCTGATAGATGGCCCGGCGAAAAGACATAGTCCGAGTCCTTTCTTTTCCATCGAAGCCGTACTTGGTCTTCCCTTTTCCCGGTTGCGGGTGTCAAAAGAAAATCGTTAAAAAATGGCGCGATCCGGCGAATCGTTTTAATTAGCACGGCGTATCGGTCTTCTTCTTCGTCACGCAGTTTCATCAAAAACGCGGCCAAGTTAGAAGCATCGGAGGCGAGCGTTTCCGACTGATCTATGCCCACGTATCGGCGCATGCCAGCGCTTGTACTCGTGTCGTGAAAGTGATAAACCTGCCAGCTTGATACCGCACTCCACACCCACCAATTCGGGCCGTGTGCAGATCGCAGCCCGGGATCATTTTTGTGGGCCACCAGGCCCGACTCTTGGCTTGCTCGTGCAATAGTATTTGTATAAGCACTCCCGAGATATTGCGTTTCTTCGTGCGCAACAAACAGCGATCCGTCCGCGGTTGGCTCTAGTTTAAACGCATATCGATTCTGACCAAAAAACATCTCTGACTCAATATGCGTCGTTTCTTTGATTCCATTATAGAAGAAACCGTCTGCCGGAGCATTTTTTCGAACGTGTTCTTGTAGCCGTAGTTCCACCATGGCCCGCAAGAGTCTGAAAAATTCGACAAAATTGCTTTTGCCCGCGCCGTTTGCGCCGATAAGCACGTTTATTTTTCCGAGCTTGAAGGCTTCAAGGCGCTCAATTGATTTGAATCCTTTAATTGTCAATTTGTCGAGCATCGCGCTCATGTGAAAGTCTCCAGCAATCGGTCTGCGGCCCTTGGTCGCGCGCGACTCGCGTTTATGTCCCATGCTCCGGAATGTTTATCGTAGAATCGTCAAGAGCCACCCATCGTAGTTCTCGAAACACCTTTCGCTTTTTCAAGCGCGTGCTGTCTACATCCCGACGCTTCGGCCGGGCGCAAACAGTTCCGTAATTCTTTTTGATCCCCAGAGTGCCTCTCCCGCCTCAGCGCCACCGACGCTGTTTTGAGGACGGGTCGCGCGTGCGATCGGCTACTGCATTTCAGTCTGCAAAGCAGACACGAGCGTTAAGTCCGAAATCAAAGATCTTGGCGTTCCGCTCCAAAAACAAAATCGGGCCCCCCACTCCCAGTTGCAATCGAGATCGCGACTCACGCGAGCGGCTGGAAAACTATCCAAGCAACACGTCGATCCGGAACTTCAACCGTTGGCGCTTTGAAAGTTCAGCCCCTTACTACTTCCCCCTCTCCAACCTCTCCAATCTCTCCAACCTCTCCCTCAACTCCCCAATCTCCCGATCCTTCTCCACGCGCAACTTTTCAATCTCTTTGCCCTGCTCCACCTTCAACTGCTTAATCGCCTCCACCGCCACCGCCGTCACCCGCGAGTAATCCATCCCGATCACATTCCCATCCGCATCCTTCAGCACGATCTCCGGAAACACCTTCTCTACATCCTCCGCCACAAACCCAATATCACTCACAAACCCGCGCTCCTTCGCATACTCCGGCTTCCAGTCAAACCGCACACCCTCGAGCTTCATCAGGCTTTCGAGCGCATCCTTCAGCGGCACGACATGATCCTTGAACCGGATGCTCGACGGTACCCCGATGTTGTTCGCCAGCACGTTCCCGTTCACCGTCAGCCGCTGCGCCGGCGTCGATGTCCCGATGCCGACGTTGCCATTGCTCTGAATCGTCATGACCGTCCCGCTCGTCGTCGCCGAGCCGCTCGCACCGATCAGCAGCTTGCCGGCTCCTTCTCCATTCCCCGAACCCGACGAGATCAGATGCCAGTACGTTCCCCCCGTGCTCGTGTTGTTCAGGTTGAGCCACGTGCCCGCCGCGTGAGAGCTGTCGAGCTGCGCCACCGTATAGACACTCGTTGTCGCAACATGCAGCGGAAATAAAGGCGTCGTACCCACCCCCACTTCTCCGGCTGAATACACAATGTCATTTCCCGATTTCACCCACGGAGAGAACGCGCCGCTCACCGACGCAGGAACGCCCGAAATTCCACTCCACGGTACATGCAGCGCTTGCGACGCCTGCACCGCAAGAGGCGAACTCGTCAACGGCTGCCGCGTCAGCGCAACCCCGTTCACCGTCGGCTCGAGAAACAGCGTCGTAGCGAGCCCCGTTGGCGCATCGAACTCGAGAATTACCGAGAACACGCCGTTGACCACCGGCACCGCTCCGCGAATCTGCGTCGCGCCGATCTGCGTCCCGGCAGTGCCCGCGTCGAAGTGCTTGAACGACATGTCCGCCGTACCGGTGAACGCTGCTCCCCCGCTCGCGAGATATCCCTGATACGTGTAGCTCGTCGGGCCGACAATTGGCCCCGATACCTGAAGCTGTCCGCTTCCACCCCCGTTGCTAAAGCCGCCGACATTGATCAGGTACGTCGCGCCCGCCGCCGCCTCAAACTGCACATACGACTGATTGGCCCCCGCACATGTTCCGAACGGCCGCTGATCGTTGCAGGCGATGCGGTTCGAAGTCGTCTCACCGAGATAGATTGCAACCGCGGTATCAAACGATGAGCCGCATGTCGAGACCGTCACGGTGCCGGCGCCGATCGTTCGGACCTTGTACCAGATATCTTTTCCCAGCGAGACTCCACCACTCTCGCAGATGTAGTTCGGACCATCCAGCGTCGCCTCCAACGTCGTGAATTGGTACGTCCCTTCGCCGACAAGCGTCGCGTTCGCCATGTTGTCGTTCACGGGCGGCGCGGCAACCGCAACCGCCGCAACAAATCCCAACGCTCCAGCCGCGGCAACCAGGCACATCGTTTTCATAACGTCCCTCTCTCTAAGAAAGAATCACTGGTGTCTGCGCTGAGTTTACCAGTGCGCTCCAGAATGCCAAGGCCATCCACGCACCGCGCGCGAGCCCCGGAGCGCCCGGCTTATTTGAGCCTCTCGCTTGATCGCTTTGCGTTCTTTCTCACCCCAAAAACAAAAGAGGGCACTCTCCTCGAATGCCCTCCTTCACCCTTTGATTCGTCCCGTTCCCCCCACCTCATCCCCTCACCACTTCGCGCCAACAGCTTTCGCTGTTCTTCCCGTATCTTCTCCGCGAAGCGTGGCGCAGCCATGCAAACAGATCTGCATTCTGCCGCCTTTATTTGACCCTTTGCCTATTTGGCCCTTTGGCCATTTGTTCTCATCCCACCGCCGTGTACCGGCCGCGGCTCACCTTCTTGAACTTGTTGCGATGCTTGATGAACGTCTGGTTCACAATCGTCCGGAAGTTCGGACTCGTCGTCATGTAACCTGTTGCGAGCACGGCGTCAGCCGCCTGGCTCACTCCAAGAGTCTTGCCGCTAAGAACCTTCTTGAGCGAATCAACCAAGCTCAGTTCATTGGTTGCGCGACCGCCGCCGCCGACAACCGCACCGCCCGAGGCCGCTATTTCCTTACGGAGCGACTCAAGCTTCGCCGTTAACTTTTCATACCGACGCTGGAGCGACTTGTTCTTGCCCGAGCGCCGGCGGATCTCAGCTTGCAGCTCCGAAGTCGACATCCCAGACAAACCACCACTTGCTTTCCTTGCCATCTCAAAAACCCTTTCGCTAGAAAACACGTGAACCGCGGCACCGAACCCACGCTGCCGCGCCCCTCCCATGTCTTCCCCAACAACCCCTCCTGCTAAACTTTACAGAACATAACTACCTGAAGGACCAAAATCCACAATTTTATGGATTTAGAGCTTGGTGACGCGCCTCGAATCCACAAGCTTGAGGCAATTCCAGCGCGGAAACCAGTAGACCAAGTTCCAAAAAACATGATCGGCTTTCTCCACTTCTTCGTGGGAGGAGCACCGGTCGATGTTGCGAATGCAAATCTCCCGCGGCAAGCGGTGCCGTAAGTTTTTATTTAGCAAAGACTTACGGCAAGCCGATCGCGAGGCTGCTTGCAACCCTCTGCACTCAAAATCATGGCGACGAAGCGATCGACGTCGCGCAAATCGGCGCGACACTCCACCACTATCGGGCCTCCTGCCGCGAGACTCGCAAGCGGGGCATTAACCTTGCAATTTATTGTCCGACTTTCGGCAAACGCAGATCACGCCTCGGTTCTCATGGAGATCTGCGCGGCGTCGGCGGCAGATTCTTCTGCTCACGACGTGCTTCACCAATGCGACTCCTCGCGCAACTTCGCGTCGGAACAGTAACCTCGGATTCACGGATCGGCGGAAGCGCCGGCCCACAACACTCATGCGGTGCGCCGTGAACGAGTAATCTATCGAACTCCCATCTTCGCCATCAATCCATCAAAGTGATCGAGGCCGTAAAACTCGATTGTGATTTTGCCCTTGTCGCCGCCGCCGGTCTGAATGAATACCTTCGTTCCCAATTGCTGGCCGAGGCGTCGTTCAAGATCAAGCACGACGGCGCGTTTCGCATCGAACGGAACTTCGCGAGTTGCACTGCTCGCGTCGTTGGTCCCCCCACCATCGATTCCGCCCGCGAGCGAGCGCTTCACTTCCGCTTCGACTTTGCGCACGGGCCATTCGCCCCGCGCCGCCTCGCGCGCGATGCGCACGCGTTCGGCGCCGGAACCCATGGAAAGCAGGGCTTTTCCGTGTGCCGCCGTGAGTGCGCCCGCGCTGATCAACTCCGCGACATCCGATTCGAGTTCGGTGAGGCGAACCAGGTTCGCAACCGTCGCGCGCTCGAGGCCGACTTTCTCCGCAACTTTCGCATGCGACAATCCGAATCGCTCGCTCATCATGCGCAGCGCGTGCGCGCGATCCATCGCGTTCAGATCTTCGCGCTGCACATTCTCGATGAGCCCCCACTCCGCCGCGTCTTCGTCGGCAAGCTCGCGCACGATCGCCGGCACACGCGCCATCCCCGCCAACTTCGCCGCCCTCCAGCGCCGCTCGCCCGCAACCAGCTCATATGTTCCAACATCGCCCTTGGCCGCGCGAACAATCACCGGCTGCATAACCCCCGCGCTGCGAATCGAATCCGCCAACCCCTTCAAGGGCGCCTCATCAAACGTCTTCCGCGCCTGGAACGGACTCGGCCGAATCGCCTCCACCGAAATGTGCTCAACCCCCCCACCACCCCCACTACTCCCCGCCCCCGAACCACCCATCGCCTCAACCTTCGGCGCACTGACAACCGTCCCACCCCCGTGCATTACCGCCACACGAGCTTGCGCAACCTCAATCGCCACAGGCGTTTGCAGCAAAGCAGACAAACCCCTGCCAAGTTTCCGAACCTTTGAAACGTCCGTGTGATTGCTCATCATCGACTCCATTCGAACCGCATTGACTCCCTCAACATCGTATCAACCCACCGCCCCCGGTGAACTTCCGCGCCAAACACCCAAGGTGAAATCGAATGCCCAAGTGGAACCGCTCCGCCGCCAAAAAAATCGAACTCCTCGCCCGCGGCATCGCCGTCCGAGACGGCCACATCCTCCTCTGCAAAAACAAGAAGTCCGACTACTGGTACTTCCCCGGCGGCCACATCGAGCCCGGCGAACCCGCCTCCGAAGCCCTGGAGCGCGAATTCCTCGAAGAAACAGGCAAAAAGGTGCGCATCGACCGCCTCCTCTTCGTTCACGAGCACTTCTTCAAGCAAGACGCCAAGCCGCGGCACGAGTACTCCTTCGTCTTCGAAGTCCACGCGCCCGAGAAAATCAAGGCCAAGGAAAAGCACCTCGAATTCCAGTGGGTGAAGTGGAGCGACGCGCAATCCGCAGACCTGCGCCCAAAGGCCCTGGCCCAAATGGTCGGGGTGTTCCTCGAGGAACACGCACTCAACCGGGAGATCCGGTTCCGGTCGACGCGGAAATCGTGATCGACGGCCTAGCCAAGTTGGAATTCTGTGGCGGGACTTCCTGGCAAAGTGCAATAGGCTGGACGGTGCTATGGGTTCCTCAAGGAACACGTCGTGCCGGAACCTGCCGCGGCAGGTACAGTGTCTCAAGGTCAAAGCCAACTCTGGCGATTATCGTCGAGATGCGAGACAGGAAAATCAGGTTCCCGACGAGGCGTCCGTAATCGGTAAGACGATTGCGTCGGCGATTGAGACGGAGACGTCGCCGTCGCCGGCGCGGAGCGGTTGAGAAAGCGAGGAGAGCTGCAGGAATTTCAGGTTGGCGTCGCCGACTTGGACGTGGCCTTGTTCGACCTCGCCGAGGTATATTGCGGAAGTTAGGCGGCCGCGGAAGGTTGCGGGCTTTGACCCCAGTATGTGTATGGATTCTGGACGGATCGAAAGCAGTGATTTTGAGCCGGGAGTGGGGGGAGTAGTTCCGGCCGGGATTGTGCCGCGGAGTTCGCCGGCTGGGGTGTTCAGGGTTGCGGTGTCCGAGTCGACCGCGGTTACGGTGCCTTCGATGATGTTGGTCTCGCCCAGGAACTCGGCGACGAAGCGCGAGTGGGGGCGTTTGTAGAGGTCGGCGGGGGTGTCGAGTTGTTCGACACGGCCGGAGCGGAGGATGGCGACGCGGTCGGCCATGCTCAGGGCTTCTTTTTGGTCGTGGGTGACGTAAACGGTTGTGATACCGCTTTCTTTACAGATGCGACGAATTTCGGAGCGGAGCTCGAGGCGAAGCTTGGCGTCGAGGTTGCTGAGCGGCTCATCTAATAGAAGGACGTCGGGACGGATGACGAGCGCGCGGGCGAGCGCGATGCGCTGCTGTTGGCCGCCGCTGAGCTGGTTGGGTTTGCGTTTGGCGTACTGTGACATGCGCACCGCGGCGAGCGCGTCCTCGATGCGTTTTTTGGCCTCATTTGCAGGGGTTTTTCGCACATCGAGACCAAAGGCCACGTTGGCCTCAATCGTCATGTGCGGCCAAAGCGCGTACGACTGAAAGACCATTCCAGTGTTGCGCTGATTCGGCGGCAGGTGGGTGACATCGCGCGAGCCGAAGAGGATTTGGCCGGCGGTGGGGTCGATGAAGCCGGCGATCATGCGGAGGAGAGTGGTCTTGCCGCAGCCGGAGGGACCGAGGAGGAAGAAGAGCTCGCCGGTTTCGATCTCGAGGGAGATGTTGTCGACGGCCTTGGTGGTTCCGCCGCCCCCGATGGCGGGAAATTCCTTGGTGATATTGCGGATGGAGATGGGGGTGGGCATGGGAGAAATGGCCAAAGGGCCAAATTTTCAAAGGGCCAAAAAGGCGGGTCAAACACGGAGGACCACGGAGAACCACGAAGGAAATGCACGGAGTAAAGGCTGGAAAAGGCGCTCACCACAGAGACACGGAGGCACAGAGGAGAGAGAAGTGGTGGGGGAGCAGAATAGCAGGAGTGAGGGAAACTGAAACTTAGGGCTTGGAGTGCTGAAGGAGACCGGGGTGCGGCGAGCGCGCAGCGACCGGATTTGGAATCTTCGATTGGTGAAGTGGAAAAAAGAATCGGCGGGTGCGTTTGGTGCGGGCATGACCAATCGGGCGTCATCGCGGCATGGCGCCAGCAAAATTCAATTCGGGGAGTGTGTTCGGAGTGTGGGCTGGAAACTGCGTGGCGCGATGTGTTTGTGCCGCGGTCGTGCGAGGGCGTGGTGGAACAAGCGCGCGTAGTCGTGGTGGGGATGTTTTAATCGGGCGTGCCGGTGCCGGCTGCGGTGTAGGGATACGTGCGAGCGGATGCGACAAGAAATTGAATAGAATAAAGCCAGTTCTCAGAGATGTAGCGTCGGCAATATCGGGGGAGTTTGCGTGGTTGGCCTTTTGGTGTTGATTCTTCTGGTGGTCGCGATTGCGGTCGCGAGCCGGGAGATCGCTCGCACGCGAGCCAACACGGCCGCCGCCCATCACCGTCCATCGTCGAGCTCGTTTACGCATGTTGCCGCGGCAATCGGGAGCACGCTTCAACTTCCGGGAATTCGCACAAACGGGTGTCAGTGGCTTGGCCGCGGAACCGTTTTGCGAATTCGAGGGGTCACCATTCGAGAGCCAATGACGTATGCGAGCCCCAAAGGGCATCGCATGGAGCACGCCACAGATCCGTCCGAGATTGTGCATGACATGCGGCCAACGCAATCCGCCGGAGCACCGGCGCGAGGAGCTTTTTGGTTCGCAAGACATGAGACAGAATGGCAGCAGGGGTATTTGAAGTGGCTCGCGTCCGGCAAAGCCGAGTTGCCGCAGCACTCCGAATTCCTCGTCACTTTTCTGAGCGGCCTCGAGCGGAGGCTGCTCGTTGACGAACTGGATCACGCGGACGTTCTTGACGAAGTCATGCGAATCGTAGATATCGCGCGAAGTCGTCCCAGAGAGGAGATTGACACGACGGTTGCAAGGCATGGATTGCAACTGCTTTGGTATTGCTTTGTGCGCTATCACGATCTCACAAGCGAGGAGCTTTTTTGGAAAGCGTGCGAGAAGACATCGACGTGGACCAATGAGACGCTGCGCCCGGCTCTTGCTTGGCTTGTTGCGACTCGAAGGGCTATTCCCGCATCAATTGCGTTTGCGCTGACAGACATTCATCGTCCGGCGGCAGAAAATAAGCCGGCACTAAAACTCGCAGCTCTCCAAAGAAACGCCTTTGCAGAGGAGTACCGGCGACGGTTTGGGGCGGGGCTGAGCTTGAAACCGTCGGGCAAGACTCGGCCGCTCGTTTATCGTCCTCTGAACGCGACACTTTCGAGCGCGCGATGCGACGCAGAGGATCTTGAGGCGCATCGTGAGGTCTTGTTGAAGCTCGCAGACATTCGCAGGCGGGCCAACATTGAGGTTGAGCATCCAAAGCCCGCAAGTATTGAAAGGCCGGTTGTTAGCCCGAGTCAGTTCCCAGTGTTTCGGCCGCAAGCGCCGGATCGAAAGCCAGACGCTGTTACGCCAATATGGAAGATCGTCGAAGAATGTTCGCCAGCTCTTGGAAGCGGCAGTGAATGTCTGGTCCCCGTGAAGAAGCTGGCGAAATCGGTCTTGGGAGCCGACCGCGCGAGACTTTCTCTCGGTGAGAGTTTGGTGATCGCAAAGGCAACAGAAGATGCCGGGTTCGCTATTGAACCCGACGCCCGCTTGACGAATAAGGCGTACAGCGTTTCAGAAACCGCAGCCGTGTTTTCGCGGATCGACGGTGGCCAAACAGATACAGCCCGCTACACAACCGCCCGAGCAATTGCAACGTTGTGCATCTCGGTCGCGATGACAGACGGTGTCGCGCAGCCGAGCGAGACTGCGGGTATTTGCGACGGGATTGCAAAGATGCTGGGGCTTCCGGCTCACGAAACGCGTCGGCTTGAAGCGCTCGTTGCAGTCCTGCTTGTCAGTCGTATCGAAACGGCGACAGTCGGTTCAAAGCTTCGAGATTCCATTCCACTGGACTTGCGGGCGCGGATCGGAAGATTTCTTGTTGCCATTGCAGCGACTGAAGGAATCTCTCAGCAGGAGCAGGCGAAGCTGCGGTCGTGCTTTCGGCAACTGGGCCTTCCGTCGGCTCTTCTCACCGAGACCATTGCCGAACTGTCGGCGGGCAACCACGACGACATGGTTGTTATCGACGCGGGCGACAAGGACGCAGATCGTGGCGAGAGAATTCCCCCCAGACAGAGCGGCCTGCGTTTGAACATGGACGCGATTGGTCGAATTATGACCGAAACGCAAGAAGTGAGCCGCCTCCTGGCCAATGCGATGGCGGAGACGGAAGAGGAAGCCGAAAGGTCGTCGGGTGCGTCGTCGCTTGCGTTGCCTGAAGCGGCGGTGCCGGAGATTGACACGACGGCGTCGGCGGTTCCGGCAATCGAAAAGCATCCGCCAGCGGCTCTGGAACCGTTTTTCTCGGAACTTTGCGCTCGCGACAGATGGAGCAGCGAAGAAGCGAGAAATGCCGCGTCTCGCCACGGCTTGATGTTGGGAGGGACGATCGAGTCGATCAACGAGTGGGCGTTTGATGCATTGGGCGGGCTGCTAATCGAAGAAGTTGACGGCGGCTTCGAGATCAACACAAATTTGCTATAAACTGCGAACATGACAGTTCCCATTAAGGACAAAGAGCGGTCGGCGATCCTCAATTCTTTGGGCGCCGGGGTTGTTCCTGCGATCGGTATCCATCACATACAAGTTGGCCGGCGAGCGGAAGTGGCGGCGCTTTTGCAAGATCTGGAGCGTGTCGAACAGGGCGCCGCGGCGGTCCGATTTGTCGTGGGAAGATTTGGTTCTGGCAAGAGCTTCTTCTTGAGCGTAATGCGCACGGTGGCGCTTGAGCGCAAGCTTGTCGTTGCAAAGGCGGACATCACAACGGATAGGCGCTTGAGTGGAGGCAGTGGTGTCGCGCGAGCTCTCTATACGGAACTCATGAGCAACCTTGCCACCCGGACAAAGCCGGAAGGCGGCGCGCTCAACAACCTGATCGAGCGGTGGGTATCCGATATTTCGTTTGAAGTCACGAATGCGGGTGGAACGGCCGAGACGGTTGAAGCCCGAATCATTGAATTGCTGCGACCGCTGCAGGACCTTGTCAGCGGCTACGACTTTGCGAAAGTGCTTGCAACGTACTACCGCGGATTCGCGGAGCAAAAACCGGAACTTCAAGCCGCTGCGGTCCGATGGTTGCGGGGCGAGTACTCAAACAAGACGGAGGCGCGAAAGGAACTTGATGTTCGCTCGATTATTGAGGACGACTCTGTCTATGAGTATCTGAAACTCATGGCGGCATTCGTGCGGATCGCGGGCTACAAGGGACTGATGGTGTGCTTCGATGAGTTGGTTGTGCTTTCACACCGGCTCAACAACAAGACCGCTCGGGATCGAAACTACGAAGCGATCTTGCGGATCTTGAATGACTGCCTGCAGGGATCGGTTGAAGGGCTTGGCGTGATCTTCGCGGCGACCGATGCGTGCCTTACAGACACGCGTCGAGGACTGTTCAGCTACGAGGCATTGGCAACGCGTCTCGCACCCAATCGGTTTGCCGTTGGCAATCTGATCGACATGAACGGGCCGGTCTTGACGCTCCAGAGCCTCACCCCCGAGGACTGCTTTGTGCTACTGACAAACGTGCGAAGAGTGTTCGCGAAAGGGAAGGACGAAAAAACCATTTTGCCGGACGAAGGGATTGTTGCGTATCTCGAAAGTTGCGAGAAGCGAATGGGAGCGAAGTACTTTCAGACGCCGCGGGAGACGATCAAGGATTTTGTCGGCCTGCTGCGAATCGTGACAGAGAACGCGGGGATCAACTGGAAGCAGGTTGTGTCGGAAATCCGGACAACGGAGACCGCAGGCGACGAAGAGTTCGGCCTTGATGAAGATCAGGCACCGATTCCTGCGAAAGTTGCTTCGCGTTCTGGTCGCGGAAACGACGACGACCTTATTTCCATCTGAAATCATGGGGGAATCGGGACACAATTCTGAAACGAGCTCGGGTTCCCACGGCGCCTTCGATCTGCTCGCGCCCGGCATTCAGGAACAACTCTACCGAATGAAGTGGGGATTGCTGCGGCCCATTCAAGTTGACGCGATTCGCGCGTATGCAGAACCAGGTTCGCATCTCCTGATCATGGCCGAGACGGCGGGGGGGAAAACAGAAGCCGCATTTCTGCCGATTCTCTCTTCGATCAGCGCCGAGCCGATCGGATCGATACGAGCGATGTATGTGGGACCGCTAAAGGCGCTGATCAATGATCAATTTGGACGTCTAGAAGAACTTTGTTCGTACATCGAAATGCCGGTGACTAAATGGCACGGAGATGCGTCAGACGGCAAGAAAAAGGCGATTCTCAAGAGCCCTGGCGGCGTCCTGTTGATAACGCCGGAATCCCTCGAGTCCATGCTGATCAATCGAACGGCGATGCTTCAGGATCTGTTCGGCGGGCTTCGCGCGATTGTGATTGACGAACTTCATTCGTTTCTCGACAGTGAACGCGGACTGCATCTGGCGAGTTTGCTTTCACGGCTTCGGCGATTTCGCCTGGAGTCTGAGCCCGAGTGGCGCATGGTCGGTCTTTCGGCGACGATCGGCGATATCGATGTTGCGCGGCGATACCTGTCTCGCGACGACGCCGACCGCGTCGTCGTCGTGACGTCTCCGTCGGAACACAAGGAGATTCGAATTTCATTGCGGGGGTATAACGCCGCAGATTTCAAGACCGTTGAGCGGAGCGACAGCGACGAGGCGAAAGAGGACGAGCGCCAGCATGACGAGACGGAACTCGGGGTCATGCGAAAGATTGCCGGCGATCTGGTTGATCATTGTGTTGGCGAAGCCAATCTAGTGTTTGCGAATCGCAAAGCGAACATAGAGCTCTACGCCGATTTGGCAAACGAAATTTGCCGCGCGGAGGGAAGCGCGGAAACCTTTGTCGTTCACCACGGGTCGTTGGCGAAGGAGGTTCGCGAAGATACAGAGTTGCGGATGAAATCGGGACAGAAACTGACGACGATGTGCTCAAGCACACTCGAAATGGGAATTGACATCGGCTCCGTCCACACGGTCGGCCAGATTGACGCGCCGTTCTCCGTAGCATCGCTCAAACAGCGGATGGGACGGAGCGGTCGACGAGATTCAGAACCACGACGACTGCGGATGTACATTGAATACGGAGAAGAGGGCAAAGACGCCCTGAGCCGATTACCGCTCGACCTGCTGCAAGCGATCGCAACGGTCGAACTCATGATTTCGAAATGGGTTGAACCACCGGCTCCTGCCAAGCGTGATTTCAGCACGCTTACCCAACAAACGATTAGTGTGACGGCGGAATTCGGAGAGATTTCCGCATCAGACTTGTACGCAGTCTTGTGCGACAGCGGTCCGTTCAGAAGTCTTGACAAGAAATTGTTTGGAGCGCTTCTTCGGCAACTTCGAAGCGAAGATGTTGTCGAGATCAGCAACGAGCAGAGAGTGATTCTGGGGCTTGAGGGGGAGCGGATTCGGTCTAAGTATGATTTTTACGCGGCGTTCGCAACGCCGGTTGAATACGAAGTGATTGCGGGCGATCGACCAATTGGATCGCTGCCGGTTGGAGTATTGACGAAGCCGGGTCAACATGTTGTTCTTGCGGCGAAGCGATGGGAAGTGGTTGATATAGACGACAAGAAACGGGTGCTATATGTTCGCCCAACGAGAAAGCGGAAGGCTCCGGGGTTTGACGGCACAGCAGGGGAAGTGCATCCGCGGGTTCGCGAGGAAATGCGAAGGCTGCTCACAACGGATTCTGACGTGCGCTACCTAAACGACTCGGCGCGATCCGCGCTCGAACGAGCCAGAAAGCTTGCGCGGGAGAACGGCCTGGCAAAGAGGGCTTTGCTTCCCATTGGTGAGGGGCAGACGCTGTGGATGACTTGGACGGGCACGCGAGCACAGCAAACTCTCAGTGCGATGCTCGAGATTATGGGGATCGGCGGACCTTCAAAAGACACG
Organism: Phycisphaerales bacterium; assembly: GCA_050730655.1. GTDB lineage: Bacteria > Planctomycetota > Phycisphaerae > Phycisphaerales > UBA1924 > JAFEBO01. The sequence continues at coordinate 32,004 of JBOHNL010000017.1, forward strand.
ACTGTAACGGACGTTTCAATCGCCTGTAAAATGCCGCCGGATGAACTGCATCAGCGACTCGCTGACGCCGAGAAAATCCTGCAGGACGATCGGGAGCTCGCGGGGCGCGTTGGTTTCTCCAAGAACAGAAAGTACGATCATCTACTCAACGACGAGATACTTCTCGAAGCCGCGAGGGTGGACGGCTTGGACGCAACGACGGCGCGTGAGGTTGTGCGAGAGACCCGCAAAAAGTAAAAACGCTGGATTTGTGTCTGCTTCGCCGACAGGGATTCAGGAAGTGGATTGAGCGAGGGGAATATAAGACCTGGTAGGCCGCGGGCAAGCGCGTGCTGGCGACGAAGGAATAGCCCGCCTACATCGATTCAACCCCGCGAAAGGCTCGGCGAAATGAATCGTTTCTCATTGGATTTCGGACGACAGTCTCATCCTGCCGGATGAACTTACGGGTGCATGTCGTGGGCGCGCTCCAAATACGGGGGAGGCTCATACATTCGAAGTTCTTCGAAAGGAAATATGCGTGAAGAAACAGCGTGGAAATCCGGGGAAGGCCACGAAGCGTCGTAAGGGGCGTGGAAAGGGGCGTGGGGCTGGGCGCGGCGCGGGGAGTGGAGGGCGCTTGGGCGCGACCATTGAGAAGGCTGCGACTGGGATTCAGGGGCTGGATGAGATTACGGGTGGGGGGCTGCCGCGGGGGAGGCCGACGCTGGTTTGTGGTGGGGCGGGGTGCGGGAAGACCTTGCTCGCGATGGAGTTTTTGGTGCGCGGGGCGGCGGAGTTCAATGAGCCCGGCGTGTTTGTTTCGTTTGAGGAGAACGCCGCGGAGCTGACGCAGAACGTGCGGTCGCTCGGGTTTGACCTTGATGCGCTCAAGCGGAAGAAGAAACTATCGATCGATTTCGTGCGGGTGGAGCGGAGCGAGATTGAGGAGACGGGCGACTACGACCTTGAAGGGTTGTTTGTGCGGCTTGGGTATGCGATCGATTCGATCGGCGCGAAGCGGGTTGTGCTCGACACAATTGAGACGTTGTTCAGTGGACTTTCGAATGGCGCGATCTTGCGCGCGGAATTGCGGCGGCTGTTCCGGTGGTTGAAAGATCGGGGCGTAACGGCGGTGATCACGGGGGAGCGGGGCGATGGCGCGCTGACGCGGCAGGGGCTCGAGGAATATGTCTCGGACTGCGTGATCCTGCTTGACCATCGCGTGATCCACGAAGTTTCGACGCGGCGTCTGCGCGTCGTGAAGTATCGCGGGACGACGCACGGGACGAACGAGTATCCGTTCCTGATTGATGAGCAGGGTATTTCGGTTTTGCCGATCACGTCGCTGGGGCTTGGGCACAAGGCTTCAACCGAGCGGATCTCATCGGGGATTCCGGCTCTCGATACGATGCTGGGTGGGCGCGGGTATTACCGCGGGAGCACGATTCTGCTTTCGGGTACGGCTGGTACGGGCAAGACGAGCATGTCGGCGAGCTTTGTGAATGCGGCGTGCGCGCGGGGCGAGCGCTGCCTGTACTTTGCGTTTGAAGAATCGCAGGAGCAGGTGATCCGCAACATGCGGTCGATCGGGATCAATCTCGCGCCGTGGGTGAAGAAGGGTTTGCTGCAATTTCACGCGAATCGCTCGACGCTGTATGGGATGGAGATGCACCTGGCGCAGTTCCATCGCGCCGTGCAGGAATTTCGGCCTCAGGTTGTGGTTGTGGATCCGATGGGAAGCCTGATGCAGGCGGGAACGAATCTGGATGTCACGACGGCGCTGTCGCGGCTGATTGATTTCCTGAAAGTGCAGGAGATCACGGCGATGATGACGCATCTGACATCGCGGGGCGAGAGCCTGGAAGGGACGGACCTGAACGTTTCCTCGGTGGTGGATTCGTGGCTGCTGCTGAGGATGATCGAATCGACGGGCGAGCGGAATCGCGCGCTGTATGTGCTCAAATCGCGCGGGATGGCGCATTCGAACCAGATCCGCGAGTTCCAGTTGACGGACTGCGGCGTGAATCTGGTGGATGTGTACGTCGGTCCGGATGGAGTGCTGACGGGCTCAGCGAGGCTCGCTCAGGAGGCGCGTGACCGGGCGGTTGCGATTGCCGCGGAACAAACAAAGGCCGATGCGGAGCAGGCGCTCGAGCGGAAGAAGGAAATTTTGGAGGCTCAGGTCGCGGGGCTGCGGATGGAGTTTGAGATCGAGCAGGAGAAGGTGTTGCGCCTTGCGAGCGAGGAGGAGATGAAGTCGGAAACGGTTCGAACGAACCGGACGCAGATGGCGGCGCGGCGGCAATCCAATGGAGGAAGCGTGCGGGCGGAGCGCGGCGCGAGTAAGGAAACGGGGACTTTATGAAGAAAGTGATGAAGCCCGCGGGTCGGGCGAAGCGTGCGGAGAAAGAGGAAGTCTGGTCTTTGCGGCTGTATGTCGCGGGGCAGGCACCCAAGTCGATCACGGCGTTTTCGAATCTGAAGAAGATTTGCGAGGAGCATCTGGCGGGGCGGTATCAGATCGAGGTGATCGATTTGCTGCTGGAGCCGCAGCTGGCGGCGGGGGATCAAATCGTCGCGCTTCCGACGCTGGTTCGGAAGTTGCCCGAGCCTCTGCGGCGGATCGTGGGAGATTTATCCAACACGGAAAAAACACTGGTGGGATTGCAGTTGAAATCGGCGATCACGTGACGAGGTGGGGCAACTTCGCGTTTGGCGGGCGCGGAGTGCGCGACAATTCGTCGCAGAATGGAGGAGAATGACGAAGAAAAAAACAACATCCGCCTCGGACTTTGAGAAGTCTGTTGCCGGGCTCTCGAAGGACAATCGCTATGTGCTGCGGCTGTTCATCACGGGGATGACGGCGCGGTCGAGCGAGGCGATTGCGGCGCTCAAGGAGATTTGTGAGGAGCACCTGCAGGGGAGGTATGACCTCGAAGTGATTGATATTTACCAGCATCCGGAGCGGGCGAAGCAGGAGCAGATTCTGGCGATGCCGACGCTGGTGAAAAAGCTGCCTTTGCCGATGCGGAAGCTGATCGGGAACTTGTCGGACAAAGAGCGCGTGCTGATCGGATTGGATTTGCTACCGAAGGCCTGAGTGGATGGGGTTGATGTATGGCGCTTGAAAAGCAGCAGGAAGAAAATGCCGAGCTGCGCCGCCGCCTGGAGGAGGCGGAGGAGACGCTGCACGCGATTCAGTCGGGCGCCGTGGATGCGCTTGTTGTGCAGGAGGCGAGCGGGCATCGGGTGTACACGCTGGAGGGAGCGGATCGACCGTATCGGTTAATGGTTGAGCAGATGCAGCAGGGGGCGGCGACGCTGTATCTGGATGGGAGCATCGCGTACTGCAATGTGAGACTGGCGGAGATGCTGGTCTGTCCGCACGAGAAAGTCGTCGGGGCGACGCTACGGGACTTCATTGTGGAGGCGGATTACCCGACGTACGACGCGCTGCTGGAGCAGGGGAAGAAGTCGTCTGGGCGAGGCGAGGCCCGGCTGAAGTGCTGCAACGGGGAGACGATTCCGGTGTTGCTGACGTTTAATACTCTGCCCGAGGATTGCGGGGTCGCGATCGGCGTGCTGGTGACGGACTTGACGGCGCAGCGACATCACGAGCAGCTGGCCAAGGCGCAGAAATCGTTGCGAGAACATTCGGTGCTGTTCGATCGCGTTCTGTCGTCGATCACGGACTTCGTGTATTTCTTTGATCTCCATGGGCGCTTCACGTTTGTGAACAGGCCGCTGCTGGATTTGTGGGGCATGTCGCTCGAGGAGGCGGTGGGGAAGACCTTCTTCGAATTGCCGTATCCACACGAGCTTGCGAAGAAGCTGCACAAGCAGATTCAGCAGGTGATCGAGACCGGGCAGGGCGTTGTGGACGAGACGCCGTATACGAGCCCGACGGGGACGCCCGGCTTCTACCAGTACATCTTCACGCCGGTGTTCGGTGCGGATGGAAAGGTGGAGGCGGTCGCGGGTTCGACGCGAGACTTCAGCACGATCAAGCGGCTTGAGGCGGAGCGCGAGCACTCGGTGCGGACGCTTCGGGTGGAGCGGAGCAATCTCGCGGCGATGGTGGAGAGTGCGCCGTCGTTTATTTGTCTTTTGAGCGGGCCGGAGCACGTGTTCGAGCTCGCGAATGGGCGGTATTACGAACTGGTTCGACGCGGGAACCTGATCGGCAAAACAGTGCGTGAGGCGCTGCCGGAAGTGGTGGGGCAGGGTTTCGTCGATTTGCTGGACCAGGTGTACCAGACCGGGCGGCCATTTGAAGGAACGGAGATGCCTGTCTGGTTGCAATCGGGCACGGGCGGCACGTTTGAGCGCCGATTTGTGAACTTTGTCTTCCAGGCGCTGCGTGGGCCGGAGAACGAGATCACCGGCGTGTTTGTGCACGGCATCGATGTGACCAATGAAGTGCAGACGCGCGAGGCGCTGCGCGAAGGGCAGGAGCGATTGAGGCTGGGGCTCGAAGCGGGGAATACGGGAACGTGGGATTGGAACATCCTCGACAATTCGGTCGTGTGGTCGGACCGGGTGTATGAGTTCCACGGCTTGAACGAGCTGACGTTCAGCGGCAAGGTGGAAGACTTTCAGAAGATGGTGCATCCGGAGGATGCGAAGCGGGTGGGCGACGCGATTCAGGCTTCGATCGAACGGCACACGCCGTATCAGGCGGAATTTCGGGTCGTGCGGCCGACGGGAGAAGTGCGCTGGCTGACGACATCGGGGAAGACGTATTACGACTCGAACGGTTCGCCGTTGCGGATGCTGGGCGCGACGAGCGATATCACGGAACGAAAGCGCGCGGAGATCGAGCGCGAGATGCTGCTTTCGAGCGAGCGGTTTGCGCGCGGCGAAGCGGAGCGGGCGGGGCGTCTGAAGGATGAATTTCTCGCGACACTGTCGCATGAGTTGCGGACGCCTCTCAACGCGGTGCTCGGGTGGGCGCAGATTCTCCGCAACAAGCCGCCGACGGCGGAAGTGCTTCGCCAGGGGCTTGCGGTCATCGAGCGCAATGCGCGGATGCAGGCGCAGCTCGTGACCGACCTGCTCGACATGAGCCGGATCATTTCGGGCAAGATGAGGCTGGATGTGCAGCGCGTCGAGCTTCCGGTCGTCATCGACGCAGCGATTGAATCGATTCGTCCGGCGGCGGAGGCGAAGGAAGTTCGGATTCACAGCGTCCTCGAGCCGGATTCGGAAGGGGCCTATGGAGATCCGGCACGTTTGCAGCAGGTGGTTTGGAACCTGGTTTCGAACGCGGTGAAATTCACCCCCAAGGGCGGACGTGTGCAGGTGGTGCTCTCGCGGGTGAACTCGCACTTTGAGCTGGCGGTGAGCGACTCGGGCAAGGGGATTGATGCCGCGTTCTTGCCGCACGTGTTCGAGCGATTCCGCCAGGGCGACAGCTCCGCGGCACGAGATCAGGGCGGACTCGGGCTCGGTCTCGCGATCGTGAAGCAGCTCGTGGAGCTGCACGGCGGCAGCGTGCATGTGGCCAGCGAGGGCAAGGACAAGGGCTCGACATTTACGGTGCGTCTGCCGCTTGCGGCGATCCAGAGCGAAATCGAGACCAGTCGACCTCAACATCCAAGGACGATTTCGCTTTCGCCGGCGCGCTCGGAATCTCCCGATCTTCGCGGAGTTGCGGTGCTGGTTGTGGATGACGAGCCGGATGCCCGCGACCTCATTCGGCGAGTACTCGAGGAGTGCGGTGCCGCGGTTTCAACCGCAGCGTCGGCCGACGAGGCGATCGGAATTGCGATGGGAAAGCGAGTTGACGTCATACTTTCTGATATTGGCTTACCGGAGCGAGACGGGTATGAGTTCATGCGCTCGCTGCGCGCGCAGGGCTGTCTGGTTCCGGCGGCGGCCCTGACGGCTTTTGCGAGAACAGAAGACCGGACACGAGCCTTGCAGGCCGGATACCTCACGCACATTTCGAAACCGGTTGAGACAGCGGAGCTGCTCGCGACGGTCGCCTCGCTCGCGATGCGCGACACACCGAAGGCTGCCGGCGGGAAGCGCGGTGCGACGTGAAAACGACTGTCCTTGTCGTCGAAGACAATGACGATCTGGCGCTGATGCTGCAGATGCTCATCAGCAGCGAAGACGACATGACGTGTGTTGGGAAGCTCGCCAACGCCAACGCGGTGCTTGAGACGGTCGAGGCGCAACATCCAAATGTGGTCTTGATGGACTTGGGGATGCCGGGCCGGAACCCGCTGGAGGTCATGCGCGAGGCGACAGCTCGCTTCGCATCCACGCGATTCATCATCCTGAGCGGGTACGACGATCAGGGCCGCGTGAATGAAGTGATCGACCACGGCGCGTGGGGGTTCGTATCAAAGAACGGAGAATTGCCGGCGATTCTCGCCGCGATTCGCAGAGTGGCGAGGGGAGAGATTTCTTTGAATCGGTAGAGAAGCCGATTGAGTTTGGAATCTGAATCGGGAAAACCGCGTTTGTGTCTGCTTCGAAGACCGGGATGCAGGAAGTAGAAGATCGCAAGAGGCGTCAGGCGCAGAGCAATTCGTTGTATGCGACGACGAAGATTGAGAAGTCGGCATCGTCGACCAGACCATCAAGGTTCAGATCGGCGGGGCAGGTGTTCTCGACAGAGAACGTGAAGGCGGATTGGGAGCCGATGGCGAACTCCACGCTGGAACGGCCGCCGGTTTCGGATGCGCGGAGGCGGTAGTTGCCGGGGGGGGAGCGAGCCGGTCAGGTGAACCGGGATCTCTTCGAATGGGGCGTTTCGTTGTGGGCGGCGGAAAGGTCGATCGGAAAACCGATGTCGAGGCCGGTCACAAAGAACGAGGCGGTTGCTTCGTAGCCGCCCTGCAGCGTGCCATCGAGCCTGAAATTCGTCTGCGTGGTCAGGGTGAAGAGGAGATCGCGAACGTCGAGCGCTGGCGTTACGGACAGACCAGCGCGTCGTATGCCGCGGCGAAGAGGACAAAGTCGGCGTCGTCGACAAAGCCGTCGAGATTGAGATCGGCGGGGCAGCCCGCGGGCATGGCGGGGTCGGCGCAGTCGAGCGTGTTGTACGCGGATGCGAACGGCACGAAGTCGGAGTCGTCGACGATCGCGTCGGCGTTGAGATCGCCGGCGCAGGACGCAACGGCGAAGATGAACGAGCAGGTCGTGCCGCTGCCGATCGGAGACTGGTTTCGCTGTCCGGACTCGTTCATGACGAGGCGGTAGCTTCCCGCTGGAAGTGTGCCGGTGAAGTGAACGGGTTCGGCGGGGAACGGAGCGGTGCTGCCGGCAATTGCCTGGTACTTGATGCCGGCGAGACCGCCGAGGCCCTGCAGCAGGATGGAAGAGCTGGCCGCGAGCGCACGCTGAATGGAGCCGTCAAGATGGAAAACCGTGGGGATGGTGAGCGTGAATCGCAGTTCAAAGCTCGAGGTGGAGAAGAACCCGCTCATGTGCTGCGGCGTGCCGCTCGAAGAGCCGTATGACTGGCCGGAGTATGTTGCGCCGAGCGGGGCGAGGCTGGATGTTTGCGCGGAGTATCGAAAGTTGCCAAGGTCTTCGTAGTAGCTCAGCGGGGCAAAGGCTGTGGTTGAGGCCTTGGTGGTGGCAGTCACCGTTTGAGACGGATCTGCCCAAGACGACTCACTGACGATGGAGGTTCGAAGGGTTGCCGTGTAGCCAGCGAGAGAGGCAGAGCAAAGCGCGCTTGCGAAAAAGAGGCCGCATTTCATGTGACGTGCTCCCCGCAGAACCCACGACCGATCAGCGTAATCCAAGGACCGGAGATGAGCAACGAAAAAAAGCGAGAACTAGCTCGCGTGGCGATAACGCAGGCCAATCTTTACGCAATTCAATCAGCGGGTGATCGGGTACGGCGAGAGGCGGCTGCCGCGGTCGACGAGCCAGAAGCGGCCCCAGTCGTCGGTGAACTTGCGCATGTTGTCGTTGACCGAGGTCGCGACGCGGCTGTTCACGTCATCGAAGCGCAGGGCCGGATCGGACATGCCGGGGGTCGGATTCCACTGGATATTCGAGAGCGACTCGCCGGTATTGGCGGTCGTGCGGCAGCCGGCGAGGACGGCGATACCAGCGAGCGGGAGAACAAACTTGGCGACACGCTTCATGGCAAACTCCAGGGACCCCAAAGAGATCGGTTCAAGTGTATCGGCTGTACGGCTGAATGGGGGGAGCGGTTGTAGCGGAGATTGGGGGAGGGTGTCAAGGGGGGAGTGGAAAGAGTCAAAGGGCCAAAGATTCAAAGAGCCAAATTCGGAGGGTGGGAATGCGGAATTGGGAGTGCGGAAGGAGGATGGCGGTGGTGCCTGGTTGGAGAGGTTTGTTTGCGTTGGCGGCCCACCCCCTGCCCCCTCCCAGAGGGGAGGGGGGTTTTGAGGGAGGCGGGCGGAAAATGCGCAAGTGTTGGAATAGACGGACTTTGGGAGCTTGGAATCGCGGGGAATCTGAGGGCGGCTTGGCCGGGAAGAGGTTGGCGGGGGATATTGAGATATGGATATGACCGGCATGGATGGACTGGCTTCGGGCCTTATGGGGATGCAGCAGGGAAAGCTGCAGTATGAGGTCGGGATCCGCGTCGCGGCGAAGGTTTTGGATGCGGCGAGAGATGAGGGGCGGGCGATGGTCGGGATGGTGAATGCTGCCGCGAAGGTGATGGAGGCGGGCCAGAAGGGGCTGGAAAAGGGGATTGAGGGGGCACTGGGGGCTCTCGACGTGTACGCGTGAGGAAGGGGCCAAAGGGGCAAAGGTTCAAAGGGCTAAATGAATGCAAGGGCCTGCCGCGATGGCAGGCTTGTTTGTTTTTGGGGTGTGGCACCGCCCTTCTGGGCGGTGAAGTGGGCGAAGAAGGCAAAACAAAAGGCAAAGACACCGGGCGGAAGCCCGGTGCCACGAAGAGGGACTGGCGCGCCTGTTGCAACAGGTGCCTCTTGGCTTCGGCAGTAGGCTGAGGCGGAGGTATCTATGCGTCCGGATCGATTGACGAATGCGGCACAGGAAGCGCTGGCGACGGCCCAGACCGAGGCTGTAAATCTGTCCAACCCGGAGATCAACGGGTTGCATGTGTTGGCGGGGCTGCTTGGCGCTGGGGAGGGCACGGATAGCGGCGTGGCGGCTTCGGTTGTTTCGCGCGCGGGGAGTGAACCAAAGAAGGTGCTCGCGCTGGTGCGCGCGGAGTTGAGTCGGCAGCCCAAGAGCAGCAGCGGGGCGGGGAGTGCGGGGCGGGCGCTGATGGAGGTTTTGAATAAGGCTGAGGAGATCAGCAAGAAGATGGGGGACTCGCTGGTGAGCAGCGAGCACCTGCTGCTTGCGCTTGCGGAAGTGGTCGGGCCGGCGCGCGATGTGTTGCGCACGGTGGGACTCGATCGCGGGAAGCTTGAGAATGCGGTGAAGGAGATTCGCGCGGCGAGCGGCGTGACGAACGTGAATGACGCGGGGGCGGAGAGCGGGTTTGAGGCGCTCAAGAAGTATGGAATCGATCTGACGCAGCGGGCGCGGGATGGCAAACTTGATCCGGTGATCGGGCGCGATGAAGAGATCCGGCGCTGCATGCAGGTGCTCAGTCGGCGCACGAAGAACAACCCGGTGTTGATTGGCGAGCCGGGCGTGGGCAAGACGGCAATCGCGGAGGGCTTGGCGCTGCGCATTGTGAATGGCGATTGCCCGGATGCGATGCGGTCGCAGCGGATCATCGCGCTTGATGTGGGGCAGCTCTTGGCGGGAGCGAAGTTCCGGGGCGAGTTTGAGGAGCGGCTGAAGGCGGTGCTGCGCGAGGTGTCGGGCTCGAACGGCAAGGTGATTCTGTTTATTGATGAGCTGCACACGATCATCGGCGCGGGCGCGGCGGAGGGGGCGGTGAGCGCGGGCAATTTGCTGAAGCCGGCGCTGGCGCGCGGTGAGTTGAAATGCATCGGCGCGACGACGCTGGATGAGTATCGCAAGCACGTCGAGAAGGACGCGGCGTTTGAGCGACGCTTCCAGCCGGTGTATGTGGATCAGCCGAGCGTGGAAGAGACCGTTGCGATTTTGCGCGGGCTCAAGACGAAGTACGAGGCGCACCACGGCGTGCGGATTTTGGATGGAGCGATCCTTGCCGCGGCGAATCTGAGCAACCGGTACATCGCGGATCGATTCCTGCCGGATAAGGCGATCGATCTGATCGATGAGGCGGCGAGCAAGCTGCGCATCGAGAACGATTCGATGCCGACAGAGCTTGATGAGCTGCGGCGGCGGATCATGCAGCTTGAACTGGAACGCGAGACTCTGCGGCTTGAGGCCGCAGAAATGAGCAAATCGCAAATAAGCAAATCGGCAAATGAAGGCAATACAAAGGAACTCGAGCGCATCAACCGAGAGCTCGCGGAACTTCAGGAGAAGAACCACGCGGTGACGGCGAAGTGGGAGGAAGAGAAGAAGGATCTTGAGGCGATCAAGCACCTGCGCGAGGAGATTGAGCGCAAGCATGTCGAGCTTGAGCAGAGCCAGCGCAAGGGAGACTTGGAAGCTGCGGCACGGATTCGCTACGGCGTTTCACGCGAGCTGGAAAAGCAGCTTTCGGATTCGGAAGCTCGCTGGGCAAAGCGCGTTGCCAAGGGTGGGACGCTGATCAAGGAAGAAGTGGATGCGGAGCAGGTTGCGGGCATCGTCGGGCGCTGGACGGGGATTCCTGTTTCGCGGCTCGTCGAAGGCGAACGCGAAAAGCTTGTGCGCATGGAAGAGCAGCTCAAGAAGCGCGTGGTTGGTCAGGAACACGCACTGAAGGCAGTCAGCGATGCGGTTCGACGCTCGCGCGCGGGGCTTGGCGACCCGAAGCGGCCGATCGGTTCGTTCTTGTTCCTGGGCCCCACGGGCGTGGGTAAGACCGAGACGTGCAAGGCGCTTGCGGAGTATCTGTTTGATACCGACGAAGCGATGGTCCGCATTGATATGAGCGAATACGGCGAGAAGCATGCGGTGGCGCGGCTGGTCGGCGCGCCTCCGGGCTATGTCGGCTATGACGAAGGTGGACAGTTGACCGAGGCGGTGCGGCGGCGCCCGTACTGCGTTGTGCTGCTCGATGAGATCGAGAAGGCACACCCGGATGTGTTCAACATCCTGCTGCAGGTGCTGGATGATGGGCGATTGACGGATGGCCAGGGACGCACGGTTGACTTCCGAAACACCATCGTCGTGATGACGAGCAACTTCGGCAGCGCGCAGATTCAGGAATTGACGAACCACGGCGCGGAAGACTGGGAGATCGAAGCTGCAGTACGCGAGATGTTGAAGCGCGGGCCGGCGGGTTTGGCGGCGGACGAGTTTGTGAAGGCCGCGGGATTGAACCCGAAGGTGGCGGACGCGATGCGGAAGATGGCGATGGTGGGGGGCGACCCGGGCGGACTCATGCGCCCCGAACTCCTGAACCGCATCGACGAGACGGTGGTCTTCCGGCCTTTGGGCAGGGAAGCGATCGGCAACATCGTCGAGATCCAGCTGGGTCGGCTGCGCGAGCGGCTGGCGCAGAAGGAGATGACGATCACGCTGAGCGATGCCGCGAAGAAGCAGATTGCTGAAGAGGGCTGGGACCCGGCGTTTGGCGCGCGGCCCCTGAAGCGAGCGATTCAGCAGCGGGTGGAGAATCCGCTGGCGACGCGGATACTTGCGGGGGACTTTGGCGATGGAGATAGCGTGAAGGTGGATTACGAGGGGAACACGTTTTCGTTTAAGAAGGGGAAGTAGAGGAATCAGCGTTTGCCGCTCAGCCTGGCCGGCCGGTTTGCTCGCCGCACTCTGTGTTAAACTGCCTCTCTTTGGAGGCAACGGCGATGAGCGTCGAACTTTCGCGGCGGAATGTGTTGGGTGTCGGGCTCGCGGGTCTTGCGGGTGCGGCGCTTGCGGGGACGGGTATTGAGTCCGCCCTAGCGCGGCAGGACGCGCCGGGCGTGCCCAAGGCGCGCAAGCGGGCGCTGCGCATTGCGCACGTGACGGATACGCATATTGAGCCCGAGCTTCGCGGCGGCGAGGGCGTTGCGGCGTGTCTGACGCACATTCGCGAGAAGAAGTATGCGGAGGCGCTTGCCGCGGCTGGCATGAGCGCGAGCGGAGACAAGGTCGATCTCATTCTGCACGGGGGCGACGCGATCTTTGATGCGATCGATGTCGGCGCAGAGCGCGTCCAGCTGCAGTGGGATCTCTATCACAAGGTGCTGGCGGATAACTGGACGGGGCCGATCCACCACGCGGTGGGTAATCACGATTGCTGGGGGCTTAACACGAAGGTCAGCGGCACAACGGGCGACGAAGAAAAGTGGGGGAAGCGCTGGGCGGTTGAGGCGATGAAGATTCCGGGCGCGGCGATCGCGGACCCGAAGCGGTTTGGTGCGTATTACAGCTTCGATCAGAACGGGTGGCACATCGTCGTGCTCGACACGGTGCAGGTGGAGCCGGGCGGATACTTTGGCGGGCTTGATGACGCGCAGCTTGATTGGCTCAAGGGTGATTTACTCTTGAACAAGATGCACCCGACGCTGGTGCTCTCGCACATTCCGGTGTTCAGTGTGACAGCGCTGGATCGCGCGCTCAACGACAAGCGCGAGCGGGTGGTGCATCCGGCGCTGATGTGCATTGACTACGCGAAGGCGAAGAAGCTGTTTTTGGAGAACCCGCAAGTAAAGATCGCGCTGAGCGGGCACATGCACCTGCAGGATCGCGTGGACTATTGCGGCGTTTCGTACTTCTGCAACGGCGCGGTCTGCGGCAACTGGTGGAAGGGCGCGCATCGCGAGTGCGGCGAGGGGTACGCGATTGTGGACCTGTTTGATGATGGGAGCTTTGAGAACCGGTATGTGGGGTATGGGTGGAAGGCGGAGACAAAGGGCTAAATCGCAAATCAGCAAAGGGCCAAAGAGATGTGCGCCAAAGCCCGGCATTGAGACCAAGTCTTGATTGCCTGAGTGGGGCATGCGGCATTGCGAACGAAAGGTGCTCGCGGTACGCTATCTCGAACACCGGGCGAGCCCGGCCTTCGAAGGGCGCGTCGAAATGAACAAGTGGGCGGCTGCAAGTACCGCAGGGGTGATCGTCTCCGCGTTGGCGGGAGTATTCATCGGAGTCGCCACGTACACATTTTCGTACGCGGAAGGGCTCAGCTACCTCTCGGAAGATCCGAAGGCGTGCGTGAACTGTCATGTGATGCAGGACAACTACAACGGGTGGTCGAGTTCATCGCACCACGCGCGGGCGACTTGCAATGACTGTCATGTGCCGCACAGTTCGATCGTGGCGAAATACATGACCAAAGCGGAACACGGGTGGCGGCACTCGAAGGGGTTCACGCTGCAGGATTTTCACGAGCCGATACGGATGAAGGAACAGAGTCACGCCGACGTGATCGTGAACTGCGTGCGGTGCCATGACACGATGACGCACGAGATCCGGTTTGGCAGTGGGGGCGGGACGGACGCGGAAGTGAAAGGCTGGAACGCGATGGGGGTGGATTGCATTCACTGTCACGCGAGTGTGGCGCATGGGCCGACCAGGTAGGAATGTCGGATGTCGGAGACGGGATGGCGGGATGCTGATTGAAAGGTGAGGATGCGGATGAGCAAGGACTTCTCAACTCGAAGCGCGAACGAGCCCACCCCCCGTCCCCTCCCAGAGGGAGGGGGTTTCGGAGAAAAGCATCGCGATTGCGCGGGCGAGTTGATGATGGCGCGCGAAGGGAGCCCTTCCCCCAACTTCTTCCCTCAGCGAAGGGGCTTCAGAAGGGGTGGCGCCGCTGTCTATTGGTTGATCGGCATCGTCTGCTGCGTGGGGACGGTGCTCGCGATGATGCTCTACAACAACATCCGCGAGCGCAAGCAGGAAGCAACGAGCACGGTGCTGCACATCGCGGATATCACGGAGACGACGGTCGATCCGGCCGAGTGGGGGAAGAATTTTCCGAGGCAGTACGACGGGTACATGCGCACCTCGGACAACGCGAAGGCGCGGTTCAAGTGGAGCGAGGGGCGGCCGCCGGATGATGACGTGCACTCGGGAGTGAACGCAGGCAAGGCGGATTCGAAGCTGGTGGGCGATCCGCTGCTCAAGACTATTTTCAATGGGTACGCGTTCGCGATCGACTATCGCGAGCGCCGCGGGCATGCGTTCATGCTGTTTGATCAGCGCGAGACCGAGCGCGTGAAGCAGAAGCCGCAGCCGGGTGCGTGTCTCAATTGCCACGCGTCCAACGTGGTGGCGTATCGCGAACTGGGGATGAAAAACGGCGCGCCGGGATCGATCGGCGACCCGCTTTTGTCCGCGGACGGCCAGAAGCAGCTCTTTGACGGCTTCGCGCACGTGAACAAGATGACGTACGGCGACGCAACGCAGCTTGTGAAGCATCCGGTCTCGTGCCTGGATTGCCACGATCCGAAAACGATGGTGTTGCGCGTGACAAGGCCGGCGTTTTTGGAAGGGATCGCCAACCTCGCGAAGTCAAAGGATCCGGTACCACATCTGCCGAGCATCGAACAGTGGCGTAAGGGAACGCGGAGCGAGGATTACAACCCCAACATGCTCGCGAGCCGCCAGGAGATGCGTTCGATGACGTGCGGACAGTGCCATGTCGAGTACCACTTCAAGGGCGACGAGAAGCGGCTGACTTTCCCGTGGCACAACGGGCTGAAGGCGGAGGAGGAAGAGGCGTATTACGACAGCACAGGTTTCTCGGATTGGACGCACAAGGACTCGGGCGCGAAGGTGATCAAGGCGCAGCACCCGGAGTTTGAATTGTGGAGCCAGGGGATTCACGCGCGAAGCGGAGTGTCGTGCGCGGATTGCCACATGCCCTACACGCGCGAGGGCGCGATGAAGTTCACCGACCACCAGGTGCAGACGCCGATGGCGCACGTGAACCGATCGTGCCAGACGTGTCACAATTACACAGAGACCGAGATTCAGTCGCGCGTCGATCAGATTCAGAGCCGGAGCAGGGCGGCGCTCAACCGGGCGGAGATCGCGGTGGTGGACCTGATCAAGGCGATCCAGACGGCTGCCGCGGCGGGCGCGACGGACGAGCAGCTCAAGATTGCGCGGGATTTGCAGCGCAAGGCGCAGTGGCGTGCCGACTTGATGAACGCGGAGAACTCGATGGGATTCCACGCGCCGGCGGAGTTCTTGCGGATCACGGGCGAAGCGGTTGATTACGCGCGGCAGGGTGAAGTTGCCGTGGCGAAGCTGGGCATTGTGAAGAAGGATGCGGCTCCCACGAAGTAGGAGCTTGGGTATTCATCACAAAGAACACCGAGAGCACTGAGGGCACAACGAGAAGAAGAGAAGGGGGAAGCGGGATCAACGGATGGTCCAGTGGTGGCGCTGCCGAGAATCAGTGGGCAAGCTTCAGTGTCGCGACGCCACCGACGATGAGCAAAACGCCCAGGATGCGCGCGAATGCGATGGGGTCGCCGTAGACGACGATGCCGACGACGAACGTGCCCGCGGCACCGATGCCGGTCCAGACGGCGTAGGCGGTGCCCATCGGAATCTGTCTTTGCGCGAGGAAGAGCATCCAGCCGCTGATCATGAGAAAGATGACGGAGATGACCAGGCCGAGCAGAAAGCGGCTGGGCGTTTGCGCCATTTTGAGGCCGATGGGCCAGCCGATTTCGAAGAGGCCGGCGAGAAGGAGATAGAGCCATGCGGTAGTCATTGGCGCTCCTGCGAAGAGGTGATTGTCCCGAGACGGAAGAAGGGCAAATCCGAGTCGCCAATTGTTGTGGAAGAACGCGGGTCGCGCCGGAGCCGTTGCGACGCAAAAATGCTTGCCTGAAACGACCGTATCTCGTAGGCTGGAGGTGTGGGCTTTTGGGAGTAAGTCATGCGTTGTATTGCGATAGCGGGATGTGCAGCAGCTCTGAGTATTGCTTCGGTCGCGGCGCAGGCTGCCTGGGGCCTCCAATTTGAAGTCTCACCGAACGGAACATCCTGGGGTTCGGCCATAGCCATCAATCCGGGCGGGAGCGTTTATTTCCGCGTGGGCGCGTACTTCGATCTCGGCACGCAGGTGACGACGACAAACGGAATCGGCAGCGCGATTGTCTTCGGGCGTTTCACTGGACAGCACAAGATCGCCGGCGCGATAACGGGCGATTCACTCACCGAGATCGTTCGGCAGGCGCCCAGCGGCGGCGTTACCTACACGGCGGTTTCTCTCACTCCCTCGGGCTTTCTGATCGGGACGACCGCCGCGACGTCGTTCGCGTCGTACGTGCCGGTTGAGTTAGGGCCGTACGCGGAAAATCCGATGCCGTATATGGCGCTGCTCAAAGGCAAGATCACGCTCAGCAGCGATCCGACACCCCGAACGCTCACTGTTACGAATAACCTCTTTGGCAGCGGGAGCTCGGCGGGACTTCGGTTCTATAGCGATGCCCAGTTGACACCGATCGAGAGCGGTCCTCCGGTCGACTCCCCGAATCACACGGACATCACCGCCACGATTCTGGTGCCCAATAGCGGCTGCTCTTCGCCGGCGATTCAATCGATAACGGGCACCGGCGCGGTTGCACCCTCGCAGACTGCGATGATCACTGTGAGCGCGACGAACGGCATTTTCTTTGAGTGGCTCAAGAACGGCGTGTCGTTGAACGGGGACGGGCGGATCACAGGCACGGCGACCGCGACAATGACAATCAGCGAGCCGACGCCTGCCGATGCCGCGAGCTACCGCATGCGTGTGTATAACGCGTGCGGCACGCCGAAAGTGAGCGACGCGTTTGTGCTGACCGTCATCTGCGGCGGCGACTTGAACCGCGACGCGATGGTGGATGATGCGGACTTTGTGACCTTCGCGCAGGCGTATGAGCTGTTGGCCTGTCCCGCGTCGCCAACACCCTGTCCGGCGGACATGAATGTAGACGGCTTCGTGGACGACCTCGACTTTGTCGTTTTCGCGGCGCAGTACGACCAGTTGGTTTGCCCGTAACAAGTGAGCAAACAGGCCGGTTCGAGCGTGCTAACGCAAGCGTGAATTCACAAAGAGCCGTATCAGGTCGGGCACGGACATCTTTCTAAATTTGTCGCGCACGCGCACGGCCAGGGCGGGTTCGTCGGTGATGATGCCGCTGACGCCGAGCGACATGAGGCGGAGCATCTCCGGTTCGGTGTTGATGGTCCAGACGTAGACGGGCTTGTCGACGCTGCGGGCGCGATCGAGGAACCAGGGCGTTGCGAGGCTCTGATTGACTGCGAGGAAATCCGCGCTCACACCAAGCAGATTGCCGGCGGACGCCGAGACGAGCAGACCCGTCTTCAGAGTCGGATCGGCTTTTTCAATTTGCGCGAGCCCGGCTGCATCGAGCGAGACCACACAGAAGCGGCCCTTGGATTCTTTGAGCCGCGCCGCAAGCTGCGGCGCGAGTTCGGGATCGGGACGGTTGTATTTCAGTTCGATCATCAGGCCGATGGTGCGGCGGGGGAGATCGAGCACCTCGTTGAAGGTGGGAACGTGCTCGATGGAAAACTCGGGTCCGTGGCCACCCCCGATGCGAACATCGGCAAGTTCCGCGGCAGTGATATCCCAGACGTTTCGCGGATCGCGCGCGACGCGAAACAGGTCGCGATCGTGGAGCACGACGATCTGGCCGTCTTTTGAGCGTTGAACATCGAGCTCGACCCAATCGGCCCCGTCTTCGATCGCAAGCCAGAACGCGGCGAG
The DNA here is from genome assembly GCA_050730655.1 of Phycisphaerales bacterium. GTDB lineage: Bacteria > Planctomycetota > Phycisphaerae > Phycisphaerales > UBA1924 > JAFEBO01. Next base: position 49,663 of record JBOHNL010000017.1, read on the forward strand.
GCTGTTTTCGGGTGCGCGCCCGCTGCTGCCGCGGTGTGCGACGATCTGGATCGTGCCGAGCTTGTGCGCACGATCGCTGAGGCGATCGAGAAGCCAGGCTTCGGCGCCGGCAAAGATCGCGAGGCCGACCACCCAGAACGCGAGCTTGAGTTTGAGGCGCGGGAGGATGGACCAGTCGAGCGGCTTAAGCGCTTTACCGGCGTGGCGGCCATCGATCAGCCAGACCGCACCAGCTCGGGTGGATGTCGAGAGAAAACCGATCAGGGCGAGGACGACGCCGTTGGTGATGAGCAGCGCGCCCGCGACAAGCGCGAGAAGGAGCGCGCGATCGGGGAGCGCGATCAGCACGCGTTCGGTGAACTCTTTGAGGATGAATGCCGCGGCGGACGCAACGAGAAGGGTTGCAATCGCATGGAGGCCGAGTGTCTCGAGCGTGGGGCGGAAGGTGGCGCGGAACTGGCGGATGCTTTCGCGAAACGAGGGGTACACCCGCAACTCATCGAGCACGATGAGCGGGCCCATTCGAGCGGTCGCCGCGAGCGCGAGGAAGATCAAGAGCGCAGTCGGAATCGCCCCGGTGACGGCAATCGCGACGGCGATCCAGAATTCGCGCGGACGATTGGCGAGGTAGAAGTTGATGTCGTGTTCATGCAGGAACGTTTTCCAAAGAAACCACACCAGGGCGAGCTGCGGGAGCGTGATCGCCCCGAGCAGAAGTGTTTGGAGGAGCCCGGCGCCGAGAAGTCGGTGCGAAGCTCTCGCGACGCTGAGCAGGGGCGTGAAGACATTGCCCCCCGCGAGATCGAGGCGGGCATAAATCAAGCACTCGTCGAAGAGCTGCGCGAAGACAAGAAGCGTTCCGGTGCCCGCGAGCATTGCCACGCCTTTGGGCGTGAAGAGAAACGAAGCGAGATCAAGGTTGCTGACCGCGACACGTCCGCTCATTCCGAGCAGCGATTCGGCGGCCCAAGACATAAGCGGCGCGAGGATGACGGCGGAAACGAATCCGGCGAGCGCGCCGTATGCAATCACAACGGGCGCAAACGCGAACATCTGGCGCAGCGACGTGACCAGCGTGCGCACGGGATGCACAAATGGGGTCTCAGTGTGCGGCATGCGGGCGCGTAGGGAAAGAGGGGCCACCAAGGCTGGTGGAGAGCGCCGCACGACGAATTGCCGCGAAAGCGGGAGGCATCCTGCGAGTGTAAACAATTACCCGCACACGCACCGCGAAGGAGAAGAAAGTCGCTCGGAGGCGCTCGTTAAAGTTTCTTGAGCAAGACCGGTAACAATGCTTTGGCGATGGGCGCGATGGTGGCGATCGAGAACGCGCTGCCGAGGAGCGATGAGACAACGCCGCGTGATCCGCGCTTTCCGCGACCGGGCAAAAGCTGGGCAAGTACCAGGCCGGCCGCGGCAGATGCGAGCGCGGGCCCCACAAGCGAGTGTGACGCAGATGCGGTCGAGTCGGACTGTTTGGCCCACTCGAGCAGGCGCGTTTTGGCTTCTTGAACTTCGCTCATTCGGAGACCCATTTTGCGATTGCGAGCAGGCCAACGCCGAATGCGATGGCGATTGCACCGGTCGCTGCCGCGGCCCCAGGCGTACCGAGCGGCTGCTGCAGCGCGAGAAAGACGGAGACAAAGCAGGCGACGAGTCCGACGATGATAAGAACGCCCGCGCAGACAAGTGCCGCGGCCGCGAAGCCGAGACGCGTGGTCGCGGAACGCAGCGCGCGGCCTTCATCGCGGAGAGCCTTGGAAAACGAACGTCCTTCAGCCTCCACGAGATCCGCGACACGAACGATGAGTTCAGCGATTTTCTTCAGGTGTTAACCCTTTCGGCAGAGCAGGATACCCAGAAGCACTCCGGCGCCCGCGGCGATCGCCACGCTCGTCCAGGGTTTTTCTTCGATCTGCTCTGCGAGGGTCTTGGCCGCTTCGCGGCTCTGCTTCTTCGCGACCTTGATCGAGTCGGTCACCTGGCGCTTGGCCATCGAGACACCGTTGGCGGCAGCCTCGGCAACGTCGTGGGCCGTCTCGCTGATGTCGTCCTTGATGCGGGTGACGTCTTCGCCGAGCTTTTCGATGCTGTCCGAGAAGCCATCATCAACATGGCGTTTCATTGCTCTGGTCATGGGGCAAACTCCATGGAGGTTCTTCGCGGGAGAGCGAGTCGCACGACCCGGGATCCCCATCCTCCGTCCAAAGAAGAATGCGTTGCGGGCGTGTGGGGGTACTAAAAGGGAGGTAAGTTCGGGGTCATGCGGGCGAAACCGGCCTTGGCGGGCCAGATTCGCCTCTGTCGCTACCGTTATTCATGGCGACAGTTTTCCTGAATGGGGCATTTCTTGGTCGGGATGAGGCGCGGATTTCCGCGTTTGATGCGGGCATGCAGCACGGCGTCGGCTTGTTCGAGACGATGCTCGCGGTGGAGCGCTCGGACGGGTGGGAAGTGCTCGATGTGGACGCGCATCTTGATCGGCTCGCGGCATCGGCGCGCGAGCTGCGATTGACGGAGCGATTGCGCGTCGATGCGCTTCGCGAGGCGGTTGCCCGCACCGCGACGAAGGCAGCGGAAGAGGAAGAGGGGGCGACGCGGCTGCGCGTGAGGTTGACGATTACGGGGGGCGATTTGAACTTGCTGCAGAGCAGCAGAACAGCAGAGCAGCAGAGCGGAGAAGGCGGGCAGCAACCCACCTTGTTGATTTCGGCAACGAAAGCGACCGAGTATCCGCGCGAGATGTTCGATCGCGGGGTGCTGGCGACGATCGCGGATTGGAAGGCCAATCCGCTCGATGGGATGCAGGGGCACAAGACGATCAACTACTGGGCGCGTTTGCGCGAGTTGCAGACCGCCGCGGCAAAGAACGCGGCGGAGGCGCTGGTTTTTCAGGTGAGCAATTACTTGTGCGGCGGGTGCGTGAGCAATGCGCTGATCGTGAAGAACGGGGTGGTATTGACGCCGATCGCGCGCGGGGAAGAGATGCAGAACGCGGAGCTCGGAACGCGGAGTGCGGAACCGGAAGATGCGGGAAGCGGCAAGGGACGTGCGGTCATGCCGAGCCCGGTGCTGCCTGGTGTGACGCGGCGTTGGGCGCTTGAGTGGGCGGAAGATGAGGGGCTTGAGATCGAGAAGCGGATGATCGCGATCGACGATGTGCTCAACGCCGACGAAGTGTTGCTCACAAATTCAAGCTGGGGCGTGCTGCCGGTGGTCGCGGTTGAGTCGCGCGTGCTCGGTGCGGGAAAGCCCGGTGATGTGGGCGCCGCGATGGTGGGGGCGTGGCGGACGCGCATCGGATAAGAGCAAAGGCATTCACCACAGAGGGACAGAGGCACGGAGAAAATAAAGTCGGAATGCTTTGTGAAGTCGCCTCGGGCCCTCTTCAGGTTTTTGCTGATTCACCGCACTTGGCACTTTCTTCTCTGTGCCTCAGTGTCTCTGTGGTGCAGGTATTTCCTCACGCCATCGGCGCGATGAACGGCACGATGTAGTGCACGATCAGGAAGACGACGAGACCAAGCCCCCAGATGCCAAAGACGATCTGGGCGGTCATCACCAGCGAGTGGCGGAAGAACGAAACGAGCACCGGGCCGAGAGCACCGGAAAAATCCTGAAAGCGCAGCGCCTTGTACGCGACCGAGGTGAAGAACGAAACCACGATCAGGCAATAGACGTTGACAAACCACGGCGATGAATACGCGCCGTGCCAGAGCGTCGAGATCGGATCGATGAAGGGGATGTAGGAGATTTCGTTCATGATTTGCGGCCGATCGTCGGGAACATCGCGTCGATTGCCGCGAGAACGTTTAGGAGTCCGGCGACGGCGGTAAAGAGGATCCCCATCTCGTGGACGCGGGCGAGCGAGCGCTGCGCGGGCGGGCTGCCTCCGGGGACGATTATGCCTTTGTCGTTGATGGATTCGCCGGGATTGGGCATGCGGCGCATGGCCTTGAAGGACGGGTCGACACCCTTGAAGCGATTCTGATGGATGTAATTGGTGGCGAAGGCGACCACGCCGGTCGGGGCCTGCGCGATGAACCAGAGGGCATCCTCTTTGCTGTCAACGGCATCGATTCCACCGACAAACAGGCCCGCAAAGAAAAGTCCGAGGACGCCAAAGCCGACAAGAAGGCCCCTGCGAACCTGCCCGAGGAGGACGTGTCCGAGTCCGGGGATGACGAGCGCCGCGATTCCGGTGAGCGGATTGAAGCCAGTCGCCGGGGCGGGGGCAGGGGAGGTCGAGGTGGAGGAGGTGCTCATCTGGGTAAATAGACCGACTGGACGCGGGGCGGGAAGAGGGGAAAGATCGGCCGTTGCGGGCGAGGGGGTCCTGCTTTCCACCGGATATCCACAGTCGGGCCCGAGAGCGAGCAGAACAGGGAAGTGGTTTGACAACTGGACGGCGGGCAGTACTGTACCGCCTCTTGCGGCCGGGGGCTCGGAAACGGGGCGGCTGGGCAAGAGCATCGACTTCAGGAAGGACGAGACATGGTCGCGATGATGAGGAATAGGAGCGGAACTGTGTTGATTGCCGCGGAAAAGGCGACGGGCTTTGCCGGCGCTGGCACGCTTGAACTGGAAGAACGCCCGATGCCGCTGGTGCCGAACGTCGTCATGTTTGATGAAGACGACGACGAGGACGACGATTCGCCGTTCGAAGACGACGAAGCGGATGCGGACGGCGTGTTCGGCGAGGGCGAGGCCGAAGACGACGAAGACTTCCTGGACGACGAGACCGAAGAAGCCGACGGCGAGGAATTTGCGGACGACGAGGAAGATGACGACGATGATGACCTCTAGTTCGCGGTCCTTCTGATCGGTGCGAAGGAATTCTGTGTATTCGGGCGGCGCTCACTGGCGCCGCCTTTTTCATTGGCAGAACGCGGGAAGAGGGGATCGCGGAGCGAATGCGATGAATCGAGGCGGCGCGCGGGCCGATGTGGCTGGTCGAGGAGAGCGAAGTGGGTGGTCGGGGTCGGGGGACCTGCCGGGAGTACGCCAATGCCAACGTCCGAAGAACACAAAGGTCCCAAAGGTCCGATGAAGGTCGACTTCCGAGCGGGCGAGAGCCTGGAAGGAAGCGTCATTGATCGGAGGCTGGGGCTCGACAATCGAGAACTGGCGAAGGCGCAAGGAGAGGAAGCGCCTTCGACCGGACTCGAAAGACGGCGCGGCCCGGGCAGGCGCCTGAGCGATTTCACCAAGAGCGCTGAAGAAGGCGAGATGACCAAGGAGCAGTTCCTGTTCCTCGCGGCCATCGACGCGTTCAAGAAGGGGAACGGCAAGACGTTCCCGACTTGGACAGACGTGCTCGAAGTGGTAAGGTTGCTCGGGTATCGCAAGACCTGCAAGACCGAGATCAATCTGCGGAATGCCGAGGATTGGATGGAGGCCGGAGATTCGCCGTCGAACACCCGCCCGCAGCGTTGGGGACAGCGCGAGAAGATCGATCGGGATCGATCGACGAAGGCGGCGTAAAAACTCGCCGATGGGGCGAATTGAAAATTACGATTGCAATTGGTGGCCCGCTTCTCCGAAGCGGGTTTTTTCATGACGCTTCGAAATTGCGGAGTCGGCAGCCGACCAGCCGCGTTTGATCTTTTGCACGCTGCGCCGAGATCCCGCCAAGCACATCCAAACAACCAAAACCTTGCCGTACGAGCCCAAGCGAAGCGACGGGACACTTGCCCCGCAAACACCGCGCGCACCATTTTTCTCCGCGAGCACCCCGCTGATATCCTCGCGATCGCATCAGGAGCGTTCGCATTGGAACCAGTCACAGCAAAGAAAGAATGGCGGGGCGGCGCTCATCTGATCGGGTTGATGTTTGTTTCCATCGGCGCGGGCGCGGTTGTCGGCCTTGTCGCAGCGTCGTTCCGGCTCGCGCTAGTTTGGGTGGAGCAGCGCCGCGTGCTGGCGCTCGAGTGGGCGCAGAACGTTCCGATTTGGGGCGTGATCGCGGCGATCGGCGCGTGTGCGCTTGCCGCGGCTGTTGCAGCATGGCTGGTCGAACGGTTTTCCCCGGATTCCGCCGGAAGCGGAATCCCGCACGTCGAATCAGTGCTTCAACACGATGTCGCCATCGCGCCCGGGCGGCTGATCCCGGTGAAGTTTGTGGGCGGCCTGCTCGCGATCGGCTCGGGGCTCGCGCTCGGGCGCGAAGGGCCGAGTGTGCAGATGGGCGCGACGATCGCGCATGAAATCGGCCGGAAGCTTGGGTGGAGGACTGTCGATTGCCGGTCCTTGCTTGCCGCGGGAGCGGGCGCGGGATTGGCGACTGCGTTCAATGCGCCGATCGGCGGATCGGTCTTTGTACTCGAAGAACTCGTTCGCAGGTTTGATACCCGCATCACGATCGTGACGTTTGGCGCATTGACCGGCGCGATTGGCATGGCGCGGCTGATGCTCGGGGCGACGCCGGAATTTGCCGTTGCCGAGGTTGGCGAGCCGGCGCTCTCCGCGATGCCGGCGTTTTTGCTGCTCGGGTTTGTGATGGGCGCGATCGGGGTTGTGTACAACAAACTGATCGTGGGCCTGTTGAGCGTGGCGGATTCTGCGCGGCACGTGCCGCGCTGGGCAACCGCGGCGCTGGTCGGAACCGTGATCGGATTGCTCGGGTTCTGCTGGCCTCACGCAGTCGGCGGCGGCGATGTGCTGACGGTCGAGGCGCTGCACTGGGGAAGGGCGCCCGCAAGTGTCGGCGGAGTTCTGCAGGTTCCCGGCGTTGGTGCAGCCGCAATTTGGACGTTGGCGGCGTTGTTTGTTGTGAGGCTCGTGCTCGGCCCGCTCTCATATGCGGCGCAGACCCCGGGCGGGTTGTTTGCGCCGCTGCTCGCGGTGGGGGCGCAGGCTGGCGTGCTTTGTGCAATCGGGTGGAATGCGATGTGCCACGTGGCGCTGCCCGGTGCCGCCGGCGCGACGATAGATCCCGCGGTCATGGGCATCGTCGCGATGGTCGGGCTTTTCGCGGCGGTCGTGCGTGCGCCGCTCACCGGGATCGTGCTCGTGTCGGAGATGACGGTGGGGACGACTCTTCTGCTTCCGATGATCGGTGTGTGCGTCGGGGCGATGCAGGTACCGACGATCGTGGGGAATGAGCCGATTTATGAGTCGCTCAGGCAGCGGGCGTTGAGGATGCTGAGTGTGCGGGCGAACTAGGCGGCGGCCAGAGTGCGGCCCGGCTTGCCCGGTTGTACGATGGCCCGGAGCCTCGCGCATGACGACACCGTCCAGCCCGTACGACACCTACACCAGCCCGCTCGCCACCCGAAACGCGAGCGAGGAGATGCTGACGCTCTGGTCGGCGCGCCACAAGTTCAACACGTGGCGCCGGATCTGGCTCGCCGTTGCCGAGGCGCAGCACGAAATGGGTCTGCCGGTGACGAAGGAGCAGGTGGAGGAGCTTCGCGCGGCCGTGAATCGGCCGGGCGGTATTACGGATGCCGAGATCAAACTCGCGGAGAAGTACGAACGCGAGCTGCGACACGATGTCATGGCGCACGTGCACGCACTCGGGGACTCGTGCCCGAAGGCGAAGGGGATCATCCATCTGGGGATGACGAGTCAGGACGTGGTGTGTAATGCGGATTGGATGACTCTCGGAAGCGCAGCCGCGTTGGTGTGCACAAAGATCGCTCGCGCGGTCATACATCTCGGTTGGCAGGCCCAAGCAAATGCTTCAATTCCGACGTTGGGATGGACGCACTATCAACCGGCGCAACCGACGACGGTTGGTCGCAGGATGGCGAATTGGTCATACGACCTTTTTCTTTGTCGAGAACGACATCACGGAATCTGGAAATTCAACCTCGCACGCGGTGTCCGAGGCGCCACCGGTACCCAAGCATCCTTTCTCGCGCTTGCGAAATCCGGGGTCGCCGCAGTTCAGCAGCCAGATCCCGGCTCCGCGTCCTATCTCGTCGGGGAACTTGAGCGAAAAGTCGTTGCCAACCTCGATCGTTCTGGCTGGAATACAGAATGGGAGTTCGAAGACTGGGGAAGTAATACCCACGCCCTGGTGGGTCAAACTTACCCCCGAGTGGTCGACACTTTCATCCTCGCCGACCTCGCATCCACTGCCTCCGTCCTCCACAAAATCGCCACCGATGTCCGCCTTCTCTGCAATCGCAAAGAACTCGACGAGCCCTTCGAAGACAAACAGATCGGCTCTTCCGCGATGCCGTACAAGCGCAACCCGATGCGCTGCGAGCGAATCTGCGGCCTCGCGCGATTCGTCATGAATCTCGTCGGCAACGCCTACGACACCGCGGCAACCCAGTGGCTTGAGCGCACGCTCGATGACTCGTCCAACCGCCGCCTCTCGCTACCCGAGGCCTTCCTCGCACTCGACGGCGCGCTCGATCTGATGCACAACGTCGCCTCCGGCCTCATCGTCCACGAGGCAATGGTCAAGAAGAACCTGATGGCCGAACTGCCCTTCATGGCGACCGAGAACATCATGATGGAATGCGTGAAGCTCGGCGGAGATCGCCAGCACTACCACGAACTGATTCGCCAGCACGCGCAGGCCGCGGGGCTTCGCGTGAAGCAGGAGGGGCTCGACAACGATCTCCTCGAACGCCTCAAGAGCGACCAGAACTTCTGGGGGAAATCCCGAGGCGGCCCACTCGCGGCTGAGCTGAACTGGGACGGCGTCATGGACCCTATGAAATACGTCGGCCGCAGCGTCGAGCAAACCGAACGGTTCATCAAGGAAGTGGTTGAACCCCTTCGCGAGCAATACAAGGACGCGATCGCGACATTGGGGAAGAGCGGGCCGAAGGTCTAGTTCACATACCTTTGGTGGCCCGCCTCTCCGAGGCGGGTCTTCATGGTCGAAGGAGCCCACAAGACGATTGCGGCGGTGAAATCAACGGTCGCTGGTTCGGAATAAAGGGGTATGAGCGTCGCAATCATGGATGCTGGCGGAGCAAACTTTGGCAGCGCAGGATTCGGTGCCGGTCCGCTGGACGGCGTGCGCCGATTTTTCATCCGCGTTCTCGCGGCAGTCGCGATCGCGTTTCTCGTCTTCCTACTCCTGATCCTGCTCGTCCCGATGGCTGTGATCGGGCTTGTATACCTGTTCGTGCGGTCGGTGTTTACGACGCTTCAAAGTGGAGCGCGGCAACCCAGCGGCGACGCCCCCATGCACCAGCCGATTCCAGACGCAGACGATGAGGGCCGCGAGAACGTGCGCGTTCGCCGGGCCGATGGCGAGTGAGCCTCCAAAGGCTTGAATGCGCCGAGGTCTTGCAATTTCAACGTGCACTGGCCGTACGAGCCCAAGCGCAGCGAGGGAGGAACGCCAGAAGACGTTTGACGATCTGTCCGCGCTGCGCTCGCGAATCGAGGCGTCCCTCGCTGCGCTTGGGCTCGTACGGGCAGTCATTGCAAGATTTTGAAGCGGGCAGCGGAGCGGTCCGCAAAAAGAACGCAAGACACGTCACACCCTGAACCCGTGATCCGCCTTCTCGCGAATCAACGCCCGGTCCAGTTCGCTCCGATGCATCACCGCATCAATCTCCGCCTGCGTCATCCACGGCAGCCCTTCCATCTTCGCGCGAAGCGCCGCCGGAAATTCCTTATCTCGCCTCTCGTGCGGCGGCCGGCTCCGCCAGATCCGGTGCATCCACAGATACTGCTTCGGTGACCGCCTCACCATCGCTTCGATCGAGCGGCGATAGCGCGCCGTGATGTAATACAACCGATCCGGCTGATCTTCCCAATCTTCAGGCCCAAAGACATCCGTCATCTCGATCGAGTAGCGCATCCCGCCATTCTGGATCGACATCACATTGCCAGCGGGTGGTTCTTCGCCGGGCTCGAGCCTGCGAGCAATGCCGCACAACACCGTCGCGTTAAACTGCATCGCCAGTATCCCGATCGACTTGTACGTGCTGGTCAGCCGGCCGAAATACGGCACAAACACACCGTAATCGCCGCCGTTCTGATCCGCGACCAATCCCGCCGGAACGCCCCGCTTCATGCCTTCCGGCAGCGCGCGAATCGCGCCGAACTTCGAAACCAGCGTCAACCCGCGCTTCTCGCGGCTCTCGCGCACCCAATTGTCCAGCGGCTTCAAATCCAGCGGTCGATACACCGCCTGCATCGGAAAGCCGACCATCGACACGGTGTAGCCGACAAGTTCCCAGTTCCCGCAGTGCCCGGTCACCAGAACACACGGCCCGCCCGACAGCATCTTCTGAAACCCTGTCGTCACCGGCCCGAGCGTCACGTGGCGACTCCAGCCGTCGTGGTTGATCAGCCGGGGCGTGAAGGCGAGTTCAACGCCAAGCTGCGCCAGATGCTGATACGAGGCGACAGCAACCTCACGCCTTTTCTCCTTCGACCACTCCGGAAATGCGATCTCCAGATTCTGTTCCGCCCGCCGAACGTGCCGCTTGGTGAACGGCATGTTCGCAAAGACTGCGCCCGCACTCTTGGCAAAGTGCGTCGCCGGCCCAAGGCCCACCGTCAAGGGCAGCGTGATGGCCGAGCGCAATCCGCCCGCGATGGTGGATTGGACCCAGAGAGGAAGACTGGACTGTTTCGCTGCCAAGGCTCAAGGGTAGAGCAGCCCCACGCCGGCGCATCTCCCAACTCGATGCCCCGATGCCTCATGCCCAGATGCCTTCTTTTCCTCAACGACTCTTTGCCTTTTTGGAGCGGACCCTGGTAGCCCGCGTTTGGTACCCCGCCTCTCCGAGGCTGGCCTTTCCTCCCCGCGCCACGATCACACGCCCCGGCGATGCACCAACAATTCACCATGGCCAAGCGCCTGCGAGATCTTGACGACGGGCCCAGCGACGCCGACATCGAGCGGTTTTCCGATGTCACACAGACCTGCTCGTCCTGCGGCACGACCCTCTACGACGATGTCGACGTCTGCTGGAACTGTGGGCACGCCCTCGGCTCGGAGCGGAAGCAGGGAATCCCGATGTGGCTGTGGATAACCGCCGCCGGACTCTTGGTGCTGGCGATCGGTGGCGCGCTCATCCGCTGGTGAAACCTCGCCGACGACCTCATTCGGCGCCTCGAATTGGCTTTTTCACGCAGTTTCGGCGCTTCAACACCCCCGAAGAACGAACCCCGACGCCCGAACGACCGATATCGTTCGCGAGGAATGCCGCTCCCCGCTTGACGTGGTGGGCGGCCGGATCGAGCGTTCAGACATGACCCAGGGCATGCTCGTCTTCATCGTGTTCGGCATGATCGGCCTTTCGGTCTGGTCGATCGCGCGCCCAACGTGGGCCTTTGCCCTCGTCAACCTCATGTTCCCGCTCAAGCAGGTGCTCCAGGGATACATCCCCGCGCTGGTGGTCTACGGCCCGTACCTGTCGGCGGCAATCGCCATGATCGCGGGAATGGCCGTGCTTTACAAGAGCACCAGCAAGAAGCTCACGATCACCACGTACTTCAACCCGGTGACATGGTGCACGCTCGCCATCTACGCGATGATGACCTTCGGGCTGCTGTACACGCCCGCGCGCGAGTCGGGCATGAAGATGTACATCGATGCGATCCCGTACATCGTCGTCTTCATTTTCATCTATCCGTTCCTGCTCTCCAGCCTCGATGAGCTCCGGCAGGGCATCTTCCTGACGGTCATGCTCGGTTGCATCCTGACAATCACCTTCTTGTTCAATCCGAGCGCGCAGTGGCAGGGTGGCCGCTTCATCATCAACCTCGGTGCGGAGTACGGCGTTTCGGACTTCACAAGCAATCCGCTCGCCCTTGCCGACACCGGCGGCTTCATGATGATCGCCGCGGCGCTGATGAACTTCAAGGACAAGGGCAAGCTCGGCATCGTGTTCACCGTCGCCGGCCTGGTGCTCGGTCTGGGCCTCGCCATCGTTTCCGGTTCGCGCGGCCAGATCATTTTCGCCGTGGTTGTCTCCGTCTGCATGTATCCGTTCGCCCGCCAGGTGAAGGACATGAAACAGTTCTTTCTCATGGTTGTCGGCGCAGGCTTCATGCTTCTGGTCGTCGCACTCACCTTCTCATTCTTTCTCGAAGGAGAAGCTGCACGCAGGTGGGATCCGACACTTCTGCAGGAAGGTTCGGCCGACCGCGGCGAACGTTTCATGGAGGCCATGGGCTTCTTCGCCAGCAACCCCGGCGGATGGCTTACTGGCAACGGAACCAATTCGTTCGCGTACTTCACCGGCCACGTCTTTGACTACCCGCACAACATCGTCGCCGAGATGCTGCTCGATTACGGCCTGGCCGGCCTCGTCATTTTCTTGATCGCAACCTGGTACACCGTGAAGTACGCCCGCACCATGCTCCGGACCTACGGCAACGATCCGATCGCTCGCGGCACGGTCGCGGCCTGGGTCGGCATTTGCCTGTTCGGCCTCATGGACGCCTTTAAGCAGGGCAGCGTGATCGGACAACCCACGCCGTTCTATTTCTGGCTCATCTTGGCCAAGATCTACTGGGACGAAGCCAACGCCGTGAAAGCGCGAAGTCATGCCTCCGAACTGGAAGAGAGTGCGTGGGGAATCACCGACTACGAACCTGCGCTCTACTCTGAGCATTCCCAACCCCACGGCAACGCGTAGCCGCATTCCCGGTTTCAAGCATGACCGATACCCTTTTCAACCAGCGCCTCGCCTGGACGACGACGCGGACCATCGAGGTCTGCGGCATCACGATCCCGGTCAGCGAATCGCTCGCGGTCGCCCGGTCGGGCGAGGCGGGCTGGAATTCCTATGTCGCGGGTATCCGCCCAAACTCGGGCTTCAAGTTCGCCGTCAAGACCGCTCTCTGGCCGCTCCGGCGCGCCACCGAGAACTTCCTCGGCCATCAGTTTCTTCAGTACACCCTGGCCCGATGGATCAAGAAGTACGCGAACGACCAAACAGCGTTTCTGGAATGCGGCCCCGGCGACATGTCGCTCCGGCGATTCCTGCCGCCGGCCATCGCCTACAACGCGATCGAGTTTGGCTTAAGCGAGTTTCAAGTGCGGCGCGTGCTCGCCCGCGACTCGCGCGTGAATCTGGTCCTCGGCACGATTGAGTCGATCCCGCTTTCCGACAACACCGTCGACATGGTCGCCTGCGTCGAAATGCTCCAGCACGTGCCGGATGTCGACAAGGGTCTCCGCGAGATCGTGCGCGTCTGCAAGCCGGGCGCAAAGGTCATGGTGACCGTCGCAAACGGACACTGCGTCAAAGTAAAGCGCAAGGGCCCCAACAAGCACTTCGTGCATCTGTTCACCGAGGCCGACATCCGAGGCCACGCCGTGCGCGCCGGCCTGAAAGTGCTCGAGCACGAGCAGGTCGGCAAGTGGGTGCCGGTGCCCCAGAAATTGATCGGCGGCCATTCAATGCACCTTCCGATTCATTCCGCGAAGGAAGAAGACAACTCGTACTTCGTGTATCTATTGGAAGTGCAAAAGCCCTGATTGCGGCCGTTCGCCGCTCACCGGCCTTTCGCCTTCCGCGCAATCTCCCCTTCATACCAGTACAGCAGCCTCGCGTACTTCAATCCCGCGCTCCCATCGAGCAGCGCGCCCTTCAAAATCACCGTGTGCAGCCACCGAATCTGCGACCGCATCGGCATCCGCGCCGCAAGCCCCTTGAGCGCCCGCCGCCGCACAATTCCGTCAGAAGAAAACAGCCCCGACCACGACACGCCTTCGCCGCTCGCGCGCGCCGCAAGAATTTCCTTCGCCTCGAGCGAGCTGTATCGATCGTGGCGTGCCCGCCATTCATCCAGGCCCTTCGAAAAGTTGTAGTGCACGTACGGCTGCGTGAGCGTGCCGACCGTGCCCTGCGTTTCCTCCCGCTGCCCGTGTCCGTGGTCGTTGAAGCGCATCCGCCCCTTGTGAAAGAGCCTCATCTGATACGCCGGATACCCGCTCGCCCGCTTGATCCACGATCCGTCCAGAATCATCTGGTTCGCAACGTAAAACCCGGCCTCACTCGGCCCGCGCCCCAGCAACTCCGACATCTCGCGCACCAGCTCCGGCGTGAACCGCTCGTCGGCATCCAGATGAAACACCCAGTCGTGCTTGAGCGGAATGTTGTCGATCGCCCAGTTCCGCTGTGCGCCGAACGACTTGAATGGATTTGTGACGACCGTCGCACCCGCCTCGAGCGCAATCTCCACCGTCCGATCCGTCGACCCAGAATCCAGCACGTTCACATCATCTGACCACGCGCAGCTCTCGATCGCCCCGCGAACATTGATCTCTTCGTTCAGGGTGAGAATGACTACCGAGACCGCCGGCCGCGGCCCGTCATACTCCCCGCGAATTTCATCCAGTGGCCGGCTCATGCTGTCGCTGCCTTTGGTGTCGTTGCCTTTCGTGGCACCGGCCACCCGGCCGGTGTCCTGCCTTTTCCGACTCCCCCCGTCACATCAAAACAGCCGGTATTTGTGCCCAGTCGCCAGTTCATAGGCCCGCACCGTGATATCGGGTCAATCCCGACCTCAATACCTTACGATACAAAGTCTGATTCTCGATGTCGGTGCGCCCGTGATCCGGACGCCAACAATCGGACCCGCTCAGGTTTCTTCTTCACATGCCCATCCGCGAAACTCCCAAGCCCCGGGTTCTGATCCTGAACCAGTTCTACGTGCCCGACGTCGCCTCGACCGGACACTTGCTGCATGAACTGGCGACCGACCTTGTGCGTCGGGGTTTCTTCGTGCAGGTCGATACCTGCCGCCCGTGCTACGGCCCGCGCGAAACCTGGCAACCCGTCGAACTCCGCGAATGGCGCGACGGCGTCTACGTCCGCCGCCTCGTCACCACCCGCTTCAGCAAGGATCGCCTCGCCGGTCGGATCGTCAACTTCCTCACCTTCATGGTGCCCCTCACGCTCCGGATGATGTTCCTGAGCCGGGGCGACACCGTCCATCTCTACACCACCAATCCGCCCTTCCTCGGAATCATCGGCGCCTTCGTCAGCATGGTGCGCCGTCACCGCTACGTCAAACTCCTGCACGACGCCTATCCCGAGATGGCGGTCTGGGTCGGCACGATCAAGAAGGACGGCCTGATCGCCCGGATCTGGCACATGGGCAACAAGCTCATCTACAAGCGCGCCGAGCACACCATCGTTCTCTGCGAGAGCGCCAAGCGCCTCGTCTGCGAGAACTACGGGCTAGATCCCGCCCGCGTGCACGTGATCTACAACTGGGCCGACGCGCGCGAACTCACCGCCAAACCCAAGGTCGAGAGCGAGTTCGCCAAGACGCACAACCTCATCGAGCCCTTCACGGTTCTCTACTCCGGCAACCTCGGCCTCTACTACGACTTCGACACGCTTCTCGGTGCCGCCGATCTTCTCAAAGACGAAAACTTCCGCCTCGTCCTTGTCGGCGCCGGTGGCCGCAAGGCCTGGATCGGCGAGCAGATCGCCAAGCGCGGCCTGAAAAACACACTGCTTCTCCCGTACCAGCCCTTCGAAAAGCTCCCCGATTCGCTCACCGCCTGCGACGCCAGTTTCGTGACCATCGCCAAGGGTGTCGAAGGAATCAGCTTCCCGAGCAAGCTCTACTCCTCGCTCGCGGTCGGCCGCCCGATCATTGCGATCAGCGAAGAGCGATCCGAACTCCGCGAACTCGTGGATGAGCACGATGTCGGTCTCTGGTTCAAAGTCGGCGATGCCGCGGGTTTGGCCGAAGGCATCCGCGCTCTGATGTCCGACCCCGGGATAACCAAACGCAAAGGCCGCAACGCCCGCGCACTCTTCGAGCGCGAGTTCACCCTCGAAGCCGCCGGCGAGAAGTACGCCAAGGTGCTGCTCGAAGCCTTCCCGCCGGGCACGCCAATTCCGCGTCCGCCGAATACCGAATCACAGGCGGCGCGAGGCGTAGCGGCAACGTGATTGCGTCGCGAGGTCGCGCCGGATTTCAGTGCCGCGCGGCATCCAAATTCACGGACACACCAGCGCGTCATACCCCACCACAAACGCTTGAAAATCCGTGTCATCCGTCACGCCGTCAAAGTTGAAGTCCGCCGCCGGCGTCACCAGGAAGTCGTACGCCGCAACGAACGACACAAAGTCCACATCATCCACAAGCCCGTCGCCGTTCAGGTCCGCCGGACAAGTCGGTGTCGGCCGCGTGAACACAAGCCGCGTCGCGAGCGCCAATGCGGGGTTGCCGCTCGTTTCAGACGACGACAAAGTCGCGCGCTTGCCGTTCACTCCGCTTGTATTGAACCTGCCGTCGAAGTTCACCGCGTCGCCACCGCCCAGTCGCTGGCCGATACGCATCGTGATGCACAGTCCGCCCCCGTTATAGACAAACGGCTTTGAGAACGGGATCACAAACGAATGCTCTCCCACATCGCTCCCGATGACCGTCATCGCAAACGCCGGAACAAACAATTCACCCTGGCGCACCCGCACCATGTCCGCGCCCTCGTTCTGCGAGAAAACGTTGCTCATCTGCAGCGCCGTCCGCTGTGACGTGCTCAGGTACACATCAAACTGGTTCACGGTCGCATCCCCGATTGGCCACGAGACAAACGCGACCGGCGAGACCGGTGAAATCCGGAACGCAATTCCATCCACCGTGCTTCCCGGCGCGAGATACGTCAACTGCGCAGGATCAATCACCAGCTGATGCACCCGGGGCGTCTCGAACAGCCACGCGCCCGAGCCGCCCGAAACCGTCTCGTACTTGTTCGGCACGCACAGAGATGGCGTGTATCCCACCTCAAGCGCGATCGACGCGTCCTGCGGCAGGAACGCGCCCACTCCCGCGTTCATCGACGCCGCGACGGCCGTGCGCATCGCTCCCGCCGGATTCGCGGTATCGAGTACCGGCCCCGCTCCGCCAATAAACGCGCCGTGCCGCACCGTGATGCACAGATCGCCGCCCACATACACAAACCCGCGCTGAAAATGGATAGGCATTCCAAACCGCGCGATCTCTCCTCCGCCTGCCGGCAACGCGCCCGCAGGAATTGTGAGCGCGCCCTCGCGCACGACGATCGCATCCGCCCCCGGATTGCTCCCGAAAGACGTTCCCATCGCAAGCGGCTGATTCACTGAAGTCGCAACTTCAATCTCAAAGTCCGAAGTCGTCCTCTCCGTGAGCGGCCACGCCGCCTCGCCCGGCGCAAGCCGGAATGTCAGCCACGTAATCAGACTCCCCCGAGGCAGATGCCGCAACTGCTCCGCGCCAATCACAAACTGCCCCGCGAACTCGCTCGGCCCAAGCGCACCGGCAAACGCCGACTGCCCGTTGCTCGCCGTCGCCGTCAAAAGCGGAAGCGCGATCGCCGCATCGACTCCCAGTCTGGTTACCGGCGTATTCACACTCTCCGTCGTCGCGGTCGCGCCCGGAGCGTCCGCCTTGCGCGCTTGAAAGAGCACGTTCGTCCCAGAATCACCACTCGCCGCGGCATCAAAGTTCACCCCCGCAACGCCCGATCCGCTCTGGCTCAGCAGCAGGTGCAGGTTGCCGCCCGAAAATTCAAAGTCATCGTCAAATCGCGTCTCCCACGAAAACGGCGCGGTCGCGCCCGATTTCTGCAGCGCCGTTCCCGGAATCAGGCTGAGCGCGCCGCTGCGCACCAGCGTCGAATCCGCCCCGATGTTGTTCGAAATGGTCGACGAAAGAGAGCCCGGCGCCGCAAGCGAGCGCGCGAGCGAGAGCGACCAATCAGTAAAGTCCGCCTGCGCGATCGGCCCCGCGCTCGTCGTCGAATTGCGGAATGCAACAGAAACCACGCGAGCCCCGGGTGCGAACATCGAGATCTGCGATCCGGAAAATACCCACTCGAGCGTGCGCCCCGCCGCCTGCAGCGGCGCATCGTTCACCCCGGCTCCGCTCACCGCCGCAAACTTGTTCGCAAGCGTCACCCGTGTCGATCCCGGCGGATTGAACGGCGCATTCGTGGAGCTTTGAGCCAAGGCCGCACCGACAGCAAAACCACCCGCCGCCACCGCGACAAACCCAGCCGTCATTGGACGCATGGCCGCTCCTCTCACCACGTTCTTCAGAACAGATGTTACAGCCAGGCCGCTTGCGCGCAGCAAAAAACATCGCGTCCCGATAACAGCCGGATTTTCTCGTCAAAACGGGCGAACGCGGCCGCAAGGAGGCCGCATCGAGAGTCCGGCGGGCATCTGCTGTTCTGCAATTCTGCCGCTCTGCAAATCAATCACGGACACAACAACACGTTGTACGCCGCAACAAAGATTACGAAGTCCGCGTCGTCCACGAATCCGTCAAAGTTCAGATCCGCATCGCACGGCAGTGGCGCCGCCGGGCAGAGCAACTCGTTGTACGCAGCCACAAAGAGCACAAAGTCCGAATCATCCACCACGCGATCAAAGTTCAGATCACCCGGGCACGGCGCCAGCGACAGAAACGATCCGTTCAGCGAGTACTCGCCCGCCAGCGCGAACAAGTCGCCGCTGCACGCATTCGCCAACTGGCTCGACTGCGTTAACACGGTGTAGTTGCGGCCCGGCTTGAGAATGCCCGAGAACGAATACGGTGTCGGCGTGCCCGGCGCCGCCTGCACAAGGTGGATCGCTCCGCCGATCGGCTCGGCCAGCCGGAACTCGGCCCCATCCACCGCGCCATCCAGCGCATACTGCACCGGCGTCGAAACGGTGAACGTGATTCGAAAATCGCTCGTCGATTGCGAGAGAATGCAATTCGCCGGTCCCGCCTGCGACGCCGCCGACGCCTTGCCCATCGCGCTCATCGCGCTCGCCGACACGGTCGATGTCTGCGTCGCCCGCGCCTTCCCGTTTCCGCCTCCCGAATCCACGTCGCGGCTGATATCGCGATCAAACGCCGCGTATGCCGGCGCCGGAAACGCGGTCTGGATCGAGCCCGCCGCTTCGACGACCAGAGCCCGCAGATCGCTCGTCAAAACCAATTGTGCGCCCGCCCGCTGGGCAATCATCAAGTGCGCAACCACACTGCACGCAAAAATCCCAACGACTCCGCTCCGCATGTCGATCTCCCTCTGCAAGGCCACGCCCGACGGCCCTCCAAAAAGAGTGTACCACGCGCGCAGCCCAAACCCGCCTTCTCCATGCAAAGGTCGCGCCAAGTCCCAGTTCGCCCCCGGTTCGGTTCGCGCTCGTCTGGCAGCAAGTAGCCGTCGCATTCAACACAAAGAGCACCGCGGGCACAAAGGACACAAAGAAAGGCGAGAAGGGAAGACGAGAAGGAAAATAGAGCGCGAAAAGAAGGAAAAAGGGCGGCCCCAACTCGCCCCCGATCGCCGCACCATCACGCCGCGCACGCGCCTCTCAATTCCGCATTCCGCATTCCGCATTCCGAATTCCGAATTCCATTCCCCTCACGGACACAGCAGGGTGTTGTACGCCGCAAGGAAGATCCGAAAATCCAGATCATCCACCACCCCGTCCGAGTTCAAGTCCGCATCGCACGGCAGCGGCGCCTCCGGGCAGAGCAGCGTGTTGTACGCGACCAGAAAGATCTGGAAATCCGCGTCATCCACCACGCGGTCAAAGTTCAAGTCCCCGGGACACGATGCGAGCGCCACGAACTGACCGTTCAGTGAATACGCCCCGCCAGCGCGAACGAATCTCCGTTGCACGCATTCGCAAGCTGACTCGACTGCGCCAGCACCGTGTACTGCCGGCCCGGCCTGAGAATCCCGCCGACCGAGTACGGCAACTCCGTTCCCGCCGGCGATTGAACGACATTCACGGTGCCGCTCACGTTTTCCGCCAGGCGGAACTCGGCACCGTTCACCGATCCGTCGAACGAATACTGCACCGGCGTCGCGACACTGAACGTGATCCGGAAGTCGCTCGTCGCCTGCGCGAGCACGCAGCCCGACGGCGCAGCATCCGATTGCGACGAGCTCGACCCCGTTGCATTCATCGCGCCGGGCGAGACCGTCGAATTCTGCTTTGCATGCGCGATCGCGTGTCCGCCCCCCGCCGTGACGTCGCGGCTCACTTCCTGATCAAACGGCGCATACGGCGAAATCGGAAACGCGGTCCCGACCGAACCCGCCGCTTCCGCGGTCAGCGCTCGTTCGTCGCTTGTCAGCGTCAACTGCGCACGCGCATCAAAAACAAAAAAGAACAAAACGACAACAGCCGCACATCCATTCTTCATGATTTCCCCTCCGCGCCCCCAACGGCGCGAAAAAACCCCGGAACAAAACCAGCTTGCCGCGCCCGACCAAAATTCAAGCGCCATGTGCGAAATCCGGCATAGAGCCCCGCCGACGTGCCATCCCACGCTTTGTCGAAATTCCGGCACCTGCCCGCGTTTCAACTCAGGAACAAACGCCGGACAACCAGTCAACGCCGAACCGCAAGGCGTTCAACGGAGAACTCGCGCCCGTTCGGTCACAACTTCCCGCGCCGCTCCACCGCCGACTCCAAAAGAAATCGCCGGCCCCTTCGGACCGGCGATTGAGTTCCTCCACAATCACGCTCTCAAGTTGCTGTCTGCGTTTCGCACTCCGAGTGGCGCGGTCCCGTTACGGACACACCAGGTTGTTGTACGCGACCACAAACGCCTGGAAGTCCAGATCATCCACCACGCCGTCGTGATTGAAATCCGCCGGGCACCCGAACGCCATCGACGGATCCGTGCAGTCCAGCGTGTTGTACGCCAGCAGGAAGATCGGGAAGTCCCCATCGTCCACCACGCCGTCGTTGTTCAGATCCCACGGACAGAACGCGCGAGGCGTGAACGCCAGGCGCATCGCGATCGGGCCCCACGTATCGCCAGTCGTCGCGGCCGCATCCCCATAGTTATAAATCGACCCGCCTGTTGCGATGGGGCTGCTGCCCTGCCCGTCCAGGTAGAAGGAATCCGCGGTCAACGGACCCTGCCCGCGGAACGTGACGCACAGATCGCCGCCCGTGTAGACGTACGCCCTCGTGAACGGAACGTACCACGCATTCTGGCTCGGTGCTCCCAAAGCCGGATACGCATTCGCCGGGACCGTCATCGGACCCGAGCGCACCATCACCGCGCCGGGGCCGATGTTGGACGCGAAGATCGTACTGATCGCGAGAGGCGCGTGTGCCGCCGGAGCAATCGAGACATCAAACTGACTCAGATTGGTAGCAGTTGCGGGAATCCCAACTCCGTTGAAGCCGTCCGCCCGCAGGCTGAAGCCGGTAATCGCAGAACCAACGGTCACCGTGCGCAATTGGCTCGCCGGAATGATCGTCTGGACCGAGTAGTTCGAGATGAACGGCAGGCTCCAAGCGCTGCTCCCCTCGGCAGCCGCAAGGCTGTTGGGCGTCATGACCGACGGGATATAGCCCAACTTCGTCGCCGTCCCAGTGAAGCCTCCGCCGTAGAAATCCCCGGTTGTCGCGCCAACGCCGAAGGCATACGTCGAACGGTTCGTTTGCGACGAACCAAAAACCGCTTCCGGTCGTCCGATATCGCCGCTCAGACCCGTGTGCCGGATCGTGATGCACAGCGGACCTCCCTTGTAGACAAAGTTCTTCTGGAACTGCACGATCTTGCCGAAGTTCCCGTTCGAACCCGCCGGCATGACGCCCGCCGGCACGACGAGCCCGCCGTCGTAGACCAGCACTTTGTCCGAACCCTCGTTCGCCGCGAAAGTCGCGCTCATCCCGCTCGGCGGCGCAGTCGCCGTGCTCACCGACAGTTCAAAATCAGTCGCCGTCACTGCCGTGCTCGGCCCGTTTCCTGCTGAACCATTCTGTCGAAGCCAAAGCGAATCTATCACGCTGCCCACGGGAATGTACGCGAGCTCAGATGCCGACAGAACCGTCTGAAGGACCGGCGTGACCGTGATCCCGAACGTGTCCGCGCCCGGTGAAAGCTGATTTAAAGGCGAACTCGTTCCCGCATCGACACTGAAGCGAGTGGTCAAATATGGAGAGGCCGAGGCAGCAACAGTCGCGCTCGCCGAAACTGTTTGGTACCCTTTCACATCGCTCCCATATCCCGGCCCGTTGGTCAAAATCCCGTCGAAATATCCGGGAACTCCAGAGCCCTGGCCGCTGTGCCGCACCACCGACAGCAACGGTCCGCCCCGATAGTGGTACGCGTTGGTAAACGCGACCTCCGTGCCAAACGGTGTTGTCACTTGCGTCCCGATGGGCCCAAATGCACCGGTCGGCAGACTCAGCGCGCCGGCGCGCACCTGCACCGCATCCGCTCCCACGTTGCTCGCGATCGTCGTCGAGAGTGTCGCGGGCGGATTGGCCGAGCGCGACAATTGAACATCAAACTGGCTGAACGTCGCCGGCGCCGCCGGCCAGGCTGTCGCCAGACCCGAATACTGCCGCCACGTCATTCCCACAAAGTCCGACCCCGGACCGATCGTGTCAAACTGATTCGCCGCCGCGACCGCCTGGTGCGTGAACGCTGAAGTCCACATCAGCACGCCGTCCCCATCGCCCGGGCTCGCGAGCGTGCCCGCAAAGTTCTCTCCGACAAACACCTTCGTCACGCCCTTCGCCAAATCCGTAATCGCCGGCGTATGGGTCAATCGCACGATCGGCCCGCCCGCGGATGGTCCGGATCCAGCAGCGGCAGCGTCCGGCGCGTTCTCCGAAAACATATATCGCTGGGACGATCCCGTGTTGATGACGTCGGCGTACGCGGCAAAGGTCGACGACGGGCTCACCATTCGAAACTCGATTACCAGCGGTCCGCCCGTATACACAAAGCCGGTGGTAAACGGGATCACCGGTCCCCATGGCTGCGGAACAGTCGGTCCCGACGCCACAAACTGGTACGCGCCCGCCGCCACGTCGAGAGATCCGCTTCGCACCAGCACCGGGCTGGTCAAGTTCGACGCATACGTCGCGGACATGGTCGCCGGCGTCAGCGAAGACGTCGCCATCCGGATGTCGTACCGCGTGATCGTGAACGCCGATGTCGGAAATGTCGACGAGAAGTTCTTCTCAAGCCTCACCTGCATGCCCGTGATCACACTTCCGACCGGGATCCCGGTGAGCAAGTCCGCGCCGTACATCACCTGCATCGCCGCAGAGGTGTAGTTTGCCAAAGGAATCGAATTGCCGCTGTTTCCCGGCGCCGCATCAAACGCCGGTGGCAGAGTCTGCAGACTCTGAGCCCACGCGCTCGCCGAGGCGACGCACACCAACAAACCCGCCCGCACGCAGTTTTTCATAAAGCTCTTTCTCCCCCGAGCCCGCTCATCCAGTCTAACCATGGCGGCGATCGCGGCAAACAAAAAAGCGCATGTGGCCACAACGTCGCTCTCCGCACACGTTTAGGCACGCGTTCCCGCGAGGGGACGCCGCGCTTGCGAGCACGCAAAACCAATCTAATAGCGCAACCTTCGCGCCAAGCTCGCCCGCTACGCGCGCTCAATAAAATTCTTTCCGACATCCGACATCCGACATCCGACATCCGACATCCGACATCCGACATCCGACATCCGACATCCGACATCCGACATCCGACATCCGACATCCGACATCCGACATTCCTCACGGACACACAAGCTCGTTGTACGCCACAATAAACGCCTGGAAGTCCACATCATCCACCACGCCGTCGTGATTGAAATCCGCCGGACACCCAAACGGCATCGTGACATCCTTGCAATCCAGAATGTTGTACGACTGCAGGAAGAGCGGGAAGTCCCCGTCGTCCACGGCTCCGTCGTTGTTCAGATCCCAAGGGCAGAACGCACGAACCGTGAATGCAAAGCGCATCGCGACGGCGCCAAGCGTTGAGGTCGATGCTGCCGCATCCGGATTTCCGTCGTTCCAGCGCGCCGCTCCCATGGCGGTCGGCCCGGTCCCGTCCGTGTCAAGATACGTGAAGTCCGGCAGCGTCGCGGTCGACCGGATCGTGAGGCACAAGTCGCCTCCCGGATAGACAAACGCCCGATCGAAATCGACAAACCACTCGTTCTCGCCGTGGAGGTTGAAGTCTCCCGTTGCAGGGAACGCCCCCGCCGGAATCACCATCGGCCCGGATCGCACCGTCACCACGCCCGGCCCGTTGTTCAAGGCAAACGTGTTGCTCATCGTCAATGGCGTCTGCGCCGAAGGCGCGAGCGTGACATCGAACCGCCCGACGCTCAGCGCCGCCTCCGGCCGCGTCGGCGCCCCGCCCGTCGAACTGTTCCGGAAACTCACGCCGGTAATCGCCGAGCCGACATCCACCGGCCGCAACTCGTCCGCCGGCACGATGAACTGAATCGTTGAAGGTCGCGACAGGAAATCGAATCCGTTGGACGCTTCAACCGTCGCGAACGAATTCGGCGTGTGCACCGACGGCACGTAACCAAATCGCGAACCCGCAATCGCGCCGCCCGCGCTCGCAACGATCCCGCTCGCCGCGTCGAACGCGACGGCGACCACGGTTTGCGCGTCCGGCAGCGTTGGGAGCACTCCCTCACACTGGGCCACATCGACGGTAAATTTCTGGTGACGAAGCGTGACGCACAACGCGCCGCCTTTATAGACAAACGCTTTCTCGAATTTGACAAGCCGCGCAAATGTACCCGTCGAGCCCGCGGGGATCGTCCCCGCCGCAACCGCCAGCGGCCCATTGTGGACAAGCACCGCGTCCGTCCCCTCGTTGTTGGCAAACACCGTCGACATCGTCGTCGGATTTGTCGAGGCCGTGCTCAGCGTCAATTCAAAGTCCGGGCAAATCGAATCTGCCGCGGGGCTTGAAGGCCCGGACGCAAAATTGCGAATCCACATCGAATCGATCAGGCTTCCCGGCGGGATATAGCGAAGCTGCTCCCCACTGATGACCGCCTGGTACACATACGTATCGCTCCGAAGCAGCGCGTTGTAGAACGCGTTCGAGGGGGCTCCCAGCGTCAGGGGCACCATCGTCGCCGCGTTCACCTCATGCCGAAGCACCGTCGCCGAGATGGGGTTTCCGGTCGCGCCCGAACTGCTGCTTGCCAGCAGGCAGTCCGCTCGTGTCCCGAAGGCCGGATCGCCCATCGGAATCGCGTCGAGAAAACCTCCCGCATCCACAAGGTTTCCGCTGTGCCGCACAAAGACGTTCAGCGGACCGCCCGTGTACGAATATGGATTCTGATACCAGAACGTGTGCGAAAACGGCGCATTCGTCGCCGCGGTCGCAAACGCGTTCGCCGGAATCACCAGCGCGTCCGCGTACGCGTGCACGACGTCCGCGCCCACGTTGCTCGCAAACGTCGTCGAAAGAGCGCCCGGCGGGTTGACCGAACGCGACACATCAATGGTGTAGCTTGCGAACAACGCCTGCGCCGCCGGCCAGGTCGCGAAGCCGGCCCCCAGCCGCCCCGAGTAACCGATCAACTGCGAACCCGGCGCAATCGTGTCGAACTGATTCGCGCTCGCAACCGTCATCACGCTCCGCGGAGCGCTGTTCGTTAGTGAATTGAGTTGCGACGGCGCCTCCGCACTCGCGTAGTCGTCGGCAACAAACACCTTCGTCACGCCGTTCCGCAGATCCGCCGCGTAGATGAATCGCGTCACCGGTGCGTTGGTAAGCGTTCCCGTCGCAGCCGTCCGCGACACGCTCGAGTAGAGGCCACGCACGCCGTCCGCCACAAAGGTGACCCCGCTTGGTGCGTCAAGGAAATCCGTTGCGACCAGGCCCGTCCCCGGATGATTGATGTCGACGCACAAATTGCCGCCCAAATACTGGTACGGCGTCTCAAACATGATCGCCCGACCAAACTGCTCCGGTGTCGGGGACGTCTCCTCATCCTGAAACGTACCGGCATTCAGCGTGAGCGCCCCATCAACCACAAGCTTCTGCGTCCCGATCACGTTACTCGCATACGTCGATGTCATCGCGCCCGTCGCGACGCCCTGGCTCAGCCGAACCTCGTAGTCTGAAAAGGTCGCCGCGGCAGGCGGCCATGCCGCCACCCCGCCCGTCTGATCCAGCCGGAAAACCATCCCCAGGATCTTCGCCCCCGCCGGAATTCCCAGCGCCGCCTCGTCGACGACATACTGGAATCGCCGGTTCGTTGTCCCCGAAAGTGGACCTTCCTGACCGCTCGGCGCCGACGCCGACGCGTACGCCGCCGGCACGACCGCGTTCGACGGCGGCGTGTACTCAAACCGCATGACCGTCCCGTTTGCCACCGCTCCCGTCGTCGCGGTGCGCGACGTGGCGAAGCTGCCCGCCATGCCTTCCGCGACACTTGATGCGTCCATGAATTCCGACGCCAATCCTGTTCCCGTGTAGTTGATATCGATGCACAGCGATCCGCCCAGATAGAGAAAGCCGGTGTCGAACAAAACGGGAGGCCCAAAGTTCTCCGGCGTCGTGCCCGTTGCTCCCGCCGAGTAGCTGTTCGCTGCGATGTTCAACGCCCCGTCCTTCACCAGCGTTTGCACACCCGATATGTTGCTCGCATACGTCGTGCTCATCGTCGCCGCCGTCGTCGCCGCGGCACTGATCCGCACTTCATAATCCGCGATCGTCACATCCGAAGCCGGCCACGAAAGCGTGCGGCTGTTGTCCAGCCTCACGCGATATCCATCCAGCCTGCTCCCGATCGGAATGCCCGTCAGCGCCTGCGCATCAATGACAAGCTGATATCGCCGAGCCGCATTGCCGCTCAACACCCCCTGGTTGTTCGAGCCCAAATCAACCCCGTTCCCGCTCGACGGCACCACGGCGTTGTCCGCCCGCGCCACCAGCGCGCCAAGACAAACCAGTGCCCCGGTCACAATGCTTCCGCTCAGCGTCTTCATTTTGCAGACTCCCACGCCGGACCCGCTCCGGAACTTGCATGTCAGCCTACTTGGCGAAAACCTATTCCGGCAAGCATAATTCCGAATATTCAAATCCCACCCAACCCAGCCCTACTCGCCCGCCCCTTCCAAAGCGGCCCGATTCGGCCGCCTTTCACAACTTCTTGATCACACTCACCGCCGCATACAGCCCGCCCACCATCTCGCGCGCCACAACCTTCGCCGCAAAGGCAGGATTCAACGGCTGCAACCGAATCCGCTCCTCCCCCGTCTTCTCCCCATTCGGCCCGCCCGATTCAAAGAACACCCGCTTGAAAGTCGATTCCCCATCCGGCTCCAGCCGCACAAAACAATCCATCCCCCCGCGCACCTCCCGCGCCGGGCTGAACACAACAACATCCCCCTCCCGATATTCCGGCATCATGCTTTCTCCAACCACCCGCGCCGCAAACGCATCCGCATCGTCAATATCCGGACACCGCACATACTCGTCCGCAATGCGAGCAGGAAAAGAAAGATCCGTAAATTCAACCGGATACCCCGCCTGAACGGAGTTAATCAGGGGGACTTCGCGGGCTAGGAAGCGGGAGATGGGGACGGGGGTGGTGGTGCCGGAAGTGTTGGCGCCGGAGGCGTTGGCGCTGGGTGCGCGGGTCATGTCTTCGCGCGTGCCCATCAGGCGCTGAAGTTCGCCGGAGCGGTAGGCTTCGTCGAGGGCGCCGCGGAGTTTTCCGTTTTCGTCGATGCCGCTGGCGGCGAGGAGGGTTGCGAGTTTTTTCTCGCGCTCGCGCTGCGCGGCTTCGCGGGCGGCGAGCTGCATCACTTCACGGCGGAAGTGCGCGGGGGTGCGCTCCCAGTCGGCGGCGCGGGAGAGTTCACCCTCGGGGACCTGCAGCGCTTTTTCGAGTGCGCGGATCATCGAGTCGCTGGGCACCTCGCGGAGCGCGTTTTCGATCACCGACAAATAGCCTTTGGTACATCCCGCGGCATCGGCGAGCTCCTCGAGCGTGAGGTTGCGCGCGAGGCGGAGCTTGCGCAGGCGCGAGCCCCAGTACATGCCGCCGGATTCCATCACGGCTTCGGCGTTCGGTCTCGGGCCATGCGCCTGGCGGGGCCCGCTTCGCGAAACTGCGGGCTTGGCTTCGACTCGTTTGCTCTTCTTCTTGGACACGGCGGTGCTCCGAACACGATCCCGGGTTCTCGTTCGGGCCAAACGCGCTTCTACGCCTTTGGCCCGCCGGAATCTGCTACAATACCAAACAAAATTCGTACAAGTTGGCCCAACCGGCTTCCCGGTAGGTTCCTGTTGTGGTAAACTGTACTGTATGTTTACCAGCGTGTCAACTGTTGAGAGGCCCGAATCCGCGGCAACTTCGCTTCGGGCAACGCCCATCCGCCTCGCCCTGCTGGCTCCGGCGCCCGCGAAAAAGCAGCGCCGGCCACTGCTGAATCTGGATCTTGATCGGCGCCGGCGCGAAGCGCTCTCGCGCGAGTTTGCCACCAGGGTCACCGAGCACGCCAAGTGGCTGCCCGCGGCGGATCTCGCGCTTTTGAACTGGGTCTACCGGAGCCAGCGGCCCTTAACTGAACTTGCGGCGACCGGCATGGCGCGCCAGTGGGTGCTCCATCGCAAGCTGAACCGGATTGTCGCGCGGGTCTTGTCGCCGGCGTATCGCCATGTCGCGATGGTGCTGGCGTGCACGAAAAAGCCGCCTCAATGGCCACCGGCGCCGAACGCCCGGATTACGGAAGAAGCGCTCCAGCTTGCTTCGGCTCGCGCGATCTTTATCAATGGTCTGACCGTGCGCGAAACCGCACGGATTCTCGGCATTTCGCGGCAACGCGTGACGCGCTATCGCGAGATTGTCGCGTTGCAGGCCGAAGCGCTGACGCCGGTCTGATGCGCAAACGCCGCGTTCTCTCGAATTCTTCTGCACTTCCCCTTCCGAGACTACCCATGCCAATCTCTTCATCCCACGCCCCCAAGCGCATCGCACTCAACGGCCGCGCGCCATCGAGGCGATTGCTGAAGGCGTGCTGCCGATTTGGGATCGGCGTCACGCGCAAAGCAGATCTGCCGGCGCGCGGGCATCGGCTTGATGCGCTGCTCGGGCTTGCGCCGGGCGGGGTCGCGCTGGTGACCGGGCCAAGCGGCAGCGGCAAGTCGCGTTTGATGCGCGAGTTACGTGAAGCGGTGCCGGATGCGGTGCTCTGCGATCTTGCATCTATATATAGATGCGGCAGCGGGGCGGTGATCGATCTGATTCCGCTGCCATTGGAGCGCGCCCTGCGGCTGCTTGCCGCGGCGGGGTTGGCGGATCCGTTTGTGCTGGGCCGAACGGTGCGCGAGTTGTCGGTGGGGGAGCGGGCGCGGTTCTTTTTGGCGCGGGCGCTTGCGCGGCGGAGTCGCTCATCGAAGGCGCGGCCGGGGTGGTTGTTGATCGATGAATTCTTGACGACGCTCGATCGCGAAACGGCGAAGGGAGTGGCGCGATCGTTTCGGCACGCGGCGAGCGTGATGACGCCGCGATCGCGCGTGATTGTCGCGACGGCGCATGGAGATGTGGAGCGCGAGTTTGCGCCGGATGTAGTTGTGCAGCTTGAATGCGAACTCGAGAAACGCAAATGCCAAGATTTTCACCACAGAGACACAGAGGCACGGAGAAGAGAGAAGCGAGTGAAGAGCGGCGATGCGTGAAGACGTGTTGTTGTCCCGTGCTGCCTGTCTGCCTTTGCCAAATCTTCGTTGCCTTTCTCAGTGCCTCAGTGCCTCCGTGGTGAATGCCTTTCTCTTCTTCAGGAGCTACTCATGCTGAATAGTCGTCCTTGCGTTGTTCGTATCGGTCGTTGCACTCTCGCGGAAGCGAAACCGCTGCTCGCGCGGCACTACGCGGCCGGGGCGCCGGCGCGGGTGTGTTGTTTGCTTGGGGCGTGGATGGAATCAGAGCGCGGCGGAGAGTTGGTGGGCGTGCTCGCGGTCAGTCACCCGACTCTGAACGATCGGTGGCGGGAGATTGCCTGGCCGGGAGTCTTTGCGATTCCCGACAAGCGCGAACGCGCGCAGAAGTTGAATGAGACGGTTCGCCGGATTTCGCGCGTTGTCGTATTGCCCAGGCATCGGGGGCGCGGGATTGCGTCGGCGCTCGTGGATGCGTATTTGCGGAGGCCATTGACGGATCGCACGGAAGTCGTCGCGGCGATGGGGGATTTGTGCCGCTGCTTTGAGCGAGCGGGGATGCGCGCGGTGGAGTGTGCGCCGGTTGAGCGCGATGTGACATTGGCTGCAGCGTTGAAGCGGCTGCGGATTGCGCCGGAGTTGTTGGCGGATGAGCGGGCTGTTGAGAAGCTGTCGCGTGATGAGGAGTTTGTGCGCGCGATGCGCCGTTGGGCGAATGCGGCGGGAGGCACGCGGAAGGCGTTGAGGGGCTCGGATGCAATGCAAAATCTCGCGCCGGTCGCGGCGCGGGCGGCGATGTCGATTCGCGCGGGTGCGCGGGTTTGGGTGAGTGATGGGGGAGGAAAATGCGGAATGCGGATTTCGGAATGCGGAATGAAAGGCGAAACGCGGAGCGCGGACCTTGGAGCGCGGAGCGAACTGCGAGACGCAAGGGTTGGCTCGGGCAAGGGAACGCCGCGACCTTGCCGTACGAGCCCAAGCGCAGCGAGGGACACTGTTGCGAAGGGTGCGGCGGAGTCGCGGGAAGTGCAAGCCGCTTCTTCAGGTTCCGGGCGTTTTGACGCCGCGGCGGGATTGGTTGCGACCGCACCTGCGCTGCGTTTGGGCTCGTGCGGCCAGCGACGGGAGTTCTGGGAACAGTCGCAACAACGACGACTGTGAGAAAAGGCGGAGCGCGGAAGTCGGAGCGCGAGATGCAAAGGGCTGGCTCGGGTAAGGGAACGCCGCGACCTTGCCGTACGAGCCCAAGCGAAGCGAGGGAGACTGTTGCGGAGGGTGCGGCCGAGTCGCGGGAAGTACAACCTGCTTCTTCGGGTTCCCGGTCTTTCGATGCCGAGGCGGGATTGGTTGCAACGGCACCTGCGCTGCGTTTGGGCTCGTACGGCCAGCGAAGGGAATGCGACGAGCATCCGCAATATCGGCGGTCTTGTGAAAGGCAATCACGGAGTATGGAACAAAGTCCTTCGGGCAAAAAGGCATTTCTACACATGAAAACTCCACTCAATCGTCATCAACTGGCTTTGTTTCTGCGTGAGCAGCTTGGGATTTCGGTGTCTTCGCTGCCGCTGATTGGCGGGCATCGGGCGCCGCTGGATTATCTCGCGCATGTGTTCTTTCAGGGGAAGGGCGGGTTTGGTAAGTTTGCGAGTGAAGAGGCGCTGCCCCTGGATTGCGTGGTCTGGGCATCGCGCGGCGGGGGGAAAACATTTCTTGGCGCGGTCGCGACGGCGCTCGATCTGGTTTTCAAGCCGGGGATTGAGGTGCGCATTCTGGGCGGAAGCCTCGATCAATCGCGCAGGATGCATGCTCATCTGAAAAGGCTCTTCGCAAAGGACCCGCTGGCGGAGTTGATCGAGGGTCGCATCACCGAAGGCCGGCTCGCGCTCACGAACGGGTCGGCGGTCGAGTTGCTCGCGCAGTCGCACACCGCCGTCCGCGGCACGCGCGTGCAGACGCTGCGCTGCGATGAGGCCGAGCTGTTCAAGGATGATGTGTTCGATGCGGCGATGCTGACGACGGTCTCGAAGATGTGTGATATTCCCGGCGTTGGGCCGACGCGGATCAAGGGGAGCGTCGAGTGTTTGAGCACGCTGCACGTGCCATTTGGAATCATGTCGCGGATTGTGAAGGACACGGGGGCGCGGACGGTGTTCAAGTGGGGCGTTGTTGATGTGCTGGAAGCGTGCGGAGAGGAAAGGGCGTGTGCTTCGTGTGCGCTTTGGGAGGAGTGTGGGGGAAGGGCGAAAAGAGATCTGGCAAATGAGCAAATGGCAAAGCGCCAAAGGGAGAAGGGACGCGGAACACGGAGCGCGGAGTGCGGAGCGGGAGGCAAGATGGCGGATGGCGAGGGCTCGGCTCGGGCGGGGATGTGCCCCGACCTTGCCGTACGAGCCCGAAGCGCAGCGAGGGAAGTTGCGACCGATTTGGCGATGTCATCGAAAGACGAGGAGCGATCGCCGGAGCAGAAGCAAGAGCAACGTGCTTCCGCTTTGAGTTCCGACGCCGCGGCGGGATTGTGTGCAACCTCCCTCGCTGCGCTTCGGGCTCGTACGGCCAGCGAACGGAGTGCCGGGCACCTTTCTATCGACGATGCGATTGCCATGAAACGTCGCGTGAGTTTGGCGATGTGGCGGACGGAGATGTTGTGCCTCGAGCCTTCGCGCGCCGACTCGGTGTTTCCGGAGTTTGATCAGAAAGTGCACGTGTTCAGCGAGTGGTCCGGCGAAGAGTGGTTCCAGCGGGTGGAATCCCCGCTTGATTGGCTCGATCCGCTTCGCACGATTCCGATTCCCTCGCTGCTCCATCCAAAGTCGCGGCATCCGACATTTCTCTGCGGGATCGACTTTGGGTTTCGGGCGCCGACAGTAATCCTGTGGGCGGCGCTTGAAGAGAACGGCACGCTGCGCATTCTCGATGAGCGGCATGTGACGGGGTCAACGACCAAACAGCACGTGGAGGCAATCCTGCGCGGGAACGGGAGATATTGGCGCGTGCCGGATTGGATCGGCGCAGATCCGGCGGGCAAGCAGAGGCAAACGCAAACCGGCGTTTCGGATGTGCAGGTGCTCGCATCGGCCGGGCTCGATGTGAAAACACGGGGGTCGGAGATTGATGCGGGGCTGGGGTTGATCCGCGCACGGCTTGCGCCCGGCGATGGGCCGGCGCGATTGCTGGTGCACGAGCGCTGCGCCCGGCTGGTGGAGGCGCTTGTTTCGTATCACTACAAGGTGGGCGATCCGGAGGATCTAAGGCCGGTGAAGGACGGGAGCGATCACGCGATCGATGCGCTGCGGTATTTGGTTTTGAATCTGGATGTTGTGAGCGGCACGCGGGTCACTCGTTACGCGTGAGCGCCACACGCGCGTCACCTGTCGCCTGATCCTCCTCGTGCATGCCTTCCAGCCCGGAGGGCTGACGTTTCGTAGCCGGCGGTAGCCGCGCAGCGGCACCTCCGGAACAGCCCGTCAAATGCCCGCACCTCGTAGCGGTGCTGGTACATCCCAATCAGTTCTACAACAAAGGACTACGCATGACAAAGAACGAGATCATCAATCAGATCAAGCGAATCGCGTCGGCCGAAGGTGCGCCTCCCGGTCAGAAGAAGTTCGAGCGCATCACCAAGATCAGCGAGTCACAGTGGCGAGGCGTCTTCTGGGATCGCTGGAAGGATGCCGTCGAAGAGGCAGGCTTCGTGCCAAGTTCCAGGGGCAAGCAATACAGCGATGACGTCCTGCTGAAACAGTGCGCAATCTTGGCACGGCGTATTGGCCGAATCCCGACGCAGACCGATTCCGTCGCCGCCTGGAAGAGCGGGGCCGAAATCGCACACTGGACCACGATGTCAAAGCGCTTCGGTAAGCGCCACGGGATCGTGAACCGCCTGAGAAAGTACTGCAAGGCGCACAAGCAGTTTGCCCCCGTTGTCGCCATGTGCGATGCCTGTGGGAGTCAGGGGCTGGCGCACCAGAAGCGAATCGACGCGCCACGCTACGAGCGACATGCGCCAGGCTTCGTCTACCTCATGAAGAGCGCGGGAAAGTACAAAATCGGAAAGGCGGCATCCGTAGAAGAGCGATTCAAGACAATCGCCACGCTGATCCCGATGCCGCTGGAACTCATTCACGTCATCAAAGCCGACGACGCTTTCGGCGTCGAATCGTTCTGGCACCGCCGCTTCAAACACAAGAGAGCGAGCGGCGAGTGGTTTGATCTCGACGAATCCGATGTGTCGGTCTTCAAAGCCGAAGGGAAATAGGAAAAGACCGCGCGGCGACCGCAAGTCTGAATCGCCAATCGCCCACTCTCGGATCAACGCAGGCCGAGTCACTGCAATTACCCTCGAACCACCCAAACCTTGCCGTACGAGCCCAAGCGAAGCGAAGGGTGTGCGACGCCGCGACATCTCAGGCTTCCGAACAGGGAAGCAAGTCGAGGGCGTTCTCTTTGACAAGTGAAGACCCAATCGCGAGATTGCGTGCCGCCGCCCCAAAGGGGCGCTTGAGCCAAAGCCCGGGGCAACGCCCCTGGTCAAAGAGTCGAACTGTCCGAGCCCCAACGGGGCGGCACAAACGTGCGCGATTCGGCGCGGCTACTCCTTCGGGGTGTTGCCCCTTCAGGGTTCGATGCGATAAACACGTGCGACCCAGGGCGTTGCCTTGGGCCGGGGCTGGGGCGCACCTTTTGTGTGTGGGTGTATGGGGGAGTGATTGCGGAGTGTGTCGCGTGATCTCCGATATGGTTCCAACTATGCCAACGAGCATTTCTCGCCAGCTTGCAATGTCGGGTGTTGTTTCTGCCGCGGCGTTTGGCCAGAGTCCCGTTGCGCAGAGCACGATCACTAAGTTTGGGATTGAGTTTTGCGTGGTGGGGAGTCCGGGGAATCGGCCGCCCGATGAGTCTGAAATGACAGAAACTCCGGGGAACTGGCGGCCGGGCGCGGTGAACTATCAGTATGCGATCGCGAAGAATGAGTTGTCTTCGATTCAGTACCTTGAATTCGTTCGTGCCTACGCCTCATTCCATCCGGAGATTCCGGGCAGCGTCGCGTTGACGGGCGACTACATCGTTGCAAATCCAGGCGCGTCCGGTCGCACGTTTGATTTGATCGTCCCCGCTGTGGCAAATCTACCAACGAACATGTCGTGGAGGATGGCTGCCAGTTATTGCAATTGGCTGGTGAATGGGAAGGCAATGGTCGCCGATTCATTTGAGCACGGCGCATATGACACATCGACTTTCAATCGAGACGCGAGCGGCATATACACCGATCAGTTGGCGCACTCGCCGGGAGCTGAATTCTGGATTCCGAATCTTGATGAGTACATCAAGGCTGCCAACTTCGATCCGGATCGGTACGGAAATGGTGAAGGCGGCTACTGGAAATATTCAGGAATGTCGGACGTACCGCTGCGATTCGGGGCGCCGCAAAATGGCGGGCAAACGAACGCGGGAACTTTCATTCCGGGAGTAACCGTGTTCCCGGTTTATGTCGGCTCCTATCCGTTGGTAAGAAGCCCGTGGGGCCTGCTGGATACCTGCGGTGGAATCTCCAACTGGTTGGAAGGAACCCTGTATCCGGATCGACCAAACACTGGCGTTATGGATATTGGCGCCCGTATCGGGAATCTCGACGAACAAGTTTTCGAGTATGACCGCCTGGGAATGGTGTTTTCAAGCACTGCTCCCAACTCGGGGGGGCCAGGAGGCCTTCGGATTGCAATGAGAATCAGAGTTGACTGCATCGGCGACCTGAACGGCGATCAGGTTGTTGACGACACGGACTTCTCGATATTCGCTGTCGCGTACAACGTCCTCGATTGCGGCGATGCGGCGATGGCGGTTGGCTGTCCGGCGGATTTCAATCTGGATGGCGTGGTCGATGATGCGGACTTCTTGGTGTTCGCGCCGGCGTATGACGCGGCGGGTGGCCCGACTCGACGTGCCACCACTCTTGGCTCGGCACGAGTGGTGCGGGATCGAGAGCCGGACCGGAGGTAAGCAGCCGACGCAGGCATGGAGCGAGTCGTCTGAGACTTCCGCACTACTCGTGGAGGTGGTCTTGCCCACGTATTTCGGACAGTGGTGAATGAGTGTCAGACGGTAGCGGCCTCGGCCTGAGCGGGTGAACGGTATCCGATGCCGCTGTGGAGGCGGTGGTTGTTGTAGAAGCCTTCGATGAAGCGGAAGATCGCGTCGTGTGCGTGCTGTTGGTCGGTGAACAGAGTGTCTCCAACGAGTTCAGACTTGAGCGTGGCGAAGAACGATTCCATCGCGGCGTTGTCATAGCAGTCGCCCCTGCGGCTCATGCTCTGGATCATGCCGTAGTCGTCGAGCAGCGTGCGGTAACTCCCGCTGTCGTACTGGATGCCTCGGTCGGAGTGATGCACGAGCCCGCGGAGCGGGCGGCACCTCTTGATCGCGGCGAGGAGCGCGTTCTCTGCCAGGCTTGGG
The DNA here is from genome assembly GCA_050730655.1 of Phycisphaerales bacterium. Taxonomy (GTDB): domain Bacteria; phylum Planctomycetota; class Phycisphaerae; order Phycisphaerales; family UBA1924; genus JAFEBO01. The sequence continues at coordinate 85,450 of JBOHNL010000017.1, forward strand.
CGGAGTGAATCTCCCAGCGCCCATCCGACGATCCGCCGCTCCATCACCGCCGCCAAGTAGACAAAGCCTTGCGCGGTTCGGATGTAGGTGATGTCGGCGACCCAGATCCGCCCCGGTTCTTCGGGAGGCGGCAGATGCCGGAGCAGGTTGGACGCGGGCGAGACCGTGCGCGAAGAGTCGGTGGTACGAGGCCGGAAGCGCCCAGAACGCCTGGAACGCAAGCCCGATTCACGCATGATGCGTGCGGCGGTATTGCGGCAGATGGGGATGCCACGTCGCCGGAGTTCACGGCACAGGCGCGGGCTTCCGTAGGCCTGCCGCGTCTCTTCCTGGGCAAGGCGGAGCTGCCGGACGAGCAGGTGACGACGCTGACGCCGCGGGGAATCCACGCGATTGCGTGCGGAGTAATACCCCGACCGGCTGACGCGCAGAGCCGAGCAGCAGGCCCGGAGGGGGAAGCGATCGGCGAGATGATCACGAATGAAGGCGTACTTCACGGCTGCTGGTTCGCGAAGAACGCCGTCGCTTTTTTTAGGATGTCGCGCTCCATGCGGAGCTGCTTGTTCTCGGCTTCGAGTTGGTGGATGCGTTGCTGGAGATCACAAGCCGGTGCGGGCGAAATCGCCGGAGCGATGGCGGCGGGCAGGTCGATCTTCATCCACCGCCGGAGCGTCCAGCAGGCGATGCCGAGCTCGTTGGCGACCTTCTCAACCGAAACGTTGGGCTGCGACGCCAGCCTGACAGCGGTCTCACGGAACTCCCGGGCGTACACCTTGCGTGCCATGATCGGACTCCTGTCGAACCATAACCGAGGTTCAACGGTGTCCGAAAGTCGTGGGGAGGGTCACCCCTACCTAGTCACAGCGACATTGTGCAGATGAGCCACATCTCTCGCACAGACAGTTACAACTGCCCCGAGCCCATTCTCATCATCATGGGCGGCAATCCTCGAGCGTCGTATGCGATCCACGTTGAAGTCAATACCCGCCAAGGCTTGCGAACGATTCTCCAGTCCGAATAGAGAGCGGCTTCAATGCCGGGCAATTACTTCCAAAACTGGGCGTGCGATGGCGTCCTGTCCAAATACTCGTCCGCCAACGCGGATAGGCTGACCGAGTATTTGGATAGGACGGGAGGCTTGCCACGCCGCGCGGCATGACCGACTGTCAAGAACGGCTGCCGGTGAGAGCCCGTGCGCACGAGTGCCTTCTGGGCACAACTGCCTCCTCGGCGCGAACGAGCAGCCGGCTTCACGCCTCGAGCACATCCCATGACAAAAAGTCGAACTGGGTTTTGCGAAAGCCTGACTTATTAATCACACTAACGAAGCACTCTTCGATTGATGGTAAACGCAACGAGGATCGCGAGGATTCCGGCTGCTGTCCAAAGCAACCACGAATTCCACCTGTAGCTGGAACTCGGCGTAGTAGAGTTCGACCCGTTATCACTTGGACGCGACAAAGCCGGAGATAATAGCTTTGCTCCAAGTTCATCAATCTGCGGCGAGGCGACTCGTTCGAACTGGGCTGCCTCCAATCCCTGAGGGATATCTATTTCAAAGGCGACGTCCTTGCTTGCGACTGTACTCTCAACATAAATTAGCTCTGACTCAGATTTCAGCTGCAGGCTATCGCCCAGTTTAAGCTCACCATCCGTACCAGTTGCGATTGAAAGGCGGCTGCGGACGTATGTTCTTGGTAGCTTGAATTCCAACGTCGGCCACACAACGTATTCCGAAAACTTTGTAGAATCAATTACTCTACCGGTATTATCCAAATTATCTACTTGAGTCAGTAAAATGGGTCCGTCCGCCTCAATGTGAAAAATCATGGCCCAATTTTGGCCCCGAGAACGAACGATAAATCCAGAGTTTTCAGAAGCAATTTCCAATTCGTCATAATTTGTAGAATTTAAACATTGCGCACAAAGCCACGGGGACACTCGCAACCAAGAAGAAGCACTTTCCGATAAACTCATCGGACCTTCAAAAAGGGTGTATTTGCCCTCCGGCTTCACATTGATGCACTGTGCATTTGCGTTGATGCACTGGCTAAACCAATGCGACCACGAGTTGTCGAGTGGACCTTGGCTTGGCACAAGTGTAGTGTTGGTAGAGATAAACGGCCTGCGATAGTGAGTTTCCTTCATTCGGGAGGGCCACTCAAAACTGTACTTTTCGGCAAATTCAATGCGAAATGTGCCATTCGTTGTAGGCGAGCTTCTCGTGTAGTATCGAAGGTCTAATACTTTTGTTGGAATATACTTAGCCTTCCAGTCGTTTAGTAAATTCAACGCCTCGGGGCGCACAATGCCTATGGAATTTGTCGAAGCTCCCACTGGAACTTGCGCAGCAAATGTCATCCCATTCACAAAAATCCCTATCGCTAGAACTGTGTAAAATTGATTTTGCATATCTCTCGAAGGAACTTCAGTCCCAGGCGCATGGACAAATCGGCGGGCAGCTTCTCGGATTAAGGTACCGCTTATAGTATCGGGCAGTCGTTGTTTCGTCATCGTCCACTTGTTCCGGTCCAATGCAACCGGCCCCGGCGCAGTGCCCAGTAACTGTATAATTATTTTCTTCGCTGTCACCGTCTGTGAGTGCGCCACACATAAAACCTGTGGCAAAACTCTTGGTCAAGCACTCTTGATCAATTGGGCTCATTTTTTTTATGCAAAGGGGGCAGCTCCAATTTTTAACTAGGATGGTTCTGGGTCCTGGCAGTTGATTGCAGCCCAGATCGGGAACCAAGTCGCAAGCGCAAGGAGGTGGGTCGGAATACGATGGCTGCCCATTCGTGCCTTGGATCAGAAGAAGAGTCACCGCCAAGCTGAGAAAGTGTCGCGCTCGCATTGCTTTTTCCTTTGAAACTTTCTGGAATGTCTATTACGCGGCAAAATCGCACAGTACAATGAGTGTCCTGTTAAATGACACCGACCCACTCAAATTCGCTCAGGCCTCCAGCGTTTTCGCTTGTTGAATTATTGGTCGTTCTGTTGGTCCTAGTGGCTTTGCTGAGCTTGTCCGTGGTTGGAATCCGTTCAGCGAGATTCCGCGCTTCAGACGTCACCTGTCAATCTCACTGTCGTTCAATTGGGGCGATGGTGTCAGTCTACGCCCTAGACTTCCGATCAGCATATCCTGTTTGGATACGCGTTCCCCCTGACGGGGACCCAAATAATGCCTGGTCGTCCTCGTACTCGCTTCAAGCATTTAGGCTTCTTGCATCGGCTCGCTGGTTGCGATACACGGGCACTGTAGCTTCAGATCCCGTGTACAGATGCCCGGGCAACCAGCGATTTCGTGTAGGCGAAAAAGTTCCGTCAGATTATGTCGGCAGTTCCGCCATGTATGCCGAGATTGGATTTTTGAATCCACTCCTTCCAAAGAGTTCTTGGACACCCCGGCTAGGTGCTAAGCCGCAAGCTATCGATTCCGTGACTTTTCCGTCGGCGAAGGCTGGACTTTTTGAAGAACTAATTTGGCACAGCTGGGGAGGTGTTTACGCCGTCGGAGGTGTAGAGACTGGATTGACTTTTTTCGATAGCGACCGGCGAGCCAACATGTGGTTTTTCGATGGGCATGTTCAAGGGCTTTCCTACTCGAGCGCGCTACCGGGAGTACGGCGGGATCCAAATTGGTGGTCTGCCAAAGTCGTTCTCACCGAGAATGGAGTTGGAGGTCGGGATCGCTGATTTTATGATTCGATTTGTGAGTTGTTCCGAACCAGCCGTGCTTTTGCACCCGATCTGAGACGAGGCCACATGGGCGGCGGGTGACACATTGACCCTCCGTTTATCGCTCTTCGCCGAAGTCACCTCACGCATCCATGTGCCACTGAGCGCGGCTTTGACAGGTTAATGCCATCGGCCGTCAACGGCTAGGCGGGTGGCCCGACTCGAAGTGCCACCACTCGTGGCTCGGCACGAGTGGTGCGGGATCGAGAGCCGGACCGGAGGTAAGCAGCCGACGCAGGCATGGAGCGAGTCGTCTGAGACTTCCGTACTACTCGTGGAGGAACCACGAGTGGTGGCCGTCACATGTAATTCTTTCCGTTCATGAACGGAATCAGATTGAACTCAAACATGGGCGGCGGGTCGCACGGGCGTTCGTTGGCGTGGTCGCCCGTCCACCAGCGCACGCTGGACCACTCCCATTGCTCGGGTTTGGTGACCAGGCCGCGCTCGACGGGATTTCGGTGGACGTAGCGAATCTCCTTCATGAACTCCTCGTCGTCGCGCACGTTGCGGTCGAATCCGCCGCCGGCATGCCAGAAGCGGGGACGTTCGGTGTGTGAGACGATGCGAGTCAGAATTCCGGCGTTCATTTTCTTCCACTTGGGAATGACTTGTTCGGCGACCGATTTCTTGATGAATGTCAAAATCCGCGGCATCGGGTGCTCCTTCGTCGCGATGCTCTGTGTGATCGCGTTCTCGGTGTTTGCGTGCTACCGGTATATGTGGGTCAGTTCGCGGCTTCCGACTGCCGGGGCGAGGCGGGTGTTAATTGCGCGCGGGGCGATCATTTACATCGAATACGAGTTCAAGGGGACGCTGATCGGTTTCGCCGAGTCGAGCGCCTTGATTGGGAACAAGACTCATTGGTGGCCCAAGGTTGTCAACCGGACGACGAGCAAGGAAGATGATTTCTGGATTGCGATTCCTATTTGGATGTTTGTCGCTCCGATGTTGATTGGCGTTGCGCTTTGGCGGCGGCGGGCGCGGCTTGCGTTTCCGATGATAATGTGCCGCGGGTGTTGATATTCGCTTGTGGGTCTTGCGCGGGACGGCGAGTACGTTGAAGAAATGGAGTGCATCCGCGGAGGCGGATCGACGTAGAAGGCAATTGTGAAGACGCGTGATTTCAGGATTGGGCCGGCGATTGCGCTCGCTTTGGCGGCGCTGATGGTGGCGACCTGGATCGCAAGCGCGTGGTGGATCGTGACGTGGACGGGTGGTGGTCGTGCGCTTCGCGCTGTTGGTGCTGATCGTCGGCACCATCGCCGGCGGTGCTTGGTGGATGCAGCTGCGTGCGGAGTGGCGGGCACGCAAGGGCACGTGTGAAAGGTGTGGGTACAGCCGCGCGGGGATTGTGGGAGCGACGTGCCCGGAGTGTGGGGCCACGCACGTGCTATTGAATCAGGACGGCCCCACTCATTGGGGGCAACGAGCGGGGCCGTCGGGGTAGGGGACGAGATGGAAACTGTGATGCGAGCTATTTCGGGCGCGGCTGCTCGTACGCGCGGGTGATGAGCCGGCAGATTTCTTCGTCGCTTACTTCGATGACCTGGCACTCGCGGGTAAGACGCTCGCAGATTCGGGCAACGACGTTTGGCGGCGTATCGGAAGTGGTCACGAGGAGAACATGGATTTCATCGACGTCGATGGCGCACAGGCGATTGCGCCAGGCGAAGTCGAACGTGGCGATCGCAAGAAACTCGCGGCTCGGCGGCGCGGTCTCGAGATCGGGAATATTGGCGGATCGATCGGGATCGTCGGTGGGCGGCATGATGCAGACTCCGACGCGCCTCAAAAAGAACGCGAGGCGCGCACCGATTACGTTACTGGAAAAGGCATCCACAATGCTGTGGAATGTTTGCGGAAGTCTCCCCAGGATTGTGGAATTGTGGGGGAAAGGCGGGGGAAACGCGGAGCTTGGAGAGCTGGTTGCCGCGGTGGCATGGAGAAGAGCGGGCAGATTGAAGAGAGATAGTGAGAACGCGGAGGATGCGGAGTTGCGCGGAGGGGAGTGAGGGACGATGGCGGAATGCGGAATGGAAAAGCATTCACCACAGAGACACTGAGGCACGGAGAAGAGAAGGTGAATTGAAGATTTGAAATCTCAGATTGAAGAGGGGAGAGAACGCGGAGGAGAAGGAAATTCGGAATTCGGAATGCGGAGTGCGGGATGGGGTGGGTGAAATGGGTTGGTTTTTGGAGCTGGCGTTTGTGTAGTTAGTGAGCCCTATCATTCTCTGAAGCGGCTGCTCGTGTCAGGGAGGGCGGCGTTTTGGAGGGTGTTTATGGACGGCTTTGTGAGTCGGCGTGCGGCGCGGATTGCTTTGGTGGTCGGCGCGGGCGCGGTGATTTCGGGACTTTCGGCGTGCGCGGTTGGGTATTCGGCGGATGTGCGCAACGACACGGCGCAGCCGGTTTGGGTTGCGATTGTGCACGGGTCGCCGGGGGGGCAGGGGAATTCGCTGGCGGCGCAGAGGATCGGGCCCAATAGCCGCGGCAGGGTGGTGCGGAACGGTGTGCCGTATGACTGGCCGGTGTATCTGGAGGCGGATGCGCTGGGGAATCCGGGGTGGCCGAAGCAGCTTGCGTTGCAACCGGGGTTGATGGTGGTGCGGGTGACGCAGGAAGGGAACGTGCCGACGGGGAGGCTCCACATGGAGCAGATCGCCCGGGATGAGCCGAGTGATCCGGTGATGGCTCAGCCGTAGTTGGCGGTTGTAGACTTGGCTTCATCTATGCAGATTCGGGGACCAGAGAAGTCGGGCGCGTCGCGGTTTCGGTTGAGGTTCGTGGCGGCGATGGGCGCTTTTGCGGTTTTGTGCGCGCTGGTGACGCTGGCGGGTTGGTATTTCAATCTGCCGCGGCTGACGGATTGGGGAATGGACAGCATCTCGATGTTTCCGAACACCGCGCTGTGCGCGTTGCTTACGGGTGCGTCGCTGCTTTTGCTTGTTGATCGCAGGGGAGTCGGACCGATCTGGCGGGCGGGAGCGGCGGTTTTTGGCTTGGCGGCGATGGCGATCGGTCTCGCGACGCTCTATGAGCACGCGACATCGATCGACTTAGGGATCGATACGTTTTTGATCATGCGGTCGTGGGGGCAGACTGCCGCGGCGTCACCGATGCGGATGGGATTGCCGGGGTCGACTTCGTTTACGGCGCTGGGCGCCGCGTTGTGCGTGATCGCATCGCCGTGGAGGTGGCTGCGGCCGGCGGCGAGCGCGCTTGGGACTTTGTGCGCGGCGATCGCGAGTTTATCGCTGATCGGATATTTGTACGGCGCGGATCGGTTGTATTCGCTGCCCCGGTGGACGGGGATTGCGATGCAGACGGCGGCGGCGGTGCTCGCGATCAGCGCGGGCGTGGTCGCGCTTGTGCCGGAGTGGGGGCCGTGTGAACTGCTGGCGCGGCGTGACGGCGGCGGGATGCTGGCGCGCCGGTTTTTTCCGGCGTTGTTTGTGATCGCGATTGCGCTCGGGTGGTTTCGGTTGTACGGGCAGCGGGTGGGGTTGTACGACACTGCGTTTGGAACGGCGGTGCGGACGGTTGCCGAGGTGATGTTGTTCGGACTGCTGGTGTGGTGGACGTCGACGGCGATCAGCCGCACCGAAGCGAAGCTGCGGGCCAATCGCGCGGAGCTGCGGGCGGCGCTGGATGAGGCGAATCGCGCGGCGCACCTGAAGGATGAGTTTCTAGGGACGATCTCGCACGATCTGCGGAATCCGATGACGGCGATCCTGGGCTGGGCGCAGACGCTGCGAACGGATAGGAAATCGGACGCGGAGGTGGCGCACGGGCTGCAGGTGATTGAGCGGAGCGCGAAAGTGCAGTCGCAGATGATCGAGGATCTGCTCGATGTGAGCAAGGTTGTCTCGGGCGATGTGAAGCTGGATATTCGGTGGATGGATTTGACTGATGTGACGCGGAGCGCGGTCGATGTGGTGCGGCCGAGCGCGGAGGGAAAGGGTGTTCGGCTCGAGACGGTGTTTGGCGAGGGTGTGACGCAGATTCGGGCGGATCGGGCGCGGATTCAGCAGGTGTTGTTCAATCTGCTTTCGAACGCGGTGCGGAGTTCTGTCAAGGGAGGAGTGGTGCGACTGACGTGCACGCAGCGACAGGGGCAGGCGGAGTTTTCGGTGAGCGACACGGGCGAAGGGATTTCACCGGAGATGCTGCCGTATGCGTTTGACCGGTTTCGCGCGCGGGATGGTGTGGTGCAGAAAGGTGGACTGGGACTCGGGCTGGCGATCGTGCGGAATCTGGTGGAGTTGCACGGCGGGCGCGTGGAGGCGATGAGCGGCGGGGTTGGACAGGGCGCGACGTATGTGGCGAGATTGCCCCGGGAGATTGCGAGGACGAGTGAGGCGCGCGGGGCGACGAGCGACGAACCCGTCGAGCTCGCGGGGTTGAAAGTTTTGATTGTTGACGGCGATGCGGATGTGCGCGAGTGGTTGAAGCGTGCGCTGACGGGACGCGGCGCGACTGTGACGGAGGTTTCAACTGCGGACGAGGCGATGGCGTTGATGCCGAAGGTCGCGCCGGAGGTGCTGATCTGCGATGTCGCGATGCTGGGGGAAGAGGGATACGGCCTGCTGCGACGGGTGCGGGAGTCGGGGGCGAAGGTTCGCGCGGTTGCGCTTGCGGGGCGTGCGCGGGAAGAAGAGCGGAGGCGTGCGGCGGGGTTTGATGCGCACCTGGCGAAGCCGGTAGAGGCGGGGGAGTTGTTTGCTGCGGTGAAGGGAAAATAAAATCGCAAATCGCAAATCGCAAATCGCAAATCGCAAATCGCAAATCGCAAATCGCAAATCGCAAATCGCAAATCGCAAATCGCAAATCGCAAATCGCAAATCGCGGATTGCAGATTTCAGAGTGCAGTGAATGACCGGCTGAGATTGGGGATTAGCCGGCAGACTCGCCCGGGGGCAGGTCGGGTGTTGCGGTCAGGCGGCTGACGAGTACTTTGTCGATGCGCTGGTAATCCATGTCGACGACTTCGAATTTGAGGCCGAAGCCTTCGACGGTTTCGCCGGTTTTGGGCAGGTGGCCGAGGAGGGCGAGGACGACGCCGGCGACGGTGTTGACGTCGCCTCCGGCTTCGCCGAGTTCGGCGCGGTCGAATTCATCGATCTCGAGTTCGCGGCAGAGATCGGCGACGGCGGTGCGGGCATCGACCAGGTAACTGCCGTCGGCGCGTTTGACGATTTCAGGGCGGATGCCTTCCGGGCGGACAACATCGCCGACGATGGCGCTGACGAGGTCGTTGAGGGTGACCAAACCCTCCGTGCCGCCGAATTCATCGACGACGATGGCGAGGTGTTCGCGGGTTTCGCGGAAGCGGTCGAGGAGCTTGAGGGCCAATGTGTTTTCGGGGACGAAGAGCGGGGCGCGGGCGAGCGCTTCCATGTTGATTTTTTCGCCGGCGCCGTCGAGGCCGCTGACGAGGCCGAACTTGACGAGGTCTTTGACGTGGACCATGCCGACGAGGTGATCGATGCCGCCTTTGCAGACGGGGAAGTGAGAGTGCGGGCTGGTGGCGACGACGAGGCGGACGCGCTCGATGTTGTCGTCGGCTTCGATCCAGACGATTTCGCTGCGCGGGACCATGAGGCTCTTGACCTTGCGATCGGCGAGATCGAAGACGCGGTCGACGATCTCGCCTTCGTTCTCGGCGAAGATGCCGGCTTCGGTTCCTTTTTCGATCAGGCCACGGACTTCTTCGGCGTTGACGGCGTCGTCGCCGACGTTGCGCACCCCCAGGAGAGAGAGCACGGCGTCGGTCGCTTTGGTGAGGATCCAGACGAGCGGCGAGCAGACTGTTGCCATCCAACTGATCGGCGCGCCGGCCCAGCGGGCGATGCGCTCGGGGTTGGCCATGGCGAGGCGCTTGGGGAGGATTTCGCTGAGCCAGAGCGTGACGAGCGTGAGCCCGATGACGACGATGACGAGCGAAACGATGTGCGAATGGGCCTGGACGGCGGGGAACGACTCGGCGATCCAGCCTTGGAAGCGATCGGCGAGTGATGCTTCGCCCAGCGCGCCGAGGCTGAGCGTGATGACCGTGATGCCGAGCTGGATGGTGGAGATGTAGCGGGTGGGCTGCTGAACCATTCGCAGCGCGTGGCGGGCGCCGGGATCGCCTCGATCGACAGCTTGTTCGAGGCGGAGTTTTCGGGAGGCGACGATGCCGATCTCTGCCGCGACGAGGACGGCGTTGATGAGGAGGAGGATGGCAATGAGGACCAGTTCGATCACGGGGAGAGCGTAGCGAGACGCGTCAGAAGGCGGGAGAATTGGCGTGAGGTAGACTGGCGGTTGTGAAGCTGCGCGCGAAAATACGAAAGACCATGAAGTGGGGCGGCGCGCTGGTATTTGTGTTGCGGGTGACCGCCGGGATTTGGAGCGGCAGGTGCGCCGTGGAGTGGTACCCACTGCGTGGGTGGATATTCATGCTGCGAGCCGGGGCGCTTCAGTTTGTATCGGACGATCCTGAAAACTTTGGTGATTCAGCCGCGGCTTGGTACAGCTTCGATGGGGTTATGACATCAAACCGTGGGGATTTTTGTGGCTACCCGGAGTTCATAGCTGGGTCGAAGGAAGTCAGATATGGATTCCGCTTTGGACCGTCGCCGTCCCGGTGTTCCTTGCGACCGGCGCGGTGTGGAGACTGGACGCAGTTGCTCGCAGACACGCGCGTGCGGGTGTATGTGTCCGGTGTGGATATGACCGGACCGGTTTGAAGCAAGATGTGGCATGCCCAGAGTGTGCAGCAATCCACGATGCCGGGGCTGCCGCCGTTGGAATTCCCCGCTGAGAACCGGGAAAAGGGCGCTGTTGGGGATTCGTGGAAATGCAGGCTTGGAGCTTGGGTTTGATAGGACGTAACGGCGCGCGAATCGGGTACCTGTTCGGGGTTATGCCCGTTCGGTCGGTTTTCCCTTGCTTCGACCCCCCCAGATCAATTAGTTTGGTATTGGAGGCAGTGAGGAAGTGCCTTTCGCCCGGCAGGCTAAACGACTGTTGGGTGTGGCTGTCCAAATAGAGGATGCAATCACAATGAAGTCGACCCGCACGATTCGCGCCGGCTGGGCGCACACTTTGACGCTTGGGGCGCTGGCGGTGGTGAGTGCCGCGGGAGCGATGATGACGGTGAGGCCGGGAACTGCAAGTTCCGGTCTTGAGGCGAAGGCAAGCGAGCTGAATGTCGCTTTTCTGGATGATGCAAAGGTCGCAATCGCCTCCCTTCCCTCAATCCCTTCCCTGGAGCAACCGGCGCCGAAGGGCGCGATGTTCGCGGGGCTGGGGGAGATACTCGCGAAGGTGGATGATGCGCATCGCGCGATGATCGAGAAGCGGATCGAGACGACGATGGCGAAGAACGCGCCGGCGAAGATGAGCGCGTGCTTCGCGCCGGGGACGCCGCAGGACGTGATGGAAGCGTTCCGCGCGACCGAGGCGCGGCTGAATCACTTTGATGATCGGTTCCAGATCGCGCCGCGCTGGACGTCGACGGCCATGACGCCGGGCGGATCGGCGCTGGGCAAGCCGGTGACGCTGACGTGGTCGATCGTGCCGGATGGAACGTTTGTCGAAGGGTTCAACGGCGAGCCGGATGCGCCGTCGAATCTACGGGCGTATCTGAACGGAATCTACGGCAGCCAGGCGGTGTGGCAGCCGGTGCTCCAGTCGGTGTTTGACCGCTGGCAGCAGGTGAGCGGGTTGAAGTACGTGTACGAACCGAACGACGACGGCGCGGCGCTGCAGGAGCCGGGCGGAGGCGGGAGCCCGTTCTTCGGCGTGGTGGGCGTGCGGGGCGATGTGCGCATCTCGGGGCACACGATCGACGGCAACTCGAACGTGCTGGCGTACAACTTTTATCCGGATCCCAACGACGCCGTGGGCGGCGACATGGTGATCGATACGGGCGACAACTTCTTTACGAACACGGCGGGCAATTCGGTCGCGCTCCGCGACGTGATGATGCACGAGCACGGACACGGCATCGGGCAGGCGCACGTGTGCCCGATCGAGACGACAAAGTTGATGGAGCCGTTTGTCGCGACGAACTTCGACGGGCCTCGGCACGACGACATCCGGCATGCGCAGTACTCGTACGGCGATATCAACGAGCCGAATGATTTCGCGGCGCAGGCGACGAACATCGGCTCGCTGGATTGCTCGAGCAAGAGCATCGGCGACATGCCGGCGCCGGCGGGGTTGAACGCTGGCGCGATCACCGAGACGCCGGTCGCATCGACGGTGTCGCTCTCGGATTCGAACGATCAGGATTTCTATCGCTTGACCGTCGCGAGCGCGGCGTCGATCAGTCTGACGGCGACGCCGCTGGGTTTGCAGTACGACGATTCGGCGCAGGCCTGCTCGGGCGGGAGCGGCTCGTGCTGCTCGGGAAATCCGATCAATTCGCTCGCGATGGTCGATCTTGCGGTGAACATTCTGAAGGCGGACGGCACGACGCTGGTCGCGTCTGCGGACGCGGGGGGCGAGGGCGAGAAGGAAGTGCTGACGGATATTGTCCTGCCGACGGCGGGGACGTATTACATCCAGGTGAAGGCGGCGGGCGCGATTTCTAACGCGCAGTTCTATCACCTCGATGTGTCGGCGAAACCGGCGACGGTGCTTGCCGGGTTGACGGGCGATTCGGATATTGAGGTTCCGGCCGGCGAACTGGTTCCGGTCGGCTTGAAGATCAACAACGGCACCGAAACCTTCAACCCCGCGACGAGCCACTTCTTTTACAGCATCAACAACGGCGCGACGTTTGTGGAAGCGCCGATCTACAGCCAGGGCGGCGGCGGATATATCGCGGCGCTCGCGGATGTGCCGTGCGGGACGACGATCCCGTTCTATGTTGAAGTGCGCTCGACGGTGGGGAGCCTGGTGCGCCTGCCGTGTTCAGGAACGTACACGCCCCGCGCGGGAAGCGTGTTCAACAGCTACACCACCGATTTCACGAGCAACGCGGGCTGGACGGTCGGGCCGAACACGGCGACGACGGGGATCTGGGACGATGTCGCGCCGATCGGTTCGGCGGCACAGCCGGGCGCGGACCACACGGGGCCGGGTGGGAAGTGCTTTGTCACCGGGCAGGGCGCGATCAGCAACGGCGCCGGCGCGTTCGATGTGGATGGAGGCAGCACGCTGCTCACCAGCCCCACGATCAATCTCGCCGGGACGCAGGATGCGGAAGTTTCGTACTGGCGCTGGTATTCGACGGGAGCGGGCAGCGCGCCGTATGCAGATACGTTTGTCGTGCAGGCTTCGATCAACGGCGGCACCACGTGGGTGACGGCGGAAACAGTTGGCCCGGGCAGCGTGACCGATCTGAATGTGAATCCGGGCTGGCGCTTCAAGAGCTTCAAGCTCTCAAGCATCGGGCTGACGCCGAGCGCGAACTTCAAGATGCGGTTCAATGCGCAGGACACGGGGTCGGGCTCGGTGGTCGAGGCGGCGCTTGATGATTTCACCGTGAAGTCGTTCGCGTGTGCGCAGGTCGTCTGGTGCAAGGGAGATCTGAATCTCGACGGTCTGGTGGATGATTCGGATTTCGTGATCTTTGTTAGCGCGTACAACATGCTCGACTGCGCCGATCCGTCGATGCCGGCGGGGTGTCCTTCGGATATCAACGGGGACAAACTGGTGGACGATGCGGACTTTGTGCTGTTTGCCGCGGCGTATAATGCGCTGCTGTGTCCGTGAGGAAGGCCAGCTGTCAGCTATCAGCTTTCAGCCGGAGCGGGTGATACGGGGCTGTTATTCAATTGATTGGCTGACAGCTGAAGGCTGAGAGCCGAACGCCTTTTTTCGCTTCCACGGGAGTCACTGCATGAGCTTTGTCACTCGATTCAGCGTTGCCGCCACGATGGGGTTGTCTGCGTTCGCCGGGGCGGCTTTGGATCCGGCGGATTGGGCGGCGTGGAGCGTCGTCTCCGGAAGCCCGACGGATACGGTGACGGGGTCCATCTCGTCACCTTCGGGGCCGGTCGCGGTGAAGTACACCGGCGAGATCTTTTTCGCGCAGATCAATAACACTGGTACGAATTTCTATTTTCCCGATGCGCCGTTTCTGAGTTACGCCGTGCCGAACGCGCCGCCTCGCGCGGATGTCATCGCGCTGCAGGGCGGGCCCGGGAGCGGCACGCACACCATCACGTTCGATCCGCCGGTGGACAACCCGATCATGGCGATCGTGAGTCTTGGGCAGCCGAGCATTGTGGTGACGTACGACTTCGATGTGCCGTTCACGATTCTCTCGTACGGGCCGGGTTACTGGGGCGGTCCGGGAACGCTGAACAACATCGGCGGGCGCAGACTCACGGGCGTCGAGGGACACGGGACGATCCGATTCATCCGCAAGGGTGTCAGCAAGATCAGTTGGGCGGTTCCGAATCCGGAGACCTGGCACGGGTTCACGATCGGGCTGGCGCGAACACCGCCGTGTCCGTGTGATCTGAACAGCGACGCGCTGGTGGATGATGCGGACTTCGTGATTTTTATCGAGGCGTACAACATCCTGGATTGTCTTGACCCGGCGATGCCGGCGCGGTGTCCGTCGGATTTCGATGGAGATTCGATGGTGGACGCGGCGGACTTTGAGATCTTTGTGGTGGCGTATAACGAGTTGTTGTGTCCGTGAAGATGAACACGGAACTCAGGATGCGGAGCGGGACGGTCTTTTATCACAGAGACGCTGAGGAAGAGAACGCGGAGTTGCGGAGTTTGGCGGAGGTGCGCGGAGGAAGGCAGACGAATGAAAGGCCTTCGCGTGAACGGGTCGAATTCGATGGGAGAGAAGTGGGTTGTGCTCTTTGAGCGGTGTCTGGTGTCGGGCGGGAATGAGTCTGGGGCATGACGAAACGAGAGCCGCATCGCGGCCGTCCATGAGCTTGAATTCATTGTCAAATTGAGAAGAATCACGCAGTTCGGCGCGGTCGTTCGCGCGCGGACTTACAGGCGTCACCGTCCGGCGTTTCTTGGCTAGCGCTACCGTAGATTTCGCGGGGTTGAGCGCTGAAGGCTTTTATGGATACCCTGGTTTTCCAGTTGTTTGTGATACAATACAACGTACTGATCTGTCCCTAGGAATTTGGAATCTCGGGCCATGGGTCCGCGGACCGATTGCGAGTTCGGGGGGACTTCGGAACGCAGTACATTCTGCTTTGCATTGGAGTTTGACATGTCGGTTCGTTGGACACTGTTCGTACTGGCGATGGCGATTTCGGGCGCGAGCGCGGCAACGTTCGCACTTCCCCTCGGCTTCGTCGATGAGCCGATCATCGGCGGTCTCGATCGTGCTGTCGGCGTCGCGTTCGCGCCCGATGGGCGCCTGTTTATCTGGGAAAAAGGGGGCAAAGTCTGGACCGTCGAAAACGGCGTGAAGTCCGCGTCGCCGATTCTTGATCTCACCAGCGAGGTGCGGAACTTTGGCGACTACGGGCTGCTGGGCTTTGCGCTCGATCCGGCGTTCGCGTCGAACGGGCGTCTCTATCTGCTGTACGCCGTCGACTATTACGACCTCGTAAATATGGACTTGCCCGGGTACAACCCGGCGGGGAGCCAGAGCCAGCGTGATTCGATCGGGCGCATTACCCGCTACACGTGCAACGCGGCAGATGGATTCCATTCGATCGTGCCCGGTTCGCGCACCGTGCTGCTGGGTGAATCCCCGTCGACCGGGTTTCCGTTGATCTTTCAATCTCACGGCGTCGGCATGCTTGCGTTCGGACTCGATGGTTCGCTCTTCGCCGGCAGTGGTGATTCGGCAAACTTCAACTCGCTCGATACCGGTGGGCCGCAGGTCGGATCGAGCAATACGGCGCTCGCGGATGGGATCATCAAGCCCAAGGAAGATATCGGCGCGTTCCGCGCGCAGCTCATTGATTCGCTGGCGGGCAAGATTGTCCGCATCAGCCCCGAAACCGGCGACGGCCTCGCGAGCAATCCGTTCTTTGATGCAGCGGCGCCGCGTGCCGCACGCTCGCGGGTCTGGGGGCTGGGCTTTCGCAACCCATACCGATTTTCGGTGAAGCCCAACTCGGACACACCCGCGAACAGCGCGGGCGTGCTTTATGTAGGCGATGTCGGTTACGAGCAGCACGAAGAGCTCACGATCGTGAAGCAAGGAGGCGTCAACGCGGGCTGGCCGCTCTTTGAAGGCCTTACCAACACGGCCGGCTATGCGACCGTCACGCCTCCGATGAATCTCGATGCGCCCAACCCGCTTGCGAACGGAGGTAGCTGTGCCGCCTACTTCAATTTCCGCAACATGATCATTCAGGATTCGCTGAATGCGCCGTACTGGCCCAATCCGTGCGACCCGTTCCAGCAGATTCCCGAAACGCTCAACCGCTTCCGGCACGTCCGCCCCGTTCTCGACTGGGGCCACGGCGGCGCGACTCGCGTTGCGACGTACATCGGAAACGGTCCGACGCAGGCGGATGTCACATCACCGAGTTCGCCGGTGCCCGGATATCAAATTCCCGGCAGCTGCGGGATCGGCGGCAACTGGTACACCGGATCGGCCTTCGGGCCGGTCTACAAGAACACGTACTTTGCCGGCGATTTCACCGGGAATCAGATCTTCAACGTTGTGCTCGATGCCAACGACAGCCCCGTCGCCGTACGTCAATTCACCATCCCGCCTCAGCCGCCGGTTTTTATCGCGGCTAATCCGCAGGATGGCTGCCTCTACTACGTGGGGTATTCGTACAACACACCGACATCAACGCTGCGCCGGATCCGAAAGCTTCCTTGCCCGAGCGATTTGAACGGCGACGGTCAGGTCGATGACGGCGACTTTGTCTTGTTCGTCGAGGCGTACAACACGCTCGATTGTGCCGATCCGGCGATGGCTTCGGAATGCCCGGCCGATTTCAATCACGACGCGTTTGTTGATGATGCCGACTTCGTGATCTTTATCACGGCGTACAACAACCTGTTGTGCGGGTAATGAGCGGCGCGTTACGCCGCTTTCCAGGTTCCGTTTTCCCAGCCGATGACGACGTTGGTCACGTTCTGGTAGTAGATCTTCTTGAGAATGGATTCGCTCAGGCCGATGCCGCGGAGGGTGGGGCTGGAGAGATCGTGGTGCTTGGCCGGATCGACCATCTTGAGGTCGGGGTCGGCGATGGGGCTTTCGCGGTCACCGACGGTTTCGAACATGGTTCGCAGCGCGAAATAGCGGCTGGCGTACAGATCGAACGCGACTTGCGGTGAGTCGGAGAGATCGCTCATTGGGCTCATGCGCTGCTGCTCGGGCGTCTTCTTGATGAGCTGGTCGTCCATCGTCACGATGTCGGAGCCGAAGAAGATGCGGTCCTGCCACTTGGTGAAGAACGCGACCAGCTCCTCGCGCGGGTGCCTGCTGAGTTCGCGCACGACCCATTTGGTGGCGCTCGTGTCAAGATAAAGATTGGGATGGCGCTCAAGCAGGCCGGAGAGGAAGTTGAGGTCTTCGGGGTTGCCGCCCATGTGTGCCGCGATCCACGGAACGGGGAAGCGCTTGAGCATTACTTCGAGCCCGCGGTAGTGTTCTTTCTTGACTCCGTACTTCTCGCGATCGGTGTACTTCGCGGTGAACCAGGTATCGGGATCGGCGGTGTGAGTCTTGATCATCATCCCGAGCGAGACGGCGAGCTCTGCCGCGGCAACACGCCACTTGCCGTCGAGTTGGACGAAGTCGTCGCGATCGGCCCCGGTAAACCACTCGCGGGTGCGCGGGGCGTTCCAGAGTTTGATCATGCGTGCGCCCTGCTCTTCGCGGAAGGCGCGGATCGTATCGAGATAGCCGGGGCCGAAGGCGTGTGCCTTGTCGGGAAGCGAGAAATTTGGGATGGCGACGAAGCGGACGGTGTCTTTGAGAATCTCGCGAACGGTTGGCGCTTCAGCAAGGCGCGTCTGCGAGTAGGTGAGGCGGACTCCGAACAGCCGCGCGGCGGACTCATAAATCTTGGTTGCTTCCTTGCCGTGGATATGCGTGTGGACGTCGACGATGCGCCCGGCGAGCGACTGATTGTGGGGGAATGCCGCGGCGTGGGCGGCGTAGTCGAGCGCGTGGAGATTGTGCGGGGACTTGATGGGCATGTGGACGGGTGTGGGGGCGGGCATAGAGATAGATTGTTCGGCGGGACTTGGATGCTCGGACATGAAGAAGGATTCAAGGTGTCGGCGGTGCAAGGGGGGCCGTTTCGACGTCGGCCGGGCGGCCGATCATGCGGGCAATCCGTCAACTTCCTCCGGCCCGGAAGAAATGCGTGGAGCATCATTTCGTCACGACATACTCATCCACCAGTTGCACGCTCGTTCCATCGGCCCGGGGCGACTTGATCTCGGCGCGGAGCGTGACTCGAAGATTCGCCGATGGAGCCGCGCTCACGATCCACTCGGGCAGGCCCGCGAGCGGGATGCGATAGGTGCGGGTCGCGGGGTCGTACAACTCGGCGTTGCGTTTGAGATCGGTGAGATCGATGTCGTAGTGGCGCTGCTGGATTTCGGGCGCGAAGGCGTCGGGGTTGTCGCCGTCGCGGGAAGTGGGCGGGTTGGCGACTGTGCCGCGGGCGGCGCTGGCGTTTGAGTTGGATCCGTAAAGAAGGATGACAAGCGGGCCGACGGCCTTGGTGCTGTCGCCCCAGGCATCGCGGAACTCGAGATGCGCGATGATGCGAACCTCGGCGGGCTTTGGTGTCGTGTCCTGCGGCGGGATGTTGTCTGCGGGCGACGGGCCGGTCGGGTTTGCGGGGGGCGAAGGGGGCGGGCTGCCACGCTCGATGTGCGTGAGCGGGTAGATGCGCATGGAAGTTGGGACGAAGGGCCAGCCGCCGGAGTTGGGGCTACCACGGAATGTGGGCGAGCCGGGGGTGTTGCAGGCGGCGAGGAGGAGAGTGATCGGGAGTAGGAGAAGGAAGCGGGGCATGTGTGGGGAGTTTATCGAGTGCAGGGTGGAGGAACGGGAGTGCGGAACTCGGAGTGCGGAGCCGGAAGATCAGTGGCTGACCGTACGAGCCCGAGCGCTGCGCCGGGCAAAAGTGTGCGGGGCCCTTTGATTTTCGGAGCCTGCGTTGCAGATGCATGCAACGGCACCTTCGCTGCGCTCGGGCTCGTACGGCATGACCGCAGTGGCGAGATGCGGTTGGCGGGAACGGGAGTGCGGAACTTGGAGTGCGGAGCGGACTACCAGTGGCTGACCGTACGAGCCCAAGCGCAGCGCCGGGTTGAAGCGTGCGGGGGAAGGCGATCTTCGGTGTTTGCAGATGCGTGCACCATCGCTGTGCGTCGGGCACGTGCGGCATGGGCTGGGTCGTCTATTCGCGTGTTGTAGTTTGGATGCATCTGCCACCCACCCCCAGCCCCCTCCCTCAGGGAGGGGGTTTCGGAATCGCGGCAAGTCGGTCGATGGCGCTGGCGAGCGTGCGCTGGCCTTCCTGGACTGCGGTCATCGCGGCGGTGCTGCGGTCGAGCGCGCCGAGGACGGCATCGAGTGTGCGGCGTTCCTGCATGAGGCGGTCGTGGGTTTCGGCGATTTGCTTTTCGCGGGTGGCGCTGGCGCGGCGTTCGGAGAGCCACATCCAGGCGACGAAACCGGCGAGGCCGAATTGGGACAGAATTGGAGTCAATGTGTCGTTCATGGGATGTTTCAAAAGGCGAAGAGGTCACCACAGAGACACAGAGACACGGAGAAGAGAAGGGAACCGAGGAGGGTGATGGTCTGATTGGACTGTCTTCAATCTCATTCCTCTCTGTGTCTCCGTGCCTCTGTGGTGAATGTCTTTACGGCGTGTCGTTGAAACGCCGGAAGCGCGCGACGTACGCGAGTGAATAGACGCGGTTTCGGTCGGTTCGGTCTGCTTCTTCGAAGGTGATGAAGCTCATCTGCGCGAAGGAGCGGCCGGTGTTGTCGATCAGCGTTCCTGCGGTTGGCGGCTCGATGAGATGCGCGGTGATTGCGTCGCGCAGGGTCCAGAGCGCGGCGTCGCTCGCGGCGATGAGGCGACCCGTGACTTTGATTGTCAGTTCTTCGAGTCCGAGCCAGCCGCTGCCGCTGAGTTGGATGCCGAGGCGGAGTTTGGGGATGACGAGTTGGCCCTGCGTTTCAAGGACGAAACGATGGGGGCCGGGGAAGAGATTGAGGGATTTGTAGGAAGACATGGGGGATCCAAAGCGCTAAATTGGCAAAGGGCCAAAGAGCCAAATAGAGAGAACGCGGAATGGCGGAGATTGCGGAGTTGCGCGGAGTTGGAGGAAAGAGGGCGAGGTGCTCTTTGTGAGTTGCTTGGCTGAAAGCTGATAGCTGTCAGCTAAAAGCTCTTCCTACACGTCCGTCAACACGATCGGGTCCGTCGCTCCATCCGGCGAGATCGCGACGAGCGAGATCATGCGTTTGGACTTTGCGGCCAGGTCGTAGCGGACGGCGCGGATGACGACTTGGGTCGTGAGTTTCTTTCGCTGGGCTTGCGAGGCGTTGGGGGATGTTGTGAGTTCGAGTGCGCCTTGCTGGCCGGGTTTGGGGCCCGAGAGAGACTGGTCGCTGCCGCTGTCGAGGCGTTGGACGATTTGGATTTCGACTTTGGTTTCGGGCACGTCGGCGAAGACGGCGAAGGGGCCGGCGTCGGAGTAGTCGGTCACTTCTTTGTGCGCAAGGCGGTCGATCGAGACGGACTCGATATTCGAGTACGTGACGTTGAGAAGAGAGAGGGATTGGGGGTTGAGGAAGAGCAAGGGGAAAGTTCCAAAGGGCCAAAGTTTCAAAGGGCCAAATGAAGAAGTGCGGAACGCGGAACGGGAGGCGTTCGGTTTTGGTGCGAGGTCAGATTTCAGATTCGCAACAGCGGCACGACGTTCGCGCGGCGGGTCGCGTCGGGGAGGTTGTCACCGTCGGTGTCAACGGGGGCGGTGAGTGCGCCGCGTTCGATTGAGGCGAGTTGCTGGTAGCGCTCGGCGCGGCGAGACGCTGTGCCGCCGGGGGATTGGAGATCGGCGGCGGACATGTACACAGTCGCGAGTGTGGAGAGAGTTGCATAGCGCTCGAGCGCTGCAGGGTCGGTGACGAGCGGGCTGGGTGCGCCGGTCGCATCGGTCGTCGGCTGCGCGGGGTCGAGGCCGAGCTTGCGAAAAACGGAGTCGGAGGCGTGGGCGATCTGAGGGCGGAAGGTGTGGAGAAGCACTTCGGCGCCGGTGACCGGTGTGGGCGTGATCGGCACATCCGCAGCGCTCGCGCGGATTCGAGAAACCTGCGCCGTGGTGGACGAGAGCTTGCTGATCACTTCGTGCGGGATCGTGTTGATCAGGATGACCATGCCGGGCACGAGCTGCGCGGCATCGAAGTTCACGTCGAACGCCGAGATGGTGAGAGTTGTGCCGGCGATCGTGCCGCTGGATTTGAGCAGGCGCTGGCTGATCCACTGAATGTCGGTGAAGAGGTTTGGTTCGAGGCGGAGGAGAGCGGCGTCGGTGGTGAGCATGGGAAAGCTCCAAAGGGGCAAAGGGCCAAAGTGCCAAAGAAATGCGGAGTTCGGAATGCGAAATGGGAAGGCGAGACGGAGTGACTCGGAAATTTTCGCGTTCGAATGAAACCCGCGCCGAGCGGGGGAGCTGGGCGCGGGTGAGGAGAGGGGGTGAGGGGCTTCTCGGCGCGATCCGTCAGCACGTGCTATGGGATGGCGCACCTCGAGGTCTGTCGCGCGAGAAGCGGGGGAAGGAGGAGAAGACAGATGCAGACGAGGTGGAGAAGAGAGGGAAGGAAACGCAGAACCCTTCCCCAATCCCTCCCCTCAGGGCAGGGGCTTCAGGCATTGCGATTTGCTGATGGGACGGAGTTGGGAGCGAAGCAAACCCACCCCCAACCCCCTCCCTCGGGGAGGGGGCTTCGGAGCGACGCGAATGTGGACTGGCTGAACGCTGAGAGCTGAAAACTGACAGCTTTGCCTTACGTCAGGCCGCGGATCACGCCGTGGGCGTTTTCGTTCTTGAATTCAAGGGTGTACTCGCCGAGAACCTGGCCGGCGTTGGCGTCGCCGGTTTGTGCGAGCGGCTTGAAACCGAACGAGCGGCCTTGCAGCGGCAGAACACTGATGCGCGAGGAATCGAGTAGGAGGATGCTGTCGCTCGGAACCCAGCGACTCAGAATCACGCGGCAGACGCCGAAGTCGGACTCATACGTGCTGATCATGTCGCGGAAGTTCTTGTCCTCGGGCGTGTAGGCGCGGCTGCCAGTTGCAAAGCCGTTGATGCGGCGCTTGAGCGCACCGGAGCAGACGATGGTGTCGATCTTGCCCTGGCTCTGTTCCCAGATGAGACGCAGCGCGGCGTTGAGAACGGGTTCGTTGAGGTCGGTGCCGCTGCCGCCGCCGGTGGGAATGCCGCCGGAGTTGGGAACGTACTGATTGGAGCCGATGAGGCGGATGATCCCGTTCATCGAGCGTCGGATGGATGAAGACCCTTGCGGGTTGCTGGCAGGCGCGACACCGTTGATGACGCAGTTTTCGAGATCGCGGAGCAGTTCCCGCAGGCGTTCTTGTTTTTGGTACTCGAGTTCATCGTCGATCCCGTGCTGACGCGCGGCACGCATCGAGCCTGAGACTTCGACCGTGGAGGAGAAGATCTGCGTGTAGTTTGCTTTGCGGGCGCGGAGCGTGAAGCGCGAGTTGGTCGCATCAGCCCCTTCGAGCGCGGCATTGCCGAGAATGAAGAGACGTTTGCCATTGGCGAGCGTGGCTTTGGTGGTGGAGCCGTAGCCGCGGACGACAGTGAGGACGGCGCCGGCGACGGCCGTGACCTGCATCACTTCGGTGCTGGCGTCGGGGCGGACAAGATCGCCGA
The DNA here is from genome assembly GCA_050730655.1 of Phycisphaerales bacterium. Taxonomy (GTDB): domain Bacteria; phylum Planctomycetota; class Phycisphaerae; order Phycisphaerales; family UBA1924; genus JAFEBO01. The sequence goes on from JBOHNL010000017.1 coordinate 108,016, forward strand.
CCTGGAAGCGCGAGCCGTTCTGGACCGTGAGCGAGGATGCGTTCTGCGCGTCGGGTGAGTAGACGGTCTGATTGAGCGAATCGGAGTTGGGGAGAAGCGTGTCTTCCATCCATTCGTGGATGGTGCTGAGCGCGGGACGCTTGGCGTCGCCGAGGTAATCGAGCAGCGGGGTTTCGTACGGCGAGACGATGCCGACGAGATCGGAGACGTCTTCCATGATTTCGGGGAGATCGGAACCGGCGGCGAAGGTGGGTTTTCCGGAATAGGACATTTTGAAATCTCCAAAGAGCCAAATTGGCAAAGGGACAAAGAAGAAAGACGAACGCGGAGTGGTGGAGAGGGGGGAGTTGCGCGGAGAGGAGAGGTGGAGTAGTCGGAAGGCAGACGAAAAGGCAGGGCCCACCCCCAACCCCCTCCCTCAGGGAGGGGGCTTCAGATTGCGCGTCGTGCGCGGAGGTAGTTCAGAAGTGAGCGGCGGTCGCCGGTGCGGGCTTGGGTTGCGAGGTCGGCGAGGGTGTCGGATGGTGAAGTTGAGATTGCGGGGCTCATAACGGACGGAGCTGGGCGCGATGGGAGTGCGGATTCGAAGAGGAACGGCTTGGTAGCGCGGAGTGTTTGAATGAGCGAGGCGATGTCGGGGGACGCCCCGTTTGCCGCGGCGCTCGGAAGCATCGTTTCGAGCATGAGCGAGGCGACCTCGGGGTCGATGACGTTGGCGCTGTTGAGAGCGCGGTCGATCTTGCGCGATTGCTTTTCTCGCGCGAGATCGGCGTTGTTGCGATCGAGCTGGGCGCGGAGGTTCTGGGTTTCGGTCTCGAGGCTTGCAAGTTTGGACTCGGCGTCGAGGGCGCGGGCGCGCCAGTTGGTTTCGTCTGAAGCTGGCGGGCGGGCGGTCTCGGCGGGCGTACCGCCTTCTTCGGGTGGGGGAGATCCTTCGGGCATGGGGGGCTCCAAAAAGGGCCAGATGGCAAAGAGGCAAATGGCCAAAGAAGAGAGAAAAGAAAACACAACGTGCAGGCGCCGGCTGCGGGCGCAGACTTTCGTTTGGCAATTTGAGAATTTGCCATTTGGCCCTCTATCACACCGCACCGTCATCCGTTGGCGTGTAACCGAGTTCTCCGAGCACGCGGTGCTTCTCGATACCGATGCGGAGTTTGGTTTCTGCGACTTGAACTTGCTCGCGGTCATCCGTTGGGAGCGGATCGGGCCAGTCGATGCGGATGGAGCGGTCGAGTTCGTCGGTCTTCAAGATGTCCAGGTGATCGAGTGCGGCGAGGATCAGACGCGACGCTTCGGCGAGGCCTCGCCCGTATGTCACCTGCTTTCGCGCGGTGCGGCTGAGCAGGCCCATCAGAGTGACTTTCAGTGCCATCGCGCTCGAAAGATTGCCGACCTTGCCTTGGACGACTCCGGTTGCGAGCGGCGGGACGCCACTGAGTTTGTCGAGCGCGTTGCGGATCGCTTCAAAGTGTGCGTCTTCCGACGGCGCTTCGGCATCGCCACCGAAGGTTTGAATAGAAGCCTGCGTGTCATCGGTCGCGAGCATGACACCGGGGCCGATCGAAAGCGTGTCGGTCGAACCCAGACCCTTGCAGAGATACATCTTGAAACTCTGCATTGCGAGGCGGTACGCGCGATCGCTGAGGCGGGTGTTCAACTCATCCTGCAGCGGGATAAGCGGCTCAACTTCGCTGATGCCCGAGTAGTGAAAGGGCTGGCTGACGTTCTGGATGTGAACGACGGGGAGGCGACCCTGTGTCCAGGGCGTTTCTTCGGACGAGACAACCCGCTCGTTTTCGTAGATGTGATGAAAGTCGGCAGAGATGAATTCCGTGTGCGTTGTGCGCTTGCGCCGACTTGGTGGCGCACCGATGAGCGAGCGGAGAAAGCCGGCCGCGGCACCAGAATCTTCCGGTGCGTGTTCTTCGCGCTGGAAGTGGATGATGTACGCCGAGAGTCGCCGGAAGTCGGAGGTATCGGCGATGGGGATGCCGCGGCGGGGGTCGATGACTTCGACACGAACGGGCGGAACGGTGCGGAGGATCTCGAGCGGCTGGGCGTTGTGCGAGCGGGCCCGGCGGCGGAAATCAGCGCCGGCCTCGGTCACGCGGACCAGCAGATCGACATGGCCGAAGACGTGCGCGAGCAGCGCGAGATCGGTGAAGAGCGAGATGCCGCCGCTGGATTCCCAGATGGCGTCGAGTGCGGTTTCGACGGCGCTGCGGACTGCCTGCGTACGCGCCGTGCTGATGAAGCGGATCGGCTTGGCGAAGAGAAAGTCGACCATCGAGTGCAGGCGCCACGCGATGTCGTTCTCGATGACAAGTTCGCGGGGAGTGCGAAGCCGATCGTCGGTGTTCGCGCTTCCGGGGCTGGTGAGGCGCGCGGGAAGACCGATCTCCTGAGGCTGCGAATACCAGCTTGTGCGTCCGTTTGCCCCTGTCGCCTGCCCCGCGCGGGCGACCGGCTCCAGTGCATTCCTGTAGTACGTCCAGAGTTTGTCGAGGCGCGGCAGAGTGCGCGTCTCGTGCTCTCGCAGCGCGAGAGCGAGTGATGCCTCGTTGAGGCCGACGTCGGAAAATGCCTGGAGCCGGTACGCCATGTCGGGGTCCGCCGTGAGAGGAGGAATTGCCGCCGTGCGGGCGGCCGAACGCGGAGGCGGAAAAAACACGCCTCCACAAAGGGACGCCGAAGCGCCAATGGCCCGAAATAACCGTAACTGCGACCTTGCTCAAAACAGGCGTAAAGCCCTGCAAGACAGCGGCTTAGCGTGATTTTCACAAAATGGAAAGTGGGGCGCCGTTGTCGCATACGTATGGCCCAAAAAACCAGTAACTACACATTTTGCCAGGGGGCAAATCGGGCGCAGGCATCGCGCCCAGTGTGCCGCGGCGCAACCAAATGCATTGTGCGCGCGACGATGCCCCGGCGCTTGGGCAGCACACGAAGCGAGCGATCAAAGCCGATCAGTTTTTGTGCGTGCCGACGCTGTTGTACTGACTGTCGGAGCCGGCGTCGGCGCCGGTGGGGTTGAAGCGGCCCGTGCCGCCGTATCCGCCATCGTCGCCTTTCCACTGCGATTCGGGGCTCGACGAGCACGCGCCGATGCAAGCGCACACGCAGAGCGCGAGCGCAGCGCGGCAGGATGAACGGGCAACTTGAACCAGTGAGTTTCGAAGCGTGCGCTGCATCTGCGGGCTCCGGGGCGTTTCTCGCGTTTGTCCCCGCACTCGTGCGTGGGGCCGGCGGCGGGAGGTTTTAGTGGTGCGACGCGCTTTTTCGCGTGGCATCGAGCAGGCCGGCGATCTGTTCGGGCTTGAGGTTTTCGTGGAGCGTCTCGTCGATGAGGAGCGCGGGGGCTGTGCCGCACGAGCCCAAACATTCGAGTTCGATGAGCGTGAAAACGTTGTCGTCGGTCGTCTCTCCGACATCGATTCCGAGCGCATCCTTCACGGCCTGCGTGATGGCGGGCTGGCCGCAGAATTCACAGGCGATGGAGCGGCAGACGCTGACAAGGTGCTTGCCTTTGCGCTTGAGCCAGTATTCCTCATAGAAGGAAGCCGTGTCGATGACGTCGGCAGGCTTGATCGCGAGGAACTCGGCGATCTCCAGCATGGCCTGACCGGGAATCCAACCGTACGCGTGCTGGATTTCGGTAAGGCAGGGGAGGAGCGCGCCCATCTTCTGCTCGTAGCGGGGCAGGATGTGCTGCGAGAGATGCGAGCGCATCTGGTTGGTGAGGTAGGGCTCGGACCGCTTTTCAACGGTGGAGCCGGCGGAGTTCTTGGTGATCCAGGCCATGGCGGACTATAGGAATTGGGGCGTGGGTTTGGAGCGGCGTCGAGATGGGCAAAAAAGGAGACACCGGGCTCGAACCCGGTGCCTCAAAGGGAAAGATATTGGAAGCCCCGTTCGAAACCGGGCGTCACGAATTTACGGGCAGATCAACTCGTTGTACGCACCGGCGAAAATCACAAAGTCCGCATCGTCAACAACGCCATCACTATTGACGTCTGCGGGGCAGCCGGAGGGCATGCCCGGATCGGCGCAGTCGAGGATGTTGTAGGCGGAAGCGAAGATGACGAAATCCGAGTCATCAACGAAGCCATCACCGTTGAGATCGGCCGGGCACGGTGATGCGCACAGGCCGGGGAACGCCGCATCGAACGCAGCGAGATCGGCCGCGGTGACGGCGGCGTTGTTGCTGCCGCCCGCGCCATCGGTCGTGTTCATGTTGAGCATGGAAAGCACGGCGTTGAAATCGCGGCCCTGCCACTTCCACCAGTTGGGGATGGTGATGTCGTCGCTCGGGTCGATGGTGCCCTGATCGCGGACGTGGGTCTCGGTGTCGTCGAGCGTCGCGCCGATGCGCGACTGGAGGAGGTTGCGATCGCCGCAGTCCACGACGCCGTCGAAGTTGAAGTCGCCCGTGACCCAGCGGAACTGAGTGACGGTCACGCCGTTGGTTCCGGTCGTCACGCCGTCGTTGAAGTTGCCCGGCGTCAGCGCGAAGCCGGTGCGGCTGATGTCGGCGAAACGGGCACCCGGAGTCTGGCCGGGAAAGGTCGGGCCACCCGAGAGCGCCGGGTCGTAGAGCCGCGTGCTGTTCACAGGCACGTCGCCGTAGATGAACTCTTCATCGGCGGTGTGCGTCGGGACGACCTGATTCGTGCTGTCGAGGCGATCTCCGAGATTCGGGTTCGCGCCGTAGTACTGGATGCGCGAGACCGCATCGGGGTTGAAGCCGGTGGTGTCGGAGATTTCCTGCTGCTTGGAGCGGGAGTATTCCTTGCCTCCACCGTTCGACCAGGTGATGTCATCGATCATCTGGAACGGCTCAAGCGACACGGGAGCCGGGACCGGAACCGGCGCGTAGCTGGTGTCTTCGCTGTTGACCGGCGTCTCAGGCAGATATGGGAACCCGTTCTGCGTGGCGATGCCGTTCAGATCGATCGAGCCGTCGAAGTTCACGTCCGGGTTGACGTCCTTGCGCCAGGCGTAGCGTGATCCGTTGAAGTAGTTCGCGCTGCCGTCGTACATGCTGGTGAACCCGCCGGCGCCGTTCGAGACAAGCGTGTGGAACGGGCGCTTGCGGATGAGGACGAACGTTGCGCTGCCGTCGTTCTTGATGCGACCCGCAACATCGCTGCTGGGGATGTGCTTCGAAATGAACGTCGCACGCGTGGTTGCGGCAGGAAGCAGCGCGGGAATGTTCGAGTTGTTTCCGTTGTTGTTGTAGAGAACAAAGAAACCGTTGGTTCCGATGGTCAATCCATCGAGCGACCACGCCTCGTCGATCTCGGCGATTTCATCGCCCTGATCCCATCCGGCCGGGAGCGGACCGGGGATGTTGTTGCCGTCGTCGGCGCCGCCGTAGACCGAAGCAATCATGTAACCGTCAAGCTTCATACCCGGCTTGCCGTACAACTCGATGTATTCGAAGCGATCATCGCCCGAGCCGCCGCTGCCGGCGGGATTCGGCCAGATTTCATTGAGGACAACCTGCGCATGGCCGGCGGCAGCAATCAGAGCCGCCGCGGCAAGACCGAGAGTGATCGAAGCTTTCATGTTTCTCTCCAAGGTATAAACAGACACCAAGTGAACGAATCGTGAACTAATGGTCGACGCTGCTGCGTTCTTTGGTCGGATCGGGGGCGAAGCGGCCGGTCGTGAGATGGCCGCCGAACACCTTGCGTTCGACATCCTGGTCGTCGTACGGGTCGTCGCCCCGGACGCTGCTCCCATCAAGCCAGCCAAATTCGCCGTCCATGTTTGAGTCGCGCAGCGAATCAACATGCCCGTCGGCAAAGAGCCAGTTTCCGTAGTACTTGTCGAGGTCCTTACTTGCCGAGGTCGGGCCGTTGCTGACTCGGCGCCCCGGCGTCTTTCCGTGCGCCGGGCCGAGATCGCTCCACGACTGCTTTGCGAACACGCCATCCACCGGCGCACCGGCATAACCGTCGGTCAGGTGCTTCACCACCCGATAGGTGTCGGATCCCACCAGCACCGTCGCCTCGCCGTCGTTCACGTCATTGACGCGCCCATCGGCAAACAGCGGTACAAGATTGGTCGGCACGCGACCGAGAAACTTCTCGTTCAGCGGCCCCTGCATCGATTGCCGGGTGTGCTTGCTGTCAAAGTATGGACGCTTCACATCGACATCGGGGTTGTCGTGCAGGTCGATCAATTCAGTAAACGCGAAATACCAGGATGGGGTGTAGTTGGTGTTGTAGCCGGCGTTGAACATCGCCTGACGCTTGTCCGTGGTCTTGGTGATGCCCTTGAAACTGAGGGGAAGCTTGTCGTTTTGGAGCGACTGCGTTGAACGCGCCGGATTGGTCGGGCACAGATTCGTGCCCGGGATGAAATAGCCACCCTCGACCGCATCGGCCATCCAGCCAACCTTGCCCGCCTGAATGTCCGCCGGCGCTCCCCAGTTGTTGTTCGCGCGTCCGTCCTGCGGCCCGCTGCAGTAGTTGCCGCGATTGCTCCCCGCATACGCAAGGAAGCCGATTCCCATCTGCCGCAGATTGCTCTGACACTTGAGCGTGCGAGCCGAGTCACGCGCTCCGGCAAGACTCGGAAGCAAAATCCCGATCAGGATCGCGATCACGGCGATCACAACAAGCAGCTCGATCAGCGTGAAGCCGATGCGCGCCGTCTTGCGAGCAGGAAAAAAGCCGTTCGTGCATTGTGTCGTGTTCATGCTCGGCGCGATCGGGAGGAGATTCGTGCGAAGGGCCGCGAGATTCGAAGCAACGAATTGAGGCGGACCTTAACACGATGCGCATGGCGCGAGCGTTGGGGTTTGCGCAAGATTGCGTCAAGATCGCGCGAAGGATCCCTCTGGCGGCGCCACAACCGCGTCGTAACACAACCTTCACACGATCTTCGCTCCGCGCAAGCGCAAGGAATACCACCCGCCGTTTAGTCTTGCCTCCCCGGTTTCCAGCGGCGCGTCTGTAAACGCCGCATGTCGGGACACAAGGAGCGAGAGAGATGAACAAGCAGGCAACGTTTGGCGTGATTGGTCTTGGAATCGCGATCGCGTCGGGCAACGCAATGGGCGCGATCCGCATCACCGAGTGGATGTACAACGGCGCCGGCGGCACCGCCCGCGAGTTCGTTGAGATCACCAACCTCGGCGCCAGCGCGGTCGACATGACCGGCTGGTCGTTCGATGACAATACCCGCACCGCAGGCTCGTTCCTTCTGAACGACATCGGCATGCTCAACGCCGGCGAGAGCGCGATCATCACCGAGCAGGCCGCGGCAGCATTCCGCAGCGCGTGGGGCCTCGGCGCCAGCATCAAGGTCGCCGGCGGCAACACCAACAACCTCGGCCGCGCCGACGAGATCAACATCTACGACAACCTGAGTAACCTCATCGATCGCCTCACCTACGACGATCAGACCATCGGTGGCCCGCGCACGCAGGGCTTCTCGGGCAACATCGCGTTCGCGAATCTCGGCGCCAATGCGGCGAACCTCGCGGTCATTTCGTCCGTTGGTGATGCGTACGGCTCGGTCCTCAGCGGAAGTGGCGATGTCGGCAACCCCGGCACCTACGCCGTCCCCGCTCCGGGCGTGCTCGCGCTCGCCGCGATGGGCGGAGCGGTCGCCTCGCGTCGTCGTCGGGCCTGAAAAACGACGAGTCAGACCACAAAACGGAGAGCAAACCACGCAAAGCCCCCGGCAAAATCCGGGGGTTTTGTCGCTTGTTCCCCGCTTGATACGATCGATATGCCGCCCGCGACGGGCCGGCGTGGAGATCGTCGGATGATGACGGGTCGAGCCATCGGATTTGTATTGGCCGGGTGCGCGATGTGTGCGATCGCTCCCGGGCAGACACCGGCAAAGCCGGCCGAGAAGCCCGCGCCCAAAGCATCGTCGAAGGAACCCGAAAAGACCAAGCGAGCCCGCACCTCCGACGACGATGTCAACGACGCGATGGAAACGCTCCGCCAGGTTGCCGAAAAAGCCGAAAGCCTCGTGACAAAGGGCGATCTCGACGGCGCCGACAAGGTGCTGCTCGCGGCAGTGCCCGAAGCCAAGCGCACTCCGGCTCAGTCGCTTGTGCTCGCGCGTGCGCTGTATCAGAACAACCGCAAGCTCTCCTACGACTTCGCCAAGGCCGCGGCAGCCGGGCTGCCCGACAATTCCGACGCGCAGCTCGAGTGGGCGATGGCGCAGCACCGCGCCGGCGAGTACGAGGGCGCGCTGAAGGCCTACGACCGCGCGAGCGAGCTGCGCCCCGGCACGGCGCCGGTCTTCGGGGTTGCCGCGGAATGCGCGCTGCGGCTGGGAAAGATCGACCGCGCGCTCGAACTCTGGAAGCTCTGCACGCAGGCCAAAATGGGCTCGCAGGAGAATTTCGAGACACTGGTCTGCGAGATCAATCATCAAGAGGATCCGCTGGGCAAGCGGCGAGCACTCGTCAAGCAGGTCACGGCGGCCGATGAACTGGCCGCGACCGAGCTGATTCTGCTCGACAGCGAGTGGCCCATGGATTGGTGGGTCACGGGCCCGAACCGCGGGTTCCTTGAGAATGATCTGGCCCTCGTCGGAAAATGGATCATGCCCGGCGGCAACACGCAGGTGCTCGAAGCCCGCTGCGTCGCGGCGCTCGCGATGATCGAGCGCCCGACCAAAGAGAAAATCTCCGACATTCTCCGGCGTAGCCGGTATGTGCTCGACGACGAAGCGACCATGCCCACCAATCCGCGTGCGATGGTCCCGATGCTTAAGTATTCCATCCGCAGCGGTGCGCTCCAGCGCGACGACGGAAGGGCGAGACTCGGGCCCAAGGTGCTTGAATTTGCGAAGAAGTCCAAGGACAAAGATGTCTTCGAGGCCGCCGCGTTCTTGTATCTCGATACCGGGAAGCAGGACGAGGTTGATCGCCTCGGCTGGGAGATCGCAAACGACCCGCGCCGTGCTTCCGCGCTACTCGCGTCGATGTACAAGCGAAATGAACTGAAGTGGGAGAGCCCCGAACTTCAGAAAGCGATCAAGGACTTTCCCACCAACGGAACGATCGCCGGGCTCGCGCTTCGCCTGGGAAAAGATGCGGGCCAGCCGATGCTGGACCTGCTCGTCCGCGCGCTGCTCGCCGAATACACGCACTTTTCGGTCGCCGAACGCGCCGGCATGGTCCGTCCGCACGCCGATGCACTGAGGTCGTACTGGAAGATGCTGGCCGACGAAACCGCAAAGAAGTAGCCGGCGCGTTTGCGCCCTCGAGGTCACCGAAAGCGAAATCCCTCAGCCAGAGCGTCGCCGAAGAAGCCGCCCAAGCCGCCCGCCGCTTGCCGTACGAGCCCGAACGAAGTGAAGGGGCTTGTGCATCCGATCTCGCCCGAATCTCCGGAAAGCGTGCGCTATATATGAAGAGAAACTGCTCTAGTTCGCGGGCGGCGCGACATATTCCACCTTCAGCCCCGCGAGATTCTCGAAGGGCTGTCCGTTCATGACCATTTTGGAGCCGAGCGCGAACGCATTATCCGGCGACATGCCCCGCGTGCGGACGAGATACGCCGCCCACAGGTGGCTGGCGCGGAACCCGACCTGGCAGTGAAGCAGGACCGGTCCGGATTCATGGCGAGCGAGTGCCGCGGCAAATTTGTCCGTCGCCTCGGTTGTATACGGATACTGATCCTTCGTCGCGCCGCCCAGCGGAATGAAGACGTATTCGACGTTGAGCCGCTTGAGCGTTTCGGCCTCGTCGAACGGAACGCGCTTGCGGTCGTTCATCTCTTCGGGCGTGCGGATGTTCACGACGAGCGTGCACCCTTCCTTGGCGAGTTTCTCGAGCGTCGCTTCCGTCGGCTGTCCCGCGACGATGACCGGTCCGACGCGATAGGCGTGCGCGTTGTATCCCTCGACCTCGGCGTTCAACTCAACCGGCTGCTCGATCGGCGCTTTGTTGAGCCCGGCGGAGGCGACCGAAGCATCGGTGTGCGCGATCCGGCCGGATGTCGAACACGCGCCGCCCGCGCACGCAAGTACAAGCATGAGGCAAGCAGAGCAACAGCGCGAACCCAGCGATAGATGCATGAGAGACCTCCCGGAACCCTGGCTGCGCCAATGTAGTGATTTCTGGCCGGAGCGAGTTCGCCCAATCGATCAAAAAGGTCAATTGCGATCAATCCCGGCCGTATTCCCGCTTCGAAGAACTTCCCTCCCGGGACCGCCGAACAATAAATAGACCCATGAGCGATCCCTTCGCCATCCTGGTTGACGGCAAGTGCAACCTCTGCCGGCGGGAGGCGCGGTTCATGCAGAAACTCGACGCGGGGCGAGGCAGGCTGCGAATCGTCGATATCACGGCGCCCGATTTTGATTCCTCACGGTACCGGAGTTCGCTGGACGAACTGATGGGCCAGATTCACGGCGTCACGCCGGACGGGCGGCTCATCACCGGCATGGAAGTCTTTCGGAACGCGTATCGCGCCGTGGCTGAGGGCGGAGGCGTACGGGCTCGAATCACGAGCGCCGCCATGAGCCTGACGGGTTGGCCAGTTGTTCGCCCACTCACGGATGTGTTCTACCGCTGGTTTGCGCGGAATCGGATGCGGATCAGTGCGAGCTCTGCGAAGTTGCTCGGCCAGACGCCGGAGATGGTGTGCGAGGGCGATCGCTGTAAAGTGCCGTAAGTCGAATCGCACCGGCCAACAATTGCAGATGTCCGACGTGAATGACGACCCTTTGCTCGACGCCATTTACTCTGGCGATCCCGTCCAATCGCTGGAAGCCTTGGTGCGCTCGGGCATTCCGGCCACGTCGTCGCAGAGCGAGCTATTTGGACCTGCAGCGTGGAGCGGGCAGCTCGATGTCATCAAATTCTTGATCGCGCACGGTCTCACGCTTCAGCTTGACCACAAGAAGTTGCGCATCATGACGGATGCTTACGAGTCGCGGCAAAGCACGGCGTTGCACATTGCTGCAAGCAAAGGACTTGTTGAGATACTGGAAACACTTCTCACGGTTGATGGCAAGGATTTTCTGAATACATTCGACTCGGATCTGAGCTGGACTCCGCTTCACCATGCGGCCCGTGACAAACAAGAGGCTGCGGCGCGGATATTGATCGATGCGGGAGCGGATCCAAATGCTCATGACGAATCACGAATCGGAAGTACTCCGCTCGACGTGGCGATCGAAAATGGATGTGCCCCCATCGTGAGTCTGTTGCTGAAAGCAGGCGCCGATCCGGATATACCGACCTGGACCTGGGTTTCTGCGCGGCAACGCGCGGAGCGGGCGCGATTCCGGCAGCGTGAGATATGGGAGATGATTGACTCAATACCTCTTACTCCGCATATGTTCCCCGATGGACGGTGGAATACCTCCAATCCGCCCGAGTAATGTCCGCAGTGGCAATCCGCCGACCAAGAATCGCGACATGTTCGCGACTTTGAAACTGCTTCTGGCTGCCACCATGTTCCTCGGCGCGCCCGCGCTCGCCCAGCCCCAGTGGCAACAGGCATCCGCGACCCGGGCGCAGTCGCTCGCGCCCCCCGAACCCCCCCACGAATTCCGAGGCGTCTGGATCGCCAGCGTCCAGAACATCGACTGGCCAAGCGCGAGCGATCTGACAGTTGAAAAGCAAAAGGCCGAAATCATTCGCGCCGTCGATGGCCTCGAGAAAATGAACATCAACGCCGTGCTGCTCCAAGTGCGGCCGAGCGCCGACGCGCTCTACGCCGGCGCGCTCGAGCCGTGGAGCGAATACCTCACCGGCGCCAGCGGCATCTCTCCCTCCGAAGCCGGCTACGACCCGCTCCGCATCTGGATCGATGAGTGCCACGCGCGATCCATCGATGTGCACGTCTGGATCAATCCATTCCGAGCGCGCCACTACAAGGCCCGGTCGCCCGACGCCAAGGCCCACATCGCGCGCACCAATCCGAAAATCGTCAAGAGCTACGACAACTACGAGTGGCTCGATCCCGGCGAACCCGAAGCCGTCGAACACACCATGCGCGTCACGCTCGATATCGTGAACCGCTACAACATCGACGGCGTCGCGATCGACGACTATTTTTATCCATATCCAAAAGCGGGTTCCGGCTTCCCGGATGAGGAAAGCTACGCGAAATACGCCGCCAAGATGCGGGCCGACGCGCCGCCCGGTACGGCCGTCCGCCCGATCTCGCGCGATCTCTGGCGCCAACGCAACATCAACAACTTCGTCGAGCGTTTCTACACCGACATCAAGAAAGTAAAACCCTACGTCCTCGTCGGCATCGCACCCTTTGGAATCTGGAAGCCCGGCAATCCGGAGGGCATCAAAGGCATGGATGCCGTCGCGACGCTGCACGCCGATGCGCGCCTCTGGCTCGTCAACGGCTGGCTCGATTACATCTCGCCTCAGCTTTACTGGCCGCTCGATTCGGTCGAGCAGAATTTCATCCGGCTTCTCGCGTGGTGGGCGTCGCAAAACACGATGGAGCGTCACCTCTGGCCGAGCCTCTACACCAGCCGCATCGGCCTCGACCCTGATGATCCCGCGCACAACTGGATCCCCCGCGAAATCCTGACGCAGGTCAACGTCATCCGCGAGCATTCCGGCAATCCCGGCCTGCCCGCTCCCGGCCAGATCCATTTCTCGCTCAAGGTCCTCCTCGAAAACCGAGGCGGCATCAATCAGGTGCTGCAAGATCGATACCCGACTGCCGCACTCATTCCCGAAAGCCCATGGCTCGCCGATCCGGCGTTTGCAAAGGTGGATTGGAACGTGCTGATCGCAAGCGATGCCGCGCGAACTTCGCTCGCGTGGATGCCGTGGGAATTTCCCTTGATGCCCTCGCGCTGGGTGCTGCAGGTCCGACGCGCCGGCCAATGGACCACGACCCTTCTCCCCGGAACCCGGGGCGGCACAACCTTCGACACCGCCGGCGCCGACGCAATCGCCCTCACGCCAATCTCAAGAGTCGGAACCGCCGGGATCGTCAAAATGTGGGAACTGCCCCAGCCAAGCGCCAAGTAAAACGCGCGACGTCATTGTTTTGCAGTCTTCGAAGTCCCCCGACGCTGGCCGTACGAGCCCAAGCGCAGCGACGGGCACAGTTGCAAGCTTTCTGCCCTACCGCTCGCAAAACCTTCACCCGATGGGAAATCGAATCGCCCCCAGTTCGCCGAACGCAGCCCGCGCAAAGAAACCCGTTTCCGCCGTTTCCGAACCACTTTCCGGCAAGACTTCTCTATCTACACAGATAGCCATTTGCTGATCGGAATGCGTGCGGTATCTTGAGTGGGCGGTCAACTGCGCGGGAGCGAGAGATGAAGAACTGGAAGGAAGCGGCATACGCCGGGATCATCGGCCTCGCCTGCGTCGGCATGGCCGGCGCCCTCGTCATTCAGAACGATCCCTTCGGCGATCGCTACGTCAACAGCCCGTTCACAAACTGGGAAAGCCCGCACGTTCACCCGCTCGATAAGACCCCCAGCGGCACGCGCCTCCTCGCCGTCAACACCGCCGACAACAGGCTCGAAGTTTTCGATATCAGCCACGGTCTTCCCTATTCGATCGGGTCCATCCCGGTCGGCCTCGATCCAGTCAGCGTTCGCGCCCGCACCGAAACCGAAGCGTGGGTGGTCAACCACATCAGCGACACGGTGAGCGTTGTTGATCTCACGACGATGAACGTCGTGCGCACGATCGCGACCAAGGACGAGCCGTGCGATGTTGTGTTCACGACGTCGCCGAGCCGCGCATACGTGACATGCTCGGTCGCCAAGGTTGTTCAGGTCTTCGATCCGGCCAATCCCGTCACGCCGACGAATGAAATCGCGATCAAGGGGGAGGCCCCGCGCGCCATGGCCGTGAGCCCCGATGGCACCAAGGTCTACGCCGCGATCTTCGAATCCGGCAACGGCACGACCATTCTCGGTGGTGGGGGCACGGCCAACATGGGCGTCGTTCTTGGCTATCCGCCGAACGTTGTGGAGGAGCCCACCGGCCCATACAGCGGCATCAATCCGCCGCCGAATGTCGGAACGCTTTTTATCCCCGCGCAGAATCCTGCCGCCGGCACACCGCCGAAGGTCGGGCTCATCGTTCGCAAGAATGCTCTGGGCCAGTGGATGGATGACAACACCGGAAACTGGACCGAATTCGTAAGCGGCGAGAAAGCGGCGAAGTCCGGGCGCCTTCCCGGTTGGGATCTGCCCGATCGCGATCTCGCCGTGATCGACGCGACATCTCTGACCGTGAGTTACGCGACGCGCCTCATGAATATCTGCATGGGGATCGCCGTCAATCCCGCGACCGGGACCGTCACGATCATCGGCACCGACGCCACCAACGAAAAACGTTTCGAGCCCGTACTTACGGGCAAATTCATCCGGGTGGAAATGGCGAGCGTTGATCCTGCCGCGCTCACTTCGTCCATCGTCGATCTGAATCCGCACCTGACGTACGCGGCTTCCAGCATTCCGCAGATCGAGCGCAACAAGTCTCTCGGTGATCCCCGCGGCATCGTCTGGAACAACGCCGGCACCACAGGCTATGTCTCGGGAATGGGCTCGAACAACGTCATCGTTATCAATACCGTCGGCGCGCGCGCGGGCCTCGCCCCGACCATCGATGTCGGCGAAGGACCGACGGGCCTCGCACTCGATGAATCGCGCGACCGGCTCTACGTGATGAACAAGTTCGAGGGCTCGATCTCGGTCGTCTCGCTTTCGGATCAGACGCAGATCATCAAAGTTCCGTTCTTTGATCCGACGACGTCTGACATCAAGGCCGGTCGCAAGCATCTTTACAACACGCACATCAACTCCGGGCTCGGGCAGATCGCGTGCGCATCGTGCCACATCGACGGCAAGATGGATCGTCTCGCGTGGGACCTTGGCGATCCGACCGGCGCCTCGGCGCCGCTGAACGATCTCAACATGGGATTTGGACTTCCCGGTCTGAACACCGGCTTTGTTCCCTTCCATCCGATGAAGGGCCCGATGACCACGCAGACTTTGCAGGACATCATCGGCCACGAACCACATCACTGGCGCGGCGATCGCTCGGGCATCGAAGCATTTGCCGCGGCCTTCCTCGGCCTGCAGGGCGCGGATGGTCCGTTGCCCGCCGGCCCCATGCAGGAGTTTGAGAACTTCCTCGCGACGATCACGATTCCGCCCAATCCGTTCCGAAATCTTGACAACACGTTGCCGTCGAATCTCACGCTGCCCGGGCACTACACAGTCGGGCGATTCAGTGCCGCGGGCGCGCCACTTCCGAACGGAAACGCCGTAAACGGGCTTTCGATCTATCGAAGTGCGACTCGCAGGCTCGACAACGGCGCGCTCGCCTGTGTTTCCTGCCACACGCTTCCGACCGGCATGGGCCCGGATTCAACTTTCGTTGTCAACAAGTTTGTCCCGATCGCGCCAGGCGCGCAGGGCCAGCACCATCTTGGCCTCGTTTCGACCGACGGTTCCACCAACGTGACGATGAAGGTGCCCCAGACTCGCAACGAGTACAAGAAGACCGGCTTCAACACCACGCAGCTCGACAACACCGCCGGCTTCGGCGTGCTGCACGACGGCTCGGTTGATTCGATCGAGCGCTTTGTGGCCGAGCCCGTCTTCCGCGTGAATTCAGATCAAGAGATTGCGGACCTGACCGCGCTCATGCTGGCATTCTCCGGTTCCGATCTGCCGCTTCCGTTGACAACCAACAACCCGCTCGAAGCCCCGGGCCCGGCGAGCAAGGATTCGCATGCCGCGGTCGGCAAGCAGAGCACGCTCGTGAATCTCGCCACCGCCCTTCCGGAGCAGACCGCTTTGCTCACGACCTTCGAGACGCTCGCAAACACGGGCAAAGTCGGCCTCGTCGTCAAAGGCCGCGCCGCCGGAAAAGCCCGCGGCTGGTCCTACACCGGCAGCGGCAGTTTCCAATCCGACCACGCCGGCGAAACCATCACCTCCGCCTCGCTGAAATCGCTCGCCTCACTCGGAAGCGAGCAGACATGGACGATCGTTGTCAAGGGCAGCGAAACCCGCATCGGCATCGACCGCAATCTCAACGGCATTCTTAATGCAGATGAACACGCCTACTGCCCCGGCGACCTGAACAACGACAACCTCGTCGACGACGCCGACTTCCAGATCTTCATTATGAGCTACGACCAACTCGTCGTCCCACCAGCGAGCATGGCCGCCGACCTCAACCACGACGCCCTCGTCGACGACACCGATTTCCAGGTGTTTGTTGTGAGCTACAACCAATTGCTGTGCCCATGAACACGCGAGCATTTGCATTTATCTCTGCCGACGCGCTAACGCAAGACAGCATTCATTTGCTTGGATTGCCTCCTCCACATAAAGACGGAATAGAAACGGAGAATCGCTTCAGGACTGGCACGCGATCCCTGACGACGTGAAAGATGCCATAGGCTTTGCACTCGATGCGATGCTTCGACCTGAGAGCAACTTCTAGCCCCTGTCTCTCGTGATTATTGCCTTCGCCCATGAAATGGGCGAGCGGTGCCCGGCTTCCCGACCACCAATTTGTAGACTGCGCTCATGCCCTCATCCTGGACGCAATCCTATTTTCATCTTGTTTTCAGCACGCACAAGCGCGAACCACTCATTCAACCCACCGACGAAGACCGCCTCTACGCCTTCATCGGTGGAATCGCGCGCGACATCAACTGCACGCTGATCGCCGCCGGCGGCATGCCCGACCACGTTCACCTTCTTGTTCGTGCCGCATCCGATGTTTCGCTCGCAACGATTGCCAAGGAGACCAAGGCCCGATCATCCGCGTGGATTCACGAGGATTGGCACCGCGCCGAATTCGGCTGGCAGCGCGGCTACGGCGGCTTCACGGTGAGTCGGTCGGCTCTCGCAGACGTCGAGCGATACATACGAGGACAGAAGGACCATCGCAAACGCCAGACCTTTCAGGAGGAGTTTCTCTCGCTATTGCGTCTGCATGATGTGGAGTTTGATGAGCGATATGTGTTTGAGTGAGCGCATGGGACCTTCCTGCGAATCGCTCGCCCATGAATGGGCGCTCGGACCTTGCCAGATGCGCAGCAGCTGGACAGCGCCCACGAACCTCTATCTCACATGTCCTTCAGTCCTTGCCCAATGAAATGGGTCCCCGGACGTTGCCAGATGCGCAACATCTGGAGATCAGAAGCAATGTCCCATCGCACATGTCTTTCCTTTTTTCGCCCATAAAATGGCCGTCTGGCCGTTGCCAGATGCGCAGCATCTGGAGCGCGGTCACCAGCTATTCATCCCCCTCGTAGCTTCCCTTCCTCGCCCATGAAATGGGCGAGCGGTTCCCGGGTGATCGCCAGACTCAATCGCTCACCAAAGTCCATGCAGCCCGAGCAGCGACAGAAACTCGCGTTCGAATGTCGGCTTGCGCGTCCGAGTGCCGAACACGAGGTGAGGACCCGACTGTGTCCAAGACGGTGGCGTGCGCAAAGTCTACAAATCGGACGCGAGAATCCTGCTCAACGCTCGCCCATTTCATGGGCGAGAAGAGAAAGGGCTGCGAGAGAAATAAATTCTGATCGCTCACCAGGTGCTGCGCATCTGGCAACGTCCACGCGCCCGCTTCGCGGGCGAAGAACTACAAAAGCACTTCCGCCTTCGCAATCATGACCGGCTCCACCGGCACATCGCCCATGCCCTGCTTGGTCGTCGTCTTCACCTTGCGGATCTTTTCGACAACCTCCATCCCGCTGATCACCTTGCCGAAGACGGCGTACGCCGCGCCATCGGGCTGAGGCCGATCAAGGAACGCATTATCGACCGTGTTGATGAAGAACTGGCTCGTCGCCGAATCGGCGTTGCCGCCGAGGCGCGCCATCGCGACGGTGCCGCGCGTGTTTTTGAGGCCGTTCTGCCACTCGTTCTTGATCGGCTTGTTGGTCGTCTTCTTGCCCAGGTCCGCGGTATGCCCGCCTCCCTGGATCATGAACGAATCGATCACGCGATGGAAGATCGTTCCTTCGTAGTGCCCGCTCTTCACATACGCAACGAAGTTCTCGGTGCTGATCGGGGCCTTCTTCGGGTCGAGTTCGAGCACGATATCGCCGTGCGACGTGGTGAGTTTGACTTGCATACCGAAGGATATGGGGCAAACCGAAAGTGGGGAGGTGAATCAAGTTCGCCCGCCCCCACGGCGGCGGAGTTACGCTTGCACTTCCTCGGCGGCCGAAGCCGCCGGCAACGATCGTGCGCCCTCCGGGCGAAAGTCATGCTGAAACGCGTTGTGAGTTTACTCCCCTCCGCCACCGAATCGCTCTGCGCGATCGGCGGCGAGTGCATGCTCGTTGGCCGCTCCCATGAATGCGACTTTCCGGAGTCGGTCAAATCGCTCCCTGTCCTCACATCTCAATCCATCGGCCCCGACCTCGCATCCAACCCCGCCGCCATCGATGCAAAGGTCCGCGAGCAACTCGCAGCCGGGCAATCGCTCTACCAAGTCGATGAAAAGCTCCTCCGCGATCTCAAGCCCGATCTCATTCTCACGCAGGATCTCTGCGAAGTTTGCTCGATCGATCTGAAAGCCGTCCGGCGCATCGCCGACGCGCTCTCGCCCCGACCCGAGATCGTCAGCCTCAACCCGCAAACGTTCGAAGGCGTGCTCGACGATCTCTACACCATCGGCCGCGTCGCCGGCCTCGAAAAACAAGCGATCGAAACCGTCGCAAAGCTCCGCGAGCGCATGTTCGCCGCGGCAGAGTTCGTCAACGCCTTTGAAGATGGCCCCAACGTCGTCTTCCTCGAATGGACCGATCCGCTCTTCGTCGGTGGACACTGGACACCGCAGCTCATCGAGCGCGCAGGCGGACGTCACCCGCTCAACGCGCCCGTGCCGAAAGAAAACGCCGGCGCTGCCGCGGGACCGCAAATGGCGGAGCGCGTCGCAGGTAAATCCGTGCGCGTCGCGCCCGAGATAGTTGAGGCCGTCAACCCCGATGCAATCGTCATTGCTCCCTGCGGCATGAACCTCGCACATACGCGCTCGTGCGCCGCTGCTTTATCACGGCAGCCGTGGTTCAAGAATCTTCCGGCCGTCCGCTCCGGCCGCGTAGCGCTTATCGACGGCAATCAAATGTTCAACCGCCCGGGCCCGCGACTGGTCGATGCGTTCGAATTCCTCGCCGGCTGGCTCAATTTCCGACCCGAACTTATTCCCGCCTCGTTTCCGTGGGAACCGCTCTCCCGCGCCGGAATTTGAACCAGAATTCACTTGCATCCCTTTGCACGAGTAGTAGTCTGCGCCGTGCGCGAAGGAAAGGAGTATTGGATATGACCTCGTCTTCTTTGAAGCACGCCGCGATTCTCGGAGTCGCGGGCAGTCTGTCACTCACGACAACATCTCTCGCGATCGACTTCGTCAACGGCGGCTTTGAAACGGGCACATTCGTCGGCTGGACACTTTCGGGGTTTGGTGCGCATACCGGGGGCAGTCCGCAGGTCTTGCTGTTCGATATCACGACGGGCACAACATCCCCCGATCATCATGCCGCGGGCGTCACCGATGGAAGCTCAAACGGCCAGCCCGCCGGACCCGAACTTCTCCAGACATTTCAACTTTCCGCCGGTGCGCACGTCGCCATCTCGTTCGATTGGCGCACCGTTCCAAACGGTGGCGGAAATCTCGACGGCGGCACCTACTCCGTCATCGCGGACGGAGCAATCATCGCCACGCACGCAGTCGGCACGATCGTTCAAAACGGAACCTACTTCGGCCACCTCTCCGGCACATTCATCCCCGCGGTTTCGGGTGCTCACCAACTCGGCGTGCGTGCGACTCGCAACTTCACCTCCGGTGGACTCAGTCTCAAAATGTACGTGGACAACGTTTCGCTCACCGAACTGGCCGCTTGTCCGGCCGATTTGAACGGCGACGGCGTCGTCGATGACTCGGACTTCGTGCTTTTCGCTGCGGCATACAACCTGCTCGATTGCGCCGATCCTTCAATGGCTCCCGGCTGCCCCGCCGACTTCAACGGCGATGGCTTCGTCGACGACAGCGACTTTGTGATCTTCGTCGGAGCGTACAACAACCTCATCTGCCCTTGAGTTTCGTGCGTCAGTGCGATTCGCGCCGGCGTTCACTTCACCATCGTCCAGCTCGGATCCGGATTGAACACCGTCATCGACTTCGCGATCGATGCCGAATCCGGGCCCAAGTCGCGCTGATACACAATGCCCTGCTTCGCGATCATGAACGACATCACACCTGAGCCGTCGTATTCCGCGGGGTACGCGATCACCGCGAACCCGCGCGTCATCCGCCCGTTCTCCATGTACGACTCGCTGCCCCCCGGCGCGAAAGGACCCTGCTCTCGAAGCAGACGGAAGAAATATCCGTGATACGGCTGAGGCCCTTCACCTCGGGTGTACCCCTCCGCGCTCGCGCGTGCCGCGAAATCACCCATCGGGCTCGGCGTCTCTCCGGCGTTCGTCGGCCAGAAGAGCCCGCTCTTTGTCCCCGGGTTGCTGAAAAACGTCTGCGCATACGCCGGAGGCATCTGCCCGTCCGGATCCATCATCAGATAGTCCGCCTGCGCATCCGAAACCGCGCGGCAGGTCTCGATGCAATCGAGCTCGTTCCGCCCGATCCGGCGTGCATTCAGCTCCTCGATTCCCGCGGCAGTATCAAACCGCCACCCTTCTCCGTCGTGGATGATCGGAAACGCCATCGGCCAATTGTCCGGTCCGATTTCCAGCGTCTTCGAGCCGTTCGGGTTGTCGACAAGCCGGTGGCTCTGGTCGTACTTGGCCAGGAACGTCTGCAAGTTCGCTCGATCCTGCACATCGTCGCCCGACGAGAAATCCTCGTACGCATCCGCGCCGAGAATCTTCGCAAGCGCCGCCTGATTGTCGGAGCGAAGTGCCGCGACCGCAGCGTCGACCAGAGCCTGGGGCGTGGCAAACGCCTCACCTTGTTCGACCGCCGTTTCCTGTGTCGTTGAGCACGAAACAGGGAGCGACGCCGCCAATCCGCAGACGCCGCAGACCAGAATCCCGGCAAGCCGGACACGTTGCGTTGAGAATGAATAGAGCATGGATTGCAATCTCAAAGAGGTGTGTTCAAGAGAAGAAAAGCAAAATCACCAAGCGACCCACTCAGCAATCAACGCCGCCCGCCGCCACCTCCGCGCCCGCCGCCCCCGCGTGACCCGCCTCCGCTACCACTGGGTCGGGAAGCGCCACCGCCGCTGGGGCGTGACGCGGCTTGGCCGCCGCCGCGGCTTGCATTCCCTCGGTCGCTGGCTGCGCGGGTCGAATTCCCGCGATCAACGCCGCCGAGTCCGCCGCCATTGCCGCCCTGACGATTTTGCATTTGGCCGTTGCCGCCTCGGGGAGCTTCGCGGCTCGCGCCGGCTCCGCCACGATTGTTCGTGTCGCGGGTGCCTGCGCTGGCACCACGGTTTGGGCCGCCCTGTCCGGCGTTGGTGCCCCGGTTTCCGGCTTTGTCTCCACCGAACGGCGATTGGCCGCCCGACTCGCGTCCGCGGAAGTCATTTCGTGCCTGCGCTGCGTCGCCCTTTGAAACGCCGCCAAACTGCTGGGCTGTTGCGCGATTGCCGTATGGCGCGCCCTGTCGGTGCGATGGGTCGTGCTTCCATGCCGAGCCTTGTCCGCCCCGATTGATGTTGGCGTTGTTCCGGTTGAAGCTGTTATTGATATTCGTGTTGCGGTTGATGTTGACCGATCCGCCGTTCCAGTTGCAGTTGCCCCACGCGTTGTTGCTCCAGATCGCGCCGCACGCGACACCGACGCCAAACGAGAGAAGCGCGGTTCCGGCCACATAACCCGGCGGGTAATAGGGGTACGGCGGATAGGCCGGGTACGGCCAGGCGCCGTAGACCGCAGGCGAGTACTGGGGAACATACACGACCTGCGGATCCGAAGGCTGGATGATGATCGTTTGCGTCTGTGAACCCGCCGCGGCAGGCTGCACCGTCACGGTCTGCTGCTGGTTTGATTGAAGATTTCCCGCGGCCTTCGCCTTGTTTCGCAGGCGCTGCACCGAATCCATCACATCCTTCTGCTGCGAGATGAACGCGTCGCCGATCTTTGAAGTGATGTCGAGCTTCTCGCTCATCATGCTCAAGACGTCGGGGAACTGCACGAGCGACTTCACGCTCGCGTCCCACGTCTGGCTCTCGAGCGCCTTGGCCTGCGCATCGCCGGTCAGGGACTTATTGGCCTTTACCCAGCGATCGGCTTGGACCACCTCGATCGGATACGTCGAGGCCATCAGAATCTGCGAGAGCAGATCATCCGGGTAGAGCGCAATCGGCGCGATCATCTGATCGAGCTGTTCCTGCGTGAGTTTGTCGCCATCGGGGGCCGGAGCGGCGGCCGGGGCCGCACCGCTCGTCGGCGCTGTGGCCGGCTGCTGAGAGATGGACGCGGGCGTACCAACAAGACCGCACACAATCAGAACAGCGATGCGATTCATGGCAATGCTCCTGAACGCAGTATAGCAAAACTGTTCGGGCAATTGGTGCCGATGGTGAGCTGGAGGGCATTCACAGCTATCACGGATTTACGGGTAAAACCGGCCTCACGACTTCGCGATCACCCCAATCGGCGGCTCTAAAGGAAGCATCCGCGCAAACCGTAGATACGCGTCATATTGCGCCCGCACTTCGGTCAAGGAATCGCCGCTGAATTTCTCGGTGAAGACGCGAGCGACCTCGAAGGCTGCCACGTTCTCAAGAACCACGCTTGCCGCGCTCACGGCGCAGACATCACTGCGCTCGTAGCTGCTCATCTGGCTCTCTTTGGTATTGAGATCGACGCTCGGCATGCCGCGAAGAAGTGTTGCGATGGGCTTCATCGTGCCGCGGACGACGACGGGCATTCCGTTGGTCATGCCGCCTTCGGTGCCGCCGGCGTTATTGCTGTCGCGCGCGAAGCCAAGATGCGCTTTATCGCGTTGCTTCGCGTCGTAGCGGATCGGATCGTGCACCTTGTGCCCGGGCAGGAAGGCGCACTCTTTTCCGAGTCCGATTTCGACTGCCTTGAACGCCTGAATCCCCATCACGGCGTAGGCGAGGCGTGCATCGAGCTTGGTTGTCCAATCCATGCACGAGCCCAAACCGATCGGGCAGCCGAAGACGTGCGCTTCGACGAGGCCGCCCACCGTGTCCTTGTCGATCTTGGCCTGGCGGATGATCGCGCACTGCGCTTCGGTCACGGCGGCGTCCGGGCAGTAGGTCTCGCTCGCATCGCGGACCTTCTTCATTTCCTGCCAGTTCGCGTCGGTGATCGACGCATCCGTCTTTGCATTGAGAATGCTGCGCACAAAGCCGAACGACTCGATTCCGAATTCACGGAGCAAACATCTCGCAACGGCGCCCGCTGCCACGCGGCTGGCGGTTTCGCGTGCGCTCGCGCGTTCGAGCGTTTCGCGGCAGTCGGTCGTCAGCCACTTCACGCTTCCGGCCAGATCCGCGTGCCCGGGCCGGGGTCGGTAGACGGGCGGCGTCTTGGCGAGATCATCGAGACGCGAGTCGTTGTTCTTGATCACCATCGTCAGCGGCGCGGCGATGGTCTTGCCCCGGCGAACGCCCGTCAAGAACTCGACCGTGTCCTGCTCGATGCGCTGGCGCCCGCCCCGACCGTACCCGCCTTGGCGACGGAGTAACTCGCTGTTGATGAATTCCACATCAAGTTCAAGCCCCGCGGGCAACCCGGTCACGGTGATGACAAGCGCCGGCCCGTGCGATTCCCCGGCGGTCTGATAGTCAAGAACTGGCATGAGCCAAGGGTATTCGGCCCTGCTCACCGCCGCAGGGTGGAAGCAGGCGAGGCGGTCGATGGGAGAGTGCCCGTGGAAGCCGACACGCTCTGTTCAAGTTTCTCAAGTCGCGCCGTGAGTTCGCTCGCTTGCTTTCGCATCGTCGCCAGATCCGTTTCGCTCGCGGCCAAACGAGCCTTCAGCGTATTGATCTGTGATTGCTGCTCCTGCACCGCCCCGATCGCGACAACGCCCAATCCCGGGTAGTTCACGCTCAATGTTCCGGTCTGCTCGTCACCTTCAACAAATTCCGGCAGCGCCGCGCGGACTTCCTGAGCGATCACACCCAACTGAACGCCGCCCTTCGCGCCGTCCGCGCGCCACTTGTACCGCACCGGCCGCACTTTCAGAGCTGCTTCGAGCATCCCTTGTGCCGGGGTGATATCGGTCTTCAGCCGCGCATCAGACGTCGAAGTCCATATCCCCACCGAACTCAGCCGGGCGAGCACCGCGGTGGCGCCATTGTTCGCGTTGTTGGTGATTTCAAAGAATCCGTCGTTGGTCACTCGCATGCCCGACGTCTTGAAGGCATTGGAAGCCACGGTGCTGTTGGTCATCAGCAACTGAAAATCGGATGAGGCGACCGTGGGCGAACCGATGTGCAGGCGCGCGTTCGGCGCTGCATTGCCCAGGCCGAGATTGCCGTTGAGAAACGCAGTGGTCGTTCCCTGCGAAGTACTCCCCACCTTGCGGATGAAAAAATCGACCAGGTTGTTCTCGTCCTCGACGTAGATCGGATAGATGTCCGACCCCTCCTCGTTGTCGTAGTCGTTGATAAGCAGCTTCACCGCTTGGCCGATATTTGGCCCCGTGTTGTACTCGCCGCTCAGCTCAACCTGCTTTGCATAGGACGCGACCGCGCTGCCTTGCGTGCCGCCGATATTGTCACCGACCTGCAACGCCGACGTAAACAGCCCGCCCGAGGCGCGTATTGCGGGGATTGAATCCGTCGTCTCGACAAGGGTCTGAATACCCAGGTCTTGCGAAGTCGAGACGCTCGAGATGCCGCCCGCGTAGACATCAGTTGTTGAGATCATCCATCGCGCAAGAGTGGAGGTCGATCGAATCCGAACCGTGATTTTCGCGCCCGGTGTCACCGCAACGGCGGGGAAGACAGGAATCTCGACAAGTCGACCGTCGTCGATGTTGGCGGGGAGAGTTCCAGCACCAGTCGCGAGCACCGCTCCCGACACACCTTCGCCGGCAAACACGGTCACATTCAACGGCCGGCTCAATCCGGAACTGGTTGCAACCCGTACCCGGATCGAGCGAAGGTATCCAGTCGCCGTTGAAGTGATGGATTGCCACACGTTGGAATTGGCGGCAAGGGTCGCTCCCCCGCTCGCTGGAGCGCTCGCCGCAATATCCTGATCCACTGTCAAGGTTGGAATACGTTCCACTCCGGGAACACTGAGCGCCATCGGCGCCGCGCCAAGAGCCTGACGTGGTGACAGCGCCGTATACGAACTGCCGCCCGCAGGACGCACCTCAACCCCGATGAACTTCGATTGGCTGCCGCTGTAGTACACGGGATCAAAGTTCAAAGGCAGCGTGAAAATTCCACCACTGACTTCGATTCCGTTTAGAAGGGCCTGCTGCAGCGCGGTGCCGCCAGTTTCTGCGCTGTAGAGTGACAAGCGAAAATCAAAGGAGCCGCTCGCGGCCATTCCGGATGACTTCAACGTTCCCTGATACGTCGGCACCGCAGACTGTGCGGGCGCGAAGCTCGAACCAGCACAGACGGCCAGGCTCAACGCCACAACATTCCGAAATATCTTTGACAGCATGGATTCTCCTTGATTCGCACCTGCCGCGGCAATCAGCCACCGGCAGGTTGCTCACCTTGCGAGAAACGTCGCCGCCATCCCTCAAAGAAACCACGCAGAATCGCATGTTTGGGGTCGGGGTCCCATCTCTACGCGTTTACTGCAGAATATTGACGATCGTGTATCCCACGCCGTCGTTGAAATCGTAGTTGAAGTTGCCGACGCCACCGATCCGCTCGGTGACGATGTCCGCTGTGAACGTGCCCTCGGAGACTGGAATCATCGCGCACCCCGAGATTGTTTGATGCTGGTTTGCGGTGTTGAACGTGAAGACCACTCTCGTCTTGACCCGCATCGAAACACTAACGGCGCGAGGCGACGCCGACTTTACCTACGAATTCTCCGATTTCTCCGTGCCGCCGGGACTCGACGTCGCGATCGGCCATCGCCGTCACGTCACTCTCGCGCCATCCAACCGCGCGGGCTTTGAAGATGTACCCGGTTTTCCAATGGAACGTGACGACGTGCTTGTTGAGGCGAAAGTCGTTCCGCACTTCGACGACGACGTATTTGCCGTTTCCAAAGAAGGCTTTCAAGACCTCGAAGCACCGAAGCGTGCGCCGCCCCTTCCACCACAGCCAAACGGCAAGCCGGAAGACGAAGCCGCCAAACAACAGAAGAAATGACTGCGAAGGTTGCGAAGAGCAACTGACTACTTACGCAATTCACTCGACGAATTGTTGGGCGACGCCAACTTTTCGAGTCGCTCCAGTCGTGCCCGGAGCTCGTCGATTTCGTTCTGCTTCGCCTGGTTCGCGGCTCCAAGTCTTTCCAGCTCTTTCCGATCCCCCTCGCGCTGCGCCTGCTGCTGCTTGATCGCCTCCGTCAACAGCGGCACAAGACTCACGTACGACACGCCCTTGTGCCCGTCGCTTCCTTCCGCGACGAGCTCGGGCAGCACGCCGTCGACTTCCTGCGCCAGGAACCCGATCTGCTCGCCCTTTGGCAGCAGCATCCCCTGATCGCCCGCCATGTTCCACTCAAATCGCACGCCCCGCAGTTTCTCCACGAGCGACAGCGCATCGCCGATCTCGCGCACGTTCTTCTTGTCGCGTGCATCCGAGGTGTTGATGAAGTTGCCGAAAACCTGGACGTTGGTCCCCACCAGCGCCAGCGTGCCCCCCGAGTTCTCGTTCGCGACGCTGAACGTCAGGCTGTTGGCCCCGGGAATTCCAACAAACGCTTTGCGCCCCGACGCAAATCCAAACGGGTAGTACTGCGTGTAACAGTGCGTCGTTCCCTCGATGTTCACAACACCGCCTTCACCCTTCACATGCAAAGGTGCGGCCGGCGGCGTCGTTCCGATTCCCACACGATTCGCATACGAAATTCCGCCTGTTGCGCTCTGCCACAATGAAGCCGCGTTCAAAAGGCCCGACGGAACGTTGCCGACATTCGTCCAGTCGATGCTCCTCGCCGTATCCGCAAGCCCCGCGCGGGTTGCCTTCAGGCTGATCGTCGCCTCGGGCGCGACAAAGGTCTTGAACGCAAAGCGATAGTTTGCCTGGGGCCCGGCCGAGGCGCCCGGGATGTCGCTCATTGCGCCGCTCAGAAAAATCGGCCCCGTCGGATCGATGGTGTACAACTCGCCCGCCACGAGCGAGACGTTGTTGAACAGCAGCTTGATCGTTACCGACTGCCCCTGGCGCACCAGCGCGGTCGTTGTTCCCAGGAGCGCACCGGTAATTCCCACGCCCGAGTGAATCTTCACACTGATCAGCTTGTCGCTTCCGTCGGTCACAAGCCCATATCCGCTCAGGTCGATCTCCGTCAACGTGCCGCTCTTGCCCGCGGTGAAACTCTGCCAGATCTGAGCCAGATCGAGCCGCACCGGAATCTGCCCGTTGAACTGACCGTCGAATTGGTTCTGATCAACCGCCGCCGGCCCTGCGCGCGTGATCGTTGCGCCGGCAATTCCCTGTGCGAGCGGCGTCGGATTGACCGCTGTTCGGCCCGCCAGCGTGACAAAGTTCCCGACTCCGGCGGGGGAGCGCACATCGATCTCGAGCCACCGCGCTGCGCCGGGCAAGAACGCCACGTCGCCGAAATCGAGGTCGACCCCGAAGATGCCCCCGGCGACGGTGACACCGTTCTTGGCGATCTCGCTTCCGATCTGCTGGCCGCTCGCCGCGGCGTTGTACAGCCGGAAGCGCATGTCGGCGTCGCCCGTCTGCGCCATGCCGCCGGTGCGCAGTTGGCCCTGATAGGTAAAAGAGGTCTGAGCGTGCGCGTTGAGCGAGGGCAAGACCAAGGCAGCAAGAACACTCGCCAGACCACACACAGTTCGAAATCGCATCGTGACTCTCCGGGGCTCACAGAGTACCGCAGATTCGGCCCGGCTCAAGACGAAAACGACGACGGAGCATCAGCCCCAAAGCGTCCGAGAACGCCAAGTGGTTCTATGCACATCGGCGATTTACCGTCGCTCGATTGCCGCTTCCAGCCGTTCGAGCCGAGATCGCAATTCTTTGTTCTCACTTTCGAGCCGGTCGATCGCGCGCCGGTCCGTCTCGCGTTGCCCCTGCTGCTGCTTGATCGCCTGCACGGCGACGGCCGTCAATCGCGAATAGTCCATGCCGGTCACATTTCCCTGATCGTCGTAGAAGACCACTTCGGGAAAGACCTTCGCCACATCTTCGGCGACAAACCCGATGTCGTGTTCGCGGCCCGGTCGCTGCGCGGCCCACTCGGGCTTCCAATCAAATCGCACGCCCTCCAACTTCAGCAGCCCGGCGAGCGCATCGTTCATCGTCGAGACATGATCCTTGAACCGGATGCTCGAAGGCACCGCGACGTTGTTGGCGAGCACGTTGCCCGCGACCGTCAATCGCTGCGAAGGCGTGCTTGTCCCGATCCCGACGTTTCCGTTTTGCTGCATCGTCAGCACGGTGGACTGACCAGTCGCGCTTGGTCCAAATCCGATGAGCAGTTTTCCTGCGCCCTCTCCGTTTGAGGAGCCGGTGGAGATGAAGCGCCAGTAACTGCCTCCGGCCGAGGCGTTGTAGAGATTGAACCACGTTCCCGTGTTGGAATTGGATTCGATCTGAGCGTGAGGCCAGGTGTTGCCGTTGCGCACGACATGCAACGCCATCGCCGGCGTCGCGGTGCCGACGCCGACATTGCCATTGGGCAACATTGCCAGCACGTCCTGCAGCGCGTTCGATCGAATCCGCCAGCCGTTCGAACCAAAATTTGTGTACGTGGTGTTGTCCGACCAGCGCGGATACATCCACGGCTCCATCGCTCCCTCGCTGTTTCGCGCGTAGAGCACGCCACCGTCGCCGTTGCCGACACCGACAGAGCCGTAGACCTCAAAGGTCGTTTCGGGCGCCGTGTTGTTGACACCGACCCGGCCCAGGTTGTCCATCGTCACGCCGAACGCGCTGCTGGTGAGGTCGCGGAAGATGAGCTTGCCCGGCCCTTCGGAGGCGGTCCCGCCGCTCGAGAACATCACCCATTTGTGGCCGCCCGCCGTTGCGGTCGCGTCAAGACCCAGGAAGGCCCCGAACGGCGCGTTCGGCGCGGCAGAGACTTTGAACTGATCCGTCGGCTCGGCGCTCGTCACGTGCAGCGTCGCACTCGGCACACTCGATCCGATCGCGACGTTGCCACCTTTGTATGAGATCCCGCCGCTCGCGGCATTCCACGGCGGAAGTACCGCGGGCAACGCGCCCGTCAGGCCGCTCCACGGCGTGTGCGCAGCGCTCGCCGCGAAGACCGACTGAGGCGCCGGGGTCAACGGCGTCCGCGGCAGCATGCGAACCCATTGTCCATCGATCATCGCCTCGACTTCCACCCACCGGGCGTTTTCGTCAAACGAGCCGGGCCCAAAGTCGACCAGAGTCGAGAAGACGCCGCCGGCCCCGAGCGCCACCGAGTTTTGCGTGATCGGCACCGCGACAAGACTCGTGCCGACGGCCGAGGTTGGCGACGAATACAACGACAACCGAAGATTGACAGGCCCGGTGAGCGGACCCGACGGCCCACGCAGCACTCCCTGATACGTCAGCCCCGAACCCGCAAGGCCCTCCAGAAAAGACAGGTTGTCGATCGCCCAGTCGGGCGATCCGCCGCTGGTGTTGGTGTCGCCGGAGAAGCGGAACCGCACGCGTACTTTGTCTCCGGGAACGAATCGTCCGAGGTCGGCGATCGAAGTCACAAACGCGCCCGAGTCGTACCCGGGGGATTTTGCCGCAAACGCATCTTTTCCGGCGAGATCTGCGTGTGAGTTGCTGGCCACAAAGCCGTTGTACCCGCCCTGCACAAACGCAGTGAGGGGCACCAACGTCGCTGCTCCGCCGTTGACGCTGACGAGCACCGCGCCGCCATCCCAGACCGTTCCGTCGTACTCGAAGCTATAGCGATGATCAAAGCGGAGCCGGAGCGAACCTTCGCGCGTCACGACGTACTCGGGACTCACGAGATCTGCCGTGCACGGATGCTGCACCTCGGCGACTTGTCCCTCGGTCAGCCAGCCGCCCGAGCCGCCGACGCCGCTGTTCGCGGAGTACACCCACGGCCCGTCGAACGGCGCGGAAATGAACTCGCTCGTAAAGCCTTGCCCGTTGGCGTCGAAGGTGTACGTCACGTCGGCGCCGGCCGAAGAAGCGATCAGCGCAGCGGCGAAACCAATAGCAGCACGGAATTTCATGAGATGCTCCGGGGTCGAACAGACCTGATTCAGGAGATGCGAGATCGAGCGCAGCGTACCCTCAGGCACTATTCAAATTGGCATGGAAATCTGACTTTCCGTGTCAAAATGACGCCACACGCAGATCGGAAACGCCCGCGAAAGCAGCCGTATTGCTTCGAGGATGACGCCGAGGCGGCAGCGACGGTGGGGCGGCGATCAATCCCTCTTCATATTCACAAACTGCAGCGGCAGATCGAACGTCTTGGGCAGCATCGTCATGATGCTCTGGAGATCATCGATCTGCTTGCCGCTGACGCGGATCTCATCGCCCTGGATCGAGGCCTGCACCTTCATCTTGGTGTCCTTGATCGCCTTGACCATTTCTTTGGCCTTGTCCTGCGGGATGCCGTTGCGGATCTTGCTCTGACATTTCACTTTGCCGGCGAGCGCGGGCTCGACCTCGCCCCATTCGAAGGAGCGGGGGAGGATGCCGCGCTTCATGCAGGCGGATTCGAACATCTCGCGCAGGCCCTTCATCTTGGTCTCGTCGTCGGCGACGAGCTTGATGCCCTGTTCTTTCTTCTCGCCTTCCTTGACGATCTCGATCTCGGTGTGCGAGCCCCGGAAATCAAACCGGGCCATGACCGCCTTCTTGGCGTTGTTGATCGCGTTGTCGAGCTCGGGGAAGTTCAGTTTCGAGACGATGTCCATCGACGGCATAGCAAGGCCCCTTTCAAGAGCCGCGATCATATGAAGCTGTAGAGCCACGCGAGGGTGCACCGGAAAATCGGGAGCCGTTCGGAACGTTCGCTCCGTCTCATTACGTCAACTTGTCCTCTCGATCGGGCGATTGCGCACTTCAAACTTCACTCGCCGACTGCGGCCACTCTCTTCCCCGTCTCAACGAATGACTTTGACGTTGAACACAATTGCCGGCGGGTCCGCCGCCACCGTGCCGTGATTGCGGATGACAAACTGCACCTGCGTCCCACTTGTGACCCGCGCGAGCTGGATGCCAACGTCCGAAGGCAACAAACTTTGGGGCGATACAACCGCGACATCGCTCGTCAGCAGAGTTGCTCCGGCAAAGGTCACGGTGGCGAAGGACTCGCCTCCCGCCGCAATCGACGCAAAATTGACCGACACGCTTTGGCTTGCCACGACCGGACTGACGGCCGCAGTGGTTTGCACCGTATCATCCGGAAACTTGATCCCGCCCGAAGTCGATTCGATTGTGCCGTTGACCGTCAGCTTTGAGGTCCCGCTGGTCGTGCCAATTAGCACGTTCCCCGTGTTCGTGCTGTTGATCGCATTGCCCGCCTGCGATGCCCACGGGCTGAACGCGTTCAGAACATTCGAAGGAATGCCCGTGATATTCGCCCACTCCACCGACTGCGCTTGCCCGGCCAATTCTGTGAAACCCGAGAACATGGCGTACGTTGCAAATGGAACCGCCGAGATCGGCGCACGGGGCGAAAGCGTTTCGAATGATGCGTCGCTCGGACCCTTCACCGCGATCTCGACCCACAGCGAGCGAGCATCCGTAATTACATTCTCTGGCGGCGCGAATCGCGCGGTGAAGACGCCGTTCGAGACCGGTACATTGAACGAAGTCACGCTCGCCACCTTGTCGGACGCAAAGACGCTGTTCGGGCTCCGCCAAAGGTCGGCTCGCACGTCGTACACACCGTTCAGCGCGCCCGAACTGTTCTTCAGGAAGCCCTGATAAACGAATTCGCTGTGGACCGGGGTGAGGCTCGAAGCGTTGAACGTGATCGACCATCCGCCGGTGATCGTGCCCGCCTCGCCGGTGACGTTGTCGCGGATGTAGAGCGACCACACGCCGGTGATGCTCTCGCCGATCAGCGAGTCAAAGGAAGTCTCGTACGGAAGTCCCGGTGCGGGCGCCGGCATCGATTGCGGCGACGGATTCACGGTGGGCCGATACGGCGTCTTGACGAGCTGGCCGCCGATGATCGGTTGTCCGGCATCGAGGAATGAGAGCGGGGATAGCGCAGTCACTGTTCCCGGTGCGTTCGCCATCAATTGGATCTTCCGCCCGGTCGGGGAGACGAGCAGAATGGTGAGGTCGGCGAGGCGCTGATGGG
This sequence comes from Phycisphaerales bacterium, assembly GCA_050730655.1. Classification (GTDB taxonomy): domain Bacteria; phylum Planctomycetota; class Phycisphaerae; order Phycisphaerales; family UBA1924; genus JAFEBO01. Next base: position 140,374 of record JBOHNL010000017.1, read on the forward strand.
TGATCCCGGCGAGGGAGACCGCAGCGCTCTGGATCACGCCGGTGTTCGGGATCGTGATCGTGCTCGGATAGAGCGACGCGTTGGCGTTGTCCACGATCGTGATCGCCGCGGGATTCGTAAATGTCGCTGCATGGGCAATCGCCCCAACCGCCAGAACTCCGGCGACGCACAAGTTTCGGATCTGCATACCACCTCCAGGACACTTAATTTCCCCGAGAAAGCGTTTGCGTGCAAGCCCGAACTCTCAACTTTGAAGGAGTGGAGGGATTGAAGCGATGCCGCAAATCCGACCGCAACCCTTACCGCGATCCGGCGCCGACCCCCGACATCGCTTTCTCCAGCCTTTCCAGCCGAGTTTCCAAGGCCGCGTTCGTTGCACGGAGTGTGTCGATTTCCTTGCGCTGCGCTTCGATCTGCGCATCCTTTTCCGTCCGCAGATCGCGAAGCGCCTCGACCATGAGCGCCGTTGTCGCACGTTCGGTCACCATCAGCTTGCCTTCATTGTCGGTGCTCACCCAATCGGGGAAGACCTGCTGAACATCCTGCGCCATCACACCAAGCTGCGTCCCCGTGAGCATGTGCTTCTTCTCGACCGCGGCATCGGTATAGCGGAACGAATAGCCCCGAAGCGAGAGCAGTCGATCGAGTGTGCCGTGCATGGGGACGATGTCCTGCTTCAGCGTGCGGTCGCAGTAGTTTGCAAACGTGCCACCACCCGGCTTGGCGACCGTGCCGCCTTCCGGGTTGAGAACCAGCGTGCCGTATTCAAAGCCCGCGCGGCTGATCCCCTGTATCTGGCATTCGCCTCCCTGCTGCGCGGTCGTGCGCAGACTCAGCAGGGTTCCGTTTCCCGAACCCCCGTTGTTCGCGCCGATCGACACCTCGGTCGGACCGAACGCGTTGACATTGAACAGTGCGCTATTGGACGGATATTCGTTTCCGATCGTCACGTTGCCGTTTGGCGAGATCACGATCCGGTTGACACCGGCGGTGAGATCGCGGATGCCGAGCGCACCCTGCCACATCTGCCCGAGTGATCCGCCGTTCGCGAGCGCGAAGTTTCGCGCTGGCCCGAGCAGATTCACCCATGTACCCCAGGAGTTCGAGCCCTTGGTAGTGATCGTCGCCTGCGGGACGTCGTTCGAGACCTCGAGCCCCGCGTTCGGAGTTGTTCCGATGTTGGGTCCGATGCCCACACGCCCGCCCGGCGCGGGCTTGATGTTGATGTCGCCCGAACCATACTGATTCGCAAGCGTCAGCACGGCTGTCTGGTTGTTGTCATATCCGAGGTACGCGTTGCGAATGCTCTGCGCTGCGCCGGCCGCACGGAGGCGCAAGAGCGCGGTCCCGCCGCCGACAAAGGCCGCGAGCGTGCCGTCGCCGGCGACGTTCAATCGCGCATCGGATTCGGTGGTTGCGATGCGAACGTTGCCGAAAAGGCTCGAATCACCGACGACATCGAGCGCCTGCTGCGGAGCCTTGCCAACGCCCAGTCGATTCGAGACAATCGCGTCGCCGATGACATGCAGCATCGCGGCAGGGTTTGTGCCCAGCCCCAGCGGCGAGTCGGAGCGCAGCAGCGTCGACGAGGAATTGAGCGGGAGATTGAAGCTGAGGTCGTGAGCCGGGTCTTCGACACCGTTTACGAAAAGCGATCCGCCGGGGTAAACATTGGAAGTGATGAATGGGCGAAGCGTGGGAGAGCACTGTGCGCGAAATCGATAGATGCGTCCCGGCTGCAGTAAGACCGGTGATGGCCATTGGAGCAGCGGATAAGCGACACCAGCTTCCGGGAACGTGTATGTGAAGTCCGGGGCCGTTGCAATGACGTTCCCACCGTCATCGAGTATGTCGAAATGCGCTGAGCAATTCGGGTCGCCGATTCCGTAGGAGACTGAGATGAAGCCGGTGTATGCCGAGGCTCCGAGCCAGCAGCTGCTTTGCACTTTGAATGTCTGCTCGAAAACACCCCCGGAAATGAACGAGATGCTGCTGTTGATGTTGATGCTCTGATCCGCGCCCGATTGTGAAATCGCCGAAAGCGGCCCGACCGAGAGCGCGCTCGGCACGCTCGCGATCTGCTGGCGAGGCGAGAGCGCCGTGAACGCGCCGGCGCCCGAAGGCGAGACTTCCACCTGCAGATACCGTCCGCCATTTCCGAAGAGTGCGGGTGCGCCCGGTGCGGCAGAAAATCCGAAATCAAGCGTCGTGCCGAAGACTCCGCCGCTCACGACGATTCCCTGAACGTTCATGGTGGCACTGAGAGCTGTTCCGCCGGCGGGGGCATCGAACAGCGTAAACCGCATATCGAACACGCCGGTCTTCGGCGCTCCGGCCTCGCGCAGCTGCCCCTGATAGCTGAAAGCCGTCGAAGGCTCTCCCAGTGCAACAGACGCCCCGGCAACAAGGGCGATGATCCCCGTCAACATCGACGTTCGCAAATGGCGGCTCTGGAACATGGTCGGCTCCTTGGCTGGCCCGCTGCGGATCTCCGCAACCAAGGCCATAGACCACAGGCGAGAACTGACATTACCGACCCTCACGGGCATGGTTCGAATTGTCCCAATTTTCGCGACTGCGTGATTCCGGACCGTTTTTCAAGCGCCAGGCCTATCACGCCCACATTTGAGCTGCCTGTGTCGGCCGGTCCCGGGTTCGAATTCACGGTTCCCCAGCCGATCGCGAAACCTCCGGCACGATCCGCTGCTTCTTTGCCGCGGCATCCTGCCGGATTCCCGTGACCTGCCAACTGACCTTCGCGCCGGGCTTGCCGCCCGCGATCGCGAATGAATTCTTCTCGACCTCGCGCGAGATAAACAACGTCGGCATCGAGGTCCCGACCGGCGTGAGTTGATAGCGATAGTCGGAGTTGAGCGCCTGGAAGTAATCGGGCAGTTCGACAACGGCTTCACCCTTGTCGTCGAGCACGATCAAGCCGTTGTAGACGTTCATCATGTCCGGTGATTCGACGAAGGAGTGGTAGAGCCACTTGTGTTCCGGATCGAGCGGGTGGGGGATCTTGAAGCTGCCGCTGGTCTTGCCGAGCACCCCGTTTACCTGCAGATTGCCGTTGATCGTCACGTTGCCGTCGAAGAGCCCCGCCTTGACGCCGGGTCCGGAACCCGACGCGTAGAGACCGACCGCGCCGTTGCCCGGGCCGGCCTTGGCGCTCAGCGCCGTGCCGTTGGCTTCGCCGTGAATTTCAAGCATTGAATCGGGGGCGGTCGCGAATCCGAGCGCGACGCGTCCGTTAGAGAACAGCGTCAGCCGATCAGTGGCCGCGCCGACATCGCGGATGGCCAGCGCGCCCGTGTTCTTCGAGAGCAGGCTGTAGTTCTTCCCTCCCGCGGCAACGTTCGTCAACGAAAGCACGGTCGCCGGCGTGCTCGAGGTCAGGCGCAGCATGTTCCCGTCCGCGAAGCTCGTGACGTCCAGACGGAACCCCGGATTCGATTCGCCGATGCCGACATTTCCAAGAGCCGGATTCAGAATCAGATTGCCGTAGTTTGAGCCGGCGTTCTGGATCGCCTGAATGGTCGCGCTGCCGCCGGATTCGCTCGTGAGGCCGAGCGCGAGCGCCGTGAAGCCGCCGGCGGTTGCATTCTTGCCGATCGTGATTCCATCCGTATTCGCAATGTGCAGCGAACTCGCGGGCGCTGTGGTTCCGATTCCCACTTTCTTCGCAAAGCTGATGTTCTGATCAAACTGCGTCGCGACGTCCATGATGGTCGTGAAGGTTGCGTCGGCGACCGGGTCACCCTGCAACGTTCCATCCGGATAGGGATTGTTCGGCGCGTAGAACAACGCGGCGTCCACGACGCCGGCGCCGGCGTAGAGAATCAATCGGTAGGTGTTTCCGGCCTGCAGCGCCGGCGGACTGTCGAACGTGAGCGCGACGTACACATTTCCCGGCGTCGAGACCATGGTGTTCGTTCGCGCGAGCTCATTTCCCGCGGCATCTTCGACAGAGAGCGGGATGTTGGTAAGTCCCGGCACCGCGTACAGCACGTTGACCGTCAGCAGACGGCCCGAGTAATGAGGCTTGAAAGTCTGAACGAGAGAGGCGGGCGGATCGGATCCGATCAGGTTGCCCGCAACCGTCTGCGAAATGTCGACTCCGGAAACCGGTGATGTTCCAACAAGTGATGTCGCAACTGGCACCGCGTTCACGGGCTGCCGGGGCGAAAGAGTCTGGAAGACTCCCACCCCGGCGGGCGTAATCACTCTGAACTCGAGCCAACGGCCAGCGCCACCGAAAATCGGGCCGAAGTCCGGCGTGATGGTGTAAATCCCCGAAACGACCGGCACATTTGGAAAGTACTGCGGTCCGGCGAGAAGCGTCCCGCCAACGGCGGCGTCGAAGACCGAAACCTGAATGGTCGCGCTACCTGTATAGGGAACACCCGCAGTTGTCAGTCGACCCTGATAGCTGAATGCGGTGCTCTGCGCGAGCGCGGGAAGTGCAAGTGCCAGCGCTGTTGCAGCGCTCAAGAAAAAACGTCGCATGATGTGCTCCTGCCAATGTGTGCCGCGCGAAGCGACCGCCATCAAGACTACCCGGAGATACGGGAAAACGATCCGAACGATCGCGCAAGAAACTGCAAGATTGTGCTTGCGGGCCGCATGAAGCGGGGTTAATCTTTCTCTGAACGCCGGGTCTCGTGAGGGAGTCCCCTGCGTCAGCTATTAACGCTGGGGACCAGAGCCAAAGCCACCCGTCGGACCAACTGACGGAGGGCGAGGGCCGACGGTCCTTTGCATTTGCCGATCGTCTGTTTGTTGCAAGATACGTGCGACCCGCAGGTTGGGCGATTCGCCAAAGACGCGGATCATCCACGGCCGCGGATCTTCGACGTTGATCCATTGCGATGTACCGAGATCCTGACCTTCCTCCCGGACAGCGACGGTCGCGACCGTACTGCTTGCGCCAGTCGTGCGCGCCGGGATATCAACGCGCCAGCTTCCTCCCGCGGCAATCGTCCCCGCGATCGCGGCGTCCTGTTTGAGCGCGGCGTTGGGATCAGTCGGGAGCACATCGCCCGCCCAGACGAGCGCCGCGACACTCACGTTGGAGTCGTTGTTGACGATGAGCTGATTCGGATTCGTGCCGCCCCCGGAACAGCCGACGAGGGCGAGAGCCCATAAGCCAAGCAATGCCGTGAAAACAGTTCTTGCCGTCGTGCTTGTGCTCATGGCTGCTCCGTTACTGCATGAGGATCACTTCGCCGCCGCGATTGTTCCAGCTCAGGCGAACGGTCCCCGAGTTATCGGTGAACGCGTAGATGTAAAAGCCGGTCGCGCGTTCAGGGACGACCCATTCGCCGCTCTGATACTTGAAGTTCTGATCGCTGGCGCGGATGGTGAGGACGACCAGTTTCCCGGATGTTCCGATGGTGCGCGTATCGGTTTGGCCCGGGCTGATGGTGAACGCATCGTGAAGAGGCTCGCGCGTGCCGCCGGCCTCGGTGGCTTCAAAGGGCTGAACGGTCAGAGTTGAAGCGCTGTCGTTGCGAAGCGTGAACGAGCCCCGCATGCTCGCGGCAGGCGACGGGGCGGGCGCGCTCGAGGCGCACGAGACGAGTGATGCCAGGGAGCAAATTGCGATCGCAAGGATGAGTGCTTTGGCGAGTGAAGGCGTTGCCACGGGCGAAACTCTCCTTTCTCCAGCTTCTTCCCCTCAGGGAGCGTCGTTCGAATCTAGTTCCCGCTGACTTCCCTGCCCGTGCCGGCGTAGAAAAGGTGAACGTAGCCGTCGGAGCCGTCCTGCGCCTGTAGATTGAACCCGCCGCCCTGATTGACGGCGATCCATGTTCCGTAGAAGCCTTCGCGACCGCCGATCGCGGTGACTGTGACCGCGACGTAGCGAGCGCCTTCGATCGCTTCGTCTTGTGTTTGGCGCGAGAGGGGCACGTAGTGAGACGCGCTCTGGCCCGGATTGACCACAAAGAAGTTCGGGAGCGGGAACAAGAGTTCGCCCGCCTGGTTCGAGACGTACGGCTCGATCTTGAGCGTCGCGCCGCTCATATTGGCGATGCCGACTTCGGCGCCCGCTTCGCCCCAGCCGCTGGAGTCGTTGCCGACCCCGTCGCCATATTGGCCCAGGCCGTTTCCCGCGCCGCCGTTGCCGCGGCCGGTTGCGCAGCCGGCGAGAATGCCCGCGGCGATTGTCGTCATTGCGAGAAGGCGCAGTCGGTGGTTCTGTGTCATACCGTTCCCTTTCAGAGAGACAGACTTTGTATCACTTTTTCGCGTCGTTCGCCGGGATCTCGAGTTCTTCCACGATGGTGCGGCGGACGATGACTTTGCCCGCCTCGGTTTCGCGGACTTCTTCGGTTGTTTCCTGGCGCAGAACGTGTTTCTCGGTCGGCGGTGTGCCGACGGGCTCGTGCACGCCTTTTAGAATGTGGCCGAAGAACTCTCCGATTGAACGGGAGAGCGACTTTTTGGAATTGGGGTCCACGCCTGATTGTTGTGCGCGCCGACCGGCAATCGCGGCCAAATAAAAATGGACGTGACGGGCTTTTTGCTCGTCACGCCCTGCGCGAAGAAAACGAAATCCGGTGCGGCCGCCCGGCATTGGGCCGCGATTGAGCACGGGCGGCCGCGGAAGGCCCCGCGAGCCCGAACGAGCTCGCGAGACAACTGTGGGTGAAGGGGGTTACTTGGGCTCGCGTTCACGACCGGACGTGTCGCGCAGATCGCGGTCGCGACGGTTGGGGTTGTTCATGTTGTTGTTCCGCCATTCGCTGTCGTAGTAGTACGGCTCGGAAATGCCGTAGCCCTGGTAGATGTTCTGATACTTCGCGTCGCTGCTTACGAGCGCGAGATCCTTGGGAGTTTCGGGCGCGCTCGTGATCATCGCCTTGGTGGCGTCGAGCAACACGTCGTCCTTGGTGATCACCATCGCGACGCCCCACGGGATCAGGCGCTTGGTGTCGCCGATGCCCAGGACGTTCTGGTCGGGATCGATCGACAGGAAGACGACCCGGCCGGTGCCGGTTTCGACGATGAGGTCATCGACCTTGCCGCACTTTTCGCCCCGAGCCTGGATGTGCTTGCCGTCGATATCGGAGTTCAGAAGGAACGGGTATCCGATCGGCTCGCTCGAATTGCTCTTCGAGGACCACCAGTGCGCCTTGCCGGAATTGTCATAGAGCGCGGTGTCCTTCGAATTCACGTTGTACGAGCGGGCGACGGCGACGGGGCGGCCGTCACGTTCGACGCGCGTCACCAGGACGTCGATCGGAGCGTCGCGGTAGATCGTGTTAGATGTGCCGGACATGTAGTACGAGGGGCCGAGCACGATCTGCTCTTCGCGGCCGTCGTCGGTGCGCACGGTCACGAGCATTTCTTCGGTGTTGGTGCGCGGGATGGAGCGGCGGTCGACGCGCGTCACGGTTCCCTTGACGTGCGTGTCGCTGGTTGATGTGGTCGAGGGGTAGTAGTTCTGAGGCGTGCGGTAGTAGTCCTGGCTCAGCTTGTTCGACAGGCTGTCGGATGTGCCGGCCCAGTTCTTCTCTTCGAACAAGGGCCACATCTTTGCATTTTCAGGAGTTGCTTCGAGGGTCAATTGCCTGGCGCTTGAATCCCAACCGAAGTTGGAGAAGGGAATGACGACCTTCTTCGTGCCGATGCCGAGGAATCCGCCGGCGTTGAGAACGACATAGGTGACAGCGCCCGAGCCGCGATCGATGACGAGATCACTGACGGTGCCGATATTTTTCTTGGCGGCGTTCTCAACGGTCGAGCCGCGGAGCTTGTCCGCCGAGGCGTACATGCGCATCGCCGACATCGACGGGGACGAGTTGTTCATCGTGGTTGTCGTCGTGCGCGGCGGCAGCTGCTGATCCTGCGCCGGCTGCGCGAGCGCGAGGCAGCTTCCGACGACCGTTGCAAGAGCACACGCGGAAACCGTGCGAGTGTTCATTTTCATTCCGAAACTCCTTTATCACTTTTTTGGTCCCATGGGTCGAGCCTCAACGCGGGGCTCGGCGTACATCGGGGTATGTCACTGTTCTCGCGAACTTGAGTAGCTTGGCTCTGCCCCGCGAATGGGGTGTGATTCGACGGTAAGAAAGCGTTCATTTTTTTCGGGCACGGCAAATTGGCGCACGAACGTTCGCACGAATCGATCGCGAATTCACTACGAATTCGGGGCGAACAGGCGTGCTGAACCTGAATTCATGTGCCACTCACCGGGTCGCCATTTCAAAGCCGCATAAACACGTGTCAGCAGTGTTGTGTGCTGTTCATTCTCAATCTGGCTTGCGAGGAAAACATGAACACGAAACCAAAGCCGGGAACACCAAGACCTGGACGGATGCATGAAACCGTCGATCGACGGTGCACAATCGCGGGAAGATGCGCGGGAGCACCTCGCGTTCATCCGGCGGGACGGGCTCGTGTGCCGGGGCGGATGTAAGGGATGTACGTTCGACTCAAACGAAACACGCCGGAGTCCGGAACTCTCGGAAGACGACCGGTATCCGGAAAGAAGGAGAATTGAAATGCTTTACTGGGCCGCTGTATTTTTCGTGATCGCGTTGATTGCCGCGGTGTTCGGTTTCGGCGGGCTTGCCGCGGGCGCCGCGTCAATTGCGCAGGTTCTCTTCATTCTGTTCCTGATTCTTTTCATCGTCTCGCTGCTGGTTGGTTTGGCGCGAGGCGGCAAGCCGCAGCTTCCGTAGTTGCGGAACCTCGGATGAAACGCCCGTCGGTTGCGAGCCACGTTGAAGGAGAAGCTTCCATGCCACGCGGAGACAAATCGAGCTATTCCACCAAGCAGAGGCGACAGGCTCGGCATATCGAAGATTCGTACGAGAGCCACGGCTCGGGGACGAAGAAGGCCGAGCGAATCGCCTGGGCGACGGTGAACAAGCAGGATGGGGGGGCCAAAGGGCCGGGCGAGCGGAAGGGTGCCGGTGCACGCGGCTCGCGCTCGAAGAAATCGATGGGGAAAGCCGGCGCTCGGCGGTCCACATCAAAGTCGCGATGAGTGAATGTGCCGCCATCGCATTTTTCTGGAGTTATGACATGTCGCACGCTTCATGGGATCGCATCGAAGGCAACTGGATGGAATACAAGGGCAAGGTCCGCGAGAAGTGGGGGAAGCTCACCGATTCGGATCTGCAGGTGATCAAGGGCAAGCGCGAACAGCTGGAGGGCAAGCTGCAGCAGCTCTACGGCAGAACCGTCGAGCAGGCCAAGAAGGACGTGGACAGCTTTGCGGCGTCGTGCGACGAGAAGCCTCGGCATTGAAAGCGTCCGCGTGAACACACGCGTCGCGGTCGGGCCACCACTCGAAACGCGGCTGCGTCCAAACTCGAAAGCGCCTGCCGGCGTTTTCGAGAATTCGAACGAGTCGGTGCATCAAACCGTGTTTGCCTACTTGGAAGCGCGACTATGAACGATCCCATTCGCATTCTTCTGATCATTCTTCTGGTTCTGTTGCTGGTGGGGCTATTGCCCGCCTGGCCGTATAGCGCCGGCTGGGGGTATTACCCCAGCGGCGGGATCGGACTGATTCTGCTTCTGGTCGTCGTGGTGCTCGCGCTGGGCGGACCGAGGGGCAACATTCGGAAGATCTAGTCATGACCAGCATCAGTAGCCACAACCGGAGGTTGCCCATGACGTTCGAGCAGCCAGTCGAAACCAGGACGGTTCAGGACCCGCATGTTGATGCCGTGCAGCGTGAAGTGATGACCGCGATTTCGCCCGACGGGCGGCCGCCGGATCTGGCGACGGCCCGGCGCGGCTGGAGGCGCGCAGTGATCGCGGGCTTGGTGATCGCCGTGGTGGGCATCGTCGTACTGATTGTCACGCTTGGACCGACAGCGGGTGCGCTTGCGAGTATTTTGCTGGTGGGCTATATCGCGCTCACCGTGCCGGTTTGGGGCGCGGGGATTCTGCGGGGGCAGGAGGAACGCGTCGCGCACAACATCGCGGAGCAGGTGGTCCACCCGGATCACCATTCTCATTCGACCTAAGCGGCGTGAGCGCCGTGCGAATTGTCCGTTTGGCGGCCGGCTTTCTCGCCGGTGGTTTTTATTTGGCGAGCGCGTGCGGCGGGGACCAGATTGCCGAGCTGCATGAGCAAGCGGATCGCCCCGAGCGCGAGTTGGCGGGCGGCACGCTTGGTTGCTTGAGACTTGGGGTTCGCAGCGTCCGCGGGCGTGCGTTTGGCCTCTTCGTGGATGTCGGCGATCATCGCCCGGACGATTGCGACGCAGGAGGGGAGCAAATCGGCGACGATCAGGCTGGTGCGCCGGACGCAGGCACACTCGTATCGATCGAGCTGTTCGGCGATTTCGGGCTGCGCGATCCAGAGCGTGAGGGCATCGAGCGACGTCTGGGCACGCTGCGCGACTTCAATGAGCGAGAGCGACGGATCGCGGAGCAGCTGCAAGATTGCGGGGATGTGCTGGGGCGCGGGCGAAAAAACTGAACTCATGGCGGACCTTTCTCGGAGGCGAAAAAGGTGGCCTCCTACAGAGGGAGGCGAAAGCGCCAGTGGCCCGAAATAACCGTAACTGCGACGTGGCTCAAGTCGCGCGCAAACTTTTGTGGGGTACTGGGTTGAGCTGTATTTTGCAAAATGGAAAGAGGGGCGCCGTTGTCGAAGACGTATGGCCCAAAAAAGCAGTAACTACATGTTTGGTAAAGGGCCAAATTTTCAAAGGGCCAAAGGGCCAAATTCAGAACTCGGAATGCCGCGATTACTGCGTGGCCCGGGTGCGCACGTTGTCGAGCGCGTTCATGAAGTTGATGTAGGAATCGTACGGGGAGTCGTACGGATTGAAATATTTGTGCACGTCGCCGTCGGCGAAATATTTGGTGCACATGTAGTAGAAGTGATCGCTTGTCGTGAGCTTGCGCCAGTCGTCGAGCAGGCGGGCGGCACTCTCGGCGCGCTTCGCGGCGCCGGCGTCGCCGGGCTTGAGTTCGACCTGCGCCTTTGCGAGTCTGTCCTTGATGGGCTTTTCGAGGCGGAAGATCTCTTCGAGCGCGTTTGACTGCATCGCGTTGCCCCGCCATGCGGAGAGATCGCGCTCGGAATCTGCCCACGAGATAAATTCGGGCACGTCGTATTCCGCGGCAGGCGCGAACTGCTGGAAGGCCTGCGAGGGCGTGAGAAAGTTGTTTTTGCCCGGCGCGACATCGAACACCTTGGTCGGGAGCGCATCGAGGAACTGGAAGATTCCGGTGTCGGCCCACTGATGCTCGCCGAAGGTCTCGTAGTCCATGAAGAGGTTGCAGAGGTGCGCGTCGTTGGCGGGCGGCGTGGCGGATTTCGGGTCGGATTGATTGAGTTCGTTGATCCAACCGGCGAACTTGTCGGGCGTGAGGGGCCACTCGGACCAGCCCCGATTGCTGAAGCGGAACGCGATGTCGTCGCTGAGGCGGTAGTTTTTCAGGAGGAGGCCGAAGGGCTTATTGCCTTTGCCGATGAGATCATTGCCTTGGACCTTCGGCGGCTTGAAAATGCAGGTTGGCTTGCGATAGCCGAGGTTTCGGTCGGTGCCCTCGGAAAGCGCGCCGTAGAAGCGCTTCTGGCCCGAGGCGTCGGTCATCGCGGCGAGCTCTTGTGCGAGCTTGTTGGCGTAGATCAGTTCGGTGTTGCGAAAGACCGCGGGCGTCTGGCCGAAGAGAGATTGGATCTTTTTGGTGTGCAGATCAACCTGCGAGCGAAACTCTTCGGCCGTGTAGTTGAACGAGAGCGAGTGGTGATACGTCTCGGCGAGAAATTCGCACGAGCCGGTGCGCGCGAGCTCCTTGAAGAGATCGAGTACTTCGGGCGCGAAGGCCTCGAACTGGTCGAGGGCGGTGCCGCTGATCGAGTACGAGATGCGGAAGTTGCCGTTGTGGCGATGGACGAGATCGAGGATCAGCCGCGTGGTGGGGAGGTAGCACTTCGAGGCGACCTTGCGGCAGATCTCGGCGTTCTTGCTGTCGTCGAAGTAGAACGGATCGGAGTCAAAGACGCTGTAGCGCCTCAGACGAAAGGGTTGGTGAACCTGGAAGTAGAAGACGACGGAGGACATGGGGGGAGTGTAAGAGAAAAGCCTTCAGCTTTCAGCTATCAGCTGTCAGCCAGCGGAGGAAGCTGCCTGGCTGACAGCTGATCACTGGCAGCCGACTTCACGTTCGCACGCTTGTCACTGCGGCGATCGCAAGCGGCAGCAGGACCAGCGCGGGGACGAAGACGCCGATTTGTGCTGGAAGGCCGGGGATTGCGGCGGATGCGCCGAGGACGCCTCCCATTACGCCTCCGACGGCGAGCGGGGCGGCTTTGATCGATTCCATGATCATGCTGGTCGGTTCGCGGCGCAGGAAGAAGGGCATGACCGCGAGGAGCGCGAGCATGTTGCAGAGCATGATCGCGACGCGTCCGTAGCGGATGCGTTCGAGGTCGGCGACGCGGGCGTCGCGCACTTCGAGATCGCGTTCCTTGTCGCGGGCCTCGTCGTCGTTACTGAGCGACAGGAACTGCGGGTTTCGCAGCATCTCGGAGATCTGCGACCAGCTCAGGCTCTGGCTATAGCCCGAAAAACGGGCGACCTTGAGCGCGGTGGGGTCGAGATCGGTTTCGACCCGGGCGATCTTTTCCTTCGGAGCCGATTGACTGGAGCGCGATTCGGCAATGCCGTTTTCAAGATCCCAGCCCCCGTCGCGCCAGACTGCGCGGCTGGCGGAGATCGACCTTGTCGCGGGGCCGGCAGGGGAGCGCTCGATGATGAGGACATCGAGCATCTGCTTCTTTTCGGGCTCGAAGCTGCGGGCGTAGAAAAGCCGGCGCTGACCATCGGGCACGAGGCGCACCGGGAGCGATTCGAGGCGGCGCTGACTTGCCTGTTCGCGGTCGCGCTGAATCAGGTCGGCGATGTTGGGGATGATGTATTCGAAGTTGATTGCCTGAACCGCCGTGACCACCAAGGCGACGAGAATGATCGGGCGCATGAGCCGGTGCAGGCTGATGCCGCCTGCGACGGCGGCGACAAACTCGCGATGGCGAACAAGCTGCGAGCAGGTAAAGCCCATCGCGCCGATGATGATCAGCCCGATCATGTAGTTAAAGAGCTGGACGAGCTTTGGCCACCAGTAGTCAAAGACGAGGAAGACGGTGAGTAGCAACTTGCGGGCCGTGGACGGATCGCCATCGGGAGTCATCCCGCGCTTGGCCGCGAGCACCATGAACTTATCGAAGTTGAGCGAGAGATCGATTGCGATGATGAAGCTGAAGAGGATGACGACCAGCGCGATGATGTTGAGCAAGTACTGGCGGGCGATGTAGCGGTCGATGGTCTTCACGGCTTGGTGGATTGTTGGAGCGCGCGAAGTCGAGCGGTTTCGTGAACGCCGTAGTCGGGCGATTTCCGCGCGTTTGATGAGATTGGTTGCAACTGGCCACTTCGCTGCGCTCGGGCTCGTACGGTCAGGTTTGCGCCGATTGCATGGTCTTGTCGAGACCGCTACGCCTGAAGGAGCTGCGGGCTAGCGCAGTCGCCGGAACGCCGCGGCGATCAGTGTGCCGCAGGCCCAACCGACGATCATGCCCAGAAAGACGTCGCTGGAGAAGTGTCGTCCGGAGAGCATGCGGGTCCCGGCGCAGCCGATGGCGATCGGGACAAGGACCCAGCCGCTTCCGGGGAAGGCCCGCGCGGTCGCGACCGCGCCCGCCA
>JBOHNL010000018.1:0-230690 GCA_050730655.1 Phycisphaerales bacterium
GAGCGACTGTGTTTGAGTTCAAGGGTTAATGGCTGATTTGGGAGAAGATTTCTGACCCCACAAGACGTCATCACGGATCAGGGCGTTGACGATGGTCAGCAGCTTCCGCATGCAGGCGGTCATGGCAACTTTGTGCGGTTTGTTGTTGGCGATCATCCGCTCGAAGTCTTCCCGGATGACGGAGTTGCACCGTGCAGCGGCCAGTGTTGCCATGTAGAGGGCGTTGCGTACGTCCATGCGGCCGCCGCGGATGTGGCGGGTTCCGCGCATCGCGCCGCTGTCCTGGTTGAAGGGGGCAAGTCCCGCGAGCGATGCCACGGCCTGACGGGAGAGTGCGCCGAGTTCGGGCATCGACGCGATCAGCACGCCGGCGGTCACCGGTCCGACGCCGGGGACGGAGGTGAGAATCTCGTAGCGGCGCTGCAGGCTCTTGTGCTCGGCGATGAGGGCGGCGGCGTCGCGTTCGAGGTCGTCGATCAGTTGGTCGATCTGCCGGATCATCCGCTTGATCGTTCGCAGTACCACGGCATCCGAGGTCTGCTGGAGCCGGTTTTTTTCAGCGGTTCGCATGACCAGGAGGTCCGTTCTCCTGCGGTGAAGAGAAGCAAGACGCTCCTGCTGGGGAGAAGGCAGCGGGCGCGGCTCGGGCTGGATCACGGCGCCGAAGCGAACAAGCACACGGGCGTCGATCGCATCGGTCTTGGCGAGCTGTCCGGTGGAACGCGCGAAGTCGCGGACCTGGCGGGGATTCATCCGCACGGCGGCGATATCGCGGGCGGCAAGGTGCCGCAGGATCGGCAGTTCGTAGCCACCGGTCGATTCGAGAACGATGCGCGACGGCTTCTTGGTGGCGAGCAGAGCGCCAAGCCTGCGATGACCTTGAGGACGGTTGGGGAAGGACACAACGGGCACGTCAAGCCCCATGGCAACGTCAAGCGTGTCCTTGGAGACATCGATGCCAACGACAGAGGAGAAGTCGATCATCCGGCAGACCCTTTCTTGCAATCCGGGCGTGCATGCAGAGGCCCTTGCGACTGTTCGGGCAACACCAGAAAAACGCCGACGGGATCGAGCTCCGTGACGGTCATTGAGACCCAGAACCACCGGATCACGCGTCGGTGCTGAAACATACAAGAACCACAGAAAAGCACGGAGAAGAGGCACGGAGAATGGCGGATTTCAGATTTTAAATCTTGGATTGAAGAGTGAGAGGGAATTTCGGATTTCAGAATACGGAATACGGAATACGGAATACGGAATGCGGAATGCGGAATGCGGAATCGGTACAGGGACTCACCCGAAACGTTTTGGGCGGCGTTGCCATTCACCAATGCTTTGAGTTCTTTGAGCTAACTCTTTCTCCACTCTCCTCTCCGCGCAACTCCGCCCTCTCCGCGTGCTCCGCGTTCTCTCTCGTCTTTCTTTGTGCCCTTTGTGTCCTCGGCGCTCTTTGTGATGCGCACGCGATCGCCGCGTGCGCAGCGAACCTCACGCGCGTGAACGCCACATCGCGCGGAGGGCGGCGTCCATATGGCTCGCGAAGGCAGAGCCGTTGCAGAGTGTTGATGCGAGCAGCTGCGCGCGGAGTGCTTGCTTGGCGTTCGTGCGTGCGGCGGCATCGCGGGGAGTGATCTCGGCTGCGACGCGAGCGACGATCGCGGCGCAGTCGTCGAGACCTCTACCAATGTTGTTCGCAAGACCGGCGGCAGCCAGGAGGCTTGCGCCGACCCGGGATGCGTGCGCGTTGCCTGCCAGCGTGACGACGGGGAGGCCCATGGAGAGGGCTTCGCAGGTGGTGGTTGTGCCGCAGTAGGGGTGGGTGTCGAGGGCGATATCGGCGCGGTTGTATTGCGCGAGATGAGTTTGGTAGTCGGGAGAGTGTGGGACGAGTTCGATGCGGGTTGGGTCGATGCTTCGCGCTGCGAAGGCGGCGTGGAGGATCTCTTTGGTGCGCGGGTCGGTGAGGGTGCGGCTCTTTAGGAGGAGCTTCGCGTGCGGGACGGTGCGGAGTGTTGCGGCCCAGAGATCGAGGGTGGTGTCGGTGATTTTTTGCTGGGCGCTGAAGGAGCAGAAGGTGAGCGTTCCCGCTGGCGCGGTGCTGGCTATTTCGGGACTGCGCGTGTCGGGGGAGAAGCAGAGGAAGCAACAAGCAACTGTGGAATTGGTTGAATCATTCTGATTCTGGCATGCAGATTCGCCCACCCCCAACCCCCTCCCTCGGGGAGGGGGCTCCGGATTGCGAGAATCGGCATTTAGGCGAATCAGTCTCTCGATGCTCAGTGACTCCGCGCCGGGCGGGTCGGTGATGGAGTCGACGATTCGGAAGTCCATCGTTGGAATTCCGGTCGTTCCGGCGTAACCGAGATAGGTGACTTGGATGGGCGCGATGCGCTTGGCGAAGAGAGCGGGGCGGGCGGTGACGTGGAGGCCGGAAAGATCGATTGCGATGTCGGGCTTGGCATCGCGGATGAGCGTTGCGATCTGGTCGTCGGTGCGATTGGTTGCGTCGAGCCAGTGATCGAAGAGAGATTTGAGTTTCCCGGTGACGGCGTCGTCGGGGCCGCGGAGGGTGACGCCGAGGTATTCGAAATTGGCGCGGTCGCGGTGCGTGAGCCAGAGTTCGAGAAAGCGAGCAACGGCGTGGTCGCGGAAATCGCAGGAGATCAGGGCGATTCTGAGTCGGTGGTCGGGATTGAAATCCCAGTTTGATGGCTGCCACTGCGGGCCGACCGAGTTGGCGAGTGCCTGGCCGGCGCGGCGGTGAATATCGGCGAGCTGCGCGGGATCGACGCCGTCGCAGTAATGAAGCATTGTCGCGGCGGGGATGAGGGCACGCGGATCGTTTGGTGCGAGAGAAAGGGCGCGGAGGAGTGCGGTGCGCGCTTGGGACTGGCGCAGGCTGTCGCCCAGTGCGCCAGCACCGATGAGATGGAGCAGGAGATCGTTTGGAAACTCGGCGAGCGCGCGGAGGGCTTCGTCGCCTGCTTCGCCGCTTTGGTTGTTGGCGCGGAGAGCGTTGATCAGGCCGGCTCGAATGGTGCTGAGCGTGGGAAAACGGGTTGAGCCTTCGCGGAAGATGCGGAGGGCGTCTTTGGGGTTGCCGCAGTCTTGGATCAGTTCGCCGGTGATGATGCGGAGCTGGGGTTCTTGCGGCGAGTTCAGTGCGGCGGCCAGGGCGCGCGCGGCCTGGTAAGCGGCGGGCTGTTTTTCATTCAGTGCGTGGAGAACGCGCGCGAATGTCAGCAGGAGCTGCGGGTCGTTTGAAGTGCGAGCGGCGCGCTCAAGGAGCGGGCGTGCGAGCGCGAATTCGCCTCGGCTCAGGTGGAGTTGGATTTGGGCGAGCGACACGCGAGGAGGGTACGAGTGCGCGAGCGACGTCCGCTCATTTCATGGGCGGGGAGGAGAAGCAGAAGCATGCTGACCAGATGTTTCACATCTGGCAACGTCCGTAGGCCCGCTTTGCGGGCGATGAGGGGAGCACGTGCAGGGGCGCGGCGCATTATGCGCGCATGATGTCCCTTAATGTGCGATTGCTTCGATCAAACTGGCCGCGGTGCTCGACGCGCTGCGGGTCAGACCAGGTTGGTCGTCACTTCGATGTTGCCGTGGGTGGCGCGGGAGTAGGGGCAGATGGTGTGAGCCAGGGTCACGAGTTCGCGTGCCTTCTGCTTGTCCATGCCGGGGATGCTGACGTTGAGTCGCGCCTGAATCGTGTAGGCGCCGGCGACGGTGCCGAGATCAATTTCAGCGTCCACCGCGACTTCCGGGGAAAGAGCGATCTTCATCTGGGCAGCGCCGGCCTTCATGGCGCCGATGAAGCAAGCGGACCAGCCCACGGCAAAGAGCTGCTCGGGGTTGGTGCCGCCACCCTTGCCGGGCGAGGTGAGTTTGACGTCGAGCTGGCCGTCGTCGGTGCGGGATTTGCCGTCGCGGCCGCCGGTGGTGTGGGCCTTGGCGGTGTAGAGGACTTTTTCGAGAGCGGTCATGGGTGGACTCCGGTTGGGATGCGGCACGGATTTCACGGTGTGCCACGGGTTGTTGAGATGTTGAGTACAGCCTAGCGGATTCGGCAATCGGCCTTTGACGCGGCAATCAGGCCTGTTTCACGGGGAGCTGGATGTGGATTTCGAAATGCGCCGTCCCGTGCGCGAACGGGCGGCCGATCCAGGATTCGAACCCAGGGTGATCGGCGGGGACATACCGGCTCTTGGGGAGCCATGTTCCGTAGAGCCATTGCAGAGCGCGGAGTTCGAGGTGGATGTCGCCTCGGATCTCGATCTCGGCGACGGTCATTGCGGGGAAGCGAAAGCGGCCGATCTCGCCTCGCGCGGGGGTCGCGATGTTTGGGGCTTCGACGGCGACGTAGTAATGGCAGTTTTCGAGCGCGGTGAATTCTGGGTTATCCCACTGATAGCCGAGCCACTGGTTGCTGGCGATGTTGTTGCGCTCGGCCCAGGCGATGAGGCGGCTCGTGGCCTGAGCAACCGCGTTTCCTTCATAAGGATTGGTGACGCGGATGTACGCGACGGTGCGTGCGGGAAGATCGCGGATGCGGACACGGAAGTGATCGGGGTTTGCAACGGGTGGGAGTTTGTTGACGTGGAAGCCACTGGAAGGAATGGCGGCTTTGAGCTCGGAGGCGTGTGTGTCACGCCATTTCTTGATATCGAACTTGCTGGGCGAGACGCCGAAGCACTGGCGGAACGAGCGGGAGAAATCGGAGGAGGATGAGAAGCCGCAGGAGAAGGCGATTGCCGTGAGCGAACTGCGGCGGGAGTGCGCCATCTGCACGAGCGCTTTTTCGAGGCGGAGGCGCTTCACGAAATCGGCGATGGTTTCACCGACAAGGACCTGGAAGACGCGGTGGAAGTGGAACGGGGAGAGGTGTGCCGCGCGGGCGACGCGATCAAGGCGGAGCGGCTCGGCGAGGTGGTTGATGACGTGATCGATCGCGAGGTTGACGCACTCGATGTAGTGCGAGGGCGTGCGGGTTTTCGCGAGGGTTCGCAAGATTTGTCAAGACCTCCGGGGAGCAATTCATACCATATGGAAGTGGCGGGGAATTGCCGCGGAAACGCGGGGATTTCTGGGTTGAAACGACTTAGCGACAACTGTGGAGGGTTCATGTCACGGCGAACGAACTGGGTGGGCGTTGTAGCTTCGAGTGTGTTGGTCGCGGCGTGCGGCGCGGCGATGGTGGCGCAGGAGCCTGAACCCGCAAAATCTCCACCGGCCCCCACTACCCCCGCCCCCACTGCTCCACCTGGGGCGAAGCCGCTGTCGCCAACGGCGAAAGCACTCCAAGCACTGAAGGTGGATGAGGGAACCTGGGATGCGGAAGTCTCGTTCTGGTTCAAGCCCGGAACGGATCCGATCAAGAGCCACGCGACCCTGAAAGCGAAGATGGATCTGGGCGGGATGTTTCTGGAACAGCGCTTCGATGGGAAGTTTGGACCGGAGCTTGGCAACAAGGCGTGGACGAGTGCGTCATACACCGGGTTCAACGCATCGAGCGGCGAGTATGAAGCCGTGCGAATGGCATCTTCGCATTCAACGATGATCGTGGTTCGTGGCAAGGCGAAGGCCGATGGGACGACCGAACTCGCCGGGGAATACTCATTCGCGGGCGGGAAGGCGACCGAGCGCGATGTGATTCGGCACGACGGGGCGGACAAGTGCACCATCGAGTGCTGGATGTCGTTCGGAGGTTCTCCGGAGTACAAGGGCGCAGAGATGGTGCTCACGCGGGCGAAGCAACAACCACAGGAAATGGGAGATGCCCAGATGAATCTCGGAAACTTTTCAGTCAGTCTTTCTGTCAAGGACATCGCAGCGTCGCGCGCGTTTTACGAGAAGCTCGGGTTCAAGCAGTTTGCGGGCGACCAGGCGAAGAACTGGCTGATCATGCAGAACGAAACGAGCACGATCGGGCTCTTTCAAGGCGTGTTCGAGAAGAACTCGCTGACATTCAACCCGGGTTGGGACCGGGTCGGCGCGACGCTGCCTGCGTTCACGGATGTGCGTGATATTCAGAAGGAACTGAAGGCGAAGGGTTTGACGTTGACCGTGGCAGCGGATGAAGCGTCAACGGGGCCGGCGTTCTTGATGCTGACGGATCCGGATGGGAACCCGGTTTTGCTGGATCAACATGTTCCTCGCGCAAAGTGACGTGGGGATTTACCACAAAGAACACACAGAGCACTGAGGGCACAAAGAAGAGGCAAGAGAGCGTGTGTGCGCCTCCGTCTCAGCGCGGCTTGGCGGCGAGGTAGGCGAAACGCGAAAGGCGGCGCTCCATTGCGATGCGCGAGGCGACTTCGAGGAAGCGCTGTTGGCCGGTGAAGGTGGCTTCGCTTTCGATGCGAGTCAATTCTGCTGAGCGTTTGGCGCGGGCCGCGTGCCAGGCGGCGGCGGTTTGCGCGAGGGCCTCGGTTAGATCGTGCCGCTTGATCTCCTGAAAGCCCGCGGAAGCGAGCATGCGGTCGTTCGTCTCGGGCGCGACAAAGAGGAAAAAGCCGATCGAGGCTCGGATCGCGATTTCGTCGAAAGTGAGTGCGCCGGTGACGACGACCGGATCGGTATACAGCAAGCGGCCACCGGGCTTGAGAACGCGGAACCAATCGGAGAGAACGCGTGGACGATCGTTGAGGTGGTTGATCGCGTCGATGCACGTCAGTGCATCGAACGAATTGTCGGCGAACGGAAGCGGTGACTGCGCATCCACGACTTGGAATGCCGCGCGATCGGACAACATCGTCGCGACGCATTGGCGGTTGGCGGCATCGATGCCGTCCTTGTGAATGTCGACGCCGGTGGCTTTCGCGCCGGTTTGATGCGCGATGCGAAGAGTCGGGCCGCCGGAGCCGCAGGCGATATCGAGGAGGGAATGGTTTGGACCGAGCGCGAGCCACTCGATGAACTGATCCTGTTCGCGGGCGGTGAGCCAGCCGTTCTGGCCGATGTCTTCGCCCCAGGTATCGCGGCGAACGTCGTGGTAGATCGCTTCGTCGAAGTGACCGTAGATTGCGTTGTAGAAGTCGACTTTGGCCGTGCCGGTAGGCCGAGGGGCGGGTTGATTGGTGCTCATGATCGGTATCTCCTCGCTATGGCCTGCCCGAAAGCTATGGACGGAAGCCCCTGATTCTTGCTGCCTCCAGAACAGCGTTTTTCTCGGACGCGCGTGACGCCTGGATGCGGGTGTTCCAACGGTTTGTGTTTCATCGAACTGATCTGGCTTCGTAACCTCGCCGGGACCATTCGCCTCAACAAGGGACGACAAAGGGGGAGCATTGCTTAATCATCGAATCGAACAGTTAACGATCGCCGGCGTTCTCGCAGCTTGCGTGTCTGGTCCGGTCTGCGTGTTCGCGGAGGACGGACTGCTTCGTTCGGCCGTGACGGTGATGACGCCGAATTCTCTTGAGGGCGCTGTAGGTAACTCACCGTGGTATATGGGAAGGGAGTCAGCATTCAGCGTTCAAGTGTTCGTTGCCGCCAGTCAGCTCACGAGCCTTCAGGCTGGATTCGCGATCACGGGCATGAGTTTCCGGAGTTCGCCGAGTTCGTCCGGCGCGTTCCCACTGGTGGACGTGAACATGCAGCGCTTCGACGTCACGCTCTCGCCTTCGGTCTTTCCGCCGAACGCTGCGAGCAGTACCTTTGCGGCCAACATCGGACCTGGTGCTGTCAACGTTCGCTCGGGATCGATGCTCGTGCCGGCGAACGCGTTCCCGGCAACGCAGAATGCGACAACTCCGAGTCTGAACAACTGGTATGTGCCATTTACGAATGTTTACGTCTATCCGGGCGGCGATCTCTGTGTGACCTTCCGCGCCAAGACGGTCATTTCCAGTTCTGGTCTCTTTGATGGACTCGGGTACTCGCCGACGCCGGAGGGGTCCGCACTGTACAACTACGGCGACGCCGACGGTACCGATGGGTCGACGTATGGACCGCTTGGGATTCGTTTTTCGTTTGCTTCTCACGAAGGTTGCGACGCTGATCTCAACTTTGACAAGCTGGTTGATGACGCCGACTTCATCATTTTCGTTGCGGCGTACAACATTCTCGACTGCGCCGATCCCACGATGCCGGCGAGCTGCGTGAGCGACGTCAACAACGATCAGCTTGTGGACGATGCCGATTTCGTTCTCTTCCTGGCGGCGTACAACGAATTGGTCTGCCCGTAGGGTGCGCTTCGCAGCTCAAGATGACTATTCAGACTAGCCGGATCGGCTGGTCTTTTTCATTGCGTTGTCGGAATTGTCTCTCGTGCCCGGCATTGTCGAACCGGGTGCTGAAATGTCCGCGCGGACTCAGCCGATCACGCCCGCACAACGGCGCGGCGAAGCGATTCACGGACGTGCGTGCGCGCACGGTGATCGGCGGCGAGCGAATCCTGAAGCGTGTTCATAGTGGTCGGAGCGATGGTTTCCATCGCCTCGATCACGAGTTCACCGATGCGGCCGAAAAGAATCTCGCCTCGGAGGAATGCGAGCACGGCTTCTTCGTTCGCGGCATTAAAAATCGCGCCGGATGTGCCTTCGGCGCGGATCACGGTGTAGGCGAGATCGAGGAGCGGGAACTTGCCCAAATCGGGCGGCTCGAACTGGAGCGCAGTCGAGATCTCGGCGAGGTCGAGCGGCGTGACGAGTGAAGGCACGCGCGTGGGAAAGGCAAGCGCCTGCTGGATCGGGCCGCGCATGTCGGGGTGGGCGAGCTGCGCGATGACGCTGGCGTCGTCGAATTCTACAAGCGCGTGCGCGATGGATTGCGGGTGCACGACGGCGTCGATCTTTTCCGCGGGGAGCGCGAAGAGCCAATGCGCCTCGATGATCTCGAGGGCTTTGTTCATGAGGCTCGCGCTGTCGACCGTGACTTTTTCGCCCATGGTCCAAGTCGGGTGCTTGAGCGCTTCGGCCTTGGTTGCACGTTGCACGCGGGATTTCTCCCACGTGCGGAAGGGGCCGCCGCTGGCGGTGAGAGTGACCTTCTTCACCGACGTCGGCGCGTGTTTGAGAGCGGGGAAAATCGGGCCATGCGCGGCGTCGGGGCCGGATTGCAGACACTGCCAGACAGCGGCGTGCTCGCTATCGACCGGAAGAAGTTTCGCGCCGGACTTGTGTGCCGCGGGAACGACGAGCGAACCCGCGGCGACAAGCGTTTCCTTGTTAGCGAGCGCGACGTCGCGCCCGAGCTCGACCGCAGCGAGTGTTGCGGGCAGCCCGGCGCTGCCGACGATCGCGGCGAGAACAACATCACAATCGACTTCGCGCACAAGACGTTCGGCGGCGTCGGGTCCGGTCCGTGCGCCTTTGGGCGTGTCGCCGTTGGCGTCAGAGAGAGCGAGATGTTTGACGTTGAAGCGATTGGCTTGGTCGGTGAGAAGTGCGGCGCCCTTGCCGGCGGCGAGGCCGACGACTTCGAAACTGTTTGGGAATTTGCCCTGGGCGTGGAGTGCGTTGAGATGCGTGACGACTTCGAGGGTTTGCGTGCCGATCGAGCCGGTGGAGCCGAGGATGAGGAGGCGGGTCGGCATGTCGCTGGGGTCGGGAGCGGTCACCACAAAGAACACGGAGGACACAGAGAGCACAAAACAGAGAAGAGAGAATGCGGAATGCGGAGGGAATCGTAACGGGTCGTGCGCGAGGTGCGCGCACGATCGCCCATCCCCAACCCTCGCTCCCATCAGGGAGGGGGCTTTAGAACTGCGAGCGTGCGTGTCTTACTCCGGCTTCGGGCGTTTGTTCAGCTCGGCGGGAGTGAGTTTGCGGCGGGAGCCGTAGAGCAAACGCGGCTTCGGGCCTGACGGAGCGGGTTGGCTGGCCGGCTCGGGGCGTTGAGCGCCGGCATTGGGCTGTGCGTTGGGGTTGTACCCCGAATAGTCTCGGTTGCCGCGGATTTGCTGCGGGGCGCCGCCTCCACCATTTCCGCTGTTTGAGCCGCGGTCGGCGTTGCGAGCCTGCGGCGCACCACCTTGACCACCTTGACCACCCTGACCGCCTTGGCCTCCGCGTCCGCCTCGGCCGCGACGGCCTCGACGTCGGCGACGGCCACCTCGCTGTTCACCATCGGCGCCGGGCTGCCCGTTCATGTCGGGCTGACCGGATTCGGCCTGATCGCCTTCGCCGGAGTCGTTGCCTTCCATCGCGGGCTCGCCGGACTCATTCGCGGGTTGCGGGGCTTGGCCATCTTGTGATTGTGGCTGACCTTGCTGCTGGCCACCCGATTGGCCGCCCGGTTGCGCGCCCGGCGCACCATCTCGACCACGTCCGCCTCGGCGGCCGCGGCGACGGCGGCGGCGACGGCCACCTTGGCCATCGCCCTGTTGACCATCCTGGGGATGGCCTTCGGAGTTCGGCTCGCCAGACTGCTGATCGAACTGTTCCTGGCCTTCGCTCCCTTGGTCATGTCCATCGCCCTCGTGGGCATGATCACCTTGGGGCTGCAGGGCGTGCGGAGGCAACGGGGGCGGCATCGTGCCATCTTCGTCGCCGTGATCGCCCATGAGAATGACACCCCGCTCCGTCTCAACGCGGCGAACATCCTGCGCGCGTGAAGGTTCGGCGAGCGGACGCTGGGGCTGGCGCTGGTTCGGCTGCTCCTGGCGATTCTGATCGCGAGGTGGGCCGTGTCGGCCACGGTCGCCACGACCCTGCTCACTTCGGGGTTGATCGCTTCGGCCCTGCGGTGCGCCTTCGCGACGATCTGGGCCTCGGCCACCATCGCGTCCGCCGTCTCGACCACTACCGCGCCGGCCGCGTCCACCTCGACGGCGACGTCCGCCACCTTGCGATTCGGCTTCGGCGGTTGCAGCAGCAGCTTCTTGTGCGTCGGAGCGGATCTGCTGATCGAGCTCTTCGTCGGAGAGAAGGACCGGTTCATCGCCGAGTTCGACGACTTCTTCGGTGGGCTCACCGGCCGCGACATCGGCCTCGTGGGCTTCGTCGCGTTCGGCCATGGAATCGGCGGTGAAGCCGTCACCCTCGGCTTCTTCGGCCGGCTCTTCGACGACGATGAGTTCGGCGGGGCGCTTGCGGGGCAAGGGCTGGGTGAGATCGATGTCGGCGCCGAGGGTGTCGTAGGCGTAGAACGTGACGCGATCGACGGGGACGGCTTCGCTGACGCGGACATCGACACGCTTGCCACTCGAACGCTCGATGCGGCCGAGCAGGTGGCGTTTGGCGCTGAGCAATTCGCCGGCAACGCGCGGGCTGACGACGAGCTCGACGCGGCCGACTTTATCAACATCGAGGAGTGCCGCGAGTTCGCGGAGGGCATCGCCGGTGACGCTTTCGGGCTTTTGGACAAGGCCGCGGCCTCGGCAAGTCGGGCAATCGGCAAAGTGCAGGCTTTCGGAGCTTGCACGCATGCGCTGGCGCGTCATCTCGAGGATGCCGAACTGGGAAATTGTCGTGATCGTGGTGCGGGCGCGGTCGCGCTTGAGGCGCTCGCGGAAGCGGCCCTCCACTTCCTTGCGGTGCGCAAGCGAGCGCATGTCGATCAAGTCGTTGACGACGATGCCGCCCTGATCGCGGAGACGCAACTGGCGGCAGATTTCGTCTACCGCTTCGAGATTGGTCTGGTACGCATTTTCTTCGGCGTCGCGTGAATCGCGGGACTTGCCGCTGTTCACGTCGATGGCGACGAGGGCTTCGGTCTGATCGATAACGAGGCGGCCGCCCGACGGCAGCGGCACTTCGCGGGCGTGGATGTGCGCGATCTGCTCTTCGACGGCGAAGGCGTGATAGATCGGGGTGCGGCCGGGGTAGTGCAGCAATTTGGTGCTGGTGCGTGGCGCGACGATCTTGAGGAAGCGGCTGGCTCGCTGGAGCGCCTGCTCGTTGTCGATCACGATTTCATCGACATCGGTCGTGAGCTGATCACGCAGCGCGCGCACGAGCAGATCGCTTTCGGCGTAGAGCAAGCGGGGCTTGTCGCCCTGAGCGCGCCGGCGTTCCATGTCCTTATACAAACGGACGAGGTATGCGAGGTCGCGCTTGAGCTCCATCTTGGTGCGCTCGAGGCCGGCGGTGCGCAGGATGAAACCGAAGCCTTCCGGTAATTCGAGCTGATCGAGGATTTCGCGCATCTTGCGGCGCTGTTCCTCGTCTTCGACTTTGCGGGAAACTCCCACCTTGTCCATCTGCGGCATCATCACAAGGAAGCGGCCGGGAATGGACAAATAGCTCGTGAGCGTCGGACCCTTGGTACCGACGCCTTCTTTCAAGACCTGAACGAAGACTTCGTCGCCGCGACGCAGCGCGGCCTGGATCGGCGGGCGTTCGCGGCGGGGAGTCTTGTGGCCGACCTGTTCGGTCGCGTCGTCGCTCTCGCCCGGGAAATAGCGCGGGTGGAGGTCGCTGACGTGGAGGAAGCCGTTGTCACCGACGCCGAAATCAACGAACGCGGCCTGGATTGCAGGCTCCACGTTGATGACCTTGCCGACGTAGATGTTGCCGACGCGGCTTTGTGCGGCAAACTTTTCACTGGTGAACTCTTCCAGTTTGCCATTTTCCACGATCGCGATCCGGCATTCCTCGCCGGAGACGTAGTTGATGAGCATCTGGGTCTTGGACTTGTCTTTGCTTTCGCGAACCATCTCGAACTCCGAACTGGCGCAAGGGCTGAACCCTCGAACGCCGTGCGCGGCAAACTGCCGCGGGCAATGGAGTGCTCGTGTGTCCTGATTGCTTCAGAGAAAGTCCGAGAGACCCGCATCGGCAGCGGGACAACGCCCGCTGCGCCTTCACGGAGGGAATTGGACGCTTCGCGCCCAAACTCCGACCGTCTGGATCGAAGCCGGAACTCGTCCGGCCCGGGCGCTCTCTCGCGCCCATTCGATCCGCCGGATGCCGCCGACTTGGCGGACGCTCCGGTCTTCTGCTCCCCGCGCCCCGCTGCGCCGCGTGAGCGGCAGAGTCCGAGGGGGAAGCGATGCTCGTCATTCGGACTTGCCCGGCTGGACGCCGACAAGCCCTCAATTGTCTTTTGCCTGCCTTATTCGCCGGTACGCCCGTCGAATAAATCAGGCACGATCTTGCGAGCCCGGTCCCTCAAGTAGGAGGAAACCTGGGTCTCTGAATCGAACGAGAGCGCTTGTCGGGCGATCTGCTCGCACTGTTTCAAACTGACCGACCGGATGAGCCGCTTGAGCTGCGGGATCGACCCGGACGACACGCTAAGGGTACGCAAGCCCAAACCGACCAGAAGCAAGGCATATTCCACATCGCCGGCGGCCTCGCCGCAGCAGGAAACGGGGGTGTCATGCCTCCGGGCCGCCCGGACGACGTCGCGGATGAGGCGAATAACGGCCGGATGAGCGGGGTTGTACATGCTTGCGATCGTCTCATTTGAGCGATCGACGGCGAGGGTGTACTGGGTCAGGTCGTTGGTTCCGATGGAGAAAAAATCTACCTCGCGGGCGAAGGTGTCCGCCATGATCGCGGCGGACGGGACCTCGACCATCATCCCCACCTTGAGGTTTCGGTCAAATTTGATGCCTTCTTCGTCCAAATCCTCCATCACGTCGTTCACGAGGTATTTGGCCTGGCGAAATTCGCCCGTGCTCGTGACCAAGGGGAACATGATCTTGATCGGACCTTTGGCGCTGACGCGGAGCAGGGCCCGCAACTGGCGCTTGAACATGGGCTGGTTTTTGAGGCAGTAGCGGATGCTGCGGCAGCCAAGGAACGGGTTGCGTTCGGGAAATTCGGCGCGCTCCTGTGTGTACTTGTCGGCGCCCAGGTCCATCGTGCGGATGGTGAGCGGCTTTCCTTTCATGATTTCCACGCAGCGCAGATAGCTCTGGTAGTGATCTTCTTCGCTGGGCTCGGTTTTGCTGGTGAGGTAGAGGAACTCGGTGCGGTAGAGGCCGACGCCTTCGCCGCCGAGATCAAGAACGTGCTGGGCTTCGTCGGCGAATTCGATGTTGCCGACGAGCTCGACGCGTTCTCCGTCCGTTGTTACGGACGGCAGGTCGCGGAGTTCACCGAGCGACAACTGGAATGTCTCGCGCTGCTTGATGAGGCCGTGATATTCCTCGAGCCGCTCGGCGTCGGGGTTGAGGATGATGATGCCGCGGTCGCCGTCGAGGATGATGCTGGAGCCGTCGGTCGCGGCAGCAGTGAGTTGGCGGCAGCCGACAACCGCGGGGATCCCGAGCGCACGCGCGACGATGGCCGTGTGACCAGTTCGGCCACCAAGGTCGGTCGCGAAGCCGATGACTCGCTTGCGGTCAAAGCTCGCGGCCTGCGACGGCGTGAGATCGCGCGCGAGGAGGATCGAGCCTTCGGGCAACTTGGCCATCCGGCTTTCGGCGCGCCCGAGCAGGTGATTGAGCAGGCGCGTCGCGAGATCGTCGATGTCGTTGACTTTTGTCGTGAAAACTGAATCGGGCGCGGAGCGGAACTTATCCGCGAGCATGCCGAGCACATGGCTCACGGCGTATTCCGCGCCAACGAGTTCGGTCTCGATCATCTTCCGCATCGGGACGATGAGCGACTTGTCCTTGAGCATCCCGGCGTGGAAGAGGAAGATCTTCGCCGCCTCGTCGCCCATTTCTTTCTTGGCGCGGCCGTGAACGGCGGTGAGTTCTTCGATCGAGGCGTCGATCGCGGTCTCGAGCTTTTTCTGCTCGATTGCGACCGCTCCGTCGGCGATTGGGCGGCGGGGCAGGCGCCGGTGATCATCACCAAGAAGCGCGACGTTTCCTATCGCGATCCCGGGCGAAACCGCGATGCCCTTGATGATCTGCATCCGTGCCGCACCCTCGGCCGCTGCCGGGCGGCTGTCATCGATCGGGGGCTGGGTCTTGCTCGTCACGGGGCGGAGTTTAGAGCACGATTGAATCGAGCGGGAACCGGATGGCTTAGGGACAGACCAGATTGTTGTACGCACCGACAAATTGGATGAAGTCGGCATCATCAACCAAGGAATCTGAGTTGAAATCGGCCGGGCAGCCCGACGGCATGGACGGATCGGCGCAATCGAGGATGTTGTACGCCTTGACGAAAAGGGTGAAATCGCTGTCGTCCACGAACGAGTCGTGATTGAGGTCGCAGGGACAAGTGTCGCAGATCGCAACGTGAAAATGTTGCGAAGTGAAGGGCCCGCAGCCCGAGGTGATACGGGCAAAGTAATCACCGGCGTCGGCGGGCGCCACCGAATCGATTGTGAGCACGTCCGTCGTGGCGCCGAGAACGACGGAGCCACTTAGAGTCGGTCCGTTGTTCAGGATGATCTCGTTGCCGCCGACGTATTTGTACCACTGCGTGCTGCCATGAGGAAAACCGCAGGCGGCCCGGATATCGAGGCTTGCGCCTTCGTGGTGGCACGCAAGGCCCACATCAGCCGTGGAATACCAGTCGGCATGCACAGGGAAAATGGTCGAGGCGAAAGTCCCATCTCGGAGCGGAAGATATTGGAAGAAAGCGTTGGGCAAATCACCCAGGTACCCGTCGAAGTGGGATGCGGTCGCGTCGTAGAGCGTGAATTCGGAAGTTTCTTCGAAGTCCCAACCCCCCACCAGCCCAAACATGCTCGCGACCACAGAGACGTTGTGATAGGCCCAAATTTCTTCCGCTGTGCGAGCGATATTCCAGATGCGCACCTCATCCATCCCGCCCGTGAAATGAACGATGGCGCCGCCGCCGGCATACGCGGCGCCAATTCGGACGGGTTCGTTGGAAGCGAACAAGTTCGGAGCGCCGGGTACTGCGGCAGTCGCGACCTGCAGGCCGTCGGTGTACAAACGGAGTGTGCCTGCGGAATACGTCGCAGCAACGTGATGCCAGGAGCCGACCGGAAGCACATTCGGGCTGGTGAGTTGCGGGAAGTCGATCCCATTCGAAGAAAAAGTGAACGTCAGGTGGCCGTTGACCAGCCAGAGCAGGTATTGGCGCTTATTGAGGCCGTTGAGATCGTTCCATTTCGCAACCAGGCCCGCTGTCTGATTGGCGTTCTTGGCATTCACCCAGCATTCGACGGTGATCGCGGTTGCCGGGCTCAACTGTGGAGCATCGGGAACCGTGGCAATCTGCGGCGGCTTAAAAGTGAGCGAACCGTTGATCGCATCCGGGCAGAACTGCGCGAGCACGGTGTGCGCGAACAGAATCGACGACAAAATGGCGACCGCTCGGGTCTTTGTTGAGGTCAACATGGTGTGTCCTTCTGGCCGCGCATTTGCGCGGCCGCAAGTCAGTGCGTCGTGGAGCATGTTCGCGGTGACTGTCGCGACAAAATTATTCGGCGGGACACCCCAATATCGGCGGGCTGAAGAAGATGACTAGCGAAGAGCGCCGAGCAGATAGCTCTCAAGGCGCTCGGTCAATCGCGGAATCGTGAGATCGGGTCCAACGCTTGCCGCGGCGGCGCGGGCGCTGGCCATCCAGTGATCATCGAGGATTTTGCCCATCGCGGCAAGCCAGCCTTCGAGGGTGTCGTCGCGAACGATCTCGCCGGGCTTGTGCATGCCGCTGTCGACGAGGTCGCTGCCCGGCGCGTGCTGGGCCGCGAGGAGCGGCACGCCGGCGCGGATGGCTTCGCAGGCGAAACGACCGGTGCCAAGACCTGGCTCGCCGAACGCGGCGATCGCGATGTCGGAGGCTGCGAGGAGACGTGGGAAGTTGACGCGCGTTCCGGCGAAGACGAGGGCGTGCGCGCAGTTCGCATCCCGAGCAAGTGTGTGCAGCATGTGCGGGTAGCGGCCGGTGACGATGAGACGAAGGCGGGGCTGCGGCAACGGCGCGGCACCGCCTTCAGAAATCAGACGGCTTGGTGTCGCGACGCGCTCGAGCATGGCGAGCGCTTGGAGCAGGTGTGCCGACGTGGTGTCGTTGGCGTGCGTGCCGCTCAAAAGGAAGACGCGATCGGATTCGTTCAGTGAGAGCGCGGCACGAACTTCTTTTCGCGCCTGTGCTCGGTCGTTGCCGGAGAGAACGGGCGATCGTGCGGCGTAGCCGAGTGAACGCAGGGCAGACTTTTCCGCGTGCGGACCGATCGTGAGAGGCTGAACGCGCCGGCGGGGCGTGTCTTTCGCGGCGCGGCGTTCGGCGAGGAGTTCGTGGAAGAGCCAGGGGTGATGAACGAGTTCCATTGCCGCGGATACCGGGCTGCGCTCGGCGAGAATGCGTGCCGCGACTTCGTTCGCGCGAGCGCCGAGCGGGAGCCAGACATCGCCGCAGATCAGGGGCGTGAGGCTGAGACAAACGCTGTCGGGGCGGGCACGAAGAAGCGAACGAGCCCAGTAGCGAAAGAGAAAAGGCTCGGCGCCGAAATGACGACGATGCGGACGATGGATGATGAGGGGAAGGCCGGCGAATAATGCCGGGTCATCGCAGCCGTCGACCGCGACTTCGACTTTGTGTCCGCGGGCAGCGAGGGCGTGCGCGAGGTCGGGGGCCCAGAGAGTTTCGGACCAGTCGATGCTGCGGACGAAGCCGGCGAGGATGAGGATGTTGAGTTTGCGGGGAGGGCGCGCGTTATTTCGCGGCGCAGATGAGTGATCGAAGTTTTTAGTCGGCGCAGAGGACATTCCACACTTCAGATAGCCGCTTTGTCGGACTAGACACTACTCGCGCCCGCGTGACGAAGCTGGCTTTTGAAATGCGACAACTCGACTATTCCAAACAAGTACCGTTTGATCTTCATATAAGAGATACCGAGTGGTCGTCCGGGATGGCCACGACTCCACGGAACGTCCCCAATCGTACTCGCGCGAGAGATCACCCGCGGACTCGCGCACACGAATTGGCGGACCCAAATACGTGATTGCCTCGTCTTCCGAATCCCCCACTTTACACCGAATTTCGTATTCGATTGATATGTCGTCTGATTCGCGCAAGCGATGACGAAGGCAGCCGCCGGAGAAATCAGAACAACTTTGCCACCACCAGTCACTAGAGCCACTGCGAGTCGCGGTCGCTTTGGTCGTTGCATGACTCCTCCTGCAGAGCGGACGCGGTACAGGCGCCCAAAGACCTTAGTTGTGCGGCCAGAAGAACTAAGCCTCCGGCCTCATCAGCGGAAAAAGCATCACATCGCGGATGGTGCGTTGGTTCGTGAGAATCATGACGAGGCGATCGACGCCGAGGCCCATGCCGCCTGCGGGCGGCATCCCGACCTTGAGGGCGCGCAGGAAATCGTGATCCATGGTGCGGAACGTGTTCTCTTCGGTGTTCTTTTCCGCATCGAGGCCCTTCAACTGTTCCTTGAAGCGATCTTCCTGGATGTCGGGGTCGTTGAGTTCGGTGTAGTGCGGCGCGACTTCCATACCCGCGATGAAGAGATCGGCGCGGTCGGAGAGCGCGGGGTTGGCAGGCTTCGGGCGTGTGAGAGGGGAGATGGCGCTCGGGTAGTCAGTAATGAACGTCGGCCGAGCGTGGTCGAGCTGGTCTTCGCCCTTCATCTCGAAGAGTTCGTTGACGACGAGCCACGGGTCCATGCTCGCGATCGCGCCTGCGTGCTGGGGCATGCGCGTGGCGAGGTCCTTGCGGGTGCGCTCGGTGTCGGTCATGGCGTAGCCATAGGCCTTTTCGAAAAGCTGGCCGTACGAAACGCGCTCGAACGGCTTGCTGTAGTTGATCTGGAGATCGCCGAAGGGCAGGATCACGTCGCCGGTGCCGCCCGCGTTGCGATGCACCATCGCCGCGGCATCGCGGATTGCGCTCTCGGTCAACTCCATCACGGTTTCGACATCTCCGAAGGCGTGGTATGCCTCGAGCATCGTGAACTCGGGGTTGTGCTGCTTGTCGAGACCCTCATTGCGAAAATTGCGGTTGATCTCAAAGACCTTGGACATGCCGCCGACGAGGAGTCTCTTGAGATAGAGTTCGGGGGCGATGCGCATGAAGAGGTTGATATCGAGCGCGTTCATCTTGGTGACGAACGGGCGTGCCGCGGCACCGCCTGCGAGCGACTGGAGCATCGGGGTCTCGACTTCGAGATATCCCCGCGATTCGATGAAGCGCCGAAGCTGGCCAACGATCTTCGAACGAAGCTCGAAGACCTTCATCGTTTCCGGATTGGCCCAGAGATCGGTGTAGCGCTGGCGATAGCGGATCTCGACATCGCTCAGGCCCGCGTGCTTCTCCGGGGGCTGCACCAGGCTCTTCGTGCCCGGCTTCACATCATCCGCCCAAACCGTGACCTCGCCCGTCTTGGTCTTCATCACGCGTCCGCTGACGATGATGATGTCCGCAAGATCGCTGAGCTTGGCGAGCTTGAAGCCTGGCTCTGCACAATCCTTCTGGCTGATCGCGACCTGCAGATCGCCGGTCGCATCGCGCAGATTGATCCAGAGCAACTTGCCGTTGTCGCGCAGCAGCATGATGCGTCCGGCGATGTTGACGCGCGGGCGCTTGTCCTGATAGCCGGGTTCTTTTCCCTTGGCATTGAACTCGGTGCTCGCGGCCTCGTCGTATGTCGCGCGGGCCTCGGCCAATGTCAGCAACCCATCCGCGCGCATGCCGTACGGATTCATCCCGAGTTTGCGCACTTCATCTCGATTGGTGCGGCGCTGCTGTTCGAGCACATGCGTAGGAATGGCAGGCTGTGCCTGATCCGGGGATGCGGATTGGGGCGACGGCGGAGTTGGAGGCTTGGAGTTCATAATTGGTTCGGAAAAGCAACTCTAGAACGTCCTGATGCCAAACCGTGGCGGATTCATCCGGTGTCGAAACCTCGCGAACGCAATTCCGAAGAACTACCCTTTCGCTTGACCGACGATCCCCAGAACAGCATGGCCCCAGACCCCCGAATTCCGGCGAGCAACGGGACGGAGCCAAACCCGTCCACGATCGTTCAAGGCGACCGCTGGGTTTCGCGTCCCCATCCCGTGCTTCGCGTGATCGGCTGGATTGGCGTCGCCTTGTATCTGCCGCTGGCGCTGGTGCTCTTCCTCTGGACGAAGGGGACGACGGAATTCCAGGACGCGTTCGTCGAGAAGATCACGCAGCCGGACGAGATCCTGTTCTTTTTCATCTTTGTGCTTGTCGGCGCAAGCCTGATGTCGGTCGCCATCGTGAGCGAGATCGGGCGCGAGCGGATCCATAAGGCGTGGGACGTGCTCCGCGCCATGGGCCCCACTGCCATCCTCGGCGTCATGTGGACGGTCAGCCCCGGCGTACTCGGCATCCTTCTGGTTTGGTACCTCGGGCCGATCTCGATCTGGCTGCGCGAACTCGGCGCTGCCGGCTGGTTTGTGTACGTTGCCCTTTTTATCTTTTCTGCGGGCGTGGGATTCCTTCCGACCTACGGCCAGTCGCTCCTGGGCGGCTGGGTATTTGGTTTTCTTTGGGGTTTCCCCGGCGCGATGCTCGGCTTTGTCGGTGGTTCGGTCATCGGATATTTCATCGCAAAGCGCGTCAGCAAGCACAAGGTCGAGGAGATCCTGAAATCCAATCCCAAGGCGCGCGCCGCGAGCGAGGCGCTCGTTGGGCATGGATTCTGGCGGACACTCGGAATCGTCACGCTTATCCGCATTCCGCCCAACTCTCCGTTTGCCATCACGAATCTCGTGCTGGCGTCCTCGGGCGTCGGATTTCTACCGTACTTGCTCGGAACCGCGATCGGAATGGCTCCGCGCACTGCGATCACGTGTCTTTTCGCCGCACTCGGCGCACAGCAAGGTCAGGCAAGCATCGTGAGCCTGATTCGGCACACGAACCCGTTATTTACGCTGGCGGGAGTTGTACTGCTATTCGGCGTGCTGTACGTCCTGTACATCATCGCGGAAAAGGCGATCCAGTCGGTGACGGTGACGAAGCCTGAAGGGGCGGTCGCATTGCCTCAGAATGAAGTGCAGGTCTGAAACCTGTGGACGTCGGCCGTAATCCGGGCAAATAACGAAATGTGCGTGCGGATGACCGGTCGGTGGCCGTACGAGACCAAGCGAAGCGACGGGCGGCACCTGCGGAAACTCGCAGACTTCGGAACTCCCCGCGACGCGGTTGTAAATGCATGCAACGGCGTCCCGCGCTGCGCTTGGGCTCGTGCGGTCAGTCGCCGGCGGGATTCTGTGTCAACAGAAAGCGGGGCGGGAGCGTGCGTCACGCGAGCAGCCTGCCGCACTCGGGGCAGATGCCGTCTTTCAATCCATACACCTCGTATCCGCAGCGCGGGCAACGGCCTTCGCCGAGTATGCGGGCGTTTCGACGTTTTCGCCACGCGCGTGCCGCGGGAGGGATCCAGCCGAGCGAGATGATGAACAGAGGCCAACCGACGAGGGCGATCGAGGTGTTGGTGATTCCCGGCCAGTTGACGATCGTGCGGGGCGGAGCGATATCGGAGATTGCTTCGGCGATGCCGGGCATGTTGCCCCCGTCTTTGGAGCCGATCCAGCCGACGAACGCGGCCCGAGCCCGCGCGGATTCGTCGGTTGTGAGGGGCGGACCGCTCAGGCGCGTGAGATCGATCGTGAATTCATCGCGGAAGGTGGTGATGTCGTACAGGCCCCCGGCGTGGCGTTCGTGCGTGAGCTTGGCCTTCACGACATCGTCGGGATTTTTCTGCAGGGCGTCGAGCAGACCCTGCGTGCTGTGCTTTTCGAGATCTTCGACGCGGAATCCTTCGCCTTCGCGAAGAAGATAAACACCGACCGGAGAGAATCGTTCGGCCTTCCTGACGAGAAGTCCGGGCAAAGTCCATCCGCGAACCGAACAGGTGGTGGTATCCGCGCTGGGGACGCGCCACAACGAATAGACGAGCAGCGCGAAGAGGACGCCGGAAACGGCCGGGCGCGTCAAAAATGTACGGACGCGAAGCACCTGCAACTGTAAACACTTCTTCGGTTGACAGCCCGGCGGCCGGGCGGTACGTTTGGCCCCCGGTTCATCTGCCAATTCTCTTGGCAGTTCCCGATGGGGCGTTCTGTCGGGCGGGGGTCGATTCACTTTTTACACGCGCGAGGGTCAAGCCGTGAGCACGCCGATGGGATCCGGCATGACACCGCACGCAGACAGCGCCAACCCTGTCGCGGGGCATGGCACCGCGTCTCGCGCGTCCGAAGTCTTCCGTCGCTCTGAACCCGCACCCGCCCGTCGCACCAGCTCGTCGATGACACGCCGCCCCACCACCATCAGCCCCGATCGCCAGCTCTGGCAAGACATGCTGGCACATTTGCGCAAAGCGCATCCGACGATCTGCCGCCAGTGGTTTGAGGAGTTGGAAGTCGCGGGGCTTGCGACCGGGACGCTCCACCTGCGGGCGCAGTCGGAGATTCATCGCAACTACCTGCAGCGGACCTGCGCCGATGCATTCAACGACGCGGTGCGGACGGTCTCGCAGCGGCTGATTTCGATTCGCTTTCTCGGGCCCGAAGAGGATTTTTCGGATATTCGGGGCGCCGCGACGGGCGAAAACGCCAATAGCGCGGCTCCAGCGGGTTTCGCGGTTGATGGGACCAACGGCGTGCTCGACGCGGCCAGCCCATTGCCCGATCCGTACGCACCGGTCGATCTGCCCCCGACGCCCGCGGAGCCGGATGGCGCGACGCGCTTCGAGCCGCCCGTGGTCGAGGTGAGGCAGCCTGCTCCTGCGGTGCCGCTGCCCAGGCCCGAGCAGGGCGCGAGCCGAGTGGTGATCGAAACCGGTGAACGGCGTGAAGATTCGCTGGTCATCGATCCGGACTACTCGTTCGAGAACTTTGTGGTCGGACCGGGCAACCGGCTCGCGCAGGCCGCGGCAGTCGCCGTGGGCGAGAGCCAGGGTCGCCAGTACAACCCGCTGTTCATCCACGGTGGCGTCGGGCTCGGAAAGACGCATCTGCTTCAGGCGGCGTGCCTGCGGATCTTGAGCCGCAAGCCGCAGGCGCGGGTCTACTACGTCTCGTGCGAGGGCTTCATGACGCAGTTCATGGAGTCGGTGCAGTCGGGCAAGATGGCCCAGTTCCGGCATCGCTTCCGCGATGTGGATGTGCTCGTCGTCGATGACATCCACTTCCTCGCGAAACGCGACCGCACGCAGGAAGAATTCTTCCACACGTTCAACACGCTGTATCACGAAGGAAAGCAGATCCTGCTCTCGTCGGACGCGGCGCCGGAAGAGATTCCTTCGCTCGAAGAGCGGCTGATCAGCCGCTTCAAGTGGGGCCTTGTCGCGAAGATTGATCCGCCGTGTTACGAAACGCGCGTGGCGATTTTGAAGACCAAGGCACGCGATCGGGGCATGGCTCTGCCCGATGACTGCGCCTGCTTCATCGCGGCGAAGATCGATACCAACATTCGCGAGCTCGAAGGCGCGAT
This sequence comes from Phycisphaerales bacterium, assembly GCA_050730655.1. Lineage (GTDB taxonomy): Bacteria > Planctomycetota > Phycisphaerae > Phycisphaerales > UBA1924 > JAFEBO01. The sequence continues at coordinate 23,241 of JBOHNL010000018.1, forward strand.
CACGAATCTGCAGATTTATCTCTCGCTCGATAATCGCCCGCTCGATCTGAACCTGGTGAAGGCCGCGATGCACGAGCGCACGCCCGAGGTGCTGCCCGAGCCGAGCATTCAGCAGATCATCACGGCCGTCACTGACTTTTTCCGCATCCGTCTCGCCGACCTGCAGAGCAAGAAGCGCCCGCGAAGCGTGACTGTGCCGCGACAGGTGTGCATGTATTTTGCCCGAAAGATGACGCGGCTCTCGCTCGAAGAAATCGGCGGCTATTTCGGCGGGCGCGATCACACGACGGTGATGCATGCGGTGAAGGCGGTTGAGAACCGGCGCGATACGGAGCCGGAGTTTGCGGGGCAGTTGCGGGCGATTGAGGACAAGATTCGGGCGAGTTCGTGAGAATCGCGCCTTCGATACGCTGCGAGAAATGATGCATCGCCGCACGAAACGATGGATCGGCGTCGCTCGCTGGCTGGGTGCCGTGACAATTGCACTGCTCCTCGCGGCGTTCGTCGCCAGTCGATTCTGGAATGCCACAGTCCTGATTTATCCGCACTACAAGATCAGCGCCGGACAAGGTGGCTTGGCATTCATCTCGATGCCCGCGTGGGATCCGCAGTGGTCGGTGTTCACACACTTTGACTTCGCGGAATTGCCGCGGAATGCGCCGTTCTTCTTCTGGTTTCGGATCCTGCGCCCGAGCGACGGGTATTTGATCCCGATCTGGTTCATTGCGTTTTTAGCTGCAATCCCGACAGCGCTTCTCTGGCGAATCAATGCGCGGCGTCTCGGCCGGGGGCTCTGCCCAAACTGCGGCTACGACATGGCTGGCGTCGATGGCCAGATTTGCCCGGAATGCGGCGCAACATTTGCGGCTGCCGCCGAAGGTACCTCGGCGTGAACAAAGAAAAAAGGGAGACGCGAATTGCGCCTCCCCTCGTATTGATTGCTTCGTTCCCTTCGCGATTCAAACTTCGCCGGACTCAATCCACGCCGAGCATCTTCTTTGTTTCCTTCACGATGTCCTGCGCCGTCAGGCCGCACATCTTGAGCATCTCATCAGGGGTCTTCGCGCTCTTGGGGATGCGCGTGACGTGCATCTGCTTGAGGCGGAAGGCGTCGCCGCTCTCGGTCAGGGCGTCGGCGATAGCCGAACCCAGGCCGCCACCGTAATTGTCTTCGAGCGAGATCACGTTGCCGCCGGCGGCGTTGATCAGATCGAGCACGGCATCGGTATCGAACGGAATGCTGTACATGTCGAGCAGCGTGGCGCTGATGCCGGCCTTATCGAGCAGCTCGATCGCCTTGTTGGCTTCGTGCACCATGTAGCCCGCCGCGGCGATGACAAGGTCTTTGCCTTCGGTCAGCGTGTGGAACCCGCCGAGGTTGAAGACGTCCTTCTCGCTGTAGAGGAACTCGGTATCGGCCCGGAGCGTCCGCATATAGCAGCCGCCCTCGTATTCGGCCATGACGCCGACGAGTGCGTACGCGGCGTACGCGTCGCTGGGCTGCAGAATGTAAAAACCGGGGTTGCCGCGATGATCCTTCATCGTCGTGAACGCTCGGAACCACGAGACGTCGGGAAGCGACATCTGGCTCGGGCCGTCTGAAGCGAGCGTGATGCCGCTGTGGCTGCCGGCGAGCTTGATGTTCGCGCCCGAATAGATCGCCATTTCGATCTGGTCGTACGCGCGGTTGAAGAACTTGCTGAAGGTCGCCATGAAGGGGATCTTGCCGCCGGCGGAGAGGCCGGTGCCGACGCCCACCATGTTCTGCTCGGCGATCTTGCACTCAAAGAAGCGGTCGGCCGAGCCCGGATCCTTGCGGAACATGTCGGTAAACGTCGAGTTCTGCACGTCGGCGTCGAGGACGACGACCTTCTTGTTCACGCGGCCGAGCGCACGCAGCCCGATGCCAAACGCGCGGCGAGTCGCGATGATGCCCGACTGGAACAGACTTTCCATGTCGAACGCCTTCATCGCTTCCTGCAGCGTCGGCATGTCGCCGGTGGCGAGATCCGGCGTGCTGATTTCCGGGGGCGGCTCGATCGTGAACGAGTCGCTCTGCGCGAGGCTGCTGGTCAGCTCCATGCGTTTTTGATCGAGTTCGGCGAGCGCCTTCTTGAGGGCATCGCCCGTGGCAACCTTGCCGTGCCAGCCTGCGCCCTGCATCGACTCTGCGCCCCAGCCCTTGACCGTCTTCGCCACGACCGCCATCGGCTTGGTCGCTTTCTCGAACGCGTCGAACGCGTTCTTGATGGCCGTCGGGTTGTGCCCGTCGATCACCTTGACGTCGAAGCCGTACGCGACGAGCTTGTCTTCCATGCACTGAGCGCTCTGCTGGCCGCTCACGCGGTCGGACTGGCCGAACTCGTTGCAGTTGAAGATCGGGAGCACGCGGTTGAGCTTGTGATCGATGATGTAATCGAGCGCTTCGTTGATCTGGCCTTCACGCGATTCCCCGTCGCCGATGATGCAGTAGATGTGCTTGTCGATGCCGTCGAGGCGGGCGGCCTCGGCCAATCCCGCGGCAACGCTCAGGCCCTGACCGAGCGAACCGGTCGCCGAATCAAAGAAAGGAAACCCTTCCATCGGGTTCGGATGGCCGTCGAGATCGCTATTGGCGGAGCGGAGCGTCTTGAGGTCGTCGATCGTGAGACGCTTGCGGTTGTTGGGGTCTTTGCCGAACATCACCCCGAGCTTCGCGCACGCCGCGTAGACGGCGGGGACTGCGTGGCCCTCGGAGAGGACGAGGCGATCGCTGGTCGGGTAATCAGGGTAATCGGGGCTCCAACGCATCGTGTGGAACATGAGCACCGTGACCAGATGGCCGATGCCCATCGACGAACTCGGATGCCCGCTGCCAGCGGCGGCGGTCATCTCGAGCGCAAGTCGGTCAATTTCAATGGCCTGGGCGTGAACAGCGGCTTCGAATGACATCGGGGGGACCTCCGCGGAGCGGTTTTGCTCAGTCCCACTGCCAAACTGAAAACGCCGACACCATGCCGCCCGACGCGCGTCGGCGGTGGGACAAGCACCTACGTCGAGTCGGACAACGTTGCTTGGACCTCGCGACGGAAGCCTTGGCGGCCCCTGCAAAGTCCTATAAGCCCGCGCTCCTACAGCGCGGCCCGCAAAACGGACGGGTGAGTATCCGCAAACTACCGCCCGTTGACAACCCCGGCGCGGGGAGTTTTGACACGAATTGTGCCATTACGCAAGCGACCGGCAGGCGGCGGAACACCCAAATTTGTGGTTTGACGGCCGCAAAGCGAGGCCCAACCTCTCGGGAGGCGGCCCGAGACCTATCTATTCCTAGTGTGCTGCATCAACGTCGCTGGTACACTCCCGACCCGGTATCGGCCCGTTTCGGCGACCGGAATTTCGAAGCAAGTTTGGAGAAGGCGATGAAAGTCATCTGTGATCGCGGCGCGCTCCTCGACGCCATTAACTTGATCTCCGGCGCAGTTGCCGCACGCACACCCAAGATCCAGCTCACGTGTGTGAAGATCACCGCCACCAAGACGGGCAACGCGGGCGAGGTGACGCTGGTTGCGACCGACGCGGAGATTTCGCTCCGCCTTCGCCTCGCGCAGGTCGATGTGCAGCAGCCGGGTGAAGCGCTCATCCCGGCGGACAAGCTGCGCCAGATCGTGTCCGCCGAAGACTCTGAACCAACGCTCACGCTCGAGACCGAAGCCGAGATGATCCACATCAAGGGTCAGGACGCGCACTTCAAGGTCTTCGGCTATCAGGTTGCCGACTTCCCGCCCGTTCCGGATATCGCCGGCGTGATTTCGGGCGCAGAAGGCACGAAGGCCAAGGCGGTCTTTACGCAGAACTCGGGCCTTCTGTCGACCACCGTCGCGCGCACGCTCTTCGCAACGGCCCGTGAAAACAGCCGCTATGCGATCAACGGCGTGCTGATGAAGCGCGACGGAAAGAAGCTTGAAATGGTGGCGACCGATGGTCGTCGACTTGCGCTCTGCCGCTCGACGCTCGCGGGCGGCGGCGATAAAGACGCGAAGACCATCTCCTGCATCGTCCCCACCAAGGCGCTCACGATGCTGCAGCGCCTCCTCGGCAATGCCGACGAAAACGTTCAGATCGCGATCACCGACAACCAGGTGTTCTTCGCTGTCGGGGGCGGAGCGAAGAGTGAATCGCCGCACTCGATCCTCAGTTCGACTCTCGTTGAAGGCGCGTTCCCCCCATACGAAGACGTGATCCCCAAGGATCAGGACAAGAAGGTCACGTTCGACCGCGACGTGCTCTCGAGCGCCGTGCGCCGGGCCGCGCTTCTCACCAACGAAGAATCCCGCGGCGTGCGGATGAACTTCTCCGCGAAGAAGAAACACCTCGAACTGTCGAGCCGCGCGCCGGAAATGGGCGAGGCCAAGGTCGATATCACGCTCGCCGGCTACGAGGGCGAAGATATCGAGATCGGCTTCAACCCGACGTTTATCATCGACGCGCTCAAGGTCATCAGCGACCCGCAGGTGATCATGGAACTCAAGGCTCCGAACAAGCCCGGCGTCGTGAAGAGCGGCGGCGACTTCGTGTACGTCGTGATGCCGGTCAACCTGCAGTAAAACTGCGGAATTCTGGGTTGATTGATTTTGGTGGCCCGCTTCTCCGAAGCGGGTTTGCTGAATTGCGCCACGGAACGCCTCGGAGAGGCGTTCCATCAGATCCGAACAGTCGTTTACACCCGCGCGGAACGACGGTGGCGATGGATCGCGCGATCCGAGCGGATGCTGCGCCCGGCAGGCGAAAGGCGCCCAACCGTTGGAAGCGGCGCGGGTTGCAACTCGACCCGAACCGGTTCAGCCTGCACGGATTGAGCCGGGAGCGCGACCGGCGCGACTTTGATGGTCACGACCGAAGGCGTCGAAACCTGTTTTACGGCGCGGGGCGAAGCGGCACGAGCACGCGGAGCGTGTGCCGCTGCCTGGCGATCTGCCTGCCAGGCGGCCAGGCAGAGCACGGGGAGCACAAAGGACCCGAGGATCGCGGCAAGCTGCCACGTCGAGAGCAGCGGAAGGAATTCCGGCTGAACGAAGAACCAGACAAGCGCGAGGCCTGAAAGCAGGGTCAGGCATGCCGCGGCGAGGATTCCCGCGAGACGGATTGAACGAACCAGGCGATGCATCAAGATCCCCACGAAGGTCCCCACTGTCTCACAAACGTACCGGAGCAGCGCCGGCAGGTGGCAAATTTACACCCAGCGAGGCGCGAGTTCTAGCGATCGCCCTGCGGAGTCGTTCAACTTCAGAAAGTTTTGGAAATGGTGCCGATCGATCGGCGCGGTCTGATTTGTGAAGAGTCGCAAGACGGTGTATCGTCCCCACCACGTGAAGGCGAGTTCCGCCCAATTGCTCCGACGCCGCGCGGCGATGCCGCTGCTGTTGTGCTGCGCGATGGGGACGAACGCGCTTGCGCAAGTACAGCCCGCAGCCAAGCCCGAGCGCCCGGTCGGCGCGCCGCCTGCCGAAGGCCCGCTCCATCGCGATGAGCCCAAGCCCGGTACGCCCGATCGAAGCCTCGAAGTCTTCGAGGGGCGACCGGTGCGCGAGATCCGGCTTGTGAAGCCGGTGCGACCCAAGGAAGACGGCGGAGAGGTCACGTACGAACCGGTCGACGAGGACACGGCGAAGATCGTGCGGAACCAGCTGCGACTCCGCGAGGGCGCCGCGTACGACCAGTCGGTGATCTCGGCGGACATCACGCGGCTCAATCGCCTCGGACGGTTCAAGCAGGTCGAAACGCGGGCCCAGCCCTACGACGACGGCAGCGTCGCGCTGATTTACATTCTGCAGCTCCAGCCGATCGTGCAGGACGTGCAGAGCGTCGGTAACCGCAAATTCAGCGATCAGCAGGTCAACAAGGAAGTCGACATCCTCCGAGGCACGCCGGTGGATCCGCTCCAGCTCGAACGCGCCAGTCGGCGCATCGAGGCCATGTACCGAAAGAAGGGGTACTACCTCGCGCGTGTTTCGGTGGACGAAGAACAGCTCGATAAGAGCGGCATCGTCATTTTTAATATCCGCGAGGGCGAGCGTCTGAAGGTTGTCGACATCCGCTTCGAAGGCAATCGCAGCTTCGGCGTGGACGAAATCCAGCCGAACATCAAGACCAAAACCGCCTGGCTCTTCAATCGAGGCCCGCTCGATGACGAAGTGCTCGACGACGATGTCGGCAGCATCATCCGGTTCTATAAAGACCGGGGCTTCCTCGACGTACGCGTCGATCGCAGTGTCCGTCCCGCACCGACGGGCAAGGAAGCCATCGTCTCGTTCCTGATCGATGAGGGGCCCGTCTACACCCTGCGGAGCGTCGAAACCTTCTACATGGAGTACGCGCGTGGCTTTGGCACGATCGCCGAAGCGCAGGCCGACATGAAGCCCGGCGAGAAGATGCTGGTCCTCGGACCCGAATCGAAGCCAGGCGCACCCGAACGCAACATCTTCGTCTCGCGCGACGGGCAGATCTCGTCCGATCAGGCCAAGGGGCTGATGCTCATCAAGCCCGGCGATGTGTACAGCGTGGACAAATTGGATAAGTCGGTCAAGGCGATCGCCAACGCCCTGGGCATGATGGGATACGTTGATGCGCAGGTTTCGCGTCGCGAGCGGCGTGACACCAATCAGCCTCAGGTCGACATCGTTGTTTTCATCACGCAGGGCAAGGAATACAAGACCGGCGAGATCATCATCCAGGGCAACGACATCACGCAGCAGAAGGTGGCCCGGCGTCAGATCGAACTGACGCCCGATCGCCCGCTCGACACTGTCGCCCTTGAAAACAGCACGCGGCGCCTCAAGCAGATCAACACGTTCGACAACCAGCGTGTGCGTATCACGGCGCAGAAGCCTGAAGAAGCGGATCCCGAACATCGCGACGTGCTGGTCGAAGTCGCCGAAACCAACACGGGCGAGTTCAACATCGGTGCCGCGGTCAGCAGCGACGGCGGCGTGCTGGGTCGTATCTCGATTACCCAGCGCAACTTCGACGTTGCGGACGTGCCCGACACCGCGGGCGAGCTCTTCAGCGGGCGCGCTTTCCGAGGTGGCGGGCAGACCTTCAACATCACCGCCCTGCCCGGCGACGAAGTGCAGTCGTACGCCATCTCGCTCGCCGAACCGTACCTGCTCGAGACCAACTTCTCCGGCTCCGCGGCGTTCGCGTACAACCAGCGCGCCTACGACCAGTACAGCGAGCAGCGAGTCGGTCCGCACTTTGCGCTCAGCCGGCGTTTCGGAACTCGCTGGCTCGCGACCGTGCCGTTCAGCTTTGAAAAGGCCGTCATCTACAACATTCCGACGACGTCCGCCGTCGACATCTACAACTCGCAGGGTTCTTCGAACATCTATCGCGCCGGTCTGGTCGTCAGCCGATCCACCTTTGACGATCCCGTACAGCCCACCAAGGGCACAAAAATCGAGATGTCCGCTGATCAGGTGTACGGAACATACACCTACAACGTCCTAAGGCTCGAACACCAGATTTTCATCCCGCTCCGCGAGGACTATCTCGGGCGAACGACAACGCTTTCATTCCACACCCGGATGGGGTACATCCCGCAAGGCCGCGACGCGGTTCCTGTCTACGACCGTTTTTATCTAGGCGGCTCCGACCTGCGCGGCTTCCAGTTCCGCACCGTTTCACCACGCACCAACCAGTTTTTCCCCCCCAACGTGCCCAGCCCGGAGCCCATCGGCGGCACCTGGATGTTCAGCTTCAACCCCGAAATCAAGGTTCCGATCTACGACGACATCCTCGCGATGGTTTTCTTCGTCGATACCGGCACAGTCCTCTTTCAGCCCGGCCTCGAGCAGTACCGCATCTCCGTCGGCACCGGTTTTCGCGTGAACATCCCCCAGCTCTCGGGCGCGCCGCTCGCGTTCGACTTTGGCTTCCCGATCAAGAAGGAAGCCGAAGACAGCAAGCGCCTCTTCACATTCAGCGTCGATGTGCCGTTCTGAGTCTCTCACCGGCGTTTTTCGCTGCCCGCGTGGCCGACCTGCCCCATTCCGCCCGGCCCCCTCTTGTCCCGTATCATGCAGCCGCGTCACCGGGAGCGTGCCCCGTGTGACCGGGTTCGTCCGCGCACGCTCTGGATACATCCTTCATGAATACTGGTCGCTGGTCCTTCGGTCGATTTGCTGGCTTGATCGGTGCGGGCGTCGTTGCGGCAGGAGTCGCCGGGGTCGGCGCGATGACCGTGAACGCCCAGAATGCAGCCGCGCCAAGTTCATCCAAGATCGCTCTGATCAACATCGAAAAGGTCATCAACGATCTCGACGAAGTGAAGATGGGTCAGACCAAGATCGCCGCCAAGTCCGAGGCGCGCCAGGCCGAGCTCAACACGCTCTCCAAGCAGATCGAAGATCGCCAAAAGAAGATGGAATTGCTGGACCTCAAGGACACGAGCCGCCGCGATCAGGCCGTTGAACTGATGGAACTCACCGCCACCGCCAACGCCAAGCAGCAGGCGTTCCAGGGAATCATCAACATCGAAAAAGGCGACCTTTTCAGGATGGTTCACGGCCACATCATGGACGCCTGCGCGAACTACGCCCAGAAAAACGACATCGAGCTCATCCTCGTTGACGACCGCGTCCTCTCCTTTCAGGAGAACGACGACATGAACAAGGTCTCCGCCCTCATCTCCCAGAAGCGCATCGTCTACGGTGCGCCCGCGCTCGACATTACCGACGCCGTCATCAAGTCGATGAACGCCAACTTTGCCGCCAACGCCGGCAAGAAGCCCGCCGAGAAGAAGAAGCCCTGATCAAGAATCCCTAAGCAAGAACCGCTGATCGGCTCGAACGAACCCTCATGCAAGCCACCGCAACACCCAGCCCCAGCCCCACCCCCGGCCCCGCCCCCACGCCTGCTTCATCGAGTGAAGCTGCTTCCCCGCCCGCGCAGCCGGCGCCGGACGCAACTTCTTCACCCGATAGCGGCATGACCGCAGGCAAACTCGCTGCGCTCCTGAAGGGCGAATTGCTCGGCACCGCAGATGTCAAAATCACGGGCATCAGCGCGATCGATCAATCGCGCCCCGGCGATCTCACGTTCATCCGAAGCCCCAAATTCGCGCAGATGTGGGACCGGAGCAAGGCTTCGGTCGCCATCCTCGTTCGCGAGGTTGGTCTGCCACGCAGTGTTGCCGAGGGTCGGGCGATCATCGTCGTCGATGATGCGGATGTCGCGCAGCTTGCGATTCTCTCGGTGCTCGCGCCGCCAGCCGACGCACCGACGCCCGGCGTCGATTCATCCGCCAAGGTCGATCCGACTGCCTCGATCGACCCGACCGCCCACGTTGGCCCGATGTGCGTAATCGGACCGCGTGCGAAAGTCGGGGCCCGCGCCAATCTGGTTTCGGGCGTTCACATCGGCGCGGAAGTATCGATCGGACAGGACACGTCGGTCGGACCCGGTTCGTCGATTCTGGACCGCTGCGTCGTCGGGAACAACTGCCAGATCGCGGGCTGTGTGGTGATCGGGGCCGAAGGCTTCGGCTACACGATGCAGGCTCACCCGAGTGGACGCGGCAAGTACCTCGTCCACATTCCCCACATCGGCAATGTCACGATCGGTGATCATGTCGATATCGGGGCCAACACCTGCATTGACCGCGCCAAGTTCGGCAGCACCTCCATCGGCAGCGGCACCAAGATCGACAACCTCGTGCAGATCGGACACAACTGCCGCATCGGACGCTCGTGCATCATCTGTGGCCAGGTCGGGCTCTCGGGCTCGGTCACGCTGGGGGATGGCGTGCAGCTAGCCGGGCGCGTGGGCGTGACCGACAACATCCACATCGGCGCGATGGCGCGGGTTGGAGCGAGCGCGGGCGTGATGAACGACATCCCGAGCGGCCAGACGTGGCTCGGCGCGCCTGCCATGCCGGTGAAGGAAGCGGCACGCAATATGGCGCTCTTCCGCCGCCTTTCGCAGATCATGAAGAAGGTCAAGCTCGACGAGCCGTGATCGAGCTGTTGAAGTTTCCACTTTTGCAGCGTCGATGAGCACGCAGCCAGAAATCGCCGTTTCCGGGTTCGGGCTTTTTTCTGCGCGCCCTTCGCGTGTGGTGTTCAGATCCGCCGCCGGACCGACGGGCATTCGGTTTGTGCATGCGTCGAATTCTCGAGTTGTGCCGGCGCTCATCGCAAATCAAAGAGCAGCAAGCGGGCCGCTCGGCGGGCGCAACACCGTCATTGGTGATTCGGATTTCACGATCGCAACGGTGGAGCATCTGCTCTCGGCGCTTGCGGGGTTGAACGTCTGGCATATCGATATCGCCACTGAGCCGGGCGAACTTCCGATCCTCGATGGTTCCGCGGCAGGCTTTGTTCAAACGCTTCGCGATGCTGCCCTGATATCTCCGTCGCCGCGTGCGATCCGCCTCGCCGAGACTATTCGCGTTGAGGATTCGCCGTCCGGTGCGTGGATCGAGGCGCGGCCGTCGAATCAGGTGAAGTATCGGTACGAACTTTTCTATCCGCCCGGCTCCGGCATTCCCGAGCAGTCGTTCGAGTGGAATGGCGATCGCGACCAATACGCGACAGAAATTGCCCCGGCACGTACGTTCTCGCTCGAACGCGAAGCGCTCGCGATGAAAACCGCCGGGCTTTTCCCGCACCTGACGCCCCGAGACATGCTGGTGATCGCGCCGGACGGCCGCGCGATCGACAACGCGCTGCGCTTTGCCGATGAACCCGCGCGTCACAAACTACTCGACCTGATCGGCGATCTTGCGCTGCTTGGTGGTCCGCTTGTGGCCGAGGTCACGGCCCACAAATCGAGCCACGCGCTCACGCACGAACTCTGCCGCCGGATCGCGGCGCTCGAGTCCTGATCCGCACGCATCGGCGGCCCGGGCCTTACACTCGGGCCATGAGTCACGAGCCGCTCTCGCCAGACTATGTCCGCCGCATTGCGAAGTTATCGCGATTGTCGCTCACCGATGCGCAGGTGGCCGAGTACGGCTCGCGCATGTCGGCCGTGCTCGGATACATGGATCGGCTTCGCGAACTCAAGCTCGATGACGTCGAGCCGATGGCCAACGTCGGCGGGACGACCAACTGCCTCGCCGATGACACGCCGGGACCGACGCTCAGCAACGAGGCGCTGATGAAGATCGCGCCGGACACGATGCCGCCATTTGTGAAAGTGCCGAAGGTGCTGGGTGACGGGGGTGGGGCGTGAAATTCAAAGCGATTGTGGTCTCGACGTTTTTTGGATTCGGAGCGCTGTCGTTCGTCGCGTGCGAGAAGAAAAGCGCCGATGTGATCGTGCAGGTCTCGAAGGACAATCCGGAAATGGTCGCGGCACGCGAAGAGGCCCTCAAGCGTTATCCGGAGTTTCAGGCCGCATTCGAAAAGCGCAAGATTGGGGACGTCTTTCTCGTGAAAACCGGCTTTGCAGTACGCGGCACCGACGAGCACGAGTACATGTGGATGATGGTTCAAACGATCAAAGGCGACGTGCTGAGCGGAACGCTTGCGAGCGATCCAATGGCCGACGTTGGATTGAAGAGCGGAGACGGCGTGTCCGCAAATCGCGCGGACATTTATGATTGGATGTACGGACACAAGGGCACGAAGCCGGTCGGAGGCTTTCAGGACGCGGTGCTGCGCAAACTTGAGAAGGAAGGCGGCAAGTGACCCTGCGTTCCGCCATGTTTTCCGGGACCGCGCGTGATCGCGTTGCCGCCAGTCTGAAACGCGCCGGTGAAGTCGATCCGAAGATTCATGCGTTCACGGAAACTTTCGCGGATCGCGCACTGGCGGCAGCAGAGCAGCAGCCCGAAACGGGCGCAGCCGCGCGAGCACTCGCCGGCGTTCCCATCGCGCTCAAAGACAATCTCTGCCTCTCCCGGGGCAAGACCACCTGCGCGAGCAACATCCTGCGCAACTACGAGTCCCCCTACACCGCGACCGCCGTTCAGAAACTCATCGACGCCGGCGCGATCATCATCGGCAAGACCAATCTCGATGAGTTCGCCATGGGCTCCTCGTGCGAGAACTCGTGCTTCGGCCCGACGTTCAATCCGTGGGATATCTCACGCGTTCCCGGTGGAAGCAGTGGCGGAAGTGCCGCGGCAGTTGCCGCCGGAATCGTCCCGATCGCGCTCGGATCCGACACTGGCGGCTCGGTTCGTCAGCCCGCATCACACTGCGGCATCGTCGGTGTGAAGCCCACGTACGGACGCATCAGTCGCTACGGGCTTGTCGCGTATGCGAGCAGCCTTGACCAGATCGGCACGCTGACCCGGACGATCGAGGATGCCGCGCTCGCGCTTTCGGTCATGTGCGGCCCCGATCCGCTCGACTCTACTTCGTCGCATGAGTCGCTGCCCGATTTGCTCGGCTCGCTCGAGACACCGATCGAGAATCTGCGCCTCGCCGTGCCGCGGCAGGCGCGCAGCGATGCGAACCATTCTGAAGTCGCGCGAGTCTTTGAAGAGACCATCGCGACGTACAAGAAGCTCGGCGCAACCATCGTCGATGTCGATCTGCCTCTGCTCGATCACGGCATCGCGGCGTATTACATCGTCGCGCCCGCCGAAGCCTCGAGCAATCTCGCCCGCTTCGACGGCATCCGATACGGCCATCGCGCGAAGTTGGAGCAGGGCGAGGATCTCTTTGATCTTTACTGCAAATCGCGCTCCGAAGGCTTCAGTCCCGAAGTCCAGCGCCGCATCATGCTGGGCACGCATGTCCTGAGCAGCGGCTACTACGACGAGTATTACAACACGGCGCTGAAGGTTCGCCGCAAAATTAAGCAGGATTTCGATCGCGTCTTCGCCGATTGCCACGCCGTGCTGATGCCCGCGAGCCCCTCGCCCGCGTTCAAAGTCGGCGAGAAAACCAGCGACCCGCTCGCGATGTATCTCGAAGACGTTTATACCGTCACGATCAACCTCGCCGGCCTGCCCGCGATGTCCATCCCCGCCGGCTTCGCGTCGGTCGAAGGCAAACAGTTGCCGGTGGGCGTTCAGATCGTTTCGCCAGCGTTTGATGAAGCACGCATGCTCCGCATCGCGAGGGAGTTCGAAAAGGCGACGGATTGGCACACGAGGCGTCCTGCCGTGTAACCGTCAACGACGGTATTTGACCGGTATCGAGCGGTCCGGAATCGGGTTATTCACGATTGTGGGATAATCCCACTTGCCCACAATCCCACAATGGGCGATGATTGACTCATGGCGAAGCACAATCCGAGTACGCGCCTTGTCGATTCCAAGGGCCGGCTCACGCTCGACGGCCGCTTTGCAGGACGCACCGTACTTCTCGAGGAATCAGAAGAAGGCTCGATCGTGATTCGCCTCGCCCGCGTCGTTCCCGAAGCGGAGGCGTGGCTCTACGAGAACCCCGAAGCGCTCAAACGAGTCCGCCGGGGCCTGAAAGATGCAGAGAGCCGCAACTTCGCGACGAAAGCGCCGAATCTCAAGTCCGACGCAAAGTCGTTCGGAGTTGACGAGTGAATTTCCGCGTCCGCTGGACCGTCGGCGCCACTGAAACCTACGAATCGCTCCGGGCGGCGGCAATCGCTTCCGATTCCGGAAAGGCGAAGCAGAAAAAATCAAAGGCTGCGGGCCTCTTTGCTCAGGTCGTGAAGTGCGTGACCCTGCTCTCGGCGAACACGAGACACCCCGGGCTCCACACGCACGAGTTTCACTCGATACCCAATCCCTTTGACCCCAAGGGAAAAGTCTTCGAGGCTTATGCGCAGAATCGAACGCCGGGCGCGTATCGAGTTTTCTGGTGCTACGGGCCCTCAAAAAGCGACATCACGATTCTCGCGATCACGCCTCATCCCTGAAGACCGCGCACGGTCTTCACGCCGCCGCATTCAGAATCAGGAACACGATCCCCAGGATCGTCGCGTTGTTGAGAAAGTGCGCAACCATCGGCCCGATGATGCTGCCCCGCCACTCGCGTATCAGCGCAAACACAAACCCGATCGCAATGACTGGACCAAGCAGCTGCACCGGATAGCCGTGCATGAATCCGAAGATCAGCGCGCTCGCGATCGCGGCGAGCACAAAGCCCATGTGCGCCCGCATCGCGCGGAAGACACCGCCCCGGAACACCGTTTCCTCCACGATCGGCGCCCAGATCGTCGCGAGCGTAAAGAGCAGCACGAGCAGGATCATGTCGCCCCGCCCCGCGATTTCCAGGATCGGGTTTTCCGGCGGCTCAACGTCCTTCCCGCTCCAGAGATGTGTCAAAAGGTTGAGCAGCAGCGAAAAGAGCAACGCACCGAACACGATCGGCAGCCCGGCCAGATAGCCGAAGATACCCGCACCGATCTCGCGGAAAACTCCACGCTCGGCGGTCCAGCCGACAAGCCTGCGATACTCGCCGAACTTCACGCCTCGCAGCATCGGGAAGAAAATCGCCAGCGCGACCAGCCACTGGCCCCCCAGCGCAACGTACGCGAACCAGCTCGGAAGCGACCCGCTCCTGGACGCAATCACGCCCACGAGCGTTGCCACGACTTTGAACCCGAGAAACGCGAGCAGGAAAACCGCCAGAATCTCCCAGCCGAAGCTGCCACCCGGCGCGGGCGCAACAAACCGTCGCCGGATCTTCCCCGTCGCGATGAACACAACCATCGCGATCGAGCAGCCGATGCCACCCATCACCGCAATCAGGCCCGCGGCACAGATCAGCAAAACTCCACCGATCAGCGCGCCGCCCCCCGCGAGCAATGTCGCCCGCTCCGGGTCTGTTTCCGGGTAGCCATACGTCAGAGCGAGCTTTGCAAACCAGCCGTGCCGCTCAACGAGACGCTGTCGCTGATCATCGCTGAGCGACTTTGCTTCGCCCGCGTACACCTGGCGCAGCGCCGCGATATCCAATTTCGCGGCATCGATGCGCTGCTGCTCATCCTCTTCGAGTTTGCGCGCCAGCCGGTCCGGCCGATCCGCAAACTCTGATTCCATCTCCTGAAAGAGCCGCTCGGCCTCCTTCACCCCGTCCTCACCCTTCAGAATCTCCGCATGCACGATCGCCTCGCGCACTCGCTCGGTTTCTGCTCGCTTGGATTGATCGGTGACCGGACTCTGCGCCTGCGACAGCCACATCTCGCGCGATGCCTTGTCTTTGGTATCAAACAAGTGTGCCAGCTTGATCACCATCTTCGACGCCAGCGTCATCGGATCGGCCAAATCCACCGTCTGCTGCCCCCCACCCGTCGCGACCGCCTTCGCCGCTTTCTGCGTTGAGGACGACGCCGTAGAAACCTGATTCAGATAGACAACCGTCGCAAAGCAGACCAGCGCGATCAGCCCCGCCAGCCATGCCATTCCCGGACTTCCCGGATCGGGCACGCCCGTTTGCGCGGGAACTCCGACAAAGGGCTGTTCTGGCGGGAAGCGGCTAAATGGGTTCTGTGTCATGCGTGGGCCTGCTTCATAGCACATTCCTCGGTCAGGCGGGTTTTTGGCGTCCTTCAGCCGCCAATCCACCACGAATTCCAGACCTCCTGCCTATCGACCACCGTTCCGGAGCCGGCTATACTCCCCTGGCCCATTTGGGAAATTCTGCCGCGTCGCCCTCCTCAGGACGTCCGGCCCGCCCCACCCGGTAGGTGGCGAGACTATTTCGGACGCCCTGTCGTCCCGTTGCATTGGTCGCTGCCACCCTTGGCCCGCCGATGTTTCGGAACGCCAGACTTGCGGAGGTTCGCTATGCATCGTCGGCAAACATCACTCCTGAAGCCCGGCACGGGCTCCAACACCTGGCGCGTCATCGACGCCGCCGGTGTTCCCCTCGGTCGCCTCGCCAGCGAGGTCGCCATTGTGCTCATGGGCAAGCATCGTCCTGACTACACGGCTCACGTCCACTGCGGCGAGAACGTGATCGTCACCAACGCTGAAAAGGTTGAGCTGACCGGTCGCAAGGCCATTCACCGCCTGAAGATGCGCTATACCGAATACCCCGGCGGCCTCAAGACCCGCACCTACGGCCAGGTCCGCGAAGAAGACCCGCAGATTCTCGTAAAGGATGCTGTTCGCCGCATGCTTCCGAAGAACCGCCTCAGCCGCATCATGCTCCAGAGCCTGCACGTTGTGAAGGGCTCGGAACACCCGCACGCCAACCACAAGCCCAAGGAACTCAAGGTTTCCTGAACCCGCCCGCCCGGATCCGGGCGCGTTTCGACCTGAATTGACGAGAAATACACATGACGACCATGCAGTCCGGTTTGAATATTCCCGCGGGTTTGAGCGCAACCGCTGTTGCGCCAGTCGCGGCTCCGATCGTCCGCCCTGTTCGCGCCGCCAAGCCTGCCGATCGGCACGGCTGGTGGTGGGGAACGGGCCGTCGCAAGACCGCCGTTGCCCGCGTCCGCCTCAAGCCCTCCAAGGGCGCTGAAGTTGGCGTGATCTTCGAAGTCGACCGCGCCAGCCGCGCCGGCAAGAAGGACCCGAAGAACGAAAAGCGCATCACCAAGACCGTCGAGCAGTACTTCGCCGAGATGCGCGACCGCAACGACGTGCTCGAGCCCCTCAAGGCCGCGAGCCTTCAGGACAAGGTCACGGTCATCTTCCGCTGCCACGGTGGCGGCACGATGGGCCAGGCTCAGGCCTGCAAGCTCGCCGTCGCCCGCGCCCTGCTCGGATACGACCCGACGCTCGAAGCCCGCTTCCGCGAGATGGGCGTCCTGACCCGCGACAGCCGCGAGGTCGAGCGTAAGAAGTACGGCCAAGCTGGTGCACGTCGTCGCTTCCAGTTCAGCAAGCGTTAATCAACGACTTGCCGACAACACAACTTTCTTCAAGCCCGCGAGCAATCGCGGGCTTTTTCTTTTTGGCGTTGTTCTTTCGAGCGCGTCCGACCATGCACGCGTCAAAACGACAGCCCGCCCGCGCCGCGGCAACGACAAGGTCTCTTCCTCAACTCATTCTCAAAGGCATCCGAGTTCGTTGTACGCGTGTACGAAGAGAACGAAGTCCGCGTCGTCCACAAGCCCGTCGCCGTTTAGATCCGCGGGGCAGCCGTTAGGCATCATGACATCGTCACATAGCAATAAGTTGTAACCATGTACGAACACGACAAAATCGGAATCGTCGACCTGACCATCGCACGTGAAGTCGGAATTGCAAACCGTGAGTTTTGCCGAGGCGCTGGGCAGCTCGCCACAACCATTTGCAATCATGCACCGCACGGAGTGGATGGCTGACAGCGCGCCTTCTGAGCTTGCGGCGCGTGTGACCGAAGTCATCGGGGCCAGCGGATTGGTCGCGGTGCACCGATTGATCGCAGCGGAATCAACATTCATCCCCAGAGCAATGTTTTTCCAGACGTTTGCGGTACCGGATTCCCTTCATTGCCAGCGGTATGCAAACGGACCGGTGCCCGCCGCAGCGATGTCAAATGTCGCGGTTCCCGAGGCACAGATATTTACCGGTGCTGGCTGCCCGACGAGTTCCAGTCCTCCGGAAGCGACGTAGATCGAGCCATCACCACCGACACGATATCCGCCTCCGCCGCTGCTTCGAATATTTGCCGCAGGCAAAGTGATGCCACACGCATAGACAGCGATGCGCCCGCCTCCTCCGCATCCGCCATCACCGAACTTGGCTATGTCAACATGGCGAAGGGGAGCATCGAAGCCGCGACCAACAACTTTGATGAAGCGCTCGCGATACGGCGCGAACTTGCGGCCATCGGATTCGGTCGCCTCGGCGGAATGGGTGATCTCTCGCTTGCCATGATCCGGTGCGGCGACGCGGCCAATGCCCGGAACGAGACAGAACTTCGGATGAAGTTCTATCGGGGTGCGTTCGACATCGATCAGCGTTCCGCGGCGGCAAACCCGAACGATCGCATGGCCCTGAGCAATCTTGGATGGAGCTACGAACGGCTCGCAGTGCGCATGGATTCCGCCGACCCTGCGCGGCTTGACTACTTCGCGCATCAGCTTGAAGTTTTCACACGTATGAACACGCTCGAAGCAACGACCGACTCCGAGCACGGTCTGAATTCCGGATACGCGAACCTCGCCTTGGCAAGACGTCTTGTTGGCCTGCCGTTTTCAAACGAAGCTCCGCAGCGCTCGAACACGGCCGCGCCGCCCTCGCACTGATGCCGGATAATCGCCACCTGGTTCGCGCATCGATCAAGGCGGAATTCGTCGTGGCCGAAACACAGTCGGACCCGACAGAGATCGCGAAGCAATTCCTGCTGGCTGTCCAACATGCCGAATCTTTTTGCGATCAGGATCCGCACGACAAAGTCGGAGAAGACTTGCTGGTGGCGGCGACGATCCGCTGCGATCAACTCCTCTCGAACCCAAATCTCGACGGTGCGATACTGGCGCAAATCCGAGAAGCGAACGAACGGATCAAGGCACGGTTGTCCGTCCCGCGCCGGACCGGCCAGCCCTGAGTTTGCCCTTCGGCTGCGCGACGACGGCCGACCGTGTTTCACCAATTGGCTTGCGAATCCGGGGAAACCCGTGTACCTTACATTCACCGTATGGATATTTCGCCCCCATCGCTGGCTTTGCTTCGCCTCACTCTCGTCGAAGGGCTCGGCCCCATCACGATCGGCAAACTTGTGTCGCTGGCAGGTTCGCCCGAAGAAGCGCTCGAGCTTTCAGCGTCACAGATCGGCATGTGCAAAGTGGGCACGCAACGCGCCGCCAAGATGGCCGAAGGGATTCGCGAGTCGAAAGCCGCGGCAGAAGACGAGATCGCCCGGGCCGATTCGCTCCGCGTGAACATCATCTCCATTGCCGACGATGCGTATCCCGCGCTGCTCAAACAGGTTCCCGATGCGCCGCCGATCCTTTATTACAAGGGAAGTCTCGCGCCCGAGTCCGATCGCTTTGGCGTCGCAATCGTCGGAAGCCGGCGCTGCACGGCGTACGGATTGGAACAGACAACACGCTTCGCCGGCACACTCGCACGAGCGGGCATCACGATTGTTTCCGGAGGCGCCCGCGGAATCGATACTGCCGCACATCGCGCCGTTCTGATGAGCAAAGGCCGCACGCTCGCCGTGCTCGGCTGCGGCCTCGCGAATGTGTATCCGCCGGAAAACGCCGAACTTTTCGAGCAGATCGCGGAGATCGATGAGCACGGCAGAAGCCCGGGTGCGGTCGTTTCAGAGCTCCCGCTTCAAACCGTTCCCGACAAGCAGAATTTTCCCAGGCGCAACCGGATCATCTCGGGCCTATCGCTGGGCGTACTGGTGATCGAAGCGGCGAGGGGTTCGGGAGCGCTGATCACGGCCCACCTTGCAATCGAAGAGCACGGTCGCGAGGTCTTCGCGGTCCCGGGACGCGTCGATTCGGCGTCGTCCGAAGGGTCGAACGAGTTGATCAAGTCTGGAAGCGGAGCGATGGTGACAGAGCCGGGCGATGTGGTGTCGCTACTCGAGTCCTCGGCCCGCCATCTCGTCGCCGGAACCCATGCCGCGCGATTCACGCCGCCGCGCGGCGAACGACCTGTTGCCCTCGTTGCCGCCCCGATCGCGCCGGAACAGGAACGCATCCTCTCCGCGCTCGATACCGAGCGCTCTGCCGACGAACTCGTGGAGTTGACCGGGTTGCCCGTGGCGAGTCTTCGGTCGAATCTGACACTGCTGGAAATTTCCAAACGGGTCACCCGAGTCGGATCGCGCTTCGCCCGGCGAACGCCGGTTTGAGGCGAATACCCTAACAGATTCGATGGAAAACAGCCCTGCAAGGCCCCGGACCACACCCAAACGTGTTTTTGGTAAAATTTCGGTATATTGGTCGGAAATCCAGGTCCTGCAACGGAATACTACTTGACAGGGGGCGTGCGATACCTTATCTTCTACCAAACAGACCGAGCGAAATCTGATCGGATCCCCGCGCGAATACCGATCAGATCAGCCATGACGATCACGATGACCGCCCTTCCATCAGTTCTGCGGTTCGGTCCTGGAGGCGAATTTGTCGCGGACTATCAACCCCGTCGTTCGGGTTCGACAAGTCTGAGGCGAGTGCAGCGCGGCGTGTGTTCGGCCCTTTTGTCATGGGCCCATCGCGCGGGTGAACCGGAAGCGCCGATTGCTCCGCTTGTCGCGGACGGCGAATCCGGAGAGTCGGATGTCCTGCGGCTGGTCCAGTGGTGCCTGGCCGCGAGACTGGTGTCGGAAGTGCGTCGGGCGCTTGATGGTCTTCTGGGGATGGGTGCTGAGTGCACCGTCGCCCGAACGGCCGGAACCGAGGCTCGAACCCGTCTTGATGGAAGCCTGAAAGACAATTCGATTGTAAACTGGGGAGTACCGCATCATGAATCTCAACTTGACTCCGAAGCAGCTCCGGATCCTTCAGCTCATCCGCGACTGGCGCGTCCGTCGTGGCTATTCCCCGACCATGCAGGAACTTGCCGACGAAATCGGCGTCAGCAAGGTCACGGTCTTCGAGCACGTCGAAGCGCTTATCAAGAAGGGCGCACTGGTTCGCGAACCGAACAAGGCTCGCTCTTTGTCGATCGCTGATGGCATTTCGGTACCCGACGAGTCTCGCCCCCTCCGCTTCCCCCTGGTTGGCCGGATTGCCGCCGGACACCCGATCGAGCGCGTCGAGAACGCCGACGAGATCGACCTTGCCGACATGCTGGTCGCCAAGACGCAGAAGGGCCAGGAATCGACCTTTGCCCTCAAGGTTGAGGGCGATTCGATGCGGGACGAAGGCATCCTCGACGGCGATTTCGTCCTGATCGAGCGCACCCAGCTTGCCCAGAACGGCGATCGCGTGGTGGCCCTCCTTCCGGACGGTTCAACGACGCTGAAGACCTTCTTCAAGGAAGACGACCACATCCGCCTGCAGCCGGCCAATCCGGCGTTCGAGCCGATCCGCGTTCGCTTCTGCCAAGTGCAGGGCGTGGTGAAGGCAGTGGTTCGTCGGTACGGGCGCTGAATGAGCGACGAGAGTGATTGAGCGAAAAGCCGGTCCGAAATGGCATGTGACGGCTGACCGTGTACCTTTCTCCCGGTGGATTCGCCGCGTTCAGAATCAAAGCCCGGAATGACCGTCGCGCGGTTGCAGCGATTGGCGCGGGCTCTCGCTCCGGCCGTGAAGTCGGATCTGGCTTCAGACTTTCTGAACGCGACCAGTGCGCTGCCGTGGATTCAGCCTCGGAAGCTGTATCAGGATCCAGAGTCCAAAGAGCTCTATCCGTCGTCGCAGATCGCGTCGATCAGCGCTGAGCGGCGGTGGAAACTGGTGAGCCGCTCGTTCGATGAACACGCGTACTACGAAGGGCGCTACGGGATGCCTCTTTCGTACGCGATCCTGATGGAAGCGCTCTCGCAGTTCGGCGTGCGTTCACTGTCCGGGAAGCGCGTGCTCGATATCGGATTTGCTTCGATCCTCCCCTTGCGATTGATGGCGTGTTTGGGCGCGTCGGTCACGGGCATCGAAACGGACAAACTCGTGCCCGCGCTGTATGGGTTTGACGGCGATGCCGGCCCTGTGCGCACCGTGCGTGGACGCACGATCGATCGCACGCACGAAGGCCGCATCACACTCAAGCGGGGCAGGGTCGGAGTGGATTGGACCCCCGAGCCCGGTTCGTTTGATCTCATCCTCAGCCGCAACACGCTCAAGCAGGGCTATGTGCACCCGCGCGCCGAGCACGCGCACGAACCGAATGTGAAGCTGAAGCTCGATGACGCGTCGTTTCTCGCGGCGATTCGCGCATCGCTCGCGAGCGGCGGGCTTTTCGCCGTGTACAACACGTTTGATCCCGCGGACACCGGTCCCGGTGCGGATGGACGGTCTGCGTTTACGCGCGAGCAGCTTGCTGCGGCGCGCTTTGAAGTCGTTGCGCACGATCAATCGGACGATCAATGCGCGATGTCGCTCTTTGCCGCGGCAGACGCGGCGGGCCCTGATCTGGCGGGCCCGCTGGGCAGATTGGCTCCGCGTGCGCTTTTCACGATCGCGCGGGCGGTGTGACCGTCAACATCGGAACCTGCCAGCGTCCGAAAAACGCGAGCGGCTGATGCGTGCGCTCCCTGGCACCGATTTGTCATGAGCACAGGGGGTTCGGCCATGCGATTACTTCTCAATAGTCTCTGCGGCGTGAGCGCGGTTTGCGTGCTTTTCTCGTGTGGCAAAGACACCGCACAGGCCCCCGAGCCGCCCAAGTTTGTGCAGGAGCAGCAGAGGAGAGTTGCCGAATTCAAAACGAAGCGTGGCCTCGACGAGACAGTTGAGCCGACCTCGGTGAACGACCGGCTTGCGGTGGAGCTTCGCCGCGTTCGCGCCGCGGTCACGCAGTATTCCGAATCATCGAAATCGCTGCCGTGGCGTCCCGGTCAGGCGCTGAGCGATCAGTGGAATCCGTTTGCGTTCTCGAAGCTGCCAGTCAATCCGCTCTCGCCGGATCGCGCACAGACAAAGATCGTCGAAATCTCGCGCAAGGGCGCGACGGGTTCTGAGGCCGATCCGAATGAAGCGGGTTGGGTGTGGAACAGTGCCGACGGGAAACTGTTCGCGGCGGGAAGCGACGAGTAAAACGGATTTCGACGAGCGTCGGCAGGCACCTGCGCGAATAGCGGAACACGCGTTCGGACGACGAGTTGCTGGCCGTACGAGCCCGAGCGAAGCGACGGGCGGCGGCGTCCGAACACGCGGTTGCTCCGGAAATCGTTGCGTGTCGCTTGCACAACGCTTGCAACAGCACCCTTCGCTGCGCTCGGGCTCGTACGGCCAGTCGCTGGTGAAAGCGGCGACTGTGTTGCGAACGTGCGATATCAAAACCGCTTGTGCGCCGGACGCTCTTCCGTTGCACGCAAACCCATAATCGCGCGTGCGAGCGAGAGGTCGCTGGCACGGGTGATCTTGATATTGCGTGCATCGCCGGGCGCGATCACGACGCTGCGACCCTTTCCTTCAGAAGCAAAAAGCTTTTCCACGAGCGACGCATCATCGGTGCTCAATAGATCCGCCTGCGCGTACGCGGCGCGGAGCACATCGATGCTGAATGTCTGCGGTGTCTGCACAGCAAAGAGGCCGGCGCGATCAAGCGTGCTCTCGATCACAATTGTCTTCTCGTCGGAGGCCGATGCGCCGAGGATTGCCGCGAGCGGGTCGGATCGACGTGCAGGCGCATCGGATTTGCTCACGCGCTTGAGCGTGTCGCCGACTTCGAACCCGGGCACAACTGCCGGATGATGGCGTGCGAGTTCGAAGACGCGATCAATCAGTTCTGCGGGTGCCGCGGGGCGCGCCGCATCATGCACGGCGACGTGCGTGATTGCTTCGTCGCCGGAATCCCGCGGGATCGCATCGAGCGCGGCCTTCACCGTTTGCCAGCGGTGTTCTTTGCCACCTTTCACAATTGCCGCGCCGAGAAGGCCAAGCCGATCGGAGTGTCGCGTCTTGAATTCGGCAAACTCCGCATCGTCGCCCGGCCCGGCTACCACGATGAACTTCACGTCGTCGTGCTTGCTGAAGAGTTCAACACTGCGCTGCAGAACTGGCTTACCACCAAGATCTTCATCGAGCTTGGACCGAAGGCCACCGGAGTCGGAGTAGCGACGGGAAGCGCCCGCCGCGGCGATGATCACCGCGATATTCATGAGCAGAATTTAGGGCGGGGAAGCGAGTGGCGGAGATGCTGGCCGAAGGGCCAACCGGGAAAGACCACATCGCTACTTGGCGGGTGCGGAGGGAGACGTTCCGAACTCAAGCACAACGGGGATTCGCAGCCGGGGCGACCATTGGCTCGCCGGCTTCTTCCACCAGAGCACATCCATCGCAGAATCGGGAGTTGGTTCGGCCTGCGGGCGCTCGGCAAATGGCGCGAGTGCATCGACGCGTTCAAACACCACGATGCCGGCAAGCGATCGTTCGAGCGTGTTCCGCGCCGCGTCGACAGCATCGGTCGTCGGTCGAATCGTGAGGCCGAAATTTGCCAGCGTTGCGGTATCGGGGTGCTTCGCCGATGCTGGCCAGGAATCGTTGCCGTCGGCGAGCGTCACATCGATCGGCCACGGGCGAGCGGGGATCGCGGCGAATCCGGACGGGGCCGAAGTCGAAAGCGTCCATCGCGAAGCGCGGGTTGCGGCTTGCGTCAGTGCATCGAGACGTTCGCGATCGCGCCGCGGTGAATTGGTGGTGATGCGGACTGCGAGGACGCCACGCTTAGCCCACGCCAGGGCCTTCGCAGCATCACGTGTGACCAGGGGTTCGGTCGCTCCATCGGCTCGGCCAGCTTCCGCAACAGCGCCGGGCATCTCACGCTTCCGCTCATCGGCCTGGGCTGTGCGCGGCGGGAGTACGGCCCAACTCGGGAGTTCCTGCGGTGTCGCGTTTGTTCCGCGCGCAAGCGAGCCGCTCGGTTTCACTGGGCCCTGCATCGCAAGCCAGGCGACGCCTCCAACAAGTGCGAAAGTCGCGGCGAGCGCCGTGACACGCGTCAATCGCCAGGAGTTCTGCCGCGGAACCCACCCGTGATGCGATGATCGCCGAATCGGCGCCACTTTGGAAACCGGCAGATGATCTTCGACCAGTGCACCCTTGGAAAGATCGGCGAGCAGCCCGCGATCAATCTCGTCGCGCACGGCCTGCGAAAACTGAGCGGCACGAGCCGCCGGAACGGAGACCGCCAAGTCGGCTTTCAATGCTGCCCGAAGTGCGGCACGATCGAGGCGCATCGCTTCTATCGCGCTACCCGATCCGGCTTGCTCCGACTCGATGGCGTGCAGCTGCTGCTCGTGATCATCACAAGGAGGCTGGCCTGCGGAGTTGGGACTGCCATTGCTGTTCACGTTCGGCTTCACATTCGATCTGGCGCCTGTTCGCCTTTTCGGACTTCCTGCTTGCCTTCCATCGCCTCCCGCAGCGCGACGCGCGCCCGAAAGAGGCGGCTTTTCACCGTTCCGATCGCGACGCCGAGCATTTCTGCGATCTGGTCGTACTCCAGATCGTGCCCGTCTCGCAGAAGCAGAATTGTTCGAGCCTCCATGTCGAGGGTGCCGAGTGCCGCGAGAACACGGGTCCGATCCTCCCCTTGTTCGACGCGCTGGACAGGCGTTTGTTCCCCACCCATTCCTTCACTGCCGCCCCCTTGCGACAGCGACTCTCCGATGGTCGGTTTCTGGTTGGAAGACGCCGAAAAACCGGGGATCGGCGCGTCCAGGCTCGCGTGCCGCCGAAGCTTTTCGGAGCGTGCCCGTGTCAGGCAGGCGTTGATGGCAATCCGGGTAATCCAGGTCGAAAACTGGGCACGCTCGTCGAACGTCGCGATGGCCCGGACCGCGCGGAGGAGGGCATCCTGCGTTGCCTCTGCCGCGGCATCCTCGTTACCGGTCACACGCAGACACATGCGATAGACGCGGGTCTGATGTCGCTCAATGAGCGAAGCAAGCGATTTGGTGTCGCCTTTGCGCGCAGCACGGGCCAGGCGAGCATCAAACTCGCGGTCGGCTTCGGGCTCGGGCGTACGCGACATGAACAGATGCTATCGACTCGCGTTGCCACTTACCGAATCACGCAAAGAAACGAAGCACGGGTCCCGTGCCTCGGCGATGGCGTGCGCAACCAAATTCAGGTATTACAGACAGAGCAGTGCGTTATACGCCTGGACAAACTGAATGAAGTCGGCATCATCCACAAAGCCATCGAGATTGAGATCCGCCGGGCACTCGAATGCCATGGACGGATCGGCGCAGTCGAGCGTGTTGTATGCGGAGACAAAGACGACAAAGTCGGCATCCTCAACGACATCATCGGCGTTGAGATCTGCCGGACACTGCTTGCCGACGCGGAAACGGATCTTGAGCGGATCAGAATCGGCGAATTTGCCCGAAGCATCCCACACGACAAACGTGACATCCAAGAGGCCGGAATTCAAGAACCCGTAGCCCTGATCGTGGTTGTGACTTCCGGCCGGAGTCGCAAACGAGCGCAGTTCGCGCGACACGCCGTCGCTCTTCGCGGCCACTTCGAATTCGCCGCCCTCGCCAAACGTGCCCCACGCGGCTTGTGTGTTGCCTTCACCGATCGGCGTGATCGCAGCAATCTCCCAGCGAAAGTCCCCTCCCGCCAGACGGCCGGTCGAAAAATAAAAGTTGCTCGTCAACAACACTTCATCGCCACCGAACCAGCCCGCGATCGGACCCGAGGTGAATTCATCTTCGACGCCATAGAACGCAATGAGGCCGTCGCGTTTTAGATGTCCGTCGCCGATTGCGAACGCCGACTCGCTCGGGTTGTATCCGGCTTTGATGAGGATCTTGTCGCCGGCGCTTCCGGAGACAGTGTCAACCGTGATGTGATTGTGGGCAAATGCGACGGATGTGAGCGAGATCGCGGCAAGGCTTGCCGCGGCATAAAGCGAAGACAGTTTCATGAGTCAGTTCCTTTGGTCAATCTGATTGAACGAATTCCACCCGCTATCGCGCAGTCTGCGGATCAAACGGGCTGGTTGATGGAGCGAATCGCGTCGAGAAGTCCGGCCACTTCCACGGCCTTGCACTTCCATCCGCGAAGAGATAGTGAGCCACGCCGAACGCACGTCCCCCCCGCCCGACTGCCCCGTGACGCATCACCGCAATCGCCGCGGCAACATCGGACGAAGTCTTGAACGCGTGTGTCACAAGATGATCGACCGTGCCTTCGCCGTTCGGCTCGTACACGTAGATCGTGAGTGAGGGCCGCGGCACAAGGCCGATGCGATCAAACGCGACCGTCCTGCCACCCGCGAGCGGTTTTTTTGTGATCGGACTGAAATCCACACCCGGCGTGAGCGGCTCGAAGTGCTCGTTCGTCGCGTACGACGCGGCCCGTGTCTCTCGATTCGGATCGAGCGGACAGAACCGATCGGCCGAAACGACTCCGTACTGCTGCAGCGATTGCAGCCACGACTGCGAACTCGTAATCGAGCCCGATGTGTGGCTGGAAACCGGAAAGCGCTCCTTGTTGTCATTCACGTACATCACGACCCCCTGCCCGATCGAGCGGAGGTTCGCGAGGCATCGGACATCGCGGGCAGAATCGCGTGCAGCGCGCAGCGACGGCGCGAGCAGCGAGATCAGCACCACGATCACCGCGATGACTATCAGGAGTTCAACAAGCGTGAACGCGCCGGCAACGCCGGAGCGGGAACGCTTCGAGCAATTCACAGGTACGGCTCCAACGCGAGAGCAAATGCTCGCGCATGTACGGAGTTTCGATCACCCATATGGGGTGGAAGACGATGCCCGATCACGCAAGCCGGGGCGGCGGATCGAGGACTTCGAGCGAGCGCGAATCCGGCCTCGCTTCTCTAGGCATTGCAATCAGAGGCGCCACAGACGGCGCTGCCAAAAGATCGCGAACACGCGTCGGTAGTGCAGGCGGCACGGACGAAGCAAGCACCTGCTTGATCCCTTTGCAGGCAAGAGCAGACATCGAGAATCCAACAAATCCGGAACGCTTCTCGATTTTCGAATCACTCGGACACGAGACGCGCGACGAAGAAGCCTGGACAACGGATGCCGTCGCAATGCCGCGAGCCAACTTTTCCTGAATCCCGGCAACACACATCGAACATTCCGCGCTTCCAGCCTTCACGGCGTTCGCCGCAGCGATCCACTGTTGGTCACTGAACTTCACCGAGGCCGGCGGCTTTACGCCGTTCGTGATTGCCCAGGCCAGTCGCTCTTGCACAGTGTGGCAACAACAACTCGACCAGCACTCCGTCGCCGAAGCGCAGCCGCACGCATGTCCTTCACACGGGTACCGCTCCGCACCGACGACAACATCACCCAACCATTGCGCGAGAATCGCAGGAGTCGGCGTAATGCCGAGCGAAGCAAAGAGATAAACCGCGGCCAACATCGCCGCCACCAGACGTACTCGAACGGGATGGCGAGAAAGCGCTCGCACAGATGCAAATGTATGAGGACCGGATAGTTCTTGCAGTTCAGCGTTTGGTCGGTTGCTCAGCGTGATTGATTAGAGATTCGACTTGGCCAGACGCATCTAGCCCGCATTCGGGGCATTTCGCACCCCTGGGCAGATCCGCTCGGGAATACCCGCATCGCAGACACCGCGGCTGCGCATCCGTAACTCTGTTGAGTTTTTGACCAGAGCGATTGCGTACATTGAAGTAGAACCAGATCCCGTTCAATGTCATAAACAGGAACGAAACGATCACAATTGTGAGGGTCAGACGTGAACCGAGAATGGCGCTCCAGGGCGGCACCGAACCGATGCGGAGGATTAGTACTTCTCTGAGAAACAGCAGATTGAAAACTATAAAAAGGCACACCAAGGCGGCAAAAAGCAGAACTGCGCCGCCCACCGAGACTTGTTGCGGATTTTTGTTTGACCTCATGAACGTGATGAAGCTCCCCGATCCCCAGGAACACCGCCGCGCGGCAACCCTCGCCCACGAGCGCTTATTTTACGCATCAGGGCGGTGGCAACATCGGAGGCCCAAACTGGTTGTTCTGCCCTACCGATCCAACTCCGCCGCCACAATATTGATCGACCCCAAAATCGCAACGATGTCCGACAGCACATGCCCCTCGGTCATCTTCGCCACCGTCGAGTAATTGATGAAGCTCGGTGGACGCGTCTTTACGCGCCACGGACGCGGGCCGCCATCGCTCACGATGTAGTACCCAAGCTCGCCGTTGGCGGTCTCGTTCGCGCCGTAGATCTCCGCGACCGGCGGCTTCCATCCGCGATTGGTCATGATCAGTTCAAAGTGCTGAATCAGCCCTTCGATGCTGCCGTACACATCCTTCTTATCCGGCTTCACCATCTTCGAATCGGCGAAGGTATCCATTGGCCCGCCGGGGATCTTGTCGATCAGCTGCTCGATGATGTTCGCGGCCTGCTTCATCTCTTCCACGCGAACGAGGTATCGCGCGTAGCAGTCGCCGTCATCGCACACCGGCACCTGGAACTTCACGGCCTCCGCGCCCTGTCCATCCCAGTTTTCCGCGTAGCAGAGATACGGATCATCCTTGCGCAGGTCGCGCTTCACGCCGCTCGCGCGGGCGAGCGGGCCTGTCAGGCTGTATGCATTTGCCTCGTCCTTGGTCATCACGCCAATTCCCTTGGTGCGATCCCAGAAAATGCGGTTGCGGTTCAAGAGCCCTTCGACCTCATTCAGCGCCTTGGGCAGTTCCTTGTGAATGAAGTTCTTGATGAGGGTCTTGAACATCTCCTCATCGGGCAGATCCGCCATCGCGCCGCCCACACGCGTCCAATCCGGATGGAACCGCTGCCCGCTGATGAAGTCGCAGATGTCGTAGATCTTCTCGCGGAGGTTAAAGCAATAGAGGAAGCCGGTGATCGCGTTCAGATCCAGCCCCGCCGCACCGACGCAGAGTAGGTGATCCTGAATCCGCGCCAATTCCGCCATGATCGTGCGCACGGCCTTACACCGGGGCGTGATATCGATCCCGAAAAGCCTCTCCACCGCGTGATGCCAGCAGATGTCGTTGGCGATCGGCGACAGATAGTTCATCCGCGATACGATCGTCACGTATTGGTTGTAATCCAGCACCTCGCCGAGCTTCTCAAACCCCGAGTGCAGATATCCGATATGCGGCGTGATCCGCGCGATCCGCTCGCCATCCAATTCCATCACGATGCGCAGCGTCGTGTGCGTCGCCGGATGCTGCGGTCCGAAGTTGAGCACCCAGCGATCGCCGGTATCAACGTGCTTCTTGATGTAGTCGATGTTGTCGGCATCGACGTCGAGGGATTCGATTGGCTTGAGGGTGTAGGGCATGGGTGATTCGCAAGTCGAAGAAAGTCTGTGGCTGGACGCCGCCGAAGCGTAGGTTTTCCCGACCCGGGCTGACGCGAGCCTCATGCACCCAGAACACCCCGCCGTCCCAAGACATGCCACGACTTCCCCAACCAATTCACATCGCCAGTTCGCGACAAGTCGCCCGACTTT
This sequence comes from Phycisphaerales bacterium, assembly GCA_050730655.1. Lineage (GTDB taxonomy): Bacteria > Planctomycetota > Phycisphaerae > Phycisphaerales > UBA1924 > JAFEBO01. The sequence continues at coordinate 53,140 of JBOHNL010000018.1, forward strand.
GCCCGCCTCGCTCGCCGTTCTCGTAGCTCGCGCTCGCTACGCTGCCCGGTTGCACGGCCCCGGGGAATTCATCGCCGCCATCGAACACCCCGCAATGTGCCTGCGCTGCGGCTACGAACTCCAGGGCCTCTCGTCCTACGGCGTCTGCCCCGAATGCGGCTTCTCCATCGCCGAATCGCTTGAACGTCGCCGACTCGGGCTCTCTGCTCCGGCCTATCTCTCGACCCTGCGCACCGGCGCCGTCATCACCATCGGCGCGCTTGTCTTCTTCGTGATCTCCGGCATCACCCGCTGGAATGTGATGCAACCCCTGTTCGCGCCGGGAACGCAGAAACTCTTCGCCGGGCTTGACGGCGTCGCCTCTGCGTTGCTGATGGCCGGCGTCTGGATGCTCACGATCGACGATCCCGGCCTGCACGAAATGGATCAGGCTCGCCCGAACAAGCGCGCGATGCGCGCCGCCGCGGCATTCCTTCTGCTCTTCGCGCTCGCGAGTTTCGCCTTCGCGCTCAACCTGGGGCTCTCGCTTCCGCGCATCACAGCCACCCCGACCACGGCTTCGCTCTCCCTGCTCGCCGTGGTCATCGGCAGCGCCCTCGCCGATTTCGCCTGCTGGCTCACGCTAGCAACCGGACTCACGAACTACACCCGCTGGCTCGCAGTCCGCGTTCCCGATCGCCGCTTGCTCGGCATGGCAAAGACCATGAGCTGGATGATCCCCTGCGCGCTCGTCCTTGCGCTCGGAGCCTCGATCGTCTTCGGAACCGCAACGCGAATCCTGCCGCTCACCCTCATGGCCCTCCTCATCGGTGCGGCAAGAGAACGCCTGAAACCCGACGCCAGCCGCTAGCGCGTTCCTGCTCCCCTTCTAAATCGTGGAAGCGAGACGGGTTCCATATCCGCCCGCACCTTGCCGTACGAGCCCAAACGAAGTGCCGGGCCGTTGCAGAGATCATCGCCACCACTTCCAAACAGCCCCCACGCTCACACGATCTCGAACCGAGCGGTCCAAATCGCCCAAGCCCTTTGACAAAACGAAAATCCACTTCCATAATCCGAAACAATGGCCTTCAATTTCCCCAACGGCGTCCCAAAGTTCCCTGCTGGCGTGAAGGTCGAGGTCAAACCGTCCACCCCGCCCTCCCGGCGCGACGGCCAAGATCACGTCACCTTTGAACCAACCACATCCAGCGGTCCCGGCGACCCCCACCCTCTCGCCGCCCTTCGCCGCGAGGATCAGGACCTGATCGTCCAACTCGTCCTCCACTCCGGCTCCCTCAAAGACCTCGCGACCACATACGACGTCAGCTACCCGACGATCCGAAACCGACTCGATAAGGTCATCGAGCGCCTGCGCGTCATCGTCGCGGGCCGCAAGCCGAATGGTGTGAGTGAACTTCTCGCCCAGATGGTTGAACGCGGCGAGATCTCCTCCGCTTCGGCAGAGATGATCGGCGACGTCTTCCGTAAACAAACAGCAATGTCATGATCGAGTGGCGATCCGACATCACGGAGTCCGACAAACCGCAACCTGAGGACTTGGTCGACCCGGCTCCAACGCTCTCGCCAACCGGTTCGCCGACCGACTCACTCTGCGTGGTGTGCGGCTACAACCTCCACGGCCTTGTGCAAAACGCACCTTGTCCGGAGTGTTCCGCAGCCGTTGCCAAGACGAAAGAGCGCGCATTCGCTGCCTTCTCGTCCAATGCACAAATCCGACGGATCTCAATCTTCCTCTGGCTCATCCCAATCGGAGCGCTTCCGATCATTGTGTCCGCAACGCTTACAACGATCGGTTTCGCCGATCGTTCGCCCCAACCCGCTCTGTCAAGACAATGGGTCGTTCGCTCTCTTCTCGCGCTCGGCCTGTCTGTCGCGACGTGGCATGCGCTTTGGTTCGCATTTACATTAATCTTGAAACCAAGGATCGAAGTGATCGAACCACGCGGAGACTCATTCCGGTTTGTTCGCAAGATGATGCTTGCATTGCTCGCGACTGAATGCATCGCGGCATTGGCTTTCACATTCTGGGCGGCCGGTGTCACCGGAGTCTGGAGTTTCGCGACGACGATGACGCCGGCAATTCTGTTTACGAAATACTGGGGCGTGCCCATCATTTTGGTTGCGTATCTGATGCAGATACCCGCGGTGTTCATGCAGGCCGACATCCTCAGCCGCTTCAGCTATGGGCTGCCTCAGCCTGAACTCTTCGTGCGAAGCCGGCGCAATGCAGCAGCGGCAATGCCGCTGGTATGTATTGCAATCATCCCAGGATTCGGCATCGTGCTCTTGCTCATCGCACTCATAGCGCTGATGATCAGCTCATTTCGTACGCTTCGCGTGCTGCGAACGCTTGCCCTCCACCCATAACCGGTTCGAATCGCGAGTATCTTATTTGGCCATTTGAAACTTGGCCCTTTGGCCATTTCTCACCCGTCCACCAACTCCGCCAGCAACCTCGTCCCCCACCCCGTCGGCCCATCAACGAACGCGCCCTTGTTGCTCTCCGCAACATGCACGCCCGCGATATCAAGGTGGCACCACGGGATGTTCTCTTCGACAAAGTACGAAAGGAACGCCGCGCCCTGAATCGGCGCCGCCTTTCGATTCGGGTTGCTGTTGGCGATATCCGCGACCGGGCTCTTCATGAGGTCGCGGTACTCCTGATGCATCGGCAGGCGCCAGACGCGTTCGCCGCTCGCAGCGCTCGCCGCTTCCACCCTCGCACGCAGCGCATCGTTCTCGCAGAACATGCCGGCAAACGAACCGCCCAGCGCGACGACCACGCCGCCCGTGAGCGTCGCCAGATCGATGATCGCGCTCGGGTCTTCCTTCTCGCACGCCCAGCAGAGTGCGTCGGCCAGAACCAACCGGCCTTCGGCATCCGTGTTCGTCACTTCAACCGTCACACCGTTGCGATACGTGATCACATCATCCGGCCGATAGGCCTCCTCATTGATGCTGTTCTCGGCGATCGAGAGCAGCGCCACCACCGGCCGGTTCGGCTTGATCACCGTTGCGATTGCGTGCATCGCACCGATCACCGCGCAGCCGCCGTCCTTGTCCCGCTTCATGCCGACCATGCCGTTGCTGATCTTGAGCGACAACCCACCCGTGTCGTACGTCATCGTCTTGCCGATGAGCACCAGCGGTTTGGCATTCTTCTTGACACCGCGGGGCGAATACTCAAGCCGCACCAGACACGGCTTGTACAGGCTCGCCTTGCCGACATTGATCAGGCCGGTCATCTTCTCACGCTCAAGCGCCGCGCCTTCGAGGATGCTGAACTTCAGCCCCGTCTTCTTTGCAATCGAGCGCGCCTGATTCGCCATGTACGTCGTCGTCGCGATATTCGGTGGCGTCTGGCTCAGCGTGCGGCAGATATTTGCCGAAACCGCCAAACCCAACCCGCGCTCCACACCCGCGCCAAACTTCGAATCGCTTGATGCCACATCCAGCTTTGTCCGCGGGCTGACTTCTTTCCCCTTCGCATCCTTCTTCTTGGTGACGCTCCCCTTGAACTCGTCGCACACCCAGCCGATCAGTCCAAGCCCCTCACCCGCCGCGCTTCCCGCGGCATCCGCACCAATATCCGCGCCCGACGCCTTCACTGCACTCGCAAGTTCGATCGCTGCGCCGACCGCCTTCGCCGCCGCCAACTTGCGCCCGATCACGCCCCCCACAAACCGAAGCGTCTCGGTCGTCAGTTTCTCGGCTTTGCCCAGACCGACCACGATCACACGCGTCTTGCCCCCACTACCAGCAAACGCCTCAACCGCCGACCCCATCCCGCCCTCAAACTCCGGCCGCGAGATCGCAGACTTCACCGCATCGCTTGCCCCGATTGCGGACACGATTCGACCAGTCGCGGCATCAAGCGTCGGCTTCGCGCCCTCCTGCTTCGAGTCCGGCGCAAACACGCCGACAACAAGAACCGCCGATTTGGAGGACTTGGCCGAGTAGCGGATCGAATCGAACATTGAACTTCCCTTTCCGGTGCAATTCGCGTGCAATGCAAGTAATGGATCCCGAGCCGAAAGTCTACGTTGCTCGTGTACCTTGTCGAGTTACACTCGTTGCAATGCCCGCGCCTGAGAAGCCACGAGAAAACCCGCCAGAGAATCCACCGGGGAATCAAGGAAAGCCCCCCTCCGGCCCCGCATCCCTCCACGCCCCGTGGCGCCAGGAATACATCGAGTCCATCGATGACAAAAAGCCCGCCCCCGGCTCGGTCTCCTTCCTGCACGATTACTGGCAGCACCCCGAGCGCGACGAATCCAACCACGTCGTCGTCCGCACCGATTCAGGGATGATCCTGCTCAATATGTATCCATACGCAGGCGGCCACCTGCTCGTCGCCCTCGGCGAACCTCGACCCGCGCTCCTCGACTACTCCGCCGACCAGCGCGCCGCGCTCTGGAAGCTCAGCGACCTCGCCGCCGAACTCATGCAACTCGCCATCAACCCGCAGGGCATCAACATTGGTGTCAACCAAGGCCGCGCCGCCGGCGCCGGCCTGCCGAATCACTTGCACGTTCATCTAGTCCCGCGCTGGAACGGCGACGTGAACTTCGTCAACATCGTGGGCAGCGTTCGCATCATCAGCGCATCGCTCAGCGTGATGGCCGCACGCTACCGCAACGCGTGGGAACAAATCCGTTCGACGCCACCGGCGCAGTAACCAATACACTCCGCGGCGACACTGGTCAGCATATCACGCACGGCCGCCCGGACCGACCGCCTCACTCCGGCGGCACCGACTGACAGAAATACTCTTCGTACGGCACCACAAAGAGCTCAAAGTCTGCCGTATCGACTATGCCGTCGCCGTTCAGATCCGACGGACATCCCGCCGGCATGTCGCTGCTGTTGCAATCGAGAATGTCGTACGCGGCAAGGAAGATGACAAAGTCGGCATCATCCACAATCGTGTCCGCGTTCAGATCGCCCGGGCAATACCCCTGACTCGACACAGTCGCGAGTGCATCCACCGGCGTCCCGTCGATCGGCTCCTGGTAGATGGCGTCTTCGTCGTAGTCGACGACGATGTCATATCCCTTGTCCGGGTCGCCGTTGGGTGAATACGAAGACCAGACCTCCCCCGACAGCTTTCCATCGCTGTCCGACACGAGCACAGCACTCGAAACGACCGGGCCCGACGGAATCGGATCACCACTGATCCACGTGCGATGAGGCACAATGATCACCGTGTACGGCGTATTCGCCCGGAACTCGCTCCCCGTCACCTTGAGTTCCTTCCCCGGCTTGGCGGGTGCCGGTTCCGGCTCGACCGCCCGCGGAAAATTCAGAACAAAGACGTTGTCGGTCTTCTCGACCGACGCGCCCGTCTTCGAGCCGATTCCAAACGCCTTCACCGTCACGACATACTTCCCGTCGGGGAACTGCGCCTTGCCGTTGTTCTCCGCGTCGTCGTCCGGACTCTTGTTGTTATTCCACGCCTCGCCCTGCTTCACCTTGGTGTGCCAGAAGAATTTGGCATCATCGAGCTCGATGTCGCTGTTGTCGTTCTTGTTGGTCAGGATGTAGAAGAACTTCGCATCGGCGGAAGAGACGCCCCCGCCTCCCCCGCTGTTCCCCACGCTCTTGGCCGTGTCGTCTACCTCGTAGATCACCTGCGCGCGGGCGGGCTGCCGGAACTTGGCAAAGGTGTTCCGATCCTTGTTGGGCGCATCCTTCGATAGGAACAGATCTTTGAACTCCGTCAGCGTCTGCTCCGCGATCGCCGCGCCGCCCTTCGCATCGTCCACCTTGAACGTGAGCTTGCGCGCATGCAGGTTGTAGGGGTTGTCTTTGTCGTCGCTGGTGAACTTGTTCGAGACTTCCGCGACGATGTCGATGTTGCCTTTGAGAACTCGGTTCTTGTCCTTGTCCTCCACGTCCATGTATTCCGCCGCCTTTTTCCCTTCGTCCTCTCCTTTGCGATAGAGGAAGTGGCTGGCCGTCTGCGAAATCACCGGCTCCGCTGCGTTCGTGTTGGGCGAAAGTAAATCGAGCGGATCGCCGTTCAGATCTGCTGCGATCGCTCCAGTCGCCGACCAGCCGGGCTTCGCCGAATCGTTGTCGTATTCAAAGTGCAGGTGATCCATAAGTCCCGCGTGATCACGCACGCGTCCGATCCGATCGCCATCCGTCACATCGTCTCCAACCTTCCACTCGGCCCCCGTCGCGAGGTTTATCACCATGTCGATGTGCACATAGCCAAAGCCCTCCTTGGCGTTCCCCTTTCGCTCGACCGTGATGAAGATGTCGTCACCGGCGCCGCCTTTCTCAACCAGTTTTCCCTTTTCAACGGCAAGCACGTCGGGCCTCTGGCCGTCGGCAACCGCCAAGTCGCATCCCTCGTGATAGTGCAGGCTGCCGAGGTCCGTGAACGTGCTGTACCCGTGCCAGATCCGGTGTGATTTGCCTTGATTCGCCAGGGGCCACGGAACGCCGAACGCGGAAGCACAAAGAGCAATCGTCGCCGCGCCCGCGCTCAATCGAAGAAGAGTCTTCATGGCTCACCTCCCGCCAGCGTGTACGTGCGATGTTCATGATCGAACTCGAACTGAATCCTGCCTCCGTCCGCACCAAATCGAACCAGCGAATGAAGACTGTCGATCGGTCCCGGCGTGCCCGGCGACTGGAACGTCGCGTTCCCCTGTGAATCAAACATCAGCAGATCGGCGCGAATCGCACGCGGATCCTTGTTCGCGGGCGGAATCACGACCGCTAGCGCCACCGAACCGTCCGCCCCCAATCGATCTGCCGCGAGCGGGCCACCGGCAATGTTCGGGATTCGGAGCAGTGGCTGCGCAGGCGCCTGGAGATCGATCACATCCACCGAGCAGACCGGAGGCGCAATCTGCGTGTTCCGCCGCAGAAACGCGTAGCGATTATCCGACGAAACCGCGAAATACTGCGAACCGCTCGCCCGAGGATCGGTCGTTACCAGCACGACCGCGCCCGTCCGTGCCGAACGCAACTCGGCGCGGATCGTGTCGTTCGCCTTGTCCCACCTCTGCGTTGCCAAAAACTGCTCGCCCGGCAGCGCGATTACCTCATCCACCTCCAGCGGCACATTCCAGAGGACATTTCCCCCGTTCGCCATGTCATACACGCGCACCGCATCATCCGTCGCGACAATCGCTCGCCCATCCGAAAGCACGCGCAGCCGCCCGATCGCCCCCGTCTGCGCAACGTTCGCAATTTGCCGGCCCTTCGAGTCAAACGCGACAAGCCCGTCGTAGATGTCCTTGCCGCACGTGATCGTGCCCGGGTACCGCAACTTATTCGCCACGACGATCACATCGGCGTCGCTCGCCACCTCGATCCGATTCGACGCGATCGGCACCGACACAGACCCGCCCGCCGCGGCAATCGTGAGCGTCAAATTCTCACGGCTCTCCGAGTAACTCACGCGAAGCCCGATCGCAGGGTTCGCCGTGCGCATCTCGTACGCCGTTGAAGCAATCTGCGGCGCTACAAGTGGTGTGCGCTGCTCCTGCGCCAACTGCCAATTGGGCCCCGCGAACGCCAGTGAACACACGGCAAGTGCAAGAACGTGTCCCTTGCTCACCATGACCAGCCTCCAGATTGTGTGGTGCCGCGCGTCTGATTCCGGCGCGCCGCCCCCCGATCAACCGCGCGAGTCTACCGGTTGGTTTTGCGAGCACAAGCGAACAGAATGCGAGTGTCAATCAATTTTATGATTGCCCCTATTCAGAACCGGAGCAAATGCCCTTTTACTTCGTTCCTCCCTCTCCGGCCGCTGCTTCCAGCTTCTGTTTTCACTCCGCCGCCTTTGCGGCGTGCGGCGCATTCGGTCCCGCTCCATCCCATGCCACATTTAAATCAACCAATTCCTGATCGCACGCTCGTGTGTCTTTGTGATTCTCCCCCCCAAATTCACCGACAATTCGTGCGCCTGCAGCAGCAGTTCGAGTCGATGGAACATTGGTTCCGATCGGGCAGCTCAATCAGAACCTGGCGCGGGTGGGTCAGAATTTCCTCGTCGCCGACAGCCTGACTTTTGGCGTTGGCGTGGGCAAGATGCTCACAGCGCAAACGGTCGTGTGTGATGGCGAATTCAACGGTGACGGCTTTGTCGACGATGCGGACTGCTCCATCTTCGTGATCGCGTACGACATTCTTGATTGCGCAGACTGCTCGATGCCCGCCGGGTGCCCGCCGGACATCACACGCGATGGGGTGGTGGACGGCATGTACTTCACGAAGTTTGTTGTGGCGTCTGACGCACTGGTGTGCCCGTGAACAAATGGCCAAAGGGCCAGATCGTCAAAGTGCCAAAGAAAGACGAGAGCGCAGAACACACAGGGGATCGGCCCCTTTTTTTTGAACGTACAGCGCCGGCCCGCTGCTTTTTGGTCTTGCGGTTTTGGCGGGGTTTCGGCTACGCTTGAGGGCCGTGTGTCTCTTCTTTTTCCGTTCCAGACCGATCGGTGAGGTTGCGCAGCGCATGCGCGACGAGCACAGCCGCTGGCTGACCGAGGCGCTGCGGCGGGGCGAGTTTGATCTGCCGCGGATTCCGGTGAAGCGGGCCGATCAAGGCGGGTTCAGCGAACTTGCGGAGTCGGCGCGGGGTCGCGAGGTGTGCGAGCGCTGGTGGCGTCGCGCGCTCCGCGCGATCTTCTTATAGATAGACATCCCCTCTCGTCCCCCAAGTTTCGTGGCTGTTCGGGCGGATACGCTGGATGGCAACGGCCGATAGAGGCTGCAGATATCTCCGCTACGACCCCACCCGGGCCCAGGACCACCCGACCTCCGATCCCCAACCTCTTCCAAAACAGGCACTTTCCATGGCTGACGAGTTACTCAGAACAAAGGCGGCACCCAAGTGGCTCGGCAAGCAGATGATCTTCATTCTGCTCGTCGCCGGCTTCGCGCTGTGGGCGCTTGTTGATGCCACGATCGTCTATCCAGGGCGCGGCGAGCAGGCGGCCGACTTCCTGAAGATGCAGTACCTGAAGGCAGCGCTCGCGCCGGGCGTGCTCGAGCGAACTTCGGTTGAGGATCCGGCTGCGGAGCTGGAAACCCTGGTAGAGCGCGCGACAACAACCACACTTTCGCCGGTCGAAAAAGCACGCTTTGAGTGGCTGAGCGCGCTGCGGAACGCTTCGAGGCTGACCCCCGCGAAGACGCAGATTGGCGAGCCGCGTGCGGCGCTCGCGGCGCTGGAGACGCGGTTCAAATCGACAACACAGCAGCCCAAGGCGCTTTCTCGCTTCGACATTCCGTCGCAGTGGCTGATCTTCGGCGTGGTCGGCGCCATCGCGCTCGCGATGATCTTCGTTCTTTTCCGCACGGTGAGCACCGTGTTCCGCTATGACCCGACGACCAAGACGCTCACGCTTCCGAGCGGGCAAACGATCGCCGCGGCCGACGTCACGGTGTTCGACAAGCGCAAGTGGGACAAGTTCCTGATCTTCCTGAAGATTCGCGAGGGTGCCCCCTCTATGGGCGGCCAGGAAGTTCGGCTCGACCTGCTTCGCCACATCCCGCTCGAGGACTGGATTCTCGACATGGAAAAGGCGGCGTTCCCGCCGGCGGAAGAGCCCAAGGGGCCGGCGTCACCGTCGGCACTTTTGATGACGCAGCCTTCGGTTGAAATGCCGAATGAGTGATGCATGCACCGAGGGGCGAAGCGGAAAGCGCGAACCAGTCGCAAGTCGCTTCCGTACATAGGTTTGGCTGTTAAGCCGATCCATCTCCTCTCTCCTCGGTGTGCCGTCCAGACTTTCGGACGGTACACTTGTTTTTGGTCCCTTCGGTTGCCCACAAAGGGGCGTTGCGAACCTTGGAGTCAGCGGTCCTCGTGCATACACAAAGCAATCCCCGCACCCGTTCGCACTTGGTACGGGCGATTTTGGTTGGTGGCATTTGTGGCGTGCTTGGGAGCCTGGCGGGGTGCCAGGAACCGCTGCTGAGCCCGGATGAGCCGCGCAGTCAGTACGACCGGTATGACGCGGTGCGCGACCAGCGTGCGGCGACGACGTACACGGATGAATTTGGGTACAAACGACCGAATCTGCGGGGCCGTCTGCTGCCGAAGGAATGACGGAATCGGCTTACCGGGCGGGGGTATTTTGCGGTGGCCCACTGAGCCTTGTGGTGCGGGGTTCGTGCGGCACGAGCGATTGATTTTTTGACACTTCTAAGCGCGACAAAGTCGAAGTGGCTGCGAAAAAAGTCTAAAGTTGCATGCTGAGCACGCGTGTTTCGCTGAATTGTGAGAGCGCGGCGCGACGATGAATAGACGTGTAACTTGCGTGGGCCCCTTGACCCATGCGCGGATAGAGGACAGAGTGGATAGGGCGATCTCAGCGCCCCGTGATGAGGAAGGGTGGATGTCCCGAAGCTCGAAGTCGAATGCCGGCAGGGATGTGTTGAGCGCCCGCTCCCGCAACGTGTGGGGAGCGTTGGTCGCCACCATGACTGTCATGGGCGGAGCGCTCTACGCGATGGATGGCAAGGCCAGCCCGCGCGTGGACGGTGTGAATCTTCCGGCACTCATCGCCCCTGCGACAGCGACGAGTGTTGAGGTTGTCTTCAACACGAAAGCGCCGCTCGAAAAGAATCGCTGGCAGGCGATCGTGATTCACCATACCGGGTCGCCGTACGCGACGCCTCAATCGCTCGAATCCGAGGCGAAAGCCAATGGTTTGGCAGGCCTTGGCTATCACTTTGTGATCGGCAATGGCAATGGGCTGGATGACGGTGAACTGCATGTCGGATCTCGCTGGCTCCGCCAGCAGGCCGGCGCGCACGCCAGCGGCCCCAAGGCCGATTGGTACAACAAGAATTCGATCGGCATCTGCCTCGTCGGCAACGGCGATCGGGGTCGGTTTACCGACTCGCAAATGCGTCGCCTGACGCAACTTGTGGATGCCCTCTGCCGCGAGCTCAACATCCCGCGCGACCGCATTGTGCTGCAGGATGATCTGGTGAAGGGAGCCGGCCCCGGCCGCTTCTTCCCGGGCGCGGCATTTCGCGAGCAGTTGGCATTGAAGTAAGCCAGACGGCCTTCGACCCAAAACAAGGGGCAGAGCAACGGCCCGACCAAATAACCGGTGAACCGGCGTTTCTCACTGGAACCGGCGTCCGATTCTTACCAATAGACGCAACGTGAACGCAGCGGGTGCGTTGGGTTGGCACGTCGGAAAAGGGGGAGCGATGCCCTACACTGGCGGCTGAAGTTCGGGTTCGGTCTGGACGAAGAAGGAGGCCCTCGAACGGACTTTGGGCGGGCTGTGGAGCAGGGCGGCGTTGACCCGGTTCTCGGGCAGCGGGCAGACGTTGAACGAAAGATCAGGACGATGGGCCCACGATCGGGTGATCCGGGGCGGATGTACGGTAGTTGGTTCGGCTGACGTCGGAGATGTGTGCGGAATGACTCGTGCGGTGACCGAGTTCAAGAAGGGCGAAACGGTCGAGGGCTTCAAGGTCCTTTCTGACCTGGGACGCGGCGCGGCCTCGGAAATCTACCTCGTCAAAGACAAAGAGAGCCACATCTGGGCCCTCAAGCACGTTGAAAAGCTCGAGCCCAAGGACCAGCGATTCCTTGATCAGGCCGAGGCGGAATATCACGTCGCGCAGGCGATGGATCACCCGTCGATCCGCAAGATCACCAAGATGATCAAGCGGGGCCGGAGCATGCTCAGCCTCGAGACGATCCATCTCTATCTGGTGATGGAACTGGTGGACGGCGTCTCGATGGAAGTGAAGCCTCCGAAGACGTTTGAAGACGCTGTGCACATCTTTGAGCAGACCGCTGAGGCGCTGCACCACATGCACACGCGCGGTTTTGTCCACGCGGACATGAAACCGAACAACATCGTGGTGACGGCGGATGGGACGGCGAAGATCATCGATCTTGGCCAGTCGTGCCGCATCGACACGGTGAAAGAGCGGATTCAGGGCACGCCGGACTACATCGCGCCCGAGCAGGTGCACTGCCGCCCGATCACGGCGAAGACCGACGTGTACAACCTTGGTGCGTCGATGTACTGGATCCTGACGCGCAAGCACATTCCGACCGCGCTTGGCAAGGGCGACAGCCTGCTCGGCAAGATCGATGACAAGCTGATGGCCAAGCCGACTCCGGCGCATCAGCTCAATCCGCGCATCCCGGCGATGCTGGGCGAGTTGATCATGAACTGCCTCGAGATTGAGACCGAAAAGCGTCCGGCGGATATGAAGATCGTGGCGGATCGGCTCAATTTGATCCGCGCGAAGATGGTGGCGCAGCGGGCGGGTCCGGCGGCAGAGACGGGCGAGAGTCAGGAAGATTCGGCGGCGTAAGGGTCTTTGCACGGGCCTTCGCATGATGGGGCGCGATGGGCGGCAAAGGCACCCTTCACTGCGTTCGGGCTCGTACGGCCAGCGTCGGGACGTTTGTGAGTCTTCCTCATCGACGCGACGTCTGAAGTCATGCCGCTCTCATCCAATTTCCCTTGCGCGGATGCGGGGAATGCCGATGTTCTAGTTCGGAATTGCCTCGAACACTGCTTCGGCGGCACGGCTATGTCAGGAAAGAAACGACTTGGAACCTGCCGCGATTGGACAACTCGGACTTCAGGATGTGACGCAGGTGTGCGAGTTGTTTCGCGCGGGCGCGAAGGCGTGCCGCGAGGCGAAGTGCCGGCGCGGGTCGATTGATGTCATTCGCGCGCCGGGCAAACTGATCGCGACGGGCGATCTGCACGATCATCCGATCAATTTCAAGAAGCTCGTTGAAATCGCGGGGCTCGGAACTGAGAACCCATCGCACCTGACGCTGCACGAGATCATCCATCCGCCGAATTTGTTGAATGGCGTGGACTATTCGTATCGCGCGCTGGCGCGGGTTGCTTCGCTCAAGGCCGAGTTCCCCGAGCATGTGCATGTGCTCCTCGGAAATCACGAGCTCTCGCAGATCATGGGCGCGGGGATTGTGAAAGACGGCGTGAAAGTCGTCGATGCATTCAACGCCGGGCTTGAGAACGTCTTCGGCGACGACGCGACGCTCGTACACGATGCGATCCGAGATTTTGTGCTGGCGATGCCGCTGGCGATGCGCTGCGAGTGCAACAAGCCGGATGGGTCACGGGGCGTGGACATCTTGTGTGCGCACTCGCTGCCCGGACTGGCGATGATGCAGCGATTTGATCCTTCGGTGCTCGCTCGCGAACTGACGAAAGAGGACTACGAGCCTCGCACGGGTGCGGCGCACATCATGATCTGGGGTCGCGGGTACGACTCAGAACAGCTCGAAGATCTGGTCGAGCGCTGGGGAATCAACCTGTTTATTCTGGGGCACGAGAAAGCGCCGGAGGGTGCGACGCTGGTGCCGCCGAATGCGGTGGTGCTGAATACCGATCACGAGCGCGGCGTCTATTTGCCCATCGACTTGTCGAATCCGCCGACGCCGATGCAGGCGATGGAGCGGGTGGTGTATTTGAGTGACGGGGTGATATGAGAAGCGAGTGGTAGTTAGTGGGCCAAGTTGAACGGCGATTAGTTCTTTCCTGATTGGGCTGTCTTAGGCATCGTGCGAAACGCTAGTACGCCTAGGCCAAGAAGAAACGCCGCCTTCGCGATGGACTCTAACATCCCTCGGTAGTCGCCAGCGCTAAGAAATGCTGCCGCGATCATGCATCCGCTGGCCACCAGCATAAATCCCAGAACGACGAATCTCATGAGCAACAGTCTACTGGCCGGACAACGGACGACTCGGCGGACTCACTCAAACCAGACGTCGTCGAGATAGAAGGTCACGGGTTTGCCTTGGCCGCCGAGGGACCAGACGAGGCCGGTCTTGATGCGGGTGAGGTCTTTGCCAGCGAGATCGATCTCGTACTTCTTCCATTCTTTGGTGAGCGTGAAGGGCTTGGTGACGACGGCGGTATCGAAGTATTTTTTGTCCTTGCCGATCGTGCCGACTTTCACATCGATCTTCTCGCCGCCGTCTTCGCCACGCGCCCAGAACGAGAGGCGCTTGGCGCCGGTGAGGTCGTAGCCGCCGGGCTGATCGCCCCAGTCGTTTGCGGGGCTCTGGTATGCGACGCCTCCCCAGTTGTCACTGGCGGTGTACTGGATCTTGAGACAGTTGCTACCGGTGTGCGGGGTCGTGGTGCAGGCGGGGTCCATCGAGATCGCGCCGGTGTTGCCCATCCAGCCCGACGGCGAGAACGCGCCGTCGGAGCCATCGGCGTAAATCACAAGCGGGAGCTTGGCCTTTGGCGAAGCGCTCGTCTTGGGCCCATTCACGTGCAGCGGCACGTTTGCGACTGCGCCGCCACCGTGATCATCCGTGACAAACGCATACAGGCGATAGACGCCTCCGTCCTTGGGCATCTTGAGCGTGACCTCGGAGTTGGACGACTGCACGATCGCTTCGGGATGCGACGGGCGTTCGGAGACCGGATCGCCACCTTCGCTGGGATCAAGTTCGGACTTGAGCACCCACGTCACCTTGATCGGATCGTTCTCCGGATCCGAGGCCTTGAACGACGCCTTCACGGTGTCGCCCGCGTTGACGCTGTCGCTGCCGGCGATCTTGATCGGCTCTACAACCGGCACGCGATTGGCCGGAGGCTTGCCGGTCCAGACTTCCTGCAGCGCATCGATTCCGGCGGTGCGCTCGCGGCCCGGTGCGGGGAGGAACAGACCGAACCACGTCAGCGTTGCTTCGCGTTTGTCGTCCCAGATGAACGCGTAGGAGCCAAGGCAAATCGGACTTTTCTCATATGCTGCCGCGGCATCGCGATAGACCGACGCTTTTTCCGTGCTGGTCTTCTCCGGTGTGACGCCGTATGCGTTCTTCGGAGTTTCCCAGGTGCCGGCGGGGCCGTATTCACAGACGATGATCGGCTTAGTCATTCCCGCGGCGGTGTAGCGCTCGGGAACGCTCTTCGCGCCGCCGTACGAGTTCACACCGACAATGTCGATATCGGGACAGTACTTCTTGATGCAGGGGAGTTTCTCGCCCCCCATTTCCGCGATGACGGTCATGGTCGGGTGATTGGGATCAACCTCTTTGATCATCTTGGCGATGTCGTTGACGGCTTTCCAGATCTTGGGGTTGTCGCCCTTGGCGTACCCCTCCATCTCATTGCCGACACCCCAGACGAGCACTGCCGGATGATCCTTGTACTTCATCACGGCGGCCTTGGCCTTGTCGAACTGCGCCTTCACGGCCTTTTCGTCGCCGTAGTCAAAGCCGTGGCGCTCGTGTTCGAGCCAGATGCCGACGGCGACCGAGACGCCTGCCTTCTGCGCCGCCTCGAGCTGGCGGTCGATGTTGTCAGAGCCCCACATGCGCTTGGAATTGCCACCGATGGCGGTCAGTGTTTCGAGGCTGCCTTCGCCACCCCCGCCCCGGATGAAGTAGGGTTTGCCCTCGCGCATGAGCTGCCACTTGCCGTCTTTCTGAACGAGCTCGACTTTGACGGCTGCCGCGAAAGCGCTGGTGGCGCACGCGAGAGCGACAAGAACGGCTGCAGCGCGCGAAGTACGGGAGAAAAGTGGCGATGACATCTGGGGTAGCTCCGGTGAACGGCGACGCTGAAGCGCCTGCCGATCGCATGAGCGTACCTGTGCTGCGAACACGGTTGTTGATGTAACAGCGGCGAATTCCGATGAAACTGAACCGATCGGGAATCACGCCGACATCGCGCCGGTGTTTCAGAATCTGCTGAGGCGTGTAACTATGGCACGAAACGAAGTTGCCGGCGAGTGCAAAGCGGCAATGAAGATCGAGCTGCTTCAGCGCCAAAACTGCAAGTTATCAGGCACTTTTCAGAGCGTCTCGACCGCAAAATCCGGTCATCTCAAATCCCAACAACACTCCATGGAGCTTCTCGCGGCAGTCTGCATCGGGCTTGGTCTGTCTGCCGCGGGAGGGCTGCGCGTTTTTGTGCCTCTGCTCATCGCGGGGATTGCGCAGAGATTGGACATGGTGCATCTCGCGCCGGCACTCGCGTGGACTTCAAGCTGGACGGCGCTGGCCGTGCTTGGCGCGCTCAGCATCGCCGAAGGCGTTGGCTACTGCGTTCCAATTGTCGATCATGCGCTTGATGCGATCAGCGCGCCGGCGGGGTGGCTTGCGGGTGCGTTGCTCTCGATCGGGCTTGTCGCGCCGGAGCTGCATTCGACGCTGGCATCGGGCGACCAGTTGAATGGATTGGTCGGACATGCGCTGTACGCGACCGGGCTGGGCGCAGTCGCGGCATCGGGAGTTGCCGCGGCAGGCATCGCACAGGCGACGAGCGCGGGCGGACGCGTGATCTCAACCGCAACGACCGGCGGAATTGCGAATCCGTTTTATGCGGCCGCGGAATCTGTTCTTGCAACCGTCGCGAGCGTGCTGGCAGTTTTGACGCCGATCGTTCTTGCGATTGGCGCGCTGCTGCTGGTTGGCGTGACCTTCATGATCATCCGCAAGCGCCGGCGAGCGCTGAAACTTGCTTGAACATCAAAGGGGACCGGGCGGCGGCGTCGATGGAGGCGTCGGCTGATTACCCGGATTCGTCGGCGTGGGTTTTTCGATCTTCGAATCCGGCGTTGATTCTGACGTATCTGCATCCAGGTGATGCTCGATGTCGTTCGTCGCGTCGTTCTGATCTTGCCCGAGGATCTTGGGCAGGTTGCGGATCGGCATCTGCGCGTACGCCCGCTCTACGAGCAGCGACATGCGCTTGGCCCGCGAAACGTCTTTCGGAACGCTGAGCCCGCTGGCGAACTCAGACGAGCCGAGCTTGTCGGCGAAACCGGGCGTGCGGGCCGTCAGACGCATCGAGGCGCTGTGGATCGTGCCACCAAAGGTGCTGTCGCCCGCCGTGCCGCTGGGGAGCAGGAAGCCGCCCCCTGAGTACATCCCCATCTGGCCATTGGCGAAGACAATCTGGCGGACGGTCGCGGAAGTAGCGGAAAATGCGATCGGGGTGGAACCGGACTTGGGCGCGAGGAACATGTGTATTTGGACGAGGCTTCCCGCGAACTGGCTCAGGTCGGCCCCATCGGCGAAGGCGTCGGGGGGAAGGTCCGAGAGAAAGAAGTCGGCCGTGTTGATATCAGAGGAGAGGTAGGCTTGGTACCTGGGCGTCATGTTGAGGACGAAGCCCGTTTCGGCCGAAGCGAGGGTGGTTCCCCGGGTGAGACCGCCCCCGAAAACGCCGCAGGACGCGGAAAAACATGCGGCTGCCGCGGCCAAAGCCAGTGGCACTGAGCGGGAAATGAACGATAATTTGAATACACCGCTTTGAGGCATGATCTGATAGACTTGTACCGTATCGTGGCGGGAGGCGCGGGGTTGGATGAATCGTCGTGCGGGGCCAGGAGCCACGGCAATGGATAGGGCCAACAGAGTATCGCGTTTGCTTGCGGGTGCGGCGGTTGCCTTCGGCTGCGCGTGGCATGCTGCCGGCGTTGGGCCTGCCGCGACGATGTCTGCTCCGCTCTCCGGATTTCGGGGCGGCGTGAGCTTCAGCGGCGGAGCGCGCATTGCGCCGTCAATGGGCGGCGGATTTGGCCGGGGCGGATTTGGCACGACGGGCGCCAGCGGATTTCCGAGCGCGCCGTTTAATTCGCCGGGTCGTTCGTTCAATCAGTGGAACGTGCAGAACGGAACGGTGCCGGGGACTCTGCCGGCGCTGAATTCGAACACGATGCCCGCGATGAACTCGGGCACGCTGCCGGCGCTCAACTCCAACACGCTGCCACTTCTGAATACCGGGGCACAAGGCTTCTCGAATGGATGGACGGGCGGCGTACCGGGTGTTCCGCCCGGATCGGTGCCAAATCCGCCGACACCTCCCTCGGTTCCGACTCCGCCTCAGCCGTGTCCGGTTCCGCCGGTGGCTTGTCCGCCGGGTTGGAATTGGTGGCCGTGGGGATGGAACAGCTGGGTCGCATGGAATGGCGCGAACTTTGTCGTCTACTGGAATGGATTTCCGGTTCCCCCGTATGTGCCCGGACCGTTTGGCGGGCTGACGTATTTGTACGATCCGAATCTGCTTCCGGGCGCGACGCAGCGCAGCATGGCGGACCAGACGCATTACGCGCCGGCACCTGCGCCGACTGCCTTTGACTACGGAGTCATGGCGTTCCGCGATCGCCAGAGCGATGCTGCGATGAAGTATCTCACGCAGGCGATCGCGAAAGACAAAGAGGATACCGCGGCGATGCGAGTGCTTTCGCTTGCGATGCTTGATATGCGTCAGGCCGATGATGCGACGGCGATGATTCGCCAGGCGTATCGGCTTGATCCGACGCTTGCGAATTCAGAATTGGATGTGAACGCGCTCGGGCTGACTGCGGCGCGGCGTTCGACGTTGATCAATCGAGCGGTGGAATATGCCAATCGCGTCGGCAGCGGATCAAGCTGGCTGATGGTTTCGGTGCTGATGCAGGCCGATGGACGCTACGAGCTGGCGCGGCGGATGCTCAAGCGCGGGGCGGACGTCGGGCTTGAACCGGGCATTTACAAGGCGATGGATGCGGCGCTGGCGGGCCGGATTCGGATGCCCCGGCAGAACCCGTAAAACCAAAGAAATAGGTCATATAGGTCCTATGAGTCTCATAGGACCTATTTCGTTTTTGGAGACCACGCAACTACGGGCAAAGCAGCGTGTCGTATGCCGCGGCGAAGAGCACGAAATCCTGATCGTCGGCGGCTTCGTCAAGATTGAGATCGCCGACGGGGTCGAGCAGGAGGTCGTATGACTGCGCAAAGCCGACGAAATCGGCATCGTCGACAAAGCCGTCTTCGTTGAGATCGGCGGGGCAGGTGCTGTCGACATCGCCGGTGAGGCGGAATGAGACGACGCGATTGATGCTGAGCGGGTCGTCGTCATCAACAACGCCGAGGATCGCGTAGCCGCCGGAGGCGAGCTTGGGGCCGAGGCAGAGGCCTTCGAGATTGGTTTGATCGCTTTTGTAGAGTTGGCGTTTGGCGGCGCGGGTGTACGTGGCGCCGATCAGCATGGGGAGACTGGAAACGTCGGTCGCGGAGGCGAGATCCACTTCATAGATGCGGGTCTCGAAGAACGATGAGCCGAGCGCAAAAGAACGCTCGAGTGCAAGAAGTTTCTTGTTCGGCAGCGCGACGATCTGCGAGATGCCGCTGCGGGAGCTGCTGATAAAGAGGCCGTGCACCGGATCGGTGAGATATGCGTATTCGGCGGCGGGCGTCGGAGTTGGGAGCGCGTTTGCGTACTTCAGAATTCGCACGAGCGTTCCGGCGGACGACGTTGACTGCGCGCCATCGACCGTGAGCGCTTCTTCGTTGCAGGTCCACATCGATGCCTGTGTGCGGCTAAGGGAGAGCGATTCGAAGCCGAAGTTTGCCCGGCGGTTGTCGTAGATCGCGGGGCGCGCGAAATTGCGGATGAGCGCGCCCGATGTGAAATCGAACTCGTGGATCTCGGGCGAGCCTTCGTCGGCGATGCGGATTCGATTCTGGGCGACGCCGGGGAAAGCGACGTCTTCGAAATCACCGGACTGCGAGAGCGTGAAGCCGCCACCAACGCCGGGCTTGATCTGCGCGCTCGTGATCGAGCCATCGGCACCGAGGTTGATGTTGATCCTGGTGATGTGGTTCGAATTGTTCTGGATCGTGGCGTATTCGTTGCCTTGCAGGCGCACGATGCCGCTCATGCCGCCGACGGTGAAGGAGGAGCCGTTCTGATCGAGGGCGGTTGAATCGAGATTCGCGGCGGATTTGAACTCGAGTGTGAGCGGCGCGGCCGAGGTCGCATCAGAACAAAGAACGAGAGCGAGGATGGCGAGCACTACATTCACGTCAATTCCATTGCGCGATGCGAGCGGCCGGTTCGAGCGGGCAATCGATCAAATCGGCGAGAAAACGCCTCGAAAAGAGGATGAGGACGCCGATAGGGCAAGTCCGATACGAAACAAGCTTGGGGAGAGTGCGATCAGCCTCGGCCGATTTTGAGGTCGCGGGGGGACTTGGGGTGGGTGCCGCTGTGCCCGTCATCGACATGATCGGGAAACTGCTCGGCGAACTGGGCCTTGAGTTTGGCGTGCGACCACCAGGCAAGCGGAAGCGTCAGCAGATAGCCGCCGGCCAGAATCACCCCGGCGAGCCAGATGTCCTTCGCGGCAAGAAACACGAGCAGGCCCACGCTGATAAAGAGCGGCACAACCGCGCGGGGGTGCAACCGGATCTTCTTGAAGCTGAACATCGGCACACGGCTGACCATCAGTCCGCCGATGAAAAAGATGTAGATCGCGACCGCGACGGGCGGCATCTGCCAATGAATCCAGGGCGAAACCGCGATGAGTACGGGCAACAGAACAGCCCCGGCCGCGGCGGGCGTGGGCATTCCCACAAAGAATCTTGCAGCGAACGGGTTCCCCTTTTTCGCGGGCTTCGCGCTTGTGAAGCGCGCCAGTCGCATCGCGGAGCACATCGCGAATGTCAGCACGCTCATCATGAAGAGCGGTTCGTACGCGGGGGGAAGAGGGGCTCGCGCACCGGGCTCGGGATCGAGCATCCATTGATAGAGGAGCACGGCCGGGGCGATGCCGAACGAAGCGAAATCAGATAGCGAGTCGAGAACCGCGCCGAACTTGCTGGTGACGCGCATGAGGCGGGCGGCACGCCCGTCGAGTGCATCGAACACCGCCGAGAGCGCGATCGCGATCATCGCGGCCTCATACCGGCCTTTCAACACAAAGTGGATGCTCGCCAAGCCGCACGCGAGCGCCACCGACGTAATCATGTTGGGAAGGATCGCGCGAAGTGGAACGGCGCTGTGGCGGGTTGGGAATTTGAGGAACACGCTGGGTGATTGTTCGCCCTCGCTTCGGCGCGTGCTTTTGGCGGGGTGGGTGAATGTTTAGATGCAGAAAAGCCGCCCGGTGTGGGAGGCGTTGGAAAGAGGGCGAGCTACAAACTCGCGTGACAATAAAAAAACGCAAGATCGCCTTGTCGCCGTGGCTATTGCGATTTTCGCGCGATGATGGTGCGGCCCGCGAAAACCTTGCTCTGCAGCGCAACAGCCGGTTCGTAGCCCGGCGGCAGGTAGACATCCACGCGGGAACCGAACTTGATCAGGCCGTACCGCTCGCCCGCTTCGAGTGCGCGACCGGGCGTGACTTTGCAGACGATGCGACGCGCGATGAGGCCTGCGATCTGGATCACAAAGAGCCGTCCGCCGTCGGGCAGGCGCAGAATCAGGCTGGCGCGCTCGTTGAGATCGCTCGCCTTGTCGAAACTCGCGTTGAAGAACTTGCCCCGGTTGTACGCGATTGCTTCCACGGTCCCGGAGAGCGGCGCGCGGTTCACGTGCACGTTGAAGACGTTCATGAAGATGCACATGCGTGTGCATTGGACTGACGCTTCGCCGACTGCCGCGAGCGCTTCAGCGGGAGGAGACGCGGTGTCGATCTTCACGACCACGCCATCAGCGGGGCAGACCATCGCGCGGGTCAGGTCTTCGCCTTTCGCGGGTTTGCGATTGGGATCACGGAAGAACCAGAAGGCCCAGACCGTAAACGCGATCATGATGACGGCGATCGCAGCCAGCGGCAGCCCGGCCTGCGTGTTGCGAAGCCCTACTGCGACCACGGTTGCGAAGAGCGTGGGGAAAAAGAAGAACGAGATAATCAACCAGCCATCCTGCGCGATGATCGGGGGCTTGAGCGGGTAGGGCTCGCCTGCGAACGAAGCGGGCGTCGGGAGAGCGGAAGGCGAATTCGAAGGGGGCATGGGCAATTGTTTGCGCCCAGATGGGCCGGAGTGGCACCGCCCTTCCGGGCGGTGGCATTCGACTGCTGATTGCTGCGTGTCCATTCCGCCGAACGAAGAAATACCGGGCGGAAGCCGGGTGCCACGAGCCTCTACACTCTCCGCCCTATGGCGATTCTGATCGACGCGAATACGAAGGTTCTTTGTCAGGGCATCACCGGCTCGTTCGGAGCCGTTCACACGAAGGGATGCTTCCTCTACGGCACCAAGATGGCTGGTGGCGTGACGCCCGGCAAGGGCGGCACCAAGGACGCCAACGGGCTGCCGATCTTCGACACCGTCGCGCAGGCTGTGCGCGAGACGGGTGCGAGCGCGACGATGATCTTCGTGCCGCCGGCGTTTACGGCCGATGCGATCCTCGAAGCCGCCGACGCCGGAATCCGCGTGATCTGCGCGATCACCGAGGGCGTGCCGGTTCAAGACATGATCCGGGTGCGCTCGGTCCTCGATGAACTCAATGGCGGCGCGGACACTTCCGCGAGCAAGCGGACGTTTGTGCTCGTCGGTCCCAATTGCCCCGGCGTGATCACGCCCGGCCCGCGCACGAATGCGAACAGCACGACCGGCGAGCCCGGTGCACCTTTCACAAACGCAGGCTGCAAGATCGGCATCATGCCCGGCTACATCAACACGCACGTGAGCCAGAGCAAGCGGGGCAAGGCGATCGGCATCGTCAGCCGTTCGGGCACACTGACATATGAAGCCGTCTGGCAGACCTCAAATCTCGGCTTCGGCCAGAGCACCTGCGTCGGCATCGGTGGCGACCCGGTGCGCGGGCTGAATCACATCGACTGCCTCGAACTCTTCGCCGATGACCCGGAAACGCACGGCATCCTCATGATCGGAGAGATCGGCGGCAGCGACGAGATCGATGCCGCAAAGTGGATCGAGGCGAATCGCAAAAGCGGCAGATTGAAGAAGCCGGTGGCAGCGTTCATCGCGGGACGCACGGCGCCGCCCGGCCGACGCATGGGTCATGCGGGAGCCATCATTGGTGGTGCGGATGACACGGCGGACGCGAAGATCGCTGCGCTGAAGGCGGCGGGCGTGAGCGTGGCGATGAGTCCGGCGGATATGGGATCTGCGATGTTGAGCGCGATGGGCGGGTGACGAACGGACGATCACGATGGATCGAAACCAGAACTCTGGCCGGACGCTTTTTTACGGCTCGCGCGAATGCGGCGAGCGACCGTCGGAGAACTTGGTAGTCCGCTGCCCGGCATCTCCGAATGCCTGACCGATTACTTGCCGATAGAAGCTGCATGCCGACAGCACCCCAAGTCGAGACGGTGCCGTGCCATGAGTGTGGCTACTCGCGCGGCTCGGTCGCACTAACGGCGCCTTGTCCCGAATGCGGCGTTGTTCCGGAACGCGCCGAAGAAACACGCGTTCGCTTCGCGCTCGCCTCGCTCGGACTGGTATCCATCGCGCTTGGCGCAATTGCAACTGGTGCCCTCAGCCAATACAGCTACCGATTCGAGTCCTTCGACGGGAGCGTGCCGCGATTTGCCGCGTGGCTGGCGCTCGCCTGTGCAACGCTCATGACGTCCGTGCTTCTTTCGCCCGCGCGCCAACGAGGGCGAGTCCAATTGATCGTGATTTGCTGCGCCGTGCTCTTTGCGATCAAGGTCTCTTCGCTGACGCCGCTCCCCAGATGGGGCACGCCACTACACCCTCTCTTTCGCTTCGACTGGCTGGGCGTCCTGTTTGAGTGGTGGGAGGCACTCGCAATCCCTGCGATCTTTGGAGCTGCGATCTTCACCGTGTCGCGTGCCGCAAAGTTGCTCGGCTTGGGTGCACTTGGGCGCATCGCGGCAAAGACTGCGATCGGGATTGCCGCACTCCTGCTGATGATGACGCTTTGCGAGTGGTTTCTCGAGCCTTATTTGAACCGACTTGATCAAGCCCAGGTCAGTGCGGCTCCCCGGATGCAAACCGCCACCTTGGATCGACCGATGTCGTTTCCGCTTGGTTTGAGACGATCTCTCGAGTGGTTTCGGCAACTCCTCTGGATTTTCAGTGGGACGTGGCTGGTGTACGGAGCATTATGCTGCTGGACCCAAACGCGAGCGCGCAGTCGGTGAAACTCCCCTTGCTTTATGAGAGCCCGGGATGACAACTTCGATTCTTTGAGCATCGTCCCCAACAGTTGTTTTCTCGGAACGGCTCGTCTGTAAATCCGCTCGCGCCCGCAGTATTGATCTAAGCCATATTCCCGCGACGACGCACATATTCCTGGACCGGCGAGATTCCCGATCCCTGAATGCGTTGTTATGCGACGCAAACGAGCCGCGTAAACGCTTTCGCACGCATGTATTTCGCGCCGCACGCCTTGCATGTCGCTTTCACGAATTGGAACTTTGACCCGGCGAGTCAACGGGCTCGTATCTGCGTGAGGGACGCGCTACGTCCTGCTTTGAGAGGAAGGGTCATGAATCGAACTTTTTACATCCCGGCTGCAGCGGCAGTCGCGACCATGGCGGGCATGTCGAGCGTTGCCAATGCAGCAATCTCGTATTGGGATTTCAACGTCTTCAGCCGCTCGACGATCGGCAGCGCCAATCAGGGCTACGGCTCAGATTTCCAGGGCGCTTCGGGTGCCGTGGGCGATGCGTACTTCAGCAGCTTTGCTGCGCGAACGATAGCGAACAGCTCGCCCAGCCTCGCGGCCGGCTTCTATGGCGGCGGCAACTTCCGTCTTTCGGGCAGCGTCAACAACGGCGGCGTGAATGTCGCCGGCAACGTCACGATGAACAACGCGTCGATCGCCGGCGCGGTCAATGGTGGTGGCAATTTGGGGGGAGCGGGCGGCAGCGTCAACGGCAACGTGACGATTGCTGGCTCCAAGACCACCGGTAACCAGCTAACCGTGAGCGGCTCGCTGAACACCGGCGCTGCGTACACCGCCGCACTCAACCTGGTCGCGGCCTCGTCGTACTTCCAGAGCGCCGGCAACTATGCCGCAGGCTTGACACCGACTGGTTCGTACACAAATCAGTACGGCGAACTGATCATCAATGCGGGTTCGTCCCTGAACGTGGTCAATGTCTCGGCCAGTGACTTCACGAACGCCTGGGGCATCCGCGTGGTCGGCAGCGGCGCGTTGATCGTCAACGTCGCGGGCACGTCACTCAACTTTGCGAGCAAGACGTGGAACTATCAGGGCGGTGCGAGCGCCGTCAGCACGCTGCTCAATCTGAATCAGGCCACGACTGTCAACATGTCGGGCGGGCACAGCGTAAACATCCTCGCGGCGAACGCGAACATGACGTTTTCATCCGGCGTCGTCACCGGCAACCTGATCGCCGGATCGCTGATGGGCAGCGGACAGGTGAATTGGAACGACAGCGGCGGGTTCAGCGGTGCCGCACTCATCCCTGCACCGGCCGGGGCCATCGTGCTCGCCGGCGCTGGCCTGATCGTCCTCCGTCGACGCCGCGGCTAAGAAGTTCTTCCAGGGGTCTTGCGTTCAACCACACACGAGCCGGGCCGGGAGCTATCCCGGCCTCGCTTTTTTTTTTGCGGTAGTCTGCCGCGATGCAATAGAAGTGGAGACTGCGGACATTGGTTATCTGACGCGTCCCTCGATTTTGTTTCCGCACAAAATCGCGTGCTGCTTGGTATTCGCAGGAATCCATGCTTCGTTCTTGAACGGACATGTGGTGCCGGTAGAATGCTTCCGTTCGTTTCCGACGCACAATTCCGCCCGTGCGTCTCATCTGGGAGATTGGGAGAGAGACATCATGAAATCTGTTGCTTGGCAGGTCGCTTCGGCAGCCAAGTTCGTCTCTATCGGGGCGTCTATCGCCATGGCTTGCAGCACCTCATACGGCGCTGTGAATTTCTGGGACTTCAACGTGTTCAGCCGCTCGACGATCGGCACACCGGGTCAGGGTTACGGCTCCGACTTCCAGGGTGCATCGGGCGCGGTTGGCGACGTGAACTTCAATGGTTTCACCGTGAAGGCCGTCGGTGGCTCGTCGGCCAGCCTCGCGCACGGCTTCTACGGGGGTGGCAACTTCACCCTGCAGGGAAGCGTTGATCACGACGGCATCGAAGTCGCCGGCAACGTGACGCTCAACAGCGGCTCGGTTTTCGGCAACGTTCGTGCGGGTGGCAACCTCGGCGGCACCAGCGGCAGCGTCAACGGAAACGCCATTCTCGGTGGCTTGAAGACCACCGGCAACCCGCTGACGGTTTCTGGCAGCATCGCGGAAAATCAGGCGTTCTCGCCGACTGTCAATCTCGGCGCGGTTTCGTCGTACTTCGCGAGCGTTGGCAGCTTTGCCGCGAGCCACGCGCCGACGACCACCTTCTCGATGAATTTCAGCCAGATGGTCATCAACGCGACGGGCCCGCTCACGGTGGTGAACCTCACTGCCGCGAACCTCGACGGCGTTTGGGGCATCAATGTCGTCGGAAGCGGCGCTGTTGTCGTCAACCTCGCGGGCACCAACCTCTCGCTCACAGGCCTTACCTGGAGCTACGACGGTGGCGCCTCGAGCAAGACGACTCTTCTCAACATGAACGAAGCCACGACGATCAACATGTCGGGCAGCAATCAGGTGAACATGCTCGCGGCCAATGCCGCGATGAATTTCTCGTCGGGTCTGGTCACGGGCAATCTGATCGTCGGTTCGCTGACGGGCAGCGGGCAGGTGAACTGGAACGGCGGCTTTGAGGGTGGCGCTCAGATTCCTTCCGCCGGTGGTGTATCGGTGCTGGCGATGGCGGGGCTTTTGGCCCCGCGTCGTCGTCGCTGAATCCGGTGTGAGTGCTCAAGAAGAGCCGGGATCTCCCGGCTCTTTTCTTTTTTTGCGGGAGAGGTGCGGAACGCCCCGCATTTCACCCTGGTCGAGACTGCCACCTCGCTTGATCGCGCCGCGCCCGAACTTCTGATTGATCGCGTCGGTCGCGGTGTCCACCTTCTTCTGCTTGCCGGTCGTTCGCGATTCGACAGGAGGCCGGGAAAGCGACTCAAAGAGACCAAGTTGCTCTTCGCTTGAAAGACCGTGCAGGCTGACACCCATCAGCCGCAGGGCGCCGCGGCGTTCGTTCAGCCACTTCTTGAGGAGATCATTCGCGGCGGCCCAGATTACTTTCGTGGAGTCGCTGGGCGAATCGAGCGTGGCACTGCGCGTGAATGTGGTGAAATCGCCGAGGCGGAGTTTGAGTGTGACGCCGCGGCAGGTGAGCTTTTCCTCGCGCAGGCTGCGCGAGACTTCTTCGGTGAACCCGAGCAGCAGCGAGCGCAAATCGTCGGGGTCGGCGATGTTGTCAAAGAACGTGCGTTCCTTACCGATGCTCTTTTGTTCGCGCTCAAGGCGAACAGGACGATTGTCTTCGCCCCGCGAGAGCCGCAGCCAGTCGCGGGCCTGTTCGCCGAAACGGCTGACGAGCCGCTCTTCTCCAAACGCTCGCATGTCGGCGATGGTCTTGATATCGATCTGGCGCAGGCGATCCTGTGTCTTTGGGCCAAGCCCATAAATCACGCCGACGGGCATCGGCGCGAGTTCGCGCTCCGCATCGCGCGGATCGAAGACTTTGAGCCCGTCGGGTTTGGCGAGATCGCTCGAGAGCTTGGCGAGAAACTTGTTGCCGCTGATACCGACGCTTGCCGGAAGATCGACAGCTTCGCGGATTTTCCTGCGGATCGACTGCCCGATCTTTTCGAGCACGTCGCCCTTCCCCCACTTCTTCTCGTAGATGTGCATCGCGCCGGTCATCTCCATGAACGCTTCGTCCACCGAGATCGGCTGCACATCGGGCGTGAACGTGCGCAGCACCTCGAAGACTGCCTTCGACGCCTCGCCGTACTTTGAGTAGTTCCCTTTCACAACAATCGCGTTTGGACACATGCGAAGCGCCTGCGCCATCGGCATCGCGCTTCGGCAGCCGAACTTTCGCGATTCGTAGCTTGCCGCGGCGACCACGCCCCGTTTGCTTGCGCCGCCGACGAGCACCGGCTTGCCCCGCAGCGCCGGGTTGTCGCGCTGCTCGACCGACGCGAAAAACGCGTCCATATCGACGTGCATGATGACGCGGCCGGGCCAAGGCATGGTCAATCCTTGCAGGCATGAAAAAAGCCCGCGTTCGCGGGCTTTGTAAGAAGCATATTGGCGGACAAATTATTGATCGTGCCCGGCGAACTCCGGCATTTCGTGGCCGGCATCGCGGAGGGTTTTCTCGCGCTTGGCGAGTTCAAGATCGGTATCGACCATCATCGCCGCGAGTTGCTCAACCGTCGTGGTCGGAACCCAACCGAGCTTCTGCTTGGCCTTGGACGGATCGCCCAGGAGCAGATCGACTTCAGCCGGACGCAGGTAGCGCGGGTCGAACGCGACGAAGTCCTTGAAATCAAGCCCGGCGTGGCTGAAGGCCAGTTCGCAGAACTCCTTCACGCTGATCGTCTTGCCGGTCGCGATCACGTAATCGTCGGGCTTTTCCTGCTGGAGCATCATCCACATCATCTTGACGTAGTCGCCCGCAAAGCCCCAATCGCGCTTGCTGTCGAGGTTGCCCAGGAAAATCTTGTCCTGCAGGCCGAGCTTGATGCGGCCGACCGCTCGGGTGATCTTGCGCGTCACGAACGTCTCGCCGCGGCGGGGTGACTCGTGGTTGAAGAGAATGCCGCAGGAAGCGTGCAGGCCGTACGACTCGCGGTAGTTGACGGTGGCCCAGTGCGCCATCATCTTCGCGCACGCGTAGGGCGAGCGCGGATAGAACGGGGTGGTTTCCTTCTGAGGGGTCTCGATGACCTTGCCATACTGCTCGGACGAGCTGGCCTGGTAGTAGCGGACCTGCTGGCCGCTCTCCTGCTGGAAGTCGCGAACGGCTTCGAGGAGTTTGAGCGCGCCCATCGCGACCGTTTCGGCCGTGTAGATCGGCATGTCGAACGAGACGCGGACGTGCGACTGCGCGCCGAGGTTGTAAACCTCGTGCGGGCGGACTTCACGCATCAGCTTGCTGAGGTTGTTGGCGTCGCAGAGATCGCCATAATGGAGCTTGAGCTTGCCGTTCTTCGAGTGCGGATCCTGGTAGATGCCATCGATGCGTCCCGTATTGAACGAAGACGAACGACGGATGATCCCATGCACTTCGTAGCCCTTGGCGAGCATGAACTCGGCGAGGTAAGAACCGTCCTGACCGGTGATACCGGTGACCAGAGCGCGACGCGGGGTGGCCATGCTGCGAATCTCCTCAACTTCCAGAGCGACAGGTGTTCACCGTGCCGCGGGTCAAACCAATCCGAGTGCCGGGCCGAGTCGTACGACGGACGGGCGGCCGAGGTTTGGTCGGCACGCCGAAATCCGATCCGCGGCCGATCCGCGGATACAACGGCCCCTTTCACTACTGCAGGGTCCACGTCCATATCGACCGAAAACCCGCCGTCCTTGGGCCGCCTCCGGCAACAGCACCCCATTCCTGGGACGCTGGTTCCGAAGGGGGAAATGTTAGGCGGAAATCGCCTTCGTGTCCCAATTTCAAGGACTTACGGCTGGACGCCCAGCTCATGAACCGTGAA
This sequence comes from Phycisphaerales bacterium, assembly GCA_050730655.1. Taxonomy (GTDB): domain Bacteria; phylum Planctomycetota; class Phycisphaerae; order Phycisphaerales; family UBA1924; genus JAFEBO01. Next base: position 82,437 of record JBOHNL010000018.1, read on the forward strand.
GAGCGATTCGAACAGGACCCCGGCTTTTTCCACGTTTTCGCGGGCACCCTCGAGCCGGTCAATGGTGGCTATCACGGCGATGACCTTGGCGCCGGCCTCACGCAGGACCTCGACGGCCTCAAGTGCCTGGCCACCGGTAGTCGCCACATCTTCAAGTAGGACGACGACATCACCCTTCCCCACGGCGCCTTCAATCTGCTTCGCGGTGCCGTAGTCCTTCTTTTTGTTCCGGACGAAGATCGCCGGCAATCCGGTGGCCAGGCTCGCGGCCGTCACGAGCGGAATTCCGCCAAGTTCGGCTCCGGCGAGGCGATCGATATTGAGATCGAGGCGCGATTCCATCGCGTCGAGCCGCTCCGCAAAGAGGGGAGCCAACTGGCCGAGCAGTTCTGGGCGGGTCGAGAAGAGGTACTTATCGAGGTAATACGAGCTGGTTTTGCCCGAGCGCAGGGTGAAATTGCCCCGCAGCAGAGCGACCCCGGCGATCTCCTTGGCCAGCGCGTCCTTCGACATGGGCCAAGAGTAGCGGGCGGGGATTCGAGGTTTGATTCGTCGGGTAGACTTTTGGCGTGCGTTACCGACTTTTTTTCACTCTTGGTCTCCTTGCCGCCTGTGCGGCTGCGCCGGCCGACGAACCGGCGAACGACGAAACCTCTACGCCGATGACGCCGGCCGAGGTCGAGCCCGACCCGTGGCTGGGGGACGACGAGCCGCTGCTCGCCGGGCCGCGCTTGCTGGACGAGGCGGAAGAGCACACGCTGGTGCGGTTTGAGTTCAACGGCAATCTGCGCAGGATTGACCGGACTCCGGAGGAGGCCGCGCTCGACGCGCTGAATCTTCCGAGCGCCGCGCGCGAACGCGTGGACAACATTTTGCGGTCAAGGCATACCGAGCTCGACGAGTATGTACGCAGCGACCTTGAAATCCTGCTTGCGGTGCAGAAGGTGCGTCAGGCGGGAAACAAGCCCGAAGCGCAGCCGCTCGCGGCGGACCTGACCAATCGAGTCGAAGAGATCACGGGGCCGATTCGTCTGCGCGACGAGATCGCGCAGACGCTCCCCGACGGCGAACGCCGCGAGTTTCAGCGGATGATCGATGAGTACTGGCGTGCGCACGTGCTCGATGAATCGCAGCAGGCGCAGGCCCGGAAGGAAGCGCTCACGCTCGCTCAGGCGAGAATGCGCGTCACGCTCAACGCGACCGGGGTTGAGCTGCGCCGCGCGTTTGAGCGCCAGTACAAGCCCCGCGATGGTGTGTTTGACGAGTTGCTGCAGCAGCTGAATCTGAGCGACGAACAGGATGCCAAGGTCAAAGCGCCGATCCGCGAGCTCGTCGATCGCACAAAATCCAAGCCGGCGACGCGAGAGGTGTACGACCTGACGAACAAGGTTCTGCCGCAGCTCGACGCGCGGCAGCGCCAGATTTGGTCGCAGGTTTTGCTTGGGGTTTCACCGCTTGCACCTGAAATGGAGTCGGGCGCGGGGTGAACCTTCGGGCGGGCAAGGGCGCTTCATATCCAAGCCCGCGAAGGTCCGGATATCTTTTTGTGCCTCACGGAGATACCAAGGCTTCGGGGCTTTGAAAGCCAAAAGCAGGGTTTGTTGAAGGTTCTGATGGCAGAATGGCGTCTTGGACTGAGAATGGCCGGAAAGATCGTCGATAGCGAGCCACTGCCGCCGGGCGAAGTGTCCCAGAGTGCGCGGCCCTTGGAGTATGAAACGATGAAGAGCGGAATGAACAAACTCGGCATGCTGGTGGCTGTGGCGGGGCTGGCGCTGTGCGCGACCGCTCAGGTGACGACTCCTCCGGCCCAGAAGCCCGAGGGTTGGCCGAAGGAAACTCCGGCCCAGGCGCATGACACGAAGCACGAGACGATCAGCGTTGACGAAGCGGTTCGCCGCGGCATGATCAACCCGGACGCCAACAAGACGCCCGCCACAAATCCGCAGGGCCAGCCGGCTCAGCCTACCCCGAATGCACAGCCTGCGCAGCCGCCGGCCGTGCCGACGATGACCAAAGACCAGATGCACACGAGCTACGACCAGTGGGAGCGCGATGGCTCGGGTCACGTGATCAAGCTTGATCGCCCGCTCCACTGGGCCGCAATCGAGCGCAACAAGACCATTACCCCGGCCACCCGCAAGAAGATCGAGGCGTTCATCGAACAGCGCCGCACCAAGGTCGAGCAGACAGTGCTCGAGAACATCGACAAGGTGCGCGACCTCGACAGCGGCATCCTCGAGACGTTCTCGATGAGCGATCGCGCCAATCTTCCCAAGGTTCTTGCGGACACCAAGCCGTTCACCAACATTGGCCAGTTCGCCACCGAACTCAAGAAGGCCGATCTGTTCACGGCGAACAACGTTCAGCAGCACCAGATCATCGTCGACGACTATCGCCGCCTGATGCTCGACGACATGAAGCGCGATGCGGGCGCTGTCGGCAACGAAATGAACGGCAATGGCGATCTTGTCGCCCGCGCCATGTTCCTGACGATGGCCGACGAGGCTCGCCAGGTGTACTACTGGATGCTCGCAGACAGCGTCAACGATGCCGCCGCACGCGTCTCGCAGATCGGCGTTTCGTCGGACGTTGCTCCGAAGGTCACCGAGTTCTTCACCCAGGCGAAGAACTCGAAGGACGAGGCCGAGCGCATCGCCAAGATGCGTCAGGGCGTCGCCCTCCTGACCGCCGAGCAGACCCGCCAGTTGATCGAGCCGGTTGTCAAGCAGACCACGGCCTCGGCCGCTCAGTCGGGCAAGCAGCAGGGCCAGCCGCAGAACCAGTCGCCGAATAACGCGACCAGCGATGCCAGCAAAGCCGGCGATCGCTAAGCGATCGTCCGGGCGAAGCCTCCGGCGGCTGCAAACAATGCCTCCGGATGACGAACCCGGAAACGCTCTATCAAAAGGCCGTTCAGGCGGCCAACCAAGGCAACTATGAGCTCGCGCAGATCTATCTGCGCGAGCTTTTATCTGCGCTCCCCAATGTCGCCAAGGCCCATCATCTGATGGCGACGACGCTGATGAAAATGGGAATCATGGACAAGGCGCTGCCTCACGCGCGCCTTGCGGCAAAGCTGCTGCCGACGAACGCCGCGTCGCGATGGGTGCTGGGGATTTGCCTTTCAAATGGCGGAGACATGACGGGCGCGATCGCGGAGTTTCGTGCCGGGTGCGAGCTCGCCCCGGCCGATCCGCAGGCGTGGAATAATCTCGGGCAGGCACTGCTCCAGCGGCGCGAGTTTTCAGAAGCCGAGACGGCGCTGCGGCGGGCCCTCGCACTGACCACGAGCATCCCGGCAGTCTCGGTCGGCCTTTCCTGGGCGCTCTTCCACTCGGGGCGAGCGACGGAGGCGCTGACGATTGCCAAGGCACAGGCCGCGCGCACCCCGAACGACATCGCGATCCTGGCGATGATCGCGATCCTTTCGCTCTACAGCACCGAAACGACAAACGAAGATCTTCGGATCGCCCACGTCACGCTCGGGCGGCAGATCGAGGCTACCACACCCCTCAGCCCAAATCGCGTTCCGGATCCGACTCCGGCAGACGTCGATCGTCCGCTTCGCGTCGGATTCCTCTCGCCCGACCTGTATGGCCACTCGGTGAGCCGATTTCTTGAACCGATCATGACGCATTGCGATCGTTCCAAGATGTTGATCGCGCTCTATTCGTGCAATCACCTTCGCGACGAGATCTCGGGCCGCCTCGAGAACATGTGCGGGCTCTGGTGCGACGTTTTCAAGGTCGGCGATCAGATGGCCGCGGCGGAGATGCGCCGGCACGGACTCGACATCCTGATCGATCTCGCCGGACACACTCCGCTCAACCGCTCGGCGATTTTGTGTCACCGGCCTGCGCCGATCACGATGACCTATCTCGGCTATCCCCACTCAACCGGGTACACCCGAGCGGACTACCGGATCGTCGACTCGATCACCGACCCGCCGGGGGAGAGCGATCTCAACTCCACGGAGAAGCTGCTGCGTCTGGATCCGTGCTTCCTCTGCTTCATTCCGCCTTTCGAGCCACCGGCGCTCGCGGAACCGATGGTGGACGAATCAACGCCGATCACGTTTGGCACGTTCAACAACGCGGCAAAATTCTCTCCGTTCATCCTCGAGGTCTGGTCGCGCGTTCTCAAAGCAGTCCCCGACGCGAAGCTTGTCCTGAAGAGCTACCAGTTTTCGGATGAGGTGTCGCGCCGGCATGTGCTCGGCCAGTTCGAAAAGCTCGGCATCGATACCGCCCGGATTGAGTTGTTGCCGCTGATCGCGCTGACGAACGAGCATCTGAAAACGTACAACCAGATTCATATTGCGCTCGACGCCTATCCCTACAACGGAACGACAACAACGTGCGAAGCAATGATCATGGGTGTCCCTGTGATCACGCTTCGCGGCGAAGGACACCGATCCCGCGTCGGCGCATCGCTTCTGACCGCCGTGGGTGTTCCTGAATTGATCACAAGGTCCGCGGACGAGTACGTCGAGAAAGCGGTGTCACTCGCACGCGACCGAGCCCGCCTGGCGGAGTATCGGCGCACGATGAGGCCACGGATGGAATCGAGCGTTCTCATGGACGGTCCGGGGTTCTTTGCCCGTTTCGAGAAGCTGATTCGTGGTGTCTGGCGAGAAAAATGCCTTTCGGGGCACCCTGCCAATTCGATGATTCGATAAGTTATAAGTCTATGCAAAACAAATACTTATAACCAATCGACAGTCGCGATTGAAGCCCTCGCCGACGACCACGCGCTACGATTAGCCGAATGTCTCCCTCCGGTGTGACCGTTCATGGCCAGCCGCCGCCTCCGGGCGAGCGGAGTGGTGAAAGTGCGAAGGCGTCAGGCCCCGAAGCGGGCTCGCGCCCGGGCTTATCCATCTCCGATTTTCTGTCGGACGGCGCCCTGATTCGCCTCTGCGACGAATTGACCCGTCTGGCCGGCGTGCGGGTCGAACTGCTCGATGCCAAGGGTCGCGCGATCCGCATGAGCGAGCGCGGCTGGTTTGTCGAGCAGGGCGAGCCCGCGGCACTGCCGGAAGGCGCCGTGAGCGTGCCGCTGGTGGTCGAAGGACGTTCGATTGGCGCGTTCGCGGTTTCGACATTTGCAAACGGCGGACCCGACGATGAGTCGAGGCAATCGCTCAATCGCGTCGTGTCGCTGCTGGGCGCGACGACCTCGGAACTGTGCGAGCGCGAGCTGGATCTGCGCCACCGTGTCAAAGAAGCGAGCGCACTCTACAAACTCAGCACAATGATCCCCCGCGCAACGAGCGTGGATCGCGTGCTGCAGGTTGCGCTCGAACTCGCGCTCGACGTGCTCGAACTCGATTGCGGCGCAGTCGTCCTCGTGCCCGAAGAAACAGAAGAGGTCGCCGAGATCAAGGGCTCGACCGAAGACGATCTGGTTCTGATTGCCAGCAAAGGCCTGACCGACACGTGGCTCGATGATCCGCGCCCGCTCAGCAAAGACCGCCTGTTTGATCGCCTTGCGATCAGCGGCGAACTGGTTATCAGCGAGAATCTCGCGCAGGATCCTCGCGTCTTTGAACCCGAGCGCCTTGCATCCGAAAAGCTCGGCGCGGCCATCCACGCGGGGCTGGCGTTTCAGGGTCGCCCCATCGGGGTGATGCGTTTGTATTCGCGAGGTCCGCACACGTTTGAGGACAGCGACAAGCGCGTGCTTCGCTCGATCGCATCGCAGGCCGCGGTCGCCGTGCAGCAAGCTCGCCTTCTGAAGCTCCAGGAAGACGATCAGCGCATTCAGCGTCAATTGATGCTCGCTGGCGACGTGCAGCGCCGCATGTTGCCCCGGTTCGTTCCGGCCGCGACGAAGGATTACAAGAACCTCGATATCGCGGCGAAGTACATCCCGAGCTTCGAGCTCGGTGGCGACTTCTACGACTTCATCGGCCTCACCGGCCACATGGGAATCGTCGTCGGCGACGTTGTCGGCAAGGGAGTTGCCGCGGCACTTCTGATGTCCGCGGTGCGCGCCAGCCTTCGCGCCCACGCGCAGGGCGTCTACGACCTCGACGAAGTCATCAGCCGCGTGAACATCGCGCTCTGCCGCGACACGCTGGACAACGAGTTTGCGACGCTTTGGTACGGAGTTCTAGACCCCGTCAAGTTGCGCCTGACCTACTGCAGTGCGGGGCACGAGCCTCCGATGATCGTGCGCGTGCCCGACCATCGTCCGCCGGGCCCTGCGGATATCGACGAACTCAACGTCGGGGGTATGGTCGTGGGCATCGATCCGAGCCAGCGCTATCAGCGTGCCGTCTATGACATGCACTCGGGCGATGTGCTCATCGCGTACACCGACGGCGTCGTCGACACCGTGAACTTCGACCGCCAGAAGTTCGGGAAGAAGCGACTGCGCGCGTGCATCCTTGAGATTCTGAAGACGAATCCGAAGGCGACCGCGTCCGACATCACCGAGCACATTCACTGGAGCCTGCGCCAGTTCGCGGGTCTCGCGCCGCGTCCGGACGACGAGACGATTGTCGTGATGCGTCCGTGGGCGAAGACGTGATCTAGTGCACTTTCTCCTCCGGTGTAGCGCACGCTTGCCGGCAATTCCTGCGAGATCGGATGCACAAGCCCCTTCACTTCGTTCGGGCTCGTACGGCAAGCGGCGGGTAAATTGGGCGGCTTTTTCGGCGACGCTGATTCCGCCCTAGTCGAGCGATGCGGCTGCTTCAAACTTGGGCGAGGGATTGGTCAACGCGAGCATCCGCTCCATCGCCTTGAGCGCATCGCGGCGAACTTCGGGATGTACGGTGACCGCGTTCACAACCTTCGGCTTGCCGTCCTTGCTCAACTGGCCCGCGAGATGATCGAGCACCCAGAGCAGGTGGGGCTGATCGATCCGGAACATGGTCGTGCAGAGGCACTGGCAATCACTGAGAATCCGCACGTGTACGCCCCGCGCCTTGGCTTCGCGCGCCAGGCGATTCACGAGATGGATCTCGGTCCCAACCGCCCAGTATGAGCCAATTTCGGCTTCCCGGATCGTCTTGATGATGAACTCGGTCGAGCCAGCGAGATCGCTCTTATCTACCACTTCTTTGGCGCACTCTGGATGCACGAGAATGTTCGTCCGCTTGTGCTCGGGGTGCGCCGCGTCTTCGGCGCGGATCTGATCGCAGTGTTCGGGGCGAAACAGTTTGTGTACCGAGCAGTGCCCGGCCCACAGAATCGCTTTCGATGCAACCATCTGCTCCGGTGTCGCGCCGCCAAGCTCGTCTCCCTTGTTCGCGCGGCACGGGTCATACACGCACGTCTGGGTTGCGACATCAATGCCGAACTTTGCGGCAGTATTACGCCCCAGGTGTTGATCGGGCAGGAACAACACCTTCACATCGCTCGCCTGTTTCATCGCCCACGCGAAGACTTTGTCCGCATTCGAGCTTGTGCAGCATGCGCCGCCGTTCGCGCCGACAAAGGCCTTGATCGCGGCCGTGCTGTTCACGTATGTAATCGGCACGACCTTGCCCTGCCAGCCCTGCTGCTTCAGCGATTCGTGGATCGAGTTCCACGCGCTCACCGTGTCGTCATACTGCGCCATGTCCGCCATCGAGCATCCGGCGGACAGGTCGGGCAGAATCACGCTCACCGAATCGGGCGTGAGCATGTCGGCGGTTTCGGCCATGAAATGCACGCCGCAGAAGACGACCCATTTCACGGGCCGACCCTTCGGTGCGCTCGTTGCGAGCCGCGCGGCGATCTGGCTCAATTTCAGCGAATCGCCGATGTGATCGGCGTGCGCGATGATCTCGTCAACCTGGTAGTGATGGCCGAGAATGACGAGCGAAGAGCCGAGCTCCTCTTTGCGCGCGGCAATACCCGCAGCCAGCTCGGCGCCGGTCATTTTCAGGTACTTCTCTGGAAGTGAAGGTTGCCAGAGCACGTCATCATTCCCGTCATTTGCTGGCGAGAAACGCTCGCCCGATACGGCAGAAGTCTAGGTTTTGAGGGCGAAGGAAGACGATGGCCATCTTCTGGTCATGATGTGCCATTCCATTTCGTTTGGGGCACCGCAACTGGCTGCTTGCCATCGTCGACGGGCAAATCAACGGCATTCATGATTTTGGAATTGATTTCGACCTTCGCATTCACGGCGTCACGGACGCCCGTGTTGCCCTGAGCCGGGCCATCATCGCTTCGCTTGCCGAGCCTGGACCGATTGACCACTGTCCCCACGAGCCGTCGCTTCGCTGCAAATTGATGACGACGTCGCCACGGCTCCCGAAATTCATGTCGAAGTTCTCCCCTCGAGCGGTTAACTGGGGGGCATAAGTCACCAAGTCCACCGTCGCGCCGGCAAGGTGTTGGCGAGCCCATTCGTTCAGCTCTTCGATGGTCATCGGAACTGCCGGTGTTGGATCGACACGGACACCCGCACGTTGATAAACCGTGAGTGGTCCGCGCAGCACAATCTGGTCAGCCCGAAGAGGCGAGGTACTGACGTACGCCGAGCCCATCGCCGACGCATTCGAGACGGTCGCGGAAGACTCGCATCCAATTGCGACCAAGCCGATATAGACCAAGCCAGCCGTAAGGCAGAACGTTTGCTGCAGAGTTCGAAGCGCGCTCATCGCGCGATCGTACCAGGGCGGCGATCAAGCCATCAAACTGCGCGAACCGCCATTACGCTGCCAGCCGCGCCATCTGCACGCTCTTGAACTGAATCGCCGCCGCCTGGCGGCCCCCGTCCATCGAGATGATCCGCAGCACCCGACCCGGAATCGAAGAATCCTGGCGCACGACCGCGCCCGAGTTCCATCCGACAATGACCGAAATATCGTCGCCGACGCTCAGTTGCCGCCCGGCATCGAGCCAGATCATCGCGCCGCCGACCGAAAAATCATGCGTGCTCGCCGGCAGATACTGGCGGCTCTCCACGTGGAAAATCTTGCACGGCTTACGCACGTACATCCGCGTGTGCTTGCGTCGATCGGCGCCTTGGGGCGAGTCGATCGACTTGGGTTCGATGCGGCCGATCGTGTCGGATTGGGGATTCGCGGGACGGTCATTCGACATGCCGCTGCTCCTCGTTCAACCAGCCGCGGAAGGGCCGTCCGTGGCCCTTGGTGTCCCGGCGCGTCGGTGGTCGCGTCGGTGCGCGGTCTGGAGGACCTGATCGCATCGGCGACCCTTGATCAGAACTTTCGCTCTACATCCGAAAATCAATCGGTTTTTGAACAATGGGCCGCGATCAATGCTCGAGCGCGCCTCCAACCGATATCCACGGCGTGAGAATCAGCGTCCTCATTCCGTCGATCGGCCCATCCGGAAAACTCGTCCGCTGCCTCGACGCCCTCACAGCGCAAACGTTGCCGAATGAGCGATTCGAGGTGCTCTACACGGCTGCGGACGACGTCGACGTGCCGGAGCGATTTCGTCGAATTGCTGCGCCCACCACAAACACCGCAGCGTGCCGCAACGCGCTTTTCGCGGCCGCACGCCACGAGCTCGTTCTCTTTCTTTCGCCCGACGTCCTCCCGCTCCCCGACTGCCTGGATCGCCACATTCAGGCGCACGAAACAATCACGGGAAAGCCCGCGCTCATGATGGGCGGCTCCCCGAATGTGATCCGCCTGCCCGATCGCCTGCTTGATCGCGTCGCCCGCGAATCGTCATTGATTGATTCGCTCGATCAGATGGAGAAGCACGGCGCGAGCGTCGAACGCGACTGGACATTCCGCAGCACGCTCTTCCTCAATCTCTCGTTCCGCACGCAGGACGCTGCTGGCATGATCTTCGACGAAACGCCCGAGCACTCTGAGTACTCCGATCTCGAATGGGCCTGGCGCGTCACTTCCGCACGCTCGCTCCCGCTCGTGTTCCGTCCGCAGATCCGCGTGCGCCATGATCATCGGATCGAGCCTGACGCCTTTCTCGCGCGCGAGTTTGTCCGCGGCACGCACGCCTATCACGTCGGCCTTCGCTATCCACGCTTCGCGAAGGCGTTGTTCGGCCGCGAAATCGGCCAGGCCGACGAACTTCGCTACAGCCGCACGTTTGTCGAGGCCGAGCGCGAGTTTGCCGAATCGCTGCGCCAGGAGTTCTTCGCGCTCGCGGATGTGAGCGCCGAATCGGTCAGCGCGGCAGCCGTCGGCTCGATCTTTCATCAGCAACTGCTCTTAAAGCGCTGGACCTGGCGCCTCGGACTCGTCGCTGCTGCGGCGGCCGCGATCGAAAAGTTGCCCGCTTCGCTGGCCGCGTAACCTCGGCACTGTGGACTATTTGCTCGTCTGCTCGGTCGCATTGGTCGCATCCGCGCTCACGCTCGTGACCGGCTTTGGCCTGGGCACCCTCCTGATGCCCGCGTTCGCGGTCTTCTTTCCGCTTCCCGCGGCAATCGCGGCAACCGCGATCGTTCATCTCGCGAGCAACTTGTTCTCGCTTGGCCTCGTCGCACGGTACGCCGATCGACGCATGCTGATCGCGTTCGGCATTCCAGCAACAATTGCTGCCCTGGTGGGCGCGGCGACGCTCCGAATACTCGCCGAAGTGCAGCCTCTCGTGGTCTGGCACTTCGGGTCGCATGCGTGTGAAATCACCACGGTAAAACTCGTGATTGCGTTTCTCATCATCGGCTTTGCACTGCTCGACCTGCTTCCGATTTTCTCGCGGCTCACGATCGGCCCGCGCTTGCTCCCTCTGGGCGGATTGCAGTCGGGCTTTTTCGGCGGCCTCTCCGGTCACCAGGGAACACTCCGGGCTGCGTTCCTGATGCGGAGCGGAATTTCGAAAGAAACCTACGTCGGGATGAACTGCGTGTGCGGCGTGATGGTCGATGTCGCGCGGCTTCTGGTTTACGGATTCGCATACTTTGCGGTAAGCGGCGCCAGCGCTGCGGGCGACGGACCAAAATCCGGGTTGATCCTTGCTGCCTGCCTCGCGGCGTTTGCAGGATCTTGGGGCGGCTCGCGCCTCGTCAAGAAAGTCACGTTTGAATCTCTCCGCCTGACCGTTGCAATCCTGCTCATCATCAGCGGCATCGCGCTTGGCCTCGGATTGATCTGATAGTGGATCGGAATAGGCTTTGATATGCACCGTTACTTCACGTGTTCGACCGCCACGGTCTCGGCTTGCGCCCTCGTCACGGCTCTGACGGGCTGCGCCACGGGGAACAACACTCCGGCGGACGATCGGCCGCTCAATGTCGTTGCGGAGTCGTTCGGCGTGCAGTGGACGGGAGTTGCGGTTTCGAAAACCGGCCGGCGTTTCGTGAGCAGCCCGAACTGGCACGACGGTCATTTCTGGTCGGTTGCCGAGCTCAAGCCCGATGGGAGCGCGAGCCCATATCCCGATGCACTTTGGAATCGATTCGACGAACGACTGGGCATTTCTCCCCGCGGGCAATTCGTATGCGTGCAATCGGTGTATGTGGATGCCGCCGATCGGCTCTGGGTACTCGACCCTGCGTCGCCCCGGATGTCGGGTGTAATCCCTGGTGGCGCGAAGCTGGTGCAATTTGATCTCGCCACCAATCGCGCCGCACGCACGATCCTGTTCGATGAATCGATCGCTCCGGCAAAGAGCTATTTGAATGACGTGCGCGTTGATGCTGCCCGCAATGTTGCGTACATCACCGATTCCGGGCTTGGCGCGATTGTCGTTGCTGATCTTGATACCGGGAAAGCGCGGAGAGTGCTCGCCGACGACCCGCGGACGAAGGCGGAAGACATCGTTCCAGTGATCGAAGGGCGCGAACTGCGGTTCACCACCGGGCCCAATGCCGGCAAGGTTCCCCAGGCTCATGCGGACGGTATCGCTCTTTCTACAGACGGTGCGTGGCTCTATTGGCAGGCGCTGACGGCGCGCACCCTCTATCGCGTGCCGACCGACATCCTGCGTGATCCGTCGAGCACGGACGAACGAATCGCGGCCAGCGTGAAATCGCTCGGACCATCCGTCATGACCGACGGCATGGAGATCGACTCCCGCGGCACGCTCTACTTCACCGCGCTCGAAAAAGGCGCGATCATGACGCGCACCCCAGATGGCCTCATGCACACCATCGCCAACGATCCCCGAATCATCTGGCCCGACAGCTTTGCCTTCGGGCCCTCTGGATCGCTCTTTTTCACGACCGCCCAGATCAACCGGACCAGCTGGTTCAGCACCAACGGAACCATGCCCAGCACCCCGTATTTTGTGTTCCGACTGCCCGTCGCTCGTTGACCCGCTCACGCCCCGCACCGAGCGGTCCGATGAAGGTGATAACCTGAGCGCTTCGTCAGGCTCACCATGTTCGAACACTTTTCCGCGCCGCTTCGCACCACTCCGCGGCGTACGGAATCAGCGGAGTCTTCGCGATGCAACTCGTCGGACAGGGCGGACCAGCGCCACGCCACCTCTTTGTGATCTTCGGAGCAACGGGCGATCTTTCGTATCGCAAGCTCATTCCCGCCCTTTACAACGTTGACCTTGATCCGCAGGCGCACGAAGGGCACGCGATCCTCGGCGCGGCTCGTGCCGCTCTTACGGACGACGAGTTCCGCAAGGCCGCAGTCGAAGCGCTGGTTGAGCACGGCGTCGCGAAAGCCGACGCGCAGGCCTGGGCGAAAAAGACGCTCTACTTCCAGTCGCTCGGCGAGAGCGGTCCCAAGCAGTACAAGGCCCTCCGCGATCGCGTCGAAGCAATTGAAAAGCAGCACGAGTTGCCGGGAAATCGCGCGTTCAATCTGGCGCTGCCGCTGCCGGCGTTCGCCCCCACCGTCGAGCGTCTCGCCGAGGCTGGGCTGAACAAATCACCCGGCTGGACGCGGCTTGTTCTCGAGAAACCCTTCGGTCACGATCTCGCGAGCGCCAAGGCGCTGAACGATCTCGTTCACAAGTACTACCCCGAAGACGAGGTCTACCGGCTTGACCATTATCTGGGCAAGGACACGGTGCAGAACATCCTTGTGTTCCGATTCGCCAACTCGCTCTTCGAACCAATCTGGAATCGCGACCGCATCGAGCGCGTCGAGATCACGGTTGCGGAGCAACTCGGTGTCGAGGGGCGCGGCGCGTTCTATGAAAACGCCGGGGCGATGCGCGACATCGTGCAGAACCACATGATGCAACTGCTCGCGCTGGTGGCGATGGAGCCCCCCGCGCTCATCGATGCGGAGAGTGTTGCAAACGAGAAAGTAAAGGTTCTGAAGTCGATGCTGCCCATCGATGGCGATCACGTCGTCTACGGTCAGTACACCAAGGGCAAAAACGGCGACAAAGAAGTGCCCGGATATCTGCAGGAAGAAGGCGTTGCGCCGAATTCGCAGACCGAGACCTTCATGGCCTGCAAGATCTCGATCAACAACTGGCGCTGGCAGGGCGTGCCATTCTTCCTGCGCACAGGCAAACGGCTCGCGAAGAAAGTCACCCGCATCGTCGTGACGTTCAAGCGTCCGCCCGTTGCAATGTTCGGAACGTACGGCGCGTGCCTCTTCACGCAGAATCGACTCGAGCTTCTGCTCCAGCCTGATGAGGGCTTCAATCTCACGGTTGAAATCAAGCAGCCCGGCTCGGGCCTGCAGCTTCAGACTCAGAAGATGCGATTCCGCTACTCGGAAGCCTTCGGCAAGTTGCCCGAGGCGTATCAGACTCTCCTGCTCGATGTCGCACGTGGAGACCGCACTCTTTTCGTTCGCGCCGACGAGATCGAGACGTCGTGGGAGCTCTACAGCCCGATCATCGAGAACCGGCCACCGGTGCAGACTTATGCCGCGGGTTCCTGGGGTCCCCCTGCGGCTTCTGAGCTGCTCGCCCGCTACGGCCAGTGTTGGACCGAAGCCTAAGAAACGCTCGCCCATCCGCGCGTTATGCTCCGCGCATGGCCCACGTCGTTCATTCGTACACCGATCTGTCTGCCGCGGCACACGCCTGCGCCGATCGCGTTGCCCATCTGCTCCGTGACATGATCGCCTCGCGAGGCGTCGCGCACATCGCGCTCTCCGGCGGCAACACGCCCAAGGCGATGTATGCCGTGCTGGCCACGCTGCCGGTGAACTGGAATGCCGTCCAGTTCTGGTGGGGCGACGAGCGCTGTGTGCCACAGGGAGACAAAGACAGTAACGAGCGCATGGCGACCGAATCGCTGCTCTCGCGCCTCAAAGTTCCGGCAGGCAACATTCACCGGCTGCCGACATCGCTTTCGCCGGCGGAGTGTGCCGCGGCATACGACGCCGAGTTGCGCCGCGCGTGCGAAATCGACCTGAAATCCAATCAGCCGATCATCGATGTGCTCCTCCTCGGCATCGGACCCGATGGGCACACGCTCAGCCTGTTCCCCAACTCGCCGACACTAGAGGAAGCAACCAAGGCCGTTGCCCCCACACAAGCGCCGCCGACGTCGCCTGTAAAGCATCGCGTGACGCTGACGTTGCCGGCGGCCCGCGCAGCCCGATATCGCCTTTTCCTTGCTTCCGGAGCCGACAAGAAGTCGGTCGTTCGCGGATGCCTTTCCGAACCTCCCGCCGATCAACCCTCGGCGCGAGTCGGCGAAGCCGAATGGTTTTTGGACGCCGCGGCAACTCCCTAGTCGACTTCACGAAGCTTCAAAGAGCAATTGAGCGCCGTCAAGTGCCCGGAGAAGCACGCGGTCAATGGTCCACAGCCTGGCGCCTTCTATGAGGCAGGACGCTACCAAGTGGGCGTCAATCCAGCCGATGCCGGATCCCCGCAGATCAAGACGATCAACTGCCGCCAGCACTTCTTCATGATCGGCCGGCAGAAGCCTCGGCAAGCCGGCCAATGTCTTCAAAAAGTCCGAGCCCTTCTTCAGATGCCCGAGCGAAAGTTCGCCAAGAACAAAGTCGTGCGTGACAACAGGTTCGGTCTCCAGCACGCCTTGCAAGCGCGGATGTCCCCGGCGAAGATGCTCCACCCAAAGGGAAGAATCGACGAGTATCAAGCTGCACCACGCCGCCGCGGCCCGGCCTTTGCCTTCGGGTCACTTCCCGCCATTGCGGCGAGACGCTTCTGAACCTCGCGTGTGATAAGCGCTTCCAGCCCCGCGTGAAGTAGATCGGTCTTCCGCTTGATTCCGGTGAGCTGCCTCGCTCGCTCGATCAGATCGTCTCGCAATATGACAGTTGTGCGCATATGCATAAGTATAGCATATAAATCCATATTCTGCAACATACCTTCCGCGGCGAACCTTTGACGGGAAAGTCGTCCACTCTCGCTCCACGACCATGGCTTTCCTACCATCCCCTCCTCTACACGGAGCCTTCCATGCGAGTCATTGTCACCGGCCAGGTCGGGATGGATAAGAAGCAATACCTCGACGCGGTCGCGAAATTCGCGGGCCAGCAGGGCGAAACGCTTTCGGTCTACCACGTCGGCGACATGATGTACAAGGAGACGACCGACGTTCGTCCCGGCAAGATCCTCGACCTGCCTCTGAGCCGGCTCAACTCGCTCCGCCGCGCCGCGTTCAAGGACATCATCGCCGATTCGCGCGATGAGAAGAATGTGCTCGTCAATACGCACGCGACGTTCCGCTGGCGCCACGGCCTCTTCAGCGCGTTCGACTTCGACCAGATCGCCAAGTTCAAGCCCGACCTCTTCATCTGCCTCGTCGACAACATCGAGGTGGTTCACGAGCGTTTGCACAAAGAGCACGACGTCGACGCGACGCTCAAGGACTGCATGGTCTGGCGCGAAGAAGAGATTCTCGCGACCGAACTCATGAGCAAAGCGATCCCGGGCTCGCAGTTCGCCATCATGGCCCGCGGGCGCCACGCGAGCACGACGCGCACGCTCTTCCGCCTCGCCTGCCGCCCCCAGATGCGGAAGGTCTATCCGTCCTTCCCGATGAGCCACGTTGTCGACATGCCCGATGTGCTTGCAGAGATCGACGCGTTCCGCGCCGCACTCGCCGAGCACTTCATCACCTTCGATCCGGGTGATGTGGATGAGAAGCTTCTACTCGAGCGTTCGATCGCCGCGGCACGCGAAGGCAAAGAATTTCTCGATGTCACGCCCCACTCCTACGGAGGAGCAAAGGAGGGTCCGCCGCTCCGCGTGCGCATCCGCGAGGTGCTCGATATCGCGGGCGACATCGATGGCCAGATCTACATGCGCGATTTCAAGCTCATCGATCAATCCGACATGATCGTGAGCCTGATCCCCGAGATCCCCACCGCAAAGGGCACCGAATTTCCCGGCCTTTCCAGCGGCGTCGAGCGCGAATTGCATCACGCGTTCGAGCACACCAAAGAAGTGTTTGTCGTGTGGAAGCCCAAGAAAGCTCCGAGCCCGTTCATCACCGAGACCGCGACGAAGATCTTCAAGAGCGTTGACGAAGCGCTCCAGTACTTCGAGCAGAACGCGTACTTCGGCGAGAAAAACCTGTTCGGGAACTAAAAGCATTGTGATTCCACAGTTGTGGAACCTCGTCGCGTCATGAGATGGGGTCTCGACCTGCCATGACTGATCAATACGCTCGCCCGAGGCTGCTGGTGTCCAGTCGGCATGCCGAGTGTCAGCGTGTTTTCCCGCGCCTCAACCAGAGTGAACTTCACGCGGCTTTTCCGGCCGGTTCGGAAGGCAAGTATGAACGGTCTGATTCCGGTCCCCGTTTTCTCTTGATTCCCGTCGCTATCGCGATAGTCTGGAAATGGAGGAATCGCATGAAAAAGAAATTTGCGCTGGCGGGCCTGTGTCTCGGTGGTTCTTTCGCGGGGGCCGATCCGATTTGGTTCAACGCAAGCTACTTCACGTCCACGCGCCGACGTGCGCGTGGAAAGCCCGACCGAGAATTTCATGAACTCCCAGGGCGGCGAGTATTCGGGGCTCTTCCCGCCCCAGGACATGAACTACTACGTCTCGGTCACGCTGCCCGACTTCAGCGGTTCTTCCACCGCAACTTCCCGGCTGTCGTATTTCGCCAATGACAACTCGCTCTCGATTTCCGGCGGTTGCTCCTCCGACGTCGAGCAGTTCGATTTCTACATGACCGGGGGCACCGCGACCAGCAACTCAAATCTCACCATTCAGTTCACCTTGAACAACGACGGCGCCTTCCGTGTGCACAGCGGCAGTTTCAACGGAACAAACGCACCAAGCTCCTGCCGGATGTGGGGGCCGAGCGTCGATGCGTTCCTGGCCTTTGATTCGGGCGGAAGCCAGCCCAATGGACAGAGCGGCGCCCTCCCCGCGGGCGGGTACTCGCTTGAAATAACGTCGAACACGTTCAGCGATCTTTTCTTCTTCAGTGGCCTCGCTGCGGATGCGTCCTACTCGCTGGATCTCGAGATCATCGAGTTCGGCGCGTGCGCGGGCGATTTCAACAACGATTCCTTTGTTGATGACGCGGATTTTCCGGTGTTCGTCGTCGCGTACAACCTGCTCGACTGCGCCGACCCGGCGATGACACCCGGATGCCCAGCGGACCTGAACGACGACGCCGTCGTGGATGATTCCGATTTTCAGATCTTCGTCGTCGCGTACAACAACCTCGTCTGCCCGTAGCCCGACAATCGACACGAGAATCCCGGACGCATTCACTGCCTTTGATCTTCTTTCGGTCGCACAAGCGGAATTCTCGCTGTTTTCCCTTGAACGGCCAGTCTTGGATTCGCTAGGCTGATCCCGCGGGAGGGTTCCATGCGAGTTCGCCGTGATGTCGTGTTTATGCTCGGAGTTGCCGGCTCGGGTTTGTGCACGATCGCGGGACCGATCTGGCAGAACTGCAACTACTTCGTCGATGTTCAATCGTCCGCCATGGTGCAAAGCCCGTTCGACTTCTTTGTCGATTCGGACGGCGTTACGTCCAACGGCCTGATCCCGCCCAAGGATTTCAGTTTCCAGATCAGCCTCTTCCTTCCCGAAGGTGACGGCGACGCATTTGCGAACTCGGCCCTTGTGTACACCAATAACGAGAACGTCCTTTCAATTTCCGGAAGCGTTGCCGCCGACGTTGACCCCGGCGATTTCATGACCGGCGGCAGCGGTGACGCGAGGTCGTCGCTCTTGATTCAGTTCGATCTTCCCAATGGCGGAAGTTACCGCGTCGTGGACGGCAGTTTCAGCGGCACGCATGCAGGCAGCTCGGCCACTCTCTCCGGCGTAGGCCGAGACGACATCTTCTCATTCAGTTCGAGCGGCAACCAACCCGATGGCGAATCCGGCTCGCTCACTCCCGGCGGATACAACCTCCAAATCAGCAGCTCGGCTCTGAGCAGCTATCTTTTCTTCAACGGCCTTTTCGCCGACGCGTCGTTCTCGCTCGACATTGAAGTGATTCCGAATTCGGCCTGCGTGGGCGATCTGAACAACGACAATCAGGTCGACGACGCCGACTTTGTCATTTTTGTCGCTGCGTACAACCTCCTCGACTGCGCCGATCCTTCGATGCCGCCGGGCTGTGCAGCGGACTTGAACAGCGATGCTGTCGTAGATGATGCCGATTTCGTCATCTTCGTCGGCGCCTACAACGAACTGGTCTGCCCCTAACCCGCGTCGTTCGGAATCTGGGTGGACCGCATCCGGTATTTCGAGCCGATTCGCCGCAATCTCCGCACGGAGCCTTTGGAAATCGCGCCTCCAGTGGTAGTCTGACCTTGGTTCCGATTCGGCCCTGTGCGGGAGCCAAACCATGCGTTCGATCCGTGCGTTTCTGGTGTTGAGCGGACCGCTTTTTGTGCTGCCAAATTTGTCGGACGCGACGACTCTCAATCAGGCACAGGTTTTCGTCGCCCCGGATTTCAGCGGAGGTAGCGGCCCGTTTTCACAAACGATCTCGCAGTCCGGGCCGATCGATCTCGCAGGATCCGCAACCGGCGGATTCAACTCAAGCGGTCAGGCCTCCATGCACGTCCATTACGGACTCATCCGCGGCCAAGGCTCGGCCCTGGTTTCACTGAATGCAGCGTTCAACGGAATCTTCAGAGACGAGATCATCGTCACATCACCCGGCGTGCCCAATGGAACGCAAGGCACGTTGACTTATTCAGTGATCGCCAGCGGCACAGTGACATCGCTCTCCGGAGCGTCCGGCGCCACTTGGCAGGTTCGCACCGATGTCGGCGGCGGCGCCTACGACATCGGCAAGAGCGGCACACAATTCAGCCCCGATCTTTTCCCCGGTGGCTACTCCGGCGATCCGATCGGAACATACAGCGTCTCGGTTTCGTTCCAGTTCGGATTGTCAATGCCGCTGCAAGTCGAGCTCTCCTGCAACGCCGACGCCGCAAACAGCGGCAATGGCCACACCGGTCAGGCCAACTTCGGCGCACCGTTCATGCTTCGATGGGGAGGTATCTCCAGCGTCAAGCTCAACGGAACTCCGGTGACCTTCTCGGTTTCGTCCGCGACCGGCACAAACTGGAGCGATGCCGCTGCCGCGCCCTGCTCCGGTGATCTCAACGGCGATTCTCAGGTCGACGACTCGGACTTTGTGCTCTTCGTCGCCGCATACAACATTCTTGACTGCGCCGATCCCGCGATGCCGGCAGGTTGTCCATCTGACTTAACGAACGACGGCGTCGTCGATGATTCCGACTTCGTGCAGTTTGTCGCTGCATACAACGATTTGATCTGCCCGTGACGGGCGTGCCTTTGTTTGGGCGGGGTGCGAACACAATGAAACACGCAACATGCTTCGGTCTGGTTTTGTCCACTCTCTCAGCTTTGCCGGTTCTGGCGCAGCAATTCTTCGACGGCACCTTCCTCGACTCTCAGTGGTCCGCGTCAAAGCTCATTGACACGACGCCGAGCGCAGATGCTCTCTTCAGCGGCATCCGCGGCCAAGGCGGCCTGCCCGGCGATTGCCGCACGATCGGCCACAATTGGCAGGTCGTTCCAGAGGGCGTGTCGATCGTGATCGGACACATCAATTCGTCCATCCCCCACGAACCCGCGGCGTTCAGTTCGCTCCAATCGCTCTACGTTTCCTTCGATGCCCGCTGCGACTCCGCCCCACACGTGAACGCGATCGGTTTCGGGCCGCTGCTTTACCAAGGTGACAAGCGGTTTACCGCCGCCGGCTTCGCCGCAATCGCCGGTGGCTCGTGGGTGCACTTCGAAGCATCCATCCACACGGCCGACTGGAATCAAATCGGCGGCACCGACAAACCCGATTTCTCACCCGGCGCCGCGCCGGTCTATCTCGGCTTCTACACCGGCAACGGAGGCAGCGGCATCAACGCCCGCATCACCGCGACCGGCCGCCTTGACAATTTTCTCATCCGCTACATCAGTTCATGCCCGGCCGATCTGAACGCAGACGGCTTTGTCGACGACGCGGATTTCACATTCTTCGTGACCGCGTACAACACCCTCGACTGCGCCGACCCGACAATGCCCTCCGGCTGCCCCGCCGATTTCAATTTCGACGGCCTGGTGGACGACGCCGATTTCGTGATCTTTGTCGGCGCGTACAACGAGTTGATCTGCCCATAGTCAGTTGATATCCAAAATGTAAGGAGCCCCCGATGCACCAGTACACCCGCCTCGTCGGCCTGTCGCTTGTTGTCGCCTGCTCGGCCGCGCCATCGCTCGGCCAGACATTTCTCGGCCCCACTCCCTACCTCTGCTCGGACGACAGCCCGTGGCCGCTCGGTTCGCCCGGCTACTTCCTCGAGACCTTCGAAGACGGCCTGCTGAACACGCCCGGCGTAACGGGCAACGGAGGCCCCGCCGGACCCGGCGGAATCGTCGACTCCGTCGATTGCGATGATGGAGTCATCGACGGACTGGGTCGAGACGGCCGCTCCTACTTCGGCTCTGGAAATCCCGGACTGACCTTCACCTTCAACGCCGCGGCATTCGGCGGCAAATACCCACAGCGCGTCGGCATCGTCTGGACCGACGGCGTCCACAACAACACGCCAAACTCCGTCCACTTCGAGGCTTTCAATGCCGCCGGGATCAACATCGGCGAGATCACCGGAACCCACGCCGACAACTCGCAGAGCAGCGAGACCGCCGAAGACCGCTTCTACGGCGTCGAACTCGCATCCGGAATCTCCAAGATCCGCATCTACCAGACCGCCGGCTGCTGCGGCATCGAAGTCGATCATCTGCAATATGGCTTTCTCTCTGACACCTGCGCCGGCGACCTCAACGGCGATCAGCAGGTCGATGACGCCGATTTCGTCCTCTTCGTTGCCGCCTACAACATTCTCGACTGCGCCGACCCCGGCATGGCCTCCGGTTGCCCCGCCGATCTGAACGGCGACACCTTTGTCGATGACTCCGATTTCGTGCTCTTTGTGAGCGCGTACAACGACCTCGTCTGTCCATGACGCGAACAGAGCGACATCCGTCCTGCAGCCTTGCCGATCCGTTCAAAGTACCCGGAATTCAGGGCAATTCTGCTAGCATGAAATCCCGAGCCGCCGGCTCCGAATAATCGGCGGGAGGGCCCTGTGTCGCAGAACCCGAGTCAGACCCCATTTCCAAGCGCCGTCGATCCCGACGTCTGCAGCTACGCGACTTATACACACCTCGTTCCGCTCATCGCGCACTTGGGCACGCCGTTTATCGCCCCCCTCATCGCGGCGATCATCATGTGGCAGATAAAGAAGGATCAGAGCCCCTTCCTCAACGACCACGGCCGCGAGGCAACGAATTTCCAGATCTCACTTGTCATCTACGCGGTCGCCGTCGGCATCCTCGGAGTAATTACCTGCGGCTTTGGTTGGATCCTCAGCATCCCGCTCATCGTCCTCAATATCGTCGGCTGCGTGCTCGCGGCCAAAGCCGCCCACCGGGGCGAGTACTACCGCTACCCGATGAGCATCCGCGTCGTGTGATTACCGCGCGCCCGATCGCGCCTTCTCCTATAATCTGCCCTCGTGCCACTCCTCCAGTGCGTCAAGCTTCATAAGACCTACGCCGGCCGCGTCGTCGTGGACGACGTTTCGTTCCACATCGAGCGTGGCGAGATCGTCGGCCTGCTCGGACGCAACGGCGCCGGCAAGACCACCAGCTTCCGAATGACCATCGGCATGATCGATGCCGATCCCGCTCCTTCGGGTGCCGCCGGTGATGGACGCGTCTATTTCGACGGGCGTGATATCACCACGCTCCCGATGTACAAGCGGGCCCGCCTGGGTATGGGCTACCTCAGCCAGGAACCCTCGATCTTCCAGCGCCTCACCTGCGAGCAAAATCTGCTGGCGATTCTGGAAACGACCTCACTCCCGCGCTCGGACCGCAAGAAAAAGGCCGCAGAACTTCTTGAGCAGTTCAGCCTGACCCACAAGGCCAAGCAGCTCGCCCGCACCTGCTCCGGTGGCGAGCGCCGCAAACTCGAGATCGCGCGGGCGCTTGTGACAAATCCGAAACTGATCCTGCTCGATGAGCCCTTCAGCGGCGTCGATCCGATCGCGGTGGGCGAACTGCAGGATGAAATTACGCGCCTCGCACACGACCACGGTCCCGGCAAGGAAGGGATTGCGTTCTTAATCACCGATCACAATGTCCAGCAAACGCTCCGCGTCTGCGACCGTGCGTACATCTTCGACAGCGGCAGAGAACTCGCCGAAGGCACTCCCCGCCAGCTCATCAACGACGAAATGGTCCGCCGCGCCTATCTCGGTTCGCTCTTCCGTGGCGACGAATTCGATCACATCCCCGAACGCCGCGTTCGGCGCGAGCGTTCCGGCGCCGAGCAGGGAGACGCCGCGTGAACAAGCGATTCGTAATCGCGAGCGGCCTTGCCTTCACGCTCGCCGGCTGCGCCCAGAAGGTCATCGAGATCACCACCGAACCAAGCGGCGCGCTCGTCACGCTGAACGACGTCCCCGTCGGGCGCACGCCGCTCCAGACTGGTTTCACCTACTACGGCGACTACGACATTCAGGTCCGCAAGGATGGGTACGAGCCGCTCCGCACAAAGGCGACCGCATGGACTCCGATCTACGAGCGCCCGCCCCTTGATCTGGCATCCGCGCCCTTCCCATACGAGACCGTCGTGAAGTGGCACTTCAAACTCGAACCCGCGCTCGAGAAGAGTGAACCCAAGACTCAATTCGAGGACGGATTGATCTCGCGCGCCAAAGGCTTGCGCGATCAGATCGCCGAGCCCGAACCCGCGAAACCCGCAGCGCCGCCGACAGAAACGACTCCCGAGAACGCGACGGTCGAGACCAAGCCGCCGCCCCCGCCCCAGGCGTGATTCCTTCATCGTTCTTCCGTCGATCGTTCAGCCAGCTCTTGCTCAGCTGCATGGGTGTGATGCGAGCGGGCAAGCTACTGCGGCAAATTGATGATCGTGTAACTCAGCGAATCCGCTGCATCCATGATGAAGGTGCCGCTCGCGCCCGATCGCGCGACCCAGATCTGGAAGGTTGTATTTCCGCCCGCCACCGAGACGACCGCGGTTCCCGAGACGGTCATGTGGACGCCGCTCTGGTTGAAATAGAACGGCTGGGCGACCGAGGTCGACTGCGTGTAGAAATCGAGCCTGCCAACATCACCAGACCAGCAGGTCAGCGTCCAGTTGATGATCGCGACGCCCGGAACACAGTTGAACGTTTGTATCGAGCCCGGAATCTTCCCGGGAAATGTCGACGTGCTCGTCGTCGTCGAAGTCGGCTTGTAGAACACGGAGTAGACGCGTGGCGTGTTTGCCAGCGCCGCAGGCACTCCCGTTACTCCGCTCCAAGGCACGTGATCAGCGTTCTGGGCCGAGACCGCGCTCTGCGCAGTGCCCGCGAACGTTGCGGTCTGGGCTGTAAGAGCGCTCTCGGCAAGGTTCGCAACCATCGCTGTCGGAACCGGCGTCATTCGCTGGCGGGGCGAAATCTCCTGGTACGGCCCCGAACCCGCGGGCGTCCGTACCTGAATTCCCAGATAGCGATCCGGCGCGTTGAAAAACCACGTCGGATCCGCCGGGATCGTGGTGCTGAAGATGCCGTTCGAAACCGGCACGGCCCCGATTCCCGTAGTTGGTGAAAGCGCGTTGCCACCCGCCTGGCTGTCATAAATCGTGAAGAGCATGTCCGCGTTGCCCGAGTAAGCCACCCCTCCGTCGCTTAGGCGACCCTGATAGCTGAACGCCTCCGTTGGCGTCGTCTGAGGCAGCGCCGGCTCCGGCTCGACCACCTTGGCGCGTGTCACGCTGCTTTTCGCAAGGGGCGGCACGGATGAATCGGATGCCGGTCTCTCCGCACCCATCGCCAGGCCACATGCCGCCGCGATAACGACGCCGTTCAGGGCGACGCTGAGAACGCTGTTGAGAGCTACGCGACTTTGCATGGTGTGCCTC
The DNA here is from genome assembly GCA_050730655.1 of Phycisphaerales bacterium. GTDB lineage: Bacteria > Planctomycetota > Phycisphaerae > Phycisphaerales > UBA1924 > JAFEBO01. The sequence goes on from JBOHNL010000018.1 coordinate 106,659, forward strand.
CGAGTAAGGGCCCGGAGTCCAAGCGAAATCTGCACCGCAGCTCCCTAAGCGATTCTCAAACATTCTGAACGAGAATTACTCCGCTCAACGGGAAAACCGCGCCCAAACCTCAGCGTTTGAGCGCTGCCTCGAGTTTCCGCAGCCGCTCTTCCAGCGCTGCGTTCTGCTGGCGAAGCACCTCGATCTGACGTTGCGCCTCAATCGCGACCTGATCCTTCTTGCGGCGGAGATCTCGAAGTGCTTCCACCATCAGCGCCGTGGTCGCCCGCTCGCTCACCATCCGCATCCCGTCGCGATCGATGAAAATCCAATCGGGGAACACTCGCGCGACCTCGTCCGCCATCAGGCCGATCTGCGGCCCCGCAAGCGCCTTTCCGTTCTTGACGACATCATCGTTGTAGAAGTACTCATACCCGCGAAGGGAGAGCAGCCGACAAAGCCGTCGGAGCGGAACCCGAATATGGTGCCCCACGTGCCACCGGCGATCGTTCCGATCGTGAAATTGTCTTGCGAGTTGTTTATGGTGGTCGGATCATCGCCCAGGTACAGCCGCAGTTCCGATTGATTTGTTGCGCCCGTCGTCAGATTGACTCGCTTGAACGCGATGAAGTCGGTGTTGTCGGCGGAGCCGAGCGTGTCGCCGATATTGCCGAAAGCCAGCGTGCCGCCCGAGCCAATTTTCAGCCCGGTCGCCGTGTTCAGGCTCAGCTCGCGCGTGGTTCCGCCCACGCTCACCATGCCCGCCGAATAGTCCAGGCCTCCCGAAACCGACTGCCAAGGAGAGAACGCCCCCGAGACGTTTGCCGGCACCCCGGAGATCCCCGCCCACGGCGCCGACTTTCGCGGCCAGCGCGTACGCTGAATACGGCGCCGAATCGAGCCGCGTGCGCGGACTCATCACAATGAAATCGCCAGTCCCGGCCGGATTGCGAGCTTCGACTTCGAGCCAGCGCTCAGTCCCACTGAAAACCGCGCCAAAGTCCAGCGTCGTCGCGAAAATGCCGCCGCTGACCGGAAGTGCGCTCTTGGTGATCTGCGACCCGATGCCCGCGCCGCCAATCGACGCCGGGTAGAGCGTGAAGCGGAAATCAGTCGGTGAACTGATCGACGTTGTTCCATCGGAACGCAAAAGTCCCTGGTAGGTGAAAGCCGCAGGTTGCGGAGCAGGCGTGATATCGGTGATGTTGATCGTGCCCGATATCCCACGGTCCTGTGACGGTCCGGCGATCGTCGTCACCGAAAGCGTGTATGTCTGTCCGGCCTGAAAGACGCCCGAGTAGGAATAGCCCGGAGTTGCCGGATTCGGCGTCATGCTGACGCCGGGCCCCGAGAGCGACGCGACACCAAAGAACGTGGTCCCGGCGAAGCCGAAACTGCAGTTGGTGGGCGTGGAGAACTCGATCGTTTGAATAGAAGACACGGTCCCGTATTGCGCCGACCCGTTCGGACGCACCGCGGCACTCAACTGGAAAGAGATGTAGAGCGGGTCGAGCGTCGAGTTCAGGGTGGCTGACGACAAGCCCCTGACGCGCCCGGCGACTGGACGTCGAACTGGACGGGGTTGTAATTGGTCGCCGCAGCCGATTTCGGAATGCCGCCCGGCCCGGTCGCGCTCGCCGTGCGGATCGCCTTTGAGAACACCATTTGCCCGTTCGAGCTGGACGCAATGGCCATCGTCGCGCAGCAGATCAACATGGAACGAAGATACTTCATGATTCGGTTCCCGGAAAAGGTTCGCCGAGTCTACAGCTCTGCACCGGAATCCAATGCCATTTCTGCGTCGCTAACTGGGGTTTCAGCCGCGGGTTGCAAGGTCAGGCGTGTCGTACCATCCGGACCCATGCCGCTGCGCCTTTATAACACCCTCACCAAACGCCTCGAAGACTTCGTCCCGAGCGACCCGTCAAGAGTCACCTTCTACTCGTGCGGCCCCACCGTCTACGACGACGCTCACATCGGAAACTTCCGCTCCTTCCTCGCGGCAGACCTCCTCCGCCGCTGGGTCGAATCCCCGCTCTGCGAAGTCGCCGACGGCAAAGGGGGCGCGCACAAAGGCCCGCGCAACGTCACGCACGTCATGAACGTCACCGACGTCGGTCACATGACCGACGACGACGATGCCGACGGCGCGGGCGAAGACAAGATGGAACAGGCCGCCAAGAGACTCGCCGAAGCCAAGAAATCAGGCAAGATCCCCGCCGGTGTCGCAGTCGATCCGAGCGACCCCTATCAGGTCGCCCGTTTCTACGAAGGCCGCTTCCGCGAAGACGCCAAGGCACTTGGCCTCAAGCTCGCGATCGAAGCCGACAAAGACGCGACGCTCATGCCCCGCGCAACCGAGAACGTGAAAGGCATGATCGCGCTTGTCGAGCGGCTAATCGAAAAGAAGAACGCCTACGTCGTCGGCGCGCCCGGCTCTCGCGTCGTCTACTTCCGCGTCAAGAGTTTCCCCGGCTACGGCCGTCTCAGCGGCAACACGCTCGACAAACTCAAGGAAGGCGAAGGCGGCAGAATTGCAGCGTCGCACCAATCGCAAAAAGAACACCCCGCCGACTTTCTCCTCTGGAAAGAAGATCCGCGTCACATTATGAAGTGGGAAAGCCCGTGGGGCTGGGGCTATCCCGGTTGGCACATCGAGTGCAGCGTGATGAGCGCGGAGCGCTTGCTCGCCGCCGGCCTCGGCGCGCAGGTCGCCGACGCCAAGCCGATCATCGATCTCCACTCCGGTGGCGAAGACAATATCTTCCCTCACCACGAGTGCGAACTCGCTCAATCCTGCTGCGCCTTCAACGCCGATCCGGCGAGCGCCCCGTACGCGGGTATGTGGTTCCATCCGCGCTTCCTCATGGTCGAGGGGGCGAAGATGAGCAAGAGCAAGGGCAACTTCTTTACCGCCCGCGATCTCTTCGCCAAAGGCATCGAGCCCGGCGCGCTGCGCCTTGAGCTCATCAAGACCCACTACCGCAGCAACGCCAACTTCACCATGCAGGGCCTCACCGACAGCCAGCGCATGATCGACCGCTGGCGACGCCTCGGCGATCTCACTATCGCGCACGGCGACCCGTCGCCCGCAACGCGTGAAGCGCTCGATGCCTTCGCGACTTCCCTGAACGAAGATCTCAACATCGCCGGCGCGATCGCCGCCCTTAACACCTGGTCGTCCAAACTTGAACGTCCTTCCAGCGGCGACGTCGCCGCCATGCGCACGTTCGACAATGTGCTCGGCGTCCTCTCGCGCGAGCGCGCCAAATCAACCAGTTCCGACATCGGCATCTTCACCGGTGGACTCGCGCCCGACCCAGCCGTGATTCAAAAACTCGAAGACCGCCGCGCCGCCCGCGCCGCGAAAGACTTCAAGAAGTCCGACCAGATCCGCGACGAACTGTTCGCCATGGGCTTCGCCATCAAAGACGCCCCCGGCGGCAAAGTCGAAGTCAGCCGCAAACAGTGATTTACTGATAGCTGCTTTTTCCGCCCTACTTCGCCGGCTCCGCGGCTTTCACTTCCGCCGGCTTCGCAGCAGCCTTCGATTCGTCCGGCTTCGCATCCGCCGCAGGTCCGAGCCAGACGCCCCGTAGGAAGACCGCGAGCGACTGTTCGTTGAGCGTTGGTTCGTCGCGCCCCTCGAACGACGTCAGCATCATGCTGATGCCGCGCTCGACGGCGTTGCGATCACCTGTCTGAAATCCCAGATACGCGCGGAGCAGGCCCGCATCGCGGATGGTCTTCAGCCCCGTCGCGCCGAGCATGCGCGGATTCGTCGTCATCCGCTCATCCAGGTCCTTCGCCAGCAGATTCCGCCGCTCTTCATTCGGAAGCAGATCACGCGCGTAACGGATCGAAGCGACTTCCGGGTGATTGGTGAGGAGTTCGCGAAGATTGGTCGCGGCCGACGCATACATGCCGCCGGCAAGCTGCGCATGCGTGCGCGCTGTAAACGCACTCACATCGCTGGGCTTCATCGAGAGCGCCCGGGCAAATTTCTCTTCCGCCTGAAAGAACTGGCTGCGGGCAAAGAGCTTTTCACCCTGCTGCATCTCGGTGACAAACGGATCGCGATCGTCCTTGTACGGCTTGATGAACCGCGCGCCCGAAGCGCCCGACTCGCGAATCAGATCCATCGTTCCGCTGTCAACCAGCGGCACGATCTTGCCCGACTCGTCGAAGCGCATGCCCGGGGGCGCCTTGGGCATCCCCGGCACGGACGGTGCCCCCGGTGCCGAGCCGCTCGACTTGGCAACCGCCTCCGGCTTAGTCAGCGTCTTTCGAAGATTCTCGATGTCCTGCATCCACTGAGGCGCCGCGCTGACCTTGCCGTCCTTGTCGGTCGACATGTCGCCCTGCTTGCCCTTGTCGTCGGGTGCGTTGCCCGGCGTGGTTTCGGGCCTGCCTTGCGTACCTGGGGCATTGTTCGTCGTTCCGTCCCGCTGCGTTCCAGTGCGCTCCTCGCGCGTACGAGCATGCGCCGACAACCGCATGATCTGCTCGTCGGTCGAGGTCGTTGACGTATCAGGCTGCGCCGCATTCGGAACAGCCTCCGGACCACCCGGTGCGGCAGAGCGCGGGTCGACCTTGCTCGCCGAATCGGGCGATGCCGACCGATTGGGCGATGCCGACATGTTCAGAGGCGAACTCACGTCGCGATCCAGCGTCTGCAGGCCAAGCAGAGGAGATGCCGCGACCGATCGCGCAACGCCCTGTGCGTCCAGCCGCTCGCCGACGATCGCCGGGCGCAGCATGCTCGATGTGACAAACGACGAGGTCGATCGCAGTGCGCCGCCCGTTTGTGCATCATCCGTGCGCCAGGCCGTCGCGTAATCGCGCACCAGCGGACGCGTTATTCCCGCGTTCTCCGTCACCGAAGCGCCGCTCGCGCCGCCGAATCGACCAACGTCCAGCGTGCCCTCCAGCAGCCCGGGCTTGCGCACCGCACCGCCCGTCGTCATCGCAAACTGATACTGCAGCGCGTCTGTCGACCGAATTCCCTGGCCGGCCAATCCCGAGAAGTATGAATCACGCCGGAAGTTGTACAGCGTGTCGGTTCCAAGCCGTCCCATGAACTGGCTCGAGTCGGGAAGTGAACTCGCCCGAGTGGTTAGTCCGCCCGGAGCCCGTCCGAACACGATGGCGTCGCGCATCCGCGCGCCCTGCACATCGAAACCCTTGTTCACCGGTCCCAGACTCGTGTCGAACCGGTTGGTGTTCTTCTGCATGCCGCGCCCGTCGCCCAGGGCGTTCTGTGCCCGGGCGGAAATAGCCATACCCGACAGCGCAACAACTGCGACGATGAATGAACGATTCATGATTGCTCCTGACACTTGACAATACCCCCTCTAGCAACCCCCGGTTCTTTCTTGTTCGGTATCTCTTCGCCTTCTCTGATATTTCCCTATCCTCGCACTCATGGTTTCCAACTCACCCACCACCGCACGCCCGACGTACATCACCACCCCGATCTACTACGTCAACGACCGTCCCCACATCGGGCACTGCTACACCACGCTCCTCGCCGACGTCACGGCACGCTTTTATCGGCTGCTGGCAGGGGGGGGCGAAAGCAGCTCCGCCGCCCGATCGCAAGATGTGTTCTTTCTCACCGGCACGGACGAGCACGCCGACAAGGTGGTGACCTCCGCTGCAGCCCACAACGTCACGCCGATCCAATGGGCGGACAAGAACGCCGAGGAGTTCAAAAAGGCCTTCGCCTTCATGAACTGCTCCAACGACGACTTCATCCGCACCACCGAAGACCGTCACAAGAGCAAAGTGCTCGAGTACATCCGCGCGCTCCAGAAAAAGGGCGACATCTACCTCGGCGATTACGTCGGATGGTTCGATGAATCGCAGGAGGAGTACCTGACCGAGACCGCCGCGAAGGAAGCAAACTTCGTCAGCCCCGTCACCGGCAAGCCGCTCGTCAAGAAAGTCGAGAAGAACTACTTCTTCAAGCTCTCGGCGTATCAGGAAAAGCTCAAATCGCACTTCGAAAAGAATCCATCCTTCGTTCTCCCCGAAGCACGCCGCAACGAAGTGCTCGGTCGCTTCCGCGCCGGCCTGCAAGATATCCCGATCAGCCGCGCCGTCACCGCTGATCCGACCAGCCAGTGGGGCATCAAGATGCCCGACGATCCGACGCACCGCATTTACGTCTGGATCGATGCGCTCTTCAATTACCTGAGCGTCGTTGATACACCGCAGCGCCAGCAGTTCTGGCCCCCCGCCGTTCACTTCATCGCCAAGGACATTCTCTGGTTCCACGCGGTGATCTGGCCAGCGCTGCTCATGGCGCTCGGGCGCGAACTGCCCACCACCGTCTATAGCCACGCCTACTGGGTGCGCGACGGCCGCAAGATGAGCAAGAGCCTCGGCAACTTCGTCACGATCGAAGTGCTTCAGGCCTACGCGCAAAAGTACAGCCTCGATGCGCTCCGCTGGTATCTCGTCACCCAAGGCCCGCAGGGCGCGACCGACGCAGACTTCTCGCATGCCAAGTTCGTCGAGGTCTATAACGCCGATCTCGCCAACGGCATCGGCAACTGCGCGAGCCGCGTCTCAAACATGATCGAGAAGTATTTCGGCGGCACCGTGCCCGAGTTCCAATCCACCTGGATCGATCGTCGCTGGGAAACTACATCCGCCGATGCCGTTCCGAGCTATCTCAAGGCCGCCAAAGAGCTCGACCTTGCCGCGGCATTCGAAGCGGCCTCCTCACTCATCAAAGACGTCGACGATCTCATCAGCGAAACTAAGCCTTTCACACTCGCCAAGGACATGAACGCCAACGGGCAGGAAGTCGCAAACATCCTCGCCTGCTGCGCCGAGTCCATCCGCATCGCCTCGATCCTGCTCGCGCCCGCGATGCCTCAGAAAATGGCGCAGCTCTGGCAGACGTGGAACTGCACGCCCGAAGCGAATTCCTCACTCGAAGAACTCTGCGCGTTCAACGGCCCGCGAAGCATCAAGCCCGGCCACAAAATCGCCAAGGGCGAAGCGCTGTTCATGCGTGCCGACCCCGCGGAAGCGCCGCCGGCCTGATGACGGATCGTTATCAGGACGCGTCCGAAAACGAACGTCGCCGATTCGGGTTTTCCCGCGACGCCGGTTGGTCGATGCGTTAGACTGGATGAGTTCGCATGTGAAGGGGTTGGCCGATGAAACGCCCGCTTGCCGCGCTGTGTCTGCTCTCGCTTTCGTCGCCCGCGTTCGCGGGCGTGACCTACGTGACTGACAGCCGAATCGTGCAGGCAGTGAACTCGTTCGGCCAGAACTCGGCGCACACACCGTCGATCCCGTTTGCGCCCTTCAACGACACCGTTCACACGAACTCTGACTTTCCCGAAGGTACCTGCACATCCGATTCGATGCAGAATTCGCAGATGAACTCGCTGCTGATGTCGGGTTCGGGCTCGGTCAACGCAAGCTCGGAGACCAAGTCTTCTTCCGCCCTCGTCTTCGCTGGCTCGGGAACCTCACGCTTTGAAGTCGTGTTCAAGCCCGACACAAACGGAAACATCCATCTGACCGGCCAGTTCGCGGGCACCGCGGGCAAGTCAACTTTCGTCGCAACGCTCAAGCTCGGCACAACTTCACTCTTCAGTAAGAGCACCCCCGGCGCGATCGACCTGACGTCGTACGTTCGCCAGGGTCAGCAGTACAAGCTCACCGTTTCGTGCTCCGCCAACACGCTGCTCACCTGGACCGGAACGCCCGCGACCGTATCAAGCAGCGCGACGGTGTCGTTCAATTCCGCCTTCGCCGCAAACACCTGCGTCGGTGACCTCAACAACGACGGCGTGGTAGACGATCTCGATTTTCTGATCTTCCTTCCCGCCTACAACCTGCTCGACTGCGCCGACGGTTCGATGCCCGCCGGATGCCCGGCCGACTTCAACAACGACGGCGTAGTCGACGACGCCGACTTCACGATTTTCATCCCCGCATACAACGACTTGCTCTGCCCGTGAACGACAACACGGCGCCCGATGGACGCCGTTGTCTCACGCTCCGTTGAAAACCCATTCTCAGCTGCGCTTGCCGATGACCATGCCGATCACGCCGGCAACAACGGTCAGGCCCGCAAGCCCGCCAACGACAGCCCAGATGTTCTGGCCTAGTTTCTCGAGGAAATCAGTTCCCGACCCGCTGAGCACGAGCACCACCGCGAACATGCTCATCAGCAGCGTGACAATCGCGCCAAACGCGACGCCGCCCAGCACGCCCGACCACACGCCGTCATACGGCTCCGCGGCAACCATCGCCGCCATCGGCACCATGCCCGCGCCAACCGGTGAAACGTCGCCCCCGCCGCCACCTTCAAACAGCGCTCCGCCTGCGGCCGCACCCGCGCCGCTTCCTTCCGCATCAACTGAACCCGAGCCCGCGTTCGAAGTCACGCCGAACGCGTCTTCCGCGAGCCCCTGCCCGAATCCGGTGCCCTGACCAAGATCCATGATGCCCGAGCCCGCCGACGAGTCGCCAGCCGATGTCGCCGCAAGACCCTGCAGCGGCGCGCTCGTGACGCGCGTCACAGCCGAGGGATCCGAATCATCGGTCGCGTCGGCATCAAAGATGCTGATGCCCGTTTGTTCTTTCGGGCTTTCCATCGGAGCGCCCGAGCCGCCAAGATTCAGCCCGCTGCCCATCGATGCCGCAGACCCGCTGCTCGCAAGCCCGATCGGCTCGAGTTCCGAGCTGCTGTCGGCGAGCGCGATGACTTCGTCTTCGCCGCCCGACTTCCCGCCCGCGAGCAGATCAACCTGCTCCACCTTGAACATCAGGCGATCGCGATCGCGGAAGACTTCGAGCTGACGCTTGTCCGCCATTTCCTTCACGGCCTCGGGAGAGACCTTGAGCTTCTGGGCGGCTTCGTCGAGCGAGTAGAACATCTTGGCCATGGACAAACTCCTGAAGACCTTCGGATCACTCCGGCAGCGGACCCGCCGGGCCCAGATGATACTTCCTCTATGAACGCCGCGCCTGCCCCGAATCCCGACTCTCGCCACATCACGACCCCGGCGTCCGCACACATCGGTCTCAATGGCCGGCCCGAGTGGTCATTCCGGGCCCCCAGGCCGCCAGCCCCTATCGAGCCCTTCGACCTCAACCACCCGGCGGTTCCGGCCGCGCTCGAAGGCCTGCGGATTCTCCACCTATCTGATTCCCACATCGAGCGGCTCTACCCCCAGCCCTCCCATCATCGCCGCCTCATCGACGCGCTTTCCCGGACCCAGGCCGACCTCATCGTCTTCACCGGCGACTTCATGACCAGCCCCGGCGACGAGCCCGCGGCAATCCATGCGCTCCACGAACTCTCACAAGTCTGGCGCACCCGATTCGGTGTCTACGCCGTCCGAGGCAATCACGACACCGCCCGCTTCTTCGAGAGCGCAAAGCAGATCCCCGGTTTGCGCTGGCTTTCGCACGAATCAGAAAAAATACGGATCGACCTCGGCAAGGGAATGTGCGATCTGCGTCTTATCGGATCGGGCTTTCCCGAAAGTCTTCTCGAGAGCGTGCGCGATCGCGATGAAGCATTCTCTCTGGCGCTTGTGCATTATCCATCCGAGATTTTCGCTGCCGCGGAACTGCGCATTCCGATCTTGCTCAGCGGCCATACACACGGCGGACAAGTGCGCACGCACGCAACGTGGCTGCCTCACACAAGCTGTGATTTGCCGGGAAATCTAGCCTCCGGCGTGTTTCGTTTGCGCGACACGGTGCTGTGCATCTCGCGCGGGCTCGGCGCCGCGGTGCTCCCGTTTCGCGTGAACTGTCCTGCGCAAGCGCCGCTCTACACATTGCACAAACGCGCGTTCCGCACGCAAGATTGCGAAGTTTTGACGCCCATCCGCCGCTGGTAATTCCCGCAAAATCAGCCCTCCCAGAACCGGGCAAATTGTGAAAACGCCCCGCAGGACGAGGCACAGAGGTGATTTTGCGGAACCGACGCGAATCGCCGCCGAAACGAAATGGGTCTGGAACGTTCTCCCCAACGTTCCCCAGCCGGTTCCGGATACTTCGGTCTCGAAACTACTCAGGCTTTTCTACTTTCACAATCACACTCTTCAGGCCTTTGCGGGCGCTTGTGGGAACAAACAAAACCACTGGCCACCGAAAAGAACAAGAGAGTTCCAATAGACCTGCTCGGTCTGTGTTTCTTGGAGGTGCGTGAGAACGCATCCTCCAGGGTTGGTCTGCGCGATTTTGCCATTCGAAATGTCCCGCCGGTGGAGAGAAGAGACAAGAGATGGCACAGGTCACGCATGCCAGTCACGAACGCAATCAAGGCTCATCGCCGAAGTTGCTTTGTGACGCAGGTGGATCGGTCCGGACAAAAACATGCGGGAGAAACCGCCCCCGCATGTTCGAGACCGGACCTCTCGTGATGCGTTCGGGGTTGGGGTTGGGAGGGGATGGGGTCGGGTTTCGTGCTTCGGGGTCAGAGGTGATGGTTTGCGTTTGGGGGAGAGGGCTTGGTTTGGAGGGGAGAGGTTGAGGAGGGGTGGCCCGCCGCGTGTGTAATTCCCGGCGGGCCCTTTTAGGAAACCCGCGGCAGAGCATGAAAGTGCTTGCCGCAGATTCGATCCCGGCCTTCAGGATCGCGCACAAGTCCGGCCTTTCGCTTGTGCGTCAACATACCGCCCGCGCCAGGGCCTGAAGCACGACCCGCACTCACTTCAGGCCCGCAAACCGCCCGCTTGAGTCGAAAGACTCGCGGGCGGCTTTCTTTTTGCGATGAATTTCGCGCAGCCGCACGCTGGTAGTCTGGCCCGATGCAGTTCCTGACAGAGGCGCAGTGCGACGATTGGCTCAAGCAGGTTGGCCGCACGGCGCCCACGCGCCAATCACTGCTCTCATTGCCCGCCGACAAGCACCAGATTCTCGAAAAAGAGCCGCCCCCACGCCTGTACCACCTGCTCCAGGCAGCGATCGAGCAACTCGTCTTCGATCACAGCGATCCCATCCTCCTACGCGTCTTTGAATATGGCCATTGGGAATCGAATCAGCACCTGCTTCTCTACTCGCTGATCCGCCGCCATTTCCTCAACACCGGCACGATGGTCGAATCACCCGGCCATCTCGCCGAGGCACACGAACGAACATTCGTCCACGCGATCGCGTTCCTGTGCGTCACCTACGGCTGGGGCTTTTATGTGATCAGCCAAAGCGGCGAAGATGCCCTAATGTTCGAGCACGACGGCCGCTTGGGCGTGGTTCCAACCCCCAGCATTTTGCCATTTTGACCAAAAGCGGCTGGCGCCTTTCGACTTCCTTGAATCCCCTTGCGGTTTATTCAAGTCCCGGTATGATGAGACCCGGATGCACTTAAGCGTCCGGGTCCGTTCGAAGGAGGACAGTCTCGAAAGTACTTACCGATTTTCGAGGCCTTAGTTCCACTGAAACTCGTCTTGGCGTCAATATTTCTGCCGAGACCCCTTCTAAACAGCGCCAAAGGCCTTTTCAGACGCCCCCGGCCCGGGGCAGGGGTTTGATGACGGGTGTACTCACCGCTCAATCGGAACCCCGATAACACTCCCATACTCCGTCCAGGATCCGTCGTAGTTCCGCACGTCCTTCAGACCCAGTAAGTACTTGAGAACAAACCACGTATGGCTGCTCCGCTCTCCAATGCGGCAGTAGGCCACCGTCGGCTTCCTCGGGTTCACCTTGGCCTCTTCGAGGTAAAGCTTTTTGAGCTCCTCCAAGGGCTTAAACGTGCCGTCCTGGTTCACCGCCTTGGCCCACGGCACGCTGGCCGCCCCCGGCACGTGCCCGCCCCGCTGGGCCGACTCGGTCATCCCCGGCGGGGCAATGACTTTGCCGCTGAACTCGTCCGGTGAGCGCACATCAACCAAGTTCGACGCGCGGCCAGCAGCTGAGCTCTTGGCGATCTCAATCACATCCATCAGCTTCGCCCGAAGCGACTCGTCGGCACCCGAGGCCTTGTACGTCGTCGGCTTCACCTCGGTCTTGTCCGCCGTCAGAGGCAGATCCGTCCCTGCCAACCACTTCACGCGCCCGCCATTTAACAGCCGCACGTCCTTGTGCCCATACAGCTTGAACAGCCAGAACGCGTATGCCGCGAACCAGTTGTTGTTGTCGCCATACAGAATGACCGTGTCGCCATTCGCAATGCCCGCGGCACTCGCCAGCTTCTCAAACTCTTCCTTGCTGGCAATATCCCGCCGCACCTGATCCTGTAACTGCGTCTGCCAGTTGAAACCAACTGCGCCCGGAATATGCCCCACCTCGTACGCCTTCGTATCAACATCGACCTCGACGAACTTGATTCCCGCCTTGCCGATGTTTGCCTTCGCCCAATCGGCCTCGACAAGAACTTCAGGATGCGCGTACGTGCTCATGTGATTTCCCTTTCCAAAGCGCCCGCTCGCGCAGCGCCTTCATTTGCGATTTGCGTCTTTGCTATTTAGCCCTTTTTCACTCTTCCCCCAGCCCCGGCACATGCTTCACCATGCTCGAAACATACTTAAACACGTTATCACAAAACATCATCACCCCCACTCCTTTCTGCTTCGTATTCCGCTCCAGCACGCGCCGCGCACCCTCGTAAATCAACCCGCTCGATGGCCCCGCAAACAGCCCTTCCGTTCGACACAGTTCCATTGCCCGCGTGTACGCCAATTCGAACGGAATCTCCAAAATCTCATCGATCCGCTTCTCATCAAACAGCTTCGTCACGTGCAGCTCGCTCAGGTTTCGCAATCCCGGAACATCGTGCCCTTCGCTCGGCTGCACCGCAATCACCTTGATCGTGGGGTCTTTTCCCTTCAAAAACTTTGAGAGCCCCATCGCCGTCCCCGCCGTGCCGAGCGACACAAACACATGCGTCACTCTTCCCTCCGTCTGCCTCCAGATCTCCGGCCCCGTCGTCTTCACGTGCGCTTCAACATTCAGCTCGTTTTCGTATTGATTCGGCATGACGTAATGGTCTTTCTGCGCTTTCGCGTAGGACCGGGCAATGCCGATCGACCCTTCGCCCATGCCCGGACTCGGACACATCTGATCATTGATGACGTCCACGTCCGCCCCCGCAATGCGCAGCAGCACTCTCTTCTCCAGCGGCACCTTCTGCGGCACAACCGCCCGCATCGCATACCCCTTCGCGGACGCCATCGCCGCGAGGCTGATCCCCGTGTTGCCGCTCGTCGGCTCCACGATTCCCCGGCCACTCGCACGCGTCTCGCCACGCTTCAACTCTCCGCGATTCTCCAGATCGCGAATCATCTCCGACGCAGCACGGTCTTTGATCGATCCAAACGGATTCAGCCACTCGAGCTTTGCGTACAACTCAAAGTTTGGCGCCGGATTCATCTTCCGAATGCGCACGAGCGGCGAGGGATTCTCCTCGCTGGGCAACATCTCGAACACATTGTCATAGACGCGGGTCTGGTGATTCATGAATCCTCGCCTTACGTGCGGCTCCGATAGCGTTGCCGCATTCTGAAGCGCCCATCTCGTTGCACTGGTTTGATTGATTCTCTGATCAAACGCGACAGCGTCGCGCGAGCGTGATCAGTCGCCACATGTACACAGCGCATCAGCGCTCCGCACCCGCCCGACAGAATAAGTCGGAACTTTGCCTATCACTCCGAGATTGTACGTCTGGCAACCGTGAATTCTTTGTGTGCTCAACACCGCCCCCGCAACAGGCATCCGAAATTTGGCACTTTGCCAATTTGGCCCTTTGGAACTTTCCGTCCGCTTCGGACGGTCACTTCCCCGAAAAGTGCTTACTCACGTCCGACATCATCTGCAGCGTCCGCTGCGACTGCACCGGATTCGCATGATTCGCGACGTTGCCGTTTAGAAACCCGACGATCCCCGCCGCCATCTTCGCCGATTTCTCCGGCCCCATCTTCTTCCGCATCTCGTCGCGGTCGTTGGTCTGCTTCCTGACGTCCGCGAGAATCTCTTCGTCGGTCCGGTCGCCCCGCCCCGAAACCTGATCGCCGATCCGTGTCCATTCGATCACCGACTTCTCAAGGAACGCGCCGCGATCTTCCGGCGCTACCTTCGCGTAATCCATCGCGCTCGAGTCCACCATGTCGAGCATGAGCCTCGCACCATTCTCCTGGATCTGATCGCGCGCCTTGCCGCTGATTCCCGCCGCGAAACTGGCAAGCAGCGCCGAGTCTCCGCTGCTCGCATTGCGGATTCGATCGGCGAAGTCCTTGATCAATTTCAGACGTTCCTTGATCGGTAGCGAATTGAAATCACCTCGCAGAAAGGTGAACTCTGCAAGATCGTCCACCGGATCAAGTTCGTAGTTCGGGCGATGGTGCAGTCGCCAGTACTGATACCCGGTGAGCCCGCCCCCGATCAGCAGCGCCGCGCACGCGGCAATCACAAGTCGGTTCCGCGATGCCGGCGTCTTCCAGATCGTCGCCAGGCGAGCCGACACGCGATCAGCGATCGAAACGCGCGGCACAGAAACCGTTGCGCCGCTGAAGTTGATGTCGTCGAGCAAAGACCCGCCGTTTGCTTTGTCCTCGCTCATGCGTTCGCCCCTTACTTGAACAAATTATTCGGTTCTCTGGCTAGGTCGATGATCAGTTCCTTGATCTCATCCGTCGCCGGCTTCGAAATAGACCAGTCAACGCGCATTCCGTTGTCCAGGTACAACGCATTGCGTCGATCCATCGAAGCCGCCCTCAACTTGTGCCACTGATCGCCGCACGTGAGCACCGGCCAGAATTTGCTCTTGCCCGTCGCCGGATCCAGCCGCGGATTCTGATAAAGCTTGGTCAGCGAAAATTCCGGTCTCGTCAGTCCAAGCCGGATGAAATCCGCCAGCAGCATGATCGATCCCGGCCAGTACTCGTAGCTGCTCCCACCGATCCGATACATGGGCTGAAGATCAGTCGCCGGATCGGTGCCGATCACATCCGACGGACACTTCCACGGTTCATTCGAATGGAAATATCCATCCGCTTCCTTGAACGGCTTCGCGGCATCCAGATATTCGCCGATCACCGCTGCAAACGTCGGTCTATCCGTCGCCTCGATCAACCCCGTCGCCAGCGGCAGCATCCCCTTCGACTTCGTGTCCATGTACATCTGCAATCCCTTGCCGATGCCGGACAGATTGACCATGCACTTCACGCGCCGCGCGCTCTCTCTTGCCCCACTCATCGCGGGCACGGCAATGCCGATGAGCAGGCCGATGATCGCGATGACCACTAGCAACTCAATCAGTGTGAACGCAAGGCGACGCATGGAATCCCCGTCGAAAACGCGGTGAATGCCTGCGCAATAGTAGAAGCACAATGCCTTTGGTGGCACTGGTCTCCAGACCAGTGAACGAGGAGCTCCTTGAGTGGCACGCCTCTCCGAGACCTGATGGCGGCCCGCATGCGCAGTCCGCTTCGGTGACGCAGGCCACCACAAATTCAGGAAACCCCGCGACTACTTGTCCTGCCGCTCCACGATCTCCACCGGCGTCCCGACGGTCATCTGCCGCGCCAGGTTGACCACGACCGACTCGCCCGGCTCGATGCCTTCGAGGATCTCGATCTTCGCCCCGTTGTCGCGCCCGATCACGACCTTGCGGTAGTCGATCTTGCCGTCCTTGCCCACCACCGCAACCTGCGCCTTGCCCTCACGGATGATCAGCGCCTCGCCGGGAATCAGCACGCCCTTCGCCCCGCCCGGAATCGTCAGGTTCACTTCCGCAAACATACCGGGGAGCAATTCGCGCGACGGGTTCTCGACGCGCGCCTCCGCCAGCCTCGTCCGCGTCGCGGTATCCATCGCCGACGACACACGCACGATCTTGCCCTCGAACACTTTGCCGGGCAATTCTCGAACCGAGAGCTTGATCGTGTGCCCCGCTTCAACCCGCACCGCCGCCGACTGAGGCAGATCGATGAACACCCGCATGTGCTCGCGATCCGACATGCGATAGATCGGCTTGTTGCTGTCGGTCTTGTCCGCAATCACCAGATCACCCACGTCGTACCCGCGCTCGGCGATGTCGCCGGCAAACGGCGCGACGATCGTCGCCAGTTCCTTCTGCTGCTGCAGACTCTGAAGAATCGCCTGCTGGGCCTCGAGTTCCGCCCGCGCCGCAGTCACCGCCGCGGCATCCACATCGGCCTTCCCCTGCGCATCATCGATCGCCTGCTGCGAAACAACGCCCTTCTCTACCGCTTTGAGCCTGCGGATCGTTGCGTCCGATGCCTTCGCCTGCGCGATCGCCTGCAACACCTTTGCGTTTGACGTCGCGACATTCGCGCCCGCCGAGCGAATCTGTTGATCGAGCACCGGCGTGTCGATAATCGCCAGAACCTGACCCATCGTCACCTTGTCGCCGATGTCGGCGCGAATCTCCTTGACGTACCCGCCCTCGCGAGGGAAGATGGCCGCGGAAACCAGCGCCTGCAGCCGCGCGGGCAATTCGACGCGTTCTTCCGCGCCGGCGCTCGCCGCCGGAACCACCGAGACCCTGGGCTTCTCCGCCAGCCGATCGTTCGTCCGCTGCACCAGCGAAGCCTTCGCCTGCACGCGCGGGATCACCCCGAGAAATACCACCGCCGCCGCAAACGCCAGCAGAAGCAGCGCAAACGAAACCGGCACCACGAAGCGCGCGCGCCGGCTGATCTGCGGCACCCCGTGCAAGGAAGTCGCGGGCGTGGAAGCCCCGTGCCCGTGCGTCAGCACAAGCGGGGGCTTGATAACAGGCTCTGAATCGGAGATTGGAAATGGTTTGTCTGTCACGCGGCGGCAAGCTCCGGTTCAAGGCTCGTGCGCGGCGCCTTCTGCCGCAGCAGCGAATACAACACAGGGACAACAAGCAATGTGACAATTGTTGCGACGGTCAGGCCGCCGATCACGGCACGCCCGAGCGGCGCGTTCTGTTCGCCGCCCTCTCCCATTCCGATCGCCATCGGCAGCATGCCCATGATCATGGCTCCGGCGGTCATCAACACCGGACGAAGACGCGTGTGCCCGGCGCTGAAAGCCGCACCGAGCGCATCCGCCCCTTCTCGGCGCTGATCGTTCGCGAAGGTCACAAGCAGAATCGCGTTGGCGGTCGCAACACCCACGCACATGATCGCGCCCATCAGCGACGGCACGCTGAACGTCGTGCCCGTCATGAGCAGCATCGCCACGACGCCCACCAGCGCGCCCGGCACCGCCGCGATGATGATGAAGGGGTCCGTCCATGACTGGAAATTCACCACCATCAGGAAGTACACCAGCAGGATCGCCGCGATCAGCCCGAAGCCCAGCCCCAGGAAGCTCTCCTGCATCGCGCGATATTGACCCCGCACGGTGATGGTCGTGCTCTTGGGCAGATCCTTCTTCACCGCATCCACCACCGCGTCGATCTTCGATCCAACTGAGGCAAGATCCGCGCCCGACACCGACGCCAGCACATCAAACACCGGCTGCACGTTGAAGTGGCTGATCGAAACTGGTGTCGACGACCGCTGCACCGTCGCCAGATTCTCCAGCAGCTGGGGCGGCTTTCCCGCGCCGGCCGTAATCGGCGTGGTCGCCAGGTCGCCCAGATGTTCAAAGCGATACGTCGGCGTCTGCACCGCGATCAGATAGTTCACGCCGTTCTGCGGATTGAGCCAGTAGTTCGGCGCCGCCTGGCCCGAACCCGAGAGCGTCGTCAGCAAACTCGACGCCACATCGCGCTGGGTCAACCCGATCTCCGACGCGCGCGTGCGATCAACCTGCACGAAGATGCTCGGTGCATCGGGAACCTGCTGCAGGTGCACGTCCGCCGCGCCCGGAATCGCCTCGATCTTCTCGAGCAGCGTCCGCGCGATCTTCAGATTCTCCGCCCGGCTGGGCCCGCTGATCTGTACGTCGATCGGCGCCGCGAGCCCGAAGTTCAGAATCTGCGAAACGATGTCCGCGCTCTGGAAGAAGAACGTCAAATCCGGGAACTTCTTCGGAAGATCCTCTCGCAATCGGCCCACCATCGCGTCCGTCGAGCCGTTGTACTCGGGCTTCAGCGAAACCAGGATCTCGCCGTCCGCCGCGGAAACGGTGGATGAATCCGAAAACGCCAGGTTCACGCCGCCCGCCGGCAGACCAATGTTGTCGATCACCGTGTCGATTGAATTCTCCGGCGCTGTCTGCCGGATGTAATCCGACACCTGCAGGAAGTACTGCTCGCTCTGTTCCAGCCGTGTCCCCGCCGGCCCGCGAACGTGCAGCCGGAATTGACCCGAATCGACCGACGGAAAGAAGTCGCGACCGACCAGGGGAAGCGCCGCCAGCCCGACCGCGAGCGTCACAAAGAACGCCACCGTCGTCACCAGCCGGTTCCGCAGCGTCCACGCCAGCGCGGTTTCATACCACGCTCGCACCACGTCAAAGCCGCGATTGAACCCGCGATGGAGCGCCCAAATCGGCCCCGAGCCCGACCCATGCTCGCCCGACTGATAGATCTCGGTCTCCCGCACGAGCAGATACCGCGCCAGCGTCGGAACAATCGTGCGCGACAGCACATAGCTCGCCAGCATCGCAAACACCACCGCCAGCGCAAGGGGCACAAACAGGAACTTGCCCGCGCCGCTGATGAACAGCACCGGAACAAACACGATGCAGATGGCCAGTGTCGAAACGAACGCCGGCAGCGCGATCTGCTGCGCACCATCAAGAATCGCCGTGAGCAGCGGCTTCCTCATGCCCAGATTTCGGTGGATATTCTCGATCTCCACCGTCGCATCATCTACCAGGATGCCCACCGCCAGCCCCAGCCCGCCCAGCGTCATCGTGTTGAGCGTATAGCCGAGCGCCGCGAGACAGATGATCGAGACGATGATGGCAAGCGGAATCGAGATCGCGATGATCACGGTCGACCGCCACGAGCCCAGGAACAGCAGGATCATCATGGCGGTCAAGCCCGCCGCGATTACGCCTTCGTACAGAACTCCGTCGATCGCCGCGCGAACGAATAACGACTGATCAAACAGCAGCCGCACATCGACCCCGGGCGGAACCGTGGCCATCACCTGAGGCAGCACCGCCTTCACCCGCGCCACGATGTCCAGCGTCGAATACCCCGCCGACTTCAGCACCGTCAGCAGCGCCGACCGCACCCCATCCACGTGCACCATCGACGTCTGCGTCGCAAATCCATCGCGAACCTGCGCCACCTCGCGAAGATAGACGGTCTTCTCGCCGCTCTGCAGCACCGGGATATTGCTCAAGTCCGCCAGCAGGTCGGGGCTCGAATTGGTTTTGACGTTGAACTCAGTCGCGCCGAGCTTTGCCGTGCCCGCGGGCAGAATCACGTTCTGCGCGTTGATGGCCAGGGAAATGTCCGACGGCGAAAGCCCGCGCGCCGTCAATTCCTGCGGATTGAGATCGACCTGAATCTGCCGCGCCTTGCCGCCCCACGGCAGCGGAATCTGCGCGCCCTGCACCGTCGCCAGCCGCGTCCGGATGAAGTTCAGCCCGACGTCATACAGAGCTTGTTCCGAAAGCGTTTTCGATCCGAGCGCCGCCTGCAGAATCGGCACGTTCGACGCCGAATACCGGATGATCAGCGGCGGAGTCGTTCCCGTTGGAAAAATGCGCAGCAGCGTCTGGCTGATCGCGGTGATCTGCGCGACCGCCGCGTCAACCTTCACCTCCGGCTGAAAGTAAACCCGAATCACCGCGACGCCGTTCAGCGAGGTGCTCTCGATGTGCTCGATGCCCGACACCGTCGTCGTCATCGCGCGTTCGGAGATCGTGACGATTCGTCGTTCCATCTCCTCGGGCGAGATACCGCCGTACGACCAGATCACCGTGACGACCGGGATGTCGATCTCGGGAAAAATGTCCGTCGGCATCCGGATGATGGTGACGATGCCCGCCAAAACGAGCACAATCGACGCCACCACAAAGGTGTACGGCCGGCGAAGAGCAAGTCGGACAATCCACATTTTTTACTGCTCCCCACCCAGCCCGCCCAAACTTTCACACCCAACCATCTGACCAGCACTCTTTTCGGCGGAACTCGGTGGTAACCTTACAACGTAAGTGTACAATGTAAGGATGCCGGGGTCCACACCGGGATGCGCGTCCTGGTCTGATTCTTCACAATTCCGGGCTTCATTCAATGGCCATTCGTAAGCAGATCTCCCGACGCGAAAAGCTCTCCTGCTCGCGCATTGCGCGCCAGGCCATCGCAATCATCGACCGCGACGGGACAGAGGCCCTCACGATGAGAGCCCTCTCATCCGAACTCAATGTGGAGCCCATGTCGCTCTACTCGCACTTCAAAAACAAAAACGACCTTCTCGCCGAGGTGGCCGCAACGCTCCTCTCCGATATCACGCTCGCAGAGCCCGCGGCCCCGCCCCGCAAGCGGCTGGTAGTTCTCGCCGAGCAGCTCCGAAAGCTCGGCCATCGCCATCCCAACGCCTTCGCGCTCATCATCCTGAATCCGCACCGACTCGAGTCGGCGCTCCGCATCACCGAGGCCGCGCTCGATGCATACGTCCAGGCCGGCCTCTCCGGCCGCGCCGCCGTTCAGGCGCAGCGCGTTCTCATCGGTTTCGTGCGTGGATACACCATGTGGGAAATCGGCGGCTTCGCCATCGGCTGTCGCCCCGGCCCCGACAAGCCCCTCCGCGATCGCGTCGTCGGCGACCTCCGCGCTCTGGGCGAAGAAAACTTCCCCAACGTCTACCGCCTCGCCGACTCACTCACCCACTTCGCCCCCGACGCAGAATTCCAAACCGGCGTCAACCTCATCCTCGACGCCACCATGCCCGCGATGCGCGCCGCCGCGCCAACCCCGCGCAAGCGTCGCCCCGCACTCGCGCGCTAAACCAACAATCGCGCCGCTCTGAAGCCCCTTCCCGACGGCGATTGCGCATCGCGTCGCAACTGTCGGCAGAATTGAACGTCGCTACGCAACTGGCTTTCAGCCCGAACGGGCTGAGAGATTCGCGCCGTGGGTGGAGCGAGTCTTCGAGTGACATCCACGGTACGCGTTCGTAAAATTCCGCACGCTGAAAGCGTGCCACCGCTTCCGCCCGCACGCGACGATCGACGTTCATGCTGCTTACAAAACGGCCTTCGCGTCTTACCGGCCCGCCGGCGCTCCGCCCCGCCGAAATCCCCCGCCTCCGCCCCCGCCACCCCTGAATCCCGGCCGCTCGATCACGCCCCCCGATTCAATCACCTGCCGCTCGTACCGCGCCTTGCCCGCCTTGTAATCCATCAGGAAGAAGGCCTTCTCACTCTTGGGCCCGGCAACCTCAAAGAGCCGCTTCCGCGCATACATCAAGTCCGTCCGCCGCGATACGTGGCAAAGCACCAGCGCCTGACACTGCAGCACACCCAGCCACTCCGCGATGTTGTCCACATGCATGTGCATCCCGACCTTCGCGCGATCGCGATGATCCGGCTCAAAGAACGTGCACTCGCAAATCACGATCTGCGCATTGATCACATCCGGCCGCAAAAGTGCCGCGCACGGCTGCGTGTCGCCCAGGTACGCCATCAGCGGGATCTCAAGCGTTCGCGTGATCTCCACGCCCCGATCCTTCAGGTCCTTCAGCTTCTCCTGCGGCAGATCCACATACTCCGGCTTCAGCTTGCTCCGCTTCTCGATCACGCTGTACCCCATCGACGGGGCCGTGTGCTCGGTGTGGAACCCGCGCAGGAAGATGTTGTTCTTGATCTCGACCTGCTCGTCGGCCTTCAAGGGCAGAATCTCGTACGGCGTCTTCTGCTGCTCGAGATCGACAAACCCGTCCATCATGCGCGTCACGGCCGGCGCGATCCGCTCGTCACAGATGATCCGCCCATCGCCCATCCCCTGAAAGCGCCGCTGGCTGCAGTAATACGCCAGCCCGCCGATGTGATCCATGTGCCCGTGGCTCACCGCACAGAACTTGCTCGCAAGCGCCGCGCGCGGACACTGCCCCATGTCGAAGCAGACGTCGAGCTCGGGAACCTGAATTGTGGTGACTTCACCCGCGACCGAAAATCCCTGGATTCGGTACGGCGGAATGTAATAGAAGCCCAGGGAGCCCTCGCGCGGGGGCGGTTTCGGAATCATCGGGACAATCTCCGGTCAAGCGCGGGTCTTCACCCGCGTCGGATGCATGGAGCGACCACACGGCCGCATGAAAAACATTCTAGCAGATTCGCCCCCACCTTCGTTGCACGTTCCGAAGCCCCCTCCCCGAGGGAGGGGGTTGGGGGTGGGAGACCTGCGCGCATACGGCAGAACCCGCGCGCGACTCCGAAGCCCCGTCGCAGGGAAGGGAAAGCGAGTGCCCTACTCCGCCCCCACCACCTGCGGCTCCTGCACGCGTCCACTCGCGCTTGTCGTGTTCACTCTCCCGCCCCCCCGACTCACCGCCTGCCTTGGCGAATCAACCCATAGCAGTCTTAGCGAATTCAACACCACCAGCAGCGTCCCGCCCTCGTGCGCCACAACACCCAGCCCCAGCGTCACCGGCCGCTGAAGCAAAGACCCTACCACCGTCGCCACCCCCATCACAGCGATTATCCCAAGTGCAAACGTCAGATTCGCCCGCACCGTGTTCCGCGCCCGCCGCGCAAGTTTCACCGCCCATGGCACGGCCGACAAGTCGTCCGACAGCAACACAATGTCCGCAGATTCAAGCGCGGCATCACTTCCAATCGAACCAATCGCCATCGACACATCCGCCGCCGCAAGTGCCGGTGCGTCGTTCACCCCATCGCCAATCACCGCCACCCCGCGCACCGGTCCGCCTTGCGTCTGGGCCCGATACTTCAAATCTTCCTTCAGCGCCGCGACCGCCGTCAGCTTGTCCTGCGGCAGCAAATCCGCCCCAAACTCATCAATCCCCAAACTTCTCGCGACACGCTCCGCGGTCGTGCGATTGTCGCCCGTCAACATCTTGACCGGCTTCACGCCGAGTGCATGCAGCTCCTTCACAAGCGCCCGCGCACCCGGCCGTACCGAATCCGACATGATCAGCACCGCCGCCTCGCCGACTCCTTCTGCAGCCGGGTCCGATGCCCGCCCCGACTTCACCGCTTCCTCATCCACGCCAACCGCAATCACAACACCCATCTGCCCGCGCTGCTGAATCGTCTTCAGCACATCGTGCACGCGCTGCCGAAGGCAAACCGGCGTCACCGAATCCGTATGCGCCGTGCTGCCTAGCCGCACTTCCGCACCACGCCACACCGCGCTCATGCCGCGCCCAGTCGTATGCGTAATCGTCGAAAGTTCGGCATCCGGCGCGATCTCCCGCGCCTTCGCCGCATCGCGCACCGCGGCCGCAATCGGATGCGTGCTCTCGCCCTCAATCGCCGCGGCAAGCGCAAGCAATCTCTTCCCGTCCGACCACGCCACCGCATGCACCTGCTCAAGCCGCGGCCGGCCCATCGTCAGCGTCCCGGTCTTGTCAAAGCACACCGCGCCGATGTTCGCCAGCCGCTCGATCGCCTGCCCACCCTTGAACAAAACTCCCGCCCGCGCCCCGCGTGCAATCGCCGAGAGCGTTGCCGTCGGCGTCGCGATGATGAGCGCGCACGGTGACCCCACAATCAAAAGTGTGATCGCCGTATACAACGCATCATCAAACGGCCGCCGCATGATCAGCCACCACACCAGCAAGACCGCCGCGCTCAACGCCATCACACCAATCGAATAAGGCCCGCTCACCCGGTCAATCGTCCGCTGCACCGGCTCGCGCTGCTCCCGCGCCGTCGTCACCAGGTTCAAAACCTTCTGCAAACTGCTCTCACGCGCCGGCCGCATCACTTCCGCTTCAACCGGATCATCCAGATTGATCGTCCCCGCAAACAGCTCATCCCCGACCTTCACCACCCGGGGCATGCTCTCGCCCGTGATCGCCGACTGGTCCATCTCCGTCGCGCCCTGCACAAGCCTGCAATCCGCCGGCGCCCGCTGCCCCGGCCGAATCTTCACGCGCTCGCCCGCAATCAGACTCTCCGGCGCAGCTTCGATCCACTCCCCGCCGCGCAGCACCGTCGCCTCCGTCGGCATCAACTTGTGCAGCGCCTCGATCTCCCGCTTCGTCCGCGCCATCGCCATGTCTTCCAGCGCGCCCGCCAGTACAAACAAAAACAGCAGCAGCGCGCCTTCTTCTGCATGATCAATCGAAGCCGCCGCAATCGCGCCGACCACCATCAGGACGTCGATGTCGACCTTTTTCTCGCGAAGCGATTCCCACGCCGCTCGCGCACCATGAATCAGCCCAAGCCCCAGACTCGCCCAGATCGCCAGATCCGCCCGAGGCCAATCAAACAGCGCGTGCAATCCCCACCCAAGCAACAACAAAAACCCCGCCAGACACGCGGAATACAACTCGCCCTTCGTTGAAAAGAAGGTTGAAAAGAACGAACGGACCTCACCCTTGGTCCCGCTAGATGATTCTGTTGCTTCCATGCCGCGCTAGACGCTAGCACGAAAGTTCACTGCCGGTTGGACGCCGATTTCACCGGTGGCGGCGCGTAAAACATGTCCAGCGACTTGGTCGCAATATCCCCCTGCAGCGGCAGCCATCGCTGAAACACCTTCGGCTGCTCCACACCCGCCGGAACCAGCAAAAGCGCCCCCGTATACGGCCGATCCTTCGCAACGCGATTGTCAAGCCGCGCCCGGAAAAAGAACAAAGCCTCCCCAAGTTCAACTGGGTAGCGCGTCGGTTCGCCGTTGTCGCCGGGTTCGCCTCGCATGCTTAGTTCTTGGGAGCGCTCCGACAGCGCTTTCTGGAACTCGACGGCCGACAGGGGCTTGCCGAGGATTGATGGGACCACGTTTTCCTGCGCGTCGACGTACACCCAGGTCTTCTGATCCGCGAGCCAGGCCTCCGCCGCCATGTGTCCGCCGCCGATCAGCGAGGTCTCGACATCGGGAACCATCAGGCTCAGCTCGCGCGCCGGAATCCCAATCGCATTCAAACACGCCGCGGCAAGCGTGGCATATTCCACACAGCTGAATCGCCCGCCCTTCGCGGCTTCTTGCACGATCGAAATCGGATCGGAGTTCTGAGGCCGACCGCCTCCATCATGTTCCCAAAGCCCGTGCACATAGCCGCAGACGCGCCGCACTCTTTCAAGGTCACTCGTCGCGCCCTCGACAAGTTTGTCCAGTCCGCATGTCTTCCGCAGGTTGGCCGCGTACTGCTGATCCGCAATTCCATAGACAACGCTCGATGCGCCGCCCTTGCCGTTCTCAAACGCGAGCCGCTTGAGCCCACGATCGATGCGATGGACATACCCGTCCGGAGTCTCGAACATGAACACATCAATCCCAAAATCCGGCGTCGTGTCGAGCGAGATGATCTCCTGCACCACCGCCGTCTCGTGCCCACCCGCCATCGAAATCCGTTTGCGCTTCCGCGGCAGATGATCGTTCATCCCGATCGACCAGCGCGTGATTTCCCCCGCCGGACTCGTCACCTCGAGGACATCACATGGAATTCCGCCCACCTCTTCCTGCCCGATCGCACGAACCGATCCGCCCCCCGGCGAGAGCCGCGCCTTTGACTGCTGCGTGAACTCTCGGAACAACACCACGCTCAGGAACGAACCCGCATTTGGCGCCGCATCTTCATACGTGCCATGCGTGCACACCTTGCGATCGTGATCGATCACCCCCAGACGCTTTCCGTCGTACGCGATCTCCTGCCGCGACTCGCTCACCAGATTCGACCGCGGCACAGTCACGCGCCCCCAAAAATAAGGGAGGCCGTCGTCCTCGCTCCGCTGCTGCTTCACGCGCGCGATCGTCTTGCGGCTCGGATCACCATAAGTAGAATCCCCTATCCGATAACACGCGACGACATACTCAATTTTCTGCAAGCTCGAGAGCGCCTGATCCGCCTTGCCCAGCGTCTCCGCGGCACCGGCACCAACCGCCGCGCGCAGCGACACCGCAACCAACCACACGAAACCGAGTGTTTGCAGCCTGAGTGTCCTCTGCATTGCGCGATCGTCCGTCCGAACCGAAATTCCGCCTATTCAACGGCCAGCGAAAGCTGCTGTTGCATAAACGCGGCCAACGTCGGCGATTCTTCGCGCAAGGTCGCACGGTTCCGAAGTCATTGTGAAAATGAAGACAGATTCATTCCGTCTTCATCCGGCGATCCATCAGCGCAGCACTTCATTCATCTGCCGCCGCTCGAGTTCCGTCGCGCCATCGACCGGAATCTCCTTCATGAGATTGTCGATAATCGCGTCGGTCGTCACCTGATCCGCCTCGGCATTGAAGTTCGTCATCAATCGATGGCGCAGCACCGGCTTCACGATGTGCTTGACATGCTCCGGCGTCACATGGGTCGCGCCCGTCAGCATCGCCCGCGCCTTTGCCGCCAGAATCAAAAACTCGCTCGCGCGCGGCCCGGCTCCCCACGCCAGATACGCCTCGACCAGTTTCGGGCGCTTCCCGCCGCCATCAAACGGCTCCTTCACCCGCGTCGCGCGAACCAGCCTGAGCGCATACTTAATCACATGATCCGGCGTCGGCATCGCCCGCACCAGATCCTGAATCTTCTGAATGTCCGCCGCGGAAAGCACCGGCTGCGTCTGCACGCTCGCCCGCGTCACGCTCCGCTTCACAATCTCCTCTTCCTCGCTCAGCGTCGGATACGAGATCTGAATCTGGAACATGAACCGGTCTAACTGTGCTTCCGGCAGCGGATATGTGCCTTCCTGCTCGATCGGATTCTGCGTCGCCAGCACAAAGAACGGCTTGGGCAAGTCGTGCTGAATGCCGCCGACCGTCACATGCCTTTCCTGCATCGCTTCGAGCAGCGCCGCCTGCGTCTTCGGGGGCGTCCGGTTGATCTCGTCCGCCAGAATCACGTTTCCAAAGATCGGCCCGCGCACGAAGCGCAACTGCCGATGCCCGGTCGCTTTATCTTCCTGAATCACTTCCGTGCCCGTGATATCGCTCGGCATCAAGTCCGGCGTGAACTGGATGCGGCTGAACTGCAAACTCAGCGTCTTGGCGAGCGTGCTGATGAGCAGCGTCTTCGCCAATCCCGGTACACCCACCACCACCGCATGTCCGCGGCAGAAGATCGCCATCAGCGTCTGATCCACCACCTCATCCTGCCCCACGATCGTCCGGTGAATCTCCTCCCGCAGCCGCCTCGCTGAATCGCGAACCTGCTCCACGTCGGCCAACGTTGCCTGCACTGGTTCGGGGGATTGCGGTTCATTCATTCGATTCGACTCCGTTCGTGTGTCAGGCAACAGCGGTCAGCTTTCAGCTATCAGTCGTCAGCCAATCCGGGCATCTATCTATACACCCCCACCCCCATCCTACCGCTCACCCTCTCTATCGGTTCTCAGAATCCCCCTCCCCGAGGGAGGGGGCAAGGGGTGGGAGGCTCAAGCGCAAAAGCAAAGCCCACGCACAGTCGCGAGATTGGCGAAAATGGTTGCGTTTCGCGCGCCGCAGCAGCAACGCGACAGTCGAGGTCCGAATGGCGTGTAGACGCCGGACGACGGAACCGGCGATCGAACTCGTTTCTTTAATTTTCACACGAATCTGTCGGGCGCCCTCGTCTCGATTCTCTCCGCCCTCGACCTGATGGCCCGCACTGAACACCACTTTGAACACGCAATGACCTACTCCTCAGGCCGCTTCAGCGGCCTTGCCCGCTATCAGGCCAGGGCTTCAGCCGTGGTTCACACCGACACCAAAATCTGGCCAGCCCGTTTCAACGGGCTTCACCAAACCGCGGCTTCAGCCTCACGAAAACTCAGTTCATCGGCCGTTCCCACGCTCCAATGCGCCCTCCCGCTGGGTAGTGTTCCCCCATGACCCCACGCTCGCTCCTTTCTCTTTTCCTCAGCGCTTCGCTCCTCGCCGCGTGCCAGACGGCTCCACCAAACACCACGCCACCTGTCGCCAAAGCGATCGACAAGGCCCCCGCGCCGCAATCGCAGCCCGCTCCGGCATCGACCGCCGCCCCCGTCGTCGGCAAATACATTGCACCAGACGCCATCGATCTCCACGCTCTCCTCCCCGACCCGCCCGCACCACACTCTCCAATCTCGGGCGGCGAAATCGAAATCATCCTCGCCGCACAAGCCGATGCCTCACTCGATTCTCGCTCCCGCGCAGTCGTCGAAGACGGCATGACCGTCTGGCTCTTCGCCGATGTCCTGGGTCCCAATTTCAACGCCAAGCAAATGCCCAAGACCGCGGCATTCGTCAAGCAGATCGAGCGCGACAGCCACGCCATCAGCGATCGCGCCAAGAAAATGTGGGAGCGCCCTCGTCCCTACATCCAGGACCCGCGCATCAAGCTCGTCACCGATGGCCCGAGCAGCAACTCGTATCCCAGCGGCCACGCCACCCGCGCCGCATCGTGGACCGAAGTTCTGTGCCTGCTCGTACCGGAAAAGGCTGACGCCATCCGCGCGCGAGGCCACCTAATAGGACTTGATCGCCTGATCCTGGGCGTGCATTTCCCGAGCGATGTCGCCGCCGGAAATGCGCTCGGCAAAGCGATTGTGGACAAGATGAAAGAGAACGCGGCCTTTCAGGTGGATCTTGCAGCGGCGCGGGCAGAATGGTCGCGCTAGCGCGATTTCCCCCTCTCGTTAGATTGACAACGAGACCCCTCAAGCCGCCGGCAACTGACCGTACGAGCCCAAGCGCAGCGAGGAACACCTGTGCGCGTCTGCGCCTTCAGCCTCGGGGCTTCGGCATCACGCAGGAAGCGCTCCTTGCGATGCGACTCGAGAACCACGAACGAACGCAGCGATGAATTTGTTCTCAGACACTTCGTTTTGCAGGTATTGCATTTACGCGCCGGAGGTTGGGTGGTACGTTGAGCGACGAGCTCCGTGCCGCGCGGCGGGGAGCATTTCAGCGAATCCCTTTCGGGGATTTTGGAGGGAGGCAATCCCATGCCGGCGTTCCCATTTTCGTATTCGCTTGTCGGATCATGTGCGGCGGTGGTGCTCTGCGGCGTGAGCGCGAGCGCAGCGCCGACGATCACCAATCTCGGAGTGCTCTCGGAAGTCCCGGCTCCTCACTACTCCTACACGGGCGGCATCAGTGCCGATGGGCTGGTGGTGGTCGGCTCGAGCAGTGCCGCCGACGGTGCGCGCGCGTTTCGCTGGACAGCGATCGGCGGCATGCAGAATCTCGGCGTGCTCGCGGGGAGCAACCACAGCGGCGCTGCGGCGGCGAGTGCGGACGGCTCGGTGATTGCGGGCGTGAGTTACGTGTCCGGAGGTCTTGATCGGGCCTTCCGCTGGACGAGCGCGAACGGGCTGCAGAATCTGGGCGTGCTCGGAACGGGCTCAGCGTCCGCCGCGAATGCGATCAACGCGGATGGTTCGACGATCGCGGGTTTCAGTTATTCCCTGGGCATCAGCATCCCGCGCGCCTTTCGATGGACTGACGCGACCGGGATGCAGAGCCTGGGCACGATCGCGGGCGGAACGTTCTCGAACGGCTTTGGAATCAGCGGCGACGGAACGATCGTGACGGGCGTTTCGAATATCGCCGGCGGACTGACTCACGCGTTTCGATGGACGGCCGGCGGCGGAATGCAGGACCTTGGCGTTGTCGTTGCCTCGGCGAATGCACAGTCCGAGGGCCTTGCGATCAGCGCGAACGGGCAAGTGATCACCGGAGACAGCGGCGATGCGCTCGATGAAACTTTTCGCGCGTTTCGATGGACGGACGCGACGGGAATGCAGGATCTGGGCGTGCTCGGCGACGACCTCCGATCGATGGCGTACGGAATCAATAACGACGGATCGGCGATTGTCGGCACCAGCTCCTCCGCGACAAGCGATCGCGCGTTCCTGTGGTCGTCGTCGCTCTGCATCGTTGATCTCAATTCATATTTCTCGATGCTGGGGGTTGATCTCACCGGCTGGGTGCTGGTCGAGGCACGCGGCCTCTCGGCCGACGGCACGGCCATCGCCGGCTACGGCCGGTTCAACGGCGAAGATCGCGCCTGGATCGTCACGGGACTTCCGCTGCGCTGCAACGGCGATATCAATCACGACGGCTTTGTTGATGATGCCGATTTTTCGCTCTTTGTCGGCGCGTACAACGAGCTGCTTTGCAGCGTGACACCGGTCTGCTGCCCGGCGGATCTCAATGTTGATGGGCTCGTGGACGACGCGGATTTTTCGATCTTTGTCGTGGGGTACAACGAGCTTGTTTGCCCGTAGAGCGGGGTGATTTCGGAATTCGGTGTTCCATGCTGCCGCATAGGCAGTGCTCGATCTCGGCGGCGGGGCGAATCGGTGCGTGCGCCGAGGGTGTACCCCGAGTCCTCTGGTCCCGCGTGAACTGAGAGCTATCTTCAACTTGCAGTTGCAGGGCGACTGCGAGATTGGAGCGTGCGCGGCGGGCGTGGTGCCCGGATAAACGCGCGTGAAGACGCGCCGAGCCGGCGCGAATGCATTTGTTTTCGATCGAGCCCGGGCCCGGCAGCCCCGGTGGTGGCGGCTCGTCTCGAAATTGAACAAGGGAGCTCTTATGGAACGTGCGGCTTCGACTCTGATTGGTGCGCGATCGGGCGACGTGATGAGCAGGGAGATGAACAGGTCGGCAAACGATCTGTTCGAGGGGAGGCTCCACGCGCCGCTCGCGCATCGCATCGGCGTCTTTGTCTACGGCGTCGTGAGTTATGCGATCACGCTTGTGATCTTTGTATACGCATTCGGCTTCATCGGAAGCATCGGCACGCCGACATCGCTCGATCGACTGCCGACGGAGGGTTCCCCGCGATGGCCGACAGCGCTTGCGATCAATCTGGCAGTGCTGTTTGTATTCGCGGTGCAGCACAGCGTGATGGCGCGACCTTGGTTCAAGGCGATATGGACGCGCATTATCCCCGAACCCGCGGAACGCAGCACGTACGTGCTCTTTTCCAACATCGCGATGATTCTGCTCTTTGCGCTCTGGCAGCCGATGGGCGGCGTGATCTGGAATACGGATTCGCCCGGCGCACGAGCAGTGCTGCTGGTCATCTACAGCCTCGGCTGGGGGCTCGTGCTGCTCGCGACGTTTGTGCTCAACCACTTTGATCTCTTCGGCGTGCGCCAGGTCTGGCTCTATCTGCGCGATCGCCCCTACACGCATCTCCCCTTCCGCACGCCCCTGCTCTATCGCATCGTGCGCCACCCGCTCTACGTCGGCTGGCTGATCGTCTTCTGGGCGACCCCCACCATGACCGCGGCACATCTGGTCTTCGCCCTCGTCACCACCATCTACATCCTCCTCGCAATCCGCTGGGAAGAAAAAGACATGGCGACGCTGCACGGGAGCAAGTACGTCGAGTATCGGGACAAGGTCGGCAAGCTGATCCCGGCTGTGAAGTAGCGATTGCGGGCGATCGGCTGCCCGCGTCGCGCTTGCGAAATCGCCGAGAAAGAAAAAGGCCCCGAGCGCGGGGCCTTTTCTACAAACGTGATGGCGATTCTTCAGCGCCTGTTACGGACAGACCAGCACGTCGTATCCGCCGGCGAAGATGACGAAGTCCGTGTCTTCCGTCAAACCGTCGCCGTTCAGATCGCCGCGTGGATCGACGAGATTGTTGTAGTAGGTTGCGAAGAGCACAAAGTCGGCGTCATCGACCTCGCCGTCGCCATTGAGATCGCCCGGGCAGGGGGCGTGACGCACGGCGTACTCGAGCGCATTCGCCGTCATCCACGTGCCATCGGTCAGATGGTTCCAGCCGTTCGTCGAACTGTTCGAGACGGGCCAATAGCCGAGGTCGACCCGCTTGCGGAAGTTGTGCACGCTGGCGAGCGTCTTTCCGTCGCTCCAGTTCATGATCGCCCGGCCGCGCAGAAGCTGGACGCTGTTCATGCGGAAGCTGTTGGCGCCGCCGTCAAATTTCCGGACAAACAGCGCAACCGGATTGCTCGGCTCCAGAATCGCGCCGAGGAAGGCCTGCGGGGAAGTAAGGTAACCTGTCAGAGACGCCGTTGGCACGATGTCGTAGCCCTGCGTCACCCATCGGCCTTGTGGAGTTCCGGCGCCCGAAATCGCGTTGCCGAATAGGGCTGTCACTCCCGCGCCACCGGCATCGACATAGTCAGCGAGTGTGTTGCCGAGCGTCGTCGTATTTGCATACGTGCTGTTCGACCATGTGAGAACGCCATTGAACGGCGAAAGCGCGCTCAGCGCCGGAACTGCGGCGTTTGCGTCGAATACTCCGACGCCGCTAAATCGGCGCGAAGCAATGAGCTTGGCGGGAACGTCCGCGGTGAACGAATCTGCCGCGACGCATGCCACATACGGCTTGCACACATAGACCAGCGCGTTGGTCATCAGCTTCGCGCCGTCTCCGTTCCAGTAGCTCGCGGAGACTGTTCCCGACGGCGGATAGAACCCAAGGTCGGCCCGATTCGCGCGGATCTTTGACGTCGCAACGAGAGTCTTTCCATCCGACCATTGCGCGATCAGCAGTCCGCCCGCCGCGAAGGTGGTTGTGACCGGCCGGGAGCTGCGCGAGCCGCCGTTGAACACCGCCACGCCCGCCATGATCGGGTGGCTCGCGTAGGTCACCGCGCCAAGCGTCGCGGCGCCATCGAGTGAGATACCAAACGGAATGATCCGGTAATCGCCGGTAAACCGCCCGCCCAGATCGCTCGCAGGAACGCCAGCGCTCGTGAAGACCGACTGCACGACACCTCCTCCGGCATCGACAAAGTCTGCGACCACATTGCCGAGCCCGTCGCGATTGGCCCACGCATTGCCGTTGGCAACCAGAAGCGCGTCATAGTTCTGAAGCGTGGCCAGCGTGGGCGTCGCGAGGCTGGCGTCAAACAGGTCGACTCCACCCAACGCCCCCGTGCTCGAAAGCTTCGCCGCCACATCGCTCGCTTCCGCACCACTGAAGAACGAGTGAACAACGAGAACCTTGGGACGCATCGTGTAGAGCAGCGCGTTGACCATCAGCTTCGTTCCGTCGGTCGCTGCATCCCACAACCCCGCTGTCGAGCTCGACGACGGCGGATAAAACCCAAGATCCACGCGATTCAGCT
Source organism: Phycisphaerales bacterium (assembly GCA_050730655.1). Taxonomy (GTDB): domain Bacteria; phylum Planctomycetota; class Phycisphaerae; order Phycisphaerales; family UBA1924; genus JAFEBO01. The sequence continues at coordinate 139,644 of JBOHNL010000018.1, forward strand.
TCGGCCCCGCAACCACCAGCGGCTTGCCGTCCGACCACGATGCGATCAATGTCGCACCCGCCGTGAGGGCTGTCCCCGAAGGCCGATAGCTCCCCGTGCCGCCGTTGAAGGAGCCGACGCCGATCATTGTCGCATGATTCGGAAGCGCGATCGTCCCGAGCGTGGCGGCGGTGTTGAAGAGGCTCGGTCCGAACGTGATGCAGTTGTATGTCGCATTCCACGCACCGCCCATATCACTGTTCGCGATGCCGCCCGAAGTAAAAATCGTCTGCACCACGCCGTATCCCGCATCCACATACTGCGCCATGACATTGCCGAGCGCCACGCGATCGGCCCAGACATTCTGATTTGTCAGCATGACGGCGTCGTACGCTTTGAGTTGAACAAGGGTGGGCGTTGCCGCGTTTGCGTTGAACGCGTCCACCTGCTGGAAAACCCCCGAACCGGAAAGCTTTCCCACCACGTCGTTGATATCCGACGCCGCAACCAGCGAATGCACCAACAGCACCTTCGGCTTACGCGCCGCCCCTGCCTCTGCAAATGCAACGCAAAGAAAGAACGCCACCGCCGCCGCGACTACGCGTAACCAAGAGTTCATTGTGATTCTCCCGCTCGACTGGACCCGCCACACGCCGGAACGTCGTCCCGTCCGGTTTCTTACTGAGTTATACCAGCGGGATGGTCCGATACCAAGGGGAATCTGGGCGTGTTTCGTCCGAGAACAAGGGCTTCGGCGGCACTGGGCACCTTCGCCGCGGCTACTGCCTATAGAGGTGCGGAGGGTTCTCCACACAGCTGGCGAGGCGCTTCGCCCAGTCGGATCAGCAGCCGCACTTTTTGAGGTGCAGGAGTCTGGTTCATGGCAAAGAAGAATCTCACGGGCCGCATCGCGGCACTCGAACGACAGCGCCGGGCCACCATTGCATTCAATCTCGATTTTCAAGTGTGCAACTCCCGATTTGCGATTTGCGATTTTATTTTCCCTCCACGCTCCGCGCCCTCTCCACCTCCCTCTTCAACTCAATCACCTCCACCCCAATCCCCTTCTTGTCCGCTTCCCAGCACACCACCAGATCGCATCCCGCCGGATCGTGATCAAACCGGCTCGTCAGATACTCAAACTCGATCCGCACGCGCCGCCACTTTTCGTCCGGTCCTTGCCGCTTTGCTTCGCAATCCGGAAACCCCTGGCGCACGACCTCGATTACAAACCCAAGCTTCTTCGCCATCAGCGCAAACAGCACCACCACACCCTGCTCATTCACCGGGGCGTGCACCATCGGATATCCCTCGAGGGGAGCACCGAAAACGGACTCGTTTTGCTCGGAGATCGGGCCGGGCTGGGGTGCGAGGCTCATCGCTTTGCGGCGTTGAACCATTGCCGCGCGTCTTTTCTCCGCTTGAGTTTTGTAGCCGCAGCGTGCGACCATGTCTGTGTAGTGGCTGAAAAATTTCTCGACTGATCGGTGCGAGGCTCCCGAGAGGCGGTGGAAATCTTCTTTGCTTGGTGCGAAGCCGCTCTCGCGTGAGAGCGCGTGCATCTTGCGGAGGATGTGCGCGAGTTGTTGTTCATCCTTTTCGGCGAGACCCGGAGTCCAAGCCGGAGGACCGGGCCAATCTGCCGGAGCTGCGGGGTGATTCGGATGGCGTGCTGATACAGGTGCTAGCTCGGGTGCCGGCTCGGGTGTGAGCACGGACGCTTGGGGTGAAGTGGGTGTTGGGTTGGGAGTCGGCGAGTGGTCTGGCGCGAGGGCCGACTCGCGTGCTGGACCGTGTGCTGAGACATGTGTCGAAACGCAGACCGGAGCGGCGACCGGATCGCAGGGTGGATCGCAGAGTGGATCGCAACTGGGTTCATGCGTTGTGGTTGCGAGCGAATCGCGTTGACGGTCGGCGGAGAGGTCGGCTGACTGAATGAGCGACAAAACGGAATTGGACAGTTCCATCGAAAGCGGCTCCTGAGCGCGGCACGCGCTCGTAGAGGGACGTAGAAAACGAAGATGCTGCCGCGGATGGTTTTTTTCCAGCTTCGACAGCTGACGAATGGACATATTACCAAAACCCTAACAACTTACAAGGGCTTTTCGCCAAGATCGCTCAAAAGTGCCTGTACCAAAGGCGCTTCCACACGTTTGGCCCGCGCGCATCCGCGCGATTGGCTCAATTTGAAAGGGGTGACGCAATTGCCGGGGTGCCGCTTTTGTGTTGACACACTTACCTAGACAGACTAAATATACAGACATGGAAGGAATTCATGGCGACAAGCTTCGAGGGCATCTTGAGAACCTGGTGCTTGCCGCGCTTCGCAAGGGCGATGCGCATGGGTTTGAGATTCTCAAGCGGCTTGAAGTCGCGGGCTCGGGCGCTTTGCAACTGAAAGAAGGCTCGCTTTATCCCGCGCTGTACAGGCTTGAAGCCGAAGGCCTGGTGAAGGCGGCGTGGGAAGAGGGAGAGAGGCGCGGGCCCCGGCGGCGGATTTATCGATTGACTGCGAAGGGGGGCAAGCGCCTTGAGCAATCGCGGAGTGAGTGGGATGTTTTTGTGCGCGTGATTGGCGGCATTCTGGCGCCGATCTCCCCCGCCAATTCCACCAACGCTACCGGAGCGCACGCATGAACACGAGCAATGAATCGATGAACGACGTTTCGACTTCATCCGCGAACGCGCTCATGCTGCACGCCGAGCGCATTGTGCGGCCGGTGCGGGCGCTGCAATCGCGGAAGCTGCGGATGCGGACGGATCTGCTTGCGCATCTTGAAGCGGCGGTGGATGAAGAACGCGGCACCGGCAATGCATTGGAAGATGAGCGTGCCGCGGTCGAGCATGCGAAGTTTCGGCTTGGTCAACCCGAGGAGTTGACGAAGTCGCTCCAGCAAACGGTTCCGGTGGTTGAGCGCGTGCTATTGGCGAAGATTCCGTTTGCGTGCGGCTTTTCACGGTTTGAAGAGCGGACCGCGCAGGTACCGGGACAGAGCGAGCCGATGACGCTCGGGCACAAGACGATTCTTTCGGTGGCGGCGAACCTGGCGTGCCTGCCGCTCTTGATCTCGATGTTCTCGATCACGACGCGGGGAAAGCCCGCAGAGAATCTTGCGATTTCCTTTTTCTTCGGAACGGCCGGCGCGCTGTCTTTGCTTCTGCTTTGCTATCGCTTTGTCTTTTCGGCGGCGCGGCCCGATCGAGATTTCGATTGGCGCGGCGCGGTGGGCCGCGGCACAGTGATTTTGGCGCTGCAGGTTGGGCTGGCTTTGCTGATTGTGTTTGGGATTTCGAATCGACAGGCGAGCGCGGGGGGAGCTGGCGGCGAATGCGGGGCTGAGTGTGGTTTTGCTTGTGCTTGCGGGGATTGTGGGGAGGTGGGTTGGGGAGTTGAGAAGGCCGTATGACGAGTGGTTGAGGCTCAAGATTGCGGAGTAGATGCTGCGATCAAAGCCCAGGGCGTAGGAGGCCATGGGCTTTGGGTGTTGGTCACGTCCACTGCATGAGAATCGAAGAACGCGGAGCGTCCTGCAAAACAGATGCGAAGGACAGCGCGCGTCGGGCGAAATGGATTGTGCGACTCGCCGACCTGAAAAACACACACTGACGTCGGCTAACCCGATCTCAGTGGTACCACTCATCGCGAAGTTTCAAGTCATGATCAGCAGGACGGGCAGGCCAACCGCACCGCGCGCAAGGAGCCGCAGCAGCAACGTGAACGCATCGTCGCTCTTGCGGAGTTTCAAGATGGGTACGCGGGTGTCGAGCGACTCATAGAGCGGCAGCAACAGGAAGAACAAGCTGTTTCGATGCACATACTCGCCCGTTCAGAAAGGGGCGCGGTTTGGAGCGAAGTGGCTCCTGGTGTCGCGGGTGATTCCCCCTTCGCTTCGCTTGGGCTCGTACGGCAAGGTCTTGATCGCTTGAGAGACTTCATCGCGAACTCGCCGCACGAAGCGGTTTTGATCTGGCGTCGGGATTGTTTGACCCTTTCAGGGTCAGGAAGGAAATTGGGGCGGCTTACCGGGGGGGCCGCTGCGCGGCTACCCCCGGCTCGATTCTGTCACCGCTTTGCGGTGAAAGACGGCGAAGCCGATCGGATTCCTCTGCCCCTTCGGGGCAGGAATGGAACATGGATGCGCGGTCCACGGGTTGCGCTCGCACGGCTGGCGCCGGGCTTCGCTTCACCGGTGGCTACATGCCGCGGCTCCTTTGGGGCCGGAGATATTCCCGATCAAACGTCTGCATCGCTTCGTGCGAAGCGAACTGATCGTGCCGATGATCATCCCGCCACTTCCTCCTGCAGATTCCACGCTCCTTGGCAGCGCGGACAGACACGAACTCCCGCTTGGCCAGCGACGACGGTCTCGGTGCCGCGCGCTCCGCACAGGCCGCAGGCAAGTCGGGCGTGAGCGACCGAGAGCGGGTTCATCACGCGCAAGAGCCAGGCGACGTATCCGGTCATAATCAGCAGGAGGGAGAGGCCAACCGCTCCGCTTGCAAGCAGCCGCAGCAGAAACGTGAACGCATCTTCGCCCTCGCGGAGTTTCAAGATAGGTACGCGGGTGTCGAGCGACTCATAGAGCGGCATCAACAGGAAGCGCACGCTGTTTCGATGCACATACTCGTCCGGTCAGAAAGGGGCGAGTTTTGAGCGAAGTGGCTCCTGGTGTCGCGGGTGGTTCCCCCTTCGCTTCGCTTGGGCTCGTACGGCAAGGTCTCGATGGCTTGAGAGACTTCATCGCAAGCGCCGCACAAAGCGAATTCGATCTGGGCCGCGGCATTGTTTGACCCTTTCAGGGCCAAGAAGGAAATTGGGCGGCTTACCGGGGGGCGGCTGCGCGGCTACCTCTGGCTCGAATCTGTCACCGCTTTGCGGTGGAAGGCGGCGAAGGCGGTCGGATTTCTCTGCCCCTCCGGGGCAGGATTCGGAAATACGTACTCGTTCCGCGGGTTGCGCTGCGGTTGCCTTTGGCGACCTGTGTTTCACCTGTGGCTACAGGCCGCGGCCCCTTTGGGGCCGAAGGCGAGCGGAGCCGGCATCGGGTGAATGACACGCGCGCAGTTCGGGGGCGCAAGCGCCTGCCGCTTTGCTTGGGGCTCTTGAGGTGCGCGGGCTTTGCTTACGGACACACCAGCACGTCGTACGACGCCGCGAAGATGACGAAGTCGGAATCCTCCGTCAGGCCGTCGCCGCTTAAATCTCCTCGCGGGTCGAGCAAGTCGTTGTAGTATTCGACGAAGAGCACGAAGTCGGCGTCTTCGACGATGCCGTCGCCGTTGAAGTCGCCGGGGCAGGGCTTGTGGCGGACGGCGTAGTCGAGGGCGTTGGCGGCGAGCCAGACGCCGTCGCTTGCCGGGTCGTACCCGCCGAAGGCGACGGGCCAGAAGCCCAGGTCCACGCGTTTGCGGAAGGTGTGGATACTGGCGAGCATGGCGCCGTCGTTCCACTGCAGGATGGTTCGGCCCCGGAGAAGAGGCGTCGTCGCGAGCCGCGGGCTGAAGTCGCCGATCCCGAAGAATTTGCGTACGAACCTCGCAACCGGGTTCAGCGGCTCGAGAATCGCGCCGAGCGTCGGCGCTCCCGCAGTGGTATACGGCGGCAACGGCGACGGAACCGTTTCGTAGCCTTCGGTGATCCAGCGTCCGCCGGGGCGGTAAATCGGATTGTCCGAGTCGGCATTCGCCCACAGAGCACTCACCACCGCGCCGCCCGCATCCACATAGTCGGCAGCGGTGTTGCCGAACGCGGTCGAATCCGCGTATCCGGCATTGGTCCAGGTCATCATCCCGTTGAACGGCGAGAGCGTTGCGAGCGTGGGCGTCGCGGCGTCGGCGTCGAAGCTCCCCACGCCGCTGAAGCGGAGCGACGCGAGCAGCCTGATGCGCGGATCGGGGATGGAGAGCTGATCGGCCGCGACCAGGCCCACGTAGGGCCTGCTCACGTAGAGCAGCGCGTTGGCCATCAGCTTGGCGCCATCGGTGGACGCGTCCCACAAGTTGGAATTGATCGCGTTGGAAGGGGGGTAGAACCCCAGCTCGGCGCGGTTGTACATCTTCGTCGAGACGGCGGCCAGCGTCTTGCCGTCGGACCACTGCGCCACCTTCAGCCCGCCCGGGTTCAGAAGGGTGACGACCGGTCGGAAGCCGGCTTGGCCGCCGCTGAAGCTGGCGACGCCGCGCATGATCGGATGTCCGGGAATCGAGACGCCTCCGAGCGTGGCGGGGCCGTTGGTCCAGCCAACCGAGCCGACAATGATCTCGTAATTGCCCGAGAGCCAGCGGCCACCGAGGAGGCGGGTCGAAAGCACTTCTGCATTGGCAAACACCGAGGTCACCACGCCGCCCCCCGCATCGACGTAATCGGCGAGCACGTTGCCCATCGCCGTCTCGTTGTTGTAGTTGAGGTTGCTCCAGGTCATCACCGCGTCGTAGCGCTGGAGGAATGCGAGGGTTGGAGTGCCGGTCGAAGCGTCGAAGTCGTCCACCGGTCCGACCGTTCCGGTCGAGAGGATCTTCGCCTGCACGTCTGCGCGAGAGCCCGGCAATTCTGCCGCGGCCAGCAGCACCTTGGGCCGGATCGTGTAGAGCAGCGCGTTCACGAGCAGTTTCGTGCCGTCGGTGGATGGATCCCAGTTGCCCGGCTCGGTATCGCCGGAGGCCGGATAGAAGCCAAGGTCAACGCGGTTGCGCTTTGGGCCGACGGCCACAAGCGGCTTGCCGTCGGACCAGGAGGCGATGAGCGTGGCGCCGGCCGTCAACGCCGTGCCCGCCGGGCGGAAGCCGGAGGATCCGCAACTGAACGTCTGCACGCCCATCATCGTCGCGTGCTCGGGGACCGCGACTGTTCCGAGCGAGGCCGCGCCGGTGGTGGCCGGCCCGAACGTGATGCAGTTGTACGAGGCTGACCATGTGCCGCCGAGATTGCTGTTGGCGGCGCCGGTAGTGGTGAACACGGTCTGGACGACGCCGTAACCCGCATCCACATACTGCGACATCACGTTGCCGAGCGTATTGCGGTCAGCCCAGGCGAAGTCGTTGGTGAGCAGGACCGCGTCGTACTGCTTCAAGGTCGCCAGCGTCGGCGTCGAGGCGCCGCCGTCGTGCTCATCGACGACTTCGAAGACGCCGGACCCTTGCAGGCTGGCGAGGACGTCGGCGACATTGTCGGGGATTGGCGAGACTGAGTGAAGGAACAGCACCTTGGGCCGGCGTGCGCTTCCGGTTTCGGCCGAGGCAAATACGAAGGCCACACACACCGCCAGCGCTGCCGCGAATACGCGTCCGTAAGCAATCATTTCAGCATCTCCGTTTGCGCCACCGAACTATGAAGCGCGGAAGCACCCCGGCAGATGCGCCGCTTCAGTCTTTGCATAGTTATACCAGCCGCCGGGTCGGCCCCGAAGAAGATTTCGGAAAACGGCCTGTGAACGAGGGCCGATTGCGGGCGGCGGCGTGCGATAGCGGTCGCCACCGGCAAACTATGCGATGCACAGGATCCCAAGGGTGGCGGTGATGCCTGGCGGCGTTGCCGAATTGCTGGAGCTTCTTATGGACAGATCAGCTCGTTGTACGCCGCGAGGAAGATGACGAAATCAGAGTCGTCCGCAAATCCGTCCGCGTTGAAATCCGCCGGGCAGCCGAACGGCATCGTGCCGTCAAAGCAATCCAGCGTGTTGTACGCCCGCAGGAAAACCGTGAAGTCGGTGTCGTCCACCACTTCATCGCCGTTCAGATCCGCGGGACACGGGGATGTGTCGAAGGGCTTGCCGCTGAGGATGTTCGAGGTCGGCGTGGTGGTTCCGTAGAAACCGGCGTAGTAGGTGTAGTCGAAGGCGTCCACATTGATGGTGGTCGGGATCGCCGCGGTCGAGATCGCGTTCTCGTTGTAGGTGCGGAGCCAGAGCAGGAAGTTGGCGTTCAGGCCTGGAAGCACGGCTTCGATGCGGATTTCTTCGAGAGAGCCGTGCGTCGTGCGGTTGATCGTGGTGAGATCGCCGCTGTTGCCGTGATAGACGTAGCCGATTCGGGGAATTCGATAACTCATGTTCTGAACGGCGCCGTAGTAGCATCCCGCCAGCGGCGCCTGGCACGAATCGGGCACGGCGGTGTTGAGCGAGAAGGTGATGAACGCCTTGTCGCCGACCATCGCGTGTTCCATGCCGGGGAGCGGGGCCTTGAACGGCCCAATGTCGGTGATGATGGCCGTCCAGGAGAAGTTGATGATCGCGGCCAGCGCGCTCGACGTGCCGCACGCCGCGAGAAGGCCAAAGCCACACATTGCAGAGAGAAGTCGCATGTCGGTGCTCCAGATGGACGAGCGATCGGCAGCAAGCAGAACCCTTCCCGGTCTACTTTCCGCACGCATCACACGGCCACAAGCACCCGCGAGAGCCGCGGCACGGGGCCCTCACGCAACGCCAAAATATCTTGAAATCGACTCGACGCCCCCACCCCCCATCCTCCATCCTCCACACGCTGGCCCGACGCGACAACTCACTTTCCCGGTTTGAAGCGCAGCTTGCGCATGTGCCGGGACATGATGAATCGACGACGCTGAGTGTCGTGTTGCTTGCGTTCGCGGGGATTGTGGGAAGGTGGGTTGGGAAGCTACGAAGGCCGTATGACGAGTGGTTGAGGTTGAATGTTGCGGGGTGAGCGCAACACTCGCGCTGAGCGGAGACGAGTCACTGGTTGATGAGAGCCATGGGCTTTTAGGGCGAAGCCTTTTGTGGACCCGCGATTGCAAACCAACTGGGCTCGGTCGTCACTTGCATACGGCCGTCTTCTTGAGCGACACGAGAGAGAAAAAGACACACTGATGTCGGAGGAACCGACATCAGTGGCACGCAACGCCGTGAACTACTTCGCAGCTAAGGCAGCCTGAAGTGACTTCGCTCTCGCCACTTGCGTTCTCGTGGCGGTGGTGATGAGCGGCGGCCCGGGAGGCGGCGGATTCTTCTTGTGCGGCCAGCGGTACGCCTTCTTGCTCCCTTTCCGGCGGTATGGATCGAGCACGGCTTTTCTCAGTCGGTGACAGAGCGTCCGCTCGGAACAGCGTGTATGGATCGCGTGCCGGACGGATGCGAGCGCTTTCGCCACGCTCAGCCGACGGAGTTGTACCCCTGCCCGCGCCAATGTTCGGGCACCCAGCAGCATCAGCACCCACAACGCCATCACCGACCATGCCAGTTCCGCGCGAGCCTGCTTCGGCGCGCACGAACGCACCTTGCGTCGTTCGAGCGTCTGCTTGAGCGTGCGGAACGACACCTCCAGCCCCCAGCGACGGCGGTAGAGATCGGATGCGGCCGCACGGGAGAGTTCCTTTGAATTGATCACGCTCGTGATGAGATACACCTTGCCGAAGCGCAGGAGGCGGAGCACCAAGGGTGGATGATCGCCCGCATTGGTCGGCCAGAGATAGACCGTGCTCTTGCCCTCGCGTTTGTAATAGCCCAGTTCCCGAAGCAATTGGATCCCACGACCGACCCGCACCAGGAAGTGGATGCCGCGGCGATGGAGTTCGTTCAGGAGCGAGAAGCCGGTGAATCCGGCGTCGGCGATGAGCAGGGTGCCGGGCGGCAGATCGTCGAGCGTGCTCCGGAGAAGCGCCCGCTCGCTCTCGAGCACCTTGCCCACGCGGAAGTCCCAGGGGAGCACACAGCCCAGATGCGTCAAGAGCAGCATCATCATCTGCGGGCCGCACTTGTCTTTGCCGGCCAGACCGAGTTCTTCATTCGCAAGCGTGCGGGGCGCATCGAACTTGCTGCCGTCAACACCGATGGGAACAAAGCGACCGACACGCCAGGAAGAACCCGCGGTCTCTTGAGTCAGAGTCCTGAGTCGCGTCATGATCGCGGAGAGGTCCGACCGATGCAGGCTGGCCTTGATGAATCCCTGATAGGTCCGCCCTGTGCGGCGGCGTCTCGGGAGGGCTTGATCGAGGAAAGCGAGCGCCGACTCGAAGCGTTGGACGAGCGTGGGCGCCGGGCTCCACTGCATGAGCAGGGCGCAGAGAGCGAGGGAGAGCTGGGACCAGCCGAACCCCGCCGGGTGTTGAGAGCCGAGCAGGGGGATCAAGAATCGAACAAGAGCATGCCGATAAACCGGAAATCGCGCGGCGACGCCGCCGCCAATCGATGAAGTGAACATCGTGGCCTCCTTCCGTCTGTTTGCTGCAGCACAACAAACATCGGCTCGGAGGCCGCACGCACTCGCGCCATGCGTAAACCCGCGCCAGAAGCGCACTTACGAATCAGGATTGCGAGGGGAGTTCACGGCGTTGAGTGGCACGATGCGTAGGGTGGCGCTGAGGTTGTGCGGGGACGGGCGAGATTAGTCCCACCCGCCCCTGAATGCGATTCGCCAGCCCGGCTTGACCCCTGGCCCCCACCGGCCAATACTTGCATGATGACGCAAGTACGCAACAAAAAACCTTTCGCGAGCCCCAAGCACGCCGCTGCCTGCTGCCGCCCAATCGACGAACTGCTTCAACCAGAACTCTTCAAGGCCCTCAGCGATCCGACGCGCCTCTTGCTTATCGCCTGCATCGCCAAGTGCGCACGGGGTTGCTCGGTCGGCGAGGTCGCCGAGTGCTGCTCGGTCGATTTCTCGGTCGTCTCGCGCCACCTCGCGCTTCTCGCGCGCGCGGGTGTTCTCGAAGCAACCAAGGAGAGCCGCACGGTTTTCTATCGCGTTCGATACCCAGATCTCTGCCGCACCTTCCGCGCGCTCGCGAACGCGATCGAGGAATGTTCCCCGGGCAAAAACGCGAAAGGAGCATGCGGTGCGGGCTGCTGCTGAACCATTCCGCATTCTCTTCCTGTGCACGGGCAACTCATGCCGCAGCCAGATGGCAGAAGGCTGGGCACGCGCGCTCCACCCAACGCTCTTTGCCGCGTTTTCCGCCGGAACAGATCCGCACGACCTCAATCCGCTCGCCGTTCGCGCCATGCACGAGGCGGGTGTCGATATTTCTGCGCACACATCCAAGCAAGTCGATTCGCTTGCGGACATCACGTTTGACTTTGTCATCACCGTCTGCGACGCCGCGAATGAATCCTGCCCAACTTTCCCCGCCGGCACAAAGCACATCCACGCCGGCTTCGACGACCCGCCGCGGCTCGCGCGCGATGCAAAGTCCGATGACGAAGCACTCCCGCACTACCGGCGGGTCCGCGATGAGATCCGCCTCTTTGTCGAATCGCTTCCCACCCTGCTGATCGGAGCCTCTCCCATGACCAAACCTTGCTGCGATGATTCCTGCTGCCCTCCGTCCTCAGCCGCACGCGAAGCCGACGCCGTGCGCGAAACTGTCCGCGACGGCTACGCCAAAATCGCGCAGTCCGGCTGTTGCACGCCTTCCGGGGGCGGCTGCTGCGGCCCAACCGCCTTCTCTCCCGATCAACTCGCGCAGGCGATCGGCTACTCATCCTCCGAACTTGCTTCATCGCCGGACGGAGCCAACATGGGGCTCTCCTGCGGCAATCCAACCGCCATCGCCTCGCTCCGCGCGGGCGAGGTTGTTCTCGATCTTGGCGCCGGCGGCGGCTTTGACTGCTTCGTCGCGGGTCCCAAAGTCGGGCCGACCGGGCGCATCATCGGCGTGGACATGACTCCCAACATGCTCAAGAAAGCCCGCCAGAACACCGCGTCGTATCGCGCGCAAACGGGCCTCGACAACATCGAGTTCCGCCTGGGCGAGATCGAAGCACTTCCCGTTGCCGACGCCAGCATCGACGTGGTCATCTCCAACTGCGTGCTGAATCTCTCGCCGGACAAGCCCCGCGTCTGGCGCGAGATCGCGCGGGTTCTCAAACCCGGCGGCCGCGTCGCCGTTTCCGATCTCGCGCTCACACGCCCGCTTCCAGACTCGGTGAAAGCCGATCTCGAAGCGCTCATCGGTTGCGTCGCGGGCGCGGTTCTTGTCGAGGAAACCCGCGCGATGGCCCGCGATGCCGGCTTCTCCGACATCACGCTGACGCCAAAGCCTCAATACATCGATGCCATGACAAAGTGGGAAGACCCGCTGTATCAGAAGATCGTCGCCGGGCTTCCACACGATTCGAAGCCCAGCGACTACATCACCAGCCTCGATGTCGTCGCAATGAAACGCGCACCAGCGAGCGCGTCCGTTCAATGAATCGACTCTTCGCCGAAGCCTGCGGCACGTTCGCCCTCGTCTTCGCGGGCACGGGCGCCATCGTCGTCAACGAAGCCACGCACGGCAGCATCGGCCACGCTGGTATCGCACTCACCTTCGGCCTCGTCGTGCTCGCGATGATCGCGGCACTCGGCGACATCTCGGGAGCGCACCTCAACCCCGCAGTCTCGATCGCCTTTGTCGTGGCACGCCGGTTTCCAGCATCTTCACTGCCCGGCTACGTCCTCGCGCAATGCGTCGGCGCATTCGCCGCGTCTGCGTTGCTCCGACTCCTCTTTCCTGAAAACGCGTCACTCGGCGCAACTCTTCCCGCTGGCCCCGGGGCGCAGTCGTTCATCCTCGAAATCGTCATAACGTGCATTCTCATGCTCGTCATCCTCTCGGTCTCGACCCGCGCCAAAGAGCGCGGCACGCCCGCCAGCATCTCCATCGGCGCGACCGTCGCCCTCGCCGCCATGTTCGCCGGCCCCATCTCCGGTGCATCGATGAACCCGGCGCGCTCCCTCGCGCCGGCTCTTGTCACCGGTAACTTTTCCTTCCTGTGGATCTATCTTGCCGCGCCTGTAGTCGGCGCTGCATTCGCCGTGGCAGTACACGCGCTGCTTCGACAAGCCAAGCCCGCAAACGCACATGCCAACGCTGAAGGCGCGTAGCACAATCGCACGTAATGACCCGGCAAGAGTCGGCGGTCGCACCACGGGCACTCCGCACTCCGAGTTCCGCGCTCCGAGCTTTGCATTCCCCTCTGGCTGAAAGCTGATAGCTGACAGCTCAGAGCTGGCCTCACAGACACCCCAGCTGGTCGTACGCCACAACAAACATCTGGAAGTCCGAGTCATCCACCACACCGTCGCGATTCAGATCTGCCGGGCAACTCTCGGGCATCGAGGGATCGTTACACAGCATCGTGTCGTAGCCCGCGCAGAAAATGGCAAAGTCCGCATCGTCAACGCGTCCGTCGCCGTTGAAATCGGCCGCGCAGATCTTTTCGAACCGTGCCAGCGCACCCGCCTTGTTATATGTCATGGTGGTCACGAAGCCCGCCGGACCGATCACGCTCGTGAACGCACCGGTTGTTGCGCCGCGGATGAGGTGGAAATTGAAACTCGGGGGCGGATAAAACCCGGGAGCCGCGGAGATCTTTAGCTTGCCGTTTGCAAATGCGCCGAGCGGAGCGTCGATCCGGTCGTAAACGGTCGTTGAAATAACATCAGCTTCAAACGTGAAATCCGGAGCGAGATTCAGCGCCGTGTTCGCAATGAACAAAATGCCTGCGGGGCCGCCGGTGGAGACATCCGAAGGCGCGATTGTGCCGCCGACGGTTTTCGGATTGGCAAGCGTGCCGGTGCCCTCGAGACGGCCGCGGAATATGCCGGTGAAATCCGGAAGGATCGTGCCCGTGCTCACACCCGTATGGTTATTGGCAAACAGCACGCGCGGCAGCGGAGCCGGGGGCACAGCGCGGAACGAAACAAGAGGGCCCGCACCGGAATCATCGGGCGTCAAAATGAGATCCGAATCAAACCGAGTCGTCCCGAAGACCTCGCAGAAGACGCCGGAGCGCACCTCGCAAGCCCGTCGAAAAATGCTGTCGGTGAGCTGCACCCTGTATTGCGAGACAACTGTCTCCGCATCAAAGTCCATGGATGTGATCAGCACTCTCGGATCACCGTACGGGTAGAGCGAACCGTAACCGATCCTGACCGGCTTCGCTCCCGGCGCTGCGTGGACCTTGAACTGTGAGACGGATACCAGATCGCCGACGCTGGTGCCGGGGCGCGAGAGAATCAATTCCCCGGTCGTCACCTCGATTGTGTTCGAGCCCGAGCCGCGTACATCGCCGGCGAACCAGAGCCCAAGACCCGTCGGATCGTCGGCGAAAATCGGTCCCAGTATTTGAAGCGTGCCCGAGAGCATCCCGGATCCGTGTACCTCGCGCGTTTCAGGAAGCGTCAGCGAATTGCCGTAAAACTGCGACCAGTTGTCGTTGCTGACCGACCGAAGCACGATCTTCCCGGAACCAAGCAGCAAAACACCCGGATCCGTACCCAACGAGGATCCTCTGTTGGGAAGCAGAAATGACAAGTCGATATCGCCATTGATCGTGCTGGCAACACCCTGGAGCTTGACGAAGCCGCTGCCGACGAGAAGGTCTCCGTTAATCCGCGAACCGCTCAGCAGCAGCTCGGAAAGATTCGTCACCTCCACGGGAGAATCTGCGACAACATTTGTCCAAGTGCTCCGCTCCGAGATGATCGAATCGTTCACAACCGCAATCCGACCGCCCTGCGTTGACAACAGGTGGACGTTGTTGACGACACTGTCTTCTCCGAACGCCGCGACTCCTCCGCGCGCCTCAATCGTTCCTGGTCCGGTCACTGTGCCGTGCCAGATCAGCAGCGGCAGCCCCGCCGGGCGATCTGCCACGATCGTGCCATCAAGCGCGAAACTTCCTTCGACCATTCCCTGCCCGTTCAGCGCCCACGTGCCCCCGAGCGTGGCCTGATCGACAATCAGACGTGCCTCGTACAAGTTAGTGGCGGCGTTCAGCGTGATCGCGCCGCCGCCCGGAGGCGTCCCCGTTGCGAAGGTCAACCTCGCGTCTCCGGCTCCAGCGCCTGAGCGAACCAGCACATTCATATATGTCGGCTTGGTGTACCCGCCGAAGTAAGCGCCCGCTCCCGGCAAAATCTCGAGATCGCCCGCAAAGTCGGTGTCGAGAATCTTGGTGGTGTTCAGAATGCAGCGAAGATCGCCCCGCACCGTCGCTCGCTTCAGCAATTCCGTCGTTGCTATCCCGGAAGATGACGGCGCACTCAGTTCGATTCGGCCGCCATTGCGTGCTTCGAGATACGCATCCGTCACCTGGCTTTGAAAGAGTCTCAGAACCGATCCGTCCGCGTAATACTTTCCCAATCCGGATCCGTCGATCGATCCGCCTCGGAACTCGAGCGCCGCGCCGCCCGGGTCGTTCGCGAGTACCGTGCCCAACACCCGTTGCGCGCCGATGAGCGCGCCCGTCCCCTCAATCAAAAGATCCTTTCCCCACGTCGAGACTTTTCCGGCCCCGACAAACAACTGTGCCTTGGTAGGGTCTGCGGACGGCGCCTTGAGCGTCACCCGTCCCGTTCCCAAAGCGTCCACCCCAAAATTCACGCCGAGCTTGAGCGTCGCGATGCCCGATGGTTGCCCATCGCCGACGATCAGATGCCCGTTGATCGTCATCCCTTGAGCGATCGACAGAAACCAGCCCTGTCGAACATTCAGCGTTGCCGCCGCGTTCGTCAATCGGGCAAATCCGATCATCGCATTTGCGCCGGAGATGTCCACGGCAAATGCCTGCGAGCCGCCGATGTTTGCCGTGTCCGTGTCGCTCGCAGGAACCTCGGCGGGATTCCAGTTTGCGGCGCTGAACCACGAGCCGCCGAGCGAGGAAGTCCACTCAAACGTCTGTGCCGCAAAGGCCGCGTGCGCGAAAAAAGCCGTCCCGGTACTAGCGAGGATGCAGCGGATACACGCCGCCTTTTTGGAATCGTTCGGCCTATTCATGGGCACTCCAGCGCGTCGTAGCCGGCAAGAAACAAAACAAAGTCCGCGTCGTCAACCACGCCGTCGCGATTCTGATCGGCCGGGCAGCCGACAAGTGTGCTGGGTTCGCCGCAGATCAGGATGTCGTAACCGACGACAAAGATCTGGAAATCCGCGTCATCGATTGCACCGTCGTAATTCAGATCGGCGGGGCAGCACGAACTTATCAGCGCCACCGCAGGTGTCGTGATCGATCCGCAGGAACTGGAGACCGAGCATTCGTAGATGCCGTCCGTCGCGTGCGAAACGGGATCGATCAGCAGAGTGTCGGTCGCGGCGCTCGGATTGAGTGCCGGCGAAATGCTCTGTCCGTTCAAACGCCAGGAAAAAGTCGTGCTGCCGTAGCCGGATGAAATAGGTGCGGCAAAGGACGCGCTCGAACCGCAACCGCGATCGAGATTGGCCGGCGTGCGCACGAAAGCGGGCTTTCCGGTGTCCGACCAGCGCGCGAGTCCCCAGGAAAGGATTCCATTCGCGGTCGTAAACGATCCGCTGACGACGATCTCGTTCTTCCACAGCGCCAGCCCTGTGACCGTGCTGTTCAATCCTGTGCCGAAGCCGGCCCACTCGCTTCCCGTCCAGCGGGCAATCCCGTGCGATCCGGGTGCAATGGTTGCAAAGCTTCCTACAGCCACGAGACCAAGGTCACTCGCGGCAAGACTGTACACGTCCGACGTCGTGTTGGCAGTCACGACGGTCCAGGCCGAGCCGTTCCATCTCGCGACACCGCGCACCGCTGTCGTTCCGGTTCGGAGGAACGCCCCTCCGGCATAAAGGGAGCCCTGAAAAACCGCGACGGTGCGCACCGTACTGTCAAGTCCGGCGCCCATCGCAGCGAAGCCCTGAGCGGTCCACGACGCAACCTGTCGCACCGACACCGCACCAGCCTGAATGAACTGCCCGCCGATGATGAGCTTGCCATCAAACTCGGCGAGGCAGCGCACCGTTCCGTTCACACCCCCCATGGAGCGCCACGCAATGCCGTCCCATCGTGCGATGCGCGTTGCGTTCTGCGCGTCAATCGAGATGAAGTCGCCGCCGAGGAAGAGGTCGCCCCCGTAGCTGGCGATCGCAAGCACGTTTCCGTTCGCGACGCCGCCCGAAACACCAATTCTTTGCCACGCCCCAAGACGCCACCGTGCGATGGTGACCTGAGGACCGGGAGATCCCGATCGCGTGACAAGCTTTCCCGCCACGACCAATTCGCCTTGGTGCACTCCGAGTGCGGTGACTGAACTCCAGTAGGTGGGGCCGCCCTGAAACGGGTCAAACCAGTGGCTTCCATCCCAGGCGAGAAGCATCGAGCCGCTGCCGCTGGACGAAAATCCCACGTACAGAATGTCGTTGAACGTGAGCATCACGTTGGGCACAAAGGTAAGGCCGTGCGAAAGCGCAACCCATGAACCACCCACCTGCTTCGCAATTCCGCAGTATCCGCTGGGCGCCGTGAAATTAAACCCCCCCGCGACGTGCAATTCACCCGCGTATTTCGAAAGGCACTTGAGGCCGGCGCCCGCACTCCAAGAGATCGGGGTCCACACCCAGCCATTCCATGAAAAGAGGCCGTCGGATGTCGCGGCAATCGTCGTCCCGCTCTCACAATACAACCCGTAGACAATCGTCGCAACGCCCGTGTTCATGGGCTCCCAGAATGTGCCGTTCCAGAGCGCGACATTCGGCGCGGAATTGCCGCCGGCCGTATCAAACCCGCCTCCCACAACGAGATCGGTTCCCGACACCGCCATGGTCACGACGCCCGTCTGCGAGACGTTCAGCAAGATGCCAAATTCCATGTTGTCCCATAGCGACCCGTTCCACGCCGCAATGTTGTTCACGGATGTCGAACCGGCGGTTTTGAATTTCCCGCCGACATACAGCACATTGCCGATCGAGGCAACGGCATTGGCAAAGCCGTCCCAGATCCCGCCGCCAAACTCGCGCCAGGCAACGCCGTCGTAGGCGGCAAGCCCGTGAGCGTTTGTGGCGTTGATTTTTTCGAATGTTCCCGCAGCGATCAATTCTGTCTGGTGCACGCAAAGCGCGGTGACATAGTTGCCGAAATTTCCACCGACCGGCGCCCATTGCGCTCCGTCCCATTTTGCGACAGCCGCCGCGCTTCCTGTTGGCGTCGTTATCCCAAACAAGCCGCCCGCGATCAGATCTCCATTGAACACCGTGAGTGCGTAGACCGCCGCAGTACCTGTACTGTTGGTCAGTCCGGTTCCCAGCGCACTCCATGACTGGCCGTCCCATGCCGCGATGTTGTTCACCGCGACGCTTCCCGCAAACGTGAATGTTCCGGCAACAATGAGCAGCTCTGGCTTTGGACCGTCACCATCGGGGTCCCAAACTGTCATCGCTGAAATTGAGCCATTTATGCCGGCGACACCCTCCCCCGGCAACCACTTCGGGCAGTCCGCGCACGTGAACGCGCCGAATAACGCGGCCGCGGCAACAACAACAAGGCGCAAAGCGCGAGCAGTTTGCATCCGTCCAATTCCCCGGTCTTGGGTTCTGTGCGACAAAGAGCCCCACAGTATAAACGAAGATGCGAATTACGCTTCCGTCCGGTAATAACGAAATTGAGCACGCAAGAGCTCCGAATTCGCCGGCTCCTTCGCGCACCCCCCCGCGTGCATCTTCACAATCACCACCCGCTCGCCGTTTTCTCACCGCTTTGTAGTCGCATTCCGAAATCCGACTTCGAAATCGAACACTCAAGTCTTGAAACTCTTTCTTCCCCTCCGAGTTCCGCGCTCCGAGCTTTGCATTCTCCTCTGGCCGAAAGCTGATAGCTGACAGCTGAGAGCTGGCTTCACGGACACACAAGCTCGTCATACGCCACAACGAAAACCTGAAAGTCCCCATCATCCACGACCGCATCGCCATTCAGATCCGCCGGACACCCGCTCGGCATCGCCGGATCCGCGCAATCGAGAATGTTGTACGCGTGCACAAACACAACAAAGTCCGCATCATCAACAACCCCGTCGTTGTTGAGATCGCTTGGGCACGATGTCGCGGTAAAACTCTGTACCTGAAGCCCAAACCCATCCGTCTGGCCGTTCCCCTCGACGTAGAAATCGATCGTGTTGATGCCGGGCGCAAAGCCGGTCAGGCTCACCCACGGCGAGTAGCTGTACGTGGGGATGCGATGCTCGGGCGTTGACCCCGGGTAATACGTGAACGCGCCGCCGTTGAGGCGGAACTCGGGAATCCACGAGCCGCGCGAGGCGAAGATCTCGCCCGAATCATCCCCGCCCCAGCGGAACGTCAGAGTCGCGGTCGAGGCGTTGAAGCCTGTCAGGTCGAACGTCTGCCGGAAGACAAAGAACGTCCAGTTGCCGACGCCGCCGTGCGTGCCGCTCGGGATATCGGCGATCCAGTCCCATCGCCCGGGGTCGTAGTTGATGTTGACCGCCTGGGTGAAGTTGTTCGTGTGGAACGAGGCGACGTTGCCGTCGCCCCCGGGGTTGACGTTCGTCGAAACAAACCAGTGCCCGGCCGGAGTCGCGGTCGGATAAAACACCGGCCCCGCGGCAGATCTCGCGACACCAAAGCTCGCCCCACCCAAAGCAGCCACAGCACCCACGTAAAAGCTCATGCGCATCATTCTCTCCTTCGTCCTCGACGCGATCGCATACCCCTGATCGTGGGGCCGCACGCTTCTCGCGCGTGCGCCGCGAACTCGCGCCCGATGGTACACGGAGAGTCAATGGCGCACGCATCGCGCGGCAATGCCCGACAAGTGTGACGGCACGCGGCGTCAATCATCAAGCGCCCGAAGCATCTTGCAACAAACCTCTGCTTCGGAAAGATCGGCCAACGCCCGATGCGTATTCCCGCTCCGCACTCCGCGTTCCGAGCTCCGCGCTCTCTTTGGCGCTTTGAAAATTTGGCCCTTTGGCCCTTTCCCTTACGCCCCGCACACAAGCGCGTTGTACGCCGCAACAAAGATCACAAAGTCCGAATCATCCACCAGCCCATCCAGATTGAAATCCGCGGGGCATCCGATCGGCATCGATCCGTCCGCGCAGTCCAGGATGTTGTACGCCTGCACGAAGATCACAAAGTCGCTGTCGTCGACAAATCCCTCGCCCGTCAGGTCCGCCGGGCACACGGCCGGAACATACGCCGCGATGGACCCCATCGAGGGCGTGCTCACGGTCGAGGTGAACGTCCACGAGTCGGTGCCGCTGTTGTAGGTGAAGCGATCGATGCCGCCCGAGTTGTGACGTGCCGAGTACATCTCGTTCCCGTCCGGGCTGAACGTGCAGTCGATCGTCTGGGTGGAATCAATCGCCTGCTTCACCGTGAACGAGCCGTCCACCGGGTTGGTCACCAGGCGATACACCTTGTTCGATCCATAATCGCTGACGTAGATCTCTCCCTGCACCGGGCCAAGGCTGAAAAAGTGCAGCAGGCTCGCGCCCGAAATGTTCTGCGCCGAAAGTTCTGTCACGCTGCCGTCGCCGTTGAGCCGGAAGCGGAAGACCGTGCCGGTTGCCGCGGTCGCATAGAGATAGTTACCGCTCGGCTCGACGCAGACGCCGCGCCACGGACGCCCGCGCGCAAACGAACCGTTCGCGGTCACGACGCCGCTCGTGTCAAACTTCCAGCGCCAGATGCCGTCGTTCACCGCGCCGGCAAACAGCTCGCGCGTGATGGGGTTGAACGCGATCTCGTGCGGGCCCACGAGCCCGGTCTGCGAGAACTCGTCGATCTTCGTCGCCGTCGCGCCGCCGTTCGAAAACGTGAAGCGCGAGATCGAGCCGGGCTGAAATCCGTTTCCCGCGCGGTTACTGATGAAGAGGTCCGTCGGCGTGCGGAACGCGATGCCGATCGGGTCGTGCACCTGTCCATCCGGAAGGCTCGTGAGCCCGGTGAAGGAACTACCTGAACCGGTCAGGCTCCAGCGCGTCACGCTCTTCCATTGATCCGGCGGAATGTTGAAGGGAGGCGTTTGTGTCGCCACGATCTGAAATGGCTGCGCGAATGCGCTGCAGGTCACAAGCAAACCCGCCGCCACGCCAATCACATTCAAACGCATGTTCTCTCTCCTCAAGCTTTAGCGCCGCGATTCATCCCGATCCATCAAAGCCCAATTCGCATTTCGAAATTCAAACTCCCGAATCTTCTCGGCACTCTCTGCGTTCAATCTTTTCTTCTTTGTGTTCGTTGTGGTGAAAATCAAGCGTGCCCGCCGCCGCTCACGAACAAACCAGCGCGTCATACGCCGCGACGAAGATCACAAAGTCCGAGTCATCCACAAGACCATCGAGATTGAAATCGGCCGGGCAGCCCAGGGGCATACTGGCGTCTTCGCAATCGAGAATGTTGTACGCCTGCACGAAGATCACAAAGTCGGAGTCATCGACAAAGCCTTCGCCGGTCAGATCGGCCGGACACGCCGCGGGAACGTACGCCGCGACGCAGCCCATCGAGTCGGTCGCGATCGAGTTCGTGAATGTCCAGGTGTCGGCGCCCGAGTTGTAGGTGAAGCGATCGATATTTCCGGAGATGTGGCGTGCGACGTACATTTCGTTCCCCGCGGGGCTGAACGTGCAGTCGATCGCGTTCACACACGGAATCGTCTGATAGAGCGAGAGCCCGCCATCGGGCGCGACATTGAGACGGAAGACGGCGTTGCCGAAGATATCGCAGGCGTAGATCTGCGTCTGGCTCGGCCCCTGCGAGAAGAAGTGGATCTGATTTCCGCCCGGCACGAAGTACGGCGTCAGTTCCGTCATCGATTGATCGGGGTTGATCCGGAATCGGATGATCTGATTGGTTGCCTGTGACGCGTACAGATAATTTCCCGTCGGCTCGATGCACAGGCCGCGCCACGGGCGACCGAGCGCAAAAGAACCATGCGCGACCGGCTGGCCGAGCGAATCAAACGTGAAGCGCCAGATGCCGTTGTCCAACGTGGCGCAGAAAAGTTCGTGCGTCACCGGGTTGAACGCGATCTCGTGGATACCCACCATGCCGGGCTGTGAGAACTCGTTGACAAACGTAGCGTCCGCGCCGCCATTGGTCAGCTTGAAGCGAGAGACTGTTGTCTGCCCCGAGTTGCCGTGCCGGTTGCCGATGAAGAGATCGGTGGGCGTGCGGAACGCGACGCCGACCGGATCGTGTACCTGGCCATTTGGGATCGAGGAGATCGGAGTCGCGGCACTGCCGGACCCCGTCAACGAAAACCGCAGCGCGTTCTTCCACTGGCTCTCGGGAATGCTGAACGGCGGTGCAATGGTCCCGACAATCTGAAACGGCTGCGCGAGCGCGGCCGAGGAGGTGACCAATGCGCCGGCCGCCGCGGCGGCCAAAGTTGAACGTGACAGCATTTCCCACTCCTCAATACGGGCGCCGAAGACCCCGGCAACCACTGAAAATTGTACCACCCGAACGCCGGTTCACCAAGGTCTATGCAGTCACAAAGATCGGTCCCATAAACGGTTACAACGCTTTTTGGGCCTTTGGATGGCCGCGGTTTATACGACTGGCAGGCTCCTGCCGATCTCCGATCGCGCAGAAGCAAGCCCACCCCGTCTGTCGCCCCCACCCCCAAAAGCCGAGGCTGGAGGCATGCTCGGACGCTCAATCTGATCACGGGCAGAGCAGTTCGTTATACGCCTGGACGAAAATCAAAAAATCCTGGTCATCGACAAAGCCGTCCTGATTCAGATCGGCCGAGCAGCCCGAGGGCATTCCCGGGTCGGTGCACACCAGCACGTTGTACTGCTGCGCGAAGAGCGAGAAGTCGGAGTCTTCGACAAGCCCGTCGCCGTTCAAATCGCCGACGCACTCGGTCCCTTCAAACTCGACGATGAATCCGTGCGCATCATCGGCGAACGGGAACAGGTTTGCAAGATCGTTCCACCCTCCCGCGCTGTTCCATCCGATGAGGCGGTCTTCGTCCTGGTTCACGTTGCGGTAGCTGCGCGAGTCGTTCGGTTCGCCCGGATTCCAGTTTGTGTAGTCCCACGCCTCTCCGGTGACCCATGCCCAGATGCCGATGGGTTCGGGGCCCGAGACTTGATAGCCCCCGTACCACACGCCCCGCAGATCGAGCCCCGCGCCCGGCCCGAATGTGTCGATCAAAAAGTTCTGTTCTGATTGGCTCGTGATGGTGACCAAATGGCCGCGTCGGCCGGAAATCACCATCGACATTGCTTCTACGTTTGCAGCGTCCCACGTCACGCCGGACTCGTGGTCGATGCGCAGGTAGCCATGTCCATTGCCCGGGTTCACAATCGGCAGGAGCGGCAATTCATACTCCACCAGGTACCCGCGGCAGACGTCCGCGAACGCCGCGCTCCCGACGATGTCGTTCCATCCGCCGCTGCCGGTTGACATCTGCAGCGCATCTTCACCGAGCGCCGGATCCTGCCCGTGATATCCGTGCGTGTCGTTCGGCTCACTGAAATTCCAGTTTGTGTAACCCCACGCTTCGCCGGTGACCCATGTCCAGCCGCCCGCGGGCTCGGAATATCCCGGCGCGCCGTGATCCTGGATTCCTCCGAGCCAGATGCCCGCGAGCTGGCCGTTGAACTTGTTCGAGAGAAACGCCTGCTCGCTCGCCGACGCGATCGTGGCGAGATGCCCGTTCGTGTTGTGATAGACGCGCGATTCTGCCGCGCTGTTTGCGGTGCTCCAGGAAAGTCCGCCGCCGGGAACAATCAACTCGTACCCGTGTCCGTTGAGCGGGTTGATCTGCACCTGAGCGTGCGCTGCGGACGCGAGAACCAAACCCAGTGAACAACAAATGAATCGCATGATCTCTCCCGTCTCCAATTCAGCCTAGCGGAAGAACGGCCGGGGACAAGCATGAAATTCTCAACATCAGCCCGGACACACAAAGGTGTCGTACCCGGTGGCGAACTGAACAAAATCCGCATCGTCTACAACACCGTCGTCGTTCAGGTCGCCCGGGCAACCCGCGGGCATCGCGGCGTCTCCGCAATCAAAGAGGTCGTAGGCGATCGCGAACTGGACAAAGTCGGAGTCGTCTACATATCCGTCCCGCGTCAGGTCCGCCGGGCAGGCCGGAGGCGGCAGCAACAGGAACAACACCTCATTCAGGTGGATCGCCTCGTTCATGCGTGAGACAGTTTTCGAACCACTGATGCATGATGCGGACAGATTCGCAAGATCATCGAGCGGCCCCGAAGTCAGTGTCGCGTACACAGCATCCCGTGGCAGTTCGAGCAAGGTTGTCGCGCCGCTGCCACCGAAGCGCGAATCCTTCGCCCAGCCAAACTGCTTCAGTGGCACGAGCAGATTCGCGGCGCCCGCGCCCAAGGTCGTACTCCGGAGCGAACCGCCCGAGAGATTCAGACACAGCAGCGCCGTGTAGTTCGACGTGTTGTAATGAAGCGGGGGAAAATCGATGATCGTAAAAACCAGCGCGGCCACGGCGTTGCTCGGAACTTCAAGCCCGCTCAACATATCGGTCGCGTTCAACCCTGGGACAACTCCGGCGATCGCCGCGCCGTTCTGAAGATTCGCGATGTACGGCGTCTGAGGCGCGCCCGCAAAGTACGGATTCGCATCCGTCGGCGCAGTGACAAATCCGACAACTCCGTTGACCTCGCCAACGCTGTACGCATCCGCCGTGTGCGCACCAACCTGCAGCCTTCCGCCCGGCGCGCTCGACGACCCGCTCGAGTTTTTTCCACCCTTCACATCAATCGAAGCCTGCAGATCAAACTCCGTCCCGACGATGCGCAAAGTCCCGCCTCCGCCGCCGCCTGCAGACCCTCCTGCCGCACCCATCCCGCCTGCGCCGCCATTTCCGCCCGTACCACTATTTCCCCCCGAACCGCCTGCGCTCGAGCCCGAAGTTCCAAACGACCCCGAAAATCCAAATCCAGTACTCCCACCTTCAAAGCGCGTGCCGCCACCAGCAGAACCCGCATTCGCCGGCGCGGCATCGGCGCCCTTCGCCATAAACGTTCCGCGAATCGTCAATCGACCGAGCACGGTGATATCGAGCGCGCCTCCTCCGCCACCACCTTTTGCTCCGGCACCACCGTTTCCCCCATTTGATGCCGGCGACCCCGACCCCCCCTGCGCGCCATTTCCACCTTTCCCACCCGCATTACAAGAAGTGCCGCCGCCGCCGCCTCCTGAGCCTCCGGCGCCTCCTGCACCTCCTGAGCCGCCGGAACCACCTCCTCCGCCGCCTCCGGCGCCGGCGCCGCCGTTTCCGGCGATGAAGAGGAGTTCGGAGCCGGATGCGGTTGGGCCGCTGGCGTTGTTGCCGGAGATTCCGATGTTGCCGGCGGTGCCCGCGGTGCCTGCGTTGCCGGGCCAACCGAAATTGCCGCTGGTTCCGTTTCCGGCGAAGGACATTGCGCCGAAACCGCCGGAGCCGGAGTTGCCACCGAGTCCGCCTGTGCCGCCGGAACCTGCGAAACCTCCGTTGCCGCCGAGACCCTGGAATGCGCCGAGGCCGGTTTGTCCGAAGCCGACGCCGCCGGAAGTGCCGGCGGAACCCAGGCCACCGGTGTTGCCGTCGAAGCCGCGCTGGCCGCTGGAACCGGATTGGCCGCTGGAACCTTGGAAGCCTGCGAATGTGCCGCAGGTTCCTTTGTTGCCGCCGCTACCGCCGGTGGTGGAATTGCCACCGAGAGGTGCGATGAAGGAGGCGATGCCGCCGGATCCGCCTGCGCCGCCGAGGCCTCCCGCGCCTGCGCCGGGACCGGGGAGTGGAATTGGGATTGTTGAGAGTGTTGCGGAGGCGTTGAAGACTGCGCCGGTGTTCACTACGAGGTTGTTACCAACCAGGATGCGGCAGGGGCGCGAGCCTGTGATTGTGATGATCTGGTTTTGAGGGATGACGAGATCGCCCTTGAAGGCGAAGACGGCGATGCCGCTGTCGAGATAGGTGCGGAAGGGTGTGCCGTTGAAGGATGACGAGGTGAAGTCAGTGTCGCCCGTAATTGATTGGTTGGTTGTGTTGATTGTGACCTGGGCGCGCGCGGCGCATGCCAGCGCGGCGATCGCGAGCGCGGCGGCGCGGGAATGAAACAGCTTGATCGCCATGATGCGCTTCGCGGGGGTGGACGCGGCTTGTTCTAATTTACCACGAAACGATGGCTTTTCGATGCGCCGCGCGGAACGGCACTACGAAACACGTGCGATGGCGCGGGCGTCTTGCGATGGAAGCGGGATTATCGGCACCGGAAGAAATCGCAGGGGGGGCCGCCCGGCTCGGGCATCTGGCAGCGGCAGACTGAAAGCGTGGGGCAGACCAGGTAGTCGTAGGCGACGAGAAAACTGACGAAGTCGGAATCGTCGACGACGCCGTCGAAGTTGAAATCGCCGGGACAACTCTGCGGCATCAGCGAATCGGCGCAATCCATGATGTTGTAGTTGTTCACGAAAAGCCCGAAGTCGGCGTCGTCGACGATGATGTCGCTGTTGAAATCTCCGTAGCAGAATTGGAGATGGGCGGGATCGGTGGTGACCGCAGCGCACGGAGTCGAAACGGTGACGGTGTAGTCGCCGGCGTCGGTCGGGTGAACATGGAGGATGACGAGGTCGGGCGTGGTTGCGCCGGAGATGGACGAACCAACTTCGGTCGGACCATCGACGAGAATTTCGCCGTCTCGCTTCCACTCATACGTGGCATTGGCGGGGCCAGCTTCGACGTGGAAGTTTGCGCTCGGGGTCGCGCTGGTATTCACGGGGGCGTGAAGAATTGTCACTGGGATGCCAGCGGATTCGGAGACCTCAAGCGAAACTTGGTTTGGCGGGCCGGCTTCGAAGCGCGGCAGGACGCCGAGGGCGAAGGGATTGGAGTCGAAGCAATAGGACGCGAAGGCGCCCGTGATTTGGGGGCTTTCGAGTATCGGGGCGGTGATGTCGCCGTTGATGGGGTTGTATGCGGGCGCGAACGAACCTTGGAGTTTGCCGGCGAAAGAGATTGGGCCGGTGGCGGTGAAGCGGCCGACTTGGCCCGCGATGAGGCCGGCGACTTCGGTGCGGAGCGTGTTGCTTGGCGTGAAGGCCGCGGCACCGGTGATGGAGAACGAGGCATCGGAGGCGAGGTCGAGGGTGCCGGAGTTGGTGAAGAGGCCGGGGGCAACAGGAGCACTAGGCTGTGTACGGGCGCGAATGTGCAGAACGCCCTCGTTTGAGTCGAGTTTGGTCATCTGCTGGAAGACTCCCGTGGGACCTTCCAGAGTAATCTCGGTGTCGGGGCCGATGCGGCGGATATCACCTCCTTCGAAATTGAAGGGGGCGTTGATTGCTCGCCAATTGCCGCCGGTCAGCTTGAGATTCTTGAGATTGTCAAGCACGTTGGCGGCGAAGCGCATTGTGCCGGCGGTGGCCTCGACGAGTCCCTGGTTTTGGAAGCGGCCGGCAACATAAAACTCGCGCCCCGTGGCCTGAAGCAGAATGGACCCGCGGTTGATAAACCGGCCCTGCTCGACAACGACTTTCACGTATCCCTGCGCGCTTGCCTCGGGCGGCACGCGCAATGTAATGCCGCTTTCCATTGTCAGCTCGGACAAAACATCGAAGAGATAGGAGAAATTGCCCTGACCGACGGCGATGAATTCGCCGTGACCGGAGATGGATTGAGGGGCGCCCTGAAAAAGCAGGCCGACGTTACATTGCGTGTTGAGGAAGACGCGCGATCCCTCGACGAGAGCGAGCCCGCCACTCACTCGGATGGAGTCGCAGGATTGGACGGCCAGATCTCCGTCGATGGTGCAGGAGTTGAAGATTGAACCCGCGTAACTGAAACCATACAGCAAGTCGGTGTAGAACTTCGCGCCGTCGAGTGTTCTGAGCGTGGCGCTGTTGAGCGTGATCGCCTGCAGGCCGATGTCTCCGGTTGAGGCGTCGGCCGTGAGGGTTACTCCGGTTGGCAGCGTTCCGGAATAGATATAGCGGATATTGGTGAAATCGTGCGTGCCGAGGCTGGGGTAGGTGCCGCCGAGAGTGATTGTTGAATCAGCGGCGTGAATGGAGCCCAGATTCGACCATGTCCCGTCGAAGCGGACATTGGCACGGGTAAGCGACATATTCCAGAGATTGGACCAGGTACCTCGAAACTCGACGGTAGCGTCGGTCACTTGAAACTGACAATTGACTTTGTAGTTGCCGCTGAATGTAACGGCAGAGTTCGGCGCGAGAGTCGGAGGGAGGTTGATGGAATAGGAATCGCCGGCAAACTTCGCGAATGCGCCGGAGGCGACGGCGAGTCCGTTGAGACCCCCGTCTAGGTTTCTGATGTCGAGCGTGCCAGCGCGGACATCGAGCAGACCGAGGTTCCGGAATGTGCCGTTTGGAACTGACAGCGTCGTTCCGGCGTGATCGAGCCGGAGAATTCCCCGGTTGACGATGGTGCCGATGTTCTGAAAGTACGCGAGGTTCTTTGTGAAAGCCGGGCCGACGAGCAGGGTGATGCCGGCGCCGAATGTCACCGAGGACGTGGCGCTTGTTTCGATGAAGTATGAGTCGCTGATCGCTTCGATCGATCCGGTGCCCTGAACGGCGATCACGCCCGCGCCGAAGCGGAGCGCGTAGCTCGGGCAGTTTTCGTTCGAGTGCACGACTGTGATCGACGCGCCATTTGCAAGTGTGAGGGACGAGGCGATCGAGAGACTGCCGCAGGAAGTGATGGGAAGCGGCGTCTCGAGTGTGCAGGCGGTGAACGCGGCGTTGCCGGTCAATGTCAGGGCGGCTCCGCCGGAGGCGCGCAGGGAGCAGCCGTTCAGTTGAACGGCGCCCAGTGCGATGGATCCGGTTGTCGCGGTCGCTTCGAGGACGGGGGCAGAGCAGACGCCATTGAGAGTGAGGCTGCCCCCGGAACGCTCGACTTGGCCGATTGCCCCATACGTGCCATCGAACGACGTCGCGGCGTTGGTGAGCTTGATGAGTCCGGCGTTGCTCCACGCGCCGGCGAGGGAGGTCGTGGCCGACTTTGAATCGATGATCCCCGTATTTGTCCAGGCGCCCTCGACGGAAACGCTGGGACCTTCGAAGACCAACGAATTCGAGTTGTTCCAAGCTGTTGAAGACGTGAACGTGGCCGAGCCTTTGATGTTGAAGATTCCGCTATTGGACCAGGTGCCCACCTGCATCGAGAATGTGCCGCCGGGCTCGGTTTGGAGCGTGCCGGCATTTGCGAAGACGCCCTGGCCAAACATCGACCACGAGCCGCCGAGGGTGCGGACGATCGTGCCGTTGTTTGTAAGAGTGCTCCCGAGTGCAATGGAGACTGCATAGGGATTCGTGAGCTTGATCCCGCTGCCGAGCGTGAGTGCGGCGGAATAGTCGAGACTGAGCGAACCCCCAAGATTGATCTCGCCGTTCCCTGAGACTTCCTGCGCGGGGCCCGTCGCGATGAGGTTCAGGCCGAAGCAACCGGCAAACGTCACGAGACCAGAAGACATCGACAGGCCACCAGAGATCGTGACGGTGCCGCAGGATGAGAGCGTACCGGAGAGAGAGCAGTTTGAGAGCGTAAGAGTCTCACCTGAAGAGAACGACGCGCCGCCGGTCGCGACGAGCGATTTGTCGATCAGGGTAAGTCCGGTGAGGCTGATGTTTCCGGTTGACGCGGTGGCGTTGATCGCGGATCCGGTGGGCGAGGAGACGAGGGAGATTGTGCCGCCGGAGCGATGGATCGTGCCGAGCGAGGGGTATGTTCCGGCGACGTTCCAAGACGAGTTGATCGTGGAGATGGAGCCGCTGTTGGTCCATGAGCCGAGAAAATAGAGCTGAGCGCTTGTGGTCTGGATACTGCCTGCATTGAACCAATTGGCGGCGTCGATCCGGAAGGTGCCGGTTGAGGCGGAGATCCAGCCGGAGTTGGTGAACGTGCCGGAGCCGGTGATTGAGAGCGTGCCGTTGGGACGAGTAAGCGCGATCTGGCCGAGATTGGTCAGCGAGCAGCCCGCGTTGACGAGAATCTTCGCGGCGGCGCCTGTAGAGCCCGGCGCATACGTCAGCGTGATTCCGGCGCCGATGGTGACGTCGGCGTTATTGCGCACGTCGAGAATGGCGCCGTTGATTCCTGCGCTCGTGACGAGGATTTGACCGCTTCCCGTGATCGCCTGCGTTCCGCCGTCGAGCACGATCGCGGTGCAGCCACCGGTGTTGTTGAGGGTGAAGGTCGCGCCGCCCGAGATCGTCAAGCCGGCCTTGAGTGTGATGCGTGAACATCCGTCCACGAGCATGTTGCGTGCGGTCGAAAGGCTGTTTAGAAACGCGTTGTCCTGGAAGGCGATCGTCTTCGCGCCGGCGGGAATGACGCAGTCGCTCGTCGTGGAAGGGATGGCCACGGGCGACCAGTTCTGCGCCTGTCCGAACGTGGTGCCATCGCCGGCGCCGGTCCAGGTGAGGGTGCCGGCAAAGACAGATGCGGGTATGGCGCATGAGGCTACGAGCGCCAGCGCGGCAGAAAGGAATACGGTGAGAGCGGAACATTTCAGAGCGTGGTTCATGCGCGGATTCGATTCGACAGAGAGATTGGATCTTCAGGGGCAGAGCAGTTCGTTGTAGGCGGGGACAAAGATGCCGAAATCGGCGTCGTCGACGACCGAATCGCGATTGAAATCGGCGGGGCAGGAGACGGGCATCTCGGGGGCGGCGCAGTCGAGGATGTTGTACTGCGCGAGGAATAGGAGGAAATCTCCGTCATCCACCAGCCCGTCCATATTCAGGTCGGACGGGCAGCACGCCGCTCGCGACAGCCTGGCCCAAAAGGCAGACGAGTGCTGATCAATTGTCGAGAACGCTCCACCAACGAGAAGGTCCTGACTTGGAAGTACGGTCGAAGCGAACACGGGTGCATCAAATCCGCTACCAAATGAAGTCCAAGCTCCGATCGACCAGCGGGCGATGCGTCTGGCGGGTTTTCCGCCGGCAATGGCGAATGAACCGCTCGCGATTACCTCTCCCGAGCGGAGGACTGAGATGGAGTTCACGCTGCCGCCGAGGACGCCCGAATCGAGCGAGTGCCACGCGTTTACGCTCCAGCGTGCGACGCGATTGCAATTCAACATGCCCGAGTGATCGAACTCGCCACCGGCAAGGATGTCGCCATCAAGAGAGCGTGCAAGGGCGAACACCGGGCCATCAAGACCGGTGCCGAGCGCCGACCACGAATCGCCGTTCCACTTGGCAATGTTGGCAACGGCCGGGTTTCCAACGACGCTGAATTCGCCCCCGATGACGATGTCGTTGGGCGCGCTCGCGAGAATGGCGTAGACAGAGCCGGTGATTGTGGGGCCGAGCGGGAGCCACTCGCTGCCGGTCCAGAGTGCGATCGAGACGGCCGGCACCGCGCCGGCGTGGTTGAACGATCCTCCGACGACAATCGCATTGCCAGGGAGGGAGGAGATGCACCGCACCGATCCGTCTGTGCCGCCCTCGAACGGCGACCAAGTCGTTCCATTCCACCGGGCAAGATGCGGGGCGCTCGAGCCACCGGCATGACTAAATTCGCCGCCGACGATGAGGCCGCCCGACGAATCTTGAGTCATGCAGAGTGCGGGCGAATCCAACCCTTCGCCGAGAGGTTGAAAGCCGTTGCTCGCGTTGTACACAATATTGCTGGCCGGGTATGCACCGGCGGAACTGAAATTACCGGCAAGCCACTCGCCTCCGTTTGCTCCGTCGTAAGCGATCGCGAACACCTGACCGTTCAATCCCGCTGCTGGAACGGCCCACGCATGATCTCTCCAAATTGCCAGGCCGCGTGCACTTCCGGGGCCGGCTTCGGTGAAGTCTCCTCCGGCGAAGACCGCACCGGAGGGAAGAACTGAGAGTGTGTACACGGATTTGTATTCCACTCCGAACAGACCAAACCCTAGCGGTTGCCACGTAGTGCCGTTCCAAAGTGCGATGTTGGAAACGAGGGCGCCACCTGCGGAGAGAAAATATCCCGCAGCGACAATTTCGCCGCTCGGAAGTTGCGTGAGCGCCCACACGTTCGCGCCATCGAACGGGTCGCTCGAGCGCACAATGCCGGAACCCATCGCGATCCAACTCGATCCGTTCCAACGGGCGATTCTATTAATGGCCTGTCCGTCGAACGTGGTAAACGCGCCGCCAATTATCAGGCTGCCGTCCGCCAAAACGAGGAGGGAATAAACAGCGTTCGAAGCACCAGACGCCATGGCAACCCACGATGAACCATTCCAGCGCGCGAGGCCACCCGAGCCCGAACCCCCGAAGCTGGTGAAAAAACCTCCGACCACCAGATCGCCTCCGGGCAATCTGGCGATCGCGTAAATCACCGTGTCTGTGGGTGAGCCCTGTCCGCCGTGCTCGACCCAGTTGGCGCCGTCCCATCGCGCCAGGTAATGAAGAGCGCGCGGGCCCGACGCAATAAAGTTGCCTCCGATGTAGATCTCGGTTTGGTCCTGCGGCGACTTTGAAACATGGATGGCGCGAACAGCCCCCTTGACGCCGTCGCTCATGGAACTCCAGGATAATCCATCCCAACGCGCGATAGATGCGGCGGGGACAGCGCCGGCGCTTGTAAATAACCCGCCGACGAGCAGATCGAAGCCGCCGGCTGGATTGGGGAGTGTCGCGAACGAGTAGACCGCCGGGGTGGTCGAGGTATGGGTGATGGGGGGAGCCAGTGCGTGCCATTCAAATGTCACCGGATCGCACGCGGCGAGGCATCCCGCAGGAACACCGCCAGCGGACGTGAACTTGCCGCCGATGACGAGTTGGGGGGGGAGAGGACCATCACCATCGGGATCCCAGAGGATGCTGGCAAAAACGGGGCCATCAACGCCGGGAAAGGCGTGCGCCGGCGAATCCTGCCAATCACCGAGGCAGGGAGGAGCGCTTTTCGCCGGCGCTGAAAGTGAGTATGCAACGATCGCGCAAAGTGCAAAGCAGAGAAAGATGGAGTGTCGAAACTTCAAGGGACCTCCGTAGACAGAAACGTGCTCAGGGACAAAGCAGCGCGTTGTAAGCGGGGACAAAGAGTTGAAAATCGGTGTCGGTCACGAGCAGATCGTGATCGAGGTCGGCGGGGCAACCCGCGGGCATAGCCGGGTCGGTGCAATCGAGAAGGTTGTACGCGGAAACAAAGATGAGGAAGTCGCCGTCGTCGACAAGATTGTCGTTGTTGAGATCCGCGGGGCAGACGCGAAGGAGAGCGGATTCGCTCACGACGGAGGTGCAAGCGGTCGAAACGACTACGTCGTACTCTCCGGCATCAGACGCCGCCGCGTTCAAGATCGTGAGATGCGACGTGGCGGCGCCGGCAATCGTCGAGCCAGAACCGGTGGGGCCATCGACAAGAACCGCGCCGTTGCGTCGCCAGACATACTCCGCATTTGAAGGCGTTGCGTCGACATCGAAGTGCGCATCGGGAATGGCGCCGGTTTCCTGCGGCTGAGCCACGATCGTGGGCTTGACGCCCGCGACGTCGCTCACGACCAGAGACAGTCCGAAGGTGGAAGCGTCGACCGGGACGATCTGCGGGACGACGCCGAGCGATTGCGGATTGTCTTCGGCACAAACAGAGGCGAAGACCCCGGCGAAGGACGCGGCGCGCAGCACTGGCGAGAACGAATCGCCCACGATGGGGACATACGGAGAAGAGAAGGTCGGAGTAAAAGAACCGCCCTGGGTAAACGCGCCTGTGGAAGTCAGGCGTCCGAACTGGGGGGACGTGGTTCCTGCCAGGGTGACGCCGAGCGAACCGGACTGCGCGAGCGTGACTGGTCCGGTGACGGCGAGAAGACCGCCGGCTCCGACGCTGAGCGCGCCCGTATTCGTGAAACCGCCCGCGCCGGGCAGTGTGACGCTGACCGTGCAATTACGAACAATGAGCGTTCCGTCATTGAACGCGAGGCGGCTGAAGTCGGTCAGCGCGTATGGCGGGGGGCTGTTGACAAGGAATTCGGTGCCGGCGGCGATGCCCGACACGCGACGCCCCAGGACAATCGAGCCGCCGTCGGCGCGCCAGACGCCGCCGGTCAGAACGCCCGTGGTGCCACCGATGACATTGGTGACACCTCTATTGAAAGAAATCGTACCGGCGGTCGCTTGGACGATGCCTTCGTTTGTAAAGAACGGGTTGATCAAGAGCGTGCGACTGCTCCTGGACATTAACACTTTGCCTCGATTGACGATTGTGACGACGCCATCAATCGACGGGCTTAAGCTCAGAGTTGCATCGGCATCGACACGAAGCGAGATGCCGCTTTCGATCGTGAGTGTCGGGGATGATTGTGCGCTCATGACCGTCGGCGAGCTTGAGGCGCGGAAGACGATGGCGCCGTCCCCGGCGATCGACTGAGCGCTTCCGTCGAACGTAAGTGCTCCGTTGCAGTTTGAGTTGGCGAGAATGAGATTTGTACCGTTGAGCAGCGTCAGGCCGTTGCGGAAGCGGGCCGAAACGCACGGGCCGAAAACGATATCGCCGTCGAACGCACACGCGGAAAAGGTGGTCACCGCACTGCCGGCGAAGGCGAATTTCGCGCCGCCCGAAGCCGAGAGCGTGGTACCGGTCATCACGACGCTGGCGAGCGTGATATCGCCCGTTGTCGCGTCGGCGACAAGGCTCGAGCGGTTGTACGGCCCGGTGTAGGTCAGGGCGTTCGAGGTGCTGGTAAAATTTCCAAGATTGGCGGGCAGCCCGGAGAAAGTGAGAGCCGAGGATGAAATGGAGATGGCCCCGGCGTTGGCCCACGTGCCGCCGAGAGTCGCGGTTGAGCCGACGGCGGCGATGTTCGAGTTGTTCGTCCATGTTCCAAGGAGGCTGAGTTTGCCGCCGGGGAGAACGGTGATCGGCTGATTGATCGAATACGTGCCGGCGAGCGAGAGCGTGGCGCCCGAAGGAACGGTGACAGGCTTGTTCACGGTGAAATTGCCGGCGGACACGGTCATGATGCCCCCGGCGGCGAGCGTGACGTCGCCGAGGCTTCCATTGAGCGTGCCGACGCGGAATTCGCCCGGCCCTGCCTTGATTAGGGCTTGGTTGTCAAACGCGCCGGAGTTTGAAAGATCCAGCCGACCGCCAGCCTGCTGAACCTGGATGGTTCCAAGATTTGTGGTCACCGAGGCGGTAGAAGTACCGAAGAAGGAGATGCTCGCCGACGCAGCGGGGCCGTAACGCACGGTGATACCGCTTCCGAACGTCACCAGGGCCGCGCTGCCGACGCCGATATTCCGTGTGCCGTCGATCTGGATGACGCCCGTGCCGGCGACGGCCTGTGTGCCGATGAATCCGAGTGCCGACAAATCACACGGAGTGTTGTTCAAGGCGAGCGTCGCGTTTTCGAGCGTCATGCCCGCTGAAATGCTCAGAGATGCGCAAGCTCCGGCCACCGCAACATTTGTTGCGAGGACGCACCCGTTAAACGTTGCCTTCTTTTCGACAGTCACGTGTGCGCCACCGGAAGACTCGAATCGAGCGCCGGTGAAATTGACGTTCCAGAGCGAGAGATCACCGGTGGCGGCTGTGGCGGCGAGAAAGGGGCCAGAATGCGTGCCGGAAATGGTGAGTTTCCCGCCGACGCGCTGTATGTCGCCGATCGAGTCGTACTGGCCGTCCAGATCGAGCTGTGACGAGCTCATAAAGACCGTGCCAGAATTGGTCCAGTGCGAGGTTGAAGATGTATTGATGTGGAAGAACGTGCTCGCCAGATCGAACTCCCCAGAATTGACGATTGACACATGCTGCGTATCCACCGAGGAATCGTTCAGAACAAACGAGAGGTGGTTGGTCCAACTTCCCCCGTAGGAGGTCAGCGCGCATTTGTCGGCCCAGAAGATTCCTTCATTGATGAAGGCGCCGGCCAACTGCAGATCCGTGTCGCGTAGATCAACGAGGCCGAGGTTGATCCACTGGGGGACATCGATGACGGCGCGGATTGCGCTCACGAAGCTGACGGCTCCTGCGTTCACAAACATGCCGCCGCCATTGATCTTGTAATCCGCGAGATGATCGATGACGATGGTTCCCTCGTTGACGAGTGAGCAGTCGGGCGGAATGGTGACTCCGACCGTGGTCGCCGTGAGTGTGGTCCGAAGGGTGATGTTGGAGCCGATCGTGGCCTGGACCGCGCCGGAAAGAACGAGCGGACCGTCCAAGATTCCGATTCCGGAGATCGACTGCACTCCAGAATTAAGGCGAATCTGGGAGTTTGCGCAGCCGCTTGTGCGATTGCAGGCGAGTGTGACTCCGGCCTCGAGCGTCAGTCCGTTATTGATCACCAGCGTGGAACAGCCGTCGACCACGAGATCTGTACCGAGCGTACAGCCGTTCAGCGTGACGGTTCCTGAAGTGTAAAAGCGACCGTTGCCTTTGAGGCTGGTGCCGACGAGGGAGATGCCATCGAGCGTAAGGCTGCCGACGTCGGAATCTGCCACGAGCTCGGAGCCGGTGTACGAGCCGCGGAGCTTGAATACGCCGCTTGCGTTGCGAACGACACCGATCGTCGAATAGGTACCGGTAACGGAGGCGGCGCCTCCGGAGAGCGAGATGACGCCATCGTTCACCCAGGATGTGGTCTGGATATCTACTGCGCCGGCGGAGACGTGCACCAAACCGCCGTTGGAGAACATTCCGGTCCCGCGGATTTGAAGGGCGCCGTTCTGCCGCTCCTGAACGATCGTGCCAAGGTTGAGCAGTTTGCAATTCTGCGCGATGGAGATCGAAGCGGTTGCTCCTGTGGCTCCGGCACCGAGTCGAACCGCGACGCCTTCGCCCATTGTGAGCTGAGCGCCGCCGGTTAGATCGAGTATTGCGCCGAAGGAACCAGAGTTGACAACCACAATCTCCCCCGCGCCGTCCATGACGGGAGCGCCGGAGTTGAAGGAGATCGCGGCGCAAGCGCCGGTATCGTCGATCGTAATGGTTCCTCCGCTAAGCGTCAAGCGGGATCGAAGGGCAAGCGAGAAACACTTCTGGATCAGCAATGGGCGTCCGAGAGTGAGGCTGCGGATGTCGGTGCTTTGGTTGGTGAATTCGAGTTGCCCGGGTCCGGGCGGGACGACACAATCGTCGGAGGTGCCCGGCTTTTTCACCGGGCTCCAATTTGTCGGAAGAGTGAAGTCGATTCCATCGCCCGCTCCGGTCCAGGTGAGCGTGTCGGCGGATGCGAGCGATGACGCACCAATCGCGATAGCGACGAGCAGGGAGCCGAGATGGAGGATGGTGAAATTTCTGGTGGGCATGTGAGTTCCAATTGCATCCGCGCGTGAGAGGCCAGCACGCTGGAGAGATTGCTACGGACAGATCAATTCGTTGTACGGACCGACAAAGAGCTGGAAATCGGCGTCGTCGATGAGGCCGTCCTGATTGAGATCGCCGGGGCAGATTGCGGGCATGGATGGGTCGGCGCAGTCGAGGATGTTGTAGCCGGCGAGGAAGATGACGAAGTCGGCGTCGTCAACGAGGGCATCGCTGTTGAGATCGCCGGGGCAGAGGCGGAGTTGCGCGGGGTTACTGGTGAGTGTGCCGCAGGAGTTGGTGATGGCGACGGTGTACAAACCGACATCGGAAGGCTGCGCGTGCGTGATCGTGAGGGTCGCGGACTGCGCGCCGGAGATTGTGGAGCCGGTGCCCGTCGGGCCGTTCGCGAGGGCGATGTTGTTCCGCTTCCACTGATAGGTTGCGTTGCTTGGCGCGGCGGCGGCGTTGAACATTGCGTTTGGTGACGCGCTCGCATCGGACGGAGAGAGCGTGAGGATGGGCAGCGTGCCGGAAGATGCAGTCAGGAGGAGCGAGAGCTCGTTTGGCGAGACGCCGGTGTCGATGAGCGGCTGCACGCCGAGGCCAAAGGCGTTGGCGTCGAAACAGGTGGAGGTGAAAGAGCCGGAAAACAAGGGCGCGGTGATAAGAGGGCTGGTTTCGTCGCCCGGCTGAGGGAAATACGAAGGAGCGAACGAACCTTGGAGCTTGCCGTTGAGCGTTGCGCCGGCAGTCGCGGTGATGCGGCCGATCTGGCCCGTGCTGAGACCGGCGATTTGGGTGCGGAGGGTTCCGGCGGCAAGGAGGACGGCACGGCCGGTGACGGCGAGTGTTGCATCCGGCGCGAGATCGAGTATGCCGGAGTTGGTAAACACCGAAGCGGGCTTCACCGGATGCGTGCGGGTGCGGATATGGAGCGCGCCGCTATTGGAATCGAGCGCGAGGAGTTGCGGGATGTCGCCGAGCGCGCCTTCCAGAACGATCTCGGTGCCGGCGCCGATCTGGCGGAGGTCTTTGCCCTGGAAATTGATGGGCGCGTTGATGGCGTGCCATGTGCCGCCGGTGATGCGGCTGCCGGAGATGTTGTCGGTGAAGGACGGGAAGATGCGGATAGGTCCGCCGGAGGCTTCGACGAGGCCGGCGTTGGAGAAGTGGCCGGGGCCGGAAATTGAGAGTTCGCGGCGGGGTGCTTGATTGAGAATGGAGCCCTGGTTGATCAAGTTGCCGCCGGAGCTTGTGAAGAGAACTTGCGTAACGCCAGCACCAGCGGCGGCGGCGGGAACTCGAAGAGTCACGCCGCTTGCGACAGTGACGGCGCTGCTTGTGCTGAAGAACTGGGCGGTCGCCGAACTGGCGCCGTCGGCAATGATCTCGCCCGATCCGGTGATTGTTCCGACGTTGGGGAAGATCAAACCTTGCGCGCAGGAATTTTTCAGACGGATGACTGAGTAGTTCTGCAGCGTGATACCGGAACTGATTGTGATTGCACCACAACCGGTAACGGCGAGCTCGCCGTCGAGCGTGCAGGTGTTGAGTGTGATGGCGTGACCGCTAGCGGTCACAAAGCGTGCGCCATCGCGCGAGCGGAGCGTGGAGGAGGTAAATGTCGAGGACCCGAGGGTGATATCGCCCGTGGTGCCGTCGGCCTGAAGCGTGACGTTTGATGGGAACGTACCGGCGATCGTCAAGACGTTGTTTGAGAATTGATGCGTACCGAACGCGATGTTGCCCGACAACGTGAGCACGCTGTCGCGAACATTGAGCGTGCCGCTGTTGGTCCAGTTGCCGCCGAATGTCACGGTCGAGCCCGAGACATCTATCAATCCGCTGTTCGTCCAAGCTCCGCCGAACGTGAGAGTGGAATTCAGGGCGGTGATGCTCGCGTTGCTCGACCATGTTCCATTCAGAAGAACAACCGACCCGACGAAATTGAGAGAGGCATTGATCGCGTATGAACCGTTGAGCTCGAGGCGAGCGCCGGGCGAGAAGGCCGGCGACGTGTTGATGGTGTAGGAAGGCCCGTTTACTTTCAAGATGCCGCTGCTTCCAACACTGAGTGCTCCGATATTTCCATTCAGTTTTTGGATGTCGAGCGTGCCTGCGGCGACATTGAGCGTGCCCCAGTTTTCGAACGTGCCGCTGCCGATCGTGATTGCCACAACGGCCTTTTCGAACGACAGTGTCCCGAAGCTCTTGAGCTTTCCGGAAGAGCCGATGGCGATGTTTGCGACGGGCTTTGTGAATTCGGGTGCAATGCGCAGGCGAACGCCGCTGGCGATCGTGACGGTCGACGACGTTGGGGTGGAGAGAATGCCAGAGTCGCCCAGGAAGACGATTTCGCCGGTGCCAAGGAGCGATGCCGTGGACGTGACAAACGCGATGGCGTATGGAGTGCACGCCGCCGGGCCGCGGTTGAATGTCAACACCGCGCTGTTGGCAAGGGTGAGATTGGAGGTGACGGAGATGACGGCGCAACCTG
The DNA here is from genome assembly GCA_050730655.1 of Phycisphaerales bacterium. GTDB lineage: Bacteria > Planctomycetota > Phycisphaerae > Phycisphaerales > UBA1924 > JAFEBO01. Next base: position 179,040 of record JBOHNL010000018.1, read on the forward strand.
TGAACAAGAGGTTCGCTTTCAGGGTGCAGTTTTGCATGTTGAGCATGCCGGTCGCATTGATCGACGCTCCATCGACCGCTCGGATCTCGCAGTTTGTGAGTTGCAAATTACCGAGCGTGAGATCTCCTGTTTGTGCATTCGCCTCGAGCGTCGTTCCGGTATAGGTTCCATTGAACGTCATGCTCCCGCCGGTACGCAGGAACTGTCCGAGCGAGGAGTAGTTGCCGTCGACGGTCGTTGCTGTGTTGGTCAGGATGAGCTGCCCGAGGTTGGACCAGACCCACTGAATGGCCGTGGTGGACCCTTTGACTTCTATTGTGCCGGTATTTGTCCACCAGCCCGAGAGCGAGGCGGAGCCGTTGATGAGGATGTACCCCGGATTCTGCCAGTTCACACTCTGAGAAAAGGTCCCTGCGCCACCCACTTCGATCGTGCCGCTGTTTAAGAGCGAGGTGATGGTTGCGTCGAACTTTGCGAGACCAAGAGTTTTGATAGAGCCCGGATTGGTGAGGCCCCCGCCACCGGAGAACGTGAGCGTGCCGGGGCCGGGATGTGTGATTACAGATTGATTGATGAGCGAGCAGAAGGTGTCGATGACGACCGCGAGCGATCGGGAAGGGATGGCTTGAATCGTCACGCCGTTCTCGATTGTCACCGTGCTGCTGTTGCTGATGCGGAATGTTTCGGGCACGATGAGTTTGCCCGAGCCCGAGATGGACTGGCTAGTGGATGCGAAGAGTTGGCCAGCGGGGCACCCGTCAAAGGTCAGGACGCCGCCGTTCTTCAGCTTGAGGCCCGCTTTGAGCGTGATATCACCGCACACGTTGAGCGTACCGTCGATCGTGCAGGCGGTGAGTGTGGCGGGACCTGAGAGAATGAACTTGGCCCCTCCGGACGATTGGAGTTCGATACCGGAGAGCATGAGGCCGGTGAGAATCAAATCGCCTGTCACAGCCGTCGCGGCGAGGATATTTGTCGACTGAGGGAGAGCGGCGAGCTGTACTGTGCCGCCAGTGCGCTGGATGGTTCCCAGACCGGTATAGATCCCGCCAACAGTCCAAGACGAGTTGTTGAGAGAAACGGAGCCGGCATTTAGCCAAGATCCGGCGAAGGTAACCGCGGCATTTGTTGCCTGAATTGTGCCGGAGCTAGACCACGAATTTGTCTCGAGGAGAAGCGATCCGGCTGTGGCATCAATCGAACCGTTGTTTGTAAATGTCCCGGCTCCGGTCGCGGCCAACGTCGCGTTCGATTGACGCATCTGGATCGCGCCGAGGTTGGTCAGTGAGCAGCCCGCATCGATTCGGAAATTTGCACGGTTGCCGGTGGCTCCGGGACCGTACGCCATCGTGATTCCGGGGGCGACGGTCACGGCGGCTCCATTTTGGACGAGCAGAATGGACCCGCCGTTGCCGGTGCTGTTGACGGCGATGCGGCCGGATCCGGAAATGGTCTGCACGCCACCATCGAATGCGATTGCGGCGCACCCGCCGGTGTTGTTGACGGTGAAAACTGCATTGGCGGAGATGATCACTCCAGCCTTGAGCGTGAGACGAACGCAGCTACCTTCGATCAGCATGTTTCGCGACGTCGAGAGGCTGTTGATTGTGATGTTGTCTTGAAACTTAATCGTCGATGCGCCAACGGGAATCACGCAGTCGCTTGTTGAATCGGGCACGACCTGCGGCGACCAATTTGTCGCAAGGCCAAAGGTCGTGCCGTCTCCTACACCTGTCCATGTGAGTGTGTCTGCGAAGACTCGAGCTGTCGATGGCGACAGGCACGCGAGCATGAAAAGCAACGCGCACGTTCGCGCGGAGAGAGACCGATCACGTGTACGTGACGAAGAAAAAAACGTTGGCACGCTCGACCGCCCTGTGTTGCTTTGCCCGGATCCACCCTAAATGGGTAGCTTATTTATACAGCATCGCGGGGTGGAGCAACAAGGACGAATCGTGTAATGAGCGTGTAACAAATTGCGGACGCGGGGGTGCGGGCTTTCGTGGGCGCGCCCGAAGCGTTACGGGCAGATCAAATCGTTGTACGCCTTGACAAAGAGCGTGAAATCGGCATCGTCGCTCAGTCCGTCGCCGTTCAGGTCGGCGCGCGGGTCGAGAAGGTTGTTGTAGGGACTGAGGAAGAGTGTGAAGTCCGTGTCGTCCACGAATCCGTCGCCGTTGAAATCGCCGGGGCAGGGTTTCATGCGGGCGGCGAATTCGAGCGAGTTGGCGATGAGCGTTGTGCCGTCGGTGCGGGAATTCCAGCCGCTCGGGAGACCGTCGGCGCTCGAGACGGGCCAGAAGCCGAGATCAACGCGGCGACGGAAGCTGTGAAGGCTGGCGAGCATCTTGCCGTCGCTCCACTCAAGGAGCCTGCGTCCGCGGAGCACGGGGTTGTTGCCCTGGCGGGAGGAGTCGCTGCCGCCATCGAAGCGCCGGACGAAGGACTGGACCGGATGAGCCGGACCGATGAATGCGCCGAGGCCGGCGGCACCGGTGATGCTCGCCCCCGTCGAACCTTCGGGCGTGATGTCGTAACCCTGGCTGATCCAGCGGCCGCGGGGTCTTGAGGTTGCGAAGGCGGCGTTTCCGGTCACACTGAAGACGGCCTGCACGACACCGCCGCCGTGATCGACATAGGTGGCGAAATTCTCACCGACGGCGTTGGCGTCGGCGAAGTTTGCGTCGCTGAACGAAAAGAGCGCGCCAAACTGATCGAGGGCAGCAACACTGGGCGTTGCGGTATCGAGCGTCGGGAGGATGTTGACGCCGCTGAAGCGGTGGGAATTCGTCAGGCGCGTCACGAGGTTCGAAGTGGCATCGGGGAAGAACGTCTCCGAATGAGCGATCGCGACGAAGGGGCGGATGGTGTACATGAGCGAGTTGGCGAGGAGCTTGGCGCCGTCGGTGTTGACCTGCCAGAGGTCGGATCTCACAGTGCTCGACACAGGCCAGAAGCCAAGGTCGGCACGGTTGTGGAACTTTGTGGAGCCGGCGGCAAGGACTTTTCCATCAGACCAGCGGGCGATGACATAGCCGGGAGCGCTGACGTTGATGGCATTTGTGCGATAGCTCAATGTGCCGCCGTTGAAGGAGGCGACCGAATTCATGACGGGGTGATTGCCGTACACGATTGCGCCGAGGGTGGCTGCGCCGGTCACCGCGCTTCCAAACGGGATGATGCTGTACCCCTGCGAATCCCAGCGCCCGCCGAGGTTGCTCCCGCCCGCCCCTGCAACGGTAAAGACGGTGAGCACGACACCGTAACCCGCATCGGCGTAGTCGGCCATGACATTGCCGAGCGCGTCGCGGTTGAACCAGGACTGTTCGTTGATGACCATCACGGCGTCGTACTTCTTGAGCTGATCGAGCGTGGGCGTGCCGGTCTTGGCGTCGATCAGGCCGACCTCGCTGAATTGTCCGGTCGAGATGATCTTGGCTTGAGGATCGGTGATTGGATACGCCGCCTGATCGGAATAGACGAGCGCCACGCGCGGGCGCATCACGTACAACAGCGAATTCGCGAGGAGTTTGACTCCATCGGTGTTGGAAGCCCAAAGGTCGACGCGTGCGTCTGATGACGGCGGGTAGAAACCAAGATCGCAGCGATTGATCTTGGGGCCGACAGCAACGAGGGGCTTGCCATCGGACCACGAGGCGACGAGCAATGCGCCCGCGGTGAGAGCGGTGCCGCCGGGGCGGACGCTGCTTGGGCCGCCGTTCAAACTGAGCACGCCGTTCATAATGGCGTGGTCGGGCTGTGCGATCGTGTCGAGCGTGGCGGACGTGCCAAACGTCGCCGGGCCGAAGGTGATGCAGTTGTACGTGGCGGTCCAGTTGCCGCCGAGGTTGCTGTTGGGAACGCCCCCGGTGGTGTAATTTGCCTGGACGACACCGAAGCCGGCATCGACGTACTGCGCCATGACGTTGCCGAGGGCGGTGCGATCGGCCCAGGCCTCTTCATTTGAAATCATTACGGCGTCGTAGACCTCGAGTGCCGCGAGAGTCGGAGTGGAGAAGTGAGCGTCGAGCGAATCGACCTGCGCAAAGAGGCCGGTGGCCTTCAGCTTGTTGACCGCGTCGGTGACGCCGGCGGGGAAGAGAGAGTCGGAGTGGAGGTAGAGGACCTTGGGCTTGCGCGGACCGGCGAGCGCGCTCGGAACGGCGAAAACCACCAAGGCGAGCAAGGCGGCAATCACCGTGACAAACGGGGTGGCAAGCGTGCTCGCGGCAGAGCGGTAGAACATCGTGATCTCCTTCGCTTCAGTGAGCCGTCAGGCTGTATCGGGTCAACCAAAGCGTACAGGCATATGGAAAACCAGCGGGGAAAAGTCGACGCGGCGGGTGTTACGGGCAAACAAGTTCGTTGTACGCGGGCACAAAGATGACGAAATCGGCGTCGTCCACGAAGCCATCGCCGTTGAAGTCGGCCGGACAACCGGCGGGCATGAACGGATCGGCGCAATCCAGGATGTTGTACGCGTTGACAAAGATGACGAAGTCGGCATCGTCGACGAAACCGTCGCCGTTGAGGTCGCATGGACACGGGTTGGCCGGCGTGCAGGGCAACGCGGTCGCGGGGACTTCGAGCGAGGAAACGGCGAGATACTCGGATGATCCGGTGATGGTGGTGCGAATGAGCGTAACGGATGTTGCGGTGACGAGCGGCTTGATCGGGTCGGGAATCCAGATGTTTGCGGCGCAGGCGTCGTCGCCGGTGACATCTGTGCGGATGAAGAGTTGATCGCTGGGGCCGATGCCTGTGAGGAAATCCTGGCCGAGGCCGGCGAGGACGAGGCCTTGCGAGGGCGTGAGGTGCTCGATGGCATCGGCGCCAAACGTGCGGCCGTTGACGTATTCGGCGCGCCAGTAGGTGGTCATGTCGATGGGGTTGATCAGCCACATCTGGGCGGCGCCTTCGCCGTCGCCGAAGGTGCGCGTGCCGCTGGCGACCAGTTCGCCGGTGGAGAGACGATCGAGCGAGGCGCTGGCGGGCTGGACGTTGGTGACGGCGCCGGTCGCGAGGAGAAGGCCGTCGGTGGGCCGTACCACGATGTGGATTGCGGAGGCCGGACCGAATTCCTCGATCGGGTTGGCGGCTCGGCCGACGACGGCGACGTTTCCGGAGAGCGTGAGCTCGATGCTGTTGCCGGATATGTCGCTCGGGTGTTCGAAGACGGAGTTCGCGAAAGCCTTGGCCCAGACGGCGTTACCCGACCGATCGATACGGGCGATCAGAAGTTCGTTGTCGAACTCTCCGGTGAGAACGTTGTAGAGCGAGATGGAGCCGGTGACGAAATAGTCGGTGCCGGGCCCGAAAGCTACATCGGAAAAGGAGTAGAGGTAGCCGATGATCGGATCGATCGAGTACATGAAGTCGAGCGTGGGCGTTCCGTCGGATGCGTCGATTCGGAGCAGTTGGCCGGAGGAGACCCCGGTCGCGTTATAGCTATTGGCGATCACCGCCAAGTCCTTGGAGTCGGTTCGTTCGATCTCCATGCCCGAGCCCGGATAGGACTGTGCGCCGGGATAGCGGCGCTTCCAGAGGACCGTGCCGGCGGAATTCAGTCCGATCGCGCAGAGACCCTGATCGGTCTGCCCGGAATGGAGCGCGGCAACGAGATTACCACCGGGCAATTGGCGGACACCAAACGCTTCGTCGTTGTAACTGCCGGGCTCGCCGATCGCGAGTTGCCAGATTGGAACACCGTCGGGTCCGGTGCGCGTGACGATGGCGCGCTGGATAAACGAATCAACGGTGAATTCGCTTCGGCCCCCCGCGAGCGCGACATCGCCGTTGCTGAGCGCGCAGGCGTCTTCGGCGCGCTGGTACGTGTTCGACTTACCGATGATGCGGTTGACCTTCTGTGCGTAGACCGTCCCGCTTGCGAGCGCGATGGCGGCGGCAAAGACGACACAACGAGCAGTGGACATGGAATCCCCTTTTGTGGTAACCGCGTTGTTTTGGTTCCCCGACCGGCAATTCAGCCTATCAGGGCGTGGAGGCTTCTCAAAGGGAGTTTTTATTTGAGTTGGGACATTCTCGGACCCGTACAACCGGATTACGGGCAGAGCAGGGTGTTGTACCCTGCGAGGAAAACCACGAAGTCCGCGTCGTCCACCAGGCCGTCACTGTTGAGATCGGCCGGGCACCCGGCCGGCATGGCCGGGTCGGCGCAGTCGAGGATGTTGTACGCGCTGACGAAAAACGTGAAGTCGGAATCGTCCACGAGGCCGTCGCCATTGAAATCGGCTTTGCACGGCGCGTAGAGCGCGGTGCTGCAGAACTGGAGCGAGGCGCCGGGCGTGAGCACGGTGAGCGAGAGAGTCGCGTACAGCTGTGCTTCGATCGTGTCGGAGTAGACCGTGCCGCCGAGGATGCGGTTGTCTCGGATGGTGCAGTGGAGCCTTCCGAAGAAATCGCGGAACTGGCCGACCGGGACGATGAAATCTTGCGTTTGCTGTGCGGAGGAATTGGTGAACGTCATGTTGAGCCCCGCCGGGCCGCCAAAGACTGCGCCAAAGGATTCCTCGGCCTGACCGGGCGGCGCGCTGCAGGTGGCGTAGCCGCTGACGCTCGCGACGGCGCGAATTGTCACGGGCGTGTTCGCGGGGAGCGAAGCGGAGACGACTGTCAGACGATCGCGGAATTGCGCCTTGGGTTCGGCGCCGATCCATTCGTCGATCCAGAGGAAGATGCCGTTGCCGGGAACATTGTGGCCGCTGCCGGATCCCGAGAATGCAAGACTGCCGTACGAGGATGAGGCGAGCCATGAGCCGGTGGAAAATCCAAGCGGTCCGTTCGCGGTGGACGACCCGGGCGTGTCGAGCGAAGTACCGGCAGCGATCGACTGCCAACCGGTATCGATGCGCAGCTCCGGCGTCGGATCGTTATTGATCCGGTTGACGAGGCGCATGTGATTTTTGACGGCGCAGGTCTGCGCGAGGGCAGAACCGGCGAAACAGACCAACGCTCCCACGCACCCCAACGTTCGCGCGCGATTGAGCATGAATATTCCTCCGCGAAGAGCGTACCGGAGGTGTCAAGCGAAATCGGGGCCCGAAACTCAGGGGCAGACGAGCGCGTTGTACGCGGCTGCGAAAATCACGAAATCGGCGTCGTCAACAAAGCCGTTGCCGTCGAGATCCGCGGGGCAATTCGCGGCCATTGCCGGGTCATCGCACTCGAGCACGTTGTATCCGGCCGCGAAGACAACGAAGTCAGCATCGTCGACGACAGAATCGCCTGTGAAATCTGCCGCGGGAGGGAGGGTGAAGGTTGCGAACTGATCACCCAGCTTGGTTGTGAAGTTGGGATCGAGTCCGAGTTCGGCCGAGCCGGCGGGGAGCGCGGGGAGGACTTGATTGCCGAGCGTGCCGTCGCTGCGCACGATGAATGCGGCGAGGCGGATATCGGTGCAGCCGGCGGGCGACGAGGCAAGGCCGAGCTGCGCGTAAGGAATGAAGAACTCAAATCCCTTCGAGGCGGTCGCGGCATTCACGGCGGATGAACCCGTCACGCCGGCGGTGTTGCTGCGATCAAGCGCGACCTGCACGCCGCTTGGATTGACGCCTCCGGCGAGCACGCCCGTGCCGGTGCCGGCGGAACCTGCGCCGAGATAGGTCTTCGAGGCGGATGCGCCGCTCGGAAGAGAAACGTAATCCACATATAACGCTCCCGCGACATTCACAAGGAACATCGACGAGGGCGCGAAGCCGACATCGAAGCGCGTGCCGCTGAGCTCGGCGAGGCCGCCGGGGGGTGAGCCGAGCGACGCGGTGTTGAGGATGTTCTGGCCGGGAGCGCCGGTATCGATGAAGAGCGCGAGCGCGGTGCCGTCGGTTGGAAGATTGCCCGTGATGCCGACGTACAGGCCATCTCGCGTGGAGCGGGCGAACATCTGGTCGAGCTCGGCGGTGTTGTCGCCGAAGGAGGTGGCGCAGGCCTGGGTTGCAAGGAGCGTGCCCGCGCCATCGGAGGGCGCGCCGAGATCGGTCGGGACGCTGATGCCGTCGACCAGAACCGCAGGAGGCGCGGGCGGCGTGACGGTGACGCTCAGCACGCGATAGGAATAGGCCGGCACGTTCAGCGTGTATGACGCGGCATTCGCGTTCGAGATCGAAACGAGATTCTGCGAGGTCACGATGTCGGTGACGGGCGAGCCGCCGGCGGGGATGTTAAAGCCGGAGAAGTTCAGGCTGGTGCTTTGCGCACTGCCGCTCACGTTGATCGCGACGAGCAAGGTTTGGCGCGGGCCGCCCAAAGGATTGGAATCGCGGGTGAACGCCCAGACTTTGCCGCCGGACGCGGTGACGGGGTTGTAGAGCCCGCGGCGCAGCGCGGCGTTGTTCTTGCGGAGAGCGCCCAGCGTGCGGTACGTTTCGAGCAGCGAGCCCAAGACTCCCGACTGCTCTTCGACGCTCTTGCCGTCGTTGTCGCGCTCGAAGCGGTTGTTGTATGCGCCGGTGTTGCGAACGAGATAGTTCGACATCGGCGCGCCGGCGACCTTGTTCCACTTCATCGGCTCGCGCATCGGGATGTCGTCGGCGTCGCTGCCGTAGGACTGCTTGGTGCCGGTCATGCCGAGTTCATCACCGTAATAGATGATGGGCGGAAGAGGCTGGAGCATCAGCACTGCTGCGGCGGCTTTCGAGCGTCCGACGGTGGCGCCGGATGCGCCGATGTTGGATGCGAGGCGATCAACATCGTGATCGGCGATGGTCGCGAGGAATGTCTTGCCGGGCTGGGGCTTGCCGCCGGGGAGGGCGGCGAGTGTGGCGGCCATCGAAGAATACAGATTCGCGGCGGTTTCGCTCGAGAGTGCGCTGCGGGCAGCGAACTCGAAGGGCTTGGTGAATGCGCCGTCGAACGCGGGCAAAAGATCGGTGCCGTAGTTGCCCCAGTCGCCCTGCTCGGCGAACGTGAAGACGTTTGGCCTCTTTGCCTGAAGACCCTGCTTCCACGTCGTCCAGAAATTGATCGTGGCCCCCCACCCTTCGGGCGCGTTCGAGTAGGCGTGATCGAGGCGGAAACCGTCGACGCCATCCGAAGTGTCGCCGTCGTTATTGGGGTCGAGCCACTTCTGGCCCCAGGCGATCTGGAGATTCACTGGATTGGCGTTGTTCAGGTTCCAGTGGATAAAGCCGACGCTCGCGCCGCTCCAGGTGTTGTAAACTGAGCCGGTGTACTGCGTGTTCGCGCCGTTGGTGAAGGCGAGCCATTGGTCATACGGGCTTGATGGGTTGTTGCGGGCCGACTGATACCACGTCGAGTTCTGGCTGATGCCGTAGGCGACGAAATCGAGATAGACCTTGATGCCCTTGGCGTGCGCAGCGCTCACGAACGCGAGGAACTGCGCTTCGGTGCCGAACTTGGAATCGAGCGTGCTGGCGTCGCCGTGCTGGTAGCCGTGGTATGCCGCGGACGGGAAGATCGGATTCATCCAGACGGCGGTGACGCCGAGCGACTGGAGATAGTCGAGGCTCGCGGTCATGCCGTTGAAATCGCCGTAGCGATACTGGTCGTTGTCGCTGTCGCGCCAAGCGATCGGCATGAACTGATAGAAGATGTCGTCGGAGACGTCGAGGGGGTCGGCGTGCGCAGCAATCGGCGCGAGCGCGACGAGGATGATGGACGAGGCAATCGCGCGGAGAAATCCGGGGAAGTGCATGAGTGTTTCCGAGAAGGTGAAGTCAATCGTACGGGAGAGCCGGGACTGCGCAAAGCGCAATCTACGTTGCTCCCGGGTCGATATTGCATCACTCGTTCGGGAAAACTGCCGGTAACGGGCGTGTTACACGCGCGATCGTGTCCATGAACTCGTCTTCATCGAGCGATCGAATCAGGGGCAGACCAGGGCGTCGTATGCCTGCACGAAGAGGGTAAAATCCGCATCGTCCACGAATCCGTCGCGGTTGAGATCGGACGGGCAGTTGACGGGCATCGTGGGATCCGAGCAATCCAACTTGTTATACGCGACGGCGAAGGTCACAAAGTCAGAGTCGTTCACGACGCCGTCGTTGTTCAGGTCGCCGGTGCACTTCGCAAAGCCGCTGTCGAAACCCACGAGCTTGGACGTTCCGAATTGCGTGGCGTACACGTAGTAGAACAGTGTCTTGTCGTCGGGCGCGGTGGTGTCGAGGAAGGAGTTGGTCGCGGACGTTCCAACGAAGGCGGCATTTGCCTCAATGGGGAGAATGCCCCGCTTGATCGTGTAAATCGTTGCGCCGGGGACATTGGTCCAGGTGAGCGCGATGTCGTTGGGAAGATTGTCGGACGCGGTCACGACCGGCGCCGTAGGCGCCGAGATCGTCAGGGTGTACATCTGCGTCTCCGTCATCGATCCAGACTGGTACGCCTTGACCAGATACGTACCGGGCGGAGAGAGCAGTACGCCGTTGAGGGTCTCGGCCACGCCGAGTCCGGTGTCGTTCACCGTCTTCATCAGCGCATCGCCGGACGTACGAACATCAAACATGAGATCCGCAGCGTTCAGTGAATTGATGTTGTTGCCGCTGTTGCAGCTGCCGTCGGAGTTCTGCGTGGAACTGTCGTACGTCAGGCCGACGGGCGTCAGCGTGATGTTGGCGAGGACGATCTGAGATGTACTAAACGCGTGGTAATCAACTTCGCCCGTGGCGTCGATCGACAGTGTCGAGGAGCTTGGGATTGCGACGCCGGGAATCGTGCCCAGCGTGCGCGTCTGGCCGAGGCTCAGAACTCCGGAATTCACGGCCGTGGCGGCGGAGTCGTCGGGTTCATTGATATCGCCATAGTGGCGCTGCACGGCGCGGACATCGTCGTGGCGCGGCCCGTCGAAGCCGGTATTGACAAACGGTTCCATGAGTTTGGTTCCGATGCTCGGGCAGACGTGGTCAAGACCGATCCCGTGACCCATCTCGTGGGTCACCACATTGCGGAGGAAGCGGAAGTTGTTGCCGCCGTTGAACAGATTGCTCGAACCGACAGCGTCGTCTTTATCCAGCACCATGTTGCCGTTCGAGGGGAAGAAGCAATACGCAAGAATGTTGCTGAAGCCGTCGATCGGGTGCATGCCGATGCGCATGTCGCCGCGCGCCGCGCTGCCCGCGGCAGTCCAGCTCGCGCCGTCGTCCCAATCGACACCCACGCCGTTGATGCGCTGGAAATCAATTCCGGTCAGCGCCTCCCACCGATCAAAGCACGACTGGAAGAGTGCGATCCATGTGGCGCGCGACATCTTCGCATCGAAGGTTGCGAACAGGCTGCTCACGCTGGCGGGCTCGTTGATGCCCGGTGCGCCCGTGATGTTGACCGTATCGGGAACAAACGACCACGTAATCACGCGGGGCGAACCCTGTGCGCCAGACCAGCGTGTATCGAGGAAGTAGCGGTCCTTGAACGGATCGTTCGGGTCAACACCCAGATAGGCACCGATTGCCTCGTTCACCGCCTTCAGCTTGTTCTGCAGTTCGGGCGTCAGCACTGTGCCCTCGGCCAGGCACATCGAAACCGGAGTCGGCGCTTTCGTGACGGATCGTTCCTGCGCGGCCGGGCGGCCTTGAACGCTGACGGCAGCAGCAAGACCGGCAAGAGCAAACAGGCAGAGGGAGGCGCGTGCGAACATGATTGAATCTCCGGTGACGGCGTCCCGCCCGCGCGAAACCCCGTCCGTACAGATGTGCGCCAACTGGGCGGCCCGTGGCCAAAACCTCTTGCCTCTTTTCCGGGAGAACCGCCGCCACGCCTTCGAAAGCGGGGGGTAGAGCCAAAAAGAAAGCCGCCCGGGAAGGTCCCGGGCGGCGGAGAATTCAACGAGATCTGAACGTGTTAGGGGCAGACGAACGCGTCGTACGCGCTCGCGAACTGGACAAAGTCGGCGTCATCAACGAAGCCGTCGCCGTTGATGTCGGCGGCGCAGTTCTGGAGCATCGCGCCGTCGCTGCAATCGAAGACGTCGTAGGAGTTGGCGAAGACAACGAAGTCCGAATCGTCAACCGTCTGGTCGCAGTTGAAGTCGGCGGGGCAGACGCGGACGGTCACCGTCACCGACGCACAGTTGCTCACGCCGCAGGATGTTTCCCAGCGGGCGTAGTACGTGGTGGTCACCGCGGGCGAGGCGATCGAGAGGCCGTTTCCGGTTCCGATCTGGGTGCCTGCGCACGAACCGGTGAACCAGCGGAGAGTCGTGCCCGAGCCGCCCGTCGCGGTGAGAACGACGTTGCCCGAATCGAACTGGCAGAGATTGTCAACATCCGAGGAAGCGCCGGTCGGATCAACCGGGCTTGCAAGGATCGAGACCGACGTCGACGCGCAGCCGGCCGAAGTCACGTTGTCCGACGTGCGACGAGCCTTCGCGAAGTACGAGGTCGCAGCGACCGGATTCACGTTGATGGACGTGCCGGTGGAAACAAACGTGCCGCCGCAAGAGCCGGAGTACCAGTCGATCACGACGCCGCCCGGAGGAGCATTCACCGAGAGCGTGACCGTGCCGCCGGAACAGACCGAAGACGGGCTGGCCTGGGCGTTGGTCGGGTTCGAAGGAACGGTGGCAGCGGTGATCGTGAAGTTCACGTTGCTGATATCAAAGAAGATGTTGGCGCTGGCCTTCACCTTGATGCGAGCGGTCGTGCTCGCAGAGTTGGGGACCACAACGCTGGCCGAGCCGCTGTTGGGGACGCCGGTCGCGAGCACGGTCGGGAACGTGTTGCCGCCGTCGGTGGAAAGAAGGATATCAACATTCGCGCAGTTCACGGGAGCTGCGGTCGTGTTGGCGACGTTCCAGGTGACGGTCTGTGAAGAAAGGCCGGCCCAGGAGACGGCTGTGTTCGGCGCCGTGACCAGGAAGGGACCGGAGGTTGTCGTCGAGGTGATGTTCACGTCGGCGAAGTTCATGCCGCCCCTGCCATCGCGAACCGTCAAGCGGTACGGAATGCTGCGGCTGGTGTTGGGAAGCTGCTCGCCCTTGGTGAAGTTGTTCGCCAGCAGATTGGCGAGTTGGGGGAAGGTGCGGGTCGGGCTGCTGATGGGATCGAACGAACGCTGATAGGCATTGGTGCCGATATCCGGGAAGATGCCGGAGAGACCGGCGGACTGCGCAGCCGTGGACGTGATGTTCTGCTCCCAGCAGAACGTGAGCGTGTCGCCGTCGGCATCGGTGCCCGAGCCCGTGAGCGCATAGGGCGTCTGGATCGGAATGCTGATCGCAGCCGGAGCGATCGCGACCGGGATGGTGTTCCCCGTGACCACTGCGGAGTAGCACGAGACTGCTGCAACCTTGGCGGTGATTTCCTGGATCGAACGCGCGTGGAAAAACGCGACGGAGTGGAGAGCAAGGTCGTCGCCGCCGCAGATGCCGGCGTACGCCATGATGGTGATGCCCGATCCGGGCTCGACGGATGTCGCGGCGTTGCGGTTGCCGCCGGCGCAGCTGCCGCCACTGCCGTTAAAGGTGTGGTTGCCGCCGAATTCGTGGCCGAGTTCGTGCGCGACGTAGTCGATCGCGAACGCGTCGCCCGTGGGGGACGAGAGGCCAGTCGCGCCCGAGCCTTTGCTCGAGCCGCAGATGACGCCCAGGCCGGCGAGGCCGCCACCCGGATCGGTCGTGACGAGGTGGCCGACGTCGTAGTTCGTGGAACCGATCACGGTGTTGATATTGCTGGTGTTGGTCGTGAGCTGCGCGGAGGTCACGGTGTTGGTGTACGGGTCGGTCGCCGAGTTGGTGTAGATGATCGAGGTTTCGTTCGCGACCAGAACCAGGCGGACGGAGAAGTCGTTCTCGTACACGCCGGAGATGCGGTTGACAAGCGATGTGATGGCCGAGAATCCGAGCGGGACGGTGCCGCCGAAGAAGGCGGTGTACTCGCCGGTCGCTGCGATAGCGGTGCGGAAGTCGCGCCGGGTCGTGCCGGTGGCAACGCGATCACCGAAGGGATTGTCGTCGTCGACTGCGACGTGGTTCTCGGGAAGCTCATCAAAGTGGCAGGTCCAGGCCTGCGGAGCGCCCAAATCGCCCTTGTAGTAGCTGGTGTACAGATTGGTGTCGCCCATCGTGACCGGGTCGATCCAGTACGAGCCGTCGATATCGAGGACCTGAGCGCGGAAGCCAAGGTCGGTGACGTCGATGCGGACTTGACCATGCGGGCCGTCGATCGACGTGCCCTTGTACGTCTTGAAGTTCGGGAACTGGGCCGCGAGCGCGGGCTCCATCATCGAGTATTCCTCGACCTCGAAGCGCTCGAACGTGCCGTCGGGCTTGGGCAGCGCGATCACAATCGGCGCGGCCATGATGCCGACGGCCTGATTCGCGTCTTCGAGCGGAGCGCCGGCAAGCTGCGTCTTGATCTTGGCCATGTCGAGGATGACCTGGCGGCCGCCTATCGGGCGCACAAACGCTTTTTCACCGAGCACGTTGTCGGGAAGTCTTGCCTGGAGCACTTCCCAGGGTTCATAGATGCCGACCTTGTCGCTCTTCGCCGGCCCGTTGGCGCCCGGCGCTGCGAGAGACGAGGCACAAAATCCGGCCGACAACACAACACCAACTAAGGATAAAATCCTGTTGGTACCACAACGATTGCTTCCGCGCATGCGATCCCTCTCTGAATGGAAAACCGGCCCGGTACGCGGGCAGGCAGCGAGTTTTCGAGAATACGGGAAAACCGGTGCCTTCTCAAGGCCTTTTCACGCGATTGCGCCGGTGGAATCGTCTGCCCCGCAAAGGTCCAGTAACTAAATTGTCCGCGCTGCCTAGGGGAAACTACGGACAGATCAGGTGGTCGTAGCTTGTCGAGAACGTGACGAAGTCGGTGTCGTCAGTGAGACCATCGCCGTTCAGGTCGCCTCGGACATCAAAAAACGCTTGGTAGTAGGTTGCAAACGCGACGAAATCGGAGTCATCGATGAACCCGTCGCCATTGAAATCACCAGGGCAGGGCTTCATTCTCGACGCGAAATCGAGCGCATTGGCCTGCAGCACAGTTCCGTCGGTTCGAACAACCCAGCCAGCCGTGTATTCCGGAGTCGCGGGCGGGAAGAAGCCAAGATCCACGCGGCGCCGGAAATTGTGGATGCTCGCGAGCATCTTGCCGTCAGACCACTGCATGAGGCGCCGGCCTCGAATATCCGGGTTGTTGCTTTGGCGGATACTGGCGGGGCCGCCATCGAACTTGCGGACAAACGTTGTAACCGGGTGCGACGGAGCGATGATGGTGCCGAGCGTCGCGTTCGTGCCGGAGATGGAAGGCGCGAGTGCGCTCTCGGGCGTGATGTCGTAGCCCTGCGAAATCCAGCGCCCCTTGGGTCGGTTGTTCGCGCCCGGATTCGCGGTATTGGAATAGATCGCTTCGACCACGCTGCCACCGGCGTCTACGTAGTCTGCCAGCGTGTTTCCGAGCGTAACCGCATCGGCAAAGTTGTTGTCGCCGAAGACCAGCAGCGTTCCGTAAGGACGCAGCGCCGTGGCGGTCGGATTCGCGATCTGCAGCGAGGTCAGGATGTCGACGCCGCAGAAACGGCGCTGCAGCTGGAGACGGTTGCGTATCGGGACCGTCACGATGCTGGTCTCAGCCAGAAGGATTCCCACGTAGGGACGCGTGGTGTAGAGCAGCGCGTTCGCCATGAGGAGGGCGCCGTTGGTGGTGTCCTGCCAGAAAGAGGGATTCACGAACGAAGACGGGGGATACATCCCAAGATCGCAACGGTTGTGGCGCGTGGTCGACGTGACGACAAGAGGCTTTCCGTCTGTCCACTGTGCCACTTGAACCGCGTCCGACGGCAGCACGGTCGAGGTCGGCCGAAAACTGAGGGCGCCTCCGTCGAATGTGGTCACCAGGTTGAACATCGGGTGATTTGGATAGATCGTCGTTCCGAGCGCGGCGAGAGAGCTGCTTGTCACTCCGCCAGTGTTGTCGATGAGCGGATAGCCACCGGTTTGCCAGCGGCCGGCAAGTCGGGCGCCGGGCGTCAAGTCTGAATTGCCGGTTGCGAAAAGTGCAGCAACAACTCCGCCTCCCCAGTCGGTGTAGTCGGCGAGCACGTTTCCCATTGCTTCGGGGTCTTTGTATTCGACGTTCGACCACGTGAACACGATGTCGTATTGCTGAAGCTGCGCGAGTGTGGGCGTACTGATATTCGCGTCGTAGAGATCGATTGCAGAGAAATTCTGGGTGCCGACAAGCTTGTTGCGCGGATCGGTGAATCGCGAATCCAAGATGCTGTTGTTCAGTGACGCCGCCGCACAAATCAGCACCTTTGGCCGGATCGTGTACAGCAGCGCGTTCACCATGATCTGCGCGCCGTCGGTCGCCACGTTCCAGTAACCTGGATTGACATCGCTGGAGGTCGGATAGAAACCGATGTCGGCGCGATTCTGCAGCGGGCCGATGGTCGAGAGCGGCTTGCCGTCGGACCAGCTGAATGAAACGTTCGCGCCCGTCTGAATTGCGGTTCCCGACGGGCGGTAGGAAAAGGAACCGCCGTTAAATGTCTGAACGCCTGTGCTGGGCTGGTGATCGGGGAGCGTAAACGTGCCGAGGGTCGCCGCGCCCGTGATGTTGTTGCTGAAGAGAATGCTGTTGTACGAGCCGCTCCAGCGTCCGCCGAGGTTCATATTTGCGGCACCGGCGTTTGTGAACGGGGCGAGCACCACGCCAAACCCCGCATCGACATAATCCGCGAGCACGTTGCCGAGTGCGGTGCGATCAAACCAGCCGTTGCGATTGGCGACAAGTGCCGCGTCGTACGACTTCAGCTGCGCCAGCGTCGGCGTCGCCAGGTTTGCGTTGTACAGATCGACCGCGGCAAAGCGACCCGAACTCGCAATCTTCCCCGAAACATCGGCGGCATTGACGGGAGTCGCCGTTTCGGTATGGATGTACAGAATCCGTGGTTTGCGCGGGCCCGCAAGGACCGAAGCCGAGACAAAGAGCGAAATCGCAAGCGCGATCAGAAATCTCACTGACATAAGGCGACCTCCGCCGTCCCGGACCGGCATTCGCAGTCACAGCGAAGTCTAATGGAAGATACGGCAGAACCAAGCGGCCGGACTTCGGAAAAAGACCCGATAATCGCGCGAAGTTCTCGGACGACGATGCGACAGCGCAGCCCGGCCTATATCTGCACCTCTATGACGCCCGTTGGGGGCAAAGGTCACGGGCAAATGAGCGGGTCGTACGACACCAGAAAAATCCCAAAGTCCGAGTCGTCCACGACGCCATCGTGATTCAAATCGGCCTGACAGCCCGGGTGCATGTCGGGGTTCAGGCAGTCGTTGATGTCGTACGCGTTGACGAAGATCTGAAAATCAGAATCCGCGACCGCACCGTCATGATCAAGATCTGCGGGGCAGAGCGGGTTTCTCGCGGCGTCTTGTGCCGCGCTTCGGAAGAGGTAGAGCAGGCCCTGCACGTTTCCCGCGGCAGACAAATCTGTCGCGAAGACCCCCACCATCCCGTCGTCGAAGTCGATCCAGCTGGAGAAGCCGCGCGCTCCCGCGGCCATCGCGCCGATCAGCTTTCCATTTGCGTCGCGTTCATCAAGCCAGACACCCACGCCGTAGTCGGCGCCGTCGGTGAAGGGGCTTTGCACGGGCGTGTTGAGAATGATGATGGGGTCTGCGGTCTGGCGGGTGAAGACTTGATCGACGGCGTTCCTTGAGAGAACGCGGTTACCGTTGAGCGCGACGCCTCCGCGGCGAAACATCTCCATGAAGATGGCGAAGTCGGACGCGTTCGATTCGCATCCGCCCGCGATCCGCGGATTTTCCGGCGAGCTGAGCACAAACGTCGTGTGCGTCATGCCGATCGGCCACAAGATGCGCTGAGCGAACATCGTGTCCCACGGCTGGCCGCCGACGATCTCGGCGACCGCGCCGGCGGCCTGCATCGACGTGCCGCCGTAAGAGAACGCGGAATTGGGCGGGCTGAACTCGAGCGGGACGAGCGCGATCCGCTGCGCGACTTGCTGCAGCGTCATCGTGGTGCTTCCGATGAACGCGTAGTCGCCCAATCCGGACGTGTGGCTGAAGGATTGGCGGATGTTGATCGTCGCTTTGTCGCCTCCGAAGGCTGGGATATATGTGCTCAATTTCGTGTCGAGCGAGAACGGGAGCACGCTCGAATCGGTGAGCGACATGATCAGCGCGCCCGAAAGCGTCTTGGTCGCCGAGTCGGCGTTGCCGATGCGATCGAGCGACCACGTCCCGAAAGTCCGGTGATAGACCACCACGCCGTCTTTCATCAGCAGGAGGTCGAAGCCGGGAACGGGCGTGTTTACGTTCTGACCGGCAAGCGCGCCGTTCGCCAGCGCCGTGACGGCGGAGAAGTCATACGAGGGGCCGCCGAGAGCGACCGTCGCTACCACAACAACTGCCACGAAGCAAGGTGCGGAAATCGAACAGCGAGATGAGGGCAACGTGTACACGGGAAATTACTCCGCACGCGATTTCCGCGCGGCTCGCCTTCAAATCACACTCCAAACGCCACTCAATTGAACAACGACGCGCCCCGCGAGCTATTGCACGCGAACATTCGCGCGGCATGCGCGAGCAGTCCTCGCCCATTCAGGGACGAGTCATTGATCGGGCCCCGCGCGAATCGGAAAATTGACGACGCCAGCAAACAGCGGCCGACGGAGGCCGATGATCCAACCACCATGGTGTCGCCCGAAATTGCAACGCTGTTGCCAAAGGTGTCGCCGTTCTTCGCCGTCGGATTGGACAGGATCTGCGGCAGCAGCCGATCCGCCACGCAAGGACGCGCGGCGAACACGCAAAGCAGTACAGACAGCAGATAGCGCATTCGTCGGCCCCTTTTGAAACGTTGCTCGCCCCCGAATTGCGGCCGACCCAACTCGCCAAGTAGAGCAGAAAAGCCCGGATAGCGCACGTGCTATCGCAAATATCGGAGCGCCACGAAGCGGACCGTGACAGAAGAGTCCCATTCTGGTCCGCGGCGGCGTGCGTCAGAATGGCAGCCACCGAAAGCCTCGGTGTTTTCTTCCCGCCCCTGTTTCCTATAGTGCTTCCCGCGCATCAAAACAGGGCTCCGGGCTCTCCGGCGCGGATTTGCGGATGGCGTCTAGAAAGGAATCACCAGTGGCCGAGCGGCACTTTGACGTAGTTGTGATTGGCGGCGGACCGGGCGGATATGTCGGCGCGATCCGAGCGGCACAGCTCGGCTATAAGGTCGCGATCATCGAGCGCGACAAGCTCGGCGGCGTCTGCCTCAACTGGGGCTGCATCCCCTCCAAGGCGCTCCTCGCCAACGCTGAACTCTTCGAAAAGCTCGCCGAGCGCGAAGTCTGGGGCCTCAAGATCAACGGCGATGTGAGCGTCGATTGGGGCAAGACCATCTCGCGCAGCCGCGACGTGGCGAACAAGCTCAACAAGGGTGTTGAGTTCCTGATGAAGAAGAACAAGATCGAGTTCCTCTACGGGAACGCGAAGATCGTCGGCGCCGGCAAGCCCGGCACGCAGCCCGGTCCGAACAACCCCGTCAAGATCCAGGTGCAAGAGTGCAAGGTGCAGGCCGAGTTGACGAGCGCGCCAGCAACGCCGGGTGCAACAAAGGAAACCATCACCGCGACATACGTGATCGTGGCGACGGGTTCGGTGGCGCGCGAATTGCCCTTTGCCAAGTTTGATGGAGACAAGATCTGGGGCGCACGCGAGGCGATGTTCAACAAGGCCCAGCCCACGAGCCTGATCGTCGTCGGCGCGGGCGCGATCGGCATGGAGTTTGGCTATCTCTATCACACCTTTGGCACGAAGGTGACGGTGGTTGAGATGCTGCCGCGGATCCTGCCGGTGGAAGACGATGATGTCTGCACGGCGATGGAGCGTCTCTATAAGAAGCACGGGATGGAGATCAGGACCAACACGGGCGTGACGGCCATCGAGAAGACCCCCACGGGCGTGAAGGTTTCGGTCGCTCCCATGCTCAACGGCAAGGCAGACGAGAGCAAGAAGGAAGTGCTCGAGGCCGAGAAGGTGCTGCTCGCGATCGGCGTAAAGGGGCGCTACGACGGCCTCTTCGATCCGGCGCTCGGACTCGAGACGTTCAAGGAACACATCAAGACCGACTACGACGCGAGCAAGCCCGAGCCGCGGAATATTGATTACAAGACGAATCTGCCCGGCATCTACGCCATCGGCGATGTGATCGGGCCACCCTGGCTCGCGCACGTCGCGGGCGAAGAGGCCATGCTGTGCGTCGAACGCATCGCCTGGAAAGACAAAAAGCAGGAGCACGGCAAGCCGCTGCACGAGCCGATCGCGATCGACTACACGATCATCCCCGGTTGCACCTACTGCCATCCGCAGGTGGCGAGCGTCGGCTTCACGGAGCGCGCGCTGAAAGAACGCGGCCTCGTGAAGGGCAAGGACTACGACACCGGGTCGTTCCCGTTCACCGCGCTCGGCAAGGCCATCGCGACGAAGAACACCGACGGCTTCTGCAAGCTCATTCGTGGTTTGCCGCGGGGAGAGATCCTGGGCGCGCACATCATGGGCGATCAGGCGACCGAGTTGATCGCGGAGATGACCTTGGCCCGCCGCCTCGAAGCGACGAGCGAAGAAATCATCTGCACGATGCACGCGCACCCGACGATGCACGAAAGCGTGCGTGAGGCGGCGCTGGCGAGTGAGGGACGGGTTGTGAACGCGTAGCTTGCTCGACGCCGCCTTCTCGGACTGTTCATTTCGAATGACGTGTTTTTTTCGCGTTCGGTGAAGCGTGCGCGAGTTAGACTTCTTGCGCCACTCGTTTCGGAGAGCACTTCATGCTTCGCCGTTCCTTATTTGCGATTACTGCCATCAGCCTGCTTTCGCTTTCAAGTCGCGCAGACGTGCCGTGCGAGCTTTGGGCCAGCGGAGGCGTGTCGCCCGGCGTAACAGGGTCGTCGCCGGTATCTGTTTCATCGTCGGTCTATTGGAATGGGAGCCTCGTTATTAGTGGGTCTTTCTTTTCAGCAGGCGGCGTGGCCGCGTTCAATCTGGCCAAGTGGAACGGTGAAAATTGGACACCCGTCGGCGCGCACTCGGGAATCTTCGGCAAACTCACGACGTTCCAGGGCCGACTTATCGTGGGCGGTTCATTCTCCACGTCTGGCCTGAACCGAATCGCTGCATGGGACGGCGGTTCTTGGCAATCGCTAGGCGAAGGCTTTGATGGGCCGGTCACCGCAGTCGGCGTCTACAACGGCGAACTCATCGCCTCGGGAAATTTTTCGAAGTCGGGAGTGACACTGCTTCCGCGAATTGCGCGGTGGGACGGCATTTCCTGGAAGCCCTTGGGTGGCGGGCTCTCTGCGGGCGCCAGCAGTTTTGCTGTTTACGGGAATGAGCTTATCGCGGCGGGAAGTTTTTGGACGGTGACAAACGACGGGCTGCTGCTTTCTGTCAATAACATTGCTCGATGGAACGGTACATCGTGGAGTGCCCTCGGTAGCGGCTTCAGCTCGGGCGCGACCTCTACCTGTGTTGTTTCGGGAATCTTGTACGCGGGCGGCGGTTTCTCCTCCGCGGGACCAAACGGCTATCAGTACATCGCTCAATGGGATGGTTCCGCGTGGATGCCGGTGGGCACGGGAACAAACAACGCGGTTTATTCGATGGCGGAGTTTGGCGGCAGTCTGTACATCGCCGGCGGTTTTACGAGCGCCGGCGGCTTGCCCGCCAGCAAAATTGCGTCTTGGGATGGCCAATCTTGGAAATCAACGCCTGATGTTTTTGATAATTGGTTCCTGACGCTCTGCGCAACAGAGGATCGGCTGTTTGGAGGCGGCTATTTCTCGCTCGTGAACGATCTCCGGGTCAATCGCGTCGCTGCGTGGGACGGATCGAAATGGGAGTGTCTTGGCTCCGGGTTTCTGACCACGAACTCGGTGTTCAGTTTTGGGGAATCGCTCATCGTTTCTGGAGGCCGGGCGTATGCCGGAGCGACCACGGCCGGTCTTCATACGTGGAACGGCCGCGACTGGTCTGTGCTGGGACCGCTGGGGAGTTCCCCCACCGGATCTCTCGCCTATGCGATCATGGGCGGCAATCTGGTCGCGTGTGGATACATGCCCAGTCGCGGTACGAATTGTGTGGCTCAATGGGACGGAGCATCCTGGTCCGCCCTAGGCGGCGAAACTGTCGGAGACGTGAAGGCTTTTGCTGTGTATCAAAATCAGCTTTTTGCGGCCGGCGATTTCACCAGCATCGGCGGCAGAAGCATTTATTCGTTTGCGCGCTGGGACGGAGCCGCTTGGCAGTCCATGGGACTGACGCGTGTCGTTGGCATCAACGCGCTGTGTGTAAACAACGGATTGCTTTACGTGGGCGGAACTTTCGACTCCGCTATTGATAAGTTTCCGTCGGCCCGGGTCGCTGCGTGGAACGGGGCATCGCTTGTGGCGGTCGGTGAAGGCGTGGGAGGTTTCGTCAACTGCCTTGGTGTGTTTGAAGGAGATCTGGTCGCCGGGGGCGACTTCACCGCCGCGGGAGGCCAACCCGCATCTCGCGTCGCACGATGGACCGGCACGGATTGGTTGCCGCTCGGCGCAGGGCTGGACGCGAGCGTGAACGCGATGGTCGTTCAAAGCAGCAAGCTTTACGCCGGTCTCAAGAACGGCGGCACCGGCGCCGCGGCGAATCGTGTCGCAGTGTGGGACGGAACCTCCTGGTCCTCGGTTGGAACGGGTACCTCCGCTGCGGTGACGGGCCTGATCTCTCACAAAGGCGAACTTGCGATGATCGGCGATTTCACTTCTGCCGGTGGATTGCCCGCCTCACGTCTCGCGAGATACTCGGACACTGGGGAACCGAGAATCTACGCACACCCGGAATCGCAAGAAGTGGGTTGCCAAACAGCTGCGCAGTTTTTCTGCGTCCCCGCTACAGGCTATTCCGGCCTGACCTACGCGTGGCGCAAGGATGGCGAAGCGCTGATGGACAGCTTGGCGATCGCGGGAAGCACGACCAACACGCTCACAATCACAGGAGTTTCAGAATGGGCGCGCGGTTCCTATGACTGTGTTGTCTCGACTTCCTGCGCAGCGTCAACTACTGCCGCAGCTCAACTTGAACTGCTGGGTGCTTGTTGCCCGACGGATCTCAATGGCGATGCCGCGACGGACGACAGCGACTTTGTGCTTTTTCTCCACGACTACAACATCTTGGACTGCGACGATCTCCAGATGCCGCATGCGTGCCCCGCCGACTTCAACCGAGATTCCATTGTCGACGACGCCGACTTCGTCATCTTCATCGCGGCGTACAACGAACTTCTGTGCTCATAGCATCGCGCATTGAAAACGCCGAAGCTGAAATGCACGCTGTTGTTACATGAGATTTATTAAATGTAACGCGAGCGGCAACAAAGTGGTTCCAGAAACACATAGGGCGTGGGAAGTGCATTCGCCGGTGCAAATCACGCCTGCGGCGCATCCACACCAGCGATTTTCCTTGGTTCTCTCGCCCCGCGGTGATAGTCTGTTTTCGTTCCGGAAAAACCCGAACGCTGAGGAGACCTGAGCGATGCCGTCCCCGATCGAATCCGTTGGTCTGGCTGGAATGAATGTGTCGGCATTTTGGGGCAAGGTGGGGCGGTCAGGAATTGCCCGAATTGGAATGAGTGTGGCCGCCAGTGCGGCGCTCTGCGCGTCTGCACTCGCCTCGACGCTCCCCGCCGGCTTCGCAGAAACCAAACTAGGTACCGTCAACAGTTGCACCGCGATGGCTTTTTCGCCCGACGGCAAGCTCTACACGCTTGAGCAGACTGGCGCGATGAGAGTTTTTCAGGGCAGCGGCACGACGTGGACGCAGGTTGCGCCGAGCAACAACTTCTTCACCGGCAGCCTGCTCACGGTCGACTCGAACGGTGAGCGCGGCCTGCTCGGCATTGCGTTTGACCCCGACTACTCCAACAACCACTACCTGTACTGCTATTACACGGCGACGACGCCGGCGACTCACAACCGCATCAGCCGCTTCACCGCGAACGCCGCGGGAACACAGGTTGTCGCCGGAAGCGAAGCGGTCATCATGGACCTCGACAATCTGAGCACCGCCACCAATCACAACGGCGGCGCGATTCACTTCGGGCCCGATGGCAAGTTATACGTCTCGGTCGGCGAGAACGCGAACGGCGCGAACGCTCAGTCGATCGCCAACCGGCTCGGAAAGATGCTTCGGCTGAACCCGACCCCGGGCAATGCAATCCCGAGTGACAACCCTTCCAGTTTCCCGAACATTGTCGGCACGACGTCGGGCAACAACCGCGCGATCTGGGCGGTTGGTTTGCGCAACCCGTTCACCTTTGCGTTCCAGCCGGGTACCGGACGGATGTACATCAACGACGTAGGCGAGAACACTTGGGAAGAGATTGATGCGGGCGTCGCGGGCGCGAACTACGGCTGGCGCACCGTCGAAGGACCGAGCCCGGCAAACGTTGCCGGAATGACCTACCCATTCCTCTGGTATCACCACTCAAATGCATCGCTCGGTTTTCCCACTGCGGGCTTCACGGGCAACGTCATCGTGGGCGCCGCGTTCTACAACGCGGCCAACTACACATTCCCGGCGGACTTTGTCAACGATTACTTCTTCGGGGACGAGGGCGGCAACTGGATCCGCCGATATGACTACACCACGAACTCTGTCACCGATTTTGCCACCAATGACGGCGGCGTGACTGATCTCAAGGTTGGCCCGGACGGCTCGCTCTACTACCTCTCGCGCGGGGGCGGGGGCGTCTTCCGTGTCCGCTATACGTTGGCGCTCGCGCCGTACATTGTGACCCAGCCCGTCGCGAACCAGCCGATCACGGCGTGCGCGCCGGTGACGCTGTCCGTCGTGGCCGGCGGCAGCGGTACGCTGGGCTATCAGTGGCAGAAAAACAGCGTCGACATTCCCGGGGCCAACGGACCGAGCTATTCGGTTTCTTCCGGACCACTCGCCGACGACAGCGCAACCTACCGAGTGATCGTCTCCAACGGCACGCTTCCGAACGCAACGAGCACAAGCGCAACATTCAGCTTCTGCCGCGCCGACCTCAGCTGCGATCGTCAGGTGGACGATACCGACTTTGTACTCTTTGCGACCGCGTACGACGTGCTGGATTGCTCCGACGGGGCGATGCCCGCCGGCTGCCCGGCCGACTTGAACGGCGATTCCATGGTGGACGACGCGGACTTTGTGATCTTTGTCACTGCCTACGACGCGTTCGCGTGCCCCTGAGCCGGACGACAATTTGATCTTGAAATGACCGCCCCCGCGATACACTGGGTCCGCCCGCGGATCGGGGGCTTGGTCTTGCCCGGCAAGCCGAAGCCAATCGCGCGTCCGACAGACGCGGAAGAACGCTGGAGCGGAAGGGGTTGTCCATGTCCAGAATGTTGCCGTGCATTCTTTCCGCGTTCGTCGGCTGCACCGGCGTGGCCCTCGCCGGGGGCGTGACGATCGTGACACACGGCTTCAATGCCGACATGGTGTGGGTCAACGCGATGGCGGACGGCATCGCGAAGCGCGCGGGAACACCCGGCATCGATGTCACTCGCGTGAACCTCGTGGTCACTCAGGGCAGCGGCAACCTGGTCGTGACGATGATGCCGATTGCTGTTGCGCCGGAAGCCACATTCAGCACGGGCGAATTCGTCGTAGGCCTCGATTGGACCTCTATCGACTCATTCGCGAGACCCGGGAGCGAGACGCCCGCGCCTGAAAGTGCAGAATCGGTCCCAACGCAGAATGTCGCGCAGGCCGTGTTCGACTATCTGCAGGGGTGGACGTACGGAGGCGTTTCGATTCTCGCGCATCCGATGCATCTGGTCGGGCACAGCCGCGGCGCTGTGCTGATGGCTTCGCTGGCGCTCGATCTGGGACAGCGGGGCGTGTTTGTGGATCAGCTCACAACCCTCGATCCTTACAACGTTTCTCTCTTTGGCGATGCGGTGCCCACCGTGCCTGGCAGCGTAGTGTTCGCCGACAACATCTGGCAGAACAACGCATTTCCCAGCGGGAAATCGCTGCCCGGCGCCTTCAACCAGCATCTCGGCCTGCTGGGTACGACGTCAAACAACCACAGCCTCATGCACACTTACTACTTCGGAACGATCGACAATGCCGCAACCGGCGATGGGGACTGCACGGGGTGCATCAGCCCCGTGTGGTACACACAAGATGTCGATCTTCACGCTCGCGCACAGAGCGGGTTCTGGTATTCGCGCATTGCGGGTGGCGACCGCAGCGGAAGCCAGGCGATCGCGGGCCTCCTCAACAGCTTGGGCGGAACCGCCGTCGTCGGGGCGGGAGGACGGACGGCCGTCACCATCACTCAGCCCGCGTGGTCGAACGCGTTTGAAGTTCAGGCGACCAAGAACACGGTTACTCCAGGCGAATCAAATTCAACCGGCTTTTACTACCAGGCGTCCGGTGTTCCCGTCCAGGTTTCGGCGTATGCCGCGGACGATGTCAATCCTGCGCACGGCGGTCTCCTCCTCGGGACGATGTCGCTCGGGCCGGCCGCGACGCCCGCTCCCGCATCGCTTGTGTGGAGTGTGGTTCCTCCGGCGCGGTCGCAGCCGTACAGCATCTATCTTGCGATCACAGCTGGAGGTCGAACTCGCTACGCGTACGACCTCAATCAAGTCACGGTGATTCAGGCGCCTTCGTGCCCCGGCGATCTCAATCACGACGGCGTGGTCGACGACTCTGACTTTGTCGCGTTCGCAGCCGCGTACGACATCCTCGATTGCGCGGATCCGAGCATGCCCGCAAATTGCCCCGCTGATCTAAACGGGGACAGCGTGGTGGACGACACCGATTTCGTGTTATTCGCTTCGGCGTACGACACGCTGCTCTGTCCGTAATTTGGAGATTTCGGTCGCGACTTGACGCGCTCTGTCGAGCACGCCGCAACCGGCGGCCGAAAACTTGACGCCCCGGGTACGATCTTTCTCGGCCCGGATCAATCCGGGCGGTTGACGCGGGAGATCGAATTGGTTCAAAAAAAGAAACGCTCACAATGCCAAACAAACGCGCCGGTCTTCTCACGCTCTGCATTTGTGTGGCGCAGTGCGGAGCAGCGCCGCTGTTCCTGAGCGACGGGTTCGAATCTCCACACATTCCAACGAATACCTATCTCGCTGGAACGGTCACAGATTGGACCGGTGTGGGCTCGGCATACAACGGATTTGGCGCAGTCGGCGGATTGTTCACCGACGGCAATGTCGCCTTGGAGCCGGCGCCATCGCAGGGCACCCAGATGGTGTTTCTGAATTCGCAAAGTACGCGGCCATCAAGCATCACACGCCCTCTCGTCGCTGGAGGAGAACTCTCAGGTTACTCCAGTCTCACGATGACCGTCGACCTTGGGCGCGCCAAGCTGACCGTCTCACACATCGACTACAGCGCCAACACCACTCTCACTGTCGGGTTCTATTCTGAAAACGCCTTTGTCTCGGCGCTGGTGCTCCAGAGGTCATCGATCTCCGCCGGAACACTCGTCCTGGACAACGAACTCACGCTGGCGACTTCGTCTCTCTCTCCATCGCAGCGTGTCGCGCCACTGGCGATTCGCTTCGATGCGCAGAGTTCCGGCCCGGACGTGACTCAAATGCTGGCCGACAATCTTCGGATCTCGTTTGTCACGGGCGTTCCGTGCCCGGGGGATCTGAACCACGACGGTCAGGTCGACGACGCGGACTTTGTTTTCTTTGTCGTTGCGTACAACCTGCTCGACTGCGCTGACCCCGCCATGCCCGCCGGTTGCCCTGCGGATCTCAATGCCGACGGGTTTGTCGACGACGCGGATTTTGTGGTGTTTGTGATTGCATACAACAATCTCATCTGCCCCTGACGTGTCCGGGTGTGGGTTTGGGGCGTCCAAGGGGCGGTAAATCGCTCTGCTCCCTTCCGAAACTGAAGCCTGCTTCATGTTCCGCGAGTTCGAGGCAAAAAGAAGCTCTTGAATCGGCGGGCAAAGGCCGTCATACTCAATTGTGCGGCCATTTGGCGTGGGCGCTTACAAATTCGTTGCGGTATCAGGGCGCCGGCGGCGCCAAGAGGGGATGTTGTCATGGTTCATCGTTCAATCGTTCGCCCTGGTTGCTCCGGTTCGCTTCGCCCGTCTACCGCGGCTGCGGCCGTGCTTGTGATGTTCGCGGGCCACGCGGCGCATGCACAGAGCTCTTGGAACAACGCCGGCGGCGGCGTTTGGAGCAACCCGCTCAACTGGACCCCGAACAACGTGCCCGACAGCAGTGGAGAAAGCGCGCTCATCCTTCTCGCCGGCTCCTACACCGTTCTTGTTGACAACAGCTTTTCCATCGGGTCGCTCACGATTTCGAACGTGCTTGCCCATACCGATATTGCGAACAGCTTCCGCCTTTCGACCTTTGGCGACATTGATGCTTCGGGCGATATCACGATCAACAACACGGCGGGTGTGAGCCAGACTTACATGCAGGTCGGTAGCTCGCAGGAATGGCGCGGCGCCGGCAAGGTGATCCTCAACGCCAACCCGGGCAATCTTGACACCGCGTACATCTATTTCAACGGCGGGGGCGAGGTCCTGACGCTCGCGAGCGCGAAGCAAATCATCGGCACCGGACGCGTGTACGTCCGGTTCGCCAACAACGGGAGCATCGCGGCGAATATGGCGGGACGAACGCTGGAGCTCACGTCACAGAATAAAACTAACAACAACGAGATTGCCGCGACCAACGGAGGCATCCTGGTCACGACACCCATCACGGTCAATCAGAGTTCAGGCGGGTTGTTCCGCGCATTCACCGGATCGACTGTCCAGTTCAATGGCTCCACGATCAACGGAGGCGCCGTGCAAACCGACGCCGGCGGCGCGACGCTCACCAACGGAACAACAACCTTCAATGGGCTCACAACGAGCGGCACGATCTCTGTTCAAAATGGTTCAACCTTGCGACTGGGCGATTCGCTCGTGAACGGCGGCAATATCGTGGTGAACGACGGGACGAGCACGAATTCCACGTTCGTGCAGGTCTTGAACAGCCTACCTCTCTCCGGCAACGGAACGCTCACGCTTCAATCGAACGGCCTCAATCTTGATACCGCCTACCTCTATTACAACGGCGGCGGCGAAGTTCTCACGCAAAGCGCCTCGCACACCATCCGCGGCAGCGGCAATGTCTATGTCGGAATCGCCAACAACGGCACGATCGATGCCAGCACGCCGGGGCGCGTGCTCCGCCTGACGCAGATCACCAAGACCAACAACAACCTCATCACGGCGAGTCTGGGCCGACTGCTCGTTGAAGACACCACGATCAACCAGGCGCCGGACGGCGTCATCTCGCTGAGCAACCTGGCCAACGCCTCGCTCACATTTCGCTCCTCGACCGTCGGCGGCGGTTCCATCCTGTGTTCGGGTAACACGATTCTCTTTGACGCCACCAACACGCTGAACGCGGCGACTCTGAGTGGCCCGATGCTCATCAATAACGCGAGCGAACTGCATTTTGCGCAGGCGGCAACGTCTCAAAGCGATGACCTCTTTGTCAACACCGGAGTGGGCCTGAACAACACGTTCATCCGCGTGATGGAGAACCATCTGCTCGCCGGAAGCGGTCGCATCGTGCTGCAGGCGACTGCCGCGAATCTCGACACGTCGTACATCTATTACAACGGGGGCGGTGAAACGCTTACACAAAGCGCGGCGCACAGCATCGTCGGCACCGGTCGCGTGTATGTCGGACTGGCGAACGCCGGCCTCGTGAGCGCCGATCAGTCTGGCCGAGTCCTTGAAGTCACCGGGCCCCCCAAAAGCAACACCGGCACAATGAACGCGCTGAACGGAGCGACGCTGCGATTGCTGAATACTGGCGTGACACAGACCGGCGCGGGAACAATCAGGGCCAACGGAACATCCACGCTCGTCCAGATCAACGGCGCCGGGGTCAATGGAGGCGTTGTCGAGGGCATCAACGGCGGAGTGTGCGAAATCTCCGGCGCGTCAACCTTCAACGGTGTCACGTTCAATGGAACGGGCCGCGTGCCAAACGCCCAGGAATTCCGAATCAGCGCCAACACGTTTACCAACAACGGCGTGATCACAATCAATCCCACGGCCGGGGTCAACAACACGTTCTTACGCGTGGTGGAGAGTCGCACCATCAATGGCAGCGGTGCGATCGTCCTCAATGCGGATCCGGCCAACCTGAACACCTCTTACATCCTGTACAACGGCGGCGGCGAAGTGCTGACGCAGAGCGCTTCGCACAGCATCCGGGGCACCGGCAACATCTATGTCGCGATGGTGAATGAAGGCAACATCAAAGCCGACGTCGCGGGCAAAACGCTCAATCTTCTTGGCGTCGCCAAGACCAACAACGCGCTAATCCGCGCCACTTCGGGCGGAACGTTGAAGGTCTCCAACATCGGGCTTTCGCAGGGTCCAAACGGCTCCATCACGGCAGATACGGGCGGCAAAATCGTGTTCGATGGGGCGACAGTCACCGGCGGATTAGTCCAGTCCCAGTCGAACAGCATTGCCGATGCATCTCTTTACACCAACACGAACAACCTGTCCGCGGTCACGCTCTCGGGCGCTTCCGCGGTCCCGCCCGGCAGCGAGCTCCGCGTGCTGTCTGACGGCATAGTGAACAACAGCATTCTCACCGTCAACACCACAGGGGCCGCGACCGGCACTTTCGTCCGCATTATGGCTTCGGCGACCATCGGCGGAACCGGAACGATTCTTCTCAATGCGAATCCGGCCAATTTCGACAGCGCCTATCTGCTCTACAACGGCGGAGGCGAGGTGCTCACACTTGGACCGAGTCAGACGCTTGCCGGTTCGGGCAACATATATGTTCGGACAATCAATACCGGCATACTTGCCCCCGGCGAAATCTCCGGAGGAGACGGAATCGGACGCATCAATCTGACTGCCCCCACGTTCACCCAAGCCCCATCCGGTCTGATGAAGTTTGATCTGGCGGGTCCGAGCGCCGCCGAATTTGACCGCATCACCGGCACGGCCGCGCTGACGCTTGGAGGCGACCTGGCCGCTCAATTGGTCAATGGCTATACGCCCCCGCTTGGCGCGACCTTTGACATCATCGACGGTCCGGCGGTCTCTGGGACATTTGCCACCGTTTCGCCGGGATTCACCACGGAATACTTCGCGAACAAGGTGCGCATCACATACAGCGGGCCGACCTGCCCCGGAGATCTCAATCACGACGGACTGGTTGACGATCTCGACTTCCTTATCTTCATTCCCGCATACAACATCCTCGACTGCGCAGACCCGAGCATGCCCGCGGGCTGCCCGGCGGACCAGAATCGCGATCACGTCGTCGATGATGCTGACTTTGTGATCTTCGTCGCGCAGTACAACCTCGTTGTCTGCCCCTGACCGAAGTTGACCGGTACTCAATCAGGTGCGGGCGTGGCGCGACCACGCCCGCATTTTTCTTTTGCGTGAAGCTCATCCCTCATCTGCACGCAGCGCGGCAGCGTTTGAGTACCTCGGATCGTGTCTTGCACGCACGGACTCATTTCGGGCTCGCTGGCGCCGGCGACGAGCCGCGAGATGCGACGCGTTTCTCCCTGCGTTGGGATCGGGCTTGTTTCGGTCCTCGCGCTGTCGCCTTTGAAAAGCCGGACAATTGGGGGTTTTTGCCGCGAGAAGGCACGCCGGTTGCCCGCGTCTTCGTCGCCGACAGCGATTTCGACGGGCTCCTCGATGTTCATTTGGTGTGCGCACCGACAATAAGTTTCAGCGACGGCAGCGTCGGAATCATTCGGAATTCGACGGGTGGATTGCCGAGTTTCCCAACTTCCTATCACTATGCCTATGGCAATCCCCAAATAGTTTTCGTTGCAGATCTGCACCAACCTCTCTCGGCCCTGCGACGGAGCGCTTCGCCGCTCACTGGATATGCGATCTCTCATGTGACTTCGACTCCGTACGACGGCCTGACCATCTTGAGTCCGGTGCCGGCGACCGTGGACTGCGCGGGAGATTTCAACAACGACGGCGTGGTCGATGATTCAGATTTTGTGCTTTTTCTGCCCGCGTACAACATCCTCGACTGCGCGGATCCCGCCATGCCCGCGGGTTGCCCTGCTGACTTGAACCGCGACGGACTGGTCGACGACGCGGACTTTGTCATCTTTGTTGCGCGGTACAACGAACTGATCTGCCCCTGATCGAAACCGACCCAAAGGATGAAGAAAGGCGGGCGAACAACGCCCGCCTTTCTTATTTGGTCGGAATTCTGTCGCAATCTCCGCCTTCGCGCGTTAGATTTTGAGTGCCGGGGAATGCGTTTGACAGCAGCCCGCTGAGGCTGGACTGATCGAGGCCGCGGGGAGCGCAGTGCCATGGCAAACATTTCTTCGTGTGTGTTCGTCGCGTTGATTTCCGCTGCAGCGGCCTCGCCGCCGACACTCGGGGCGCTGAAGCAATCTCTCATCACCGCGCCCGGCGGATTCTCGCAGTCCTGCGCCGGGCCTGCAACGTGCGGATGTGGCGGCGCACCTGGAGACGATTGGACCGGCGTCTACACCGGCACCCTGGCGGACAAACACGAACTTGCCTTCTCCGGCAATTCGTCGGCTTCGCTCGCCGCGTCGTATTCATCCGGCAACGTTTCGAACAACTCTTCGTGTGCCGTCGGCATGGGATATGCGACGATGGCGGCGCACGATTCATTTCCGGCGACCGCGGCGTTCTCGCTCGGCTCCACCAATGGTGGCTGGAAAGAAACATTCTTGATTACGAATGCCGCGCACACCGGACAGGCTGGCGTGATGCAGTTCATCGTGAACGTCGCGGGCCGGCTCGATGCCACCGGCATCACGGGACTTGCCGCGATCGAGACCGAGGCGTACAAGAACAATGCCGCAGTTCTTCCATCTCACAAGTGGTCTGTCGCCACCAGCGGCGGGCCGCCCTTCACCGTCGGATTAGACGTGAGCGAAGCCGTGAACTTCACGGTGCCATTCACATTTGGAACTTCGTTCACTCTTGGCGTCTATGTTGACTGCCGCGCGGGCCAGCGCTCTTCGGGAGCAAACCCAACAATCTCAACTTCTACCGTGATGCTGAGCCAGTTCAGTTGGGGCGGCATTAGCGGAATTCTGTTCAATGGCGCCCCGATCACCGGCTCTTCCATCAGTTCCGGCACCGGAATCGACTGGAATCAGCCGGTTCAACCCGATATCTGCCCCGCCGATATCAACAACGATGGGGTTGTGGACGACACAGACTTCTCGCTTTTCGTCGTCGCGTACAACATTCTTGACTGCGCCGATCCCGCGATGCCCGCGGGCTGCCCTTCCGACATCAACAGCGACGGCGCCGTCGACGATGCGGATTTCACGATCTTTGTTGTCGCGTACAACGAGCTGCTCTGCCCATAGTCGTCCCGCGTTTTCGCTATCGTGGCGAAGACGGATCCTCGTGATTCTCGGGCGGCGTGGCCCGGATCTTTTCGGCCGTCGCTTCGACGCGCTTGCGGATGGGGTTGTCCGCCGCAAGATGCTCACTCGCGGGACCCGCGATCGCATCGATGATTGCCCGCGCTTCGTCCGGTCTGCCGTGTTCGAGCAGAAAGACCGCGTACTCCTCTTGCACGCCGAACACGCTCTCGTGATTCGGATCGCCCTGCACACTCTGGCGCAGCTCGATCGCGCGCTTGATCGTCTCTTCGACTTTGTCGGTTTGCCCGAGCGCAAGATATAGTTTCCGTAAAGCCCCGTTCGCCCGTTCGGTTTCGTACCTCGAGCGCCCGAACACCTGCTCAAAAAGCTCGAACGCCTTCTCGGCGTCCACGAGAGCTTCGCGATAGCGCTTCTGCCGCCCGAGCACCGAAGCACGCCCATAGTGAGCCGCTGCCAATCCCTGGCCTCGTCCCATCGCCTTTTCGACGCGGGGAATCAGATCGTTGTACGCGGCGAGTGCTTCGTCGTAACGCCCCAGCGCCGTGTCGATCACGGCGAGCTGGTTCAGTACTGCGAGAGAGGCACTCGCCTGACTGGAGGGCGCCGACGCCAAAGTCGCGGCGGCTTCGCGGAGAATCGCCTCGGCTTCCGGAAGTTTCTTCTGCGCCATCAAGCTCGCGGAGTACACCGACACCAGCCCGAAATACTCGGATCGCAACGACGGCGCGGCCTTCAGCCGGGGCAGGACTTCAGCGAAAATCGCGTCTGCTTCCTCGTTCTTGCCCATCGCCTGCAGCGCATTGCCCAGCCGCGCCCTGGAAACGATCGTTTCGGGCGCGTCTGGTCCGGCAGACTTCTCGGCCCGTGTGGCAGCCTCGCGAAGAATCGGCGCCGCTTCGTCGAGCCGGCCCTGATTCGCGATGCTCGCGCCCAACATGCTTTGTGCCGCGATCGTTTGGATGTCGTCGGGCGTTCGCGTGCTCTTGTATGTCTCGATCGTTGCACGCATGTACTTTTCCGCGTTGGCCGGATCGTCGAGCGCCGCGAACAGGTTCGAGACCATGTACTGGGCGTCCGCGCGGATATCGGGCTGCTCCGCAAATCGCGTCTCGATCTGCGGCGCCGCCGCGAGCAACAGATCCGCAAACTTCACATTCCGCGGCTCCGGGCTCTCGTTGGCCTTCGCCATCATGTCTCGTGTCAAAAAATCGTTCACGGCCTGCGCCTTGGCCTGCGCCCGCTCGGCGGCCGTTCGACGCTCTTCGCTCAGCGCGCGAGCCGACGCCTCTTCGGCCCTTGCCTTTTCTGCTCGTGCATACATGGCGAGGCTGACCGCTAAGCCGGCGAGGAGCGCGACCGCGGCAAGCGATGTGCCCGCAACGACGCCCTTGTTCCGCGTCGCAAACTTCCGGAAGAGATACCAACGCGTCGGCGGACGCGCGAGAATCGGCCGGTGAGCGAGAAACCGACGCACGTCTTCTGCAAGCGCACCCGCGGAGGAATACCGGTGTTCGCACTCGCGTGCAAGCGCCTTCAGCACGATCGTCTCGATATCGCCCCGCAGCGCGTGGTGAATCCCACTCGGTCGCACCGGATCGTCGTTCTGAATTACCCGCGCCGCCTCTGCGATCGATGTTCCGGAGATGTTGTGAGGCAATCGCCCGGTCAGCAGCTCGTACAAAATGACGCCAAGCGAATACACGTCGCTGCGCGCGTCGACATTCCGCCCCGCGACTTGCTCGGGGCTCATGTACGCGAGCGTTCCAATGATCTGTCCTACCTCGGTCCGCATGCTTGTCATCTGCGCGTCGTGATCGAGCGAACGCGCAACGCCAAAGTCGAGAATCTTGGGCCGGCCCGCCCCCTCAACGCCTTCAGCCCCTTCGACCAGAATGTTCGCGGGTTTCAGATCTCGATGGACCACCCCGCGCAGGTGCGCATGCTCGACCGCGTCGCAGATGTTCGCAAACAGCACGAGCAAGACTTCTTGCGTCGGTTGCTTCTCCCGCACGTACCGCGACAACTGTTCGCCTTCGACAAACTCCATCGCGAAGTACGGCTGCACCCGGCTCGGTCGATCCGGAGGCCCGAAGCTTCCGGATTCATAGATCTGTGCAATCCCCGGATGGTGCAGTTTGGCCAGCATTTCCGCTTCGCGCTCGAAGCGTTTCATTGCCTCGCGCGCGAGCATGCCCGGGCGCAGAACCTTCACGGCGACGCGCCGCTCGGGCTTGCTCTGCGCCGCCTCGTAGACGCTTCCCATCCCGCCCTCGCCGATCAGCCGCACAATCCTGAACTGGCCGATCGATTCCGGCACGTCCCCAACTTCTTCCGCCACGGCATGGAGTGCGCCCGAAACCGGCGATCGATCGAGCAGGTCTGTGCGGCCCGCCGATTCATCGTGAAGAGCAAGCAGCGTCTCGACCTCGCGCCGAAGCGCGTCATCCTCGGCACACCGCTCGTCAAGAATCGCAGCGCGATCCGGCAACGCCAAATCGCGCGCCGCTAAAAACACCTCTCGCATTCTCTCGAGATGGGCTTCGTTCATGCCCGTCGTCCCGGCGCACCGTCGCTGCCCGCCTTGCCGCCCTCGCCTTTCATCTCGTTGCGAAGCCACGATCGTGCAAACGACCAATCGCCCTCAACCGTCCCGGTCGAAACTTCGAGCACACGAGCCGCCTGATCGATCGTCAACCCGCCAAAGAACCGCAGCTCGACCACCTGCGCCATCCGCGGGTGAACCTTTGCCAGCCCTTCGAGCGCTTCGTGCAGCGAGAGAACCTCAAATGTTGCGCCGCTTCCGCCGCCCGCCCCACCCTCACTATCCGGGGCCGCCCGATCATCGATCGTGATGTGCTCGCGCCGAACTTCTCCGCCGCGCTTTTCAGCGTTGTGCGCCCGCGCGTAATCGACCAGAATCCGCCTCATAGCGCGTGCCGCAGTCCGAAGGTAGTGGGCTCGGTCCTTCCACTCGATCTTCGCGCCGCCCGGACCGAGCAAGCGAACAAACGCCTCGTTCACGAGTGCGGTCGCCTGCAGCGTGTGATCCCGCCGCTCGCCCCGCATCATCTCGGTGGCAAGCCGGTGCAACTCCTCATAAACCAAGGGCATGAGCCGGCTTGCCGCGGCGGGGTCGTCCGCCGCGCGATGCAGCAGTTCGGTGATCCCGTGCGGGTCGGGGCTGATCACGGCCGGCCTTTCTGGTGGCACTTCCTGCTGAGAAACCCCCATGGGCAATCCAACCAGAATCAGCCACGCCTGTTCAGATCGGCAGATTACCACACAAAACCCGTGCGATTCGCCGCTGGGCCGACGCACTTCTCCAAATAGACGCGAAGGACGCGACCGAGTTCTCGGACAGGGCAAATCGCACGCGATTTCCGTGCTCCATTGGGGAATCGCTGGTCATACTGCGCTTGGACCCCATCGGGGCGTTTTGCCATCGGTTGCCCGCCGCGCCGAACCTGCTCCGGCGGTTCCTCGATGCCCAGCGTTTCTCTGATCGCGTTCGCCTGCCCCTGATGCTCCGATTCCCGCCACATCGCTCGCTCATTTCGGATCGCGCCTTTGGTTTCACTTTGTTCTTCGTTGCATAGGACTCGCTCATGAACCAGCTCGCCACCACCGCACTTCTGCTCGCGCTCGCGCCGCTGGCTGCACACGCCGCCACACCCGTACCGACAGTTCGGGCAATCCCGGAGGAGGCCTCACCCTTCGACGACCGCTCCGCGCCGAGCACGTACCAGTACGAAAATGGCGCGCCCACCAATTCATGGAGCTTTCCCGGCGAAATCCTCGGCGTGCACAGGTTCGAATCCGTTGGCGGGGCAGACCTGATCACGAACGTCGCCAGCGCGTGGCGCGATGTTCCGAATGGAACCGCGGCACGGGTTTTTGTCTGGCAGGACAATGGCTCGGGCGATTTCCGTCAATCGCGCCTCGTCAGCGAACAGGGCGTGACCGTTGCGAACACAGGCACGGGAATTCTGAACGTCTATCCCCTCAGCAGCCCCGCGCCCGTTTCGGGCACCTTCTTCGTCGGATTCTCGATCTTGTGCGACGGCATCAAGTCTCCGCTCTCGGTGCATGAAGACAGCCAGTACGTTTCCGGTCGCGCGCTCATCTGTGGCGTCTTCACTCCGCCGCTCGACGCTTCCAACCCGGCCTCTATTCCGATTGTCATCGACGTCGGCGCGCAGGGCCTGCCCGGATACTTTCTGCTCCGCGCCTCTGGAAGTGGCAGCTCTTTCTCCTGTCAGGGCCGTCTCACTGATTCCGGCGCAACCTACACCGGCAATGCCGACTTCAAGTTCACGATCTACGACAGCGTGACCGGCGGCGTCGCTGTATCGCCCCAGTTTGCGCAGTCCGGCGTTCCCGTTTCACAGGGAGTTTTCTCCGTGCTCGTTCCCGCGCAGGCCTCGACCTTCGCCGGCGCGGCGGATCGCTTCCTCGAAGTCTCCGTGCGCGCACCATCCGGCAGCGGTTCGTTCACCGTGATCTCGCCCCGCATCCGAGTCGCCTCCGTCCCGACCGCACTCGTCGCCACACTCGCCCAATCTGTGCCGTGGTCGGGAATCACCGGGATTCCAACCGCAGTCACCGCCGCCCTCTCGGGCACGTCGCCCAGCTCGGAATCGATGGTACAGCAGGTGTCTGATCGCTCCGAACTCGAACGGCTTCGTGTCGAATCGGAAGAAAACAAGGCCCGGATTACCGCCCTCGAAGCGCAGATCTCCGCGCTCTCCAATCTCCTCCATTCAACTTCACGTGCGCAGCAGCAGCGCTGAGCCATCCGTATCTCGATTGCCCGCACCGAGGGAACGCACATGAGCCTTCGCACAGCAATTAGCCTGCTCACCTTTATGGCCGCACTCGATTCGTCCACGCTCGCACAGCCGCGGATCGACACACTCACCATTGCGGGCGGTGGCGCATCAAGCCTCCATACGAGCTCGCTCTCGATTGGCGTGACGCTGGGGCAAGTAGTCGCGACGACCACGGCTTCGCCGGCCGGCGGCGTGTTCTCCTGCCCGCTCGGATTCTGGCCCGCACGAATCGCATGTCCCGGTGATCTGAACAACGACGGCGTGATTGACGACTCCGATTTTGTTCTCTTCGCAACCGCGTACGACCTTCTGCTCTGCTCGGACCCATCGATGCCCGCGAACTGCCCCGCCGATCTCAACGGCGACGCACTTGTGAGCGATGCAGATTTCGTCTCCTTTGCCGCGGCATATGACGCGTTGGTCTGCCCCTGAAGCGCACCATACTTGGCTTCTCCGCAAATTCCAAAGTTCGCTTGCACGCCCGAAAATTGGGTGGTACGTTTTACTTGGGTCGCGCCGCATTTTGGAAGTGCCGGCGCGGAGGCCCTCTCAAAAACGCTTGATTTTATGAGCATTCTTGCAATCCTGTCGCGTTGTCGCGACATAAGCAGATAGCCACACGGTCGTGCGCGGGCCACACGCGACCAAGGCTGAATCCTTCTCATCCAAGTTCCGGGCGATACGCGCCCGATTCATCCTGCGACGGAGATACGCATTTATGACCACCTCCAGACTGTTGGACAAGTCGTTCCGCGCCCAGCACCGGACACGGCTCACCACGGCTCTCGTACTTGCTTCGCTCGCACCAGCATCAGTGCTGGCCGACACGACGCCGCCCGCCATGCTCGACCCATCACTCCAGGTCACGACCGTTGTCAATGTCGGACTCTCGCAGCCGATCGGGATCGTGTTCCTCGCCGCCAATGACTTTTTCGTTCTTGAGAAGGCCTCCGGCCAGGTCAAGCGCGTGATCAACGGTGTTGTTCAACCCGCGCCCGCGCTTGATCTCGGTGTGAACGGCGCATCCGAGCGCGGCCTGTTAAGCATGGCGCTCGATCCCGGCTTCCCGACAACTCCCTTTGTATACATCCGCTGGACCCAAAGCAGCACCGGCGCCGACACCAACGTCACGCTCGAAACGCCGCTGCTTGGCAATCGCGTTGACCGCTACATCTGGAACGGAACAACCTTCGCCTTTGATCGCAACATCGTCCTGCTCCGAGCGCTCCAGACCGACAACGTCGTCGTTCCCGGTCACCCGGGCACCAACAACGCGGGCAATCCCGCGGGCAACCACAACGGCGGCGTCATCCACTTCGGCCCCGACGGAAAGCTCTACATCTTCATGGGAGACCAGGGCCGGCGCGGCTGGTTGCAGAACCTTCCCAACGGTCCCTTCCTCTTCGAGCCGCTTGTCGACGACACCTTCGGCGGTCCGGCTCCTGACAACGCGCATCTTTCCGGCGTCATCCTGAGGCTCAACTCCGACGGAACGACTCCCGCGGACAACCCCTTCTTCGGCGCAGGTGCCGCAATGGGCGGCGAAGTCGGTGCCAACATTCAGAAAGTCTTCTCGTACGGACATCGAAACGGCTTCGGAATGGCATTCGATCCTTTCTCGGGGTTCCTTTGGGAAACCGAGAACGCCGACGACGCCTACAGCGAACTCAATCGAATCGTTCCCGGCATGAACGGCGGCTGGATCCAGTTCGCTGGACCCGCCAACCGCTTTGCCGATTTCAAAATGATCGAGACGACGCAGTTTGGCAGCGCGCTCCAGCAGAACCGCTGGCCCCCGACCCGCGTCGCGTACACCGCGCAGGCCGCGATGTCGCGCATGTTCATGCTGCCGGGTGCCACATATGTTGATCCCGATTTCTGCTGGCGTTACGAAGTCGGTCCGTCCGGCACGACATTCGTCGACGGCGATGCGCTCGGCGACGCCTACGACGGAACGCTCTGGATCGGTTCTGCCCGCAGCAATCAGCAAGTCGGCGGCACCGGAGGCAGTCTCTACCGCCTCAACCTCACTCCGGATCGCCTGCACGTCGATGTGAGTGCCGATCCGCGCCTCGCAGATCGCGTCGCAGACAACCTCTTCCGCAGCCAGAAGTTCGACGGCACCGAGAGCGAGACGTTGATCATCGGTACCGGCTTCGGCATTACGCCCGATATCGAGCAGGGCCCGGACGGCAATCTCTACGTCGTCTCCAACACCGACAACGCGATCTACATGATCAGCCACCGCCCACCGAGCGCCCCAATCGTCAACCCCAACACCCGCACCAAGCTCACGACGACCAAGGAGATCCCGATCAATGACTAAGCACACACTCATCGTCGGCGCGCTGCTCTGCGGTGCGTCGCAGGCACTCGCGGCACAAGACCTCATCACAAACGGCGGATTTGAAACCGGATTCTCCGGCTGGACCCGCATCAACCAGCTCGGCAGCGGCGGCACGTTCGCCTCTCAATCCGGCACGAGCAGCCCGGTCAACGGTTTCGTGGTTCCGGGCCCTCACCAGGGCGCGTTTGCCGCGATGACCGATGCTGCCGAGCCGGGGTCGCACGCGCTCTATCAGGATGTCGTAATCCCCGCATCGGTGCCGCAGGCGACATTGCGTTTCTCCCTGTTCGTGAACAACCACGCCGGAGCCTTCTCAACGCCGAATTCGCTCGATTGGGCAACGCCGACGTTGAATCAGCAGGCCCGTGTTGACATCGTGAGCGCGAGCGCCGACGCGTTCAGCACCGCGGCGCTCGATGTCTTCCAAAACGTCTTCCAGACCACGATCGGATCCCAGCTCGTCACCGGCTACAACGAATTCAGCATCGATGTCACGGCGCT
Source organism: Phycisphaerales bacterium (assembly GCA_050730655.1). Classification (GTDB taxonomy): domain Bacteria; phylum Planctomycetota; class Phycisphaerae; order Phycisphaerales; family UBA1924; genus JAFEBO01. The sequence goes on from JBOHNL010000018.1 coordinate 220,105, forward strand.
GCTCGCTGGACACGCCGGCGAGACTCTTCGGCTTCGCTTCGCCGAAGTCGACAATGTCAACTTCTTCAACTTCGGCGTCGACGCCGTGAGTCTTGAAGTTGTCCCGGCTCCATCAGCTCTTGGGCTGCTTGGTGTCTGCCTCGGCATTGCGACCCGCCGCCGCACCCGTTGATTCCTCAGCGCGCCCTGGGCGGCGCTGGCAGCCCCTGTTTTTCAACCACGAGCGTGCCGAACGGCCTTTGTGCGCCGTTCGGCACGTTGTCGTATGGGCGGTTGCATCCACACAGGACAAAATCCGCTTTGGTTTTTGGGGGCCGTGCGGTAGCCTGAGCCTGTGGCGTCTCTGGAAAGGTACAACATGAAAGCCGCGACTCTTCGTGCGATTCTCCTGGTCCCCGCGATCGGCGTCTCTGCTCACGCCGTGCAGAACAACATCGTTCAGGTCTTCGTCAGCCCCACGAGTTCCGGCGGCACGGGGCCCTTCGGCCAGACAATTCAACAGCCCGGCCCGCTCGATCTGTCCGGCTCGGCAACCGGAGGCGGCAACTCTTCCGGCTCCGGCACTGTGCACGTCCGCTACGGCGTCGTCACAATGACCGGCGACTCGCACGGCACACTCGATACGGTCGTTCGAGGCACCTTCGCCGACAACATCACCATCATGGCGCCAGGCGTCCCGACCGGGACACAGGGCACAATCACGTACTCGGTGCGCGTGAGCGGGAATCTTCATGCAACGACCGGCGCATCGACCGCCTCGTGGAGGCTTTCCGCCGACATCGGAGGCGGCTTTACCGATCTCAGTAAAACGGCGACGCTCTATAGCCCGTCATTCCCGAATGGATACGTTGGCGACGCCTTCGGCACGTACTCCGTCTCGGTCGCCTTTACGTTTGGTGTTGCCGGACCGCTCTCGGTCGCTCTCGAGGGTGATGCACAAACGCGTTTCAGCGCTCCCGACATTCACGGCAACAGCGACTTCGGCAGCCCGCTCAAGGCAAATTGGGCAGGCGTCGACGTTGTGAAGCTCAGCGGCGGCCAGCCCGTTCCAAATTTCTTCATCGTCTCCGACTCCGGCACCAACTGGCGCGGCGCAATCGATATCTGCGCCGGCGATCTCAACGGCGACAACCAGGTGGACGATGCCGATTTCATCTTCTTCGCCGCGGCATACAACGTCCTCGACTGCGCGGATCCCGCGATGCCCGTCGGCTGCCCCGCCGATCTCAATGGCGACGGCGTCGTTGACGATGCTGATTTTGTGCTGTTCGTCACCGCATACGACAATCTGATCTGCCCCTGACAAAAAAAGAGACTCTGAGATGACACACCCGCGCGGTGCATTTGTTGTTCTTTCCTTCACGCTGCTCGCCTCACGCGCCCTCTCACAAAATCTTCTTGTGAATGGGAGCTTTGAGGCACCGAGCGCCGGATCGACGTTTGTAACCAGGAGCGGAGACTTCGGGCCCGCTGGAGGCTGGTCTATCAACGGCGCTATCGATCACATCGGCGGCTTCTGGGCCGCGGCAGGGGGAACCCAGTCCGTCGATCTGAACGGCGCGACCGCCGGATCGGTCTCGCAAACGTTCCCGACCACGCCGGGAAAATTTCTGCTTCTTCAGTTTGCACTCTCCGAGAATTTCTTCGGCTATGACAACAAGACGATGGATGTTCTCTGGAACGGCACGGTCATCGACCACGTCACCGTGATCCACGATCCAGAGCGGACGCCGACGAACGTCAAGTGGATTTACCGCTCGCGGCGCATTCTCGCGTCTTCGCCCTCGAGCACGCTCACATTTCTCAGCACCACCGGCGCGATGAACGGGGTTCAAGGCGTTGCGACCTACTACGGCCCCGCGATCGACGACGTGAGCGTTGTGCTCAGCGACACGTGCGCCGGAGACCTGAACGGCGATCAACAGGTGGATGACTCCGACTTCGTCCTCTTCGTCAACGCATACAACATCCTCGACTGCGCCGACCCGACGATGACCTTGGGTTGCCCCGCCGATCTGAACCTCGACGGCGTCGTGGACGATGCCGATTTCACGATCTTCGTAATCGCTTATAACGCCCTCCTTTGCCCCTGAGGCCGTTTTTGCGAACCTCCGCAGGCCAGAACGCGTGAATTCTGCTGGATTTGTCGTGTCGGCGTTGCGTCAAATGCCTGAACCGGGTAGCTTGAGAACCGGCCAATCGCCGCCCGGCGCGGCAACGCACAGTCTCCACCCCCGACACCAGCCAAAGGATCGCGCATGCTCCGCACCGCTTCCGTCGCCACGATGCTCGCCCTCGCCGCCCTCTCTGCTCCCGGCGTTGCCGCCGAAAATCTGGCGACTGACAAGCACGCTCCGTTGACCGGCATGGACTTCTCCATCCCGAAGATCCAGTGCTCCGCCGAGCTTGACGAATTCGAAGACCGCTCGCTGTTTAATCCAAACCTCTGGCCCAGCGGCAATGTCTACTACAACTTCAACGCCAACGTCACCGCCGTCAACAGGGCCGCAATGCGTCACTCGATGGACATGCTTCAGTTGGTCGCGAATATCACCTTCATCCAGCGCACCACGCAGACCGCGTATCTCAACATCCAGAACAGCACCGGAAATAACTCCCAGGTCGGCCGCACGGGCGGCGTGCAGACCGTGAACATCGTCAATTGGAATTTCTCGTACGTCATGTGCCACGAGTTGATGCACGCGCTCGGCCAGTGGCACGAACAGTCGCGCCCCGATCGCGCCAGCTTCGTGAACATCAACTACCCGAATATCCAGGCCGGCTTCGAACACAATTTTGATATCGTCAACGCCCTCACCATCGGCACATACGACTTTGACAGTGTCATGCATTACGACGCCTGCGGCTTCTCGACCTGCTGCCCGGCCGGATCGACGTGTGCGTGCGATCCGTCGTGCGCCGCAATCCAGACGCTCCCCGGCTATGAGCAGTTTCAGAGCACCATGGGCCAGTCGACCCACCTCAGCGTGCTCGACCGCGCCGGTCTTGTGAATCGCTACGGCGCTCGCGCCGCTGTTCTGGGCCCGATCCTCGCCGACGGCACGATGGATTCGCTCTCGGTCGGAACCGCGCCCGATTACGCCGTCGCCGCCGGCGCGTGGTCGTTCCCCGAAACGTACAAGCTCAACACGGTCGCCGAGCCCGTCGGGCGCGAACCCGTCTTCTCGATCGTCAATAACAGCACCTTCCAGCCCGGTGGCTCGGGCAAGTCGCTCCATCTCAGCCATCTCTCCGATACGACCGAAAATTTTCACCTGCCCAATCTTTTCAAGAAGCCGATGCTCACCGCACCCGGCCTGAAGATCACCGTCGCGCTCGACATGTGGACCGAGGGCTTGGCGGGAGGTTCCATCTACGTTGGCGGGGACAACACCGCCGGCGGCTTCTCCAACGCATCCGATCGCACCGCCCAGATTTCCTGGCTCGGGGGCGGCGTTCTTGCCTACGCCGACGCGAGCGGCGTCAACACGCCCGTTGTCACGAACTGCCCCGACGGCGCATGGATGAACGTCCGCCTCGTCATCGACACTTTCGCCCGTAACTACGACATGTACTACGGCGTCAGCGGCGGCCCGCAGACAAAGGTCGGAAATGATCTTCCCTTCCGCGCCACCACGCCCAGCGCGTGCTGGAACTACGACCGCATCTCGTTCGTTCTGTTCGGCGCGACCACTCCCAACGTGTCGTCCTATCTCGACAACGTCGTGGTCACATCCACGATCTGCGGCGCCGACGTGAACGGCGACGGGTATGTCGATGACTCGGATTTCGTCGCGTTTGCCGGCGCATACGACCTCCTCATGTGCGACGACCCGGCGATGCTCGGAGGCTGCCCCGCTGATCTCAACGGCGACGGCGTCGTCGACGACTCAGACTTCGTCGCGTTTTCTTCGGCGTACGACGCGTTGATCTGCCCGGGATGATCGTTCCACGCTCAGACAACCCGATCAGCGCGACAGCCGATCCATCAGATTCATGAGCCGCACCCGCACACCGTCGTAGTCGGGGCGGCCGGCGAGCGCGACGCCATATTCAGGCATCGCGGCTTCGACCGCGTGCGACAAGTCCATCGCCTCCTCGCGCTCGCCCCAGCGCAGCAGAATCTCCGCGGCCGACAGTTTGGCCAAGAGCGCCGCGCCGCTCAGCCCCATGTCGTGGCGTTCCGAAGATCGGAGCGTTTCGGCCAGCGCCACCATCTCGACGACGAGGTTGCTTGTTTGATCGTCCCGTTTGTCGGATGCGGAGATTTCTGCCACTCGCCGCAGCCCCTCCAGGAGCACGCAAAAGCCTAACCGGCTGTCCGCGTTGATTGTGATCGCGTGGTGCGCATCCGCCAACCCCTTGCGCAACAGAATCTCCTGCTCAATGGCCGAGCCGCAAAGGTCCGCCAGTTTGATCCGCGCCGCGGCCTGGTTGTACCACGAGAGTGCCCGTTTGGGGTCCAGGCGAATCAGTTCGGTGGCGATCGCCAGTCTTTTCTGGGCGAGTTCGCGATGCTCCTCCGCGGATGTGGCGAACCGCCTCATCCGCTCGTAACTCCAAGATAGATTGTCCAGTGCTTCCAGGCTCGCCTTGGGACGTGCCGCGAGTTCTTCGTCGATGTGCAGCGCTTGTTCGTAGCATTGCCGGCCTTCGGTGCCGCTTCCGCGATCGAGCAGAATGTCGCCGACTTTCACGAGGTTGATCGAACGATCCATAAGCCCACGTTCGTCCGTGAGGTTCCTCAACGTCGGACCGTTGCGAAGCGCCATGGCCTCGCGCCGGTGCTTCAACGCCGCGTCCATCTGCGCCGATTCGTGTTCTACGTCGCTCTCGAGGACAAGCAGCCGTGCCGCCGTCAGCGCGATTCCGGGGTCTTCCGGATGGCGCTCGAGCATCGCCATCACGCCCGGCCTGACGTGCCCGAGCCATGAACGCCTCGCTTCCTGTGTACCTTGCGTGTCCGCAACCCGCGCCACTTCCTCGTTCAGCACCAGCGCCACCAGCTCGCGCGCAGTCACGGCATCTGCGCGCGCCTCCCGCCCGGACCACGCGCTCCACGCCGCCATACCCACGAGCCCGATTGCGCCCGCCGCGATCGCGGCCGATGCGCCCTTGCGCCGCTTCACGAACTTTCCGAGCACATATCCGGCAGTCGCGGGCCGCACGGTCACCGGGCGATCCTCCAGATACCGGTGCAGGTCCATTCCCAGTTCGAGCGCGGAGGGATACCGCGCTTCCCTCGCCGCCGCCGTCGCGTGCAACATGATCTCCCGAAGATCTCCCTTTCGCAGCGCGCCCGTTCCGTTCTTCCACGCGGACCCGCCTCCCCCCTTGGCGCGCAGAATGGCCGCCACGTAACTCTGTCCCAGAATCTCACGAGGAAGCCGCCCCTCGAGCAATTCGTATAGCAGCGCTCCCAGCGCGTACACGTCCGAGCGAAGATCGATGTCTTCGATGCGGCCCGACAACTGCTCGGGGCTCATGTACGGAATCGTTCCGCCCCGCTCCGCCGGCTTCCCATCGCCGTCATCGCGCGCATCGCTCACCATCGCGACGCCGAAATCGACAATCATCGGGTGTCCCTCGTGCGATACCACGATGTTCGCCGGCTTGAGATCAAGATGCACGATGCCTCGCTTGTGCGCGTGCTGCGCCGCATCGCAGACCGCGACCAACAGCCGCACGCGCTCGTGAGGATCGAGCTGCTCGCGCGTCGCGAATGTCGTGATCTCCACCCCCTTCACCATCTCCATCGCGAGAAACGGCCGCGCCTCGCCGCCGCTGGTATCGATCCCCGCCTCGTAGATCTGCGCAATCCCCGGGTGCGAAAGACGCGCAAGCGCCGTCGCTTCAAACTCGAATCGCTGCAGCGCCCGCGCGCCGGTGCGACCCAGCTTCAGCACCTTGAGCGCAACTAGCCTGTTGGTCTTGGGCTGCATCGCCTCGTACACCGCGCCGAATCGTCCGGCGCCCACGAGCCGCAGCACCATATAGCCGCCCACGCGTTCGGGCAGCACGCCGTTTGCGATGTCGGTCCCGCGCTCGCTGTCGGTCTGAGGCAGACCGAGCGACCTCGCCGGAGTCTCGAGCTCGGGCATCTCGTTGTCGTTGTCCAGCAGCGCTTCCACCTGCTCGCGAATGTCCGCATCGCCGTCGCACAGGCTTTCGAGTATCGCCCCGCGATCGCGCGACGGCGCCTTCCGCGCCGCCGTGAAAATGCTCTTCACGATCGCCCACCGCTCCGGAGTCATGCCGTTTGTCACGGGCTTACTCCGTCGCCCGCAGTTGCTTTGCCAGCCACGCTCGTGATATCCGCCACTCCTCTTCCGCAGTCGAGACGGAGATCCCAAGCGCCCGCGCCACTTCCGGTACGGTCATGCCCGCGAAAAAGCGGAGTTGTACCAACTGCGCCGCGCGCGGATCGAGCCGCTCATACCGCTCGAGCGCGTCGTTGAGCGCGAGAATATCGATCGAGGCGGATGCCCTCGCGGCCGGGGCGTCAATCCCATCGAGCGAACTCGCCTTCTCGCCCGGGCGCCGTTTTTCTGCGTTCCGGCGCCGGGCGTAGTCCACGAGAACCTGCCGCATCACTTTCGTCGCAATCCCCAGCGCGCTCAACGAATTCATCGCGCCCTCGGCGCCGGATTCATTTACAAGTCGCAAAAACGCCTCGTGGACCAGCGCCGTCGGCTGCAGTGTGTGGCCGACTTGTTCGTTGCCCAGGAGACCCGCCGCCAGGCGCCGGAGGTCCCGATAGAGAACCGCGGCCTCCGCCGGCACAATCGATGCGCGGCCGCCCTCCCCGCCCCCGGATTCAGATTCGCCCACCATGCTCAAAACAGTATCCGGGGTTTGTGACCCGCTGCCAACTGTCAACCTTCTTCTCAATTCTGCTTCTTTCTACCAAGGGGCAGACAGAATTTCTGCGCATTTCTAAATAAGGTGGAGGTCTGGTCAGGGGGGCGGGCGATTTGATTTGCCCCCCCCTGACGAGACCCTTTTCGCCAATTCCCTTCACATCAAAATCGACCGATTCTTGGTTTTTGTGGCCCGAACAATGTTATTCTCGGACGTTGTTGGCTGGTCAGCCGGTGCTTTCATTCGCCTCTTCTGGGGTCGCTGTGTCGATTCTGCTTTGCATTTCGCCGTGCATTGGTTAGCCTTTGCTCTGCGGGAGGTCGCACTGATGATGGGTTTTTCCCGCGTTCTCGCTTCTGTAGTACTGGAGGTTCCCATGCTCACCGCTCGTCTCGCCGTTGTCGCCGCAGGCTTGTGCCTCATCGCTTCCGCGGCATCTGCCCAGTACGCGATCAAGTCTTACGTCATCGCCGGAGGTGGTGGACAAAACGCCACCGGCGGAAGCTACACGCTTAGCGGAACCATCGGCCAGGCCGCGGCATTCGCCCCGCCCTTCGCCACCGGCGGCTCGTACTCACACGCCGCGGGTTTCTGGTGGACCGTCGGCAACTGCCCGGCGGACTTCAACAGCGACGGCCTCGTCGACGATCTTGATTTCCAGATCTTCATCGTCTCGTACAACGAACTCGTCATCCCGCCGGCAAACCCGGTCTGCGACCTCAACGCCGACAATCTTGTTGACGACGCCGACTTCCAGATCTTTGTCCCGGCATACAACGCGCTCGTCTGCCCGTAAGAAGCCGCGCCCGAGTGCGCAATCACGAATAAAGCCGATGAACACGAACGCCCACGCGTTCGTATTCGTCGCGCCGTGACCAGATCGCGTCCTGATGAAGGTGCGACGAGATCACAATGTCGGTCGCGCCCAGGTTCGCGGCACGATTTGGGGCGACAACCGGCTTGCCAAGAAATTCCATTCCCTGGCGCGCAGGATCATCGTCGATGAACGCCTGAATCTCGGCCACATATTCACCCAGCACATGCGCCAATTCCACGCTGTGGCGTCCCGTTCCGTGAACGACCACGTTCCGGCCGCGCAGCGAATCCATCACGAGCCGCAGCCGCACATCCGCGTCGCTGGGAACCGTGCCGCTGCCGACGGTGCCCGGTCGCGCCGTGAACGCGGCCTGCTTTTCGCGAGGCCACCGGCGCACTGGGCCGTGAACAGCCATGTCGAGCAGCTTCGAAACCGCACGTGCGTGGGCCGCGATTGTGAATCGCTCCCGCACGACGCAGCTCGCCTTTTCACCAAGTTCCGCCGTCCGCGCCGGCGAAATTGCCATCAGCGCATCGGCCAGATCGACGCCCGCCCGCTCGGCCGATGCGGACGACGCGGTTGTGAGCAGGATGCCGCTCACGCCGTGCTCGATCGCCTCGGGCGCGCCGGAGTTTTCTGCCGTCACCACACAGCAGCACCCCTCGCTCATCGCCTCAAGCATCGACACGCTCAAGCCTTCAAACCGCGACGGCAGCACGAAGAACTCGCTCAATCGCAGAATTATTCGAATCTCCTCGGGGCTCGCGCTCGCTACCCGCATCATCCGGAGTGTTTTCTCTTTGCTCCGCGCCGCGATCATGCGATCGATCGCGGCCGCGTCGGGCCCATCTCCCACAAGCAGAAGTCTGTGCGACACGCCTCTCGCTTCCAAGATGTCCGACATATGGATGAGCGCGCTCACGCGCTTGACGCCCTCGTCCATCCGCCCCGTGTACACAATCGTTCGGGCGGGCCCCGAAGTAGAACGCGCTCCCCCGCTTTCCACTCCCGTTGATATCAATTCGACATCCGCTTCGCGTCCCGGCCAGCGCTTGCGAACATCCGTCGCAAGTCGCGTACTCACCGCGCCGGCGCGGCACAACGCCGCCTCGTAGTGCCCGAGCACCCGCGCGTCGTATCCGTTTTCACTGTGCGCCCAGCCCACCACGCGCACGTCGAGCGATTCGTCACGCGTCATCGCCGCACACGCGCCGTAGCAATCCCCCAGCAGGTTTGGAATCAACGCCACCGGAGCGCTCCCACAGAACCGGCGGACCACTTCGCCGTACGCGTTCACGATCGGTCCGATATCGCCATTTGCCTCTTCGACTCTCGCTGAATCCGGAAGTTCGAACACGCGCACCGCATCATCGAGCTTTGCCGAATATCGCGCAATCCCAGGAGTCGGCGCGTGCAGCACCAGCCCGCAGGCCCGCTCGCGGCAGAGATTGTTCACGAGGCGCACCGCCCAACTCGTGACACCCCCCACTGTCAGGCCGCACGGCAGAATGATCATGACGCCCGGCCTGCTCATGCACCTCTTGTCGGCCCAAACGCTTCCCGCGCTTGATCGTGTCACCGCGCTTCCGTGCGGCAGCCCACTTCAATTGCGCCCGGCACCAGCCGGACCCTCAGCACGCGCACCTGCCGCCCATCTTCGAGGCGAAGCGTCGCGTCCTTCAGAATCGGGTCCTGCCCGCTCACGACACGCCAGGCCCACTCGCCGCTGCCCGCGCGCTCCGGTCCCGCGGACCCCACCAATCCGAACCCGCCCCACGAAACCGGCAGGGCAAGGCTGCCAACGCCCGCGCGAACCCGAGAAAGCCAAACGCCGGCTTCGCCCGCGATCACTCCTGCCGAAAGCGTGTACACGTTGTCGTCGATCCGTCCGGCGACCCATGCCCGGCCACCGGCAAAATGCGTCTGTAAATCGGCCAAGCCCTGCGGCAGCCGAACCGGCGGATCGCGGTTTGCAAGCCACTCCGCCAGCTTCACCCCCAGCCACGCCGTCGATTCCTCTTCCGTGATGCGCAGGTTCCACTCCTCGCCCGTGCGCCGAATCCCGTCTGCGCCCGTGACCGGTTCGCCCCGAAACCGATACGCCTCGGTGATGATCCGATTCTCGAGGCGCTGCGCGACTCTCCGCTGTTCGGCCGCGTCGCGAGCGTCGGTCCGAAACCAGCCCGGGGTACGAAGCGTCAGCCCATACACAACCACGCCGCACACAAAAACCGCCGCGATCAGCCAGACCCCGATCATCGCCCGCGAACCGTGATTTCCACGCGCCGCACGCCCGGTTGTCCGCGCGAGCCGCTCGGCGCCCGACCAGCCTCGCGCCAGCCAGCGCGCAGCAATCGCGCCCTGCGATGCTTCCTCCGAAGTCGATTGCCCGTCCCTGCTCATGCGGGAGCAGAATATCGCACGCGTCGCCCGATACGAAAAAGAAAGAGGCCCCCTTCCGGAAGGCCTCTTTCGCGCAAAACCCTTTGGAATCAATTAGAAGCAGATCAGGGCGTCGTAGGCCGCCGCGAACACAGCGAAGTCGCCGTCGTCCGTGAAGCCGTCGAAGCTGCCGTCGATGTCGCCGGCCGGATTGACCAGGTCGTTGTAGTACTTCGCGAAGTACACAAAGTCGGTGTCATCAACGCCGCCGTCGCCGTTGAAGTCAGCCGGGCAACCACCGTTCGGGCCACGGTTGTCCGACGTGAGCGTGAGCACAGCCGTCAGCGAACTGCCGCGGGTGCTGCGGGCACCCCAGCGTTCATTCGCGAACAAAGCGTTGCCCATGGTCACCGCGAGGTAGTACTGATCGCCGTTCAAGGTGCTGCCGTTCTGATTGTTCAGAGCACGACCGAGCGTGGTCTGATCCGGATCAAGCGGCACAACGCCACGGCTCGGAGCCGTGCCG
>JBOHNL010000019.1:0-147726 GCA_050730655.1 Phycisphaerales bacterium
TCCACACATCGTGCGCCAAGAAGAACAGGAACAACACCGCGACGTACATGAAGTAGCGGTGCACGTTCTGCAGAATCAGCGGGAACGCGCGCTCGCCGATGTAGCTCTTGCGCGGCTCACCCACCGCGCAGTTCGGCGGATCCGCCCAAAACGCTTTGTAGTACGCGCCGCGGTAGTAGTAACACGTGAAGCGAAATCCGCCCGGCGCCCAGAGGATGAGCAGCGCGGGCGAGAACACGATAAAGCTCGGCCAGATCGACAAGAGCCACTTGGGCGCCTCACCAAACCACGCGTGGCCGGTGTGCATCCCGGGCGGGTCCCAGAGCAGGGGTGAATAGAACGGCGAGAGGTAGTGAGCCCCTCCTCCGTCGTAGGCAAAGTTCTTGCCCTGGAACGCTGCCCACGTCGAATACACGATGAACGCCGACAGCCCAAGGAACGTGAGCAGCGGCTGAACCCACCACGCATCAACGCGCGACGTTTCGCCCAATTTTCGCAGCTGCGGCAGGCGAACATCCATTCCGCGACTCATCAATTGGCTCCTGCTCGGGGCGTAGGAAGGTACCGGGGCGTTGCTGGACGGTAGAACACACAAATATACCCCGTCGACTGCCACGCGCGCAGGGCAGCGATCGGCGCTTTGGGTTGCCGAACCTTACTTTCCTGCTGCCACATTCCGGTGTTAGTGACCGCCGCCGGCTCCGCCTTCGCCCGAAGCCGATGACTTCTCCGGTGCCGGAGCAGTCGAACCTGGCACGGGCTTTACCGTGACCACAATTGCCCGCTCGGGCGAATAGTACTTCGCGAAGACCTGCTTGACCTGATCGGCGGTCAAAGCCTGATAGGCCGCAGGATCCTCAACGATTTCCTCGAGTTTGAGGCCCCGAAACGTCACCTGATCCAAGCGCTGCGCCCAGTACGCCGGATCCTGGAGCTGGTCCTTGAAGGTATTCGCATACTGCTTGCGGGCGACGTCCATTTCCTCTTCAGTCGGGCCGTCCTTCGCGAATTGGGCGTACATCGACGCGAGCTTGTCGACCAGCGGCTGCACCTTGGAAGGCTCGGTCGGCGCACCCGCCGAGACCACTCCGTAGCCCGGATAGGTGGTGGCCGCGCGCGACTGCGCGCCGATGCTGTATACAAGCTGCGCATCCTCACGCACTTCCTTCACCATTCGCGTCGAAAGAATACGAGAAGCCATCGAGAGCGCCCGAGCATCAGCGCGATCGGTCTGATCAGCCCCGTAGAAGCCGGACATCACAAACGCCAGGGGCGTCGGCGTGTCGATCGTCTTCTCGATAATCCGCGGACCTGCCGGCTTCTGAAGCTTTCGCAGCGTCGCGTACGTGCTGGGCGTTACCTTTTCGCGCGCCGGGAGCGAACCGAGGTATCGCTCCGCAAGCGCCATGGCCTTTTCCTTCGGGAGGTCGCCGACGATGACGACTTCGATCGGTGATTCCTTCACAAGCTTTTCAAGCCACGCCTGCGACCCCGCAAGCGTGAGCCGATCGATCTGCTCGGGCGTCATCACCTGAGCGCGAACCTCCGAATCCGGATACGGGGCCGATGCCGAAATGCGCATTCCCATCGCCATGGGGTTCTTGGTCGATTCGGCGAGCGCCTCTTTCGACATGGTCTTGAACTGATCAAACGAAGCCGCTTCGATCTTCGGCTGGGTCAAGAGCAGATAGGCAAGCTGGAAGCCGGTCTCGAGTTCTTCTGGGCTTCCATTAATGTTGAGCGCGATCGCGTCCGTCGCCACCGCCCCGCCACCACCGCCGCCGCGACCGCCCCGTCCGCCGCCACCACCGAAGCCGCCGCCACCGCGAACGCTGATCTTTTTGCCGGTCATGATCTCGCGGATGTCGGTTGAGGTCAGTTTTTGCGTCGTCGGCCGGCTCCAGGCGAGCTGCGCGGCTGAGGTGATCCCGCGGTTGTCGGCATTTTCAAGAAGCTCGCCGCCGATCAGCGCGATCTGGATCGACGCCTGGTTCTTGCGCTCGTCCATAAACCGGTAGTGAACCCGCACGTTGTTTGAGAGCCAGCCCGACCAGACCTTGCTCGGATCGTTCACGGCAAACTCGGAGAACTTTCCGGGATTGGGCAGTTCGCTCATCAACTGCTCGACGTGCGCCGTTTCGGTCTCCTGGGTCGGCTGAACGGTGAACGCTTTCGTGCCGATCGCGAGCAGATCGGCCTCGCTCGGGACGCCTCCGCTGGTGGGGAGCGTCGCGACAAACGCGACCGCGGTCGGATCGAATTCTTTGGCGAACCGCTTTTCGACTTCCTCTTCGGTGATCTTCGGCAGAATCTCACGCACCAAATCGAGACGCTGCTTCGGCGACATCGCGGGCTCGCCGGACGAAACCGAACTGTTGAGACGCGTCATCAGGCCCTGCATCGGCGTGGTGCTCTCGGTTTCCACGGCGCGCTCGGCGCTGGCGATCATTTCTTTCTTAGCATCCTCGATCTCGCGAGGGGTGAATCCGAACATTCTGCCCCGCTGCACTTCGAGCGCGATTTCTTCGAGCGATTCCTTCCACTTGCCCGGCTTGGCTCGCGCGTTGGCGTCGGCGGTGTAGATTGCCGTGCCCTGATTGCCCATCGAAACGCGACCGCTCAGAAAGCTTGTCGCACCCTTCGAGACCTTGTCGCCCAGTCTGCGATTCATCGCGTTCTCGGCGATACCCGCGACCAGTTCATCGCGATACTGCGGCACGGTCGTGATCGCCGGGCGGCCGGGCTCCAGCCGCACGATCTGGATGTCTTCACTGCGCACTTCCGGATCGCTTGCCACAATCGCGAAGCTCTTGTCGTAGGCCTTCACGCCGACATTGACGGGAGTCGGACGCGCCTTCTTGGGAAGCGAGCCGAACTTGTCCTTGATCATCCCAACAATCTGCGCCGGATCGGTATCCGCCACGACCATCAGCGTCGCGTTCGACGCGCCGTACCACTTGCCGTAGTAATCCTTAAAGTCGGGCTGCTGGACACTGTTGATGGTTTCTTCTTTGCCGATCGTGATGCGCTCGCCGTACAGCGAGCCAGGGGCAAGACGTTCGATCACATAAAAACCCGTCCGCTGCCGACCCGAGAGTCCGCGCCGACGCTCCTCTTGAATGATCTGGCGCTCGTCGTTGATCTCGTTCGGAAGGAGCGAGAGCCGTCCGGTCACGTCCGCGAAGAACGTCAATCCCTTCCCAAGAGTCTCCGGCTTGGTGTCCGGCAGCGACAACTGAAACGTCGTCTGCTCCATGTTCGTGAACGCGTTCTGGTCGCGACCGAACTGCATCCCCAAGGACTGGAAGAACGGCACAAGCGTCCCCGGCGCGAAATTCTCCGAGCCGTTAAATGCCATGTGCTCGAGGTAGTGAGCGATACCGCGCTGCGGATCCGTCTCGTTCAGCGAACCGGTATGCATATGCACCCACACCACAGCACGCCCCTCCGGCACCGAATGCTTCCGCACGATGTACTTCAGGCCGTTGTCCAGTTGGCCCGTGACCAGGGCGGGATCAACCGGCAGCGCCTGTCCCGCGGCAGCCGACAGAAAACCAACCAAGCCGACGATCACGCCGGTCGCGCACAGAGCAGATTTCATGGACGTGTCCCTTCGAAGCATCGTGTGAGGGGTGGAAAGAGCCGAAAGCAGCCCGAACCCGGGCGACTGGGCAGTCTACCAGATAGACCGCTACCGGTTCCAGATTTCGGATCTCCACAAAATCAGGCCGAAATCGCTTTTCAATCCCGGGATTTTTTCCGAGTGAGCCATACCGAACAGCTCTCGCATTGTTTGTGAAGATGCGGTATGCTCCGCGACTCACGACCGACAATCCCGCGGCTGTTCTGCCGCCGTTTTGGAGATTTCCCGATGGCCGACCTGAGCGTCACGGTTGATGGTTTGAAGCTGCCCAACCCGTTTGTGATCGGCTCGGGACCGCCCGGAACGAACGCCAACGTCATCAACAAGGCATTTGAAGAAGGCTGGGGTGCCGTGATCGCCAAAACGATCAGCCTCGACGCTTCAAAGGTCATCAATGTCGCCCCCCGCTACGCGCGCATGCGCGTTGGCGCCAAAGGCAGCGAAACCATCGTCGGTTGGCAGAACATCGAACTCATCTCCGATCGCCCGTTCGACACGTGGATCGATGAGTTCAAGGCCGTCAAGCAGAAGTATCCCGACCGCATCCTGATCGCCTCCATCATGGAGGAATACAACAAGGACGCGTGGTGCGAGATCGTCGAGCGCTGCCAGGATGCGGGCGTTGACGCGTTTGAGCTCAACTTCTCGTGCCCGCACGGTCTGCCCGAACGCAAGATGGGCGCCGCGATGGGGCAGGACTGCGAAGTCCTCGGCACCGTCTGCGGCTGGGTGAACGGCGTGAGCAAAAAACCCGTGTGGGCCAAAATGACGCCCAACATCACGCATATCGAAGAGCCGGCGCGTGCCGCGCTTCGGAATGGATGTGAGGGCATCGCCGCAATCAACACGATCCTTTGCGTAATGGGCGTCGATTTGAAGACGCTCCGTCCCGAGCCGACGGTCGAGGGCTACACCACGCCGGGCGGATATTCGTGCAAGGCTGTTCGTCCCATCGCGCTGCGAATGGTGATGGAATGCGCTCGCATGATCAAAGCTGAATTCCCGGGGCGCTCGCTGTCGGCAATCGGCGGCGTCGAGACCGGAGAAGATGCGGCGCAGTTCATTCTGCTTGGTGGCAGCACCGTGCAGGTCTGCACCGGCGTCATGATCCACGGCTACGGGCTCGCGAAGGAACTTTGCCGCGGATTGTCGGCGTTTATGGATGCCAAGGGGTTTAAGACGATCGAAGAATTCCGTGGTCATTCGCTGCAGTACTTCACGACGCACCACGATTTGGTTCAGCGGCAGGCTTCCGCGAAGGCGCTTGAAAAGGCCGCCGCCGAGGGTCGCATCACGAAGGACACGCAGTGGACGGGCGAGAAGTTTGTCGAGCAGTCGAACAAGCTGGTGGCGAACTGAAAGACATTTACCACAGAGACACAGAGGCACAGAGAAGAGGAGAGATTTGAAATGCAAGGTGTGGCGGCGCTTTGTCAGCAGCGCAAAAAACCGTCGGCACAATTGTCGGAACAGGTCATCGGCGCAGCTATTGAAGTGCACAAGCACCTGGGGCCGGGCCTGATGGAGTCTGTATACGAAGAGTGTCTGTGTCACGAGTTATCGCTGCTGGGATTGAAACTTGAGAGACAAGTTCCGTTGCCGATTCGTTACAAGGGAGTAAGTCTCGCCCTTGATTACCGGTTGGACCTCGTCGTGGAATCTGTGCTGCTCATCGCACTAAAAGCCGTCGAAAAGATATCGGCGGTGCACGAGGCACAGTTGCTCACATATTTGCGTCTGAGCGGAATTCGAGTCGGACTCCTCATGAATTTCTGCGCTCCAAGCCTGCACGACGGCCTCCGACGTCGAATTCTGTAGCCAACTCTCCTTTCTTCTCTGTGCCTCTGTGTCTCTGTGGTGAACTCTTATGTCCCTACTCATCAAAAACGGCCGCATCATTACTGCCACCGACGACTACACCGCCGACATCTACTGCGCGGGCGACACGATCACGCGGATTGAGAAGGGCATCGATCCGAAGTCGAGTGCAGCGGGGACGGAAGTCATCGACGCCGCGGGCAAGTACGTTTTCCCGGGCTTCATCGATCCGCACGTTCACATCTACCTGCCGTTTATGGGCACCTACGCCAAGGACACGTGGGAGACAGCTTCCCGCGCAGCACTCCTCGGCGGCACAACCACGCTCATCGAGATGATCTGTCCCGGCAAGACCGAGGAGCCGATGGCGGCGTTTGAGACTTGGCTTGGCAAGGCCAATGGCATCAGCGCCTGCGATTTCACGTTTCACATGGGAGTGACCCGCTTCGACGACGCCGCCGAGAAGCAATTCCGCGAGATCGTGAAGAAGGGAATCCGCTCGTTCAAGGTCTTCCTCGCGTACAAGGGCGCGCTGGGCGTGGATGATCGCGAGCTCTATCACGCTCTGAAGCTTGCCAAAGAGCTCGGTGTCGTCGTCACGGCCCACTGCGAGAACGAAACCCTCGTCGATGAACGCCAGAAGGAGCTCCTCGCGGCCGGCAAGATCGCGCCCGAGTTTCACGAGCCCTCACGCCCCGTGCAGGTAGAAGCAGAAGGTGTGCATCACCTCATGACCTTCGCCGAACTCACCGGCGCTGAGGTTTACGTCGTTCACACATCCTGCAATGAGGCGGTTCTCGAGGCACAGTGCGCCATCGCCCGGGGCGTCAAGGCTCACATCGAGGTCGTGCTCCCCCACCTCGTTGTGGACCATTCCTACACCCAAAAGCCCGGATTCGAAGGCGCGAAGTACGTGATGTCGCCTCCGCTGCGCGACAAGGCTCAGCTTCCGAAGATGTGGGCCCAGCTCGCATCGCGCGCGATCGCAACGGTCGCGACGGATCATGCTCCGTTTGATTTCGAGGCTCAAAAGTCGATGGGAAAGGACGCGTTCACAAAGATCCCGAACGGAATTCCCTCCGTTGGCAATCGCGTGGACATCCTGTACACCAACGGCGTGACCACCGGCAAGATCGACCTGCACACGTTCGTCGATGCTGCCAGCACGCAGGCGGCCCGAATCTTCGGGCTCAAAGGCAAAGGCACGATCGCGGTTGGCGCCGATGCCGATCTCGTCGTGTACGACCCGGCCTACCGCGGCAAGATCTCCGCGAAGGACAAGACTCATCACCACATGGCGACCGACTACTCGGCCTTCGAGGGCTGGGAACTCAAGGGGCGCAGCGACACCGTGACCGTCCGTGGCCAGGTCATGGTCAAGGGCGGCGCGTTTGTCGGCAAGATGGGCAGCGGCCGCCTGATTCCACGCGGTTAATTCACGCGACCGATCGCAATTTCACTCAGAATGCCTTCGCGCCCGCCTCGGCCACGGCCTGATCTTCCTTGCCGAGTCCGCCGCTGACGCCGATCGCGCCGACAACCTTCTTGCCATCCTTCAAGGGCACGCCCCCGGCGAAGATCATGATGCGACCGTCATTCGAGCCGTGAATCCCGTAGAACTGCTTTCCGGGCTGGCTTTCCTTGGCAAGGTCCTTCGTTTCAATATCGAACGCGCGGGCCGTGAAAGCCTTGTTGATCGAGATGTTGATCGACCCGATCCAGGCATCGTCCATGCGCACGTGCGCGACGAGATTGCCGCCGGCATCCACCACTGCGATGTTCATCGGGCGTCCGATCGCTTTTGCCTTTTTCTCCGCTGCCGCAATGATCCGCCTCGCCGCTTCGAGATTCACCATGATCGTCTCCTTTCACCGCCGCGCGAAGCGCGAGCGGAGTTCAAGTTCTGAGCGCAAGTCGTGCAACTCTTCAATGTCGCGGCAGTGTAGACGCGAGCCGTCAATTCCAGGCGATCGAAACTTCGTTCTCGGTGCTCGGCAGCGCGATCACCGTGGCATCTCCGTCGCGCAAGCTATTCGAGACCGGACCGTTGGCACGCTCAACATTCAGTGTTGCCGGGGTGAAGCGCAAACGCACTTCCACATCGCGCTTGAAACCGGGCACAACTCGAAGCACGTTCTTCCCGCCTTCACGCACAACGCTCGCCCGCGCTCCATCCGAGCACTCGAGCTTGCCACCCGCACCGGGCCAAACTTCCAGGATCAACCGATCATCGAGGCACTTCACTGCGGGATCTATTTCCGCCGTGCGCCGAAGCAGCGTGTCCACTCCCGGCGCAAGCATCGGAATGATCGCACCTTCTCGAACAAAGAGCGGCATCCGCTCGAGCGGAGCATCCACGATCACTGTTCGCGGGCCTTCCTGCAACTCGCCGCTCCAGTAGTCGCGCCACTTGCCCCGTGGCAGATAGACCGGCCTTTGCGTTCCGCTCTGATACATCGGAGCCGCAAGCAAATCGGGCCCGAACATGTACTGGAATTGCTCCCGCGTGGCGGCTTCATCTTCCGGAAACGCGAACGCCATCGGCCGGATGACCGGAACACCGTTCTCGCTCGCCTCTGCCGCGGCATTTCGGATGTACGGATACAGCCGCGTGTGCAACTGCGCGAACTCGCGATAGACCGCGAGCGATTTGTCGCCGTAATCCCACGGCCCTTTGTTCGACTGCATATGGACCATCATCAAGGGCGAGAATGCCGCGAACTGGGTCCAGCGGATGAACAACTCCGGCGTCGCGTTGCCCATATACCCCGCGATGTCGCTCCCCCACATTGGCAGACCCGACAGCGACGCGTTCTGTGCCGCGATGATCACGCCGGGTAGGCCGTTCTCAAACGAGAAGTCTGCGTGATTGTCGCCTGCCCAGCCATATGGGTATTTTCCGGTACCGGTAAAACCGCACCGGGAGATCAGAGCGTGATCGCCCGGCCGAACGCGCTCCAGGAAATCGTTTGCCGCCTTCAGGTAGAGCTGCGCGTATCGGCCTTTCATCTCCGCCGCGGTCGAGCCGTCATGGAAGAGAGCGTCGGTGACGAAGTTGCTTTCCCCGTCGTCGCACTTGAGCGCGGCGACGCCCCACTTGGTCATCGGCTCCATCTGCGCGTGCCACCATTGCACCGCGGCGGGGTTCGTGAAGTCCACAAGCGCTCCGGTCCCCTTCCACCACGGCACGACCATCGGCGCGCCCGCTTTGTCTCCAGCGCTCGGACCCGAGCGCACCAAGTAGCCGTTTTTGGCTGCCTCCTCAAAGTTCCGCGACGCCTCCTTCGAAATCCCCCTCATATCCGTCACGTTGGTGAGATTGATAAACGGCGTCAGCCAGAAGCAAGGGACAAATCCTTGCCGCCGAATCTCACCGAACATGGCATCTGCATTCGCAAACTGTTGCTCGTTGAGCATGAAGTCGTTGTAACTGGTTTCCCACGGGCTATCGAACACGATCACCGAGGCGGGCAGGCCGTGCTTGCGGCTCAAATGCACATCCGCAAGGATGTCGTCGCGATTGCGATGCACATCGCGGCTCTTCCATGGAGCAAACGCCCACGCCGGGGGGACCTGCGGTCGCCCGGTCAATCTCGTGAACTCCGCCAGAGTCTCGGTTGGCGTTAGACCAGCGATAAAAACCAGCCGCATCTTCTTCGCGCGATCCTTCACAATCACGTGATCGCGGTCCGTGGCATTCAGATCAAACGTGCTCGGTGAAGTGCTGTCGAGCCACAATCCATACCCGCGGCTGCTCATCACGAACGGCACCGGCTTATACGTTGAAAGCCCTTTGTCCTCGGGATGATCGCTGCTCGCCATCCAGAGCACATGGCCCTTTTGATTGATCGAATTGAACCGCTCTCCGCCCCCGTAATAGCGGCCGTTGTCTTTCACCTTCGCTTCGAAGTCGTGAAGCTCGCCATCGGCCGTCCATTCGAGCGCGACCGCGCGGTCCCCTTCCGCTTTCGCATCAAGTCGAAACGGCGAACCGCGCGGCCCGCTGACTTCGATTGCATCGACAATCGCTTCGGTCTCGGTGCGCAACACGACGACGATGTGGGATCGACCCACATCCGCGCGAACTTCGACGCGCCGCGTGGTCGCCAACGGCTTCAGTCCATTCCCACCAACAAACAGGACGCTGTTTCCTTCAGCGTCTTTCTGCGCCACCTTGGGATCTGCCATCCAATCAAACCTGCCGGACTCGTCCTCCACCACAAACTTGTATTTCGCGATCAGCCCGTCGATGGCAACCGTCTTCGTCCAGTTTCCGCCTTGGTCGCGCGTCATCACGGCGCCAGTATCGCCGGGCTTTCCCCCCGAATTCCCCGCCCACGCATTGAAGTTTCCGGCGAGATAGACCTTGGCAGCACCGGGCCGAAGCAGCGAAAAGGTGACGTCTTCCCCTTGAGCAAATCCGGTAAGCACAAACGTCATCAGGATGAAGACCATCAGGCCGGAAAGACGTCCGCTCCGCATCTCCGATACTCCTCAGGCGATCACTCCGGAAGCAACGCTCGCCCGCAGCGCCGAGATTTCTCGATCAACTGTCACAGCGTCCGCCCCGAGATCCTTGAGGACGAGTTCGCCCAGCGCAATCGCCGCCTCAGCTTCTTCAAAGACAGAGCCGGTGACCCCCGCGATCACAAGTTCGTTTCGTTCCTTCAGATATCGCGTCCGCACCAGGATGTGCATGTCGGGATTCAACTGCCGGGCCTGCATCACCGCCGGTGCTGGATTCGAATTCGCGGCCATCGTGACGAGCAGGTACTTCGCATCAACGGCTCCCGCCTGGCGCAGAACCTCACCGTTTGCCGCATCGCCGTAGATCGCGGCGCGCCCGGCGCGATTCAGGGCCGCCACCGTGTCCATGTTCATATCGATAATCACGGTCTTGACCCCCGCTTGTTGCAGAAGTCGATCGACAGTTTTTCCGACGTGGCCGTAACCAACCACGATCGCCGTCCGTTCCTTCTCCATTTCTGATGCGGCACGCAGCGCCTCGACCGCCTCGGCATTCTCGACCTGCAATCGTCCTTCCGCCCGATTGTTCAATCTCCGCCAAATCGCCGGTTTGCCCCGCAGCCACATTTCCGTCGGCTTCACAAGGCGGAAGAGCAGCGGATTGAGCGTGATCGAAATGATCGCGGTGCCGACGATCACGTCGTTCCCGATCGGGAGCATGAGATCGTTCTTGAACGCCACCTGAGAGAGGATGAAGGAGAATTCGCCGATCTGCGCCAAGCCGACAGCAACGGTCAGCGCGGTGCGGACAGAATGTCCGAGCACGACGACGATCGCGAGCGCCGCGAGTGGCTTCACGATCAGCACAATCCCGAGGCCGGCGAGAAGCATGCCCGGCTGCTCGATCAGGATGTGCCAATCAAACAACATTCCCACGGAGACGAAGAAGATGACCGCGAAGGCATCGCGCAGGGGCAGCGCATCCGCCGCGGCCTGATGACTGACCGGCGACTGCGCCACCATCATTCCGGCCAGGAACGCGCCGAGCGCCATCGACGCACCGAAGAGGGCGTACGCACCTGCAGCGACCGCAATCGACAGGACGAGAATCGTCAGCGTGAAGAGTTCGCGCGAGCGAAGGCGTGTGACCTGCACCAGAATCCACGGCACCACGCGCGATCCGATCAGAAAGACGATCGCAACAAAGATTGCCAGCTTCAGCATCGCCCAACCGAACGTCGGCCAGAACTCCGGAATGTGCTCTCCGGGCTTGGGAACATCGTCGCTCCGGCCGAGCACGGGCAGAATGACCAGGAACACGACTGTGAAGATGTCTTCGACAATCAGCCAGCCGACCGCGGCATGTCCCGCGGGAGTCGAGAGCACTTCGTTGTCGGTGAGCACTCGAATCAGGACAACCGTGCTCGCGACGGCCATCGCCATTCCGATCACCAGACCGGCTTTCCAATCCCAGCCCAGCCAATGAAAAAGCACCATGCCGGCGATGGTCGCGATCAAGCTCTGCCCGAGCGCACCGGGGATCGCGATCCACTTCACCGCGTTCAGGTCTTTCAGGTGAAAGTGCAATCCCACGCCGAACATCAGCAGGATCACACCGACCTCGGCGAGCTGGTGCGCAAGTTCGGTATCGCCCGCGAAACCCGGCGTATGGGGCGAAATGATCACGCCGGCGAGCAAATAGCCCACGATCGGGGAAAGCCCGAGCTTCTGCGTGATGATTCCAAGCACCCAAGCCGCCGCAAACGCGGCCGCGATCGTCCTGATCAGGGGAAGGCCTTCGAGCCCTTCTGCGCCGAGTATGGTCAGACCGATCGCATCATGCATGAGCCAGTAAGGTACAGCATCTCGTTACCGAAGGCCACGCATGCGCCAAAGAAAGATCAGGCCTTCTCGACTTCACCGATGGCGACATCGAGCACATCGAGCATGAACGTGATGTCCGCCTCGGTCAGGCACATCGGAGGCTTGACTCGCAGGACGTTCCCGAAGAACCCGCCCTTGCCGATGAGGAGGCCAAGGTCCTTGCACCGTTCGAACACCGCGGCACACTGCGCCGTCGCCGGCGTCTTGGTCGCGCGATCCGTGACCAGCTCCACGCCGCACATCAGGCCTTTGCCGCGGATGTCACCGATCATCGGGTGCTTCTTCTGCAGATCGCGAAGGCCCGCGAAGAGCTTCGCGCCCTTGTCCTTTGCCTGCTGCTGATAGTTTTCATCCAGCATCACGTTCAGCGTTGCGAAGCCCTGCGCCATCGAGACGGGATTGCCGCCGAAGGTGTTGAAATGGATGCGGCTGGTCAGGCTCTTGGCGATCGCCGGAGTCGTGACAACTGCCGCTAGTGGGCAGCCGTTGCCGATTCCCTTCGCCATTGTCACCATGTCGGGGTAGACGCCCGGTCCGCCGACTGTTTGGAATCCCCAAAAGTTTTCGCCTGTGCGTCCGAAACCGGTCTGCACTTCATCCGCGATGCAGATACCGCCCGCATCACGCACGGACTTGTACGCCGCGGCCAGATAGCCCTGCGGCATCTCCACCACGCCGCCCACGCCCTGCATCGGCTCCGCGATGAAGCCTGCAACCTTGCCGCAGGTTGCGTAACGAATCACTTCCTGCACATCCGTCGCGTACTTTTCGCCCGCCTTCGGATCGTCGTAGCCATACTGGCCGCGGAACCGATCGGGCAGGACCGCGTGATGCACTCCAAAGCCCTGGGGCGTGTTGAACTTCCACGAGCTATGGGCCGTGAGACCCATCGGTGCCGCGGAGCCGCCGTGATAGCCGTTGCGGAGTGCGACGAAGTCGTAGTTTCCCGTGTGCGCACGGGCCATCAACATGGCCAGGTCGTTGGCATCGCTGCCCGAGTTCACGAAGTAGACCACAGACAAGCCCGACTCCTTCGGGAAAGTTGACGCGAGTTTCTTCGCGTACTGCGCGATCGTCGGATGCAGGTAGATCGTGGTCGTGTGCTGGAGCAGCGCGTTCTGGGCGTTCACTGCGGCCATGACCCTCGGATGGCAGTGGCCGATGCTCACCGTGACGATGCCGCCGAAGACGTCGAGATAGCGACGACCGGTCTCGTCGAAAAGGTACTGCATGTGCCCCTGCACCATCATCACCGGGTTCTTGTAGTAGGTGACGAGCGCGGGCGTGCAGAACTCTTTCCGCATCGCGAGCACTTCTTCTTTGCTCGGGCCGGTGTAGGGCGCGGGCTTGAAATCGCAGGGAGGAAGCGAAGGAGCTTTCGTTGGGCTGGCAGTTGCGGTTGTCATCGTGATGATCCTTGTTTTGTCGCTGTTTTCGTGTGCAGGAAGAATAGAAGGGTTCTTAGCGCAAAGTCGCGGTCGACTTGGCGACGTGCGATTCGGGCTTCACCCGCCCCGCCATCAGCACGTAGTAGATCACCATTGCCAGCGCCAGGCCGATGAACCACGCGTATCCGTATATCTCATCAAAGAACGCCGGAAAGAGGGGGTTCACCGAAGGATTTGCGGCGACCTGAGCGTGCGTGCGATTCGCCGCGGCATTTAGGAAGCCGGGGACGTTCGGCAGGACTGCTAGAACCATCGCCACGATCGCCCGCGAGTTGAATCCGTTCGAGTACGAATATTCGCCTTGCTCGTCGTACAGCGCATCCACATTCAGATGCTTCTTTCGCAGCAGGTAGTAATCGCAGAGCATGATTCCCGCAATGGGGCCGAGCAGCGCCGAGTAACCGATCAGCCAGGTGAAGATGTACGCGCTCAGATTCTGATAGAGGTACCACGGCATGATGAGGATGCCGATCACCGCTGTGATGATGCCGCCCATGCGGAACGTGATGCGACGCGGATTCAGATTGGCGAAGTCGTTCGCCGGGCTGACGACGTTCGCTGCGATGTTGGTCGAAAGCGTCGCGAGCGTCAGCGCGACCAGCGAAATGACTACAACCGGCAGAGAGCCCAACTTGCTTACGAGCAAGACCGGATCCCAGATCGTCTGCTTGAAGATGATCGTCGTTGCACTCGTCACCACGATTCCGATGAAGCAAAAGAGCGTCATCGTCGTTGGCAAGCCGAGCGCCTGGCCCCATGCCTGCGACTTCTGATCTTTCGCGAAGCGCGTGAAGTCCGGGATGTTCAACGACAGCGTCGCCCAATACCCCACCATTGCCGTCAGGTTCGGAAAGAAGACCAGCCAGAATGCGCGGTTGGTTTCAAACTTTGACCCCTGCGAAAACACCGCCGAGATCGGCGCGACTTCCGAAACCCGCCACAGCGCCCAGATCATGAGTGCCAACCCCGAAGCAATCAGAAACGGCGCGGCCCATGACTCGAGCCACTTGATCGAGTTCATCCCGTGCCAGACAAAGTGCAGGTTGATCATCCAGAACGCGAAGAAGCACGCTGCCTGCCAAGGCGTCAACCCGATCCCCATCATCCGCGACTTCTCCGCGGCAAGATCGATCACACCCAGCGACGCCAGAATCTGATAGATGGCATCGCCGCCGATCCAAGTCTGGATCCCAAACCAGCCGCAGGCGACGAGCGCTCGCGCAAGCGCAGGGATGTTCGCTCCCTTCGTCCCGAAGCTCGCCCGCATCAAAACCGGAAACGGGATGCCGTACTTGGCTCCGGGGTGCCCATTCAGAATCATCGGGATCAAGACAATCAGATTGCCGAGCGCAACGGTGATCACCGCTTGCCACCACGCCATCCCCTGACCGATCATCCCAGCCGCGATCGTGTACGTCGTGATGCAGACCGCCATGCCGATCCAGAGCGCCGCGATGTGCCACGTGCTCCACGTACGCTGCGCCGGAGTCGTTGGAGCAAGGTCTGGGTTTGTGAGCGAACCGGAACCGTTCAACACCATCGTGCATGCTCCGCATGTAAGGCGTTCGAATCTCTTCCGGCCCGAACGCCAACCTCAACTATCGGCCCATGCAGGATTTTCGTGCAAAACCGCCGGGGTTCGAACCACTTCCGATACCCACTTTCCGGTAAGCCGGGCGTACCCTTGCTCCCCAAGTTCTTACTTCACGAGCTCTGTCCGCTCCGGCCACCAGATTCACCATGCCCAACCTCAACATCAATAAAGACACGCACGTCCACCTCCCTGCCGACACCAATCAGGCGCTCGGCATCGCGCAGTATGCCATCGACTTCATGTCCGACGTGCCCGGCCGGCGGGGAGAGCCCGACAAGTCGGTACTCGAACGCACTGAGCTCTTCCACACCGACGCCAATCTCTGCGGCGTCTCTGCTCTCGCGCTCGGCACCAATGCCCCCACCATCCTCCGCGCTGAGGCCCACCAGTACGCCACCGCTCCATCTGGCAGCGGCACGCTCGCTGGCGTTCCTTGGGCGAAAGGCGCTGTCCGTTCCGGCGTGCCGACGTTCGGCAGCGCGATCAATGTTCAAGTGGAGAAGGCGATCGTCGCCAACGGCGCCGCCGTCCGCGAGTGGGACTCGAACGGCACCAACTTTGGATTCAATCCCGAATTCAACCACATCGCAGGCGAGTTCGGGCACAACGATTTTTACGGCGTCGCACTCGCCGCGGCACAGCTTCGGGGCAAAGACGGCTCGTTCGCGCTCAAGGGCATGATCTTGATCGACGAGATCCGAGGCCGCCTCGCCGAAGTGTTCTCGCTGAAGTCCTACAAGATTGATCACGTTGTCCACGGCGCGATTGGTAGCGCGGCCGCATTCGGCGCGATGATGGGCGCGACGGCAGAGCAGATCGAGTCAGCGATCGGAATGGTGGTTGCGCATTACATCCCCTTCCGCGCCATCCGCGCTGGCAAGCAGTTGAGCGACTCGAAGGGTGCATCCGCCGCGATCAGCACCGAAGCGGCAGTGCTATCGGTGAAGCGCAGCATGGCCGGATTCCTCGGGCCGCGCGACATTTTCCGCAACCCTGAGGCGATCTTCCGCCTTTTTGAAGGGCCGGGCCAGCTCTTCAAGAAAACCGCCAGCGGCGGCACCGGTATCCCCGATGCCAAAGAAGCTTGGGGCAGCAAGACCTACGCCAGTCCGATTGAGCTTGTGCTCGGCCGCGCGGGGTCTGACTTCGCCGTGATGGGCATGCACTTCAAGCTCGGTCTCTATGAGCACCAGAGCGCCGGCGCGCTGCAGGGCCTTATCAACCTCGTCACGCGCAATCCGCATCTGCTCGCAGATCAGACTGGCGACGCGATCTCCAAGATCCTCGTCCGCGCCTACGAGCCCGCGTTCGGCATCATCGGCGACCCCGCGAAGCGCGACCCCAAGACACGTCAATCCGCCGATCACTCGATGCTCTATCTCGTCTGCACGATGCTCCGCAAGGCGCTCGAAAACCGTGCCGAGAACAAGTCGGCCAAAGTCACCTGGCGCGATGTCATGCTCCTCCCTCACGACTTCGACGGCAAGAGCCTGCACGATCCGGTGACCCGCAAGCTCATGGAAAAGGTCTCCTTCGAGTGGGGCGGTGCCGACTACGACAGCAAGTATCCCGACGGCATTCCGACCTCGATGGTCATCACCGACGATCAGAACCAAACCTTTGACAGCGGCCTGGTGATGTACCCCGGCGGCCACGCCCGCAACGCGGCAGGCCCGGACAAGATTGACTTGCAGGAAGTGCTCGATCACAAGTTCAAGAAACTCGCCGAAATTGCAAGCGACGACCCCAAAGCTCTCGTCAAGCGACTCGGGGGCTTGCAAGCCAAGTCAAATAAGCAGCTCGCCGACATCATGGATTTCGAGATCAAGTCACACGGCAAGTTCGAGTAATCTGTTTCTATGGCAGGCTATTCAGGGACGCCTCTCGCACAGAAACTGGGCATCAAACCCGGCCACGCCATCGGCTTCTGGTCCGAGCCGAAAGGCTTTGTCAAAACGCTCGATGGCCTTCCCGACGACGTCACGATCTCATCCGTGTCCCAAGGCAAATCGCCGCTCGATGTACTCGTCGTCTTCGTGAAGTCACAGAAGGAACTCGAAAGGCGCCTCGCCGCTGCCCGCAAGCGCATGAACCCCGCGGCAGGTCTCTGGATTTCCTGGCCCAAGAAAACGAGCGGCATCAAAACCGACGTCACCGAGAACATCATCCGCGATCTCGCGCTCGCAACCGACCTTGTGGACAATAAAGTCTGCGCGATCGATGAAACGTGGTCGGGGTTGCGGCTCGTGATTCGGCTGAAACATCGCCCGAAGTAGCACGAGACTATCTCGCCGTTCCAAACACAACGCGCAGTTCGCTCGCCGGCAACTGCCAGCACAGGTTCTCCTCCCACAATTCCTGCATCAGTCGCGACGAATTGACGATCGCTTGCGTCACCTTCTTGAGTTGCTTGATCACCACAAACTCCGACGTAAATCGGATCCGCTGCGAGATGATCCGCACTCCAACATCGTTGTAAAACGACGGGACCTTCCTCCGATACGGCCACCCGTCCTTGCAGAAATATCCCATCGAGTACAGCCCCCAGGGCGTCTTGTGCGTGTAGTCGGAGTAGTAGTACGGATTCGAAAAGTGCGGCACTGTAATAGAGCACTCGCCCTCTGGCCGCAGCACGCGCACCACATCCCGAATCACCGTCTCGATATCCGAAAGATGCTCAAACGTGTGCACCGCTTCGATCCGGTCTACCGACGAATCCGGCAGGAACGCGAGTCCTTTGTTTAAATCCGCTACCACATCCACACCCGGGAGCGCGATCGCATCAACACCGATGCTCCCCGGTTTCTTCTTCGGACCGCAACCAAGTTCCACCACCACCGGCCGCTTCGCCAGCATCGCCGTCAGATCTGTCAACACTCGAGTCTCAATCGTCATGCCCGCAGCATACGAACTGACCTTCCTGCTCCTTCCCTTGGTGCCTTAATGCCTCCCTGCCTCGATGCCTTCTTTTCCATCAATGTCCGTTTCCTTCCCCATCCGAGCCGAAACGACTCTCCGTCTGCGCGTTTAATGCCGCGAATGATCCTCATGTGACCGACTTCTCCCTCGCCGCCTCTCGGCTCCGCTCCGCGCGAAGCATCGTCGCCATCACCGGCGCTGGCATCTCTGCTGAATCCGGCTTGCGCACATTTCGGGGCAGCACTGCCGCGCAAACCGCCGATCTCCCCAAAGACATGCAAGCTCTTTGGGCCGAGTTCGATCCGCAAACTCTCGCAACCCCCGAAGCGTTTGAAGCCGACCCCGAAAAAGTCTCGCGCTGGTACGACTGGCGTCGGCTTGGCTGTCTTGCCGCCGAGCCAAATCGCGGTCACCTCGCGCTGGCCGAGATTGATCGCTCCGTCACTGCCTCCGGCGGCACATTTTCCCTCCTCACCCAAAACGTCGATCGCCTCCACCACCGCGCCGGGAGTGCAAGGGTGGTTGAACTCCACGGCAACATCATCCAGTGGCGCTGTACATCCACGCACCGAGTCGTGGATCTGCCGCCCGAGTCATTCTCAGTGTTCCCTCCTCCATCACCGTTCGCCAAAGGTGCTCTTCTCCGTCCGCATGTCGTCTGGTTTGGAGAAATGCTCCCCGAAGACGCCCTCGAAGCCGCGGCAGTCGCCGTCCGTTCCTGCGATCTCGTCCTCTCAATCGGAACCAGCGCCGTCGTGTATCCCGCCGCAGGCTTCCTGCATGCCGCACGCCAGAACGGCGCGTTCTCGATCGAAGTCAACGCAGAGCCGAGCGCTGCAACAAAGTTGGTTGACGTTGCCTTGCATGGCAAAGCCGGCGACATTCTTCCGAAGCTTGTGACGGCGGCGTTCTCCTAATTCAAAAACGAACCCGGGCGCTTTCGCGCCCGGGTCCATCACGAACTCTTCAGTTCAATCTGCCCTCGTCTCAGGGGCAGAGCAGTTCGTTGTAGGCCGCGACGAAGATCACAAAGTCCGCGTCGTCCACCAGGTTGTTGCCGTCAAAGTCGGCCGGGCAGCCAGCAGGCATCAAGGGATCGGCACAATCGAGCTTGTTGTACGCGGAGACGAACAGCGTGAAGTCGGCGTCGTCAACTTGGCCATCGCCGTTCAGGTCGCACGGGCAGGGAGCATGCTGAAGCTCAAAGGCACCCATGTCGATGCGGGCGTTGCCGCTGTTGTCGCCGTCGATGATGCGGGTCAGATCTTCGATGTCCTTGGTCAGGCCGACAGCTTCCGCGTTCGTCCCGGTGTCGACGCAGGGCGAGCCGGTGTTGAGGTGGAAATCGTCGTCGAGGTTGCCGGGGATTCCGTCCGAACCGCTGTAGTTCACGAACGACGGGGCTGCCGCGATGTTGCCGACGCCCGAAATCGGAGTGTTGAAGAAGTCGCCGTTCACGCATGAGTATCCGACGCTGCTGGTCCCACCGGACGCGTTGACCTGCTTGACGGTCGGGATCATGAGGCCCGGGCCGGTGTTGTAGTAAGCGATCGAATTCCGCATATCGATATTCGCACCGGCAAGAGCTCGAAGCCCGCCCGCGCCGCTAGTGCTCAGGTTGCCGACGATGGTGCTGCTGCGAACCACCAGGTCGACGTTGGCGCCCGAGATGTAGACCGCGCCGCCATCCTGCGGAGCCGAATTGCCCCAGATCGCGCAGTTGGTGATGTAGGTATCGCCGTACGCGCGGATCGCACCGGCGTGGCTCGACGCGTCGTTGTCAACGAACTTGCAGTTGTCGATCGAGAGCACCGGCTGGAGGAACCCGCCTGGTCCGCCGAAGTACTGCAGAGCGCCGCCTTCATCCGCATGATTCTGCGAGAAGATGCAGTGATCAAAGTGCGGCCCGATCAGGGCGGTCGTTCCATCGATCGCGACGCCGCCGCCGCCGTGAAGGGCGGTGTTTCCGAAGAACGTGCAGTTGCGCACCGTCGGCGAGCCGTCGGCGATGTACATCCCGCCGCCGATTTCGTTCGGAGCGGTGCTGTTGGCATAGCCGCTCGCGATCGTGAAACCGTCGAGTTCGGTGAGATACGAAACGTTCGAGCCGTCAACCACGTGGTAGCAGTTGTCATTGGCAAGGCCCGTGCCGATCTCGCCGCTGAGATAGCTCTGGTTGCCGACGCTGAGCACGCGCTGTGTGAGCAGCGTTTCGTTGCCGACAAACCCGCCGTACATCTTCACGTTGTTCACGAGTTTGAAGCTGGCGATGCGGTTCTGGCCCGGGTTGTAGAGTCCGCCCGCGACCCAGATCTCGGTGATCTGGCCGCCCGAAGCCCGCGCCACGCTGAGCGCTTCCTGCAGGCTGTTAAACGCGTTGGTCCAGGACATGCCGTTGTTCAGTCCGGCGGCGTTGTCGTTCACATACAGACGGCTGCCGGTGATCTTGACAAGCTGAAGACCGTTGAAAGCGCACTTCGCGAGGCTGACAAAGTCACACGAAGAAGTCAACTTCAGCTTCGGCGCGCCCGCGCCAACCGTGAAGTTGAACACGACGTGCGTCTTGCCGTACTGGAACGTGTCCGGAACGGTCGGTCCGCTCGTGCTGCCCGAGCCGAATCCGAGGCCACCGACATCGCCCGACAAATACGAGTTGTGATAGTTGGTGAAACCAAAACCGTCCACGTACGTCTGATCCGCGGGCGTCAGCGACGCGTAGGCGAACGCGCGATAGAAGCCTTCATCGAGACCGCTGATCTCGATCGTCACCACGCCGTTGGTGTCAAAGCCCATGGCGTAGTCATCCATCAGCGAGCCGAAATCGCCAGAGCCGAGATCGCCGTTGTGATTGCCGCTGTTGGTCTTAGCCAGGATCGTCAGGCCGGAGGACAATCCGTTCAATCCCACGAGACTCGAGCTCGCGCCCGCGCCGCCCGTTGCCACGACCTGATTCCACGTACCCGGCTGACCCGCGGCAGCGCCGTACGAGGCCGACGGAATCGTCTTGCCCGTGAAGTTGAGATCGATATTGACCGACTGGCCCAAAGCTGTTCCGGCGAGCAGCAACATGGTTGAAATGGCGGAGAGGCGAAGCATGGTGAAATTCCTTCTGTTCGTACGCTCAATAGCCGCGCAACCCCCGCGCAAGATCGATGTGATCTAGCTTCGTCGGATCTGAACAACTCAACCCGCTTTGGGCACACTTGATGAACGGCGTACACCCCATGCGACGCGGAGGCGATCACCGGCTAACCAAGTCTGAGATTTCTTGAAAACGTTTTCGAGGCTGGCTGGCTCGCACAAAACCGAATCCGTCAGGCCGAAGCCTTGGCGAGCGCCTTGAGTTCACGCCGCATGACCTTCCCCGTCGCGTTCCGAGGGAGCGCATCCAGCCTGCGAATCTCCACCGGCACTTTGTACCCCGCCAGATTCTGGCGGCACCACCCAATCAGTTCCTTCTCGTCAAACGTCGCACCGTCTTTGATCTCGACAAACGCGAGCGGCTGCTCGCCCCGCATCGGGTCGCTCACCCCGACCACGCCTGTTGCGCTCACCGAAGGATGGCGCTCCAGCACTTCTTCGATCTCGCGCGGGAAGACATTCTCGCCTCCGACGATAAGCATTTCTTTCAGCCGACCCGTGATGTGCAGATGCCCGTCATCATCGAGGCGGCCAATGTCACCGGTCCGGAAGTACCCGCTCTCGCTGAAGGCCTTCGCGGTCTCCTCGGGCAGATTGAAATAACCCCGCATGATGTTGGGGCCCTTCATCCACACTTCGCCATCGGTATTGGGGGGCAGACTCCGCCCCGTCGCCGTGTCGACGATCCGCTGATCGACCAGCGGAATTGGTCGTCCAACGGAGCCCGGCCGGAACTCATGAGGCCGGCACCAATTGCTCACCGGCGAAGTCTCGGTCAGCCCATATCCCTCATTGATCGTGATCCCAAACCGCTCGCGGAATCGATCCCGCACCGCGCCGGGAAGTGGCTCCCCGCCGCACACCGTATATCGAAGCGACTTGAAGTCATCCGGCGTCGCGTCTTTCGCGTGGAGCATCGCATTGAACATCGAAGGAATCGCGACCAGCACTGTCGGCCGATGTTCGCGAAGCAGCCGCATGATCTTGCCCGGAATGAACCGCGCCGTATACACCACCTTGATCCCGCCGCTGAGGGGCAGGAGTGTCAGCACGGTCATCCCGAACGAGTGAAACTGAGGCAGCACCCCCAGCATCGAATCCGCCCGCGAGAAATCCACCCAATCCCGGATCTGCCGGATATTGCTCATCAGGTTGCCGTGGGTCAGCATCACGCCCTTTGGCTTACCGCTGGTTCCCGATGTATAGAGCAGCACGGCCAGATCTTCATCGCTGGTGGCCGCCGGCCAGCGAATGTCGGGCATGCCGCTGAAATCCACGTCCTCGAGATAGACCAAGTTCTTCACCTTCGGCGAGTAGCCAAGGTGGTCGATCATCGGCTTCACGGTCACGATCGTGTCCGTCCCGCAGTCGTCGATCACGTATTGCAACTCTTCCTTCTTGAGAAGGTAGTTCAGGGGCACAATCGTCCGGCCAAGCGTCAACCCCGCCAATGCCGAGGCGGGGAAGCTGCCCCCCGTTGGAAGCAGGAGCCCGAGCCGCTGGGTGTGGTTGATCGTTTCGAGGCGATGGGCGATGTGGAACACCGCCGCCAGAAGCTCGTAATTCCGGGTCGTGCGCCGGTCGTCGACAAGGGCGACGGATCGGGGGTGCGTAAGCAACTGCCAGAGGATCTGTCGGTGGACGCTCAAAAAGCACTCCGCAATGGATCGATCACCTGGGCCAAGGCCGGAAAGTGGCTTTCAACGCCACCGGGCGACGATAATACCGAACCCGTGCGGGCAGCGCGGCAAGGAATCCAGCGATCATGACGGCGAGCATTCGTGCGGCAAAGGTGGCTCTGATGGTCCTATTGGTCGCCTCAGCGCTGTTCCTGGGTGCGTGTGCATCGTCCCACAAGGGCGCTCAGGACGACTACAAAGAGCTGTATAGCCAGCACCGCTATGCCGACGCCTACAAGGCGGCGCTCGAGGCCCAGACCGAAGGGTCCAGCGTCCAGAAGGAACAGGCAGCCCTGATCGCAGGCCTCTCTGCCGCCGCTCTCGGCAAGAACGACGAAGCAGAAAAGATCCTCCGCCCCCTCCTCAAGAGCGGCGACCAAACGGTCAGCGGCAAGGCCGCGGCACAGCTCGGGCTCATCGCATACGGCCGAGACCACCACTCCGAAGCTTCCACGCTCCTGATCGACGCCTCGAACAAGCTCACCGGCGACGAAGCGGCCCGGGCATCTCTGTACGCGGGCGACGCGCTCCGGGCACAGGGCAGAACGAGCGAAGCACGCTCGAGCTACGAGAAGGCTCAGGGACAGGTCCAGAACGACAGCACCCTCAAGGTGCTCATTTCCGATCGCCTTGCGGCGGTGACTGGCACGCAGACGTCCGGCACGGGGCAGTTCACCGTGCAGCTTGGCGCGTTCAGCAGCTGGCAGCGTGCTCAGGTACAGGCAGATCGGTACCGCGCACGAGCGCAATCGGCAGGCCTCGCTTCGCCACGCATAGTCCAGACCACGAATCAGCAGGGTGTGAAGGTGTACGCCGTGCGGGTTGGACGCTTCTCGAATCGCGGACAGGCGGAGACGGTGCAGCGGAATCTCGGCAGCGAGGCCAAGATCATGACCGCGACGAACGAGTGACGCGGCGAGCCCCCTCTACCGCTGTTCACGCTCAGACTTCCAATCCACCCGCACCTGACCGTACGAGCCCAAGCGCAGCGAGGCACGCGGTTGCTCACATCTGCAAAGCCAGCGCGGGCAGTCCGAGTGCCTGCGATGCCCAGCGCTCGGTCCCGTCGCTTCGCTCAGGTTCGTTCGGCCAGTCGCTGGTAGCTCGAGCGCGTGCCCTCAGGATTCCAGGATCACCGATGCTGTCGCAACGCCGGCGGCGTGACTGATGCTCACGTGCATTGATTTCGTCTGAAGTGAGCGAGCGATTTCGCCAGCTTTGCCGTGCAGGTGAAGTGTCGGGGCGCCGGATGGCTGGTTGAGGATCTCAACGTCAGTCCACGCGATGCCGTCGCGCCAACCCGTACCGAGCGCTTTGAGCGCGGCTTCTTTTGCCGCGAACCGGCCCGCGAGATGTTCCGCACGCTTGGTATCGCCGGAATGCTTCGACGCGGTTTCACGCTCAACTGCCGTAAAGACACGTTCGAGAAAGCGCTCGCCATGATCCACGATCATCTCGCGGATGCGATCGACGCTGGCGAGATCGATGCCGTGTCCGACAATGGGCATGCGGTCCTCGCGCTTAGGAGTCTTTCGACGACTTCTTGCTCTTAGCCTTTGGTTCAGACTTCGGCGTTTCCGGCTTTGACTTCGCGGCGGGCTCGGCCTTCGCCGTCTCTGATTTTCCGGATTCGACCTTCGCGGTGTCGGGCTTGGCCGTTTCTGACTTCCCGCCGCTCTTGTCGGCTTCCGCGGCCTTCTTATACGAATCCGAGCGATAGTCGGTGATATAAAAGCCGGAGCCCTTGAACATCAGCGCTGCGCCGGTGCCGATGAGGCGTTCGAGCTTGTTCTTGCCGCACTTGGGGCACTTCTTGAGATGCGGCGCGGACATCGATTGGAATTCTTCGAAGGCATTGCCGCAGGCGTTGCATTTGTAGTCGTACGTGGGCATGGAGAAAATGGCTCAAATATGCAAATTGCAAATAGCAAAGAAGACACTGAAATCAGTCTGCGGGTGACACACTCACCTTTGCGGGGCGAATCACTTTGTCTCCACCACCGGCCGCGGCACCCGCGAGTGAATAGCCGGCCTGGAAAGTCGCGACGACTTTGCCGGGCTCGATGCCTTCGGCCTTTTGCTGCATGATCGCTTCGTGAATGCCGGGGACAAACTCGTCGCCGGGTTTTGGATTGATGACGCTCAGGCCTTGGTTTTGCAGCGCGCGGAGCAATTCTTCGCGGATGACCTTTACGCCAGAGACGAGCTGCTCGGCGGTGACCTTGCTCATGTCCTGCTGAAGGGCAAGATCAAAGTGATCGATCACACTAACGATGCCCTGCACGACACCCGCGGCACCCGTCGCCTTGGCAATCTGCTCGTTCGAATACGAACGCTTCTGGTAATTCTGAAAGTCGGCCATCGTGCGCAGGGCGCGGCTATTCGCTTCGGCGACTTCGGCCTCGAGCTTCGCGACCTTTTCCTGAAGCGCCAGATTGCTTTCCGGATCGCCTTCG
Organism: Phycisphaerales bacterium; assembly: GCA_050730655.1. Lineage (GTDB taxonomy): Bacteria > Planctomycetota > Phycisphaerae > Phycisphaerales > UBA1924 > JAFEBO01. Next base: position 25,050 of record JBOHNL010000019.1, read on the forward strand.
CCGGAGATGTCCCATTCGTGCGGGATGTCTGATTCGCTGTTCATGCCTGCTTCGCTTCCTGCGACATCTTTGCCTTGTACCAGCCCCAGAGTGATTCACTCTTGGGACCCTCGTGAATTTCCGTTCAGTCGCCCTTGACCATCTCTTTGACTTTCTTCCAGAACCCTTGTGTTTCCGGAAGAACCGCCTGATCCTCGCTCGCGGCATAGTCACGGAGCAACTTTTCCTGCGCCTTGGTGAGCTTGCGCGGGACTTCCACCTTGACGGCAACCAACAAGTCGCCGGCTCGCCCCGAACGGAGATTCGGAAGACCCTTCCCTTTGAGCGAGAAGACGCTTCCGGGCTGCGTGCCGCGCGGAATCGTGAGTTTCGCGTTGCCGCTGATTGTCGGAGCATCGATCTCCGCGCCGAGCGACGCCTGCGCGAAACTGATCGGCATCTCGAGCATGAGATTGTCTTCGTCGCGCTGGAAAAGCGTGTGCTCGGCGACGCGGATCGCAACGTGCAGATCACCACGAATGCCTTCACCGGCCGGAGAAATCTCGGGAGGCGGCGGTTCGCCTTCGCCGCTGACGCGCACGGCCTGGCCATCCATCACGCCCGCCGGAATCTTCACGCTGATGGTGCGCTTGCGGGGCATGCGGCCCTTGCCCTTGCATGCGTCGCAGAAGTCTTTAACAATCTGCCCGCGACCACGGCAAGCCGGGCACGCGGTCACCATGCGGAACATGCCGCCGAAACCGGTCTGCTGGACTTTCCCTTGTCCGGCACATGTCGGACACTTGATCGGGTTGCTGCCCTTCTTCGCGCCGGTGCCGGTGCACGTCTCGCAGACATCGAGGCGCGTGAAGTGAACTTCGCGCTCAACGCCGACGGAAACATCTTCGAGCGTCAGTTCGACTTCGGTTTCGAGGTCGTATCCGCGCGCGACGCCCCGCCGGCCCTGTTGGCCACCGAAGCCGCCACCTGGACCACCTTGTCCGCCGAAGATGTCGTTGAACATCGAGAAGATGTCCTCGACATTCATGCGGCTGAAATCGTGTGCCGCGGGGCCTCGCGCCTGGCGCAGACCATCGTGACCGTACTGGTCGTAGAGCTGACGCTTTTCGGGGTCCGAGAGTACTTCGTACGCCGAAGCGGCCTCCTTAAACTTCACCTCGGCCTCTGCATCACCGGGGTTGCGATCCGGGTGATATTTCAGCGCGAGGCGGCGATAAGAGCGTTTGATCTCCTCGCCATCGGCGGTTCGCTCGACGCTCAGAACTTCGTAGTAGTCGCGGGTGACTGAAGGCATGGGGAAGTTGGGCTGCGTGCCAAAGTGCAAATGAGGGATTAGCGGTGGGCGGTGCGATAGCCAATATTTTTGATGGTCGATGCCAAATCGCGCATCGCATCGGCTGATTTTTCTGCTGGCGAACTGAACGTGGCAAGCGAGACGCGATCAAGATGCGAAACTTCAACCGGATATCGATCTGCGCGACGCTCACTTTGGGGATCGGGCAGCACGTCGTACTCCACGTCAATCGCCAAATTTGGCCCGCGGAGCTCACTCTCTAGTTTGCTCCACTCACCAAGCGCGAGACGCAACTCTTGCTCGGGAAGCAGCAATGAGATCCCATTCTTCATCATGCCGCTTTCCAACGGCCTTCCCGCCGCATTCACAAACGCGAGCTGGAGAAATTGAGACGGAATCAGCTTGACGCGAAACGCCGCTCCTCGTCCGACATTTCGCACTATCAAATCCAGCGATAGTTCTTTCCCAGGTACTACTGCAGCAATGACGATTGGTTCTGACTGACCTCGCCGCATCGCCTGCGTTTCGTCAGTTAAAATCTTCGTGTAGTCCGTATATCTCTTTACGGTTCGCCAAGTGACGAATGCCATCACAGCGGAAATGATGGCCCCAAGCGCAGACCATATTTCAGGTCGGGCAAAAATCGATGCTTGCTGACTTTGATCGGACATGAATCGAGCCCGACCGCTGTCGTGGACGGGCTCGGAAATTTCATTTGGTTGCAGCGGGATCGAGAACTTCCGGTTCCCGATTGGCCGCTGTGCCCTCGCTTGCGCTTCGGGCTCGTAAACGCGTGATCAGGCCGTCGCGCCGGTCGCGATCTCGGCATCTTCCTTCAGGTCCGTGATCAGCACATCGGTGGTGAGCATCAGGCCCGCAACGGAAGCCGCATTGATCAGCGCGGTCTTTGCGACGAGCGCCGGATCGATGATGCCGTCCTTCACAAGGTCGGTGTATTCACCCGTTGCGGAGTTAAAGCCGAACGAATTGCCGCCTTTGCCGCCTTCCTTCACCTTCTCGACGACGAGGTCGCCATCGAAACCGGCGTTCTCGGCGATCTGCTTGGCGCAGGCCTCGACAGCGCGGCTGACGATGTCGAAGCCGAGCTTCTCGTCGCCCTTGGCCTTGCCGGCAGCCTTCTGGATCGCGTCCTGCGTGCGGAGCAGTGCGACGCCGCCACCAGGGACATAGCCCTCTTTGGCTGCAGCGCGAGTCGCGTGCAGAGCATCGTCCACGAGGTCCTTGGTCGACTTCATGGCGATCTCGGTTGCGCCACCGACGTTGATGATCGCGACGCCGCTGGTGAGCTTCGCAAGACGCTCCATCAGCTTCTCACGGTCGTAATCGCTGGTTGACTTCTCGTGCTGCGACTTGATCTGGTTCGCGCGGGCGGTGAGCTCCGACTTCTTGCCGGCGCCTTCGATGATCGTGGTGTCGTCCTTGGTGACGATCAGCTTCTTGGCGCGACCAAGTTCCGAAAGCTCGATGCTCTCGATGCTACGGCCGAGATCTTCCGCGATGAACGTGCCACCGGTGAGGGTGGCGATGTCGCCCATCATGGCCTTGCGGCGATCGCCGAAGCCCGGGGCCTTGACGGCGCAGATCTTGAGCGTGCCGCGGAGGCGGTTGACGACGAGCGTCGCGAGGGCTTCGTTCTCGACTTCCTCAGCGATGAGGAGAATCGGCTTGCCGGTCGCGACGACCTTGTTGAGCAGCGGGAGAAGATCGGGCAGGTTGCTGATCTTCTTTTCGTAGAGCAGGATGTACGCATCTTCCATCACGCACTCGGCCGTCTTCGGGTCGGTCATGAAGTATGGCGAGAGGTAACCCTTATCGAACTGCATTCCCTCGACGTAGTCAAGCGTGGTTTCCGCTGACTTGCCTTCTTCGATCTCAACAACGCCGTCGGCGCCGACGCGATCGATGGCTTCAGCGATCAGATTGCCGACTGCTTCATCGTGATTCGCGGAAACAGTTGCGATCTTCTTGTAATCCTCGCGACCCTTGCACTTGATGGCCATGCCGTCAATCGCTTCGGCCGCGGCAGCCGCTGCGTTGTTGATACCCCGCTGGAGGTGAACCGGGTTCGCACCGGCCGTCACGTGGCGAAGGCCTTGGGTGAAGATCGCCTGCGCGAGCACCGTCGCGGCAGTCGTGCCATCGCCGGCCTTGTCGGCGGTCTTCTTGGCGACTTCGTTCACCATCTTCGCGCCCATCGACTGGAACGGATCGGGCAGCGAAATTTCCTTCGAGACCGAGACACCGTCCTTGGTGACATGCGGGCCGCCGTAGGACTTTTCGATGACAACGAAGCGGCCGGAGGGGCCCATCGTGCACTTCACGGCGTCGGCAAGAGCGTCGACGCCTTTTTTCATCTCGACGAGTGCCGAGTCAGAGAACATCAGTTGTTTCGTGGACATGGTTCGTTCCTCACAAAGGGCCAAAGCTCAAATCGCAAATGGCCAGAATTTCGTTGTATCCGCAGCTCGAACATTTGCCATCTGGCGCTTTGCCATGTGGCGATTTGATTTAACCTTCAATCACACCGAGAAGTTCGCTCTCGCGCAAAATCAAGTGCTTTTCGCCCTTGATTTCAACTTCGGTGCCCGAGTACTTGCCGTAAACAACCGTGTCGCCCTTGCTGACGCTCATCTCGGCGCGCTTGCCGTTTTCGAGGCGCTTGCCCGGGCCAGTCGCGACGACGCTGCCCTTGACCGGCTTTTCTTTGGCGGTTTCGGGAAGATAGATACCCGAAGCGGTTTTGGTTTCGGCTTCGATGGGCTTGACGAGCACGCGGTCTTCGAGGGGTTTCACGGCCATTTCAATATCTCCTTCAGGTGTGTCGCAATTTTTTGATTGCGTCGTTTGTGTTTGTGCGGGCTGCTCGCCCCACGGACGATGGAAACTCTTTACTCTGCTTTTGATTGAGTCTTCGAGGATGCTTTTGGCGGGGCTTTGGACGCAGGTGCTGAATCAGCCTTCGCAGGCTCCTCGGCCTTTTCGTGTTTGCGGGCCTTCACCAGTTCAGCGCGGATCGACTCGATGAGTTCAAAGTCGCGCGCGTGATCAAACTTTGTCGCGTTGTACTCCGGCGTCCCCTCTTTGGGCATCTGGCCCCAAACGGGTGCGAGCACATCGGGATCGGTCTTGCGGCGAGGGAAGATGTGCCAGTGGATGTGATGCACCACGTTGCCCAATGACTCGCAGTTGAGCTTGTGCGGGCGGAACGCGTTGTGGACGGCTTCTGCGACCTGCGTCATCTCTTCGATGAAGCGGACACGTGCCGCACGTGCGAGTTGATGCAATTCGGTCGCAGGAGTCTTGCTCAAGTAAAGCGTGTAGCCACGGAAAAACTGCGAATCGCCGAGGACGGCGAAACCAGTATCGAGTTCCGCGATGAGTCCGGGGTGTGTCCCGGCGCGGCACTCGGCCACACGATTGCAAATTTCGCACTCTTGCTGGTGTCCTGCCATGGCTGTTCCCAGACGCGCTTCAGGCCGCGTCGGATTTGCGGGGCTCCAGTGAAGGGGTTGAAGGTGTGGAGTGAATTTCGGGCGCCGCGGCGGATTCCGGATTCATCTTGTGTTTGATTACTTCGATGGCGACCGGTACGAGCGAGACGACAATCACGCCGAGAACGACGATCGAGAAATTGTTCTTGACGAACGGAATATTGCCAAAGAGGAAGCCGGCGCCGATGCAGATGCCGACCCAGAGGATCGCGCCAAAGACGTTGAAGAAAATAAAGCGCGAGTAGTTCATCGAGCCCGCGCCGGCAACAAATGGACAGAACGTGCGGACGATCGGAATGAACTGACCAAGGCTGATCGCCTTGCCGCCGTGCTTTTCGAAGAACTGATGAGCGCGGTAAAGGTGCTTGCGATTGAGAAGCCGATCGAGGAACGAACGCGATTCCACCGGTGCGTGACTGAACACCCTGGGCCCGATGTAGCGTCCGATCCAGTAGTTGCAGGTATTGCCCAGGATCGCGGCAAGAAGCATGAGCGGCGCCGCGATCTCGGCGCGAATCACGCCGCTGCCACCGAGCGCCCCCACTGCGAAGAGCAGCGAATCGCCCGGAAGGAACGGAGTGACGACAAGACCAGTCTCGCAGAAAATGATCGCGAACAGGATCGCGTAGACCCAGATTCCGTAGGAATCGACCAAGCCTTTCAGAGCCTGGTCGATGTGGAGGATGTTGTGAATCAGTTCCTGCATGAAACGTTCTGAAAACTCAAGCGGACTTCCGCAATCGCGAACCCTTCTTCTGACGTCGAGCAACAAGTGCCCTCACTTCGTCAGCAAGAGCGAGCGGAACACGGATCAGAGCAAAATCGGACTGCAGAACTGCAGCTTCGGCTTCCGCAATCGCCTCTGCTTCGGTTTGCGAGTCGTAATGGGCGATCACGCGATCGATTCGATCTCGATTCCAGCCCTTCGGATACTTGTTGAGGTCTTTCTTCATTTCAGTCCCCGGCGTTTGCGCCGGTTTCGCCTTCGGAATGCCTTCAACTCATTTCCCTTGATCGGATAAGCCGTGATGACAAAAAGCTCGTCGTCGTCATCTTCAAGCTTGTAAACGACTTTGAGAACTCGCCCTGCAACGGTCGCACCGAATGCAATTCTTGCTCCGTTAACGCCTGGAAAATCCTGACTCGCTCGATTCAAGACCTCGACGCATTCATCCGCCGACACGCCGTGGTTTTCAACGTGTGGCCGTCCTGTATCAGGGTCTAAGTAGAAGCGAATCTGCATGATTGCTTCTTAGAACCCCATCCCGCCCATGCCACCCATTCCGCCCATGCCCGGCATGCCGCCCATCCCGCCGCCACCACCCGCAGGTGCGGCTTCCTTCGCCTCGGGCTTGGACGTGATGACGCAGTCGGAGGTGAGCAGCAAGGTCGCAACGCTGGACGCGTTCTGAAGCGCCGAACGATCGACCTTCGCGGGCGTGATGACGCCCATGTCGATCAGATCGCCGTAGGTATCAGTCAGCGCGTTGTAACCGAAGTTGTTGCCCTTGCCTTCGGCAACTTTCTGAACAACCACCGTGCCCTTGGCGCCGGCGTTGTCCGCGATGGTCTGGAGGGGGAGAGCAAGCGCGGTGTAGACCGTGCGAATTCCCGCGGCGAAGTCAAACGCGTAGCGGCCGACATCGTCCGACGACTTGTCGTCGCCACCCTTTCCGAACACGGCCTTGTATTCCTTCATGTTCTCGAGCGACTTGCGAGCGCGGATGAATGAGACGCCGCCACCGGGGACAATGCCTTCGGCAACCGCGGCGCGGGTGGCGTGGAGCGCGTCCTCGATGCGGGCCTTCTTTTCCTTGAGTTCGGCTTCGGATGCCGCGCCGACCTTAATCTGAGCAACGCCGCCGGCCAACTTGGCGAGACGCTCCTGGAGCTTCTCGCGGTCGTAGTCGCTGGTGGTCTTCTCGACCTCGGCGCGGATCTGCGCGATACGGGCCTGGATTTCCTTGGTGCTGCCGGCGCCCTCGATGATCGTCGTGTTGTCGGCGTCGATCTCGAGCTTCTTTGCCATACCGAGCTGCTTGAGCTCGACCTTGTCGAGTTCGATACCAAGGTCCTTCATGATCGGAGTCGCGCCCGTGAGGATCGCGATATCTTCGAGCATGGCCTTGCGGCGATCGCCGTAGCCTGGCGCCTTGACAGCGGCAACGTTGAGCGTGCCGCGGAGCTTGTTAATGACGAGCGTCGCGAGCGCTTCACCCGTCACATCTTCAGCGATGATGAGCAGGGGCTTCTTCGCGGCCATGACCTTCTCGAGCAGCGGAACCAGCTTCGAGAGGTTGTCGATCTTGTCTTCGTGAATCAGGACTAGAGCCTTATCGAACTCGACCTTCATCGAGTCGGCATCGGTGACGAAGTTCGGCGAGAGGAACCCGCGATCGAACTGCATGCCTTCGACCACCGTGACTTCGGTCTCGATGTTCTTGCCTTCTTCGACGGTGATCACGCCGTCCTTGCCAACCTTCTCGAACGCGTCGGCCATGATCTTGCCGACTTCGACATCGTTGTTGGCCGAGATGGTCGCGACGTTCTGGATGTCGGCCTTGCCCTTGACCGGGGTCGCCATCGAATCGATCGACTTGGTGACCTGCTCGACGGCGGCCTTCATGCCGCGGACGAGGGCGTTGGGATCGACGCCCGCAGCGACGTGGCGCAGACCTTCGCGAAAAAGAGCCTCGGCAAGGACGGTCGCGGTCGTGGTGCCGTCGCCCGCATCATCGGAGGTTTTCGAGGCGGCCTGCTTCACCAGCATGGCGCCCATGTTCTCGGCCTTGTCCTTGAGTTCGATTTCTTCCGCCACCGAGACGCCGTCCTTGGTCACGGTCGGTCCGCCCCAGGACTTGTCGAGAACGGCATTGCGGCCGCGGGGTCCGAGGGTGGCCTTCACGGCCTTGGCGAGCTTCTCAACTCCGGCGAGGAGGGCGTTACGGGCATCGACATCGAAGGAAAGGTTTTTCGCGGCCATCTCTGAAAGTCTCCCTGCAAAGGCCCGGGGTGGTCCCGGGGGTTGTTCAAATCAGTAGGCAATCTGAGCGGGGACGCCGCCAGACGCTGCAAGGGGAAGGGCAAGGCTTGTGCCAGTTATGCGGGGCGGACCATCGGCGCGTATGTGGAGCGGTCGCGTTGGAACGCCAGTCTCGGGAGCCGTTGCCCCTGTCAGGCCGCAGGAAGGACCGGAAACGACTGCCGATCTGGCAGACCCGGACGGAAGCAGGACACCGGCTTGCTTGCTGCTACCATGTGCCCGCATGATGCTGCTCGCGACAACGGACCTGTCCAGCTACCTCCCGATTCTGCTGATCATCGTGATGGCCGTTTCGTTCGGCGCCATCAACGTGATCGGGTCGCTGGTTCTTGGACCGAAGCGCCAAGGCCGCATCAAGGCACAGTCGTACGAGTCGGGCATGAACCCCGTGGGCACGGCCCGCAAGCGGTTCAATGTGCGGTTTTATCTGATCGCGATGGTCTTTCTCGTGTTCGACGTTGAAATCGTCTTCCTCTATCCGTGGGCGACGACGTTTCCGAACATTGCAGCGATGAGCCATGAGGGCCTGATCTGGCTCGGACGCATCTTCTTTTTCCTGCTGACGACTGTGGTGGCGTACATCTACGGCTACCGCAAGGGCGTCTTCCGCTTCGATTGATCAACCGCTGTCGATAAAAACGCTTGCCGGTGACGTCCGGTAGTGTCGGTGCGCGCGGATCGCGTCCCAAATCTCAAATTGGGGGCTGTAACTCGTCGGCGCATTCGGGCGCATTTGCGCAATCGTCGCGCCCGCCGCTCGCGCTTTCGCGTCGCATCGAGATTGGTAGCCGAAGCTCCGATGAATGCATTCGCGTCCCCGCTGGAGGAGAGTCCGCGGTGGTCACGGAGCAGGAGCAGAGAAGAATGGTGATTGACGTAGAAAGGCTCAAGGCTCAGCTGGACGCGACCGTGATTTCGGGCGCGGTCAGCGCGGCGTTCCAGCCGATCGTGGATCTCAAGTGCGGCGAGATCGCCGGCTTTGAGACACTGACGAGGCTCTCGGACGCGAGCGAGTTCAAGTCGCCGGCCGAATTGTTTGATGCCGCGGAAAAAGCGGGAGAGCTTTGGAACATCGAAGAAGTCACGCGGCGCGTCTCGCTCGCATCGGCCACGAGCTGGCCGAGCGGATCGAAGCTCTTTCTCAATACGACCCCTCAGGTGTTTGCGGACCCGCGCTTCTGCTCGGAACTTCTTCGCGCCGTTCGTGCGACACCCGGCCTCTCACCGACGCGGATCGTTCTCGAAATCACCGAGCGTTCCGCGCATCAGCACGATCATTCGCTCGACGAACAGGTGCGGATGGTCAAGGCTGCGGGCTTTGAAGTCGCGATCGATGATGTCGGAGCCGGAACCAGCGGGCTCAATCGCATCATGGCGCTGCGCCCCCACTGGCTGAAGCTCGATCGCGAACTGATCGAGAACATCAGCCACGATCGCGTGCGCCAGAATCTGATCCGCTTCTTCCTTCGCTTCGCCACGCTCAGCGGCGTGAAATTGATCGCCGAAGGCATCGAGCGCGAAGACGAACTCGAAACGCTGATGGAACTGGGCGTGATGTACGGCCAGGGCTATCTGCTCGCGCGCCCCGGCGCCCGCGATCAGACGCTGCGCCCCGAGATCCGTGAGTTCATCCGCGCTCGCCGCGTGGGAGGCACTACGGCCTCGCGCCGCGATTCCAACGTCGCAAGCGTGCAGCGTTATGTTCGCCCGGTCGAGATGGTGGACAGCCGGCGCAAGGTCATCGATGTTGCTTCAGAAATCATGCGTAAGCCGGCGCTTCCCGGCGTGCTCGTCATGCAGTCGGGCCGGCCCGCCGGCTGGTGCGAGCGCGACACGCTGCTCCGATGCGCAGCGGAAGACATGCACGCGCAGCAGATGGAATACGTCGTGCGCCCGGACGTGGTCTGCACGGGGCCCGAAACAACGATTCCCGATGCGCTCGAACTCGCATCGGGTCGCGAGGAGCGATGCGTAGGCCTGCCGCTGATCGTCACAGATGACAACGGTGTCGTCGGGATGCTCTCGATCGGCGATCTGCTGCACGCCGCGGCGGACCTTGCGCGGGAAACGAATCTCCGCATCGCGCCGATTACGGGCCTTCCCGGGCGCGTGCTTGCGGACGAACATCTCCGTTCGATCCTTGACGCGCGTTCGGCATCGATCGGTTCAATCGGGGTCGCCACGACCACGCACGACGTCGCGATCGTCAACATTCGAAGCTTTGCCCGTTACAATGATTCGATGGGCTATGAACTCGGCGACGAGCTCCTCCGGCGGGTGTGCGATCTCTTCCGCACCAGCGTGCGATCCGAGTGCCCGAACATGTTTTTCGCGCACATCGGCGACGATCGATTTCTTGCCACCGCCCCCACGGGCACGCTCGAAGGGCCGATCGAAAAGTTCCTACGGGAATTTGATGAGCGCGAAACCGCGGCCTCGGCGGGGAGTGCGGGCGCAATGACGCCACGCCTGCGGGTGACACTGGCGTCGGGCGCTAGCCGGTGGCTGTCCGGGGCTCAGATGCTTTACCGACTGAGCAGCGAATGGCAGCGCCAGAAGGGCCCGGAGCAGGCGGCCAGCGAGCTCGTGATTGTGACCGAGCGGACCGAGGCAGCGCGGCTTCGCGCGTCGGCCTGACGGAATCGTGCAACACGAATAGCGTTGCCGGCGTAGCCTCTCGGCATGGATCGGGCGGGCGCCGTAGCTGCGCCGTTCATGCGGGACGAAAAATGGAAACGCAGGCTCCTGGGCCTCGCGCTCGCCATTCTTTGCGCCGCCCCTCTGGCGATTGGCGCCTGGTTGACGCCGTCGCCCGACGGGCACGGAACGCACGAGGCGCTTGGGCTTCCGCGCTGCGGATTCCTGATGGCGTTCGGTCGGCCGTGCATGACGTGCGGCATGACAACCGCAGTGACCTGGGCCTCGCACGGACACTTTGTTCAGGCTTTTCGAACTCAGCCGGCCGGAGCCTTGTTCGCGATTGTGCTAGCATCGGGGGTGTGGTTCGGGCTCCACGCGGCCGCGACCGGGGTGAGCCTGAAACCCGGGCTTGAGGCTCTGTCCAGGCCCCGTGCGCTCTGGATCGCGGGCATTGTGACGCTCGCGGCATGGGCGTACAAGATTGCAGTTTTTTAGAACGGAAGGGCCTTTGCGGATGTCGGCAGCGCTCCGGCGAAACATTCGAATCCTGCTTTGCGGAACCGCCTCTGCGTGCTTGCTGCTCGCTTCGGGCGGTTGTGCAATTCCCGCCCTCATCGGCGGCATGGCCGAGTCGTATAAAAAGACGTCGACACACGAAGTGAAGCCCGAGACCAATGTTCTCGACGGCAAGTCGTTCGCTGTGCTTGTCACGGCGGACCGCTCGATCGAAGAAGTGGCGCCCGGACTAAGCGTCACGCTCGTCTCTCGCATCACCCAGGCTCTGGCCGACACGCGCAGCGACTCTGGCACGACGGGAGTTGTGCCGCCCTCGATGGTCATTCAGTACATGTACGACCACCCGGGTTGGCGCGCCAAGTCGATGGAAGACCTTGCGAAGGACCTTGGAGGCGTGCAACGGCTGATCTTTGTCGAAGTCTCCGAGTTCCGCACGAACGAACCCGGCAACAAGTACATCTACGACGGAGTTGCCGCGGGATCTGTCGCGGTCGTCGAGGCCGACTCGAAGCTCGCCGATTTTTATTCGTTTGAGCGCACGATCCTTGTGAAGTTCCCGGACGAGCAGGGCCGCCGGCCGGAAGAGATTCCCGAAGGCGCGGTGCGGACCGAGTTGATGCGCCGCTTCGTCGATCGCGTGGTCTGGCCCTTCATGACGCACCAGGAACCGTACTACCCCAAGTATTAGTCCAAGCACCAGTCCACACCTCCCTATGCCAACGCAGTCTTCCACTCTCGTTCGTGGCGCGCTCGGATTGCTCGCCGGCATGATGCTGATTCCGGTTTCGGGCTGCAACATCGTCGGTCCGGCCTTTTATTTCATCCACGGACCCGAAAAGACACCGGCCTCGTTCACGCTTGATCGAAAACGCTCAACGGTCGTGTTTGTTGATGACCAAAACAGCATCCTGCCCCGCCGATCGCTGCGGATGGAAATCGCGGCGGCAGCGACCGAACTCATTCAGTCCGAAAAGTTGGTCGATGACGTCATTGACAGCCGCAGCGCGATCATCGCGGCGACGCGCGATCGCGACAGCGAGCCGATGAGCGTGGTCGGCGTCGGGCGTGCCGTAAAGGCGAACGTGGTGATCTACGTCGCGATCGACGCCTTCTCGCTTTCGTCGAGCGGCGTGGCCTATGCGCCCGTCGCGCGCGTACGCGTCAAGGTTCTCGATGCGGAGAACGACAAACGACTCTGGCCGGCGGAAACCCTGCCCGATGGCGCGCCGCTCAACGTCAACATGCACGAACACACCGGCGCGCGCCCGAGCAGCGGCGCTCAAGTCGCCCAGGCCGAAAGTGAGCTTGCGAAGGAAACAGGCGTGGCTGTCGCCGAATTGTTCTTCGAACACGAAGCCAAGCGACCGAATCGCAAGTAATGGACGCCGGCGAGATTCACATTCTCGGCGCGTGGAGCGGCGTGCAACCGCGGGATGCATCGACCGATTCCGCCGTGCTCGCGTGTGTCGAGCGCCTGCTTGCTCGCGACAATCAGTCCGATCGCGTTGTGCTTGTCGCCGATGATCATGGAGAGCGGCGTGCGGCGGCATTGGGACTCCAGACGCCGCTGGTGGTCCCGCCCGCGCTGCTGCGCGGATCGAGGTTTCGAAACGGGCTGGTCCGAACACTCTCCCGACTGGATCCGCGATCGCGACTTGTCTGCTGGAACGACGCGCTCATCGAACGCGTTCGTCCGGTCGCGGATTCGATCTGGAAATCTCCCCTGGATACGGTCGACGGTCGAGATTCTGAGCAGCAGGCGCTCCGTGTTCCGGCGGGAAATCGCCGGGCCATCCGCAGCGAACTCGGCGTGCCAGAGGACGAACACGTCATGATTCTCGCTGCCGATCCGCCAGATGCATTCAGCGCGCAGGATTTCATCCGCGCGTGCGCACTGGTCGGGCTGGTCGGGCGCGACGTGACCGCGATCGTGCCCCGTCAGGCACCGGAGATGGAGCGCGCGAAGGCGACGCTTCGAAACTCTGGTATTCCCATCCGCCTGATGACAAGCGAAGCGCCAATGTGGACGCTGCTTCCGTGCGCCGATTCGGCTGTGCTCGAGGTGGTCGAGGGCGCTGTTCCCCGTTCCGCACCGGCACACTCCAAGCGATGGCTTGCCATGACATGTGCGAGGCTCGGCATTCCGGTGGTGTGGCCCGAGGCGGAGAGTCTCGGTTCGGCGCGCCTGGATCGCTGGGTGCTGCGCCCCCGGTCGCGACTTGCCGTGAATGTCGCTCGGGTGATCAACGAACACGTTCTTGCCTCGGATGCGACGCTGCTCGAACCGAAAGGTGAGCACCGTGAGGTGGTGGCATGAGTGGTTCTGGCCAGCACGCACGAGGCGATTCTCGCACCGGCGTGCTGTTCGTGTGCCTCGGGAATATCTGCCGCAGCCCGCTGGCCAAGGGGCTCTTTCAGGATTTGATTCGAACCAAGGGAGTGGCGGATCAGTTCGACATTGACTCCTGCGGCACAGGCGGCTGGCACGAAGGCCAGGGCGCCGATCCGCGAACCATGCAGATCGCGGCATTTCACGGTTTGACGTTCGAACATGCGGCGCGCAGACTCGACCCGCGCCGCGACTTTGACCGCTTTCACTACTTGCTCGCAATGGATCTCGACAACAAGGCGGGCTTGCTGCACGCGGGCGCGCCAGCGAACAAAGTCCACCTCATACGATCGTTCGATCCCGCGTTGCGCGACGAGAGCGAGCATCGGCTGCAGGTCCCCGATCCCTATTACGGAGGATCGGAAGGCTTCGAGAAGATGTATGTGATGCTGAAGGCGGCGTGTGAGGGGTTTCTCGACCACACGATCGCGAATCAACGCAATTGAATCAGACTGGCAGCCGAGATTCCCGCAGCCGTCGGATCGCGACGACCGCGGCGAAAAGCGCGAGCGCGGTCACACCGTGTACTGCGGCGTATGAATACATCACAGTCGCATGAATCACGGATCGAGGCTCGCCATTTTCTTCGAGCGCCTGCACGCCGGCGGGCGTGATCGCCTCGCTGGCACGCAGAGGCTGCACCACTGCCTGTAGAGCGCGCCGATCGGATTCCTTGGCTTCCATCCCGCCCTTGATGCACCAGATCATGCCGAACACGTGTACAGCGAGCAACACCACCAGCGCGGGGACGATCCACGGAAACTTGGACAATCGTGTCCTTTCGAATCAGACTTCGAGCAGCAATCGCTGCGGATCCTCGATGCTCTGCTTGATCCGCACCAGAAACTGCACGGCCTCGGCGCCGTCGATGATCCGGTGGTCGTAGCTGAGCGCGAGATACATCATCGGGCGGATCGCGACTTGCCCGCTGCCGACGGGGTATTCGATCGGCCTGTTCTTGATCGTGTGCATGCCCAAGATCGCGCTCTGTGGAGCGTTCAAAATCGGCGTGCTGAGCAGGCTCCCGAAGACGCCGCCGTTGGTAATCGTAAACGTGCCGCCCTGCATCTCATCGAGGCTGAGCTTGCCGTCGCGGCCACGCACGGCAAGATCCTTGATCCCCGACTCGATCTGCGCCATCGACTTGGCCTCGCTGCTGCGCAGCACGGGAACAACCAACCCTTTGGGCGTGCTGACGGCCACCGCGATATCGCACGAGGCGTGCTTCTCCACGAGCAACTGCCCGCCGTCTTCGACGATGTACGCGTTCACCATCGGGAACGCCTTGAGTGCACTCACCGAGGCCTTCACGAAGAAGCCCATGAAGCCAAGGCCGATGCCGTGCTTCTTTTCGAACTCTTCCTTGTACGTCTTGCGCAGTTCCATCACAGCGCCCATATCGACTTCGTTGAATGTCGTGAGCATCGCAGCCGCATGCTGAGCATGCACCAGGCGCTGCGCGATTCGCTGGCGCAACGGCGACATCTTCTCGCGCGTTGCACCCGCGCCGGGCGCGGGGGTCGCGGCCGCCGCGGGACGAGAAGCGGAAGCTCCGCCCGAGCCACGAGATTGAACAAACGCAAGCACATCCTGCTCGCGGATTCGGCCGGCACCGCCCGTGCCCGTCAGTTTGCCAAGATCAACGTTGTGTTCCGCTGCAAGCTTCTTCGCGAGCGGCGTTGCAAACACGTCATTCCCTGCATGCCCAGCGCTGCCGTTCGCAATCGGGGCCGACACAGGTGATGCAGCGGGTTTGGACGCGAGCGGTGCAGCGACAGGAGCCGCAGCAACAGCAACTGGCGCTGCGGCTTTGGGAGGAGTCGGCGACGCAGCTTCCGCCTTTGTTGCGGCGGGTGCCGGCTTATTCGCGGCAGCCGCGCTGCCGGCCTCGATCGCTCCGATGATCTGCCCCACGTTCACCGTGTCGCCTTCGCTCGCGGAACGCTTGAGCACGCCCGCCTCGGGTGCGAGGATCGGCATGGTGACCTTGTCGGTCTCGAGATCGAGCAGTTCTTCATCGCGATTGACGAAGTCGCCGTCCTTCTTGTGCCACTTCGAGATCACGCCGGAGGTGATGGAGTCCGCGATGCTGGGGACGGTGATGTTGGTAGGCATAGATAAGCGACCGCGAAAAAGCAGAAATCGATTCCGACCGTTCACTCTATCGACCAATCAACGTCCGGACGGCACAAGGTCCGGCGAGGTTCCGCCCTTGGGCGGCTTGGCCTCCGGCGGCGAGGATTTCTTTGGAAGGGCTTTGCCGACCGCCTCTTCGAGAATGTCTTCCTGCTCGTGCTTGTGCATGTGCTTGCTGCCGACCGCCGGGCTCGCGCTCGCGTGGCGGCCGATGTAGCCAAGATCAATTCCGAGCGTGCTCTGCACCATGTCGCGGATGAACAGGTAGCCGCCCATGTTGCGGGGCTCTTCCTGCACCCAGACCTTTTTGGCGTTCTTCGGATACCGCTCGATGATCGACTTGAGCAGTCCACTATGCAGCGGGTAAAGCTGTTCGACGCGCACGATCGCGACCGAATTCTTCGCGAGTTCGTCGCGGCGCTCGGCCAGTTCCCAGTACAATTTTCCCGAGCAGAGCACCACCGTCTCGACCTTTTTCGGATCGGCCGACTTGCTCCCGCCATCAAAGCGCGGATCGTCGATCACCTCGCGGAACGAACCCTTCACAAACTCCTCGAAGTCGCTCGTTTCCTTGCGGAGCATGCTCTTGGGCGTCATCACGATCAACGGCTTGCGGAAGTTGCGGCGAACCTGGCGGCGCAACGCGTGGAAGATCTGCGACGCGCTGCTCGGATAGATCACCTGCATGTTGTCGTCGGAACACGACTGCAGGAACCGTTCCAAACGCGCCGAGGAGTGCTCGGGACCCGCGCCTTCGTATCCGTGAGGCAGCAGCAGCACAAGGCCCGACCAGCGGTCCCACTTTTGCTCCGAACTCGACAGGTACTGATCGATGATCACCTGCGCGCCGTTGACGAAGTCGCCAAACTGGGCTTCCCAGCAGACGAGCATGTTCGGATCAGCGAGCGAATAGCCGTAGTCAAAGCCCATCACGCTCACTTCAGAGAGCGGGCTGTCGTACACGCACAGCTTGGCCTGACGGGGCTTGCCGTCGGAACCCTTCTCGCCGATCGCATGATCGGTGCCGGGCTCGCCAACTTCGCGGATGTTGTTGAGGGGCGTGAATGCCTTGCCGCTCTCGGCGTCGCGTAGTACGGCGTGGCGCTGGGTAAACGTGCCGCGCCGGCAATCCTGACCCGAGAGCCGAACCGGAATTCCTTCGACCAAGAGCGTGCCAAACGCGAGCACTTCGGCGTCGGCGTATGTGACTTTGCCCTTCTTGGGCAAATCCGCGCGCTGTTGAAGCAGGCTCTTCAGCTTCGCGTTGACATGAAAACCTTCGGGTGTGCGGCCGAGTCCGGCGCAAACCTCTTCGAGCGTCTTGAGCGCAACACCGGTCTCCACGCGATCGTGCGAGTAGTCGGCGCCCATGCCCTTCCAGCGAGCCGAGCCCGGATCGATGGTCGGATCGTGCGGCTTCTTCTTTGCCGCGGCCTGCGCTTCTTCGAGGGCCTTATCAAGCTTCGTGTTGATCGCCTCAAAATCGGCGCTCGAAACTGTGCCGTTACTCAGTAACGTCTGCGAATACGTCGTCAGCACGCTCGGCTTGGCCTTGATCATGCCGGCCAGAATCGGCTGGGTAAAGCTCTGTTCGTCCTGCTCGTTGTGCCCATACTTGCGGTAGCAGAGCATGTCAACAAAGACATCCTTGCGGAATGTCTGCCGATATTCGGCAACCAGTTCAGCAACGGTCAGCATCGCGTCCGGGTCTTCACCGTTCACGTGGAAGATCGGACAATCGAATGCTTTGGCAATGTCGGTGCAATACCGCGTCGAGCGCGCATCCTGCGGAATCGTCGTAAACCCGATCAGGTTGTTGATGACGATGTGGATCGTGCCGCCGGTCGTGTAGCCCTCGAGCTGGGAGTAGTTCAGGCACTCCGCGATCATGCCCTGTCCGGCGACCGCCGCGTCGCCGTGAATGAGCAGCGGCATCACCTTGCGCCGCTCAAGATCGCCTTTGAGTCGCTGCTTGGCGCGCGTGCGGCCTTCCACCACCGGGTTCACCGACTCCAGATGGCTCGGGTTACTCGCCATCGCGAGTTGCAGTTGACGACCACTCGGAAATTTTCGCACGCCCGAGTAGCCACGGTGATACTTCACGTCGCCGCCGCCATCGGCAAAGCCTTCTTCCCAGTTGTCTTCAAACTCGGTGAAGATCTGCTGGTAGCTCTTGCCCATGATCGTGTTGAGCACGTTCAGGCGGCCACGGTGCGCCATGCCGATCACGACTTCTTCGACGCCCGCCGTCGTGGCGTGCTCGAGCATCCGGTCCATCATCGGAATCAGAGACTCGGCCCCTTCGAGGCTGAAACGTTTCTCGGTCGGATATCGCTTGGCCGCGAAACGTTCGAAGCCTTCGGACTGACTGAGCAACTCGAGAATGCGGAATTTCTCGTCGCGCGAGGGCTCGCGCTTCCCGCGTTTGACTTCGAACTTCTGCAGAAACCATTCGCGCTCGCGAAGATCCTGGATATGCACAAACTCGAGCCCGATCGTGCCGCAGTACGTCGTTTCGAGATGCTTCACAAGCTCGCCGAGCGTCGAGGTCGAACCCTCAAGCCCAACCAGCGAAACATCAACGGTTTGGCCAAGGTCGGCCTCGCTCAAGCCGTGGAAGGCCAGATTCAGCGATTCCG
Source organism: Phycisphaerales bacterium (assembly GCA_050730655.1). Taxonomy (GTDB): domain Bacteria; phylum Planctomycetota; class Phycisphaerae; order Phycisphaerales; family UBA1924; genus JAFEBO01. The sequence continues at coordinate 43,219 of JBOHNL010000019.1, forward strand.
GTCGGGGTTCAGGGCGGCCAAATGGGTCGAGCCTGGCCGCGAAATGCCCGAGCTTGCGGTACGCCGCGATCAAGGCATCGACGGCCGCCTGGAACCGCGACGCTTCGCCCGAGATCGGGATCCGCGTCCCGGAACTGATGAGCATTCCGCCGTCGGGCGATCCCGCCAGCTCAAACCCCATGAAGAACGAACGCATGTCAGCCGGAACGCTGCTTGGATCGGCCTTGTACTGCTCGTACTGGGCTTCTAAATACGGTCCCTGCCAGCCGTTGACGGAGGGGGACGATGAGTTTGATTGTCCTGTCGTGTCCTTGGCGGTCATCCGGTCGTGTCCGGACGATGCCGGACCCTCTTCCGCGGCGGCCCAAGACAGCCGACCATTCCCTTGGCCGACCGCGAGAGCACGCGGCGACAATGCTAGGTTTGGGGCTGGGATGGTTTCCTGCCGCCCGGGGCGTTAACCAAACCGTCCGGTGACGTAATCCTCGGTTTCCCGCAGGCGGGGCAACTGGAAAATATCTGCGGTTCGCCCATACTCGACCAGCCGGCCCAGATACATGAACGCCGTGAAGTCGCTCACCCGGGCAGCCTGCTGCATGTTGTGGGTGACGATCAGGACGGTGTAGCGCTGGCCGATTTCGAGGATGAGTTCTTCGATGCGCAGAGTCGCGATTGGATCCAGGGCGGAACACGGCTCATCGAGAAGCAGAACCTGCGGCTCGCAGACAATCGCCCGCGCGATGCAGAGGCGCTGTTGCTGTCCGCCAGACATTCCCATCGCGGATGACTTCAGACGGTCCTTCACTTCATCCCAGAGCGCGGCCTGACGCAGCGCCTTTTCGCACGCTGCTTCAAGGACCGACTTGCGACGCTCGCCGGAGATTCGAAGTGCGTAGACCACGTTCTCAAAAATCGACATCGGGAACGGATTGGGCTTCTGGAAGACCATGCCAAGGCGCTTGCGAAGCGAGATGACATCGACGCCCCGGCCGTACACATCTTCGCCTCGAAGTGAGATCGAGCCAGCGGTGCGAACGCCGTCCACGAGATCGTTCAGGCGGTTGACCGAACGCAGCAGCGTCGACTTGCCGCAGCCGCTGGGGCCGATGATCGAGGTGATCTTGCCGTCTGCAATCGGCATCGTGACGCCGTGCAGGGCCTTGTTGTGTCCATACCAGAGCTGAAAGTCGCGGACGTCGATAATCGCCGGGACATTCATCACCGATTCGTGGCGGCGCGGCTCGGGCGTCTCGCCCCGTTTGATGGCATCGATGACCGGGTACTGCATGCCGGGCGAGCTCGCGGCGCCGACCGCGGTCATCGGGCGCTTGCGCGCGGGCATCTCCACCAACGGTGGTTCCGACTGCGGCTTCGGGCTGGCGGGTGGCTGGGTCATGAGAGGAGACGCGGGCATGAAGTGTCATCCTGAGCGTACGGCCGAAACTCCAAAGCCAATTTCAACTACGCGCCCATTCGCGTGCGGGCGTGACGAGCGGCCACCAGACGGATCGAAAGATTCACGACAAACAGCATTGCGAGCAAGACGAGAATGCCCGCCCAGGCAAGACGCTTTTGTTCCGGATAGGGGCCGGTTGCGTAGCTGTAGATTTGCAGCGTGAGCGAAGGAAACGGTTCGGCCGGATTGTGCGTGAGCAAGCGGCTGCCGAGTGCAGTAAAAAGAAGCGGAGCAGTTTCGCCCGCGATTCGACCCATCGCGAGCATGATGCCGGTCGCAACGCCGCCGAATGCGCCGGGCAACACGACGCGGAAAATCGTCTGGGCGCGAGTTGCGCCCAGAGCGAGCGACCCTTCGCGATAGGTCTTGGGAACGAGGCGAAGCATTTCTTCCGTCGTCCGCGCGACGATCGGGATCATGATGAACGCCAGTGCCGCGGCACCCGCATATCCGCTGTACGAAACTTCACTATTCGTCCATCGTGAAACAGGCACGACGACAAGTTCGTATCCGAGAATTCCGACCACAATGCTCGGCACGCCAGTCAGTACGTCGGCGATAAACCGGAGCGGGCCCGTGACCGCGTACTCGGCGGGATATTCGGAGAGATAGATTCCGGCGAGCACGCCGATCGGCACACCGACCGCCGAAGCGAGTGCGACGAGGATGATCGTGCCGTCGATCGCGTGGCGCATGCCGCCCGGATTCGCCACGTCGCCGGTCGGAACCGCCGTCAGAAACTCCCACGAGAGCGACGAGATCCCGATCCAGACCAGATAGCCGATGACCAGCAAGAGCAGCGAGATGATGAGCGCGGCACCGCCCGCGCACAGCCCGAACATGATCGAGCTGAACGTGCGTCGGTGGAATTCTGCGAACGAGCCCGTCAAACAACCCTCCTGCTAGTGCCCGGCGGGGGCGATTTTTCCGACAACAAGACGCCGCGCGACCACGTTGAAAATAAGCGACATGGTGAGCAAGATGAGCGCGACATACAGCAGCGCCGCACGATGCAACCCGTCGCTTGCTTCCGCGAATTCATTTGCCAGCACGCTCGCCATCGTCTGCGCCGGCGCGAAGGGCGAGGGCGATATCTGGTTGTTGTTGCCGATCACCATCGTGACGGCCATCGTCTCGCCCGCGGCACGCGCGAGACCGAGCATGATCGCGCCGAGCAGGCCGCTGCGGCCATAGCGCAGCATCGCGATACAGCTCTGCCACCACGTCGCCCCGAGTGCGAGCGTCCCTTCGATCTGCGTGCGGGGCACGGCGCGAAGAACATCGCGACTCACCGACGTCACAATCGGCAGAATCATGATCGCGAGAATCAGGCTGCCGGTAAAGAGATCTCGGCCCGTCAACGGGATCGGTCGTTCGATTGTGCGCCCCGCCACCTTGACCGACTCATAAAACATCCAGCGCAAACCCGGAATCGGTTCGAGAATGCGATGGAGCCACGGGCCGACATATTTCTGAAAGAACGGCGCAAGGACAAAGAGCGCCCAGATTCCGAACGCAAGACTCGGCACCGCAGCGAGGAACTCGATCAGGAACGACGCCATTCCGGCGATCTTCAATTTCGGCGCGACGCGCACGAGAAAGATCGCCGCGCTCAGACTGATCGGCACTGCGATCAAGAGCGCGAGCGCCGAACTCACCGCCGTTCCCCAGATCACCGGCAGCGCGCCAAAGGCCGGGGCAAGCCTTTCCATGACCGGTTCGCCGTCTTGGATCACCACGGCGCCCGCAGCGTCCCTCAACGGACGCTCGATCTCGTTCGCACGCCATTCCGACGAAATAAGGAATCCAAGCCCATACTGCTTGATCGCCGGCCATGCCGAATGCACCAGTACCGCAATCAGAGAAATCAGCATGAGCGCGATGAGCGCGGCACTCAGGCGACACGCCCACCCAAGCGCTACATCACCCCATCGCACCTTACCTGCGGCCCCCGCCATCACGCCGCCGCCCGGATTCTTCGAACCGCCCTGATTCGATTCGTGCGACCACCCGGATGCTTGCGATGCCGGGGATGCAGCGGAGGCTTGGGTCATGATGAGCGAATGACCTGACAGAGTTGATCGCGCCCGTTCAGGGTTGCGACGGAATCATCTTGCCTTGGTGCGTCACCGCGCCGAGCGCCGCAAGCGACGCGGCACGAACTTTTTCGCCCAGCGGTGCATAGTGCATTTCCGCCGAGAACTTCTGGCCGGCGCCGAGCGTCCACCGCTGATAGCCCAGGAGCGCCGCGGCATCCGCATCGGTCTTGATGTTGTCGAGTTGCTTGTACAGCACGATATAGGTAAACGCGCTGATCGGATACGCACTCTCGCCGGGTGCGTTCCATGCGTCAGCGCGAAGCACGTTGCCCTTCAGTTCACCGGAGGTCGCATCGCCCGCCGCCGACACTGATTCCGGGCTGGCGACCACGAACTTGCCCGCCTTGTTCTGCATCGCGCCGAACGCAATCTTGTTCGCGATCGCGTAGTTGTGTTCGATGTATCCGATTGCGCCGGCGGTCTGCTGGATCACGGCTGCGACGCCTTCATTGCCCTTGCCACCCTGACCCAGGGGCCACTTCACCTGCTTGCCGACGCCGATTTCTCCCTTGAACTCCGGGCTCTGCGTCGCGAGATAGCTCGTGAAGACGTGCGTCGTACCGCTGCCGTCGGTGCGAAAGACCGGCGTGATCGCAGTCTTCGGCAGTTTGACATCCGGGTTCAGCTTCTGAATCTGCGGATCGTCCCAGGAACTGATGCGACCGAGATAGATTTCAACCAGCGTCGCGCCCGTGAAATTCAACGGCTTGTCGACGCCCGGCACGTTGTACGCCGGAACCACCGCGCCAAGTGCCGCGGGGAACTGAATGACTGAGTCCGTGCCGCCCATCGCGGCGATTTCCTTCTCGCTCAGCGGCGCATCGGTTGCGCCGAACGCGACGGTCTTATCCGCGAGCGCCTTTACGCCGCCGCCGGAGCCGATGCTGCGGTAGTCGATCTGAACGTCAGGGTGGCCCTTCTGATATTCCGAAACCCAGCGGGTATAGAGAGGTGCGGGGAAGGTCGCGCCAGCACCGCTCAGCCGCACTTCGCCGGCGGGCGCGAATGTCGCCAAGGCACCAACCGCGAGCGACGCAACCGTCCCGAGAATTCGCTGATTCATAACGCTCCCTGACGCGAACAGACGTTCACGACGGGGAAACTGTAACGGCGAGCCTTCTCGCCCGGCGGCCAATCACGTTAAGAATCCGCAAAGACAGGCCCGTAGCGGCCCGCCATTCCTCGGCTTACTTCGACGCTGTCTGCTGACCACCCAGGATGAGCGGAAGCAGGTCGGCGTTGGGAAGGTTGAGTGAACCCGCGAGCGCTGCCGCGGCAGTCGACTCGGCGGCGTCACGGCTGCGAGCAAGTTCCAGCACGCGGCGGACCTGACGCTCCTCAAGTTGGTTGCCGAAGCGCTTGGCGCTCGTGGCGACCTTGTTGATGAGCATCACGCGTTCGGCGCCGGATGTGGCAATCGCCGCATCCATCAGCGCTATCTGCGCACGCTGCTGCGGGATGAGTGCCAGAACCTCGGCAACGTCCTGGCGAGTCGTGCCGGTCGTTTCACCCAGCGACTTGATCAGCGGGAGCACCGATTCTTCCACCGGAAGGATTGCATTGCGCGTCAGAGCGAGATCGCGGAGTGTCCGGAGCGAGCGTGCCGCGTAATCGCGGGCCTCGTCCGTTCCGATCGGGCCACCCGACGCCGCGAGCACAAGATCGCCCGCCGACTTGGAAATCGCGTCGGGAGCGATCGCGAGCGGGCGAACCGCAACGCTCGTCTCGGTCTCGTATCGGCGACGCAGGTCGGGGTACGCCTCAGGAACCGTGAGCGCGAGAATCGGAGTCGCCGCCGTGCGCGAGGTGCCACGGATCTGCGTGATGAGCTGTGCAAACTCGGCAGGGTTCGGATCGATCGCGACGATCAGATCGACGGCCGGAACTTCAGCGATCGGGCCCTCGAGTTCGGGCATGGTCGCGCCGCGGGCGAGAACGACGTATCCGTCGCCCTCGAGGATCTTGCGAACGGCCTGATACTGCTCGGCGTCGCGGGCGAGAATCGCGGCAAACTTGCTCGACGCTTCGCGAACTGCCGCGGCCATCGTCGGAACGACCCGCTCGCTGCCCGCGAAGCCCGCTGCCGGCTGCGAGCTGCCGATCGCCAAAGCGGATTCATACTGCACGCGACGGTTCGGATAGCTCAGCGCCTCAACCAGGGGCTGACGCGTCGATCCGGCAGAGCCGTACGCACCGGAGGCCACAAGCGCCTTGCTTCCGGCGGTATGTTCGATTGCGGCGATCGCCTTGCGGGCGAGCAGCGTGTCCTTCGCGTCGATCGCGCGAGCCAGCACACCCTGCATCGGGCCAGCGCCCGCCGTCACGGCAAAGTACATCGCATCGCGACGATCACGCGGATAGGCAGGATTGTCGTATTCCTTGGGCTGCTGAATCTCACGCCGGAGGTTCGAAGCAAGCCAGATCGTCAGAGCCTCCTGGCTCGATGCATCAATCTCAAGCGCCCGCTCGGCAAGACGCATGGCCATCGCCTCGTGGAAAACACTCGATCGAATGCCGGTCATGGTCAGCCCGGCACCCGGCTTGAAGTTCCACAGAAGCTGGTATTCCTCGCCCGGGAAGCTCGTCACATCGCGCGACTGGTTGTAGTAGCGATTGGCGAGTTGGATGTAAAGCTCCGCAACACTCGCGCCCGCTGAGCCCGAATCGATGCGCGTCATCGCGCGCTCCGCGGCAGTCTTCACATTCGAGGTCGTCGTAGTCATCCGAACGTCTGCCAGGAACGGCAGCGCCGAACGGTGGCCGATCAGCCCGAGCACATCCGCAAGACGCTCCTGCATCGCCGGATCAGCGCCGAGCATCGCCGTCGAAAGCGGAATCACGGCCTGGCTGCCGATGTCCACCAGCACGCGCTGCGACTCGGAACGAAGCGCCGAGTTATCGCGATCCATCAGTGCCGTCAGCAACTGAGGCACGGCGTATTCGCCCGCAGCCTTCAGCCGCGCCGATGCACGAATCCGGCCCTGCACCGTGCCGGTCAGCTTGGAGATGTTCTCAGCGATCTCCTTTGGATCGCGCGCCGCCTCAAGCCGGCCTGTCTCATAGAGCTTGTACATCGCGCCCGCGAGCGGCTCGAGTCCGGAAACTCGCATCGCGCGGCCGACAGTCTCGTCAAACCGCGCGCCCTCGCCGGTCGAATCAACCAGCTTCACAAAGTCGCGCGGAGCAAGATTGCGCGAGAGCAGTTCACGACCCACGCTCGCCGCGACGTCGTAACGCGCGATGCGGGTGAAGTGAATGAAGTCCTTTAAGAGATCGGTGTCGCTCGATGCCTTCACGCCCTGTTCGGTCTTCACCTCGGGCGCAACCGTCTGCCGAGCGTCGGCGTCGCTCATCGCGAACGCGCTTGCCGCGAGCAGCAAGCCGGCCAGCAATCCAGACTTGGTCCCAGTGTGGTAACGAGAGCGGTAGGAAGAGCGGGTCATCTCGCGGTAATCCTCTTAACGGTCAGTCTCAACATCCAGAAGTCGCGGCAGCGCCGGCTTCACGCGTCCTGCGAATCCCCACATCAGCCCCACACCAACCCGACGCCCCACTCAACCCAATCCCCCCAGCTTCACACACTAGCCAATCTTGAACCCGCCCCCGCGAGTTTTCGATGGGTAGGGCCCATTCGACGCGCGTTCCGGGCGGTTGCACGACTGCCCGAAACACGACCCGAACGCATCCAGCGTCCGTGGGACCAAGAGGATAGCCAATCTACGTTCCTTCGTCCCCCACTGCAAGCCGCGAGCCAGGCCCCGGCCGGCTGCGCTCGCCTCGGATCGAGCCCAGCACGGCCCGGCCCGATCGCGCAACGCACGCCAATTCGCGCGTCAACACCAGAAGTTGCCCGTATTTGACGCATGTTTTTCAAGTCCTCCCATCTTCTCGCCACTCGCGCGTGCGGCCTGGACCGAATACCACGACAAGCCCTGATAACGCTGCGGACAAGCCGAAAATCCGCTTTTCTTGCTCCGCGACAGTCCTCACAGGTGAATCACCCCTCAGCCCTGACCGATTTCTTGTCGTCCACCGGTTGTCGGAGTCATCCGCAGCCCGTTGTGTGCTCCACGAGGTGAAGCGATGGCAATGGAAAAAGAAGTACTTACAACCGGCGAAGTGGCGAAGATCTGCAATGTCGCCCCCCGCACGGTCTCCAAATGGTTCGATTCGGGGTCCCTCAAGGGATACCGGATTCCGGGCTCGCGCGATCGGCGCATCCCAACCGGCGAACTCATTCGCTTCATGAAAGCCCACAACATCCCGCTCGAGGGGATCAGCAGCGGCCGCACCCGCGTGCTCATCGTGGATGGCGACAAGGAAGTCGCCGCCACGCTTGAGAAGGTGCTCTCCGAACAGACGAGCTACGAAGTCCGCTCGGCCTGCAACGGCTTCGCGGCGGGCGTCGAAGCCGAACGCTTCAAGCCGCATGTCCTTCTTATGGACCTCGAACTCGGCAACGGCGACGCCAAGGCGCTGACCGAAGTCGTCCGCAAGAACGACAACCTCCAGATCACCAAGGTCATCGCCATGAGCGCCAAGCTCACCGACGGCCAGGCCTACTCGCTCAAGAGCCAGGGCTTCGACGGATTCCTCCGCAAACCTTTCCAGGTTCGCCAGGTCGTCGAATCAATCGAGAACGCAACCAACCTCGTCGCTTGAGCGACAGGCCAAGCAAAGCCTGCAAGGACGCAGCAAGGCCCCGGCGGATGCCGGGGTTTTTTATTTGGCCGCCCGCATCTCGAATATCAATGCCTTGTCAAGGGACGCCTCGGCACGAACGGCTTCTCGCCCTCGTCAATCCACTGGACAGTCATCGGTGGCCAGTACACAGAGTCGCCCTTCAAGCGTTCCCTGTTCCATTCTGATCCGGTCGCCAGTTTTCTCTTGCCGTTGAGTTGCCCAGCCTCAGGATTGTCCGCTGCCGCGTGACCGCCATCGTCCACACCGTCTGCGCCGATCGAATACACCAGCGGTAAATCCCTCTCGCGATAGAGATAGCGAATCGGTTGTCCATCCATCAGGTCGCGGGGAATCTCGCCGAGTCCGTTCTTGAGCAATTCGGCAAGCGATTGTGGGTAGTCGCCGTTCCGAATCCGAAAGCGTTCGAGCTCAATGATGAGAATAATCAAGTCAATCTGGTTCAGCACCCCGTTCCAAGATTCAACGCCTTTCTGAATCCCGGGTATCGCAATGGCCAGCGGGAAGTCGCCGAGCTGCTTCATGTCGGCGCCGTCCCTTCGGACAACCGAATCAATCTGCCACTCTTGGCGAAGCCACGGCTTCGTCTCGATGTCCCTTTGAATCGCGTGACGAGCAGCATCAACTCGCTCCAGCAGATCGCGCTTCGAGCCGGATAGGCGCGAAACGTCCGCTCCGAGGATCGCGCTCAGCACGAGCCCGAGAACCCGCTGTTTGGTCGATATTTCTTCTCGCTTTGCCTGCTCATTCAGGCCGCTGTAAGTCACGACTCCGTTTCCCCGACCATCGTCGCTATAGACGCGCCCGATCCAATCCAGAAGAAACGCCCAGTCCCACTCAAGATCGATCGCCCTCAATCGCTTCTGTGTTCGCTTCAACTCTTCTGCCAACACCCCCAGCTGACCGTCATCGAGCAGCCCGGGATACGACGCCAGCACTATTCCCACTTCTCTCGTCACCACCGAACTCACGGCGTAGTCAACGAGTTGATTGATCAACATCGGAGGTTCGCGTAGCAACCCTGACAGCTTCAGCATCGTGTTCAAATCGCGGATGACGCGTTTCGCGTCCCCCGCTTCCGCCGCGATCCGGCAGTCTGCAGCAAGTTCGCGAGCCCACTTTCGAATCTGCCCCAAATAAGGCAAATTCACTTCAATCGGACTCGGATTCGCCCGGGGATCCACCCGATCCAGCATCGCCCAATTTTCTTCGGACGTCGCAGTCTCGCCGAACACTATCAGCGGCATTCCCATTCGAGAACGCTCCGCCGCACGTAGCGCCAACTCGATCCCTTCCGCTTCCTTTTCTACCGCCTTCGCCATCGCGGACCAGAGCGGATCCTCCGGCACCGTCGCCTGAATCCCCATGTCCGGGTACTTTGCGCCCTCAATCAGCGGCACCGGCCTGAGCGCGGCTTGCCGCACGATCCGCCACGCCGTTGCTGTTTCAGGCAAAGCCAGCACTTCCGCGTTGAAATCGGCAATATACCGACGCGAGGGCGCTGGCTCTCCAAACCAGAACGCAATTCCCGCGGCAAGCGAGTACGCAAAGTTCATCAGCCAAGCAAGAAGCATCGTCCTCCATTCCTCGCATCAATCTGTTCGGAGCGGATCCTCGCAGTTTCATGACATAACAACCATCCGAAGACGCGTGGCTCACTCACACGCCGCCATATACACCGCCAAAATATCCCGCGCCGCCGCGAGATCCTTGCGGTCGATCATCTCCGTCACCGTGTGAATGTACCGCGTGCCCACCGTGATTCCGACCGCGCGAGCACCCGCCGCAGCCTGCTGCGCCGCCGCCCCATCCTGCCCGCCCGCGGCAAGAATTGTCCGCTGGCACGCGATCTTGTGCTTCTGCGCCAGTTTCTCGATTTCGGTCGTGAGCTTGTAATCCGAGATAAACGAACTGTCCTTGATGTGCAGTCCGAATCCCTGACCCTGCCTCGTCACCGCTTCTTCCGGCGGCACGCCCGGCGTATCGCAGCTCAGCGTCACATCGATGCCCAAACCAATGTCGGGTTCCACCGCATGGCTCGCGGTCTTCGCTCCGCGCAAGCCGACTTCCTCCTGCACCGTAAACGCAACAACGACTTCACACGCGTGGCCGTCTTTGTTCTTCGCAAGCTGACGCACGCTCTCGATGCCCAGCCAGCACGCGACGCGATTGTCCATCGCCTTGCTGACGAGCTTGTCGCCCACCTCGATCAGCGGCTCATCCATGACGACATAGTCGCCGACCTTTACCTGCTTCTTGACCTTGTCGCCGGCCAACCCGATGTCGACAAAGAACTCTTTCACTTCCGGAACCTTCTCACGGTCCTTCGCGCTCGCGATATGCACCGGGCGTCCTCCAGGATTCATCACGCCCTTGATGTCGCCGTCGTCGGTGCAGACCAGCACGCGCCGGGAGAACAAGTTGCGTGTATCAAAGCCTCCCGCGTTGTTCAGCCAAATAAAACCCTTGTCGTCGATGTAGGTGACGTAAAACCCGATCTCGTCCATATGACAAAGCTGCATCACGCGCGTCGGCCGCGACTGAGCGCTCTTTTTTTTCCCGCCCGCGGCCTTCCCGCGCGGATGCCGAGTGCAGATCAGCGACCCCATCGCATCCGTCCGCACCTCATCAAACAGCCCATCAATCTCCTTTTCGATCAACTTGCGCACGCGCTCCTCGCGCCCTGGCACACCCGGAGTTTCGCACAGACGTTTCAGAAGATCGACGTTCATCTCTTTCCCTTTTGTTGAATCGCGTTGGCGATCGGCACATCCAATTTTTGGCCCGCGAACCCGCGGCACAAACCAATCCGACGAAACAAGTTCCCGGCGCGCTTCCGCACGCGGGAGACCGCAAGAATACCGTGATTCCTTCTGTGCGTTGCGATTTTGCCGCTCGCACCAGTTCAAGTACCCCGCGGGACGCGCCCATCCATGGCCCGACTAAGCCCAATCCAACCCCTCCACGATCAAGCCGGCGCGATGATGCTGCCGTACGGACCCGACGAAACGCCCGCCGCGGCAGACTCCAAGAGCTCGCCAGAACCCTCCGCACCCATCAACATCGTCGGCACCTACGGCGAACTCGAACTCGAATACGCCTCGATCCGAAAGGGCTGCCTGCTACTGGATCTGCCTCAGCGAGCCCTTCTCGAAGTCACCGGAGCCGATCGGCTCGAGTTCCTCAACCGCATGGTGACGCAGGAGCTCAAGCCCGCGAAAAAGTGGCTTGATCCCTACCAAAGCGTCTCGAGCTTCTGGCTGAATCGCAAAGGGCGCATCGACGCCGACCTTCGCATCATCGTCCTCGCAGATCGAGTCCTACTCGAATGCGACGCCCACGCATCCAAACGCGCGCTCGACGGCCTCAACGCTTTCATCATCACCGAAGATGCCGCGATCCGCGATCTCTCCGCAACAACACACCGCCTCGCGCTCCACGGCCCCACCGCAATCAAACTGATCGACGCCATCTCGACGCCTGTCAGCGGTCCCGCGATCACATCACTCGCCGCGAATCAAGCAACCATCGTCCGCGTCGCCGATGCCGAAGTCATCATCGATCGCCGCGATCAAACCGGCGAACTCGGCCTCGATCTCTTCGTACCAACCGAGCACGCCCGCGCCCTCTATGAGCTCCTCCTCGAGCGCGGCTTCCCGCACGAACACGTCCACGAGCGCGTCCACTCCACCGAACTCTCCGCCGAAGTCCGCCTCCGCCCCGGCGGCTGGCACGCCTTCAACATCGCCCGCATCGAAGGGGGCACGCCTCTCTACTACATCGACTTCGGCCCAAGCTCACTTCCCGCCGAAACCGGCGTCGTGAACGATCGAGTGAGTTTCACCAAAGGCTGCTATCTCGGTCAGGAAGTCGTCGCGCGAATGCACTCGCGTGGCCATTCCAAGCGCCAGCTCGTCGCACTCCTCGCCGACCCGATGGCGCCAAGACCTCCGGCCGACCCCACCGATCTCGACGACCCATACCTCGCGGGAATGCCCCAGCCGGTTTCCGGCGCACAGGTATTGCCACTCGACGCGAGCGCCTCCGAATCCCTCGGAGTCATCACGAGTTCGACCCTCAGCCCCATGAACGCGGCAACCGCCATCTGCTTCGCGGCAGTCAAACACGACGCCGCCGTCCCGAACACCAAATTCCGAGTCCCCGCCGAAAGCGAGCTTCTCGTGATGACCAGCCAGCCCTCGCTGCGCACGTTGCCGAACCGCTCCTAGTCAAGCCGCCGACAATTCCATTATGCAGGAGCCCCCTCCCCGAGGGAGGGGGTTGGGGGTGGGCTGATTGCTACTGACCGCTTCCAAACTTCCCGTGTCTCGAAACGCCGCGCGCACCACCTCATCTCTTCTCCGCGAAACTCTGCCCCCTCCCCGCACTCCGCGTTTTCTCAAGGTCTTTACCCTCGCGCCCTTCGCCGATAAATCACCTCAAGGTCATTATCAATCCGCTTCACATGCATCAACTCATACCGGTGCGCCGCCGTTAACGAAGGCGCAATCCGCCCCGCCGCCGCTGATCTCGCCATCTCATCCCCCAGCATCAGCGGCGCGACATACACGCGAAGCTCATCCAGAAAATCGCCGTCAATCATCGACCCGAGCAACCCCGGCCCCGCCTCGACCAGCACGCTCGAAACTTTGAACTCTGAGGCGAGCACTTGAAGCAACTCGCGAAGATCAACACCCGTCCCCTTCGCGCCGACGCCCACACCGACAATTCGCACGCCCGCCGCGAGCAATCGCTCTCGCTTCGCTTTCGCAATCTCTGTCGTCGCCAACTCTCGCTCGCAAACCACCACAGTGGGAACTTGCTTCGCGGTTCTTACCAGTTCAGACGTCTCGGGAATATCAAGATCGCTATCCGCCACCACGCGAATCGCCATACTCCGCACCTTCCGAACATCCCGCGCCGTCAACAGCGGATTATCGGCAAGCACCGTTCCCATCCCCGTCAACACCGCATCCACCCGCGCCCGGATCTGATGCACGCGCCGCCGCGACCGATTGCTGCTGATCCACTTTGATTCGCCGCTGCGAGTGGCAATCCGCCCATCAATAGTCTGCGCCCACTTTGCAATAACCCATGGCAGCCCGGTTGTGACGCGTTTCACAAACGCGTCCGAAACCGACACCGCCGACGCGCTCACGCTTGTAAATCGCACAGACACGCCTGCCGCACGCAATTTCTCGGCGCCGCCCGCGGCCGTGGGATTCGGATCTTTCCGCGCGCACACCACTTCCGCAACACCCTCGCGGATCAACAACCCCGCACACGGGGGCTGTTTTCCCATATGCGAACAGGGCTCCAGCGTCACGAACATCGACGCGCCGCGTGGATTCTCACCTCGGCGTCTGCAGTCCTCAATCGCCGCCCGCTCCGCATGGATCTCGCCAAACTTCCGGTGATGCCCCATCCCGATCACGCGCCCATCACGCACCACCACCGCACCCACCAGCGGATTCTCGCCGACATACCCATCCGCGCGGCAAGCCAGCCTTGCCGCGAGATCCAGCATCTGCCGATCGAGTTGTTCCGTGCTTGCTGCCATGTCGTTTGAAAACCGCCCCGAATCGCCTCTCTCTACTACGCCTTCCGGACCAGCGCCGCCTTTTCCTCTCGCGTCAAAATCCGCGACGCATCCGCCAGCCACCGCCGCGCGTCGAGCGTGTACCCCGCCGTCGGCTTCAATTCCGGCATCCGCACCGACCAATACCGATTGAACCGCTGCATCGCAAGCTCGCGCACGTACTTCGCAATCATCGAAGCAAGCGCCACCGGCAGATGCTCCTTCTCCGCCTCCGGCTGAAACGAAATCCGAAAGCCCCCTCCCCGTGGGAGGGAGTTGGGGGTGGGTTCGCCTTCTGCCTTGGTAGTCCCCTTCCTCCTCAGCTCGTAATTCGATTTCTCCGCGCTCTGCTCCAAAATCGCGCACTCCCACTCCGGCAGCAATCTCTCGAGCACCAGCGCGTAATTGTCTCTTCCACCAAGCTTGTCACACGCAATCCGCACCGCCGCGTCCGGGTACTGCTCGATCACCCCAATCACAAATCGCAAGTGATCTGCAAGTGCCGCAATACAAACCTCGCCCTTGTTTCCCGCCTCGTGCAGAATCCCGTTGAACTCCCGCTCGTTCATCACGCGGCAGCGCATCGAGGCCAGTTTCACCTTCCCGCGCTCGAACGCGTCCGCAAGTAAATTCGCCGCAATCCCCATGACCGGAGCGTTGGTCGAAACCGGAAGCGCGATCGGGTCCCCCTCATACCACGGATGCCCTTCGAGCACCGCGCCCAGAATCTCATGCAGTTCCCGATCCGACAGCGGCACGGAATCGCTCTCAAGATTTCCCGCCGCCGCAAGCACGCCGCGTTCCAGGTGCATCAACGGATGCCGACGCGCATTGGTTTCCGCCACGTCGTTCGGAAGTTTCAGTTCCTTGGAATCCGCAAATGCGATCCGCCCCCGCTTGTCCCGCGCTTCGCGGCAGACGCCGCTCGAAAGCGCCTTCCACAAGCACGGCTTCTGATCCCCCTCTTTCCAATCTTCAATCAAAAACGCGCTCATCCCAACGCACAGCGGCCCGAGCATCGGCCCGAACCCCGCCTCGTCGATTCCAATCATCAAAAGCGCCATGGGGTCGATGGTACCTCGTGGCACCGCCCTTCCGGGCGGTAGGCCTTCGCTTTCTCTTCCCAAAAAGCAGAGAGGCCCGGCAATTACGCCAGGCCTCATCATGCAAGTGCGGCTGAGAGGAGTCGAACCTCCACGGGTGTGACCCCACTAGAACCTGAATCTAGCGCGTCTGCCAATTCCGCCACAACCGCAAGTTGTCGCTCAAAGACGGCCGTCCGTCCGAGCCTCAAATAATATCCGCCTCATCGCGACTTGGCCTCGCAGCATCCGCAACTTTTCACTTCATGCCGACTCGATGCCGGGATGCCTTGTGCCCCGATGCCTTCTTTCTCTACGCACTGCTTCCGCCCAAATTCGCAGCGGCGGCGTCACGCCTTCTTCGTCGGCGAATAAAACGGCATCTTCACGACCTTGCCTTGGAACGCGCCTTCTTCTCCGCGCCCGCAATCGACAGTGACAGCCGTCCCGAGTTCAGTCGCACCGATATCTGCAAATCCCATCGCGATCGGATATCCGAGAGTCGGGCTCAGGCACCCGCTCGTGACCGTACCGACTTCCTTGCCGCCAGACATGATCTTCATGCCCTGCCGCGCCGAGCGCTTACCTTCCATCGCGATACCCACCAGACGCTGCTTGATGCCGGTCTTGACCGCTACCTCGAGCGCATCCTGCCCGACAAACCGCTCGCCCCGATCGCCTTCGTGCTTGTCGAGCGAAATCGCAAAGTCCACGCCGCACTGCAGCGCGTTGATCTCTTCGCCGAGTTCGTGCCCGTACAAGGGCATCCCCGCCTCGATCCGCAGCGTGTCGCGGCAGCCCAGCCCCGCCGGCTTTACGATCGCGTCCGGCGAGGTCATGTCCACATCTTTCAGAATCAACTTCATCGCCAACCCGACAAACGTTGCCGGCAAGATTGCCTCGACGCCGTCTTCACCCGTATATCCCGTGCGGCTGACGATCACCTTCATGATCATCAGGTTTTTCGTCGTGAAGCGGTATCGCTTCAACGTCGGGATCTCGCTCGAGAACTTCGAGATCATGTCCATTACCTTCGGACCCTGCATCGCGACCATCGCTGTGCTCAGCGTCTGATCATCGATCTTCACCTGCAGGTCGCCCTTCACCTTCTCGAAGTGCGGCAGCAACTTCTCGCGATTCGCCGCGTTCACGACGAGCAGGAATTCGTCCTCGTCAAAGCGGTAGACGATGATGTCGTCCTTCACGCCCCCCTGGTCGTTGCACACCAGCGAATAGCGGCACTGTCCGGGCACCATGTCGTAGATCTTGCGGCTGCAAAGCCGCTCAAGGAACTTCCGCGCATGCCGCCCCGTGATCTTCACGCGCCCCATGTGCGAGACGTCAAACAACCCGCCGCTCTTGCGCACCTGGTGGTGCTCTTCAAGAATGCCCGTGTAGAACATGGGCATTTCCCAACCCGCAAAGTCCACCGTCTTGGCTTTCTTGTCGGCATGGAACGAATGAAGAGGCGTGCGTTGCAAAGCTGTTGACTCCTGTGCCAGCGAACCGCCGGGAGCCAAGCCTACGCCCCTCAGAAGCCCCCTCCCTGAGGGAGGGGGTTGGGGGTGGGCTAATTCCGTGTGCAAGCGTTCAGCCTGCCAACTCACCCTTCTTTCGGCCACGCTTGATTGTCAATCAGTCGCACATTCCCCACCTTCGCCGCGATCAAGGCGCGCTGAATTCCACTCGCAGATTCCTGCAGCGTTTCCGCCCCGCGAACCACCGCGTACTCCGGTCGAATCCCCGCTTCCGAAAGGACTTCCAGCATTACTTTTTCCGCTGTCGCCGAAGTCGCGGCCGTTCCCGCCGCAGTCAGTGCCCGCGAAATTGCCAGCGCCTGCACCCTATCTCCCGGTGTCAAAAATCGATTCCGACTGCTCATCGCAAGCCCGTCCGCATCGCGCACGGTCGGCATCGGCGCGACCTCCACACTCGGCATTTCGTGCTTCGTCATCGCCCGCACCACTTGCAACTGCTGCCAGTCCTTCTCTCCAAACACCGCCACTTTGGGCTTTACAAGTTCAAAGAACCGCAGCACCACCTGGCACACGCCCGCAAAGTGGCCCGGCCTCTTCGCGTCCTCAAGTTTGGGCTCGGTCGCGACCCGCGGCAGTTGGGGCACGCGTACTGCACGCCCGGGCGGATAGATCTCATCCTTCGATGGAACAAACACGCCGCCCGCGCCCGCCGCGTTGCAGACTTCCAAATCCGCCTCGATTGTCTTGGGATACCGCGCGTAATCGGCGGGATCGTTGAACTGTGTCGGATTCACAAAGATCCAAACGATGCATGTGCCGCCCCGCTTCTTCGCGAGGTCGGTCCCGTGCCGGATCAACGACGCGTGTCCTGCGTGGAGCGCGCCCATCGTCGGAATCAGCACGATTTCGCCCGCCTTCGGGCGAAACCGCTCCAGCGCCGCGATGTCATTCAGTGTTTCCACGCAGATCAAGCGTGGCGCGCCGGCGATGATTCGTCAAGTCCGGGCGTCGAGTCGATCCGCCGAAACGACTACGACCGCTTGTGCACCGGCCCAGACCGCGCGATCGCCCACGCGTAGACGCTGTGGTTCTCTGGAATCTTGAGTAGGTCAAGATCGACTCGGTAAAGCCCGTCGTCGCTGTAGTTGCAGCTCACAACCCGGCCAAGTAGCGGCACCGGCCGATCGTCGATCAGGTGCACCGCGAGCGCCAGCACACGGCCGGGATAGCACATCCGCCTTGACTCCATCACGAGGTGCGATTTGCTCAGTTCGAGCGAGCGAGCGACCCACGAAGGGCCGGGCCGCATCCGCTCATCGATCTCCGAGACCTCGACGTCCGCCGCGAAGCGGTGACCCGCAGGTCGCGTGGCGACGTATTTTTCCTGGCAAAAGGCCTCGGGGGAGTGGCCCGATTCGTTTCCCAACGCGCTGCGTGTTGCAAGTGCCGGCATGCCTCAAAGCTCTGAAACCACGGGCGTTTGCACAATCCTGCAGATGGGGTTTCTCCTCCAATCGGCGGGATTGAAACGTTTATGCCGTTGGTACCGGCTTGCCTGATTTGCTGGAACGACCGAATTGTGTTACACCAGTGTGGTGACGACCGGGCTAAACAGCTTGCCCGGGTGGGGAGAGCGCCTGCTTGGCGAAGCCCAGCTTGCATTGGCTGGTACGCCATGGTCTTTCCTGCTCCATGCAGGCGGAAAGCCCCCCGAGAAGCTTCCGGAGTTTTCGGATGAATCGGGACACAAACGCGCGGTCGATCCGCTGCTCCTTGCGTGGCTGATGCACGCGCCGCCCCCGATGATCGGTTCGGCTCAATCCACCGATCTCAAATTGTGGAACTCCCTGGTGCGGGGCCAGCCACAGGCGATGCTTCAAGCCCTCTCCACCACCAGCGCGCCGCTGACTCCAGAGTTCAAATCGCTCCCAACCGAAGTCGCGACCGAGACGGAACTCGCCGCGCTGCATGCTCTCAGCCACGCGGGCCCCGGCGCTCGCACGCGAGTGGACGCCGCCTCCGACTGGATCGTGCACAATATTCGACCCGACAACGCCACCATCCACCCTTGGGCCGTCCACGTTTTCCTGCAGCGCGCGTTCGAGACCGGTTCGGTCGAACATCGGCTCTACGCGGAAACGCTTTTGCGCAACAGTGTCGTCGCGCTCGGCCGCGTCGATCGCTTCTCCGCGCTCATTCTGCTCGATTCCGGCCGAACGCTCAAGGCGATCGACACGGCGTCTGCGCACAAGTAAGTCCTCGTCGCTCGCGACAGGCCGCCGGACATCCGGCAACTCGGAGGCGAAATTCAAACCGTCTGCGTCTGATGCCGAGTCGCCGGCGAGGGAGTCCGCAGCCATCTGCCTACATCCGGATCGGCCTGCGCCGCTTCGCGTCCGATCGCCTGAAGCACGGCGGCTGCGACCAGCCCCATGAACATGGGCTGCGGCTTGAGCGGACGGCTCGTCAATTCTGGATGGAACTGCGCACCAATAAAGAAGGGGTGCGTACCGCTGAGTGAAAGCGCACCTTCGCTCATAGTTCCCGCGCTCTTGCGAATCTTCGCCGCAGGCTGAGCCACTTCGCTCATGCTCTGGTGCAATTCCAGAATCTGCATGATCGGGCGCGTCGGATGTCGCCCGCTGAATATGAGACCTGCTTCTTCAAAGCGCTCGATGTATGCGGGATCCACTTCATATCGATGCCGGAAGCGCTCCCGCACCGAAGTCTGTTTTCCATAAAGGAAACTCGCGAGCGACCCCTGGCTCAGTGCGACTTCCTGCCCGCCCAGTCGCATCGTGCCGCCAAGGCCCTCAATGCGTTTCTGTTCCGGCAGTTCGCTGATCACGGGATTCGCGCATCCCGGCTTGAACTCGGTGCTGTTCGCGTCGCGCAGCCCGAGCACATTCCTCGCGAATTCGATGACCGCCATCTGGAATCCGAGGCAAAGCCCCAAATACGGCAGCCCGTTTTCGCGGCAGTGCTTCACGCAGGCGATCTTGCCCTCGATGCCGCGCGAACCAAACCCGCCCGGCACGATCACGCCGTTCAGACCCGCGAGCCTGCCTGCAACATTCGACTCGCTCACGTCGGTCGTCTCGATCCAGCGCAGTTCGACGTCCGTCGAAAGTGCCGCGGAGCAGTGCTCGACCGCCTTGTCGATCGACGCGTACGCGTCGCGGATCTCCGCATACTTGCCGGCCACACCGATCGTGACCTGATGGCGCTTGGGCGCGATCAATTTCCTGGCGAATCCCATCCACTTTTCGCGGGCCTTGTCTTCCGACGAGAAATCGACCCGCTCGTGCAGGCCCAGGATCGACATGATCTCGCGATCGAGCCCTTCCTGACGCATGTCTTCCGGAATCGTGTAGATGCTCTCGCGATCGTGCATCGAGAACATCCGACGCAGCGGCACATTGCTGAACATCGCGATCTTCTGCATCACCTTTTCGGTCGCCGGCTTGCTTGCGCGGCACGCGATCACGTGAGGCTGAATGCCCGCTTCCATCAGGCGTTTGATGCCCAGCTGCGCCGCCTTGCTCTTTTGTTCGCCGAGCGCAGGGGGCTCGATCACGTACGTCAGCGCGACAAAGCACGTTGAACCAGGACCTTCTTCAAAGGCCAGCTCGCGCATCGCCTCGATGTAGAACGCGTTCTCATAGTCGCCCACCGTTCCGCCGACTTCGATGAAGACGACGTCCGCGGGCCGGTGGCCGTCGCCGTGCAGCGCGAGCTCGCGGAGCTTGCGCTTCACTTCTCCCGTGACATGCGGGATCATCTGCACATCGCGCCCGAGATAGACGCCCATCCGCTCGCGCTCGAGAATCTCGCTGAAGATCTGTCCGCTCGTCGTGAAGTTCCGACGCGACAGATTCTGATCGAGCAATCGCTCGTACGTACCGAGATCCATGTCGCACTCGGTGCCGTCATCCAGCACAAAAACTTCGCCGTGCCGGTACGGGTTCAGCGTGCCCGAATCGATGTTGAGGTAACCCTCCATCTTGATGGGGGCGACCGAAAGGCCCTTGTCCTTCAACATCTTCGCCAGGCTGCTCGCGAAGATGCCCTTGCCAAGCCCGCTCATCACCGTGCCAAAAACCACGACGTACTTGTGACGGCCTTTCACATATCCAGGAGGCAGGGGCGAGTAGAACTCGCTCTCCGCTGACTGGTCGCCAAGGCTCGCGAGAGAGATTCCAGATTCGATCGGGGTTGCGCCGGAAGAGCTGTTTCCTGTCGCGCCGTTCCCGCCGCGGGAACCGCCTTTGGACTCGTTCATGGGTTGGAAATCCGATTCGTCCCACGCATCGGTATCGAAATGCGTACCGACACCGGGGCCGGCCTCATACTCCTGGCGGGTCGCATCGAATAGTTGGGGGGGCATGTCCCAGCATATCACGCCGGCGCGCGGCTGCGCACGTCTCCGGGACGCTTTCGGCGTGACTTTTCGGCCTCAGTCTTTGACCCTACCGGCGCCCGCTCTCTTCACAAATGCCTCGTACTGCTCTGGCGTGTCGATTCCGGCGTATCCGACCTCATTCGCCAGCGTCGCGACCGCGATCGTGTAGCCATGCTCCAGAATCCGAAGCTGCTCCAGCGATTCCGACCGCTCGAGCGGCGTCTGCGCGAGCGTCAGATAACGATCAAGGAACGAACGCCGGTATACATATAACCCGACGTGCCGGAGAGGCCTGCCCGATGACGCGTTCGCCGCGTCGCGCACATGGGGCACCCGGGCCCGGCTGAAGTACAGGGCCGTTCCATCCAGCCTCACCACCACCTTCACAATGTTCGGATTTGCCGCATCGGTTTCGTTCATGGGCGACGCAACCGTCGCGACTGGAGCCTCTCCCAGGGCCCGAACCGCGGCATCGATCACTTCCGGCTCGATCTCCGGTTCGTCACCCTGAACATTGACCACAATGGCATCGGGAGAGAGCCCGAGCTTCTGCGCCGCCTCCGCAAGCCGGCTTGTTCCGTTGGGGTGATCGGTCCGAGTCATGACGGCATCGCCGCCGAACGACTTGACGGCCGCCATCACCGTCTCGTCATCTGTTGCGACAACAACGCGCAAAAGCAGCCTCGAGCGTTTCGCGGCCTCGCAGACATGCTGAATCAACGGCTTGCCTGTCTTGTTCGCCAAGACCTTGCCGGGGAATCGGGTCGAGCCCAAACGTGCGGGAATGATCGCGACAACATCCGAGCCGGGAGAGGAGTGCGCCGCGCCGCTCGCCATGGGGCAATCCTTACTTTGCTCGGAGTTCGGCCACCAGCTTCTTCAGCGCGTCGCGCCGTGCCTTGATGTCCTTGTAGCCGATCGCCTGGATCAGAATCTGGCTGGCGATCTTCTCGGCCTCTTCAGCCGCACCAAGGTCGCGGCGAGTTTCGCCGACCACCTGGAGTGCGCAGCACAAGTCGTACCTGATGTCGCGCAGCTCTTCGGGCGTCATGTCCGCCGCTTCGAGCGCCCGCCGGAATGTCTCGATTGATTCTTCCGCGAGATCGCACTTCAGGAACGAGAGGCCGAGCATGTGCTGCACCTTGCCCCGGACGCGCGGATCGCTCTGCGCTTCCTGGAATTGGCCGATCGCGCCCTCGTAGTTCCCGAGTTCGAAGTAGCGCCGACCGAGTTCGTACCGCCACTTCAAATCCGTCGGATAGTTCTCGACGTTCTGGCGCAGTTCCGCAACCTCGAGTTCAAGCATCGCGGTCCGTTCGGTCTCGTGGACGCTCTTTGCGATCGGATCGTCGGGAGCGGTTTCCAGCATTCGCAGCGCCTCGCGCACGCGCCGGCGCGCCTGCTTGATGCGGATCTCGCCCGCCTCCTGCTTGAGTTTGTAAATCTTCGTCCGGTCGTACGCCGCAGTCAGGAGTTCGTGCGCGCGCTCTTCGTCGGCCGATTTGCCTCGCTCTTTGAGCGCGATCACCAGGCGACCCAGCGTCGGAAGATCTTCCGGCCTCAGGTTAAATTCGGCCTCAACATTGGCGAGTACACGATCCTTCATGTCATCGGTCTTGCCGATGCGACCCGCCTCGTCGAGCGCCTGCTGCTTGCTCGAATCGCGGATGTTCTGGCGGAACCCGCCGTCCTGCCCGGTCTTGTCGTATCCGCCCTTGACCATCGTGGCCTTGGCCGAGAGCATTTTGACTTCGTTTGCGAGAGCGCCGTCGGCGGGATCAAGCCGACGCGCATCTTCGCCGCTGTTGACGGCGATGTCGGCGATTCCCGCCGCGTCCGCAACTTTCATCAGCCGCACGAAGTTGTCTTTACGGGGCTTCGGGTCGCGCTTCGCCGCTCCATAAGCCGCCTCGATCACCCACTTCACCACATCGCCTGCGCCAACCTTTACAACAGCTTCCGAAGCCTTCACGGCCCAACCCGCCGCAGACGACTTGTCGTCGATGAGCATGGACCACTCATAGAACGCATTCAGGAATTTGTTCAGGTCGCCGCCGCCGCTGACGGCGTTGCGGGTTTCCTTGCTGACGCGTTTCTTGCCCTCGGGCGACTGGAGGAAGTGGCTCGCCGACTGGACGTATCCCTCAACACCCGTGACCATCCGCGGATCCTGCTGCAGGCCGCGCAGCCAGAGTCCCATGGCGTATTCGTACTTTTCAGACTCCTGAGCGACTCGCGCGTGCGCAAAGAACTTCTCCGCCTTGTCCGGCTGAAAGTTCGGCCCGCCGCCGTTGTCCCCACCGGCCTCGCCGGCCGGCTTTTTTCCGAAGAGTCCTGAGATCATGACTTCAGTTCATTCCTCTCGCAGTTCGCCCGACCAAATGCCGCGCCGGACAACAGCCTGATAGTAGTTCGCAAAGACCCCGCAATCTGTTTCCAGCGCCCCCGATCGATCAGCCCGGGCTGCCGACTTGGCGGCCGCGCGCACGCTCGGAATCAGAATGGACTTGTGGCCG
Source organism: Phycisphaerales bacterium (assembly GCA_050730655.1). Taxonomy (GTDB): domain Bacteria; phylum Planctomycetota; class Phycisphaerae; order Phycisphaerales; family UBA1924; genus JAFEBO01. Next base: position 66,531 of record JBOHNL010000019.1, read on the forward strand.
GCCAACCAGATGTCTCCTCCGCCCGCACCCGGCTCCCCGCGCGCTCCGTACCATCGAGCAATGCCGGTCAACGCCGAGAATCTCGTCATCTTGCACTATCCGGAACGTGCTCTCCGCACGCCCGCGAAACCCATCAAGCAAATCACGGATGAAACCCGTGCCATCGCGGAAAAAATGATCGACCTGATGTACGACGCCGAGGGGATCGGTCTCGCGGCACCCCAGGTCGGGCTCGCGATTTCGCTCTTTGTTGTCGATGTGCCCACCGGCGACAAGAACTCCCCCGACACGGATCCCCCGAGCGCCACCACCGACGCGATGGTATTTATCAACCCCAAGATCGTCGCCTTCGAAGAGCCGCCCGAACCGTACGAGGAAGGCTGCCTCAGCCTTCCCGACATTCGGGGAGATGTCCTTCGCCCTCCCATCGTTGTCATGGAGGCCTTGGACCTCGACGGCAAGAAGTTCAAGATCCGCGCGAGTGGTCTCCTCGCCCGCTGCCTCCAGCACGAGTTCGATCACCTGCAGGGCATCCTCATCCTCGACAAGATGACACAACTCGCGCGGATGAAGAACCGAACAGCCGTGCGCGAACTCGAACGCGAAGCGGAACTTCCGGCGAAGAAAAAGAAATAGCTCTCTGTGCCTCCGTGTCTCTGTGGTGAATGCCTTTCTTTGACCTCACAACGACTCAAACTCGTCTTTCTCGGCAGCGGCGCCTTCGGTCTTCCGACTCTGCGCGCACTCATCGCGCATCACGACATCGCACTCGTCGTCACGCAGCCCGATCGTCCCGCCGGCCGCGGCAGTTCGCTGACCCCCACTCCGATCGCCGCGGAAATCCAGTCGAGCTTTCCGCACATCCCGCTTCTCAAGCCCGAAAAGATCAACCTCGCAGAAGTGCGCGATTCGATCCGCGCACTCAACGCCGACGCGTTCGTCGTCATCGCGTTCGGCCAGAAGCTCGGCCGCTCGCTGCTCGACGGCATCTATGCGATCAATCTGCACGGGTCGATCCTTCCCCGGTGGCGCGGCGCCGCGCCGATCAATGCCGCGATATTGGCTGGTGATCCATATGTCGGAAACAGCGTGATCACGCTGGCCGACAAGATGGATGCGGGGCTTGTGCTCGCGACGTCATCGCATCCGCTCGATCCATCCTGGACAACGGCCGACCTGCATGACGTTCTCTCTGCCGACGGTCCCTCGCTGGTTGAAAACGTGCTCCGCGATCGGCCCGAGGGTGTCGTTCAAGACGAATCGCTCGTCACCATCGCCCCCAAGTTCGCAAAGGCCGACGGCTGGGTGGATTTCACGCAAACCGCCGACGAGTGCCGCCGCCGGATCCACGGGCTGAATCCCTGGCCAGGCGTCACCGTGCAGTTTCGTGGCCACCCCCTCAAGCTCCATCGCGCGAAATCGCTCGACCACTCCAACCAACAAGCGTCTGCCGGCGCACTCATCGATCCCGGCACGGGCATTGTCGCCTGCGCGAACTCGTCGCTTCAACTCCTCGAAGTTCAACCCGCCAACAAACGTCCGATGCCTTGGCCCGACTTCGCCCGAGGGCACAAGCCACTCAAAGATGAACTTCTCGTCGGTCGCAACGCCTGATCTGCTCCCTGCCTTTCTCGGCCTTTCCTCTCCGTGGCCCTCTGTGGTCCTCCGTGTTCAACTGCTTTTCTTATCTGGCCAAACGTGCTGACACTCTGGGATCTCCTCAAACCCGCAGTCACCAGAGTCGTCGAACTCGCGCGTCCGGCTGCGCCAAAGTCCGTCGCGCCATCTATCCCACCTGTTCGCGGCAGGCGCCCAGCACCCGCAAAACCTTCCACGCCATCCGCTTCACGCAAGAAACCAAAGCGCCCCGAAAGCGCCCAATCGCGGTATGACGCCGTCGTCGCTGAGATGCTCGCCAAGTACAACGTCCGCGTCCGCAAGTGGCGCACTTCTTCGAGCGGCATCGCCTGGACTCTCACATATAAGGATGGCCGCGTCGTCCGTCTGCTCGAGAGCCCCAAACCCAAGGGTCCGATGTCGATGGCGATATTCCTGCACGAGATCGGTCATCACGCCATCGGCCTTGGCGCATACAAGCCGCGCTGCCTCGAGGAATACCACGCCTGGATGTTCTCGATCCGGGCAATGGAAGAGCACGGCTTGAACATCACCGACAGCGTGCGAACACGCATGCACAAGAGCCTGCGCTACGCCGTCCGAAAAGCACAGCGCCGCGGGCTCCGCGTCCTGCCCGCCGAATTGGAACAGTTTCGCTAGCCGCTGAGCGGCACGCGGGCCGGGTGATGCATTTTTCACTTGGGCTTTTCGGTCCAAAGCAGTATGGTGACACATGCGGAGACCGCCGGATCGCCGCCCAGGGGAATCAATATGAAACCGCTTTGTCTTCTTCCGCTCGGGGTTGTCACGGCGTTGGGTGCGCAAGTCGCCGTCGCCGACTACACAGTTCGCTTCACCGGCGCCATCGTGGAGACGCTCGGCGGCAGCATTCGTCCAGTGGAACAGTTTTTCGACCGAACAGATCCGGATGGGCAGGGAAGCCTGACCTTTGACAAATTCCCGCCAGAGTCGGATGAGAGCCGGCACATGCGTGTCATCTCCGGCGCGGGACGCTCCTATCTCAAAGTCTCGTCGTACGCAAACTTCATCAAGAACTACACGGGGGGCGGCAACTACTACGACTCGCTGGTCTCAGACGCGTACGCATCGTTTTCATTCGACGACGTCGTTATTTCCGGCCCGCCGGGAAACGTCTCGATTGCCGTGAACATCCATCTCAGCGGATCGCAGACGCTTAGTGCGACCGTCAACGGCATCGCGAACTCAAGCCTGAGCGTCTTTTTCTATAAAGATGGCTCGAACGTGAGTGGCGCGCGGCACGCGTACTACATCTCAAACGGCGCGCTGACGAACGACCACACGGGATTTCTCTTGAACTTCGACGGCGATGATGTCGTCAAGAGCGATACGTTCTCCGTTCCCGCCAATACACCGTTCAAGCTAGAGGTCGGTATCTCCGCCAACGCCAGCGCTTCCTCTTACTTCCCAAACTCGAGCAGTTCCGTCGCCGATACGGATTTCAGCCACACACTCACGCTTGCGACCGATCGCCCGGTCTTTCAACTGCCGGCGGGTTATACCGCGAACAGCGCGCAGGCGGGCATTGTGAACAACACGTTCTCGTTGCCTTGCCCCGGCGATTTCAACCACGACAACCAGGTGGATGACGCCGACTTCCTGACATTTGTCGTTGGATACAACATTCTCGACTGCGCCGATCCAGGCATGACCGTCGGCTGTCCGGCGGATTTGAATACTGACCACTTTGTTGACGACGCGGATTTCATTGTCTTTGTCGCCGCCTATAACGCGCTGCTTTGTCCGTAAGCCAGCCCCATTTTGGGTGTTTGTTGATGGCGCGAAAGCGGGTCCCTCGTCCCATATTGAGCAATCTGATTTTTTGCGATTTCGTCCCATTCGATTCGGGATGGATGACGCATTGTCCGCGAGAGCCTGCAGGTTCTCAAAGGACACTTCATGCGCCACGCAATCCAGACGCTCCTTCTTGCTTCCCTTGCGCTCTGCCCCTTCGCGCGCGCCCAATGCGGCAGCGCACTTGAGTTCGACACCAATCGCTATCTTGCCGTTCCATCGAGCGCCTCGATTCACAGCACGTGGAACTCGTTCACCATCGAAGCGTGGGTCTATCCGACGAGCACTCCGCCGGTTTTCAATGCCATCGCGGGCGAATGGAACGACCTCACGGCTTCCAGCCGCGGCTGCTTCATCGCGCTTCTGAACACGGTCCCGATCGTCTATCTCTCGCACAACGGAGGCGACTACATCTCGGTGAATTCCGGTGTGATCGCCCCGCTCAACACGTGGACGCATGTTGCCGGGACATACGACGGCGCGAATCTGCGTATCTACGTCAACGGCGTGCAGCGCGGGACCATTCCGCAAACGGGCAGCGTGTTTCAAGCGAGCATTCCGTTTCATATAGGGCGTCTCGACGCGGGGGGAAGCACGACGCAATTCTTTCATGGAACGATCGATGAAGTCCGTCTTTGGAATGTGGGCCGCACGGGCGCACAGATCGTCTCTGACATGAATAACGCGATCAACGCGCCCGGCTCAGGGCTTGTCGGTTGCTGGAACATGAACGAAGGCAGCGACACAACCGCGTTCGACATCTCCGGCTTCGGCAATCACGCACTAGCCTCGATTCCTTCGCCGGTGTGGACGGCATCGACCGCGCCGATTTCTGGATGTTGCCCCGCGGATCTCAACCACGACGGCATCGTTGAAGATACCGACTTCAGCATGTTCGTCAAGGCGTACAACATTCTCGACTGCGCCGACCCGGCGATGCCCGCCAATTGCCCGGCCGACTTGAATCACGACGGCGTGGTGGAAGACAGCGACTTCACGTTGTTCGTGACGGCTTACAACCAGCTTCTGTGCTCGTAGCTGTGACGAAAATCACCGGCGGCAACTCGCGCGTTCGCCGTGCCGCATTTGGCACTTTGGCGATTTGATTTTTTTGACCTTTTGAAAACGTCCCGGGGCAGATTCGAACTGCCGGCCTGCGGTTTAGGAAACCGCCGCTCTATCCAGCTGAGCTACCGGGACAGACTGCGGGAAGGTTAGTAGTGCGGCGGGGGAGGCGATCGAGCGGGCGTTCTTCGTTGAGCATGGGGGTTCGGCGATGAGGAAGGGGAAGACGCGTGCGTGCTCGGCGCCGGACGAAGAGAGTCTTGCGGCGAATGCGTCGCGATCGCACATAGCGGCACGTCGTTTGGCGGGGATGTCTGGTCGCGGGGACGATCTGTGCTTTTGCGGGAATGGATGCAACGGCACCGGCGCTGCGCTTGGGCTCGTACGGTCAGTTGGCGGTGGATTGGATGGCGTTGGCGCGAACTTGGTTTTGTGGAACACGCGATGATTCGTGGGGGATGTCCTGTGTTTTTTTCGAGGATGTACGCAACGGCCCGGCGCTGCGCTTGGGCTCGTACGGTCAGTTGGCGGTGGACTGGATGGCCTCTGCGCGAACTTGGTTAAGGGGGCGCGCAGGCGAGTGGGTTGGGGGCGAGCGAGTCGGCGGGTTGCCTTGAGCGGAAGGGCACGCTGTCGCGGAATGCGGCTGCGAAGGCGGCAAGTGCTTCGTCGCCGGAGTTGCAGACGCGTCGAGTTCGGCCTGAAGGTCGGCTTCCATCTGATCGCACTTGGCACTCTCTGCGGCGGCGAGGCGATATGCATCGTCCAGATCGATGGCAGTAAAGGCGCCGCTGCGAATCAGGCGTGTAGCGCGAGCGACTGCATCATCAGCGCCGAGATCGTCCGGCGCAACGTCGAATGGAGTCGCGGTTGGATCATCCGCCGGATTGTGGAGCGGACCGCCGCGCTCGTCTGGTGGCGGATCTGAGTCGATGGATGACATCACGTCTGCGTCGAACGACGGGGGCGGCACGAGATCGGCGTGGAGCGGCGTGGCCTCGTGTGGACTTGGTGGCTCGTGCGAGCGCGTGCCGCGCGGAATTGAACTTCGCGGTGCGATGGGGCCCGACGCGAAGTTGGACAGGCGGAGGAGGATGCGTGTGGCGCGCAGCGCGGTTTCGCGCGGGCAATCAGCGTCGCCTTCGTTGAACTCATCGACGATGCGCCGGGCGGTCTGTGCCGCGGCGGGAAGGAGGGACGTCGCGACGAGGCGCGTGCGGGTCGCGGCGAGGGAATCGAGCGCAGCGATTTCATTTGCGAGGTCGGGGCGCGAGAGCACAAGCGAAAGTTGATCGATCGGGAGATCGAGAACCTGCGCGACGCCCCGCAAAGAGAGGTTGGGATCGAGGAGCGCGTCGAGCAGTCGGGCTTGAAAGGCCATAGAGGAATAATACCAAACAAAAATCGTACTGCAAGGGTTTTGTTCGGCTATTTAACAAAAATGCTTGAGAGCGTTTCAGGAAACGTGCTGCGTGGAAGGGGTGAGGCTGCCCCCAAAAGACCTACGGAATGGGCGAAAGTGAAGCGGTTGTGAAAAAAAGTTGGTTTGAAACGGATGAATGGGTTGACGGGGCGATTCGTTTCAAGTAACTTGAAACAGTTTCACGATGTTACATGTCGTCCCACTCGGGAGGATTCATGCCGTCAGTCAGGCGAATCGCAAGTCAAGCGGGAGTTTCGGTCGCGACCGTTTCTCGCGCGCTGAACAACCACCCGAACGTTGATCCGAATACGCGCCGGAAGGTCATCGAGGCCGCGGAGAGCGTGGGCTATCCGAAGGTGATGAGCGCTCGCGCGACGCAGACGAATGTGATCGCGCTTGCGTACGCGGGTGAACTGGTTCGCGCCGATTACGGTGGATTCGATGCCGCGATGCAGGCGGGCATTTTGCGCGGGCTCAATGAGCACCGCTTTGATCTGCGCATGGTTGCGCTCCAGCGCGATGCGGTTCCGGGCGAGGGTTACGCGAGGGTGCTGGAGCGCAAGACGATCGGCGGCACGATTCTGCGGGTTTTTGAAGATTCGCGTCTGGTGGGCGTCGAGATCGCAGAGGCGGGTTTGCCTTGCATCGTCATTGCCGATCGCTTCCCGGATCATCCGAACGTCAACTTTGTGTGCTGCGAGTCGCGGGCGGATTCGCGGCGCGCCATTCAGCACCTGATCGATCTCGGTCACCAGCGGATTGCGCTGGGCGTGCACAGCGTGCGCGATACCGACCATCTTGATCGGCGCAACGGCTATGAGGATGCGCTCAAGGACAACGGAATCGCGCTCGATCCGGCGCTCGAGAACGAGATCGTCGCGAGCACCGAGGGCGGCGCGGGATTGATCACCAAGTTGATGTCGATGCCCACGCCTCCGACGGCGGTGTTCTTCACCGATCCGCTCGCGACGGTGGGCGCGCTGCGTCGGTGCCTGGAACTTGGTGTGCGCGTTCCACAAGATATTTCAATCGTGGGGTTTGACGACAGCGACGTGCGCAAGCACACGTTCCCGGCGTGCACCTCGGTGGTGCAGGACGCGGAAATGCTCGGGTTTGAGGCGGCCCGGTGGCTGACGCGCCGGGTGATCAATCCGGGAGATGAGAACCTCAAGAGTTTGCGTCTCGTACGGACGACGAGACTCGAAATTAACCAGACGACGGGCCGCCCGTCTTCGGATCCCGTGCGCGTTCTGCCGGATGGCACGCGCGTGAAGCTCCAGCAAGCACACTCGTGAATCTGGAGATGGAGAAGGAAGTTATGCGAAGCACGTCGGAGTCATGTCGGAGCGGGAAGCATGAGGGTTTTACCCTGATCGAGTTGCTCGTTGTGATCGCGGTGATCGCGCTGTTGATCGGCATTTTGCTGCCGGCGCTGGGAAAAGCGCGGGAATCGGCGCGCGGGTTGAAGTGTTCGGTCAATCAGAAGCAAATTTCGTTAGCGTTGATGGCGTATGCAAATGACTACAAGCAGTTGTTTCCACCGAGACTGCTGAATGTCAAGGACGTTGAAACGGGGGCGACCGCGGGCATCTGGTGGCACGATGAGACTCGCATCGGTAAGTATTTGCCAATTACCGATCGATCAAACATCAATAAAGCGACCAATTCGAAGGACAACAACTCGGTGGGTGGTGGCGTGATGGCTTGCCCAAATCACCCTTCCGCCGCGCGCTCGTATGCCATGAATTACTGGGCAAACTGTGCTGTGAACGCGGTGACTGACGCTACGGGTGTTCCGGTGACAATGTACAAAGGTGGAACGGATCCTCGTGCTCAAAACAAGTATGAGGCGCTCCTGGGCATCGGATTTGACGCTTCGGTCAATTTCTCGTCGAAGATGATCCTCATCGGGGAAGCATGGGCGCCCTATGGGGGGGACTTAGATTCTGGCAAAGCCGAATCGAGCAAGACGTACTTTACAGCCGCCGACATCGGCAAGAACGCGCAGTACGTCAACGCGAAATACCGGGTTGCCACCCGCTTCGGTACCGGAACGCTTTCGGGCGTGCTTTCCGTTTATGACAAAAACATTCCAGAATTTGTTGGGACGGCGTCGGCGGCCGACATCAAGAGCTACATCCCGTGGTACCGCCATCCGAGGCGTTTGAAGGATACGGCCGCCATAAAGGGCTCCGCGCCCTTTGGCTTTGCCGACGGTCACGTGGATAATTGGCGACCGGAGCAACTCTTCGAAGCTGCAGTTGCCGGTGATCCGCCCAAGAGCACCCTTCGGCTGATGTGGTCTCCGAAGGATCCGGAACTGGAATCCACGACACCGTGAATGAACAAAGAGTCGTCGTCACGGTGGACGCGACTTGTCCCGCATCGATGCGATTTCAAGAGGTTCCGGGCTTCTTACAACGGGAGAGTTTTGAGATCGATGACAGCCTGTTCGAAGTAAGCGAATGGGAAGCGGTGGAAGAGGGAATTGTTTTCCCAAATGTATTGGAGAGCTCTTCGCGGCGTTTCGCTCCGCGGAGAGAGAGTGCCCGATCGAGAGTCGAGCGGGCGAATGGAGCGAAAGGACCGAGTGCACGATTTGTGCACGAGAGATTTTCGAGAGTTGGATTTACAGGAGCTCAGCAATGAAAGTTCGTTCTCTTCAAATGTTGGCTATGGGTGTTCTCGCCGGTGCAGCGATTTCGGTACAGGCCGACGTGACCGTGCACGCGGGCAACTCGACCACGCCTTGGCTCGGATTTATGAACGTGACTGAACTGCCGGAGAACGGCGGGGCATACGTGTTCGGTAGCGGGTGGGGGGTTCCCGATCTGGTCGCGGCGTTTGACGATGGCAGCCACAACGTATCTCTCAAACCCAACAGCGTCAACGACCCGAATCCGTTCTGGTACCTCCCGGCGGGTGGTCCGGGCGCGATGGGCAATAAGCAAATGGACGCGAACTGCTATTACGAGGTCAGCGACGGCTCAATGAACGGCGTAAAGGTTACCTTCTCAGGCACCGTCATTTCGAATACGCTCGCCGCGTCTCACGTGGCCACGATCTTCATTAAAGACTTTGCTCCCGACTATTCTTCGAATAACTCGGCGATCATTCCCGTGGTTCCCGGTGCGTTTAGCTTCTCGCTCGACACCGATCCCGATCCCGCCCGTCACGTGCAGTGGGGCTTCACGGTCGTTGGGCCCTGTGTGTGGATCACCGATATCGCCCCGTACGGATCCGCTGTGATCTCGACGAGCAGTGGTCCCGCTTGCCCCGGCGACCTGAACAACGACCAGTTGGTCGATGACGCCGATTTCGTGATCTTTGCCGCGGCGTACAACCTGCTCGATTGCACCGACCCGACGATGCCCGCCGGCTGCCCGGCTGACCTCAACGGCGACGGCTTTGTTGACGATTCCGATTTCGTGATCTTCGTCGGCGCCTACAACGCGCTGATCTGCCCGTAAGAGCGAATCGGTCAAGACTCCATTCTTCCTTTCCGACTCCCGGGGCCGGCGCGGCGAGCGCCGGCCCCGGAGCTTTATGGGTCTGCCCACTACTTCCTGGACCTGCATGCAGGAGCAACCGGACAGAATTGCGGATATGTTGCCCGAGTGGCTCCCGCCGGGGGCCGCGATCGTGACGGCGCTTGCGCTTGTCAGTTCGGCGGTGCTGCTGGCCGGCGCGGCGCGATTGACGCCGGCCGAAAAGACGATGTGGACGTTTGCACGCCCCCACTACTTGATGTACGAGCCCCGCATCGCGGCGTGGAACAAATCCGGGCGCACGCCCTTTGATCTGCGGCTGCTGAGTCTGCCGGCGATGGAACGGCGGATGATGGCGGCGTTCCTGGGAAATGTGCCGTCGGCGGATGTACTCGAAGTTGAACGGCGGGGCGTGTCGCGCACGTTTGGAGGACCGCTCGAGAGCGTCGGGTTTTATGACCTGACGGACAAACTCAAATCAGAAGGGCTGATGGAGGCGATCAATGCGCCGAGCTTCAGTCCGTGGACGACGCGCGGAAGAGTCTTTGGCCTCCCACACGATGTGCATCCGGTGATGCTGGGTTATCGCGCGGATCTGGTTGAGGCGGCAGGGATCGATGTCTCGAAGATCGAAACGTGGGACGACTTTGCACGAGTGATGAAGCCGCTGATGTCGGACGCGGATCACGACGGCAAACCCGACCGGTTTTTGCTGAACATGTGGGAGACGAATCAGGATCATCTGGAAGTGCTGCTGCTTCAGGCGGGCGGCGGTTTCTTTGATGAGCACGAGATTCCGACGCTCGATAGCGCGATCAACGTGCACGTGCTCGCGACGATCGCAACGTGGCTTGCTGGCCCGAACAGGATTGCCGCGGATGCGCCGAACTTCACGGCGGCGGGAAACAAGCTCAAATCAGACGGTTATGTCGTCTCGTCGTTCTTTCCCGACTGGATGGGCGACATCTGGAAGCACGAGATGCCGAGCCTGGGCGGCAAGATGAAGCTGATGCCGCTGCCGGCGTGGGAAAAAGGCGGGCGGCGGACGAGCGTGTGGGGCGGGACGATGCTTGGGATTCCCAAGACCGCCGTGAGAAACTCCGGCGACTTTGACAAGCTCTGGGAGTTCTGCAAAGAGCTGTATATCTCGGATCAATTCATGCGCGATCTCTATCGCGAGGGCGGGATCGTAACGCCGGTGAAGAAATACTGGCCTGATCCGATATTTGATGAGCCGAACGCGTTCTTCTCCGGCCAGCCGGTGGGAAGGTTGTACATCAACCTCGCCCCGGCAGTTCCGAACCGGAACAGTTCGCCGTACAACACTTTTGCCATGTATCGCGTGGTGGATGCGCTCGTGAAGCTCACGGAAGAGGCGAGGGCGACGGGGCAGTATGACATGCCGACGCTCGAAGCGCGGGCGAAGATTTATCTCGGCGAGGCGCAGGAGCGGGTGAAGGGGCAGCTTAGCCGCAACGTGTTTTTGTCGCCGGGAGGTGGCGCCTCATGAGCGCGATTGCGACAACAACTCGGGCGAATCGGGGAGGCGCTTCGGGCCTTTCATCTCGTGCCGCGCCGTGGCTGTTTCTTGCGCCGTTCCTGGTGTGCTTTGCGGTCTTCACGCTGTATCCGCTTGTGCAGTCGGTGGTGTTGTCGATGCAGACGACGTTCGGGCCGGGCGCGACGCGGTTTGTCGGGATCGCGAACTATCGCGCGTTGATGCATGATCCGCTTTTCTGGATCGCGCTCAAGAACACCTGCGTTTACACGCTCGGTTCGTTGCTTGTCCAGTTGCCGATCGCCCTCGGGCTCGCGCTCGTGCTGGAAACGCCCGGGATGCGGGGCCGAAGCTGGGTGCGGCTGCTGCTCTTTTCTCCCTCGATGGTGGGCGTGGTGTTTGCAGCGATGATGTTCGCGCTGATCTTCGAGAAGCAGACGGGGCTCGCGAATCAGGGGCTGCACGCGATGCTCAAGCCGATGGGCATCGACTGGAGCCTGGACTTTGGCTGGCTGCAGCAGCATGTCATGAGCGCGCTGATCGTCGCAAGCCTGTGGATGTTCGTCGGGTTCAACATGACGTTCTTTTCCGCGGCATTGCAGAACGTGCGGAAGGATCTGATCGAGGCATCGGTTGTCGATGGGGCGGGGCCGATTCGGCGGTTCTGGACGGTGACTGTTCCGGCGATTCGGCCCGTCGCGGGATTTGTCGTACTGATGAGCGTGATCGGAAGCTTTCAGTTGTTCGAATTGCCGTTCATCATGTTCAACAACACGGCGGGACCGGACAACCGGGCCATGACGATCGTGCTCTACCTGTTCCAGAACGGATTTGAAACTGGCGATCTTGGATACGCGAGCGCGATTGGCTGGGCGCTCGCGGTGATTCTCGTCGTGTGTGCCGCGTTCCAGCGGTTGACGGCACGCGGTGAGGAGGCTGTGGCATGAGTCTGCGCCTGACTCGCATTCTCGCCTGGATCTGGACGCGCGGCGTGCTGCTCATCGCGGGCATCATCACGATCATTCCGTTTTTCTGGCTGGTCGCGTCGAGCTTCAAGAGCAACGAAGAGTTTTTCCGCTCGACGTTCCTGCCGGTGGAGAACGGTCGTGTTGTCTGGTCGCGCCTCACGACCGAGCCGTTTGTCCGGCTCTTTCACGAGCTTGATTTCACGCACAGCATCATCAACTCGATCTTCCTCTCGTCGGTGACGGGCGTCATTGCGACGCTCTGCTGCGCAATGGGCGGGTACGCCCTCGCGAAGTTTCGTTTCAAGGGACGTGGTTTCTGCACGGCGCTCGTGCTGGGAGCGGTGCTGATCCCCGCGCCGCTCATCATCGCGCCGACGTATCAGTTGCTTTACCGGTTCGACTTGCTTGACTCATTTTCGGGTCTGATTCTGCCCGCACTTGCTCCGGCATTTGGCGTCTTTCTTTTCCGTCAGGCGATCGTCGCGGGTGTGCCGAACGATCTACTCGAGGCTGCTCGCATCGACGGCGCGGGCGAATGGCGGACGTTTGTCACCGTCGTTCTTCCCCTGGTGCGGCCGATGATCGGGACGTTCCTGATGGTGACGTTCCTGGCGATGTGGAACAACTTCATCTCGCCTCAGGTCATCCTGCAGGATCCGTCGAAGTTCCCGCTGTCGGTGGCCGTTGCCGAATTGCGGCGCGGCTATTACAACGATTACGGTCTTCAAATGGCGGGCACGGTCGTTTCGATACTGCCGGTCATGATTCTTTTCCTGGTGATGCAAAAGGACTTTGTTTCTGGTCTCACGTCGGGTGCGGTCAAGGCTTGACCTTGCCGGCGTTGGGCTTGCAGATTGGAGTTTGCATGTTTGGCGAAGGATTCGTGTGGGGTGCTGGAGCCAGCTCGTATCAGATCGAGGGCGCGGTCGCGCAGGATGGCCGCGCGCCGTCGATCTGGGATTCACTCTGCCGCAGGCCAGGAGCAATTCACAACAACGAAACTGGCGACACGGCGTGTGATCACTACAACCGGATGGAAGAGGACGTCGAGTTGATGGCGCGGATGGGCCTGCAGGCGTACCGGTTCAGCGTCGCGTGGCCCCGTGTGCTGCCGCTGGGCATCGGCAAGGTCAACGACGCCGGACTGAAGTTCTACGACCGCCTTGTTGACTGCCTGCTCAAGCACAACATCGAGCCGTGGGTGACGCTCTATCACTGGGATCTGCCTCAGGCGCTCTTTGATCGGGGGGGCTGGCTCAGCCCGGAGATTCCGGCGTGGTTTGCGGAATACACAAAGGTGGTGGTCGATCGGCTGAGCGACCGCGTGGAGCACTGGATCACGATCAACGAGCCGCAGATTTTCATCGGCCTTGGCTATCGCGAGGGCAAGCACGCGCCGGGGCTCAAGCTCTCGATGCGTGAACAGCTGACGGCTGGGCACAACGCGCTTCTGGCTCATGGGCGCTCAGTTCAGGTGATTCGGGAGCGCGCGAAGCGGCCTGTGCAGGTTGGCTGGGCGCCGATCGCGCGCGTGGAGTATCCGGTCACCGAAACGGCGGATCAGATCGAGGCGGCGCGAAAGGCGAGTTTCTCGGTCAAGGAAAAGGGATTCTGGAACAACACGTGGTTTGGCGATCCGGTCTGCCTTGGGATGTATCCAGAAGACGGCGTGAAGCTATACGGGAAGGAGATGCCGCGGATTGAAAAGGGCGACATGGAGACGATCCATCAGAAGCTCGATTTCTACGGCGTGAATATCTACTCGGGCATTCCGGTCAAAGCCGGCGCGAATGGTGTCGCGGAAACTGTTCCGTGGGCTCCGGGCGTCGCATCGACGACGATGCGCTGGCCGGTGGCGCCGAAGGCGCTCTACTGGGGCCCGCGGTTTATCAGCGAGCGGTACAACCTGCCGGTGGTGATTACAGAGAACGGCATGGCGAACGCGGATTGGGTGGCGTCGGACGGGCGCGTGCATGATCCGCAGCGGATCGACTACACGCGGAGTTACCTGCTCGAACTTGCTCGAACGGGCGCCGACGGCGTTGCGCTCGGCGGCTATTTCCACTGGTCGATCCTCGACAACTTCGAGTGGGCGGAAGGCTTCAAGGAGCGCTTCGGCCTGATTCATGTGGATTTCGCGACGTACAAGAGAACGTTGAAGGATTCGGCGTATTGGTTCGCCGAAGTGATTCGTACGAACGGTGATCATCTTTCCGATGCGAGCCCGTTTGCCGCCGCTTCCGGGGCGACGTGGACGGGTGTTCCAGGTCGCAAGGGTGTGATCGAATCGAAGTCTGGCACGCGCGTGCCGCTGGCTATTCCCGGAGGTCGATGATGAGAGCGTCCACTTTGTTGTGTATTCTGGCGAGCGTGATTCCCGCCGGTGTGTGTGTTGCTCAGGAGCTTCCGGGTTGGAAGTTGACGTGGTCGGACGAATTCAGCGGACCCAGCGTTGATACGACCAAGTGGAACATCATCAACCGCGACCCGAACAAGAACGGCGAAGCGGAGTGGTATTCGCCGAGTCACGTGAGCATCGTGAACGGCAATCTGCGCCTGAAGTCGTCCAATGTTTCAACCGGCGGCAAGCCGTATACCTCGGGCTCGGTCGAGTCGGTGAACAAGTTCTTCCAGAAGTATGGACGCTTCGAGGCGCGGATGCGGTTGCCCAAGACGCAGGGAATTTGGCCCGCGTTCTGGCTGCTGCCGAATCCGTCGGGCTGGCCGCCCGAGATCGACATCATGGAGATGTTGGGACACGACCCTGACACGGTGTATTTTTCGAATCACTGGGGGATCTACCCGTCGACTTGGAACTGGCAGACGACGGCCATCAATGGCCCCGATTATTCGGCCGACTTCCACACGTTTGCCGTTGACTGGTGGTCGGATCGGCTGGAGTGCTACATCGATGGCGTGCGCAAGGTGACGCACAATCAGAATGTGCCGCAGACGGCGTTCTTCATTATTTTGAATACAGCAGTTGGCGGTCAGTGGCCGGGCTATCCCGATGCCACCACGGTGTTCCCGCAGTACTTCGATATCGATTACGTGCGCGTGTATCAGCCGGCGTATGTCAATCCGGGCTTTGAATCGCGCGGGACCAACGGCACGACAAATCTCTTTGGCTGGACCGGCACCGGGAATCGCTTTCTCGATGCGGCATACGCCAACAAGGGCGCGAGTTCGTTGAAGCTATACGGCAACTTTAACGGCGTGCTGAATTCGTCCACGGTCTATCAGGACATCCCGATTACCGCACGAAAGTTTTATCGCGTGACCGGTCAGTGGCTCTCACCTTCGAGCGATCGAATTGCCGGCGAGAACTACACCGCGCTGAAGATTGAATGGCGGAACCCGTCGAATATTGTGCTCGACTCGGCCTCAAACAACGCAATCGACGCCACCACGACGCCGGATCAGTGGTTCATGAGCCAGACGCAGGGGTTTGCTCCGGCGGGTGCAACCAAGGCGCGCGTCACGATCGCCTTCTGGCAGCCGGCAAATGCCGCGGGTTCGTCGCGTACCGATGAGATCGACTTCCGCGAAGAAACCTGTCCGGCTGACATCAACAACGACTCGATGACCGACGACGCCGACTTTGTCATGTTCGCGGCGGCGTACAACGACCTGGTCTGCGGGATGGTCTGCCCGGGAGATTTCAACGGCGACGGGATGGTGGACGACATGGATTTCGTGGTCTTTGCCGCGGCGTACGACACGCTGGTGTGCCCGTAAGAGCCATTCGCGCGGAGCTATATTGGCTCCATGCGAAGGTATGTGTTCGAAAGTTTGTTTGGAGCGGGCTCGGCGTTGATGGCGGGTTGTGGTGCGCTTGCGCAAAGCGTCGCGCCGCCGGCTCCGATGACCGTGCGCATCGCGACGTTCAACATCGAAGACGTGCGTGAAGAGGACGTTGCTCACGCCGATAATCCGCGGCTGAAGTCTTTGGCCGAAGTCATCCAGCGCATCGGCCCAAACATCATTTTTCTGAACGAGATCGCGTATGACATGCCGGGTGCGCCTGGGTTCAAGGAAGGTGAAGCGCCCGGACAAAACGCGGCGAGATTCATCGAGAACTACCTGAGCGTGCCGCAGGCGCCGGGGTTGACGCCGATCAAATATCGCGCGTTCATGGCACCGGTGAACACGGGACTGTTTAGTGGGATGGACCTGGACAACGACGGCAAGGTAACGGACTCGTACCCGACACCGCCGGGTACAAAGCCTGATGGAACACCGGGTGAGCAGACGCCGGGGGGAATCGCGTTTGGAAACGACTGCTGGGGCTTTGGCACGTTTTCCGGGCAGTACGGCATGGCGCTGCTCGTGGACGAGCGGATCGCGATCGACGAAGCGGGAGCGCGGACGTTTCAACGGCTGCCGTGGGATTACGTGACAGGCAATCTCATGCCGTCGAAAGCGGACGGCACGCCGTGGTATTCGAACGAAGAGAAAGCTGTGATGAGGCTGAGCAGCAAAAGCCACTGGGATGTGCTGGTGCGATTGCCGAACGGCGCGGAACTGCATGTGTTTTGCAGCCATCCGACGCCGCCGGTTTTTGATGGGCCGGAAGATCGCAACGGGCATCGCAACCACGACGAGATCCGGTTCTGGATGGATTACCTGTCGAACGAGCCGTACATCGTGGACGACAACACGAAGTACGGAGGCTTCGCGAGCGATGCGCCGTTTGTGATTGTCGGAGATTTGAATGCGGACCCGAAGAAAGGTGACAGCTACAAGGACCCGATCGGCAAGCTGCTGTCGGCCCGGCGCGTTTCGCGGGAATTCACGCCGAAGGCGGACGTCGCGGTCGAAGGGCTTGAGCCGACGGATACCTCGATGTTCAAGTTGCGGGTGGATTACGTGCTGCCGTCGAAGGATCTGAAGGTGACGCAAGGGGGAATCTGGCGAGCGCTTCCGGCTTCGAGCATTGGGGGGAAATTCCCGAGTGATCACTTCCCTGTTTGGGTTGATGTGGTTGTGCCGGCGAAGAAGTAAGAGGCGGAGAGTCACCGCCCGGAAGGGCGGTGCCACGATGCAAACGAACGCGCTTTCGCAGAAATCAGGGGTTTTCGCGCTTATCCTTGGGTGTTGAACCACCTGCTTTTCACGGAAGAGAAGGGCCTTTGAGCCGCGCTCAAGTGACTTCGAAAGCTGCTCTCGCGGCGAAGGTCATGCCGACGTCGAGCGGTCTCTTTTTGACACTGATTGAAGCGGGCAAACCGGGGATCACCCGGATGGTGACGATCACGTCGCTTGTGGGCTTTGTGCTTTCGGCGCTCGCTCATCGCAGCGGATGGGGTGAACTTGCGGTGCTCGCGATCGGCTGCACGATCGGCACGGCGCTCTCATCGCTCGGCGCGAACACACTGAATGAGTGGCTCGAGCGCGATCGCGATGCGCTGATGCCGCGGACGGCCCATCGGCCGCTGCCGGAGCAGCGGATTTCGCCTCGTGTGGCGATCACGGCGGGATTGGTCGAGTCTGCGCTCGGGCTCGTTGTGTTGGCGGTCGCGACGAACATTTGGGCTTCGCTGGTCTCGCTTGCGTGCCTCGTTACGTACGTGGCGATCTATACGCCGATGAAATTGAAATCGCCGGTCTCAGTGCTGATCGGCGCGATCCCGGGTGCACTGCCTCCGTTGATCGGCTGGGCCGCGGCGGGCGGGCGAGATGGCGGTGCGGCATTGCTCACGCAGGGGGGCGGCTGGGCTCTCTTCACGCTCATGTTCGTCTGGCAAATCCCTCATTTCATGGCGATTGCGTGGATGTATAAGGCTGACTACTCGCTGGGCGGGTTCCGCGTTGTCGCCGCGGAAGACCCGACGGGCGTGCGCACTGCGCGGAACATGATCGGGTGGGCGATTGTCCTTTTGCCCGCGACGTTGATGCCAGTTTGGGCGATGCCCGAGCGAGTCGGCGTGGTATACGGCGCGTTCGCGGTTGTGTCGTGGATGGCGTTCTTCTGGTTAACGATTGGATTTGGAAGATTGCGGACGCGCGACGCGGCGCGACGCGTGTTCTTCGCGTCGATTGCGCATTTGCCGTTGTTGTTGATGTTCCTGGTGGGCGAGGCGCTGGTGCGGCGGTTTGTGGGGTAAGTCGCTGCTTCGCGGCTGGAATGCAGAAGCATTTATGGATTGACGCGGGGCGTGATTTTGACCTGCGCTTTTGCAATATTGAGAGTGCGGGCGCCGAGTTTCCATTCGCGTTGTTCACCGCGGGTGGAGCGAACGGCGCGGGCGATTGATTCGAGGACGCGAAGCGGGGTTTGCGGGCCGAGTTCGCGCAGCCAGGTGAGCAGAACGATGCGGTCGGCGGAGCGGAGTTTTTCGCGCTCGAATTCGCCGGGGCGACCCGTTGCCGCGGCGGCTTCGAGCGTGCGGGCGGCGCGATCGAGGTGGTCGGCCGTCAGGAGCGCAAGGCGGGCGGCATCGACGGCCTTTCGCGGCGCTTGCGGATCGATCGCGAGCAAGTGCGGAAGCACGGTCGCGCGAAGCGCGGAACGGCGGTGTGAGAGATCGGCGTTGGTCGCGTCTTCGGACCATTGCCAGCCGCACTCCTGGCAAAGCGATTGGGCCTGTTCGCGGAGCAGCGAGAGCATCGGCCGCACGACCACAACGCCGCTGGGGAGCTTCCGGCGCGTGCGGACGGCGGCAAACCCCTTCGGCCCCGCGCCACGAAGGAGCCGCAGCAGGATCGTCTCGAGTTGGTCCTCCGCGTGGTGGGCGGTCGCGATGAACCGGCAGCCGTGCTGGCCGGCCAGACGATCAAGGGCTGCGTAGCGATGGGCTCTGGCGGCGGCCTCGTAATTGCCCCCATCGGGCTTCGCAGAGACATCCGCCGAGACAAAAGGCAAGCCGAGAGCCTCGGCGAGACCACGAGCCGACGCGAGGCATGCCGCAGACTCACGAGCAGGTCGCATGTCGTGGATCACATGGGCGACGGTGACACTCGCCGGTTGATGAGCGAGCGCGAGAACCAAGGCCGACGAATCCGCCCCGCCGGAACAGGCGACAAGCGTTCGACGGTCAGCATCGCGGACGGCCTTTCCGCCGGTCAGCCGACGCCACGACGACGCGATTGCATGAACCGCTGGGTTCGACTTGGAGGGAGGCGCTGGACGTTTCGCGTTGGGCACGGAAAGATGGTACTTTGGCTGGGGAGGGTGCAAGCGGGGACCTGCCGCGGGACATGCGGCGGGGAGATTCGAGCGACAGGAGGTCGAAATGCCGGTCACGGTTTTGGCAGTATTTGGAACAACATTGGCAACGACGCTGGCGGACACTGAATTTGGCGTCCGGGAGTTGCTTCTTGCAGGCGGAGCGCTTGGTATCGGCGTGCTGCTGGTCGGTTGGGGGATGTTTAGCCGCAAGCGAGAGCTGCCGGGTCACGCGCGCGATGGTGCCGAGACGCTCACCCGCGAATTGATCGACGAACTCGAAGCGCGCGCGGAGCGCCTCGAACGGCTGATCGAGCGCGCCGAAATCACCATCACCGAGCTTCGCACGAGCGAACAGCGTGCCGCGGCACGGCCGGCGGCGGTCATCGCCGAAGCGAAGTTGAAGCACGTTGCTCAGGTGCCACAGGAACCTTCGATCTTCAGCGATCCGATGCACCGGGAAGTATGCGCGTTGTCGGACGACGGGCTGAGTCCGGTTGATATCGCGAGGCGGCTGCAGATGCCGACGGGGCAAGTGGAGTTGATTCTGAATCTGCGCGGGAAGCGCGTGGCTGTGGGAGGTTAAAGGCATTCACCACAGACGCACTGAGGTACAGAGAAGACAGAAGATTTTTTGGGGTGAAGAAGGCATCGGGGCAAGAGGCATCCAGGCAACAAGTGCTGATTCGAGAATTTGCTACGCGCTGAGGCCGAGGATCTCGGCCATGAGTTGCGCGGCGAACGTCGCGGTGACTTCAGAAACGTCGCGGTCGGGCAGGACTTCGACGATGTCTGCGCCGACGAGATTGATGCCTCGGAGCGATCGGACGGCGGCGAGTGCTTCGGTGCTTGTGAAGCCGCCAGAGACGGGCGTGCCGGTGCCGGGGCAGAAAGCCGGATCAACGGCATCGACATCGAACGTGATGTAGGTTTCGCGTTTGCTGAGTTTGGAGACGAACGCTGCCAGCGTTGCTGGGCCATTCTTTTGCCACTGATCGAACGTGATCACGGTCACGCCGAGGTTCTTGGTGTAGTCGAGATCGGCGGAGTCGTTGAGCGTGCCGCGGATGCCGATGGAGATCATGGCCTTCGGGTCGATAAAGCCGGCTTCCACCGCGCGCCGGAAAGGCGACGCGTGCCCCCACTTTTCGCCCCAGACTTCATCGACGGTGTCCATGTGCGCGTCGAAGTGGATGAGGGCGAGCCCGCCGAAGGGTTTGCCGCGGCGTTCCCAGGTTGCCTTGAGGTTCGCGTACGCGATGGAGTGATCGCCACCGATTGCGAGCAGCTTCGTGTGCGCGGGTTCGCCGAGCTTGGCTGCGAATGCAGAAGCAACATCGACGGTCTGCTTGCAGGAATAGGGGTTGACGGGCGAATCACCCGCGTCGGCAATGCTGAGCCGCTCGGCGATGTTCACGCCCTGCTCGATCAGGTAGGGCTTGATGTATTGGCTGGCATCGCGGATCGCACGGGGGCCGAAGCGGGCGCCGGGGCGGAACGTGACGCCCGCGTCCGAGGGGATTCCGTAGATGGCCCAGTCGATCGGACGGTTCTCGGGAGCCACATCGTCGATGTGTGGCGCGCGGAGGAACGTGCAAAGCCCAGCGAAGCGGGGTTGGACGCGGCCGGAGGGAAGGACCGTCTTTATACTCATGCGAATCCTGAATCGACCGAACTCACCCGACTTCAGGAAAGCCACGCGTCTTCGACGCGCATGCCGGCACTGATCGTCGCGGCGGTGCCGTTTTCGAGCATACCAGCGACTGGGTAGGCGCAGTAGTCGAGGCTGAATGAGCCGGCGGGGCGATGGTTGCCGCTGTGGCCCAGGCCACCGAAGGGGAGCTTGCTGCTGGCGCCGGCGGTTCCGGCGTTGACGTTCACGCACCCCGCGCGCGCTTCGGCGAGGAAGCGCTCGATGGATGCGGGACTCTTTGAGAAAATTGAGGCGGCGAGGCCGTACTTGGTTGCATTGGCCTGCGAGATGGCGTCGTCGAGCGAATCGACGACAGAGATGCGGAGCAAGGGGCCGAACACTTCGGTATCGGACCCGGCAAATCCGGGAGCATCGTCCGCGACGAACGTGTCGACTTTGAGAATGCCGGGCGAGATGTAGTGGCCGCCGGGAGTCGGAGCGGGCTCGTCGATCGCGACGGACTTGAGGAGCACTTCAGCACCGGCGCGGATGAATTGTTCCTGGGCCTGAAGCACGCCCGCGCGGGCACCGCGGCTGATGAGCGGGCCCATGAAGACGGGATGGGTTGCCGCGGGATCGCCGATGATCAGGTTGCTTGCGCTCTTGCAGATCGCGCTGATGACCTTTTCCGCAACACCCTTCTGAACGATCACCCGGCGGGTGCAGGTGCAGCGCTGACCGGTCGTGATGAAGGCACAGCGGACGCACTCAATCACGGCCTGTTTCAGGTCGGCATCGTCGAGAATGACAGCAGCGTTGTTGCCGCCCATCTCGAGCGCGAGCATGCGGCCGGGATTGTCGAGATTCGCTTCCATGATCGCGCGGCCGACGGGCCACGAACCGGTGAAGAGGATGCCGTCGAGGTCGGGGTGAGCCGAGAGTTTTTTCGCGACATCGACGCCGCCTTGGATGACGTTCACAACGCCCGCGCCGAAGCCTTCTGCGGCGAGCGCCTCTTGATAGAGTTCACCGAGCAACTGCCCCACTGCTGGTGTTTTGTCGCTCGGCTTGAGCACGATGGTGTTGCCCATCGCGAGCGCGGGGATGATGTGGCCATTGGGGAGGTGCGCCGGAAAGTTGAACGGGCCGAGGACGGCCATCACGCCGTGCGGCCGGAACCAGGCGCGGCCCTTGCGGGTCGCAGCCAAGTCGATTTCGTAGCCGGAGACTCGACGCATCGCGCCGATTTCGCTCGAATCGAGCGTGATATCGACTTTCGCGCCGAGTAAGCCAGCCTCGGCTTTGCTATCCCACATCACCTTGCCGGTCTCGTCGCGAATGAGCGTCGCGATTGCATCGACCTTGCTGTCGCAGATTTTCTGAAAGCGGCGGAGTGCCGCGACCCGCTTTTCAATCGGAGCACGCGACCACGCCGGAAGGGCCGCACGCGCGGCAGCGACAGCCTTGTCCACCTGCGCCACTGACGACGCGCCGTCCCAGACGGTTGCGTCTGGCCGCGCGGGATTGGTCGAATGGATGCGCGCGCCGTCGGGGCGGACAAACTTGCCGGCGATCAGATCACTCGGTTCGTTCTGAAGGGATGGATGTTTCACGCCTTGCCAGCCTTGGTGCGACGGGCGGCACCCTTCGAAACCTTTCTCGGTTTTTTCGCCATCGGCGCGTGATCAATCGGAGCTTCTTCGGCGGGAGCGACCGGGGTAAATCCGATCACGGCACCGGGCGAAACTTCGAGCGCTGACATCGCAGCTTCGGTGAGACGGATGCCGCCTTTTTCGATGGCGTACTCGGTCTCGAGCGCTCGGAATTCGGCATCCTTCGTGAGGACGCTGACGATGCCGTGCGTGCCGACGCGCCCACTGTGCGGTGCGACAAGCGCAAGCGTGCGGGTCTTCTTCACGAGATCGAGTTGATCGGTGTTCGCATCGAGATGCGGACCGCCATCGAACGGGTCGATCATGCCGCGGTACCTGAAGCCCATCGATTCCAAAAGGCGGCGAGCAGGAATTGTTTCCTTCGCGACCTGACCGACCATGTTCTGGACTTCGAGCGAAAAGAGTGAGAAGTAGATCTCTTCGCGTGGAAGCAGTTCGGGAATAAAGCGGCGGTTGTGCTGGCAGAAGCGATCGGCCTCGGCGTACTTCACGGGGATGAACTTGCGGCCGAAATTGTCCCAGAAGGAGTTTTCGCCTTCCGTGGTGACGGGCGCCATCATTTCCGCAAGGATGCGATCGGCGAAGAACTTGCGGTAGAGGCCGATGAAATGGAAGCGGACGAAGGAGAGGAAACGACCGGGACGAAGGTGATTGCCGCGGTAGCTCGGCTGGATGATGAGGCCACCGATTTCGGTCGGGCCGGATTCATCGCCGAAGAGCTTGCCCACTTTGTGCGTGGACGAATAGGAAAGCGGCTCGGAGCGGAAGGTGCGCTCGGTGATCTTCATGGCCCAGTTCGGATTGCCGGGGCCGCCCTGATGGGAACGCACCTGCGAAGTACCGACGACTGTTCCGGTATCGGTATCAACCATCGAGAAAACGAAGAGGTCGCTGCCTTCGTACATCGAGGCGGAGGCGGGTTTGCGCGCTTTGGACTTTGATTCCTTGGTCTTCCCGGCGGCGCGGCCGAAGGAGACCGCGCTCTGTTCGATCTTGCCCGCGATGATCTGTTCGTTGGGCGGGAGGTTGATGAAGTAGACCATTTGCGCGAGCTTGAGAAGCGTCGCGACGTCGCTTTGTTTGGATTGACGGATCAGGAACAAGCGGACCCTCCGTGGTTTCGCCGGGCCGAGGTGGCCGCGGGAAGGATGGTAGAGCGAGATCGCGAAGATTGGGTCGCCCTTTCAGGGCTTCCATCGCAAATGAATACGTGATTGTGTGTCGACTTCAACCCCGGGCGTTGCCCTGGGCTTCGGTTTGGTTGCCCCTTTGGGGCACAGCAACGAAATCGTTCGGCTTACGCCGGAACCGCCGCAAACGCCTTTTCAAGGCACGCAAAAACCCGCGGCCAATCCTCGAGCTTCATGACACCCATCGGGGGCAGCATGCGAAGGTGGTACGGGCCATGGCCGCAGTAGAAGAGGACGACGCCGTGCTCGAAGGCGGTCTTGCAGAAGCCGGCGACGCGGTCTTTCTTGCCACCGAATGGCGTGAACCGCATCATGCCGCCGGTCCCGCCGACGAGCTGGTTGCCGCCGCCCCCGAGCGCCGCGACGGACGGGAAGTGATTTGGGAACTTCCCGATGAGTTTGTTCATCTCGACGCGGAAAGCTTGCTGGTGCTTGGCGATCATGCCGCTGTCGCCGTAGTAGTTGCCATCGCGGAGACGTTCGATGATGCGCCGGCCGACGCGGAAGGAAGGGCCTTCGCCGGTGAATGTGCCGCTGAGAAGTCCCGGCTTGGGGTTGTATTCCTCGGTGAACATGGTGACGCAGGCCTGGGTGAGCTTGCCGGCGCAGAAGACATCGACGTATTGGCCGAGATCAAACTGCTCGTATGCGAACATGCGCCCGGTGCGGCCGAAGGTCTGGACTTCGTCGTCCCAAATCGCGATCTTGTTGGCTTTGCAAACTTCCATCAGCGCCTTGAAGAAGTCTCGGTCGCCGACGTTGAAGCCGCCTTCGCCCTGCACCATCTCGAAAATGAAGCAGGCGTGTTGGCCGGGATAACGCGTGATGTATTCCTGAAGCTGCGCGACCGCGCCATCGATGTACTTGGTCTTGCCCATCTTCTCGGCGGCAACGCCGTCGTAGAACGGCATGTAGTCAACGAGCGTGCTGAGCGGAATGCCTTGGCGATAGTCAGCCGTGTCGCCGATCTGCGCCATGGTGATGCTGCGGCCCATGAAGCAGTCTTTGAACGCGATCACGCGGCTGGCGGGTGCGTGCTTTTGGAAGCAGACCTTGAGGCCGTTCTCGTTCGCCATCGCGCCGGATGTACTGACGTAGACATAGCGCAGGCGGCTGTTCTTCTTTGCTTCGGTCGCGAGAACTTCGGCGAACTCGTACGCGTCCATGTTGGACTGGAGGTTGCCGCTCTTGACAGTGTCGTCGAGCGAACCGATCAGGCTTTCGCGAATGAGGTCGGTATCGCTGTGTCCGAAGTAGTGGACGCCGATGCCGCAGATCATGTCCCACTTGACGCTGCCGTCGGAGAGTTCGACAAGCGCGCCGTTCCCCAAGCCAGAGCCGATATACGGATAGAGCAGAGCGCGGCCACGGGTTTCTGCGGCACGACCCATCAGCGCGTCGTATGACTGTTTGAGGCCGGGGTTGGGCGGGCGGACATCGTTGATCTCAGCGCTCTTGGCGGTCACCTCGTGAACGATCGCCTCGAGCGCGGCGTGGACGGCGGGGCTCTTGCGGAGCTGCGCCCCCACTGTTTCTGGCCCGGCGTGCATCGCGGGCTGCGGGATCGAGGGCGTGAGCGGCTTAGCGGTGACGGTCATCGTGATCTCCGTGGGAGCGTGGCCCGGTCCAAATCCAATTGAGAAATCGTCAGTTACTTGATCGTTGTTTCTTGGACCATTCTTGGAACGGTCGCTCGGAAAGTCTCGACATCAGGATTGCAAGCAACTGGCAGCGCTCCACCAGGCTGCTCAGATCGATCCATTCCTGAGGCGTGTGGAGCCCGCCCCCGCGAACGCCAAGCGTGTCGATTGTCGGTAACCCCTCCGCTTGCAGGTTATTGCCCTCGCAGACGCCACCGGTCTTGCCGAACGGGAGCTTCTGGCCGAGGTCTTCTGCGCAGACTCGAGCGAGGTTGGCGAGGACCATTGTGCCGTCGGTGGTCGGCTTGGCGGGACGGTTCAGCGTCGATTGCACGTCAATTGTGGCTTTGCCAGCGGCAGCCTTGCAGGCGGAAGCGATACCCCGCACCGCGGCTTCGCCCTGCTCATGTTTGGAAAATCGCATGTTGCCCCAGGCCTTGGCGGAATCGGGGACGATGTTGGTTGCTGTGCCTCCGTGGATGATCCCGACGCTGACGATGAGGCCGTCGTCCGGCGCGGCAAGCGCGGAGATGGGCGGGATCGCACGAACGAGAGCATCGATCGCAGAAACCCCGCTCTTGAAATCGCGGCCGACGTGTGCGGGGTTTCCTGTGGCTTCGATGAAGAACTGGCCGCTGCCGGGGCGCTCGATGACGAGGCCGCCGTCAGCCATGGCGGGTTCGAGGGCAAGACCAACATCGTGGAGCTTGGCTTGCTCGCGGAGAAACCGTTCCGCGGCGTACGAACCGGTTTCTTCATCCGTCGAGAAAATGAAGGACCACGTGCAGGGGATGGCGCAGACTTCGAGCGCTTCGAGCGCGGCAACGGCGATGACAAGGCCGCCTTTCATATCCACACATCCGGGCCCGGTCGCGGTCTTGCCATCGGGCGCGATTGTGAGTTCACGGAAACGGCTGTCGGGCTCGTGGACGGTGTCCACGTGGCCGCTGATCAGAATGCGCGATGCGCCGGTGGACTTCTTCGAACAGATCGCGACCTTGCGTGGTGACATCTCAGCGGCACCGGAGAAAAGCCACGAAGGGGGGCGCTCGCCGGTCTCGAGAAAGACGCTCGCGCCGAGTTTTTCGAGTCTGCGGGTAAAGAGGGCGACGGATTCATCCATCGCGGGCGCGGAGATGCCGCCAGTCGGAAGATTCACGTGCGTGCGCAGGTCGTCGAGCAGGCGCGTGCTCGAAGCGCGAATCGTGTCGGCCAGACGGCGCTCGCTCTGACTCAGTGGCATGGGGGAGAGTATGGGGAACGCGGAACTCGGAGCGCGGAACTGGAAACTGGGAATGCGGAATGAAACTCTGGCGCAAGGGGCGCTAGTTCAGGGGTGTCGAAGGGAAGCAGAAGACGCTGATGACGAGGAGCAACACGACGGACGCTGCGGCAAGGAGCGTCGCGAGTTTGAGTCGCTTGACACGACGATCGATGGGCAGATGCGTGAGCGGCACGCCGACGATCGAGGCCAGGTGAGATTGGCGGCCTCGAATGGTTCCGTGCCGCCAGGTGAACTTCTCGGCGGACATCCCGTTCAAGTTTGCGACCGTTTCGAGAGCGTCGATCATGACTGCCGCGCTCTCGTGTGTGACTTCATTGCTGGCGGGAAGAGGCGGCTCGCCCTCAATCACAACCGGTTGAAAGCGGCTGAGGTCCTTCGCGGCAAATGCGTCAGCCTGCAATTCGAAGCGCCGGCTCACAAAACCGAGAACGACAAAGCCAACGCCCGCCGACGCCGCGATTCCGATAAGATTTAGAACCCACGATTCGTCCGGCCCGAAAATCTGAAGGCAGAACGCGTACGCGGTTGCTCCGACAAGCGTGGAGACGATGGTCGAACCGAGAAGCCAAGGGAGATGGTGCAGCCGTCCATGCCCGGCCTCGTGTGCAGCGACCGCCTCGACTTGGCGGATGGGTAGAAGTTGGAGCAACGCGTCGGTGAAGAGCACGTAGCGCGCGCGGGGGATGATGCCCATGAGCGCGCCGTTCAGGATGCCGCTGGAAGTCTGCCAGACGAGAACCTCGCGGGCGGTGACGTGATTGCGCGAGAAGACGCTTTCAACCGATTCTCGCAGCGGGCCACCCGCAAGAGGCACAGTGTCCCAGACAAACCGCAGCATCCACGGCGAGACGGCAAGGACGACAAAGACGCCGGCAACTTGCCAGGCGATCAGAATCCAGTCGGCCCAGTTACCCAGATTCGCATGCTGGTACGTCGCACCAAACTCGCCGATGTGGCGCCACGCGGTGAGCATGAGCAGTGGGATCAAGCCGAGCAGGATCGACTGGCGAACATGCTCCCAAACGAGTTCCCCTCGCGAGCGATCGGGAAGAATCGGTGCGCCCTGATGCAGGTGTCGCCAGAGAAGCGCTTCGCGGATGCGGCGCTGGATCGGCGCGTAGGCCCAGAAGAGAACAACGAACGCGATCAGAGGCGGGAGCGCGGTCACGAGCTCACGCACGACTGGCAGATTTCTCGAAAGATCGCGTGCGGTCTGACTCCAACCAAGATCGACAATGGCGTACGCGTGGAGTCCGACGACGACGCTGCGTCCCAAACTGAGCAGTCGATCCGCATTCGCGACATTTCGAAAGCGTCCGGTGCGATCAAGACGCCTCCGAAGCAGCTCGAGTAGCAACGAAATGCCGACGACGACTCCGGCAAGCCATCCGGCGTAGAGCCACGGCAGGGGCTTCTGCGCGTCGGGGCTGATCGCAGGAATGAGACCGTCGAGGAGGAAGATCAGGATGACGAGGCCGGTGGTCATGGGGTGGAACGTGCGGCTTCTACTTCGTGCGCAATTGACGCTACCAACATCCACCCCCGACCCCCTCCCTCAGGGAGGGGGCTTCAGAAACGCTTGGCCTTCACCATCGCGCGGCAACGCTTCGCATCGATCGGTGCTGACCAAACCCCGCCTTTTTTGATATACGAACCGACGATGAGCGCATCCGCGTGGTCGAAGAGGCCTTTGGCCTGATCGGGGCCAACACCGGAGCCGACCCAGACCGGAAGATTGACTGCGCTACGGGCTTCGGCAACATCCTCTTCATCGGCAGGGTCGCCGGTGAATGCGCCGGTCACGATCACGCCGTCTGCGCCGAAAAACTCGGCGGTGTGTGCCGCGTCACCGAGCATGATGTCGCCGGTGATCGAGTGTGAGGCGTGTTTCTTCTTGATGTCGCAGATGATCTTGATGCTCTCGGCGCCGATCTCGCGCCGGAACCGCAGCAGCGGACCCGCGGCGGCGCGAGTGAGCAGGCCCTCGTCGGCAACATGCGCGTAGACGAAGTTCTCGCAGCGGATGAACGAGCCGCCAGTGGCGAGCGCGACGGAGAGCGCGGATTGCTCGCCGCAGGAAAGAACTTGGACGCCCATGGGTGCTGAGCCGATCACATCTTTGACGGCGGCACACAGCACGGTCATCGAGGCGATCGTCGCTGGTGAATGCGGCGGCTGCACGTACGGGCGATCGTGCATGTTTTCGACGATCAGGGCATCGAAGCCGGCTTCGATGAGAACTTTGGCCTCTTCTCGTGCTGTAGCTTCAATCTTGGAGAGCGGATCCCGCGCGAAGGGCGATCCGGGAAGCGCAGCGACATGCACCATGCCGATAAGCGCCTTCTTCGGAAGCGAAAACGACGATGAGCTTCGAGCAACGGACTTCTTTGCCATGAACGATCCTTGGAGACCGCCGATCTATTTGCCCACGATCGGGGCAGTCTTTGAAACGGCCACCTGCAGCATGGCACCGAGATAGGTCAGGAACCAGAGAATGCCGTGGACGCTGACGACTCCCCCCCACTCGGAGATTTCCCAGCGGAAGAGAATGATGGTCGCGAGCGCGTAAAGGAGAAGGGCGCACAGGTAGAGAAGAATCGGATGCAGATGCTCCTGGCCCGCGCTCAGAGTGAGCAAGAGCAGCGAAACAGCCAAGAGCATTCGGGCCGCGGCGAGCGGGACGTTACCGATTTCGCGCCCAAGCGCGTAGGCGACAAATCCGACGGCGACGGCGCCGGTCCCGGCGTGAAGCAAGCCGAGATACGCCGTGAGCAGACCGTTGGACCACCAGCCGCTTGCTCCGCCCTTGATGGCGGCGAAGACAACCGCGATCACAAGCGTGGTGGCACCGGCAATTCCGATGACCTGAGCAGAGCCCAGCCCCGGCTTGATGAAGTCCGTATTCGAGACCGGAAGGACACGCACCTCCTGCGGTGCGGGCGGAGGTGGCGGCGGAATCGGCGCGGGGGCAGCCGTTTCGGGCTCAAGGTCGTACGACGCTTTCGGATCCACAAGCGGCGGGCCGAGTGAAGGCTGCGGATTCTCTGAAGATTGCGAAGAGTCGGAATCGCTCATGCGTTTTTCTCGCTGATGCCCAGGAAGCGGGACATGAGATCGTGTCCGTGTTCGATGCGGAGCCCGGTGGAAGCGGCGTTTGGCTCGTCAAAGGCCATCGCACCGTTGGACGTGATGCCGGTTCCGGCAATGAGAAAGGGAACCGGAGTCGCATCGTGTTTGCGGGTGCTGACGAGCGTGTAGTGATCGGGCATCACCAACACTCGGCATCCTTCGCCACTTGCGTCCAGTTTCGCCATGCATTCGGCGACGGGAGCCATGACGTGGCGATCGATTGACTCGATGGCGGCGACCTTGGTCTTCCAATCTGCCTGGTGAGACGCTTCGTCGGGGGCTTCAACGTGGCAGCAGATCACGTCGTAGCCGCCGGACATGACCGCTTCGGCAGCGGCGCGGCCTTGGGCGGCGTAATCCGTGTCGTGATAGCTCGTCACTCCCGCAACATCGAGGCGATCCCAGCCCATGTAGGCCGCTATTCCGGAAAGCAGATCGACGGCGGTGATCATGCTGCCGCGCATCCCGAAACGTTGCTCGAAGCTCGGCATGCTTGGTTTTACCCCTTGGCCCCAGATCCATGCCATCGTGGCGGGCCGTTTCCCGGCGGCGAGTCGGGCCTTGTTGACGGGATGATCGCGAAAGGCGTCACGCGAGGCCAGTATCAGGTCGCAAAGAACGTCGACGCCTTTCAACGCTTGATCGCCGGAAGTCGCGGTGCACTTTGGCAGATGCGTCCGCCACGATTCACCCGGGACTGCGTGAGGCGGAGTCGTGGCAATGCCGGAATAGCTGCATCCGCTCGAATCGATCAGGATGTTTCTGTAACTCACGCCGGGTGTCAGAATCATCGAGCGGGAAGACTCGGGAGCCACACGCTTCCAATATTCAACAAGACTTGTAACGAGCGATCTCGCCTCGGCGTCGGTAATCGCACCGACGGAATGATCGACCATGATCGCATCATCGGCCGCGGAGTACGGGCCGGAGGTCGATGCGCCAGTTGTCACAAGGTTCAAGCGGAAAATGCAATCGCGTGGGCCGGGTTTGAGGCCAAGTGAAGCGGCTTCAAGCGGTGCACGGCCGGTGTGGTATTTCGCCGGGTCGTAGCCAAGCAGCGACATCGAGCAGACGTCTGATCCTGCCTCGAAGCCCGGTGGAGTCGTCTTGGCAACGCCCATCTGGCCCCGTGAAGCGAGCACATCAAGGCTTGGTGTTCGCGCAGCCTGAAACGCCGTCTTGCCCCCGAGTTGCTCAAGAGGAAGGTCCGCGCCGCCATCAGGAATGACAATGATGTACTTCAGGTGGAAAGAGGATACGAGAGTTCGGCGCGATCATCCCGTCCCCCGGGTTCGGTCGAGTTTGAACGACGATCCCGTACACTCCGCGACCAGCAGATTCGACGCGACTGAGCCGACACAGGGACGGCGGAGTACTCTCGGCCCTTGAGCGAAGCACAAGCAAAACCGGCGGATGCAAATTCTGCTTCGGCGGGGACTCCCGGTGCGGACGCCACGGTGACCGCGCAGGGTGGCGACGCGCGGGTTGCTTTTCGAGGACGGTTGGATGCGAATTCAGTGGCGTTGCTCTGGGAGCGCGTTGTGCCGCCGGTTCGGGATTCGTCGTTTTCGACACTGACAGTGGACGGAAAGGGCGTTTCGTATTGTGATGGTGCGGGAATCGGACTGCTGATGGAGCTTGCGCTGTTAAGCCGAGCGCGGAAGGCCTCCATCACCTACGAAGGGCTGAACGACGACCTCAAGACTCTCATCGAGCGTGCGACACCAGGTGAACTACCTGCGCCGGCTGATCCCAAGCCAGGTTTGATTTCCTCGATCGGGCTTTCGACGCAGTCGGTACTCGACGACCTTTATGAACTCGTCTCATTTCTTGGGGAGTCGATCCTTGCGTTCGGCTGGGCGATTGCTCGACCGATGGCCGTCCGGTGGCCGGATGTGCTGCTCACCTGCGAGCGAGCCGGTGTGAACGCGTTGCCTGTTGTCATGCTGCTCGGCTTCTTGATGGGGCTGATCATCGCATTCCAGACGGCAACGCCCTTGCAGGAATACGGAGCGGTCTCGCAGATACCAGTCTTGATGGGATTGGCGATGGTTCGGGAATTGGGACCTCTGACGACGGCGATCATCCTGGCGGGTCGATCCGGTTCAGCCTTTGCTGCGGAAATCGGCACGATGAAGGTGACGCAGGAGTTGAACGCGCTGACAACGTTCGGAGTGCAGCCGATGCGGTTTTTGGTTGTGCCGCGGGTACTCGCGGCGATGATCATGACGCCCTTGCTCGCGAACTTCTGCACTCTGATGGGACTGCTTGGCGGGCTGCCGACGATGTGGTCGTTCGGCTACACCACGCGGTTTTACATCGAGGGGGTCCGAAATGCGGTCGGAACAGCGGACCTGCTGCAAGGGCTTTTCAAGGCGATCGTCTTTGCGTTTGTGATCGGCGCGGTGGGGTGCCAGCGCGGCCTCAAAACCGCGTCGGGGCCTGGCGCCGTGGGACGCAGTACGACGAGCGCCGTGGTCGCGGCGATCGTGCTGATTGTGGTTGTGGATGGTTTGCTCGGGGTGGTGT
The DNA here is from genome assembly GCA_050730655.1 of Phycisphaerales bacterium. GTDB lineage: Bacteria > Planctomycetota > Phycisphaerae > Phycisphaerales > UBA1924 > JAFEBO01. Next base: position 98,670 of record JBOHNL010000019.1, read on the forward strand.
TCTTCTTTATTCGGGTGTGATCGAGGGGGCCTAGGAGACTGTTTCTTGCCAGACGGCGGCGAACGACACTCCGGAAGCGATCAAAGCGAGCCGCTGATTCGCGTAGAGAAACTGCGCGCTGCCTTCGGATCTCGCACCATCTTCTCGAACGTCTCGTTCGAGATTCGCGCGGGCGAGGTCATCGTCATCGTCGGCGACTCGGGATGCGGCAAAAGCACCCTCCTAATGAACATGATCGGCCTCTACCAGCCGGCGGAAGGGAAGATCGAGGTTGCCGGCTTTGATGTCGGAACCGTCAAAGGGAAAGATCGACTTGCGATGCTTCGGCAAATCGGGGTGGCATACCAGTCGGGAGCGCTATTCGGGTCGATGACTTTGAGAGAGAACATCCGCCTTCCCTTGGAAGAATTCACCGATTTGCCAAATGAAGCGATGGATGCGATTGCTCTAGGGAAGCTGAATCTGGTCGGTCTCGCCCATGCCGCGGAGTTGCTGCCTTCGGAGGTTTCGGGCGGTATGCAGAAACGGGCCGCGATCGCGCGGGCGATGGCGCTCGATCCGAAGATCATTTTCCTGGATGAGCCGTCGGCAGGGCTCGACCCCATTACGTCGGCGGCGCTCGACTCACTCATCCTGGAGCTTCGCAAGCTGCTAGGGATGACCTTTGTGGTGGTCTCGCACGAATTAGCGAGCATCTACACCATCGCCGACCGCTGCATCGTGCTCCAAGCCTCGAAGAAGACGATGGTGGCGGAAGGCCCGCCGGCGAAGCTGCGGGATGAGCCGCTCGACGACTGGATGCGGGCGTTCTTCAATCGCGAGACTATTACGGCAAAGGGGAACGTCGCTTGAGCGATCGCGCCAACTCATTCAAACTCGGTTTGTTCACGCTGGTAGCAATCCTGCTCTTCCTCGGATTGCTGGCGGCGCTCGGCGCCGGACTATTTCGTCCCCGCGGCGTGCTGGCGGAAACCTACACGTCCGACTCCGTTCTCGGGCTGGAAATTCGCGCGCCGGTTCGATTCCGGGGCGTGCGCGTCGGAGAGGTGACGTTTATCGGATTCGTTGCGCAAAAATACGAAGTGACATTCACGTCTGGCCAAGACCTTGCGGGATACGTCATGATCCAGATGAATCTGGATACGCGAACTGGATTGAACATGTCCGAGACTGAAGCGACTCTGGAACGGGCACTCAAGCAGGGACTGCACGCTCGACTCGCTTCGAGTTCGTTGATGGGGCCTGCCTATCTCGAACTCGTGAAGATCGGCGACAGCAGTCCGACAAGCTCGCTCGCGATTACATGGAAGCCCGAGGGCGTCGTGATACCCGCGAGCCCGAGCGTGCTTTCGCAGATTACGTCTAGCGTTGAAACAATCGCGACGCACCTTGCGCAGATCGACTTCCAGGAAACTTTCAATCGGCTGAACAATGTGCTCTCACACGCGGATGACGCGCTAAGCGGATCGGGCCTTGCCGATCTGAAAAAGTCGGCTCTCGAACTGATGAGCAATGCAAATGAGGCCGCGACCCGGCTCCGCAAAGTTCTTGAGAATCCGGCAATTACAAATATCCTGAGCAACGTCGAAGAAATCTCCGCCTCGCTCAACTCGGGCGACGCGAAGAACCGCGATCTGGCGGCATTCGTGCGCGAATTGCCCGCCGTGGCGAAGAATCTGCGAGATGCGTCGGGCCACATCGACGAAATCCTGACCGATCCCCGCACGACCCGCATCCTCGACAATCTCGATAAGACCTTGGTTGCGACTCCTGCCGCGGCAGAAGACGTGCGGCTGCTGGTTCGCCGGCTGAATGCCGTCATCGCAGAGAGTCAGAGCAACATCGAGCGTTCGCTCGGCGTGCTTCGCAGCGTGCTCGAGAACATCGACGCCATCACATCCGACGCCAAGAGCAACCCGTCAAGGCTGCTGTTCGGCGATCCACCTCCGCGCCTGAGGCCCGGAAATGCACCAGCCAGTTCCACCACCCCCACTACCGGAGAACCAAAGTGAGAAACTACCTTGTGCCACTGGCGGTCGGGTGTATCGGCGTCATCGGAAGTGGATGCAATCTCACTCAGCCGTATCCGGCGAAGGACAGCTTTGTGCTGCGGGCCGGCGCGATCGATCAATCGCCGGTCAAACTCCCGGAGAGCGTGCGCGTCGAACCCGTACGGATCGCGCCGCCGTTTGACGCACGGAGTTTGGTCACAAGGACGGGCGAGGTTTCATTCAGCCGCGACTATTTCAATGTCTTCATCGCGCCGCCCGACGAACTGGCGACGGCCGAGTTGATTCGCCTGCTCACGGAGTCGGGCGTGTTCACCCGCGTGTCCGGCGCGGGTAGCGCGGGCACGACGGACGTGTCGCTCGAGTGCATCGTCACGGATCTCTATGCCGATGAACGCAACCCCGCGAACGCAGTGGCGGTGTGCCGCGCGAAGTTCCGGCGGCTGAAGAACGAGTTGGGCAGCACGATCGTCATCGACGATCAGATGTTTGAATCGACGGCGCCGATCTCAAGTAACTCCGGGGAGGGCATCGCGGCGGCACTCGGACAGACATTCGGCGCGACCGTCAAGAAATACATTGATTCGGTTGGCGCGCCGCCAAAGAAGTCGGGCGTCTGAACTTCATTTTCCAATTCAGAACGGTCGCCCGTGCCAGGTCTGGCCGACCAATCGCGCCGCGTTCGTGAGCGACCAGTCGGTGACATAGAACGTGGCGTCCCAAACCTTCCCCGCGCCGACGGAGAAGAGCAGCATCATCGCCAAAAGCGCGACCATCGTGCCGTGCTCGCTATAGAGCAGCCGCCGATACGACGGCGAAAAGTCGGCCAGGATGCGCGAGCCATCGAGGGGTGGAATCGGGATCAGATTGAACAGCACGCCGATGACATTGATCATCGCACCGGTCCAAAAGAAAATGGCGCCGTTTTGACGGACATTGTCCGGCACGCTCGGACCAATGAAGAGCCATGCGACCGACCCCGCGACGCAGAGCACCGCGAGAATCAGATTGACTGCCGGCCCTGCCGCGGCCACTTTGGCCTCATCGTGACGACCCCGAAAGCGATCGGGATTCACCGGCATCAGACCCCAGGTGAATCCGAAGAGTCCGAACATGATCCAGGCCCATGGCCAGGGAATGTGAACGAACGGATTGAACGTCATGTGGCCGAGCGCACGAGGCGTGTTGTCGCCGCAGCGCAGGGCCATCCAGCCGTGGCCGAGCTCGTGCAGGCAGATCGAAACGATGACCCAGAAGAGCCACGCAAAGAGCAGTGGCGGGCTGACGTTGTAGTAATGCGCGACCCACCAGTCCATGCGGTCTCCTTGAAGCGGAATCCATCCCGGCAAATCAGAATAGCGACCCGAGAAGTGGGCATGCGCCAGAATGTCGGCGCGTAAAAAGCCCGGCTGTTGCCGGGCTTCTCAAGTTCGATGGTGACGCGATCAGACCTTTGCGGGAATGGCCTTGGAGGCCTTGACCGCGATGGCAACAATCTTGTCGAAGAGCTTGGGATCGCTGATCGCGACTTCGCTCAGCATCTTGCGATTGAGCAGAATGCCCGACATACGGAGCCCGTTCATCAGGAGGCTGTAGCGCGTGTTGCGCATGCGGCACGCGGCCGTGATGCGGACGATCCACAGCGCACGCATGTCGCGCTTGCGGTAGCGACGATCGCGGAGGGCATAGACGCCGGCGCGAACGACGGCGTTACGGGCGCGATACCAGTGCTTGCTGTTTGTGCCGAAATAGCCCTTAGCTTCGCGGAGAAGCTTTTTACGATTTTGAGCGCGGGCGGCGCCTTTGCGAACGCGAGGCATGGTTCAAACTCCTGCGATCCGAACGGAGCGGGATCCGATCCCGACTTGTAACCCGGCGGACGGTGTGTGACCGGGCGAATTGCCCGGAAGTACAAACGGTTTACTTGGACTTTGCTGCCACGGGAGCTGCCTTGGCAGCGGCCTTCTTCGTGGCCTTGGCAGCGGTTGCAGCCTTGCGCTGGGCGGGGGTCGGGTTGCGCTTGATGGTCGCACGCGACTGAGCCCGACCGCGGAGCCGACGGAACAGAAGCTTTTCAATCCGCTTCGCTTCCGGATTCGACATCATCGGATCCTTGCGGAGCTGGCGGAGGCGCTTGCCACCCTTGCCGGAGCGAAGGTGCTTGTGATTTGCCGAGCGGTGACGCACCAAACCGGATTTGGTGATGCGGATGCGCTTCAAAAGGCCTTTGTGGTTCTTGCTCTTTGCCATGACTTTCTCGATCCCCGCGCAGTGGGCCGGGACCGGCCAGTGCAGGGTCAGGATGCTAGGCAAGAAGTCGGGTGGCGACCACTCCGCCGGAGCCCGCAGACGCCGTTTAAACGCGAATTACGGGCTTGAGGACGGCTCAGGGACCAACGAACGTGTCTTTGGCGTCCACCGGCACTTCGAATCCCTCGAGCCGACCGGTCTCGTGGAACTTCGCAGCCTGCTGGATGAGGACCTCGATCATCCGGGGGAGCCAGATGTTGTCGCCGTCGAGGCGCTCGGGCGTACTCATCCAGTTCACGCTGCCGTCGGCAAGCAGGACAAACTGCCCCGTGCCGCCGTGATTCGGCGAATTTTCCATTGGATCTATCGGCTGGCCGGCCTTGGCGCGGAGAACCACCGGGGAGCGATCGGCAAGGATGACGATCGAAGCCGGAGTCACATTCGCCTCGCCAGCACCATTCCGGGCGTGGCACCAGTTCGGGCGCTCGCGTCCATCCATGATTTGATAGCTGTACGAGATCGTTCCGAGATTCGACCAGTCGTACGCACCCTTCTTCACCTCGCCAACTTCGGCGTTCGGGTTGCCCGAGCAGGCCAGATCGCGGAGCTTCGAGTAGCCGGCGCGGGCGAGCGTGAAGAGATTCGCCGAGTTTGCCTGAGGCTTGTCCGCCGCAACGTTCCACCACTGCCCACCGCCGAAACCGGCGGTGGCCACCGGCAGCGAATCGCGGTGATTTCCCGCGTAGGTGCCCATGGCGGATGCGACGCTTCCAAGATTGCTCTTGCAGGAAAGCTGACGGCTCTTCTGGCCCATGTATGACATGGTCGGCAGGAGAATCGCGGCACCGATGAGCAGCATCGCGGCCATCGAAACAAAGTCGGACATGCGCCACCCGCGCGAGGTGGGCATCACGATGCCCTGAGCGCGATTTGCCGCGGCTTTGGCTGCGACGGCCTGAAATGTGCGTTCCACGAGCAGGGGAGTCGCGGTGATATCGCTGTCTCGAACGACGTTCGCGAGATGTTGGTGACGGGCGGCGCGATCGCGGAGCGACGCGGGAGTGCGGCCGGCTTCGTATCCGGCGAGTGCCCACGAATCGAGCGCCTCGGCATCTTCCGCGCCGAGCATTGGTTCTGCGTGGCGCGCGATGCGTTGAATGGTGACATCAACAAGAGCGGAATCGCAGGTGATGTGGCTTGCGTCGAGCAGGCCCATGAGCGTGCCGATTTTCTGAGCGCGAGCGCGCAGCGAATCGGAAACGCGGTCCAACTGCATGTCGGCTTCGATCAGCGCGTCGAGCGCGGCGCTGTCTTCGACACTCAATCCCGGCATCGGGCCGGACGGTTCGTCGGAAAACTTTTCGATCGGGTCACTCATTGAAAGCTCGTTGAACACAGCCTCAGAAGGGGCGAATACAGATTGCGGAAACTCACGCTGCTTCTTCTTGACCTTTGTTCACCGCCTGCCAGCGCTTGGCGAAGGCGGCGACAGCCGCATGCAAACGGGACTTGACTGTCCCAAGAGGAATCGAAAGTTCCTCAGCGATCTGCACGTAACTCAGGCGCTGGAAATACGCAAGGAGCAGAATCTCCTTCAGAGTTGGGGACAGGCCCGCCAGCGCTTGCTGAACGAGCTTGTCCCGCTCGGAACGGTCCATTGCTGCATCCGGCTGTTCGACCTCGACCTCCAGAAGGTCGACGAACATCGCACCGGATCCGTCGGAGGCATCGCCGCCACCAACCGGCGCCAGGAGGTCAACTTCCTGGCGACGCATCTTCTTACGGAGGTAATCCCGACCTTTGTTCGCCGCGATCGTAAAAAGCCAGGGCCGAAAACGCCGTTCGATGTCAAAGGTGTCGCAGGACTGATAAATCTGCATGAACGTCTCTTGGAAGACGTCTTCGGCGGCTGTTCTGTCCCCCACCAGCCGGAACAAAAAGCGGAGCAGGTCGTCCTTGTAACGTTCGATGATCTTGCGGTACGACCCCATGTCGCCGCGGCGAAACTGATCAAAGAGCTTTTCGTCCGTAAGTTCCTTCACTGGCATTCCTTGCTCAACTTCCGGCGGCAAACCGATAGGCCTTACAGACTCGCAGAGGTGTTGTCGCTGACAATCAGCCCAGACCTTCGCTCGAAACGGATTCCACGTTCGGGTGGAAACCGGCGGAGCCCGTCGGCCCGAAGCGCCGGAGCGACCTCCGCCACGTATCGATCAAAGACCTGCTGGTTCGGGAAAAGATAGCGTATTTCAAGCTGAATGGTTTCGGCAGTACTTTGCACTCGGATGATTTGCGCGGCCGTCGCGCCGCCTTGGATCACCTGTGCGATGTGCCCGCCCTCCAGCCAGCCAATGTACTCCCGGGCCGTGGGCTCGTCCGGAAGCGTGGCAAAGACGGTGTAGGCGATGGCGGACATAGAGATGAGCATACCGGGCGAGCGAATAGCCTTGGCGGATTCGGGAGTTCTCGGAGCCCCGATCCTGCCCGGCAGTAGCAATAGTGACCCACCATGAGCGTTGAGCTATCCAGATGAGCGTCGAGCCGGAACCACAAAAACCGGATTCGGACGGCGCGGATATCACGCCGGTCCTGATTGCAGCCTCGAGGGGGGACGAATCCGCATGGCGTCGGATCGTGGATTTGTACGCGCGTCGTGTGTTTGCCCTGGCGCAGGCCAGATTGAGGAATCCTGAAGTGGCGGAAGAGATTGCCCAATCCGTGTTCGCGACGCTCGCGGCCAAACTGGTCGGGGGTGGTTACACGGAGCGGGGCAAGTTTGAACCCTGGCTTTTCCGGATTGCCTCGAACCGGATCCGCGACGAACAGCGGCGCAACCGGCGCCATCCAACGACGCACGATTCCGAACGCATGGCGAGAACGGAAGGAAAGTCAGAAGAATCGAAGCTGCCGCCGGATCAGGTGACGAGGCTGCGCTGGGCGATGGGACAGTTGAGCGATGCAGATCGCGAAGTGATCGAACTGCGGCATCACGGGCAGATGAGTTTCGGGCAACTGGCCGAGGTGCTCGGTGAACCGCTTGGTACGTTGCTGGCGCGCCACCATCGCGCCTTGGCAAAGTTGAAAGGGCTGATGGAACAGACCACGCAGCCCGATAGCCCCGGCGTCCGCGCCGGCGGGAGGTTGGAAGCATGAATAGTCACGAACACGAAATCGATGCGGCCTTGCTGGAGACCGATGCTGTCGCGCGACGCGCGGCACGTCTCGATGCTTCTAGCGCGCGCGAGCTCCCGGGCCGCGCTTCAGGAGTGACTCTGGAAGACCGCATCTTCATCGCCACCAAGGACGTACTCAATAGCTCGTCACCGGTTGTCGCACGCATCGGCCGCGGCTCACAGCAGAATTACGCAAAGGTGTGGAAGCTGGCGGCGGCAGTTGCAATCGTCGCGGGTTTGAGCGCCGCGATGATCACGCTCCGTCCGGCCACGACGGTCCCGACGATTGCTTCGGCAGACGGTCATCGCGCCGCGGCAGATGTTGAACTCGTTCTCGCGGCAGTCTCGCTGCTCGACGAGCCTTTGAGCGGCAACTTTGATCAACTCGCGGAAGACGCGGCACGTCTGCACGAACTCGTGACGACCGATCGCACCTTCCCGACAGAAACGACGGAAGAGAAGACGACCAAGCAGGGGGTTTGATCGGCTATGAAGTACTTGATCGCACGAAACAGCATTCCGGCTCTTTGCCTTGCGGCAACTGCGCTGGCGCAGCAGCCCACGTCGCCGCCCCCGCCGCCGCCACAGGCAAATCAGCCGGGTGATCCGCCCCCGCGCGACGATCGCCGACCTGTTGACGAGCGCCGGCGTGGTGGTGGCATGGATTTTTCACAGCTGCGCGAAGCGTCGCGTGATCCCAAAGCGCTCGGCGACATGCTGGATCGGATGCTTGAGCAAAATGGACGCATCGAACGCAGGCTGACGGATGCCAAGGAAAAGCTCGACGCGGGTGCGTCGCCCGAAGAAGTGTTCCGCATGTTGCGCGAAGCACGCGCCGGAGACATGGCGGGCCAGTTTTTCCAGAACTGGCGCGAACGCCAACGCGACGATCAAGATGCGCAAGGCCCGATGTTCGAGAAGCAGCCGGGCGGTCATGGCGGTCCTGGTGGCGGAGGGGGCGGCCCCGATCCTCAGCAGCGCGAGGAGCTGTTGAAGTTCATCCGCGAAGTGCGCCCGGAATTCGCATCCAAGTTGGAGCAGTGGCAGAAGGACGAACCCAAGGCGTTCGGCGCGGTGATTGGGCATCTCTTCATGCAGGGTGTTGACACCTTCCGCGAGCGGGATCGCGACGCGAAGCTGTACGAACTGCGCAAGGAAGATCTGCGTGCGAGCATTTTGATCGTCGAGAAATCGACCGAGCTTCGTCGCGTGCAGATCGAGAGCAAGGGGCAACCAGAGAGCCAGGAATTTGTCAAAGCAAAGGCGGAACTTCGCGACCTGATGGGGAAGGGATACGACTCGCGGGTGCGGGTCCGCGAGTACGAAGCCGAGCGCCTTGCGAAGCGGCTCGACGAAACGCGCGCGAGGATTCAGGAAACAAAGGACGTGCGCGAGCAGATGCTGGACAAAGCCGTGCAGCAGTTGCTTGAGCGCAAACGCCCGATGCCGCAGCCCGGAGATGGTCCCGGAGAACCCGGCGGTCGAAGGCCAGAACCTGGACCGAGATAACGGATTTGATTGAAATCCTGACGACGTAGAGGTCTGACGCCTCGACGCCGATCGTTACGAAACCACCGACCCCGGCGCGATGTCGCTCTTGGGCATGAGAATCACCACGCGCCGCTGAACGTCCGGAGCGGCGTCTTTTGGCGCATCGCTCGCGGCGAGCAACATACCGCGCGACTCTTCGCCGCGAATCACGCGCGGCGCGAGATTCGCCACGATGATGATCGACTGGCCCGTGAGTTCTTCAGGCGTGTAGTGGCCACGGATGCCCGCGCAGATCTGGCGGGGCGTGCCGGAGCCGTCGTCGAGCTGCAGCTTGAAGAGCCGGTCTGCAGACGGATGGAACTCGGCCTTGGTGATGCGTGCGACACGAAGGTCGACCTTGGCGAAGTCTTCGAACGTAATTGCGGGCTTCGCCGTCACGGCGCCCTGAGCCGGGGCCGGAGTTGAGGCGGGAGTAGAGGCGGGTGCTGGTGCGTCGGCCATCGGTCGGTCTCCTGAGAAGGGCCGACTGTAGGAGCCTGCATCTGCGCTTCACATCAGGGCGCGGGGGCTGGCGATGCTTCTGCGGCCACCCACTGCCCGTCGCGCCAGACGGACAACTTCACATCCGCCCCAAAGGCCGGAGCGACGTTCGCTGGATCGGGGTCGCGTGCCGGCGACGCACCCTCGGTGGCAATCAGCGAACCCCACGGTTCAGACGTTGCGCCCGTCAAGCGACGCTGCAGGCGGAGCTGGGCCGCGAAGTCGGGAAGACTGAGTTTCATTCCCGGCTGGCCGCCGCAGATGGGGCAGATCTTCGCTGGGCCGCGTTGGCCTTTCGGCGGAACGATCATGCCGGTGCCGGCACATTCGGTGCAGGGCCACTTCTTGGCTTCACTCTCGAGATCCTGCACCGAAATCGAGCCAAGGGCGGAGAGTTCGCGTTCGTGATCCTCCAGGACGTGGCGAACACCCTTGGCATTCAGTGAATCGCGGGCCTCGATCCCGGCACCGGAGCGCAATTGGGTAAGAAAGAGCGAGGCCCGGGCCGCGGCAACCTGCGATTCCTGCTCCTTGGCCTTGCGCGCCGGTGCAAACTCGGCGCTCGAAGGTTCGAGGATCGCAGCGATCGAGCGCAGCCAGAGCCGATCGCCTTCGCGTTTGCTCATCGACGCCAGCGCGATGGCAGCCGAAGCTGCGGTCCGCCGCTGGTCGGGCTTGGCGCGTCCGTATTCGAGCGCACGAACCAGAAGTTGGCGGATCATCTCTACCCGCTCGGGCGAGTCGGGCGTTTCAAGCATGTCTTCGCCGAGCTCCAGATAGGCGCTGGGGTTGCCCGGTTTGAGCGTGGCGAGGCGCGCGAGCTCGCTGTCATCAAACGGCGTAGGCGGTGGCGCGACCGGCTGCGCGATCGAAACGGTGCAGGCAAAAAGGATCGAAGCCAGGATGAGACACGCTCGCTTCAAGACGCCTTCCCCTTTCTTCCGATCCGCAGCAGTTGAAGGCGGAGCATGACTTTTTCACCCTCGAAGAGTTGCTCGGTACTCGAAGCGGCGCGGCGCCGTGCGGCGTTCCACTGCTCGACCAATTGCTGAACCGCACCGATGTCTCCGAGGCGCTCGTGCGCCACGCTCAGCGCGGTCCATTCCACGCAGGCTGCCTGCTTTGCAACGGCGCGTTCGAGCGGGCCGGGCGCGATTTCCGATCGCGCGGCAAGCCGGCGACGGATGTCGGCAACGTTCAAGCCAGACGGCGCGCCACGCGACGCGCGTGCCTCAGACGCCATCGATGATTCGAGCGCGTCGATCGCAACGCCCGGATTGGTCTCCTTCGCGGACGCGTTCTGAGCAGAACGCTCCATCCACGAATCCGAGAGCGCACCGGATGCGATATCGACCAACGACTCCGCCGACGATACCGGGAAGAATGTGATGGCGCGATCGAGGAGTGCGCCCTGGGCCGCGTCTTTCCATTTGGGCCTCTTCTTCCACGCGCCTGCCGAACCGGCAACCTCCGAAACCCATTCTGCATTCTCAGGAGTTTCGGGAATCGACGGCAGGAGGCGAATCACAGCAAGCACGATCGCAGGTTCAGAAACGTGCCGGCGCAGCTCGCTTCGGGCGAGATCGCGTATCGAAGCCGGCGTGCCCCGCGCCGATTCGGTCACGAGCACGTCGGCGAGGAGTGTGTCGGGGCGCGCGTTCGCGGATTGAACCTGCTTCAGCACTTCAAGCCGCGCCTGCACGGAATTTCCTGCCGCGGCATAGTCGAGCGCCTTTGAACTCGGATCGGGTCTGGGCAATTCTGGCTTCGCGCTGTTCGCATTCGCCGTTGGCGCATCAGCATCCGCCGCGATGATTTCGACCGCGTGATCGGGCTTCCCGGCGCGCAGCGCGTCTGCTGCCAGCGATGCCTGCGAAAGCCTTGCTGCAGTCCACAATCGGGAAGCGTCCGAATCCGGGCTTGTTCCGAGCAACTTTTCCGCCCAGGCAGCCCAAGTCGCAAAGTCTTCGCGTTCGCTTGTCACCGTCTTTCCCTGCCAAGCCTGGGCGAGACGCTCCCGGAGATTGCTGCGTGCTTCGGGTCCCGCCCCAACCGGCAAGATCATCGTGGAGTCAACACCAGGTGCGCTGCTGCCGACCATCGCACGGGTGATTTCGGCAAGCAGTTCCGATGACACTGTCGCGTCCTCGAGCCATCCCGAAAGCGCCATCCGCAGTTCATCCGAAGGACGCCAACTCAGCGCCGGGGCAAGAACGCCGATCGAGCGAACCAGATCGCGAGGCGGCACCGAAGGGTTGCGAAGCAACAGCTCGAGCGCATTCAGCGCTGCGATGTCTCTCGCTGGCTGACGATCGCCGAATGCCGCGTCGCGAACTTCGACAAATCCCTTCCACGAATCGGCCGACGCCGGAGCCGATGCCGCAATCGCGGACGCAAGCCCGCTCAGGTTGCGCTCAAGCCCGACGCGGAACGCCGAGCTCGATTCCACCTTCGAGCCGTTCGCGCCGATCGACGCTCCAGATTCGATCTGATCCAGAAACGCTCGTGGCAACTCTCGCTCGGAGAGCAACCGCCCGGCGATCGATGCGCTCGCTGCGGCGGCGCGGACGGCTTTCGCCGATACAAGACTCTCATGAAGCGGATGCGTGATCGTGCTCGCGGCCGGAGTCTCGAGACGAGATGCGCCGTAACAGAAATCAACGACCGCCGAAACTACCGAGGAGATTTCATCCGCGCTCATCCGCGTCCACGATGTTCCAAAGGCGTCGTACGCACGAGCGAAGCGGACGTGCGCCGCGGAAGCATCCGCGGCAAGGTCCTGCGTCGCGCCGCTGATTTCGTGCGTGACGGCACGGGGATCGCCGATTTCGAGATCCGCCGAGAGTCCCGACTCTGTCGTTGGGGCAAAACCCGATGGCTCGCGTGGAGTCATTGTTAGCGGAGCGCTCGCAAGCGGAGCCGAAGGTGGGGTCGACGATTGCAGCTTCGGACGTTGTGAAGGTGTCAGCAGAATGATCGCGGTCGCAAGGCACAGAAAACCTGCGGCACTGATCGCGATGAGGATCAACGCATCGCGCGGTATCACGCGCGCCGGGCGGCGAAGCGCCTCATTTGCGTGTCCGGACGCGATCGCGGGCGGCTGGATCGCAGAGCGACGCCGCTTGCGATTGGGCGAACGAGTGTGTTCGCGTCCGGGAAGCCTTCGAACCGAAGGCAGAGACGCGGGAGTCCCGCGCCGTGCGTGACTGGCCCACTGAACCGCGCGGATCGCGTCGGCAAGCTCAACGCCCTTGGATTGACACGCAATCGCGAGCCGTTCCATTGCCCGGGCGTTCCATCCGCCGCTCAGCCCGATTGCGAGATGGAGTTCGCGTTCGATGTCTGCGCTCTCGTCGTCGTTCCCGTCAACGCGAGCACGCTGGTTTATGTACGCGGTTTCAGTCCCGTCTCCCCAGATACGCAGAAGGACGCGGCGGATGGCGGGATCGCAAAGCTGCGCCGCGGCCGCGTGGAGCGCGAGATTGACTTCCTCCCCGGCAGGAGTGGCAGACTGAGGATGGCGCGCAAGCCTGGCGAGACGCGCGTGGAGCGCCTCGAGCACTCGAGACGGTTCGATTTCGACCGCGTCGATTCCGAGGAGCGCGAATGGGCCCGGACCGGTCGGGCCGAAAAACATCGGAACCGGATCGAGACGCGACGTGCGCCGACGATTGGAGGTGGATTCGTCGCTCACGTGCCCCCTCCGGTCGGATTGGGAATGAGCAATTTCTCGCGCAACTCACTGAACTTGGGCGCCCACGCGGCCGGGCCGAGGTCAGGGTGCGAGAGTTCAAAGAGGCGGAACGCGTCGCGAGCGGCGTTGGGATCAGTTTTCTCCATCAAGACGATGGAGCGATAGCGCGCTTCAAACCAGCCGTTTTGCTCTTCACGAAGTCCGGAGACTAGAAGCTTCCAACACTCGAGCGCAAGCGCGGTGTCGCCGGTTTGTTCGCTCATCTCGGCGAGGCGGCGGAGGCTGGACGTAAACCGCCCCCCCCGCTCGTACATTGCGCGATCGATGCGGAGCGCAAGATCGCGGAGCGTCGCATCCTTGGCGTTTGTTTCGCGATAAACCGATGCGGCGGCGCCCGCCACCTCATCGCGCAGCGCATTCGAACGCGGATCGAACTGCTTCTGGTCGTCGAGCGTGCGAACCACGACGTCGCCGATCGAGACAATCCGCCGCGAAGCCTCGATGTCGGTGGGCGCGGCGCGGGATGCCTCGATCGCGCGGCGGAGCGCCAGCATGCGCGCGCCCTGCGCAAAGGGTGTTGCCGATTCCCTGATCGACGCAATCGCAGCGTCGACTTCGGAGTCATTGCCGGAAGCGACCGCGAGTTGCATCCGCCGGAAGGCGAGTTCGTCGGTTAGATCGGCGATCGATACGCCGCAGAGTTCGGCGACGTGGGGGATTTCAGTCAGGAGGCGCTGCGCTCGGGCCACATCAGGATTGGTGAGGGCGAGCGCCGCTTCGAGTTGTTGACGCGCGATGAGCACAACCCGCTGGGCCTGGATGTTGCGGCGCGATCCCTCCGACGCAACCGCAGAATCGCGTTCGATAGGGTAAATCTGATCCGAAACGGTGAGAAACTTCGTCAGCGCTTCGTCGCGCTCGGTCGGCGCCGTAGCACGTGCGACCTTGAAAAGCAGCGTGGACGCCTGGACTCGGGCCTCGTGGCGGAGCGGGGAGCTTTCTGGGACCGCAAGTAGCGATTCGATCACGTCCGCGTCAGAGAACTTGCCGATGCCGGCCCGCTTCAGAAGCAACCGCGCCGATTGCTCGCTTTTCGGATAGGTTGCGACATAGAACACGGCCGCGCCATCGCGCCGGTCGGAGATCTCTTTGTGACCGGACTCGAACGCGCGATCGAGTGCGACAACCTCGAACCACAGGGCTTCGCGGCGCGCGTCATCTTCTTTCACACGCTTTGCGACTTTGGCGAATTGATCCGCTGCGGGGATGAAATCTCCGGCGTAAAAAAGGCTCATGCCCGCGTTGAGCGCGGCCTTGTTGGCATCGGCTTCGAATGCACCTGAGTCCTGCGCGGAAGCTGCGGCATCGAAGAGCGCCGCGGAATCTCGATAAGCGAGAATGACTTCAGTGCCCGTCGCTGGATCGTTTTCCTTTCCAGCGGCGCGATGCTTGGCCCGCGCCGTATCGAATGCTTGCAGAGCTCGCACATACTGCGCGACGAAGCCATCGGATGCAAGTGCGCCCGTTCCGAAGCGCTTCGCAAGCGTCACGACATACGAGGTTTGGCCCCGCGCGATGAGATCTGCCAAGGCCAGACGCCCGAGTTCGGTGCGAGCCTTTGCAGCTCCCGGTGCAGGGCCGTCGGAGCCTTCAAGCGATGTGACGGCGAGAAGCACGGCGTCTGCGGTTTCGAGCGGAGTAACAACCCTGCCCTGCGGAGCGCGGGCGCGCTGCACCCATGTCGCAAGCTCGTTCCAGCGCGAACTCGGACCGAGCACCGCAATGCGGCGTGCGAGTAATTGTGACCGCACATTGGCAGGAACACCCTCGGCTGTCGCAAGTTCATCGAGCCAGCGGAGAGCTTCCGCATCGTTGCCGAGAATGGCGAGACAAGCGGCGGTACCCAAACAGGCGCGCGCGACATGCTCGTGCACGAGAAGCGACTTTGGGAGCCGGTCGAGCGTGGGTGCCTTTCGATCCGGCGCATTCAGCAGCGCACCAAAGTGCAGAAGCGCGTCGCCCGCCGCCTCGCGGTCCTTCGTCAATTGCGCGATGTAGCAATCGCTCCAACCCGCGTAATAGTGCGCGAGTGATTTGACGCGACGGGCTTCCTGCAGTTGCTTCTTTCCGTCTTCCTCATCCGCGAAGCTCCCGTCGCCGCTTCCGCCTCCACTCCGATTCTGTTCCTGAGCATCCAGTGCTCGCGCCTTCGCGCCGGCCGCCTGAGCAATCTCGGAAAACTCGATCGCAAGGCGCTTGAGCGACGCAATTGCTTCGGCTGCGTCGGTCTCGGTGCTCAAGCGCAGCCGCTGGCGTTCGGCCACTTGCTCTGCCGCGAGATATTCAGCCTTCAAGAGATTGATGCGGAGTGCCGCGAGCTCGGGGCGCGGGTTGTCCTTGAGCAGAGTGCGAGATTGTTCACGGAACGCGGCACGCTTCTCCGGCGGGAGAGTTTCCAGCAGTGTTTCGTATGCCGAGGCGAGATCAGTCAGAACGCGCGAGCGCTCGGTGCCGGTCGAGCCGGGCAGCCTCTTTTCCAGCGCGTAGACGCGCATCGTGAGAAGACCGCGTTGCTTGAGATACTCATCGAGCGCATCGTCATGGAGCGCACGGTCAACAGCAACCGCGCCGAACGACGCGGCAGAAACGAGCGCGAGCAGCGCGAACATGATGGAGTTACGGAGTCGGGGCATAACTCACACGGTCAAATCCGGCGTCCTTTGCGGCCTGCATGGCGGCAGCCACATCGCCAACGAGTGCGCCCGCGTCGGAACGCACGATGACGCCTCCTTGTTTTGGAGATTCAGACAGCGCAAGCACGACCGCGCCGAAGCTCGGAATTTCGCGCTGGCCGATACGAAACACGACCGACTCACCATTTCGGAACACTTTTAGCGAAACGGGCGGCAGATCCGGTGCCTTGCCTCCAGCAGCTGCTGCCTTTTCTAGCCCGGCGGAGAGCCGCGACTCGGGCGGAGCAAGCGTGCCCGCGAGCATCAGATAGAGGAGCAAAAAGAGCACGATGTCAATGAACGCAACGAGCGAGAGCCGCGGCATCGAAGTGATGCCCCGTTCTTTGGTCTGGCGGAAGTTCATGGGTTCACACCCCCACCATCCCCACCGCCCCCACCACCACTCGAATTCTCGTTCTTTACGCTGCCTCGGATTGAACGACGTGACTCGCCGCTGGTGGCCAGGCGCCAGGTGGAAACGCCTTCGGCGCTGAGAGCGCCGGCGAGCCTCTGGAGCTGCGGCGCGGGCGTTGATCGATCGGCGCGAACGATGACATCGAGGAAGTTGCCGGTGCGCTCGGCGCGCTGGCGGTCGATCGCGATCATGGTGGCAAGGCGCTCGAGCGGATAGTTGCGGCCTGCGACCGAGAGTCCGCCGTCTTTTTCAAGATCGATGACGACCGCGGCATTCGCCTCCGAATCGGGGCGCGGCTTCGCGTCACCCGCTTGCCGCGGCAGATCAAGACTTCTTTGCGCTATTCGGGAGAACTGCGACGACATCATGAAGAAGATCGTCAAAAGCAAAACCACGTCGATCATCGAGGTGATGTCGAATCCGGCTTCGGGCATGTCGCGGTTTTTATTGAAACGCATACTGCGGGAAATCAGAGAGAGGAAGAAAGACAGCGAAAGCGACGAAACGATCAGGGCACTTCGATGGGTTCGGCGGGCTCTCTTGTGCTGCTTGCTCGCGCGGCGCGGCGTTCCGAACCCGGCGCGCTGAGAATCGCCGCCAGATCTTCGACGACTTCGCCGACATCGACGGCGAGCCGCTCCACTCGTCGCCGCAGGATCGTGTAGAGCACCGTGCAGGGAATCGCCACGAGCAGGCCCTGCGCCGTTGTGACAAGCGCGAGCGACATGTAGCTGGAAAGTTCGTTCGAGCGGGCAGCGCCTTCCAACTGGCCGATCGTCGCAAAGGCACCGATCATGCCGATCGTTGTGCCCAGCAGTCCCATCATCGGGCCGATCGCGGCGATAATGGCGATTCCATCGGTCGTCCGGATGAGTTTCTCAACTTCTTTCGAACCTGCGTCTTCGAGCGCGGCGCGGAGTTCGAGAAGACCAAAGTTGGAACGCGAGCAGCGCGTGAGCGCGGATGCGAATGTGTTCGCAAGAAAGCACTTGTTGTCGTCGCGCCGGCAGAACTCGATCGCGCCGACGGTGTCCGCGTTTCGCAGACGTTCTTCAAGCCCCAAAATCACGGTGGTCGGAGCCATGACCGAGATTCTCACTTTGAGGAGGTGCGCGATGAGCAGAGCGACGGCCAGAATTGACAGGAGCACAAGCGTGTAGCCGATGAGGCCGCCCGCGTGGATGTACTCAAAGAGCGAGCGGCGCGACGCGGCGGGTGCGGCATCGGCAAGAAGCATGGGAAGCTGTCCAAGAAATCGCATCGTTATTCCTTGTCGGGCACGGGAGCGGATTGGGGCAAAGGAGAGGTCTTTGGCGAAGCGGGCGGCATTTGTGCCAGCGTGTGACGGAGCGATGCAACGCCAGGCGAATCGAGAACGACATCGCCGGAAAATCGTCGCTCAAGATCGTCGAGGAGAGCACGAGAGCCATCCATATCGCCGAGCAGCGAAAGGCCGCGCGAGGCGCCGACGAGGGCAAGTGCAACAAGCGGCTGGGGCGCGCTCGTGCGCGACGCGATCCAAAGCAGATTCAGAACTCCCGCCCGCCGATCGTCGGCTCCTGACTCGGCGAGCAGCGATCGGCCGAACGCAAGCCGAATCCAGATTTGCTTCCAAAGCGGAACGTCGCCAGTCAGCCGGGCTGTGAGTTTTTGACGCGACTCAGCGCGGACTTCAGGATTGTCGCACTCGGCAAGCACCATGTCACCGGCAAGATTTGCCCACGCCGGGTCTTTGGAGGCCTGCGCAAGATCGATCTTCCAAGGCTGCCCTGTATCGCGCCTCGCCGCGACGGCATAGATCAAAAACAGGTCGTCGCCGGACGGATGCGCCGTGCTTGGCGCGTGGGTAGTAAGCCCTTGACCCGCGAGCGCTCGAACGGCGGTTGAATCGGTCCACACAGGTGGAAGGACGTCGATCCAATTGCTGGTAGGGTCAGAAATCCCGAGCCGAGCGCGCTGTGCCACCACCTGCTCCGGTGCGAGAGACGCAGATTGACGCACCCATTCGGTCCACGGTTCGATGGCGGTGGCGAGCGCACCCCGGTGCACGCGGCACGCCGCAAGGCCCGCGGCGACCTCGGCACGCGTAGGCCCGGAGGTTCCGGCCGTGCGAACCCAGAGCTGTTCGTACAACGGCTCAGCGCCACCTTCGTCGTCGCGGCCCAGACGGGCCGAGGCACGCCAGAGGTCGGTCGCGAGCGAACGGTTGTCGTCGAACTTGCCGGCGAGCGGGCCTGACACACTCTTCACCTGCGAAAGCGATTCGAGCTTGGCGGGACGACCGCGTTCCGTTGCAAGGGTGATCCCCGCGGGCGAGATGTCCGTGATCGCGACGCGCGTGCCGGAGCGCAGGAGGGCCTGCGAATCCTCCGCCAATGAAGCGCAGGCGAGCATCCCGGAGCAGATGATGAGCGTGAATACTCGCTTCACGGGCGTGCTCCCGTGATAAAGGTGTAGGTTCCCTTCGACTGTGTCGCAATCCGTCGCATCTGAGGCTCGGACTCTCGGCTCATAAACGCGAGGCAGTGGATGGGAATGCGAGGCGAGTTGAGCTTTGCGATGTCGTCGGCGATGGATGGATCAAACTCACCGTCGGTCATGAAGTAGATTGCGTCCGGACGTGGCCGGAGTCGAAAGGCAGCGCGGAACGCGTTGATCGGCTGTGTGCCGCCGCTGGGTGTAATGCCGGCGATCACCTTTCGTGCCCAGCGCTTGCGTTCTTCAAGTGCCTGCGACCAGTCTTTGGAATTGCCAAGCGGCGCGGCATCATCTGAAAAAGTGAAGACAGCGAACGTCGAAGTCTCGACAAGATTCTGAATGGAGCGGACGAGTTGCGACCGCAGCGCCTCGATCTTTCCCCCGACGCTCATCGAACCCGAGACATCGACAATAAAGACGAAGCGGCTGCCGGTGGCCTCGACACCAAAGAACGATGCGCCGCCTCCGCCGCCCCCGAGTCCAAGCCCGTCACCCATCGCCTCGTTGGCCGAAACGTTGCCGGCTCCAGACATTGCACCGGAGGACTCAAGATTTTCAGAGTTCGCCAGCGACGGATCTCGCGGCACATCGAGCGGTTGCTCGGGGCTGACCTCTTTGAGTTCTGCCGAAAGGTCTCCCGATAAAGGCGATGCGACCTCGATCGAACTGGCCATGAGGTCGGAAAGCTCAGGGCCGCGTGTGAGGGCAAGCCCCGGTGGGTTCTCGTCACCGACTGCTGCGGACCCGCCGATGCCGTAGAAGACGCGCGACGAAATCAGCAGCCCGACAACATGGAACAGAATCGAGAGGATGAGACCGACCAGAAGTGCACGCCGCGCGAGTCGGAGGAGCCACCTCGAAGTTGGTTCAGAAGCGATCAATTGATCGCTGAGTGGATCGCGGGGCGACTCTCCGGATTCTGGATCGAGGACCTGCTCCATGGAATGGAATTATGGCTTGGCCGGAAGGGTGTGCCCGGAGGGCGGTGCGCGCATGGCGTGACGGGCCTCCTTCCCGCGGACGGGCCCGAACATGAGTCTCTTTCGGTTGGGAGGGGAGTTGGTTGCCGCGGAAGCCAAAATCTGCGTGTGATGATCGCTCAAAGTGGAGAAAAACACGACTTCGGGGCCACGAAGAGGCGGGCGAAGTTGACGTGGCTGGATGCTTTGGTTTCAATGCCCTGCTTGCCACGCAAGAAGGAGCACCGATGCCGACCAAGGAAGCAACCCGCAAAGTGACAGCCCCAAAAAGCGGGAAACCAACCGGCGGCACGCGGAAGTACAAGCGTGTACTTCTCAAATTGAGCGGCGAGTCCTTCTGCAAGCCGGGCGGATTCGGGATCGGGGCGGACGAGCTGCACTGGATCGCGGGCGAGATCCGGGAGGCGGCCAAGCTTGGCACCGAGATCGCGGTCGTCGTCGGGGGCGGAAACATCATCCGCGGAGCACAATTGGCCGAGGCGGGACACATCCACCAAGCGACGGCGGACCAGATGGGAATGCTCGGGACGGTGATCAACGCGCTCGCGCTGAAGGAAAAGCTTCGGGAACTGGGGAATGAGTGCCGCGTGATGTCGGCAATTGAAATTCGCGCGGTTGCGGAGCCGTTCATCCGGGGTCGCGCACTGCGTCACATGGAAAAGGGACGCGTGGTCATCCTCGCGGCGGGTACGGGCAATCCGTTCTTCACGACCGATACCTGCGCCGCGCTGCGGGCGACGGAACTCGAGTGCGACATTCTTCTGAAAGCAACAAAAGTGGACGGCGTGTACACAGCCGATCCAAAGAAAGACCCGACCGCCAAGCGCTATGACACCATTTCGTTCGCCGACGCGCTCGCGAAGCAGCTCAAAGTGATGGACATGACGGCGCTGGCGATGTGCCAGGAACATGAGATCCCCCTGCTGGTTTTCGACTTCAATAAGAGCGGCAATATCGCGAAGGTGATCAAGGGCGATCGAGTCGGCACGCTTGTCACCGTGCACTAGACCCTCCGCTTCGCTACGATCGATCAATCCGGAGCACCACGAATGAGCGACCCCGACACGATTCTGCTTGAGACCGAAGAAACAATGACCAAGGCTCTTGAGTATCTCAAGAGCGAGATCCGCGGCATCCGCACGGGGCGTGCGAGCCCGGCGATGGTGGACTTTGTGAAAGCCGATTACTACGGAACGATGACCGACCTGAAGAGCCTGGCGGCGGTCAGCGTCCCGGAGCCTTCGCAGCTTTTGATCAAGCCGTTCGATGCTGGATCAGTCGCCGCGATCAAGCAGGCGATCGAAGCCTCGGGACTGGGTCTCAACCCGCAGGTGGAAGGAAAGCAAATCCGCCTGATCGTCCCGGCGCTCTCGACGGAGCGTCGCGCGCAGCTCTCGTCAAAGGTCAAGAAAATGGGCGAAGAGCAGAAGACCGCCATACGCAACGTTCGCCGCGACGCAAACAAGCACGCGGAGAATCTTTCAACGCAGCCGGGCACACACTTCCCCGAAGACGAGATCAAGACGCTGAAGGACGAGATCCAGAAGCTGCTCAAGAAGTATGAGGACGACATCGACAAGCGTGTCGAAGAGAAGACCAAGGAAATTCAGACGGTGTGAGAACCGTGCAGAATTGGAAGCGTTTTCAAGCTTTCACCCACCGAGTTATGTGACAAACGCCCTGCAGTTGTAGGGCGTTTTCCGTTTGCAGCGATTCGTAAATGTTGATTGCGCGCCTTCACCTTGTGGAACCTGGCCGGGCCCGCCTGCGCATGGCATAGTGAGATTGACAGTGAGAGTCTCGTAGAGCGGTCGGAGGTGCGCATTCGTTCAAGCGCAGCTGGCCGAGCTTCAGGGAAGGGGAAAAAGGGATGATACCCGTCATACTTGAAATGAGGCGCTTCGGCGCCAGCGCGATGATTGCGCTGCTCTTTGCCTCGGCTATTACTTCGAGCGATTCGCTCGCATCGATGGCCGACTCGACCGTCACGTCCAAGCTGGGCAACCGCGTCTCGCGCCGTGTTGATGCGATCAATGCAGGCAACTACAGCGCGTATCTGCCGGGCGCGATCACGCTGCTTAGCCCCACGCTTAGTCCTGAACTTGAAATGCTGGCCACGCTGCCGCTCAACGTCGGCCCCCAGGGTCTCGGCAAGTTTGTGCCCATGTCGCCGTTCGATACCGATATCGTGCTACAGCGCGGCTCCGCCGATGACAACTGCCGCGTGCTCTATCGCTCGGATTTCGATTCGCCTTTCCAGAAGACGCTGCGCAACGAATGGTCTTATGGAGACGTGCGTGAGACTCCTCAGGGTCGGCGCTTTCTCGGAACCATCGGGAACGGCTCGACCACGCTCACTGTCGCCCAGGCGCCCAAGAACGGCGACTTTGTCATCCAGTTCGACGTTCTGGCGATCGGCCAGTGGCAGGGCAACAAGACCGCCACGGGCACGCCCGAAGTCTGGGGCGTCAAGGTTGTCGATGGCCCGGTGCTCGCCGAAACCAACTTTGCGACCATCCCCGGCGCAACGCAGTCGTATCCCGATTCGGTGGGCCGCTCGCAGTTCGAAGCCGGTTACCAGGCGCTTGAAACGTTCAAGACCGCTGATGGCAACTCAGCGACGGTGTATCGCCTGACCTATCGCTTCAATCGCGCCGCCTCGGCGACGGAATCCGGCACCGACGATGTCCGCATCGAGTTCTTCGCTCGCGGGCTGGCCGGCGAGCACGCTCCCGCCTGGGGGCTGACCAACGTCGTCCTCGCGCTCATCCCGGATTCGGGCGGCATGGGCGGTGGCGGCGGCACGAACAAGTATGACGGCAATTGGGGCGGCTTCGTCGCGGGCTTTCAGCCCAATGGCTTCGGATTGATGCCGCCGGGTGCCTCGGGTTCAAAGACATCGTCCGCCCCGGCCCAAGCCGCGCGTCCGACAAACGACCAGGACCCGGGTTGGACCGAGCCCGACACGACTCCTCATCCGCCGACCCCGCCAGCACCGTCGGAGAACCAGGTGCCCGCGCCAGGGTCGCTCCTGGTGCTTGCGGCTAGCGGTCTTCTCGGCATCAAGCGCAAGCGCTGAATCGGTTTGAGATCAACGAGACGAAAATAGAAAGAGGAGAGGGGCCATGGCGCGACAGAGTGCGATACACCCGTTCTCACGTTCAAAGCGTGACCGGCAGCGTCTGAGCTGGGAGCGAATCCAGCACACTTCTACGCGAAGAGGCTTCGGCAAAAATCGACATCGGCCGGTGACATCGGGGCGTCAGACGCGCCCTTGACGTTGCAGGCCGACTGCCGCGCGTTGCGGAAGCCGGGGATCGTGCTGCAAACGTGCGGGTGAGCGAGCACAAAGCGACACGCGGCCGAAGAAAGCGCTTCGATCGAGTCGCCAAATCGCGACTTGAGCATCGCCATCTTGGGCTGGAGCTCGCGCAGAGAGTCAGAAAGCATGTCCTTGCGGTTGTTCCGGTAATCACCCTCGGCGAACTTCGGCGGATTCTCCGGGTCGAACTTATCGAGCAAGATGCCCTGATCGAGCGGACCGAATCCAACGAACGAACAGCCGTACTTCTCCATCAGCGCGGGCACTTTGTTCCCCGGCTTGATGAACGGGTCGTACCGCATGTTGGACTTGCTCTGGAGCACATCCGGTCGGACGACGGGGATTGCACGTTCGAAATCTTCGTCCGAGTACGCGCTCTGGCCGACGGCGCGAACCTTGCCTTCCTTCACGAGCGCCCGCATCGTGCCGGCCGCTTCGTGCAGATAGTCATGCTCCTTGCCATCAACCGTGCGCCCGACGAACGTGCCGTGGTGGAAGTAATAGATGTCAATGACTTCAGTTTGAAGGTTGCGAAGCGACTGTTCGCACTGGTGACGGATGTTGGAGGGTTCGTACGAGCACGACGCGGTGCCCGAAAAGTGCCCCACTTTCGTCGCGATCACCTGGTCTTTGCGCTGGACTCCAAGCTTTCGGAAACAGTTGCCAAGGATGCGTTCGGCGCGGCCGTTGCCGTAGACGTCGGCGTTGTCCCAGTGATTCACGCCGGCATCGAGCCCAACCTTGATACCGGCGAGAACTTCATCCTCGTTGACGTCGGCCCAGCCAATGGATTGGCCGTTGGAAGTGGACCAGTTCGGTCCACCCATCGTCCAGCAGCCGAATCCGATTTCCGAGACCTTGAGGCCTGTCTTGCCGACGGTTCGATAGCGCAAAGCAAACTCCTGAAGGCTTACTTGAAGATCAGAATGCCGGGATGCATGAGCAGAACCGGTTCGCGCCGGAGCTGCATCAAGCCGTCGAAGGCCTGCGAAACCTGCGTCCACGCCTGATCGCCCACAAACTCGGACGAAACGCGGCGGAGTTCGGCAAGGGCGCCGGCCCCGATCGGCGCTTCGATCGATCCAAAGGCGTTGTCGAGCATGTCGCTAAACGTCGGCGGCGCGGGGTAATCAACCACGTCGTACGTCGCGAGATGGAGCTGCAAGCTGAGATCAACGAGCGCGTCGCGTAGACCACCGATCTTGTCGGCCATTTTTAGATCGATCGACTTGTCGCCGGTAAAGAGCCAGCCTCCGGCAGTCTTGGAGAGGTCAATGCCTTGGCGACCCTCGGCGACGCGTTTCTTAAAGAGCTCAAATGTCTCTGTCATCTTGCCGCGGACGAGCTTGATCTGGTCCTCCGTCCACGGGGTCGTGGAATCAAACATTCCCGCCATCGGGCCGCGCGAGCGGCTGGAGACATGCACTTTCAGATGGTCGTACAGCCCACCCAAAGTGATCTTACCTCCGACAACGCCGATACTGCCGACGATGCTTGAGGGATTCACGTACGTCTTCTGACCCGCGCTTGCGATGTAGTATCCGCCGCTTGCGGCCATGCCACCCACGCTCACCCACACGGGCTTCTTCGCGGCGACCCGCTTGAGTCCCTGCCAGATGACTTCACTTGCAACGGCGCTGCCGCCGGGCGAATCGATACGGACGATGACACCCTTGACAAGATCCTCGTCGAGGATGTCCTCGAGGGCATTGCGAATCGTGCGGCTACCGACACTGCGCTCGCCTGTAAAGCCTGCCTTCGAATCGCCATCGACAATCGTTCCGTCAATGTGTAAGACGGCGATCGTGTCTTGCGTGATTTCCCGCTTCGGCGGTTTCATGATCGTGGAAAGGATCGTGAACGGATTTGCGGCAGAAAGGTCTGCCTCATCACGTGCTGCAACCAGGCTCACAGTTTTCTGATTGTCGAGATTGCTCTTCGCAGCGACGTGCTTCACCAAGCCCATAAGGTCGAGTTGCGTATCAACGAGTCCGACTGCGATTGCGTCTTCCGAATCCGCCATCCAGGCCTTGCGCATTGCTTCGTCGAGTTTGGCGTCATCCATCGAACGGCCGGTCTTGATGGCGGATCGCTGATTGGCGTAGAGGCTGTCAAGCAGTTGATCGATATTTTCGCTCCAGGGTTTGCTGGGCGACGATCGCGTCATCTGCTCGTTGGCGCCTTTGTACTCGCCAATTTGAACCATGTCGGCCTTGAGCCCGGCCCAGCCGAGACTGTCGGCGAGAAACATCTCTTCCATGTGAATGCCGGGAAGCGAAACCGGTCCGGCGGCCTGAATGATGATTTCGTCTGCGTAGCTGCCCAGCAGCAGGTCGGTCGCGTCGTAGCCTTCGCTAAACACCGACACTCGCTTGCCCTTTGCACGGACGCGCTTGATCGCGGCGCCGATCTCCTCCGTTTGCGACATTGAAACCTTCGCGTCCTTCAAGCGGATCAGCACTGCGCCGACTTCGTCGTTCGTGGCGGCGGAGTCGATCGCGTCCACCAGTTCACGGAGCGTCTGGCCGCGCTTGCCGCCAAGGAGTGATATCGCGGTCTGGCGCGCCGGTGGAGTGCCCTTAATTTCGATGCTTCCGATCTTGCCCTTGCTGTCCGGCGCGCGGGTTTCCGCGAGCGACGAAGCGGCGAACGTGCCGACGAGTGCAAGAACAAGACGGACGGAACGACGTGCGAACGCCATGAGCAACTCCCTTTGCGGTGCGTGACGAATCCTTGGAGGGCGGAATGCGCGGGGTGATACCGGAATCCAATGGTATTGGGTGCGAATTCCCCCGAACGGACAGCCCCGGTGATCTTCAACCCGGTTCAGGCATATCCGAGCCGTTCGAGGTCGTCCTCGTCAAGCCCAAATTCATGCCCGATCTCGTGAAGCAACGTAATCATGATTTCTTCGTAGACGATGTCGTCGGCTTCGGGCTGCTCGAAGCCGCCCGCGAGTTCGACGATGCCTTCGCGGAAGAGATGGATGTCCGAAGGAAGTTCGCCCGAGCGGTCCACCGACTTCTCTGTGTTGGCAACGCCCGTATGCAGCCCGCAGAAAGAGGTCGCCTCTTCTTCGTCGTTGGGGTCGACCCCGAGGTCGCGGAGCATTTCCGGTGTCGGGCGATCCAGCGCGACGACCGGCACCTCGTCGATGAGCTTGCGAAGTGCGGGCGGCAGTTGCTCGATCGCCTCTTCCAGAAGCGCGTCGAAGCGGTCACGGTCGCGTGAATTCAACACGGGTTCAGGGTACGCGTGAGCTGGACGTGCTCAAGATAGATCCGGAGAACTCGCCGTCGGTCACGGATTCGAGCGAAACCGGCGCGCTCAACACGGCGGGGAGGATCCGGAAGATATCTACCAGCACGCCGGCCATGCCGACGGTGAGGAACATCGATCCGACCGCAATGAGAACGGTGCCGAGTACCTGAGCGATCTGTTCGATGCCGCCGGTGAACTGCGTGCCGCAGAGATGAACCAAGTCTCCGACCGAGATCACGGCGAGCGCGCCCACCATCGCGAGCATGGTCTGGCGATCGACCTTTCCCGATCGCAGCAGCATGGAGCGGTGCACAAAGAGGCGGGCATTTGGCCTGAGACACGCGATGATGATCATCAGGAGCAGATCGCAGACCAGGCGCACCGCCGAGCGCTCCACGCTCAACTGCCCGAGTGCCACAAACGGCGTGGGCGCGATCGTGTCCATCCGATTCAGCACGATATGGAACGCCAGCGCGAGCGGCAGGTAGAGCAGAATGCCGACGACCGCCCGAGCAATCCCGTCGGCCGCGATCTGCGCGTGAGGCTTGATGAGCGCGATCGCCCCCATTCCCGAAAGCAGCGTGCAGAGCACGGCTGCATCGCCGACCCACGCGGGCGCGGGGCGGTCGGCAAACTCCGACGCGCGCACGCACCACAAACAAAGTGCTGCAAAGAGGGCTGCCAGCGGCCAGATAATCAGGCCCAGCGCCGTAAGACGCGGGAAGTAGATCGGTTGAAGCTCCGTCGCGTGAGGATCGACTTTGGCCAGAATCGTCCCGCGGATGGACATGCCGCATTCCGGGCATCGGGCGCGGATCGAAAGGCCGCGCAGGTTGTACTGGCAACGCGCGCAGCGAAGATCACCGGTCAGCTCTTTGGCGAGCAGCGGCTGATCGTTTGACGCCGCGCTGAACGCGGCAGATTGAGTCGGATCGAACGTGCTGTCCAAACTGCCCACGGCCTCCTGCGATCCCCCGCCTCTCCCTACCTCTTCTCGCCAGCCCGCCTCGCCTTCAGTCAACTCTGGCAGTGCGCTCTTCGTCAGATACTAACCGAAGTGTAAAGGAATTTACGCACCCTAGCATTCGAAACCCGGAGATTCGCATGGCAAGGCTGGTTCGACACGAGCAGACAGGTCCGATCAAGATCGACCCGGCGACGTGGCCCCGCGACGCGGAAGGCAATCTCAAGGCGATTTTCGTCTGCGCTTGCGGCTTATCGAGCAAGTTTCCGCTCTGCGACGGCACGCACAAGAGCTGCCGCGAGGAACCGGGTAGGTTGTACCAATATGACCCGGTGACAAAGGCAGTGCTGGATTCGACGCAGGAATCGGAGGCCTAGCGTACGTTTTGCATCCACCGATCGATGAGTTCGATCGGATGCGACGCGTGGTGGTCGGTTGCGTCGTGAATCTGGTGCCGGCAGGAAGTGCCGGGCGCGCAAATCGGCGTGTTCGAATCCGCTGACTTCGCCGCACGAACCGCGGGCGCGAGGGTCAACTCGCAGATCTTCATCGACAGATCGTATTTGTCTTTCGAGTAGCCGAATGAGCCGGCCATGCCGCAGCAACCGGTATCGAGCGTGCGCACGCGCGCACCCGCAAAGAGCTTGAGCGCGGCAGCACTCGATTCGGCGCCCCAAAGCGCTTTCTGGTGGCAGTGGCCGTGAAGGATGACGGGCGCGGTTTGGCTCGCGGCGGAATCAGCAGCATCCGCGATCGCTCGCTGGTTCGGGTGCGTCTTGGCTTCCTTCGCGAGGAATTCCTCTGCGAGGTAGCATTTCGCGGCGATTCGGCGCCGCAGCTCGATCGAGCCTTCGAGCTTGAGTTGCAGCCAGTCGTCCTTGATTGCGGAGAGACAGGACGGTTCGATGACGAGAATGGCGCGAACGTTTGGATCTTCGGCAAACGGCCGCAGAAGTTCGATGGTTCGATCAATCTGCGTGGTGGCATCTTCGAGCAGTCCCGTTGAGATGAGGGTTCTGCCGCAGCAGCCGGCATCGGCGAGCGTGACGCGGTAGCCGAGTTTTTCGTAGACGCGCATTGCCGCGGCACCGATGCCTGAATCGAGATACATCGTGAAGCAGTCGCCGAAGAGGGCCACCGTTGGGCGCCCGGACCGGTGCGGAGCCTCACGCCAGAACCATCGCTTCAGGCTCGGTGAAAACGGCGGCACGGTTCGACGCGCATCGAATCCCATGACGGCGTTGATTAGCGGACGGCCCACGCTGGACGAATTCATCCAGTTGCTGATCCTGTGCGTGAATGAGCCGAGTCGCGCCAGCGGCCGGAAATGCCCAAGCAGCATCGTCTTCAGCGGCGCGAATCCGAGCTGACGGAAGCGCTGCCCGGTGTACTCCGCCTTCAGCCGCGCAATATCAACGTTGCTCGGACACTCTGTCTTGCACGCTTTGCAGGAGAGACAGAGATCGAGCGTCTTGATCGTTTCGATGTCATTCCACGCAGGCTCGGCGCTGCCCGGTGTCAACTGACCAGTGATCGCCAGCCGCAGCGCATTGCCACGCCCGCGCGTGCTGTGACGCTCATCGAGCGTGCCCATGTACGAAGGGCACATCGTGCCGCCGGATTTCTTGCGGCAGACGCCCGAGCCGTTGCACATCTCGACCGCACCATCAAAACCATGCTGATCGTCATAGGTGAAAAACGTGTTGATCGGTGGAATCGAAATCGGGGTGCCCGCGGGCTCGATGCGGAGATCCTCGGCAATCGCCTCGATCGGGCGAGGCTCGACGATGTTGCCGGGGTTGAGTAGATTGCGGGGATCGAAGATCTCTTTGACGTCCCGCAGCGCCTGCATCAACTGCGGACCGTAAAAGCGCTCGAGCAGAGGCCCGCGCACGCGCCCGTCGCCGTGCTCGCCGGACATCACGCCGCCGAGACTCTTGGCGAGATCGGCCGCCTCAACGGCGATCGCCTGCATTCGGCGGCGGTCCTCTTCATCGTGGATATCGATCAGCGGGCGCACATGCAGGACACCGACCGACGCGTGCGCCCAGTATGCCGCCCGAGTGCCGTGCTTCGTGACAATTTCCCGAAGGCGACGCACGAACTCGACGAGATGCTCGACGGGGACAGCGTTGTCTTCGATGAACGTAATCGGCTTTCGCGCGCCGGCAACGCCGTGCAGTAGCGGCTCGCCGGCCTTGCGAAGCTTCCACGCGCTCGCCATCGAAGCTGCGTCGGTCACCTCTTTCATCGCCACCGACGGAAACAGACGGCGAAGCGACTCGAACTTGGTGCTCAACTCTTCGCTGCTGTTGCCGTAATACTCGACATAGAGAATCGCGCGAAGCTCGCCCGAATGCGGGCGCGGCATGATCTCAACGTACTTTCGATATTCAATATTCGCCCGGGCGAGATCAATGACCGTGTCATCGAGCAGTTCGACCGCAGAGGGGCCGGTCGTGAGAATCGGCACCGTTGCCTCAATCGCCGGATCCAGATCCGAGAAACTCAGCAGCGCGAGGCCTTTGAGCTTCGGACGCAGATGAAGTCTTAACTGCGCGCCGAGCGTGACGGCGAGTGTGCCCTCGCTTCCCGCGAGCAGGTGGGCCAGATTGATTCCGTCGAGATCGCCCCGCGAGGCTTCGATCTGATTGAGCATCAGATCAAGGCTGTAACCCGCATTGCGCCGAACGGTCTTGGGAAACCGCTCACGGATCGCGGCGCGATTGCGAAGAACCACATCTACCACGCGGCGCGTCAGCCGCCCGATGTGCTCGTGCCGCGATGCGGCACCTGCTTCCAATCGGGCGACAAATCCATCAGCGAGGCAGGCATCGACCGAAATCAAGTTCTCCGAAGTGCGTCCATACAGGATGGACCGAGCGCCCGCCGCGTTGTTGCCGATGCAGCCACCGACATTGGCGTGTTTCGAAGTCGCTGGGTCGGGCGCGAAAAAGAGTCCGGTCGCGGCAAGCTTTTCATTGAGATCGTCCGGCGTGATCCCGGGTTCGACGCGGCAAGTCTTCGCGTGTACGTCGGTCTCAAGGAGACCATCGCAGCGGCTGGAGAAGTCGATCACAACCGCGCGATTGGTGCACTGCCCGGCGAGAGAGGTGCCGCCGCCCCGGGGCAGAATCGGGAGATCTCGCGATAAACAGAACCGGACCCCCCGCACCGCATCGTCCGTGCTCGCCGGGATAAAGACGCCCAAAGGCTCGACCTGGTAAAGCGACGCATCGGTTGCGTAAAGCAGCCGATCATGCAGGCCAAATCGAACTTCGCCCTCTACCGCCGAAGCGAAGGCGCGCGAGACCGCATCGCGATCGAAATCCGCCGGGATGCCCGGCGCAGACCACGACCGTGCGCCCGGCGCACTCGAAGACCCGCTGTTCAGGACTGGAAGACTCGTCATCGCCGATACATTCCGCATGGGCCGCATGGGCCGCGTGGACCGAAAGTTCGGCCACGGTGGACTATACGGATCGGCACGATCGCCCCGCGTGCTGAAGGAGGGTGTGTGAAGTTCGATGGGGCAATTGAACCCGAACACAGCGCTGTGCGCTCAAGTCACGGCGCACATCTGAATGGAGTGAATCATGTCGAACTTGCGAGTTGCCCTGGCTCTTTCGCTGGTCTCGGGTCTTTGCTGCGCAATGCCCGCGCGGACGGCGCTCGGGGCATGGGTTGAGAACGAAACCGTTGCTGCGGCAGATGCCAAGAACGTTGCCGGTGCCGCTCTCCCCATCACCCGAATCACGCTTTATCGCTCCGGCGTTGCGTCCTTCGAGCGTGCGGGAACTGTTTCCGGCGACGCCACGCTTCGACTGAGGTTCGACAACGCACAGGTCAACGACGTCCTCAAGTCTCTGGTCGCGGCAGACATGTCCGGCAAGGGCACGGTTCGAGGCGTCACCTATGCAAGCAACGCGCCGCTGGCACGGAGGCTGGCGGCGTTTGGAATCAATCTCGGTGATGACCCGTCCATGGGCGCGCTGCTCGGCCGGCTCCGCGGAGCCGAAGTGAAAGTGACTTCCGCGAATGGAACCGTCAGCGGCACAATCCTCGGCAGCGAAGTCCGCGAGGAAGCCAGCGGGAATGCGCAGAAAACCATTCAGGTTCCGTTCCTGAACGTCGTGGGCAAAGGCGGCATCCACTCCGTCAATCTCTACGAAGCACGTTCCATCGAACTGGCCGATCCCGACCTGCAGGCCGAACTCACCAAGGCGCTCACGGCCATCGCGCAGCAACGCCAGGAACAAAGCCGCTCACTCGATGTCTCGTTTGCGGGCAACGGTGATCGCGAGGTCGCCGTGATGTACACACACGAGTCGCCGGTCTGGAAAGCGTCGTACCGCGTGCTGCTCGATGAGAAAGCGCCGACGCGTATGAGCGGCTGGGCGATCATCGAGAACACGACCGACGAAGATTGGACGGATGTGCGTCTCTCGCTCGTTTCGGGCCGGCCCGTCAGTTTCACGATGGATTTGCAGGAGCCGCTGTTTGCATACCGGCCCAATGTCGCCGTTCCTTCCGTCGGCGGCATGATGCCGCGGACGTACGAAGACAGCGTTGGTGATCGTTCCTTTACACAGGACAAAGCGAAAGACGAGCTGCAGGCGGCAGGTCGGAAAATGTCGATCGCAAATAGAGGGCAATCCGTGGAGGGGAAACGCGGCTACGGCTTCGCCGACTCTCCGGCCGCATCGCCGGCGTTGGAGCAATCACTCCGAGAACGCGATGCGTCCATTGGCGGCGCAATGTCCTCGTCAATGGCTTCGGGTGCCGATGGCGTCGTGACCGGTGAGGTCTTTCATTACGACGTCTCAACCCCCACCACGATCGCCCGCCAGAGTTCCGCGATGATTCCGATTGTCGGCGCTGACGTCAAAACTCGTCGCGTCAGCATCCTCTCACCCGGACCCGCCAACCAGACCCGCTATCCCATGCGAGGCATGGAACTCACCAACTCCACCGATCTTCAACTTCTCCCCGGCCCGCTCGCGATCTACGACTCGGGTGTGTACGCCGGTGACTCGATGATCGAACAGATCGGCCCCGGCGATACGCGGCTGGTCTCGTACGCGACCGACCTCGAAGTCGTCGCAGTCACCGAAGAGTCGTCTTCCACCGACATCAAGCGCCTGCGCATCGTGCAGGGAAGCTTCGAGCAACGCTCGATCTCCACGCAGACCACCACGTACAAGCTTCGCAACAAGAACGAGAAAACCGGGCGAACGGTGATTCTGGAGCAGCCCCGCCTGGGCGGTTACAAACTCATCGAATCGCTCAAGCCCGTGAGCGAGACCGCATCCCTCTATCGCTTCGAAGTCGAGTTGAAACCCGGCGAGAAGAAAGACTTCACGGTCGTGCAGGAGTCCGCGGGCATCACCACCCTCGGCATCAATTCCTACGACGACCGCACCATCCTCGCGTGGCAGCAATCGGGCAAGGTCTCACCCAAGGTGCTCGAAGTCTTCCGCGACGTCGCCAAACGCCAGGCCGCGATCAAGACCCTCGAACGCAAGATGTCTGACCTCGACACCGAATGGAAGCGCATCAGCGACGACCAGACCCGCACCCGCGCGAACATGCAGGCGATCGATCGCAATTCCGATCTTTACGCCCGCTATATGAAGAAGCTCGGCGAGCAGGAAACCCAGGGCGAGCAGATCGGCGCTGACAACATCAACACCAAGAACGAACTGCGCAAACTGCAGGAGGAGTTGAACAAGTATTTGAGCGATCTGACGGTCGAGTAACGCCAGGCCAAGTCAACTCCGAATTCATTGCCGCCGCCGATCGAACTCTGAAGCGATCGGCGGTGTTTTTTTACACAAGAGCGTGATCAAGATCGGCCGTCAAATCTTCGACATCCTCGCAGCCGACACTCAGGCGGATCAGGCCGTCGGCGATTCCGAGGATCGCGCGGGTTGGTGCCGGCACGCTCGCATGCGTCATGATCGCCGGGTGCTCGATAAGGCTTTCGACGCCGCCGAGCGACTCCGCCAGCGAGAAGAGCTTGGTCCTTTCGAGTACCTTCCGGGACGGCTCGAGCCCTCCCTTCACGACGCATGAAATCATGCCGCCGAAGCCGTTTCGCATCTGCTTCTTCGCGAGCGCGTGCTGCGGATGACTCGCAAGGCCCGGGTAGATCACCTTTTCGATCTTGGCGTGCTGCTCCAGCCACTGCGCGATCTTCATTGCGTTCTCGCAGTGGCGCTGCATGCGGAGGTGTAGCGTCTTGGTGCTGCGGAGCATGAGGAAGCAATCCATCGCGCCCGGCACGGCTCCCACCGCGTTCTGGACGTACTTCAGACGCTCGCCGAGTTCCTCCGACTTCGTGACAATCGCGCCCGCGACCATGTCGCTGTGGCCACCAATGTACTTGGTGCACGAGTGCAACACCACATCCGCGCCGTGCGCGAGCGGATTCTGGAGATAGGGCGAAGCGAACGTGTTATCGACGATCAGCAGCGGTTTTTCGAGAGGCGTCCCGAGCGGGCCGATCGTCTTGTCCGTATCGCCGAAATCACTCACTTTCGCGCTGTCCACGAGTTTGCGCATGCCGGGAATATCGATGACCTTGAGCATCGGGTTGCTTGGCGTCTCGAGCCAGACCGCCCGCGTCTTGGGCGTCATCGCCTTTTCGACTTCGGCGAGTTTGGTCATGTCCACCCGCGTGTAGGACATGTTCATGTGCCGGAAGACTTTGTCCATCTGCCGGAACGAGCCGCCGTAGACATCGTCCGAAAGCACGACGTGATCACCCGCCCGAAGTTGGTGGAGAACGCAATCCATGGCCGCGAGGCCGCTTGAGAACGCGAGCCCAACCGTGCCCCCTTCAAGTGCCGCGAGATTGTCCTCGAGCGCCTGGCGCGTCGGGTTCTTGCTCCGCGCGTAGTCGTATCCGTCCTTGAACACGCCCGGCGACTTCTGCACGAACGTGCTGGTCATGTAGACGGGCGTCATGATCGCGCCGGTCGTCGGGTCCGGCTCCTGGCCGGCGTGGATGCAGTTGGTTCCGAAACGATGCGTTTCTTGCGACATGCTTGTGCTCTGTGAAGCGGAAGAGAGAGAACGCGGAGTACGCGGAGAGGGCGGAGTTGCGCGGAGTAAATCAATTCATCAGTATCTGATCTGGCTCTCCGCGAGGCTCCGCAACCTCAGTGCTCTCCCCGTTCTCTCGAAAACGTATGGAGTTCAGCGACCTTTTTTGCTCATGAAATCAATCACGTCAATCTGACTCACCACTCCCACGATCTTCTCGTTATCCACGACGATCGCGACCTGATTTGTCTCGAAGATGCGATAGAGCTCTTCGATGCGGGCCTTCGGATAAATCAATCCACCGATGCGCTGCGCCACCGTCTTCACGGGCGACGACATCTGGGCGTGACCTTCCTGCAATCCCCGGAGAATGTCCACTTCCGCGATGATTGCGTGCGGGCGGCCCTTGTCGTCGACCACGGGCACCTGCGAGACGCCGTGCTTCTTGAGGAGCGCGATCACCGACTCGACCGAGTCGGTTTCCTTTGCCGTGATGACCTGCCCTTGTCGCCCCTTGAGGATGTCTTCCACGATGCCCAGATCGCGGTCGCTGCCGAGGAAGCCGTAATCCTTCATCCACGCGTCGTTCAGGAACTTGGTCGTATAGCGCGTCGCCGAATCGGGAAGCAGCGTGACAACCGTCTTGCCGGGTCCGAGCAGTTTGGCGACCTTGATCGCGATGTGGACGTTGCAGCCCGAAGATCCGCCGCAGAAGAGACCCTCTTCTCGTACCAGTCGCCGTGCCACCGTGAACGCTTCTTTGTCGTTGGTTTGATGGAACTCATCGACCACCGAGTAGTCCATCGCGTCGCAAAGAATATCTTCGCCGATGCCCTCGACCTTGTACACGTGCGGAGTCGGCATCGTCTTGGTGTAGAAGTAGTGATAGTGCACGCTGCCGATCGGATCGACGCCGACGATGCGGACATGCGGATGGTTCCGCTTGAAATAGCGGCCGATGCCCGAAATCGTTCCGCCGGTTCCAGCGCCGGCAACCACCGCATCCACCTTGCCGCCGGTCTGCTTCCAGATCTCGGGGCCTGTGGAAAGCATGTGCGCATCGATGTTGAGCGGGTTGTGATACTGGTTCACATAAAACGCGCCGGGCGTCTCGCGTGCGATGCGCTTGGCGGTCTCGACATAGTGCTCGGGTGAATCGCCCGGGACATCCGTCGGAGTAATCACCACTTCCGCACCGAACGCCTTGAGCATGTTCACTTTCTCAAGGCTCATCTTGTCCGGCATCGTGAAAACACACCGATACCCTCGAACCGCGGCCCACATCGCGACACCCTGACCCGTGTTGCCGCTGGTGTTCTCAACAATCGTCGCGCCGGGCTTGATCAGTCCCTGCTTCTCGCTCTCGTTCAGAATGTGCACCGCCATCCGGTCCTTGATCGAACCGGTCGGGTTCATGTACTCGCACTTGACGAGCACCGTGGCCGAATCGGGGCCAACGACCTTGTTCAGGCGGACGAGGGGAGTATTACCGACGGCATCCAAAATATTTGCGTAGATGTTTGCGTGCATAAGGGTGCGTTCACCTTACCAAATTGACGGGCAGAAGGGCCTCTTTCCTGTTTCCGACGATACGCCCCGGATCGCGGGCTGGTCAGGTTCGAAATCCGCATCGAGAACGGTTTGCCCGCATCCAACAATGCCGCTCCGGCGAGTTCTTTTCGTACCCCATGAATACCGCCCCCCAAAACATCTCAAAATCTGTTTCCTCCGAACTACCCCGCACCTTGAAAGCACTCCGAGCTTCCGGCTGGAAGTCGCGGTCGGTCAAGGCGGAGCTGCGCGCAAACCTCAGCTGCGCCCTGCGTTCCGGCGACGTGCTCTTTCCGGGCATCGTCGGTTTCGACAGCACGGTCATCCCCGAAATCGTCAACGCGGCACTCGCGGGGCATGACATGCTCTTTCTGGGCGAAAAGGGTCAGGCCAAGAGCCGGCTGATGCGCCAGCTTTCCCGTTTCCTGGATCCGGTCATCCCCTATCTCGATATTCCGAACGATTTCCGTGGCGGCTCGCCGGTCCACGAAGACCCGGATCGTCCGATCACCAGCGTCGGCCGCGCGTTCCTGGCCCAGCACGGCGAGAACGCCCCAATCGCGTGGTGGCCCCGTGAAGAGCGCTACGCCGAACGCCTCGCACCCGGGACAAAGTTTGCCGACGTCGTTGGCGAGATCGATCCGGGTAAGCTCGCCTCCGGCGCGAGCATGTCGGTCGAAGAGTCGCTGCACTTTGGCCTCATCCCCCGCATGCACCGCGGCATCTTCGCCATGAACGAACTCCCCGACCTTGACGATCTCGTCCAGGTTGGCCTCTTCAACATCCTCGAAGAACGCGATGTCCAGATTCGTGGCTATCCGATCAAGTTCGACCTCGACATCCTTGTGCTCTTCTCGGCCAACCCGAGCACATACAACCGCTCGGGCAAGGTGATCCCGCAGCTCAAGGATCGAATCGGCAGCACGATCCAGACGCACTATCCGATCGAACGCGAGCTCGGTATCGAGATCATGGAGCAGGAGACGGCAAAGGGTGAAGGCGGCGACTTGGGTGGCGACTTCCCGGTTGTCGTCCCGCCGTTCATGAAAGAGATCGTCGAGCAAATCTCAATCGCGGCACGCAAGAGCAAATTCGTCGATCACGCGTCCGGCGTCTCCGCGCGTTTGAGTATCGCGGTCTATCGCACCATGATCGCGTCGGCACGGCAGCGGGCGATTCGACTGAACGAGAAACCTGCAGTCCCACGCATCAGCGACCTTGCACACTTTCACACCGCGGCAACGGGCAAGCTCGAACTCGACATGATGGGAAGCCATCAGTTGTCTGAAAAGCAGGTACTCGATTCGATCGCGGCAGAAGCCGTCAAGACCGTCTTCACCGAATACGTGAGCGAACACGGTCTTGCTGAGATCAGCGAGATCTTTGCGAAGGGAGTCAAGATCGAAGTCGGCGACATGCTGCCGAGTTCGCATTACGAGAAACTTCTGAAGCGTGTGCCGCCGGTGTGGGACAAAGCATTTGAGGTCAACGCATCGACCGATCCGGCCGTGCGGGCAAGCTGTGTTGAGTTTGTCCTCAGCGGGCTGTATGCCGCAGATCGGATCAGCCGCTCCCAGCGGCACGGGACCATCACGTTCGAGACCTGAGCGATTTCATGGCGCCAAGTGACGAAGTACACTCCAGCGGCAAATCCAACGGGGATTCCCTCCCCGCGCCGGGGCTTATCCACACGTACCTCGGGTACGACCCGAAGAACTTTCCATCCCCCACCGCCGAACCGCCGGACCTTGCTTCCGCGGCGATGGAGCACATGCTGGCGTATGGCTCCACGCGCGATCTGACGCCCGAAGAACTGGCGAACGCGATCCGCCTCGACCCGAGCATGTTCCCGAAGCTCGGGCCGAGTCTGGAATCGCTGATCGCCATGCTCGAAGAGCGCAAGCAGCGGATTCTGGAGACGTACGAGATCGATTCAGCGCGAAAGGCCGCGGCAGCCGACTACCAGCGAACGCTGCGCGAAGCCAACCCTCCGGGGAAATTTCGCTCCACCTTCGAAAAGTTCGCCAAGAGCGAGCAGATCCGCGAACTGGAAAAGCTCTGGGAAGCACAGCGCGATGACAACTCGCCCTTCGCGCGGGATCTGATGCGGATCACGACGGCCCTCGGAGACAAGTACCAGCTTGATCAACTCGCGGGCAAGTACTCGTTCTCCGGACGCGAAAGAACGGATGTCGAACGCGCGATCGAGTTGAAGGAGGAACTCGAAACAATCGACCGGCTACTGGAACAACTCAAAGAGGCGATGCAGAACGCCCAGCTCGCGATCATCGACCTTGATGAGCTTTCGCAGTTTGCCGAGTCGCAAGACATCGATAACATCAACGACCTGCAGAAGCAGATCGAGAACTACCTGCGCCAGGAAATGGAACGCCAAGGTATCGAGCAAACCAAGCGCGGCCTCTCGCTCACGCCAAAGGCCGCCAAGATTTTCCAGTCGCGCGTGTTGAGTGAGATTTTCAGCGAGCTGCAGGCTGCACGGTCGGGCCGACATACCGGCCCAATCTACGGCGAAGGCGCGGTCGAATTGCCTCGCACGAAGCAGTACGAATTTGGCGATTCGATCGCGAACATCGATGCGCCGGGCAGTTTCATCAACGCCGCGATCCGCAGCGCTCGGGAGAACGATTCGCGCCGTTCCGCAAACGCACCGAAGCGTCTCCGCCTCGATCTCTCCGACATCGAGATCCATCGCACCCGCAACAACCCGCGCTGCGCATCGTGCGTTCTGCTCGATATGTCCGGCTCGATGCGGTACGGAGGGCAGTACATCGATGTGAAGCGCATGGGCATGGGCCTCGATGGGCTGATCCGCTCCGAGTATCCGAATGACTTTCTCCGCATCATCGAGATGTACACGTTCGCCAAGGTGCGCACGATCAGCGAGCTGCCGACGCTGATGCCCAAGATGGTCTCGATCAATAGCCCGGTCGTGCGCCTCAAAGCCGACATGAGCGATCCGGAGGTCGTCGAATCGCGTGTGCCGCAGCACTTCACCAACATCCAGCGTGCGTTGCAGCTTGCGCGACAGTTGCTCTCGGCACAAGACACGCCCAACCGCCAGGTCATGCTCATCACCGACGGCCTGCCGACTGCTCACTTCGAAGGCAGCGATCTCTACATGCTCTACCCGCCCGACCCCCGCACGGAAGAAGCAACGATGCGCGAGGCACAGTTATGCGCGAAAGAGAACATCACGATCAATATCTTCCTGCTCCCAAGCTGGTCGCAAACGCACGAGGACATTCGATTTGCACAGAAAATGGCACAGGGAACCGGCGGCCGCGTCTTTTTCACGGGTGGCAAGGATCTCGATCGATTCGTGCTGTGGGATTACGTCAGCCATCGCCGCAAGATCATCGGCTGACATTTTTCACTCTTCGAAAAGCGCATCCACAAACTTCTCTGGCTCAAACGGCTGCACATCATCCGGCGTCTCGCCCACGCCGATGAACTTCACCGGAATCTTGGTCACTTCCTTGATTGCCACAACGATGCCGCCTTTCGCGGTTCCGTCGAGCTTCGCAAGGAAGATTCCTGTCACGCCAACCGCATCCGCCGGCTTTGGCTGATTCGCACCAAACCCCGCGACGGCGCGGTCAAACTCTTCGGCTTGCCGCAGCGCGTTCTGGCCGGCGGTCGCATCGAGCACGAGCAACACCTCATGCGGCCCGCCGGGAATCTGCTTACTCACGACCGAGCGGATTTTCGTCAGCTGACGCATCAACGGATCCTGCGTTTGCAATCGCCCGGCCGTATCGAGAATCAGCACATCCGCCCCCCGTGCCTTCGCCGCCTGACACGCGTCAAACGCGACCGCGGCGGGATCACCCCCTTGCTG
Source organism: Phycisphaerales bacterium (assembly GCA_050730655.1). GTDB lineage: Bacteria > Planctomycetota > Phycisphaerae > Phycisphaerales > UBA1924 > JAFEBO01. The sequence continues at coordinate 138,436 of JBOHNL010000019.1, forward strand.
TCCCTTCACCACATCGATCCCAAGCCGCTCGCCCCAGATCTCAAGCTGCCGCACCGCACCCGCGCGGAATGTATCGCAAGCGCCGAGCATGACCTTGTTGCCGCGTGATTGCAGCAACTTCGCGAGCTTGCTGATGCTCGTCGTCTTGCCGGCGCCGTTCACACCTGTGACGAGAATCACTGTCGGCTTCTCGCCGGCCGGCGCGAGCCGCAGTTCGCGATCTTGCGGCGGCCACATCGAGCGAAGCTCGCCCTTGAGATAATCAAGAACCTGATCGCCCTTGTCGATTTTCCCGGCGCGAAACTGCTCCTCGATGTGCGTGACGAACCGATCGGTCGTCTTCACACCAACATCCGCTTCGATCAATCTTCGGCGAATTTCCGCGATCGTCGCTTCATCGAGTTTGCGGCCGAGCAATAGCGACTTCAGACCCGAGACGAAGACCTCGCGCGTCTTGGCGAGGCCCCCTTTGATCTTCGCCGTGATCGCGGAAAACAATCCCATCAGTCTTCCGCCTCGGGCTCGGATTCTTTTTCAATCCCGGCGTCGTCTTCGGATTTCTTTCCGGAGTCTTTGACGCTCTTCTTGGATTCGCGTTTCGCGACCTGCTTCTTCGCTGCCTGATCGAGAAGCGCGTTGATGAATCCCGGCGACTTTTCCGTGCTGAATTCTTTCGCGAGTTCGACCGCCGCGTCGATCGCGATCGGCACCGGCACGCGCTCGCTGTGAATCTCAAAGTGCGCGAGCCGCAGCAGCGCGCGATCGACCGCCGCCTGTCGATAGGCCGGCCACTCGGGCGCGAGGTTCTTCATCACGTCGTCGCAGCGCTTGCGATCCGCAAACGCTTCGCGCGCAAGTTCCCAGGCCTTTGACTGCAGCGCAGGCAGAATGCGCGGCGCGTCGATCTTCGGATCATCCCCATGCAAAACCGACGACTCGAGTTCCGAGTCGGTCAACTCGCCCCGCGCATCCAATTGAAAAAGAGCCAGAAACGCCATGCGGCGAATCAACAACTGGTCGGCCATATCAACCTTTCCTCCGTCGTGCCCGGACTTTCACTTTGTCGGGCAACTTGCGGCCGATTCGCGTCTCGCGTCCATCTCGGACAGCAGCCAAAATCTCGATCGTGTCGAGCAGAGCCTCGACGGCTTCATTGCCTTTGTTTCCGTGCTCGCCGCCGGCTCGCGCCGCGGCCTGCGCCGGGTTGTCGACCGTCAGCACGCCGAAGGCGATCGGCACGCCCGTCTTCAACATTGAATCCTGAATGGCGCCCGCAACGCTGTCGGCGATCACGCGGTCATGGATCGTCTCGCCCCGAATCAGGCAACCGAGTGCGACGACACCCGCAAACCGGCCGGTCATTGCCGCGGCATCGCAGACGACAGGCAATTCAAATGCCCCTGGAGCCTCGAATACCTCGGGCGTGCGCCCCGTGCGGCGAACGGTCGCCTCGATCGCGCCCCGGCAAAGGCGATCGGTCACGGTCGAGTTGTAGCGACTGACCACCACCGCGATCCGCGGCGCGTCCGCCCGCCCGGAGTTTTTCGGCAAACCTCGTTTCGAAGCCATGAGGCCGGATGGTACGTCCGGCGAAGCGGTATTTCCGCCAAACACCCGCGCTTCAAACAAACCCGAGCGCGAAGAAAATCGTGGTGAAAATCAGATCGCAGACGATCACCGCGACCACCGACTGCACGACCGTGCTCGTCGTCGCCACGCCGACGCCCATCGCGCCGCCCGTAACTTTCAGCCCGTTGTAACACGCGATGATTGCGATCAAAAGCCCGAAGACGGCGCCTTTGGAAACGCCGGTGACGAAATCGACCAGCTTTACCTGGTCGTAGAAGTTGCTCATGAACGCGGCGTACGGAATATCCAGCGCAACCATGGCGATAAAGAGCGCAGCAGCGACAGCGACGACATCGCTGATGACCGAAATCGCGGTGAGCGACAGGATCGACGCGATCACGCGGGGCACGACCAGAAACTTCACCGGGTTCATCGCGTGCGCTTCGAGCGCCTCGATCTCTTCGCCGACGACCATTGTCCCGATTTCGGCGGCGATCGATGCGCCCGCAAAGCCGGTGAGCACGATGGCTGCGATCAATGGGCCCAGCTCGCGGAGCACCGCGACACCAACGATGTTTGCGACTTTGTCCTTCTGGCCGAACTCATCCAGCGGCGGGCTGAGCTGAAAGGCGAGAATCAGTCCGACGCAGCCGGAGACAAGGCTCACGATTCCGATCGAGCGAACGCCGATGCGGACGATCTGGGAAACGATGGCCGAGCGCCCGATGCGCACCTTGGGCTGGTAGGTCGAACGGATAACCCAGCGCGCCGCATCAATGAACAGCAAGGTGATCGATCCGACCTGCGCGACAAACGCAATCAAACGCGATGAGATGAATCCCGCCACGCGCAATGGTGGAAAAGAGGCTTCTGGCTGTCCTTCGGATTCGCTCATGGCGCAATAGGTGTATCAGGTCTTGGCCGTCGCGTCGCTCAGGGTCGGGCAGATTTCAAAGACCGTATCGAGGCGCGCGATCTTGAAGATCGCGAAGACTTTTTCGTTCATCCCACAGAGAATGAGGCGGCTCTTGTTGCGCTTTGAAATCTGGAGCGACTCGACGAGCGTGGCGACACCGGGGGTGTTCATGTAGTCGACCTTCGCCAGATCAACGATGATCCGCTGCGCCTTCGCGTCGTGCGCCTTGCGGAGCCAAGTCCGAAAGACCGTGGCTTCGCTGTAGCCGATTTCGCCTTGGGGAGAAACGACAACGGTGGAACCCTGCGTCTCAAATCCAACTTGCAACGTCTGTCCTTCAGGCATGACAACCCTTTCCTCCCTCGCACCGGCCCGCAGCGCTGCCGTCGGCCGGAGCGTGCTTCTGATGTTTGACCATCGTCAGCCGCATGCCGCCTTCGGGGCGTTTTTCGTAGGTGACCTTATCCATGACTTCCTTGATGACGTGGACGCCCAGGCCGCCCGGCTTCACGTCGTGCAGCTCGCGGCCCTTGATCTTGGCGGGCTCGATCTGCCGTGCAAGATCCTCGATGACAATGCGAATTCCGTTCGCGAGTCCTGGATCCTCAACCGGCCACACGGCGAGCCAGATTGGTTGATCCGGCTTGCCCTCGTATCCATGGCGCATGATGTTGCAAAGCGCCTCGTCGACGGCGAGCGCGATCTGGTTGCAGTCGAGTTCGGCGAATCCCATCCGGCGCGTCACGGCCTGCACGAGATCGCGAGCGCCGCTGGTGTAGATCGGGCTGCTGAGCAGCTCCATTCTGATATGGGCGCCCTTCATGGAGTCAGCCGAGATCATCCCGTTGCTCCGTCCCGATTCTTCCTGCGGCGTGAGCCGGAGGACCGGCCTCGCGGCGATTGGCTTGCGTACTGCTCCGCCCATTGCTGCCACTCCTTGACGCTTGCCGCACGCTCCGCGCGCGGCGCCGCGTAGTCGAAACCTCGCGTCGTGCCCGTTCGCCGCTCCAGCACGCCGATGGCAAGCATCCGCGTGTCCGCGTCATCGGCGTCGAGCTGCTCGACCAGCAGGGGGTAATCGGCCGTATTGGTCGAATTTGCCGCCTGAACGGTCGCCCACTTCCGCATCTGTGGGTTCGGGGAGTCGAAGCCAGGAGAATAGCTGCAACCAGCCCATGCCCCCATCGACGCCACAAGGAAGGTCGCTGGAATCTTCACGCGTTTCATCGTATCAGCCTCTGCCCTGCGACGCCCCGCTCCCATCCACGAACCGTACACTCCGAACCGTACCGCAAGAAAGAGGCCATCGGTTGTCAACCAGCACGCAATCCAAGAGTTCTGCCTCGAAACCGGCCATCGCGGGCGACATTGTGCCCGTCGTCGACTTCGGAGGACAGACCGCTCAGCTCATCACGCGCCGAATCCGCGAAGCGGGTGTCTACTCCGTCCTCGTCGCGCCGTCGATTTCTCCCGATGAGATCAAACGCATGGCCCCCAAGGGCATCGTGCTTTCGGGCGGGCCGATGAGCGTCTACGAAACAGGCGCGCCCACAATGGACCCGGCGATCTTCGAGCTCGGGATCCCGGTTCTGGGCGTCTGCTACGGAATGCAACTCGCGGCACACCTGCTGGGCGGAAAAGTCGACCCCGGCGATCACCGCGAGTTCGGGCGCGCGAGCGTTGGCATTTCCGATCGCAGCGATCTGTTTGCTTCGCTCCCCGAAAAAATGATCGTGTGGATGTCGCACGGCGATCAGGTGCGCGAGTCGGCCGCGGCACACTTCGAAACACTCGCTTCGACCCCCACGTGTCCGCAGGCCGCGGTACGAAGTCGCGTCGGCAACCGGCGCTTCTACGGCGTGCAGTTTCACCCGGAAGTGACGCACACGCCCCACGGTTCGGAAATCATCCAGAATTTTCTCTTCAACATTTGTAGCTGCCGCAACACGTGGCGGATGTCGGACTTTGCGGGCGCCGCCGCGGAGCGTGTGCGTGCGCAGGTCGGAACGGGCCACGTCGTCTGCGGGCTTTCCGGCGGCGTCGATTCGTCGGTTGCGGCGGCACTGCTGCACAAGGCGATCGGTAAGCAGTTGACCTGCGTGTTCGTCGATACCGGGCTGCTTCGCAACGGCGAACGCGAACTGGTCGAGGTGACTTTCCGCGACCATTTCAAAATGGATCTTCGCGTCGTTGATGCATCCGAAGATTTTCTGAACGACCTCAAGGGCATCACCGAACCGCAGGAAAAACGCCGGCGCATCGGGCATCGCTTCATCGAGGTTTTCAAGCACGCGTCACGTGATATCAAGGATGCGCATTTTCTCGCGCAGGGCACGCTCTATCCCGATGTGATCGAATCCGGCCAGGGACATGCGGGGCAGTCGGCGGGGATCAAACTGCACCACAATGTCGGTGGACTGCCGGCGGAACTCGGCTTTGAACTGGTCGAGCCACTGCGTGATCTCTTCAAGGACGAGGTGCGCAAGCTCGGCGAAGTGCTTGGCCTCCCCGATCAGATCATCTGGCGACATCCCTTCCCCGGCCCCGGATTGGCGGTGCGGGTTCTGAGCGAAGTCACCAAGCCGAAGCTCGACATCCTGCGCGAATGCGACGACATCGTTCTCGACGAGATCATCGCGGCCAATCTCTATCGCAAGACGAGCCAGGTCTTCGCGGTGCTGCTCCCCGTGCAGTCGGTCGGCGTGATGGGCGATGGGCGCACCTATGACTCGTGTGTGGCAGTGCGAGCCGTTGAGACGCAGGACTTCATGTCCGCCGACTGGGTGCGTTTGCCGTATGAGGTGCTGGCGACGATCAGCAGCCGCATTATCAACGAGGTCAGAGGTGTGAATCGCGTGGTCTACGACATCTCCAGCAAACCGCCCGCAACGATCGAGTGGGAGTAGGAGCTGTCGACACATGCCTCTCCGCCCAGGAAGACCCACCAACAACTCCGGCGACGCGATCGAATCAGGACCGCTGGTTCATTTGCGTCGCCCCACTGTTCGCGATCGCGCCGAATGGGTCGCGGTACGTGAATCGAGCCTCGATCATTTGCTGCCGTGGGAGCCTCGCCAGAAAGTTCGATCTGAATCCGAGCGATGGGAGTCGTTCTTCTCAACCTCAGACACTGAAGACAGGCAGCGATTCCTGATCTGCCGCAACGAGGATGGGCGGATGGTCGGCTACATCGGCATCAACGGCATCCGTCATGGTGTGCTGCAGAGCTGCGACCTCGGCTACTGGATCGGGAAAGAGTTCACGCGAAAGGGCTACATGACCGAAGCGGTCGTGCTCGCGATCCGCCATGCCTTTGGGCACATGAAGCTCCACCGCGTCGAGGCGTGCGTGCAGCCGCATAATGTCGCGTCAATCGGCGTGATCAAGAAAGTGGGCCTGCGGTTCGAAGGCGTGTCCCTTCGCTTCCTGCAGATCGACGGCAAATGGTGCGACCACCAGCGGTTTGCGATCACCGTCGAAGAATGGAAAGATCCGCTTCCGGGAAAGCGCGCCAGCGCGCCAACCCCGACGCGCCGGGCCTAGACCCGCACGCACAAGCAGAAATAAGCGGAGAGGGGGAGATTCGAACTCCCGAGAACCCTTACGAGCTCTGCCGGTTTTCGAAACCGGTACGTTCAACCGCTCTGTCACCTCTCCGAACTGAGCCACGATCTTTCGGCGCTCGCCGGCCCCCGTCAACATCAATTCCTTCGACTGTTCCCCTTCGGTCGTTCGAAAAACCGCCGGATCGAGCCGAGTATTTCTTCCGGTTCGCTCATCCGCCCCGTCCCCACCGTGCGACAGGCCTGCCAGCCCTCACCGGGTCCGATCATGTAGAACCCATCCTCGACGAGCTGCTTCGCGTTCCTCTGCGTGCTGTTCTGCGACCACATCACGTCGTTCATCGCCGGCGCGAGCACCACCGGCGTCGTCTTTCGATCAACAGCCGAGAGGATCAGTGTCACCACGTCATCCGTCCGCCCAGTCGCGAGTTTCGCGAGGCAATCCATCGTCGCGGGAGCGACAATCGCCAGGTCCATCCCCTTTGCGAGCGAGATGTGCTGAGGATCCTTGGACTCGATGTGTTCCCACGCGCTTGTGTACACCGGCGCGCCAGAGAGCGCCTGAAACGTCAGCGGTGTGACGAAGTGTGTCGCGGCGTCGGTCATGGCGACGGTGACGCTTGCTCCGGCCTGCGCCAACCGACTCACAATCGTGCAAGTCTTATACGCCGCGATGCCGCCCGTCACGCCTACGAGAATCTTGCGACCGTTTACGAATTCGCGCAGCACTTGCGGATCTGCCGCATTCTTGAGGTCGGCGACGGCCACGTCACGCGCGGCGCGCGATGCTCCACGGTCCGATGTGCCGGTCCTTCGCAATGCTCAACCCCGCGTCGCCGTTGCCGGCGAGAAATTACAGAAGGGATTCGCTCGGCTCGTTCGAAACCGACTTGGTTTCGACCAGCGAGGCGTTGTCAAAATCGAGAGTGATCTTGTCCGACATGATCTCTTCGATCACGATCTCGAGATCGGTGCGACCATTGCGCTCAACAAGCGGACGTGAGCCTTCCATGAGCTGCACCAGCCGGCGCTGGATCAGCGCACAGAGCTTGAAGCGGCCGCCAACCTTGTTCACAATCCCGTCGCTCTTCAGGGCCTCGATCATGCTTGGTCCCGTCTTTTCAAACCGGCTCCGGCCCCCGAGGCAAACCGCCCCGCGCTGGCCGGATTTCGCTTGCGTGCGATTTCCGGATCACCTATACTGCCACACGCGAATCGAACGACGTTCGCAATCTCTGCTCACCCGAATGCCCCGGATTCGTTCCAAGGCATGACGGGCGATGCGTGCGATGCCGCCGTTCATTCGCTGTGCGACAAGTTTAGGCTCGTTTCTGTCAAAAAGCACGCCCCCGGCCGCGGGCCATGGATTGGCGTGCAACGGTGTTCGCCCGCAGTTTGAGTCCGCCAAATGGCGGTTCTGCGGCTCGGATCGATTGAACATGTCCCAACTCGTTCGTGAGTGGAACGTCGGAAGCAAAGTGCTTCATTCTGGATGCCCTGAGTGGGGTGTGGGCGTTGTCACCGCCGCACAGTCACTTGTCCAAGATGGCGTGCGCTGCCAACGACTCACGATCCGTTTCGACAGGGTCGGAAGCAAGACAATCTCGACCGCCTTCGCCACTCTCGTCGGCGCGACCGATGCGCCGTCCTTCCCGTCACCTAGCGCTTCTTCTGGAAATTCGTCCATGTCTTCAACCGACAGCATTCTCAACCTCGAGGCCAAGTCCGCGACCGAGGACACCTTTCTGCGCCTGCCGGAGGTCGCGACCGACCCGTTTACGACGCTCCCCAAGCGTGCCACGGCGACGCTTAGCCTCTACCGCTTTACGCCTGCTGGAGCCTCCCTGCTCGACTGGGCGATGATGCAGTCGGGCATGCGTGACCCGCTTAGTCGTTACAACCGGCACGAACTGGAAACGCTGTTTAACCGCTTCAGACAGAACCTCGACGCCCACACCCGCAAGACCCTGAAAGAGCTCAAGAAGCTCGATGCCGCGGCATTCAGCCAGGTCATGTCTCAGGCGAGCCCCGAAGCCCAAGCCGCCGTGCGTCGAATCGACATCAACCGTTGATTGTCCGCAACATCCGGCGCCGCCGGATGTCTCTTACGGATCCCCACTTGCACGCTTATTTGCCTCTCGCGCGCCCATCGCCCGGCGCTCGAGCTTTTTTCGGACGCAGCTCGTCCGGTGTGCCCTCCCCGATTTCGGCCCGCCTGTTGCATTGGGTCTCTGCGTTCACGCATCCCTCACGGGAAGCGACATACGGAGAGAGACATGAACGAACAGGACTTCCAGAAGAAGCTCGGGGAGCTTATGGCCCAGATCGGCGAACTCCCTGAATCCGATCGTGCCCCGCTCGAAGCGATCGCCGGCGAAGCGCAGACGAGGCATGACAAGATGCGTGAAACCATCGGCGACCTCCAAGAGTCGCTCGATTACCTCCGGCTCAGCGTGAAGTACCTCGTCTTTGATCTCGAAGCCACCCGCCGCGAAAACGACTATCTCCGCAGCCTCCTCGAAAAACGCAACACCGAGTCTGAAGGTTCGGATTGAACGCGCAGCGATCGACACTGCTCCATCCCTAATCGCTCAGAACTGACCGATTCCCCCGTGCCCCCCCAAAGCGACGGCTCTACGCGCGTTGACTCCGCCGCGTGGAGCCGTCGCACTTTTTGCGAGCCGTCCGGCGAATTCCGCATACTCGTGTGGTGCTTTGCCAGGCTTCCAAAACTCGGCTATCCTATCGCCCACGCCGGAGAGGTGGCCGAGAGGCTGAAGGCGGCGGTTTGCTAAACCGTTATACGGATTTAGGTCTGTATCGGGGGTTCGAATCCCCCCCTCTCCGCTTGATTCGATCTGCCCGGTTCTCGGGCATTTTTCTTGCGCCACCGCAATCCGCCCCGCTTGGTTCCCGCCCCGCAACTCCCTGATCCGCAAACAGTTGCCACGCCCCGCGAGGAGCCCACTGAAGCTCGCGATTCCGAAGAGTCAGGTTCGAGCCGACGTTTTGGAAGAAACGCCAGGTTTGAACCGGATCGTCACGTTCCGCGACGCAAGCTGCGTCAAACGCAGCGTTTAGAACCCTCTTCGCTGGTTCGAGCCAACCGCCGTTTTCAGCTAGGTTCTGTCTGACGGATCATCCGGAGCGAGGATTCGGATATAGCGGCGGATGATCGCAAGGTTGACGAATGTCAGGAAGCTCGATGCGAGCTTGTCGTAGCGAGTGCCCACACGCCGGTTC
>JBOHNL010000020.1:0-26307 GCA_050730655.1 Phycisphaerales bacterium
GCCTGCATGCGGAAGCTGCTGACCATCGTCAACGCCCTGATCCGTGATGACGTCTTGTGGGGTCAGAAATCTTCTCCCAAATCAGCCATTAACCCTTGAACTCAAACACAGTCGCTCTGTGTTATTTATTCCCTCTCCTTTGAACCCTTTGAGTTCAAAGCCGTTCCCCTCTTTCCTCCTCCGCGTAACTCCGCCCTCTCCGCGCACTCCGCGTTCTCTCTCGTCTTCGTTCCTGATAGCCCTCTCGCAACAGCGTTACTTCACATCCTCCATTCGGCACACAAACCCCCACCCGCCCCCAAGCTCGCTCACCGCAAGCACCAGCTCGTTTCTCCCCTTCTTCAGCGCCACATACACCGCATCGTTCTCAACATCCACGATTCCCAAAAACCCCGGATCGCGAAAGTACTGCGCACTCCGCCCGCGAAACAGAATCGAGCCGTTCACAAACACGCTCACCTCATCGCTGTACCCAACGGAAAGCTTCTTCACCTGATCGCTATCCGACTCGATCACCGCCTTCGCATACACAACCTGTGTCCCCTTCTGCGGCTCAAGCCTCGTCGTTGAATCCTTTCCAAACGTCGCATTCACGCGCGGGGACTGCCGGTACCGATTGATCACCACAAACCCCGGCGCTTCCGCCGTCACCTTCTGCCACTCCATCCCTTCAAGATCCCGCGGCAGGCGCTCCAGACTCCGATCCGCCGCGTCAAACGGCTGCGACAAACTCCACTCAGTCAACATGTTCGCAGGCATCGCCGGCTCATGCCGCTCCCATTTCGAAGTCGGCGTCTCGTGTACTTCAAAGTTCGAGAAGTACGTCGTCCCCGTCAGCACCGACAGCGCAAGCAGCCCTTTCTGATTCCCACTCTTGAGATCATCGATCACGAGAGACGGCTTGCTCATGTCGCCGACATACATCTTCGCCTGCGCGCCCGTCACCTCGAGCCGAAAGTGAAACCACACATCCGCCGGAATATCGACGGGCGCAATGAACCCCGGCCCGCTATAAATCTGCCACGCCGGCCCGCCATTGAAAAACGGCGTGTACTGCTGCGCATCCTGCAATCCGCTCTTGTGCGGCCGCACATACACCCACTCCCCGCTCCCATTCTCGCCGTTGATCCGAAACTGCAACCCCAAAAATCCCCGCTTCGCCGCCGTCGCCACGTCGAAATCGATCACACCGTCCTTGAGTTCAAAGTCCTTCAGGATCGCCGCCCCGCCTTCAAGGCAGAGCGCCTTGCGCCCAAGAAATTCCGCAACCCTCCCCTTCCCCTCGATCTCCCATCGATCCGAATCCGGAGCCACACTCACCACCGGCCCCAGCGTTGCTGCGCAAAGGCACCACGAAACCAAGCCCGCCCCGAAAAGTGTGAAAGTCATAACGCGTTCTATCGCAGTTGCGGCTGTTCAGTTGCAGCACTGTGCGCCGGATTCGGGGGCGAGTCGGGCTCTCGCATTCATCACAAAGAACACGGAGAACACAAAGAGCACAAAGGAAGACGAGAGAGAACGCGGAGTACGCGGAGAGGGCGGAGTTGCGCGGAGGGGAGATTGGAAAAAAGCGTTGAACTCAAAGGGCTCAGAGAACCCGAAGAAGTCAAAGAGTGGGGGAGAAGCAACGCCGCCCGCAAACGCGTCGTGCAAGCGTGTACCAATTCCGCATTCCGAAATCCAAAATTCCTTCTCCCTCTTCAATCCGAAATCTCAAATCTGAAATCCGCCGTTCTCTCTTCCTCGTCTCCGCGGTGCTCCGCGCTATTTGTTCCCTCTTCTTCGAGTCCTTCGAGTTCAATGCATTTCCCCTTCTCCCTTCTTCCTCCGCGCAACTCCGCAACCTCCGCGTACTCCGCGTTCTCTCTGGTATTTCTTTGTGTCCTTTGTGCTCTCCGTGTCCTTTGTGGTAAATCCCCAATGCCCCAGCGCAAGAAAAAGCCCACGGACAAATATCCGTGGGCTCAAACGTTCAATCCAAGAACTCACCGGTTGTAGATATACGTCGAGTTCAACACGCCCTTGATCCGCTCGTTCGCCTCAGTCAGGTGCGCGATCGTGTACGCATCAAGCCTTCCCGACGCCGACTTGCTCTCCAGGATCCCCTTGATCTTGTCCTGAATCGTCCGCAACTGATACAGCGCGAGATTGCTGATCGGCTTGCTCGCCTCGCCAAAGAACGCATTCGGTTCGGTCAGGAACACGAGGAATTCGAGGTGCTGGCGCTGCAGGTTTCGCCGCAGGCTTGATGCCATCGGCAGCCGCGACGTGAACTGCTGTCCCGGCGCCTTGTCGATCTCGGTCCACACGCTCTTGCTGACGGTGTCCATCAACTCCGGCAGCGTGAGCACGTCGTCCGTTCCCGGCGAGCGCATCTCGTTGTCGAAGACTCGGCGCAGCGTAGTGGGGTTTAGAAGCAGCACGAGCGCCGTCGTCTGAATCCCCGCGATGCGATCGTGGATCGGATACGCGGGGTCTTCAAGCGCCTCGCTGAAGCCGCCTTGGTCAAACCAACGTGCGTTCGTGAACTTCGCGAGAAGCTCCGGTGAAAGGTCCCACGCACTGTCATTGAACGTGTTGTCGATGACCCACTTGAGCGCCTCTCTCTGCCTGTCGCTCGCGAACGGCGTGATCGGGTCCTTCCCGTTCGGATCGCCCTTTTTGCTGTACGAAACGTTCGAGCCGCCCACCTGCTTGGCCATCATCGAAACGGCCCGTGTCTGGAACGACAGCGTCAGGTTGTACCCGCGCCGAGCCTTCGCCCAGCTGTCGCCATCCTTGACAAAGTGTTCAACCAGCCGTGCACGGTGGTATCGCGCCAATTCCATCAGGCTGTTCGCGTAATCAACCGGGTTCGCCGTGAAGTCGTACTGCCGCACCAGCGGGTCGGGTCCTTGCAAATCCCAGTCCGTTCCGTACGCCAGCTCCGGCTCGTTGCAGCGGAGCAGCACCTTCTTGGGATCATCGAATCCGTAGCCGTATTCGATCGCCCAGTAGTCATACGGCCCGTTGTCCACCTGCGCGTAATCGCCCAGATCCTGCGGCTTATCCGGCCCGCTCAATCCGCCACTGGCCGGCGCCGCGGCAGTAGCGGTGGGGGCAGCTGCTGCCTTGGCATCGTCGGGCTTGCCCTCAGTCTTCGCCGCAGCCGCCTTCTTCGCGTCCGCATCCTTCTTGAGGTATTCCTCAAGTCGCTTCGCATCCGGCACGTTCATATTGATCGGGACGTAATCCATCACCGATCCGCTGAAACTCTTCTTGCCCTTGATCTCCGGGCTGTTGATCTGCGCCAGCGTGTAAACGCTCGAACCCTTGAAATTGTGCCGCAGCCCGAGCGTGTGTCCGCACTCGTGCGCGACCAGGTCGACCAGCAGCGGCCCGATGAACCACTCCGGAATCCCGTCGAGCATGTTCACGCTCGATCCGCCCGCAACGTTGGTCGTTCCGGTGATCCCGTCGCTCTCGCCATTCATCCCGATGATGTCGAGATGCATCCGCATCATCGCCATGTCAAAGCCCTTGCCCATCGAGGCCGAGCAAAGCGCCGCCGAGAGGTTCAGCCGCTGCTGCAGCAGTTCGGGGTTCGACGCCATCTCAACCGAACTCGGCAACGCCATGCCGCCAAAGCCAATCACGCCCCGCCGCGCCGCAACTTCCGGGCTGCTGCGTTCCTGCTTGAGCCGCTCGATCACGTGCTCGCGCTCGCCCGGATCAGCCAGGCGCACGCGCGGATCGATCTGCGGGTGGTTGTCCAGCCACGAGATCGTCTCGGCCGTCATCCCCTGCATCGCGATCTCGGGCAGGATCTCGCTGTAGTTCTGCGCGAAGTAGCGGATCCAGCCGTCGGTCAGAATGATGTCCGCATCCAGAATCTGACCCGTCAGCGGGTGCACGCGGCTGGGTCCGATCGCCGTCCCGATGTCGTTGCTCACCCAGCGCACAAAGTTGTACCGCACATCTTCCGGATCCTTGTCCATGTGCGCGCCGCTCGCGGCATCCTGCTGATACACCTGGATCGCGTCCGCAATCCCGATCTTCTCAAACGCCTTGTTCCAGCGCAGCACGCCCTCGCGCACATAGCGGCGGTAGCGCACCGGCGTCGTCGCCTCGATGTAGAAAATGATCGGTTCCTTCGGCGGGCTGATCTTCAGGCGCGGATCGGCCTTCTCAAGGTTCCACCGGTTGATGTACCGAACCCACTTGTCTTCTTCGGTGAACTTTCCAAGGTCGCGATAGACCGTCGTGAAGTACCCGATGCGCTCATCCGCCACGCGAGGCGTGTATCCCGTGCTGTCCGGGATGCGGCTGATCGAATAGTGGAACTCCTGCATCCGGCCACCCGCCGTCGGCATCTCGTAGCTGATCTCGATGTTTTCCGGGAATGCCTTCGCGCTCTTCAGGCTCGCCAGCCGCGGGTTCGCGCCGGACAAACCCGCACCAAGAAAGCCGCCCACGCCCCCGCCCGCGACGAACATTTCTTTCACGCGGCCCGCGAGCATGTCCTTCAGATCAATCACCGGCTGTCCGCCCGGGCCCGTCGCGACGATCGGCACATCGAGCAGCACGCGATCGGTGAACACCTGCTTCACGCCCGCCTTGCTCTCCGCATCACCCGTCGAGCGATTGCCCGTCTCGGGCGCGATGAGCAGCATGCGGTTGTCGAGCTTCTTCCAGTACACGTAGAGCTGCCCGGCCTGAAGCCCTGCAAACGTCTCGCCCGTCGCGATCGTCATCGCGACAAAGTGCTTCTGCCCCGCCCAGCCCGAGGGCAGTTCGGCGAGCAGCCCGCCGTCCTTCTCCTTCTTCCACAGCGCGTACAGACTTCCCTTGCCGTCCGCCGTGCTGATCACCTTTTCGTATCCCTTCGAAACTTCCTCGAAGGGTTTCAAACCCGAATCGTCCTTCGGCTTCGAAGCGTCCGCCGCCGGAGCGGCGGGAGCGGCAGGTGGAGTCGCCGGCTGCGCACTCGCCCGCTGGCTGACCGAAACGGCGGTTCCCGCCGCGAGGCAAAGCGCGAGCGCAAACACCCGGAATTCAGACGTGATGGAATCGCGAAGCATTCAAGGCTCCTGTGTAACCGCGAAGGGTCTTTCAATCCAGAGACGAACAAAGCCCGCCATGGAAACGGGTCCTCATTCTTGCAAGTGATACTTGTATGGCCCGCCCAGCCCAAGAGTTGCGTGAAAGTAGTCCGAAGCCCCCTCCCTGATGGGAGCGCGGGTTGGGGGTGGGCTTCTCACGCACGCAATCTTCCGATTGTCACACCTGCCGTGTTTTCCTCGTATTCGACCTCTCATCGGTCGCGCTGTCTGCACCGACCGAGCACAGAACCAAGCGAAGCACGTTTCCGTCAGGCCGATTCATCGGCCTTGCTCGCTCATAGGCCGCCGCTTCAGCGGCGGTACCGCACCGCCGCGCATCCACTTCAGCCGCTTCCAGCGGGTTCCTGCTCACGGCCTCAGCCATTCTTCCTCAACCCACTGTTACTCTCTCGCAATCACGAACCCGCCGAACGCCACCATCCCTCGATCAATGCCACCGGCCGCATCTGCCCGTATTTCAGGCCGATTCATCGGCCTTGCCCGCTCATAGGCCGCCGCTTCAGCGGCGGTGCCGCATCCCCCGCACATCTCCTTCAGCCCGCTTCCAGCGGGCTTCCCACGGCTTCAGCCAAAGCGCGGCAGTTTCAAAATTCACGCGGCCACGCCTTCATCTCGCAACTCGTCACGCTTCCATTACACGCTCGGAAAAAATGCGTGCTTCGTCCAAATCTCTTGCAGTCTCGCACAGCTTTCATCTCACTCTCATACTCGCGCACGATACTTGAACTTCTTCATGCCGTGAGGAGTTGTTCAATGGACCGCGCCAAAAAGTGCGAGGAGTGTGCACCATCGCGCGCCCGAGGGGATAACTACTGCCGCCTCTGCGGCAAAGCCGTCTCCGACAAACTTTCCTTGCATCGGTCGCTTGAGCCGTACCGACCCCGAGACGTGCACTGCGGTCGCTGCGGCAAGCCACTATCAAATTGCCGTTGCTGATTCGCCGCGCACGGCCATGCGAACGCCTCCGCGAGCTGCCACGACCGCGCTGGCCCCCGCCCGGGCAATCACGCGAGCCCCGGTTTGCCGTTCGGTTTCAGGTTTTTGCACGCCGTCGCGCAGTCATGGCACATCTTCGCGCACTCGGTCATCATCTCATCCCCCATCGCCAGCCGCGAGCACGCGGCAGAGCACGCGTTGCAGATCTCCGCGCACTCCACGCACAGGTGTTCAGCGTGTGGCGATCCGCGATGGAGAAAATCATGCGTTATGCCGCAAATCGCGGCGCAATCGGTCAGCATCGTCTGGTGTTCACGAGATGCATGCTTGTTCCCCACATCGAGGCAATGCACCATGCACCGCAGACAACAGTCTTGGCATTCATGGCAGGCGTGTGCGCACGCTTCGAACGATGTTTGAAAAGTGCTGTACATCACAGCCAAAGATTCCACGCCCACAGTCGGTGCGGCGTGAACGACGGCTAAAAAGTAAATCACGAAACAAACTGGTCAAACGCCGCCCAAAGTGGCACAGCCTTTGTTCGCACGGATATGACAAACGCTTTTACTCGTTTTCCATGAACGAGTCGAGCCTCTCGGCCATCTTCCGCACGGTCTCTGCCCATCGGAATTTTCTGAATCGCTCAAAGCCGCGTGCCCGCATGTCCGCTGCCATCGCGTCGTGCGTCAGCGCCTTGCGCAGAACTTCCTTCAACTGCTCGAGGTCGTCCATCTTGACATACGCCGCGGCATTCCCCAACACCTCCGGCATCGCGCAGCAATCACTGCTCACCACCGGCGTTCCGAAGCTCATCGCCTCCAACGGCGGAATCCCAAAGCTCTCGCACACGCTCATAAAAGCAAAACACCGCGCCCGCATGAACGCCGCCGCAAGTTCGTCCCCGCTCAACCTGCCCGCCATTTCCACCGCCGGCTTCTCGTTCGCCCCATCCGCGCCGCGAATCGCCCGTCCCATGTGCGCAATCCGCTCCGCATACGGCGCATCAAAAATCCGGCCCACCACGCGATACGTGATGTTCTCAAATCCCTTCTCGCGCCGCAACTGACACACCGCATCCGCAATCAGGTGCTGCCTCTTGTGAGGCGTGACGTCGCTTACCGTCAGCACTTCCATCGGCCGCGACGAAAGCTCCGGCATCTTGGCGTCATCCCGCGCGCACCAGTCTTCCGGCACCGCGTTGTAAAAAACCTCCGCCCGCTTCGGCGTGATCTTCTCCCACCCGCAGATCAGATCCCGCAGATACGCGCTCGTGAACCCCATGCAGTCCGCGTTCTTCAGCGCCGCTCGAACCGCGCGCCTCCGCAGGCTCGCACCCATTTGCGCACGTAGCCTCGCCTTCCACCCCTTTTTCTCCCACATCCGAGGCAGATACGGCACCGGGTCCTGCGCATGCGAGATCGTCGGCAGCTTCAATCGCGCGATCTTCTGCCCGTTCAACTGAATCACCGCCGTCGCCCCGTTCCCCTTTGCCCACGTCACCAGCGCAAAGTTCTCATAGAGCAGCCGCGCCGTCACCTTCGCCGTCTTCGCCGGCGCCCACAAAAACGAAACATTCGCCCCCAGCACCTCGCGCTTCATCGGCTCGTGAAACGCGCTCCCCTCCGTCATCACGACCGTAAATTTCCACGCCGGCCGCGCCGCCGCCAACCCCTTCACAAGCTCGCGGCAGACCGTGAACCCGCCGCCGCTGCTCATCGAGAGTGCATTGACCAGAACGTGTGGTTGTCGAAGGCCCGTTGCTGTCATTCCATCTTCATGCCGTACCGCGGCCAATCCACCCCGTCACAATTCTCTTTCAGGCCCGATTCTCGAGCCTTTCACCGTTCACGCGCAACGCCATTTGTGGGCACATTTCCCGACAAAATCACGCTTTCTTCCCGCTCCCGATTCAGGGTTCTTCCGGACCTCTATTTCGACCCTTTTTGTACTTTTCACTATCACAAACAGCCCTCTTTTCGTACCCTTTTTTCTCGGGCCTCAACGTGGTGTGGCTCGACACGAAGTACCCCCACAATTCCATTGTTCGTTCGCCGCCGTCCCGGCCCTGCCGGAGCGGGCGCTCGCAGCGGAGGGAGTCTCTCGACATGAACCGTTTTTCAGAACAGGCCCGAAGCCTCATCGCTTTCGCCTCGGTCGTGCTCGGCGCGTTTAACGCCCTTGCCGGCCCCGGCGCCAGCTACGAAGTCCACCTCGCCATTCAAAGCCGCAACGCCAACCAGATCCAGGGCCGCGGCGTCCCGATGATCAACGACATCGTCGGCGGCTCGATGGGCCTCAACCCCATCGACGGTCCCCACCTCATCGCCGGCGATCCGACGTTCTACACCCAGCACCAGGCCAAATTTACCGCCGACCTCATCGCCACCATCCCCGATCCGAATTTCACCGGCGTCGTGATGATGGATTACGAATATTGGTGGCCCTGCTGGGAGTGGAGCCCCAACGTTCAGCCCGCCTGGACCAACTACATCAAGACTTCCCGTACAGATCTTCTCGCCGGCCATCCGCAGGCCGAATGGGATGGAATCATCGCGGCCGAGTACAAAAAAGAGACCCGCAAGTATTTCGAAACCACCGTCGGCTACGTCCGCGCCCTCCGCCCCAAAGCAAAGGTCACCTTCTACGGCCTTCCGCTCCGCTCCTATTGGATCTTTAACGGCGTCCCGCAGTACGGAGTCGATCTCAATAAATACCGCCAGATCCACGAGCAGGATCTCGGCTGGTATTTCGATCTCGTCGACGTCATCTGCCCCTCCATCTACCCCGTCTACAAGGTCGGCCTGCCCACCACCAGCCTCATTCACGACCCCGCCGAAAACGAGGCCTACCTCCTCGGCATGGTGAGCGAAGCCGTCCGCAACTCCCGCGGCAAGCCCGTCTACCCCTTCTTCCACCTCAAGTATCACCCCTCCTCCGGATTCTCCGGTGAGTTCATCAACTCCGTCAACATCCGCCAGGGCCTCGAAATCCCCCGCCAGGCAGGCGCCGCCGGCGTCGTCATCTGGGACTTTTTCTACACCGATGACGAAATCAACGCCTGGCAGAACTACTTCGACACCACCGCCCGTGATCACATCAACAACGTGATCTACCCCGGCCTGCCCACCAACGTCACCGGCGTCACAACGTTCTCGACCGCGGTCGCCCCAGCCCCCGCCGTCGTTCCCGACGAGACCGCCGTTCCGCCCGACAACTTCAAGGTCATCAAATAGATCGCCGACACAATCGCACCCCCAAGCCCGCGTCGCCCGACGCGGGCATTTTTTTTCGATCCATCGTCCACCACAATGCCACCGTCCCCCGATGTGGGTGCCGCCAACCGCCGAAGCCGCCGCGCCCTCATCAGACGCTCATGATGCGCCCGCGGCCCATTTCGTAGGCTGTTGAGTCATTCTTCCCGATCCACATTTCAGGAGCCCCCAATGAGCCTTCTCGCCGCGCTCGCCGCATCCGCCGTCCTGGTTCAGCCCGCTCCCGAAAAACAACCGATGCCCGCAAAGCCCGCCGCTCCCGCCCCTGTGGCCAGCGGCACCAGCATATTCCAAGTCGCCAAAACCTTCGATGTCGATGGCGACGGCGCGTGGGATTACCTCGCGATCGATTCCGCCGCCAAGCGCCTCTACGTCCCGCGCTCCACCTATGTCATGGTCCTCGATTCCGAATCCGGCGCGAAGGTCGGCCAGATCGACGACACCCAGGGCGTCCACGGTGTCGCGCTCGCGACCGACCTCGGCAAAGGTTTCACCAGCAACGGCCGCGCGGGTTCCGTCACCGTCTTCGATCTCAAAACCTGGAAGCCCCTCAAGGTCGTCACGGTCGGCCAGAACCCCGACTCGATTGTCTACGAACCCACAACCAAGCGTGTCTTCGCCTTCAACGGCCGCAGCAATGACGCGACGGTGATCAACGCCGAAGATTTCTCCGTCGTCGGCACGATTCCGCTCGGCGGCAAGCCCGAGTTCTCCGTCGTTGACGGCGCGGGCAAACTCTTCGTCAACATCGAAGACAAGAGCGAGCTGCTCCAGATCGACCCCAAGGAAATGAAAGTCATCCAGCGCTGGCCCCTCGCCCCCGGCGAAGAACCCTCCGGCCTCGCGATCGACATCAAGAACAACCGCCTCTTCGCTGTCTGCTCGAATCAGAAAATGGTCGTCGTCGACGCCTCCAGCGGCCACGTTCTCGCCACGCCCGAAATCGGCAAGGGCACCGATGGCGCCACCTTCGATGCAATCGGCGGCTACGCCATCTCGTCGAACGGCGACGGCACCGCGACCATCATCTCCACCCAAAACAACAAATTCGAAGTCGCCCAAACTCTCCTCACCGCCCCCCGCGCCCGCACCTGTGTCATCGACCCCAAAACCCGCACGATCTACCTGCCCACCGCCGAGTTTGAAGCGCCAAAGCAAGGCGAGCGCCGCCCCGCCATGAAGCCCAACACGTTCAAGATCGTCGTGGTCACGCCAAACCCGGCGCACTAAACAAAGACGAGAGAGAACGCGGAGTACGCGGAGAGGTCGGAGTCGCGCGGAGAAGACAGAAGAACAGAAGAGAGAAGTAAGAAGAGCGGAAGAGAAAAGACTTCAACTCAAAGTTCTCAAAGAACTCAAAGGGTTGAAAGCCATTGTGGTCCCGCGCCCACTCTAAATTCGAGCGCAAAATCAATTCCGCATTCCGCATTCCGCATTCCGCATTCCGCATTCCGCATTCCGAAATCCGAAATCCGAAATCCGAAATCCGAAATCCGAAATCCGAAATCCGAAATCCGAAATCCGAAATCCGAAATCCGAAATTTTAAATCTCAAATTTCAAATCTGAAATCCGCCTTTCTCCGTGCCTCCTCTCCGTGGCCCTCCGTGGCTCTCCGTGTTATTTCCGTCTTCTTTGAATCCCTTCGAGCGAAAACTCTCCTCCCTTTCCCCTCCGCGCAACTCCGCCTTCTCCGCGTACTCCGCGTACTCCGCGTACTCCGCGTTCTCTCTACTCGCGCACCGCTCCAGACACAATCAACAGCCCCGGCAAAACCAAGAGCGTCAGCGGCAGCTGCACAATCAACCCCGCCACAATCGCCGTCGCCAGCGGCCGAAGCATCGCCGCCCCTTCCCCAACTCCAATCACTAAGGGCAGCATCGCCAGCGTCGCCGCGATCGTCGTCATCGTGATCGGCCGCACTCTCCTGAGCGCCGCCGCGATCACCCGCGTCCGCGCATCCCCGCCGCTCGCCTCGATCGGATGCAGCAACTCCGAGCAGAGGAAAATCCCCACCTCCGTCACCGATCCGACGATCATCGCCAGCCCCATCATCGATGAGATGTTGAGTTCGATGTCCGTCAACCAAAGCCCAAGCGCCACACCCGGCAGCGCAAGCAGACTCGTCACGATCAGGCAGAGCGCAACCCGCAGGCTCTCATACCAATACACCAGCAGCACAAACACCAGCACCACCGCCGCGGCAAAGACCGCAAGCAACCCCGCAAACGCCGTCTGCTGTTCCTGATAAAGCCCGCCAAGCGCAAACCTCGGCGCCGCCGGCGTCGTCCCATCTGGTCGAGCCGCAGGCACGAGCAGCCCCGGCTGCTTCAGAACTTCCTTCACTTTCGCGATCGCCGTACCAAGATCCACGCCTTCCGTCCGCGCCGTCACCGCCGTCATCCGCCTCAAATCTTCCCGCTGAATCTGCGGCTGGCCCACCGCCCGCTTGATCGTCGCTACCCGCGAGAGTGGCACTGTGTGGCCATCAGGAGCCGTCATCCGAATCCGCTCAAGATCATCCTCGATCTTCCGCAGCCGGGGAATCGACCACACCCGCACACCGACCACCTTGGGTGTATCGCCAAACACCTGATACGTCGTCGCCACGCTCCCCAAAAGCATCTGCTGCACTGTCGCCGCGACCGCGTTCGCATCGAGCCCTTCGATCCCCGCCTTCAGCGGGTCAACCTGAATCTCGAGCGCATCCCCCGCGATGTTCCGTCCGTCGTTGATGTCCGCCAGCCCCGCGCTCTTGCTCAACTTTCCCAGTTCCGCCGCCACCTTCGGCGCGATCTCATCGAGCACCTTCTGATCTTCGCTGTACAGCTTGATCTCGATCGGCTGGGGCACCGCCGTCAAGTCTCCGATCAGATCCTCCATCAACTGGATCATCTCGATATGAAACCCCGACGCCTCATCATCAAACGCCGGCGCATCCGCGATCACGCGATCCCGCACCGATTTCATCACATCCTCGATGTCGTCGCGAGGCAGCGGCTTGAGCCGAACAAAGAAGTCTCCCTCGTTCGCCTCTGTCAGCCCGCCGCCCAGTTGCAATCCCGTCCGCCGCGAATACGTCTGCACTTCCGGCGTCGCCCGCAGAATGTCCTCGATCCGCCGCAAAATCCGATCCGTTTCCGCGAGCGACGTTCCGGCGGGCGTCTTGTAATCCAGCACAAACCCCCCCTCATCCATCGCCGGCATGAATCCGTTCTTGAGGCGCGGATACGCCCACCAACCCGCGAATGCGAGCGCCGCGATCGGCAACACCACGATCCACGCCCGGCGAAGCGTCACTCGCAGCGTCCCCGCATACGTCCGCGCGAAGATCGAGGGCGTGCGTTCACTCTTCTTTGAATCATGCGCCGAGAGCAAAAAGCTCGAGAACAGCGGCACAAGCGCCCACGCGACAATGAACGACACAACCAGACTCACCGCAATCGTCAGTGACAACGCCTTGAAGAACTCGCCCGTCACCCCCGACAAGAACGCCGGAGGCACATGGATGATGATCGTCGCCAGCGACGCCCCCAGCAGCGGCCGCGTGAACTCGCCCGCAACATCAAGAACAAAACGCCTTGACCACGTCCCGCGCTCGCTTCCCCCGCGCACGCGCGCCACAACGTGCTCCACCATCACAATCGCATCGTCGATGATCAAACCGACCGCCGCCGCCATCCCGCCCAGCGTCATGATGTTCAATGTCTGCCGGAACGCCAGCAGCAACAGGCACGTCACCGCAAGCACACCCGGCACCGTCACCACTGCGATCAGCGTGATGCGAATGTTCCGAAGAAACACAAGCAAGACAAGCGCCGCCAGCCCTGTCCCGATCAGCACGGCCTCCAGCAGCCCGTTCGCCGACGCCCGCACCAGTTCGCTCTGGTCATACCAGGTCGAAATCTTCACGTCCGCAGGCAGCGTGGGGGTCAACTCCGCCAATTTCGCCGTCGCATCCCGCGCCAGCCGCACCGTGTTCCCATCCGGCTGTTGGTACACCTGAATCAAAACCGCGTCGTGCCCGTCCGCCGTCACCCGTGTCCAAGATGGAACCGCCGCCGACGAAACATCCGCGACATCCTTCAGATAGACCGCGCCGCCCGGCCCCGCGCGCACAACAACATTCTCAATATCAGCCGCCGACGCGAGCGGCGTCGAAACCATCACCAGGTACAGCTTGAGGTGATCTTCCAGCCGCCCCGTCGCCTGCACAATGTTCGTGCCCGCCAAAGCCGTGTTGATGTCCTGCACCGTCAATCCGTGCGCCGCGAGTCGTGCCGGATCAATCTCAACATGCACTTCTTCAAGCTGCCCACCCGCCACATCCGTCCGCGCCACGCCGTCGATCGACGCCAACACCGGCCGAATGGTGTGAAACGCAATGTCGCGCAGTTCCACCGGCGACCTTCGATCCGAAACCACCGAATACCCAAGCACCGGAAACACCGTCGGGTCCATCCGCCGCGCCACAAACTGCGTTCCCGCAGGAAGATTCGAAACCTGCGATGCCAGCGCCGCCTGCACCTGCAACAGCGCCGCCACCATGTCGTGGTCCCACGCAAAGTTCACTGAAAACTCCGCGCTCCCCCGCGTCGTCTTCGATCGGATCGAGCGCACTCCCGGAACCGCCCGCAGCGATTCCTCCACCGGGATCGCCACTTCCGTCAGCATCCGCTCCGCCGGCCGATCGCCCGAGTCGATCGCAACCGAAATACGCGGAAAATCAATCTGCGGAAACAGCGTCACCGGCAACCGCATCGCGGCAAAGACGCCCGCCGCGATCAGCATCAGCGCGCACACCAGCAGCGATCGCGCTTGACGAAAAAGCCAGTCAGCGGCTCTCAACGGCGCCCTCCTCACGAACCAGCGCGCCATCATGAATCGTCGAAATCCCCGTGACAATCACGCGATCGCCCGCCGATACCCCCGAAGTGACGGGGACGCGATCGCCGGAAGCCGCGCCCACCCCAACCACAGTGCGGCAGGCCTTCCCGCTCCTCATCACAAACACCGTGATCTCGTCCCCATCCGGAACAATCGCCCCCCGAGGCACCGTCAACGTGCGCATCTCCGGCAGCGCAACCGACCCCCGCAACACCGTTCCCACCCGAGGCGACGCCTCCACAAAAGCCGCCGAGACATCCACCAGCCGCGTCGTCGGATTGATCGTCGGCGAAACCAGCATCACCCTCGCGCTGTATTTCTCACCGTTCTGCCCCTCAATCGGGACCAGACTCACGCTCTGTCCCGCAATCAGCCGCGAAGCCTCTGTCGGTTCAACCCCAAGCTGAACAAGCACGTTCCCCGGCGCGGCAATATCCACAATGGCCGAGTTCGCAAGCGCCACCGTCCCCGGCTGCACGCGCACAATCTGAACAACCCCCGCGCTCGCCGCACGAATCAACCCATCCGCCGGCGGCACCGATGCCTTCAACCGCTCAAAGCGCTCGCGCGCGTCGTTCGCCGACGCTTCTGCCGTGACAACTTCCGTCTTCGAAGCGAGCCCGCGATCAACCCGCTGCTTCGCAAGTTCCAGCGAGCGATCCGCCGCCTCATGGGTCTGCTTCGCAAGCGAAAGCTGCAATTCCGCGTCCCGGCTGGGCCGCACCTCCGCAATCGGCGCATCCCTCTCGACGCTCTGCCCAGCAATCACCAGCACTTTGTTGATATTCAGTTCCGACGGCCACGCCACCGACGAAACCGCATTCGGCGCGACGATCACCGATCCAAGCGCCTCGATCGAAGGCTGCAGCGTCTCTTCAATCACCGGCACAGTCGTCACCGTCGTGACCGGTCCCTCCGGCTTGTCTTCCTCATCCTCGTCTTCGTCCGCCGCCGCCTCCTTGCCCGCTTCCTTTCCGCTTTCCTTCGCGCCTGCTTCTGCACTCTCCGCCTTGGCAAGATGCACAGCGCCGTACCACCGCCATCCAAACGCGCCCGCACCCGCGCCGAGCACAAACAACAAAATGCCGATGAGAGACTTTTTCACAAGCCCGCTCCCTGATCCAGAGAACAAATTGTGCCGCGGCTGTCGGCGGAGTTGAATGCCACATCCGCCTGACTTTCAGCCCAAAAGGGCTGAAAGATTCGAGCCGTGGGTGGAGCGAGTCTTCGAGCGACACCCACGGTCGCCGTTCGCCAGATCCCCGCACGCTGAAAGCGTGCCACCGCGGCAGCCCACACTGAGTTCACGCCATCCATACTTACGAGGTCTCCAGATTCGCGAGATGGCTCGCGAAACGGTTGATGGGCTTCTGTTTTGAATCCGGCTCCAAAAACCCCGCGTGTCTTCATTGCTTGGATTCTCCAAACAACCGTCCCGTTGCCGCCTCAACCGCGATGATCAGTTCCGCCTGCTGCTGCCGGAGCCGCAACCCCTCGACCTTCGCATCCGCCAGGTCGTTCCGCGCCTGATTCACAATCACAACATCCGCGAGCCGATCCTGCCGCGACGCTTCGAGCGAGGTCAGAAAGTCAGACAACCGCGCCACCGTCCGATCCGACTCGGTGATCTGTGGGGACAGTGATTCAAGATCACCCCACGCCTTCGAAGCATCCGCCCGCGCATCAAACGTGCGCGCCGCCAGTTCACTGAAAAGCTGCTCCCGCGTCGCCTTCTCCGTCGCGATCCGCCCCTGCTGCCGATCAAAGATCGGAAGGTCAAGCGAGATACCGAACCCGAGCGAGCCGATGTCCGAGTTGTCCCGCGACCGCATGATCCCAAGCCCGATCCGCGGAAACTGATTCAAAATCGCGACCCGCAGCTTTTCTTCCTGCGCCGAATATCCAGCCCGCAGCGCCGCCAGATCAAGACGGCTCTGCTCAATCTCCTTCTCGAGCTGCTCGTTCGGCGGCGGCGCCGCAATCGCCGAAGGCGAATCCATCACCCGCACCGCCGCATTCGCCGGTATGCCCATCGCCTGCCGCAGCAGCGCGTTCTCGGTTCGAAGCGTCGCCTCATTCGCAAGCGCCGCAATCCGCCGCCGCTGCACCAGCGTCGCCGCCGCATCGCGTTCAACCGCCGTCACGAGCCCAAGCGCCGCATTTTCCTGCGTCGCATCCGCGAGCGCAACCGCATCCGCAGTCTGCTGGTTCAATTCTCGCTGCTGCTTCGCGAGCCAGAGCACCCGCGTCGCGCGCAACTTCGCCCCGAGCGCGACCTGCCACTCCTGCCACGCGATATCGAGTATCACCGCTTCCTTGTCGTGCCGCGCCGCGTCGATCAATGCCTGCCGCGCGATCAGCGATGTGAAATCCCACGCCACCCCGATCCCAAACGCATCCGTTGCGCCCTCCGTCGCACCCGCCACCGGAAAATCCATCGAAGCCGTCAACTGCGGATTCGGCAAGATCCCCGCCTGAAGTAGCTGCGCCTCCGACACCCCGCGCCGCAGCCGCTGCGCCTTGAGCGACGGATTCTGCAAAACGGCAACCACCGCCGCCCCCTGAGGCGTCACCGTTCCATCCGGCGAAATCCGAACGGGCGGCAAGAGCGGATGCTTCAGCGATTCCGCCGCCTTGACCAATTCATCCGGAGGCATCGTCGCGAGCGACGCCTCAATCCCTTCCCGCGTCACCGGCTTCGCTTCATACTGCGCGCACCCCGCTAGGCCCGCCACTCCCCCCAACCCCGCCATCTGCGCGATCAACAGCAAAACAGGCCGAACGGGAAGTAAAGAAGCAGCTCGATGGTGCACGCAAAAGGGTTGGGCAATCGCAGCCAAAACTCATGACCAAACGATGAGCGCATCGTTGGTGGAGCCCACGAAATCATCAGGCAAGGACGATCTCCACTCCCCGCCCATGAAATGGGCGCATGGGCGTTGCCAGATGCGCAGCATCTGGCACACCCTCACCCTCACCGGCCCGCCCGTGAGACGCGCGGGCGTCCCTTCCCCATATCCCTGAAGCGATTTTCTCGAAGGTCGTGTTGCATGTTCCGTCGCGCGGGAGACTATGCATGGAGCCACGCTTTCCAACCACCACGACCGCAGCAAGCGCCTGCCCTTCAGCCCGAAAGGGCTGAGAGATTCGAGCCGTGGGTGGAACGAGTCTTCGAGCGACACCCACGGTTCACGTTGGTGAAGTCTCCGCACGCTGCAAGCGTGCCACAGCAGCGGGCCAGATCGAGTTCAGTCGGCGCCAAGTTGCATAGTCCCCTGAGGGAGGAGGTTGGGAAAAGGGTGTGCATTTCTTCGTTCTGCGACAGCGACTTCACTTCCAGCCCAACCTTTTCGCGTCCCCCTCATTCGGCGGTCATGTTTCGCCCCTCCCTTCAGCCAAAATGCTCCACTTCCGGAAACGGCTTTCCGGAGAGGCACAGTTCATCAAAGGAGCAACCCATGAAGAAGCAGTACTTCGGTCTCTCAATCCTCGTCGCCGCGCTCGGAACCGGCATGATGGCCGCCGCGCTCAACCAGCCTGCCGCCAAAGAGCACGAAAAAGCCAAACACGAAGAAGAAGCCGACGACGAAGTCGAGATCAAGTTCACCGACGCCCCCGAAGCAGTCCGCGCCGCCGCGCTCAAGCTCACGACCGAAGCCAACATCACCAAGGTCACCAAGGAATCCGACGACGGCGTAACAACCTTCGAAGTCGAATTCAAAGACGGCGCCGCCATGAGCTCCGCAAACTTCACCTCCGCCGGCGACATTCTCGAAACCGAGCGCGGCATCCCCGCCGACCGTCTCCCCGCCGCCGCCGCTGCCGCCCTCACCAAAGCCCACCCCGGCGTCGCCTTCGGCAACGTCAGCCTCGTCACCAAAACCTACTACGAAGTCGAAGTCACCAAGAACGGCAAAAAGCACGAAGTCAAAGTCACCGCCGCCGGTGAAATCGAGGGCAAGCACGACGAAGAACACGACAACAAGTAATTGCGACCGCAACCACGCGGCGCCTTCCTCCGAAGCCCCCTCCCCGAGGGAGGGGGTTGGGGGTGGGTTTGAGAGTCACGACAGAACGCGTACTTCGCGTTCTCTCGCGCCTTTCTTTGTGCTCTTAGTGCACTCAGTGTCCTTTGTGATAAATCTCCGCACCACGAATTGCAAGCATCCAAAGATTCCCCGTGCGTCTCCTCCTCGTCGAAGATTCCGATAGCCTCCGCCGCTCCATCTCGCAGGGCCTGCGCGAAGCCGGCTACGCCGTCGATGCCGTCGGCGATGGCAAGCAGGCTCTTCTCCACGGCCAGACCACCGACTACGACGTCATCATCCTCGACCTGATGCTCCCTTCGATGGACGGCCTCACCGTCCTCAAAAAGCTCCGCGAAAAAAACATCCGCGCCTGCGTTCTCATTCTCACCGCGCGCGACTCCGTCAGCGATCGCGTCCTCGGCCTCCGCAGCGGCAGCGACGACTACCTCGTCAAACCCTTCGCCTTTGATGAGCTTCTCGCCCGTGTCGCCGCGCTCGCCCGTCGCGCCCACGGAGTGCGCGCCGCCAAATCACGCGTCGGCAATCTCGAACTCGACGGCGCTGCCAAGTCCGCCCGCGTGCTCACCCCCGAACCAAAGACGCTCGAGCTCGCCCCGCGCGAGTTCGCCGTTCTCGAATACCTCATGCACCGCGTCGGCTCCGCCGTCTCCCGCGCCGAACTCGAAGAGCATCTGTACGACGAACGTTCGCAGGTTCTCAGCAACGCGATCGACGTCACCATCTCCGCTCTCCGCGCCAAGCTCGAACAAGCCGGCTGCCCGCCCCTCATTCACACGCGCCGCAAGATCGGCTATCTCCTCTCGGAGTCCGAGCCGTGACCGCGCCGCATCCCCCAAAAAGCATCCGCCGAACCCTCGCCGCCTGGCTTCTCATCGGTCTCGCCATCGTCATCGCAATCAGCGGCAGCGCTCTCTACTTGGGCATCCGTTCCGCTTACACCCGCCAATTCGACGACACCTTGGGCGCCCGCTCCGCCGCGCTCGCCGCGTCGACCCGCTGGGATGGCACTCACCTGGATCTCGATTTCACCCCCGAGTCGATGCCCTGGTACAACCCCGGCCCGCACGCCGAGTACTTCGAAATCCGCGCAACCGGCACAAGCAAAGCGACACTCTTCCAATCTCCATCCATGAAGAGTCAGACCTGGAGCGCCGCCCGCGCAGGCCAATCCGCACAAGATGCCCCGCTCCCCGACGGCCGCCGCGGCCGCGTGCTCGATCTCACCTTTCGCCCTCTCCCCGAAGAAGAACTCGATGGTCCGTCCCACGCCAAAGAGCGAAAACTCGCGGAAGAGACCGCGCCCACGCTCACGCTCGCGGTCGGCATGGGCCGCGAAGACCTCGATTCGAAATTACATTTGCTCGCGCTCTGGCTCGCGCTCGCCGGAATTGCAATCACCGTCGGCGCCGTACTCATCGTCCTCGCCGCGCTCAAGCGGGGTCTCGAACCCCTCGATCATCTGAGCACGCAGATGCGGGTAATCAAGGCCGAAACGCTCGCAACCCCACTCGAGACTTCCGCCGCGCCCCGAGAACTCATCCCCGTTTACTCCCGCCTCAACGATCTGCTCGGCCGTCTGCACGGCGCCTTCGAGCGCGAAAAACGCTTCACCGGCGCCGCCGCGCACGAACTCCGAACCCCGATCGCCGAACTCCGTTCCCTCATCGAGGTCTCGCGCAGCCGCGAACGCACCATCCCCGAAATGCAATCCGCGCTCGACGAAGCGCTCGCTATCACAAAGCAGATGGATCACCGTGTCCAGGGCCTCTTTGCGCTGGTCCGCAGCGAAGCAGCGCAGTCCGCAACGCTCGCCGACGTCGATATCTGCACCGCCGCTCGCCGGAGTATCCAATCCAACCAATCACGCGCCGCTGCAAAGGGCGGCGGCATCACATTGAGCGCCCCCGATTCCCTTCTCGTCCGCGCCGACACCACACTCCTCGAGATCACGATCGAAAACATCATCGACAACGCCGTCGAATACGCCTCGCCCACGCCCGCGATTGTCTGCACCCTCGTCGCCCAATCGGACGGAACAGTGTCGTTCGAAGTCACAAACGCGATCGACAGTTCCGTCGCACAAAACCTCGATCACTTCTTCGAACCGCTCTGGCGCCGCAGCGAATCCCGCACAGACAAAAATCACCTCGGCCTCGGCCTCCCCCTCGCGCGCCAGGCCGCACAAGCAATGGGCGGCGATCTGCGCGCCGCGATGCAGGACGGCGAGATGATCGCGCTGCGCCTCACCCTGAATAAGGCGAACGCCTTGAATCAGGCTCAAAAATAAGAATGTGCAGCAGGCTCTCGGTCCTGCCGCGCGCGCCGTCTGCTACGTCCGCGCATCGCATTCCGGCGTATAACGTTTCTCAGCAGTTTCCGGACTTCGCGCAATTTCATCCGCGTGTCATGACCGCCGATGAATCAAGAGCGATTGCCCCCGGTCGGTAGTGGGATTTGGGCTGTCGCGCGATGGAGAGCGACCGTGATGTTCCAACCGAATTTGCGTCAAGCCCTGACGCGCGCCGCCGCGATCGTCCTCTGCCTCGCGCCCCTCGCCCGCGCCCAGCTCGGCACGACCTACGAAGGCCACGCCGGCATTCAGAGCCGAAACGCCGGCGAACTCAACTTCCGCGGCCTCGCCATAACCAACGACGTCCTCGGCGGCGAGTTCGGCCTGAACCCCAAAGAAGGTCCGCACATGATCGCGCGCGATCCGGGCTTCTACGCCGCTCACAAGATCAAATTCACCGCAGACATCGTCGCCACCATCCCGGATAAAGACTTCACCGGCATGATCATCTTCGACTACGAAAACTGGTGGCCCAGCTGGGAGTGGAGCGCTCCCGTCATGTCCGAGTGGACGAAGTACATCAAAACGCAGCGTCCCGATCTCCTCGCTGGCCACGTCACCGAAGAGTGGGACGGAATCATCCACGCCGAGTACGAAAAAGAAGTTCGCACGTACTATGAGTTCAGCATCGCGCTCTGCCGCCAGCTCCGCCCCAAGGCGCGCATCGGCGTCTACGCGATCCCCTACGGAACATACTGGATCTTCAACGGCGTCCCGCAGGGCACGGTCGATCTCGCGCGCTACAAGGAAATCAACGAGGTCGATCTCGCCTGGTTCTACAACCTGATCGACGTCGTCTGCCCCACGATCTATCAGTCCTACGCCGTCGCGAATCCGCCAGGCCCCGGACAAGTCGACGCCGCCGGCCCGAGCAATCACATCCTTGGCATCGTCGGTGAATCCGTCATCGCCGGCCGCGGCAAGCCCGTCTTCCCGTTCATGCACTTCCGCTACCACCCTTCGTCCGCCTTCGGTGGTCAGTTCATGACCAATGAAAGCCTCGATCTGTGCATCCGCCTCCCGCGCCAAGCCGGCGCCGCGGGCTTCGTCATCTGGGACTTCTTCTACACCGACACCGAAGTCACGCAGTGGCAGAACTACTACGACAACACCGCGCGAAGCGTGATCGCCTCGTCTCTTTCAAACGGAAACACCGGCGGCCCCGGCGGCACAGGAGGTACCGATCCAGGTCCCGGCCCAGGTCCAGGTGGTGGCGGCACCGACCCCGGAACCAATCCAGGTTCAGGCGGCCCCGGCGGCACTGGCGGAGGCGGCACAGATCCCGATCCATTCGGTGGCGGCGGCGGTACCGATCCCGGCACCGACCCATCCGGCGCCAGCGGCGGAACTCACGACAACCCCCAACCCACCGAACACGAAGCCACCGCCTCATCCGCAGGTGGTGGAGGCGGCGGTGGCGGTGGAGGCGGAGATGGTGGCGGAGGTGGAGGCGGGGGAGGTGGAGGAGGCGGGGGGTCGCCGACTTTGGGTGGGGGGGGCGGGGGTGGAGGGGGTTCGGGGGGGGAAGCGGTGAGTATTACTGGCGCGGGGATGTCGGGTGGGGGCGGGGTTTCGGCGCCGGCTCCGGCGGCGACGGACTCGGCTTTGCTTGCGGGGTTTGATCCGAAGTTCATTCGGTCGTTCCGCGGCGGGATCAGGTCGAAGGTTGCGCCGTTCTCGCACAAGGAAATTGCGATTGCGCTCGCGAGGGCGCAGCAGTCGCAGAAGGCGGATGCCGCGGTTAAGAATCTGAAGGTCAAGCTGCCTGAATCTGCGGTCGCGGGCGTCCCGACCGAGTAGGAAGCGCCGGTGGTGTGTACTCTCGAGCCCGGGCTTTCATGGCTCGGGCTTTTTCTTGGAGCGCGATGCGGATTTTGCACGTGACATATTCGCTGGCGGCGGATCAGGGCGGGCCGACGATGGTGACGACGCGCGTCGCGTCGGCGCAGGCGGGGCTGGGGCATGATGTCACGATTCTCACGCGGGCGAGCGCGGGGAAAGAGACGGAATTGCCGCCGATTGCCGGATCGGCGCGGGTGAAAATCGAACGGATCGCGCCGAGTTCGAAGGTGGCGCGGGTTTCGGGGCGCGATGTCAAGGCGAAGATGCGCGAGCTGGTGGCGCGGCACGATGTCGTGCATGTGCACAACATCTGGGATCCGATTCTGATTCATGCGGTGAACGAAGCGCGGCGACAGAAGAAGCCTGTCGTGCTTTCGCCACACGGGATTTTGACGCGGTGGGCGCTGAGCGAGAAGCGCCTGAAAAAGGCGATCGCGCTCGGCCTGCTCTATCGGCGCGCGATTATGAAGGTGACGATGGTGCATGCGCTCTCGAGCTTTGAGCGCGAAGAGATGGCGGCGTTTGGATATGGCGGGCCGGTTGTGGTGGTGCCGAACGGTGTGTTTTTGGAAGAGATGGATCCGCTGCCGCGGGAGGGGGAATTCAAGAAGGCACTTGGCACTCGGCACTTGGCACTCGGGGAAGAGAAGCAAACACGGAGCACCACGGAGAACCACGGAGGCGGACACGGAGCAGGAATCGGGGAGGAGGAACCGTTTGTGTTGTTCCTTTCCCGGCTGCATCCGATCAAGGGCCTCGACATTCTCGTCGATGCGTTTGCGACGGCGCTCAAGCGCGTGCCGCGGGCGCGGCTGGTGATTGTGGGGCCGGATTTCGGGATGGAAGCGCCGGTTCGCGAGCAGGCGGCGCGGCTCGGGATTTCGGACCGCGTGCATTTGCCGGGGCCGATTTTCGGGCGCGGCAAGTACGAGGCGATGGTGGACTGTGCGTGTTTCTGTCTGCCGAGCGGGCATGAAGCGTTCAGCGTTGCGATCGCGGAGGCGATGGCGTGCCGCGCGTGCGTGGTAATCAGCCCGGAGTGTCACTTGCCGGAGGCGCAAGAAGCGGGCGCGGGACTGGTCGTTGAGCGCGATGCGACCAAGCTCGCGGCGGCGCTCGAAAAAGTTCTGGGCGATGAACGCGGAAGGCGCGCGATGGGCGAGGCGGGACGGAAGCTCGTGGAAGAGCGGTTTACGTGGGAGCGCGTGGCGCAGGCGCTGGTCGGGGCGTATTCGTCGGCGCGTTCAAACAAGAATTGAGCGACGGAACACATCGGAGAGCCCTCGACCTCAGCGTTTTTGGCGAGATTGGCCGGGAAGGAAGGCGGGATTGTCTGATTCGAGAACGAAGCCGCAGAAAACCTGCACGAAATCCGTGAGCGGCATGGTCCATTTGCCGCCAGTCATGGCGTAGCCATTCGAAATGGATTCTGGTCCGCTTGCCGCCAGATCGCCGCCGCCCGGGCCCGCGAGCGTAATCGTCTTTGCCTGCGGATCGATCGAGACTATGGCGAACGCCGCAAATGGCGCGATATTGGGGGGCAATGTTCCGGAGGTAACAGAGCGCTTCGCATTGGCGGCGAGCAATGAGGAATTGTCCGTGAGCGCGACGGCGATCTTCTTTTTGGAAAACGCCTGGCCGAGCATCTGGGAAGCGGTCGAAGCGAGGCCCTCGGGGTTTCCCAGAAGCTGGTAGCTCCAGCCGGAGGTCGAGCGTGATCCGGTGGGCTTACGAAACGTCGTGACGGCGCTCTGTTTGCCTGTGACGAGCATGAAGTAGTTCTGAATGCAGGCGAAACGTTCATCGAAATTTGCCACGCGGCCCGTATACGCAGGCTGCGGAAATCGCTCGCGGTCGAGCGCATCAATGCCGCTTTCGACGACGCGGGCCCACGCATCGTCCGATGTTGAACATGAGGTGGCTTGCCCTTCGGTGATCGGACCAAGCTCCTGGGTCCAGAGAGGAGTTATGACTTTCCAGTGCTTGTCGGGCGCGGCGGCAACCATCGACTGCGCGAATTCCGGCCGATGGTACATGGTGCTTACAAGGACAGCGAGAAGCGGGATACTGCCGTATCTATCGATCTTGAGTGTGTCGAGGCTGGGCGTCGGATTTGCGGCGATGCCCGTGCTGCGGAACGCTGCGGCGCGTTTGAGAACGACCTCGAAAGCTTTCTGCCAATCCGGGGTAAACCACTCGTCACTCATGACGGCACTTCGATTTTCCGGCTGCATCAGTCGGATGTCGTCCTTGATGGTTGCGATGTCGACGCGGCGAACGCGATAGAAGTTGTCGCGCGAAATGCACTTGATCGTCGCGGCTGCCGCGGCATCTTCGCCGGAGAGATTGGGGTCGGCGAGCGCGGCGTCGATCTCCATGGGGGAGAGCTGGTTGTTTTTGTCTTTGTCCCAGGACTTGAGATTGCGCTGAAGGACGGTCACGAAGTCCGGCGCGTTTGTGCTTGGTTGGGCGAGGGCGGACGCGGCGGTGAGAACGAAGGCGGTGAGAACGGGCAGAGCTGGTGTCATGATCGATGGAGAATACTCGAACGGATCGATCGGAGTGGTGCGGCGAGAATTCTGAATGTGCGTCAGTTTGGGCGCAGCGGCGCCACTCACTGCGTTCGGTCTCGGACGGCAGGCGTGGGGAGATTCGCGAGGTTGCTGTGTGCCGCGGCGTATGGAATGGAAGCGAGCTAGGTGCCGCGGTCTTCGTTTTGGAGAGCGTGGTTGATGCCGACGGCGGCGGTGGCACCCTGGGCGGCGGCGACGATGACGAATTGGACTTCTTTGTCGGCATCACCGGCGAGGTAGAGGCCGGGGACGGAGGTGCTTTGGCGGTCGGTGGTTTTGACGCCCCCGTCTTCATCGAAGGCGCAGCCGAAGATTTGGGGGAGATTGGAGCGCTGGACCTGACCGGTATTGAAGAACATGGCGTCGGCGGGGAGTGGATTGCCTTGCGCGAAGTGGACGGCGCGGAGTGAGCCGGAGTTGTGTTCGAGGCGCGTGACTTTTTCGGCGCGGATGGGGATGTTGTTTTTGGCTGCGAGGGCAAGGTGTGCCCCGTCTGCGGGTTCGGCGTCGAGACAGGCGGTGACGTTGGGAGACCAGGTTCGCAGCGCCAGTGCGATGCCGATGGCGTCGTTTCCCTTTCCGTACGCGGCGATGCGCTGATCTCGGTGTTCGTAGCCGTCGCAGTAGGGGCAGTGATGGACGCTCGTGCCGTAGCAATCCATGAAGCCGTCGAGTTGCGGGAGGAGATCGCGGACGCCGGTGGCGAGGAGGACTTTGCGGGCGTGGAGTGTTTCGCCGGACTTGAGAGTGACAGAGAAGGACCGTTGTGGCGAGATGCTGTCGAGAGAAGCGTGCGTCACTTCGTCGTCGATGTAGCGCATCTCGTAGCGGGAGAGATCGCGGCGGGCTTCGTTGAGGAAGTCGGAGGGGGCGATGCAGTCGCGGGTGAGGTAGCCGTGCATTTCTTTGGCGAAACGGTTGCGGCCCCGGGCGTGATCGATCAGGACGATGTTTCGGCGACAGCGCGCGAGGATGAGCGCGGCGGAGAGGCCTGCGGGGCCGGCGCCGATGATGATCACGTCGTGCATGGGGGAGGGTAGTGAGATCTTCTGCGGGGTCGAGGCCACAAAGAACACGAAGAGCACAAAGGAAGGCGCGAGAGAACGCGGAGTGCGCGGAGAAGGCGGAGTTGCGCGGAGGGGAGAGGGGAAAGAGTGCTCAAAGAGGGAAGAAATAACACAGAGCGACTGTGTTTGAGTTCAAGGGTTAATGGCTGATTTGGGAGAAGATTTCTGACCCCACAAGACGTCATCACGGATCAGGGCGTTGACGATGGTCAGCAGCTTCCGCATGCAGGC
>JBOHNL010000021.1:0-93573 GCA_050730655.1 Phycisphaerales bacterium
GCCAGACACGCAGTGTCTGGCAACGGCCGCCCACTCTCTCTCGCCCGTGACTTGGGCGAGCGTCAGGTAGACAACCGCCGCGGCACCCTTCGCTGCGCTTGGGCTCGTACGGTCAGTCGCTGGCGGCATCGATGACTTTTTCGAGAACGGCCGTTTCAAGAGAAGCTCGATCAGAGGTGCTTTGAGTTGCAGGGTTTGCCGCCGCGCGTCCGGCGGGAACGTTGAACGCAAGTAGCGCGGCAGTCGGTCTGTTCGACGGGGCGAAATAGCATTCGCCGGACTCAGTGCGAGTCTGCATTGCTCTTCGCGATGCGCATCCATCGCAGGAATCGTCCACGCTTGCGCCGCGTTTGCTCCACTTTGGTCTTGAGAACACACATGCCCAATACCAGTTTGCTCCGGTCGCATGCCTTTCTTCTCGCGTTCGCGTTCTCTCTGTTGCACAGTTTCGGTGGACTCGCCCAGTCCGGTCAACCGGGCCCCTTCACCGATTCCCCCAATGTCCCCGACACCCCTGCTTTCACCCGCGCCCGCGAAGTAATGGACCTCATCAACAAATCCGACTCCGCGGCGTACCTCCTCTACATCCAAAGCTCCTTCGCCCCATCACTCCGCGACTCGATCCCGCCCGGCTCTCACGCCGCCGCGTACAACGATCTCGTTTCCAGCGCGGGCAAGCTCACGCTTCACGGAGCCCGTACGTACAACCCCGCTCTCCCCGAGACCAACGCCGCGCTCATCGTCCGCACCGGAATCTCCGAACAGTGGCTCGGCATCATCCTCAAAGTGGAAGACGCACCTCCTTACAAGATCACAAGCCTTGCCTTCAACCGCGCCCGCACGCCCACCGACGTTCCCAAACTCGAAACGCTCGCCGACGAACAAATCGCCCAAGAGCTTCGCGCCTACGTCGAACGCCTCGCCGCCCAAGACACCTTCAGCGGCACAGTTCTCTTCGCGAAAGACGGCAAACCCCTCCTCACGCTCGCCGTCGGGCAGGCCAACCGCGACTTCAACGTCCCTAACACGATCGACACCAAGTTCAACCTCGGCTCGATGAACAAGATGTTCACGTCCGTCGCGATCCTCCAGCTCGCCGAGCAAAACAAACTCTCGCTCGATGACCGCCTCGCGAAATTCCTCGACACTTCCTGGCTGAGTCAAGACATTCTCGATCGCGTCACGATCCGACAGCTTCTCAGCCACACCTCCGGCCTGGGTTCTTACTTCAACGAAATCTTCGAGCGCACCAGCCGCGCTCACTTCCGCGTCGTCGACGACTACAAGCCTCTCGTCGTCACCGAAACCCTCGCATTCGAACCCGGGACCCAGCAGCGCTACAGCAACACCGGCATGCTCATCGCCGGTGCAATCATCGAAAAAGCAAGCGGAACAGACTACTTCGACTACATCCGCCAGCACGTCTCCGGCCCCGCCTCCCCCACCGGCATGACGAGCACCGATTGCTACCAGCTCGACCGCGTCAACAAGAACCTCGCCGTCGGCTACGAGCGTCTCTCCGGTTCCCACCCAACCGAGTACTTCAACAACATCTTCGCCCACGTCTTCCGAGGCGGCCCCGCTGGCGGCGGCTACTCAACTGTCACCGATCTCCTTCGCTTCGATCAAGCGCTCCGCGCCGGCAAGCTGCTCAACACAGATTCTCTTGCCGCGGCATGGACGCGCGTCGATGTCCCGCGGTCCTTCAACTACGGCCTGGGCTTCTTCGTCGAGCAATCACCCGCTGGCCGCATCGTCGGCCACGGAGGCGACTTTGCCGGCATCAGCGCCCAACTCCGTATGTACCTCGACACCGGCTACACCGTCGCCATCCTCTCCAACTACGACGGCGCCGCTCCACTCGTCGAAGCCAAAGCACGCGAACTGATCACGCAAGGCCGCTAAAGGCTCCCGGCCGACGAGCCCGGCCCGCCGGTGTCTTCGTCTTTGCGTTCTGCAGGGGGATACATGGTGCGCCGTCCGCCCAAGGGCATCGGCGAAGGGGACCGTGTGTACGGGATGTAACGCCCACGTGAAACCGCGATTTGAGCGTTTGGCATGTTTGGACAGCACCGCGCCAGAGTGTTCACCTCAGCCCCCACCCCAGCGAAGGCCGTTCCCTCCGTGGAGGCAAGGTCTGTGTCACGCGCCACAACGCGTCGAGTAGGTTCTGAAACGAACAGAGAAGGCAAAGCTCCCTGCCACCCGCCCGCAAAATCATGTCTGGTTTTTGGCTCGCGCGTGGTAGCCTGCACCACTGATCCTTCAGACTTTGCCTTGTCACAAAAGGAGTCGCCGATGAACCGCTCGACATGCTCGTTCAGCCGGGCGCTGATTGCATTTGTCGTGTTTGCCTCAGGCTGGGCCGCTGCGCATGCGCAGAGCACGGCGTTCACATACCAGGGAAGACTCGAGAGCGCCGGCTCGCCCGCGAACGGGCTGTTTGATTTGCAGTTCCGTCTCTTCGACGCGGCAACCGTGGGGACGCAGGTCGGCCCCACGCTCTGCTTGGCCAACACAACCGTTGACGCGGGTGTGCTGACCGTTCAACTCGACTTTGGTGCGCAGTTCGCATCCACCGCGCTTCGGTACATAGAGATCCAGGCCCGGCCCAGTACCGGTCTCGCCTGCGCCAACGCGACCGGCTTCATCGTGCTGAGTCCCCGCCAGCAGGTCACGGTCGCGCCCCGCGCCTCGATGGCCAATACCGCGTTTGGGCTCAGCGCCCCGGATGGCTCGCCCGCTCAGGCCTTGTCGGTGGACAACTCGGGCAACATCGGCATCGGAACCGCCGCGCCCCTTGGCATTCTCGATGTACGAACGGGGACAGGCGCCTACGTCCGCATTGACTCCACCAACGGCGACCTCCACACCAACGGCGGCACCGACGGCTTCTTTGGCCTGTACAACGAGGGTCTTTCAACCGGCCGCACCGAATTCATCTGGAACACAACAGTCAACATGGGCATCGCCAACAGCGGCGGATGGGTTGGAATCGGGACCACGCCCGTGTCGGGGACCAAACTGACCGTCTCGGGCAACTCCTCCATTTCGGGCACGCTGGGCGTTGGCACCGCTTCGCCGGGCGCCAAGCTCGATGTCCGTGGTGATATCAAGCTCGGATCCGCGGGCCAGTTCTTTGCGCCCGCGGGCGAGGAAAACCTGCGCATCGTCCGCGGCGTGGTGGACGCCGCCGGGAACAAAATTGTGGGCGCCGGCTTCATAGTCGTGCATGATGCGCCCGTCGGCTATTACCACATCACCTTCACGACTCCATTTTCCGCCCCTCCCGCCGTGACCATCACGGTCGATGCCAGCAGCCTTGTCTTTGGCTACGCCATGACCGATGGCGTCAACGCGGGAGAATTTGAGTTGCTCTTGAGAGAGGATGGGGCCCATCAGATGAACGCGCCATTCCACTTCATCGCGATCGGACCAAGGTAAGGTCATCCGCCCCGTATCCGATAAACTTGGCGATGCTTGCCCGCAGCGCGGCAAGAGCGATACATGGACGCTGATCGATGGCTTCGTGTGGGAGCCGGGCGATTCGGTCACGCATATGGATGAGAGTTTCGGCGGGTGGTCCGCCGCAGTTTCCCGCCCGAGCCTCAATCGCCGAAACGAAGTGCCACTCAAGGTTCCTCCGTGAGTGGTGCGGAAGTCCTCGGACTGCCGTTGAATATCTGATTTTCCGACGATTTCCTTCCTGACGAAGGTTGTCAATTCGACCCGTCTCTCCATCCCGCACCACTCGCGCCGAGCCGCGAGTGGTGGCACGTTGAGTCGGGCCACCTGCCTACTGAGCGCGAACCGCGGCCTCTATCTTGGCGACATCGATCTTTCCCATTTTCATCATGGCCTCGAATGCTCGCTTGGCCACGTCCCCACCCTTGGCCATGGCTTCGGTCAGGACGCGCGGGGTGATTTGCCAGGACAGGCCCCACTTGTCTTTGCACCAACCGCACTGGCTTTCTTTGCCGCCGTTGTTGACGATCGCGTTCCAGTAGCGGTCGGTCTCGGCCTGGTCTTCGGTGGCGATCTGGAACGAAAACGCCTCGGATTGCTTGAACGCGTCGCCGCCGTTGATACCGATGCAGGGGATGCCGCAGACGGTGAATTCAACGGTCAGGATGTTTCCCGCTTTGCCGCCGGGAAAATCGGATGGCGCCGGGTGTACCTTGCCGACCATGCTGTTCGGAAATGTCTTGGCGTAGAAGCTGGCGGCATCTTCCGCGCCGTGTTGGTACCACAGACAGATTGTGTTCTTCATCTTGCGTGCCTTTCTTAGCGTAGAACGCGGGACAGTTCGAGAATCTGATGGAGTTCCCTCCCCCAAATTCGAATGCCTGCCAAGCACGCCCATTCCAAGCAACCCACATCGG
Source organism: Phycisphaerales bacterium (assembly GCA_050730655.1). GTDB lineage: Bacteria > Planctomycetota > Phycisphaerae > Phycisphaerales > UBA1924 > JAFEBO01. The sequence goes on from JBOHNL010000021.1 coordinate 4,383, forward strand.
AGCAATTGCACGGAAGACCAAGATGTCACAACACAGAAACACGACACAGAAAGTAGATCTACGACTCACGACTCCGTCCGGCAGCGGGCTTCAGCCGCGTTTGCCCCTAATTGTTCTTGGCGTTTGCTGCGGCGTGATCGATGTTCTGGCCTGTCTCTTCCAGATCCTTACCGAACCCCTGCGTGGCATTGCAGCCGCTGACGATGATGGCGAACGTGGCGGCAGCCGCGAGCGCGGCGAAACACGCGGGGCGGCGCGTGCTCGAAATTTCAGTCTGCGGCGCTTGCGGGACGAGGGTGGACGACGTTTCGTTGGTATTGATATTCACACCCTCATGTTCCCTTACGGTAATCCAGAATTCGTGAACCTCGCCTAAAACAATTATTATTCTGAGGCGCGCCCGGCAATCGTTCGCATGGGCGAGGTGTTTGGTGGGTGAGAATGGTTGACCTGCCGGCGATGCGGCGACGCTTGCGGCGGGTTCTGGCTGGATGTTCTCGAGAGGCCTTGACAGAATGCTGGCCCGGCCCATATACTCAAATTCATTGAGTACTCGCTACTCTTGAGCGTTTGTCTCGAGTGTTTGCATGGGGCCCGGAGTCTCGTCATGTCCCAACCAGAATTTGATCGCGTCAAAGGGGATCTCGCCATCATCCAGCGAGCGATGGCACTGCGGGTTTCCTTCGGCAGGGAGATGGTCGTCTTTGGCGTTGTGCTCGGCGCCGGCGCGGCGATCGCTTCGGGTATCAGTCTTTGGAGCGACCGGGATGTGTATCAACTCGGCGCGTTTGCCGCGATCTCGATGCTGTGCGTCGTCTGGCTCTACCACCACTCGCGCCGCGTCGAAAGCCTCGGCCACGAAACCAAGCTTCAGGTCGGCCTGTCGATCGCGGTGTATGCGGCGGTCATCGGCGCTGCGGCGGGCTACTGGATGGCGGCAGCCGCGGGGCCTGCGCTCGGCGCGGCACGCACGGCGGGGCTTTATGCCGCGGCGGTCGGATATGTGGTGATCTTTCTTGTGATCCTGTTGCTCAACGCGCTCAAAAGCCGGGAGCGGTATTACTGCCTCGGGCTTGCCGCGGCACTTCTTCTCGTCGGGCTCCTCATCCCGATCGTCGATCGCCGGTTTGCCTATCCAATCGCGCACGGCTGCATGGCGATCGGCGCACTTGCCGCGGCGATTCTCCAGTCGTACCAACTGAATCAGGCGGGAAAGCTCGATGGCGCCGATTGATTTCAACGGCCTTGATACCACCGTGCACGGCCCGTTGCGGCTGGGCGTGCTCACCGCGCTCAAGCTCGATGGACCGCACGATTTCACAACGCTCAAAAAGCGCCTCGATGCCGCGGACGGCAGCCTCGCGCTGCAGATGCAGAAGCTCGAAGAAGCGGAGTACGTGAGCGCGGAAAAAGCTTTCATCGGGCGGCGTCCGCGAACGACATACAAGTTGACTAGGAAGGGGCACGCCGCGCTCTCACACTACCTCGACACCCTTCAAAAGCTCCTGGCACATATGGATTGGAAACCCAAGTCCTGACCGCTTGCGGCGGGCGGGCGGCACCCGCGGCCAACAATCAAAGCAAAGCGTGCCGACAGATTGAGCATCGCGCGGCGACACCGCCGCCAATCGATGAAGTGAACATCGTGGCCTCCTTCCGTCTGTTTGCTGCAGCACAACAAACATCGGCACGGAGGCCGCGCGGACTCGCGCCATGCGTAAACCCACGCCAGAAGCGCACTTACGAAACAGGATTGCGTGAGGAGTTCACGGCGTTGAGTGCCACCCGCCCGCAGAACGCGATAAGATGTCACATTCTTCCGGGGTGCATCTATGCCGAATCCAAATGCTTTGTATACGAAAGCGCTGGCCGCCAAAGAGGTAGCAATCAAGCTCGCTGCGGTCGCTGCTGACGTTTTCCCGACAGACAACATGACACTTCAAGTGGGTGCAGCAATTGATGGCATCCGCTTTTCGACGACGATGCCGGGCAGCCAACTTTCGGAAGGGCCCGACCTTGCCAAGTTTCTTGAAACCCTCAAAGAGATGCCGACCCTGCAATGTGCTTCTGCGTCGGTAGAAATGCAACACAACAGCCAGCTTGCGTTGAACTATTCGACACCAGACGGACTTGTAGGAGAGCTCACCGTTCGGAGCAGCGGGGATCGCAAACGTGCAATTCCGTTTCTCAAGAGCATCAAGAAGCACTTTCACGCGACTTCCTATCAAGACCTCATTCGCTCTTCCGCTCCGACTGCAGACCAAGCGGCACTACTCATTCGTGAACGGTCCGTTGCCGATCTCAATGAGTCGTTGCAAAAGATGCAGGATTTTCTCACCGACCTCTACAAACGCGAAGCCGACCTTCGACAGAAACTTCAGTCGGAAATGGAAGCCTCGCATCGTGCTCGCACGGACGATCTGGAAAAAGAGTATCGAGATAGGCAGGCTTTGCTCGACAAGCGCAAGCAAGAAACGGAGGATGCAGACGCAAAGCGAGAGAAGGCATTTCAAGAGCGCGTGGCAGAATTTGAAACGAAGGAATCAAAATACGTTCGACGTGAATTGCTCAAGCAGACGCTGAACGTGGTCACGGGATTAGAAACCATGTCGCTTAGTGATGCGACCGGTGAGAAGCGTCGCTGGATCCACGGCTTTTCGTGGCTTTTGATTGTTGCGAGCGGAACTCTGGCTGGCTTTGCCGCGGCAAGGGTCTTGCAAGCCGAACAAGCAGACTGGCATTATCTAGCGTTGTTGTCGGGCAGCTTCGTGACCTTTGTCGCCTCGTTGGTGTACTACCTCAAGTGGAATGACCGGTGGTTTCGCGAGCACGCGGACGGCGAATTTTCCGCGAAGAGATATAAGGCCGACATGCTTCGCGCTTCTTGGATTGCTGAACTGATTCAGGAATGGGCGCAACAAGGCAAGGGCGACCTTCCTCCGGAATTGCTGTCGGCATTTACACGAAGCATGTTCCGTGATGCGGGGCCCTCACAAGTGAGCGAGCACCCGGTTGATGACATCACGGCACTGATCAAACGCGCGACCCGGGTGGATATCGGCAAGGGCCTTTTTTCTGTGACAGCAAGCCCATTACTACGACGGGCTCATGCAGACAGTCCCTCGAGCGATTCGTAACGGATACTTGGCGTAGATCTGCACGCTCTAGCGGTGGTAATCCAATCCCACGAACACAGGTACGTTCTCCATGCCTGTTGCTCCTTGATGGGAGTGCTATGTCCCACCGGGATCGTTCCCCGGCAAGAGCAGCTGGCATTCATACCCATCGCACCATCAACTGCTGCGCGGATCGGTGGCCCAATTCACGCGACCAACGTCTGTAGTGAGCGAACCGTTCCGAGCAGCAGGATTCCGTTGCAAGCAGTCTTCAACAAAAGCAAATGACCCGCTACGGTCGAACACAAACCGGTTACTCATGACCACTTGGTAGGTGTTTAGGCTGAGAACTTCCTCTGGAGTCGATTCCTGAACCTCATCCAAGACAAAACCATTCTTGACTTGTCTTGTGCCTGGAATCCAGAACTTCTGTTCCGGAAACAACAGCAAACAATGAACTGGGGAAATTGGCATGTGAATCGTGGTAGAACGAAATGCATCGGCAAATCCACGAATCTGTTCGCCTCGATGGGCCGTGAACCCCAGCGGGTGATCTGAAAAAAGATACTCGTTTTCATGAGGTGCAATTCGCAATGTCCACAGTTTTTCTCGAACCAACGCGGCAGCCTCGTTAATTCGCTTGACATCCGTGAGAAGCGGAGTTGTCCGGCGCGGGATTAGAACGCTGTCGCCATCTGCCCCAAGCACGCGCTGCGTCGAAGAGAAAAAACTCGGGGTTCTGACAGCTTGAACGACCATGAACAATGCCGCGTTGTGAACGTCCTTCAAATCCATGGAACGCAATGAGTTGTCGCTGCATATCCGGGCGAACACCAACGACGCGGCAGATTCCAACTTCGAAAGAAGGGCTTCCATCGCCCCCGCTTCTACCAGCACCTCGTAGTAGTCTGATTGCGTGGCCGTATCCCGGACGTTCTGCTTACGAGCTTGGCCGCGCAATTTGTCGTATACCCACATTTGTGTTCGCGGTTCATCTGTAGCCCACTCACGAAGCAGAAATTGAGGTACGAAATGCTGTTTGCGAGGTGTTGGCTTCTGGACGTCCATGACTTTGAATCTCAGTGAGTGACCCGGACAGGGTACAGGCGCTATGGCTTAGGACATCGCTTGACACCACAATTACAGCCTTCTAAGCTGCCACTATGCTGCTCGATCTCTTGGTCGGTGCCCTTGGAAATTTTCTTGGTGCATTGTTGTTTGAATCACGAACGGCCATCGCCCGCGGCGCGGGTGTATCGCTGATTTGCGTTGGAACAGAACTGATCTCACTTGGAGAGCGATTACGCTCTCTCGGGGGCAGCTTAATGTTGTCTTGCTAGAGCGCATTTTCGGATTCAAAATCGAGGCTACCGGACGTTCCGAACGATTTTGAGTTCAGGCAGTCTTCGTTTTCGCTGCCGCAGGGCCGTCATCGCTCGGTTTTTCGAAAGTTGTCGGAGCTCAGCGGCGTTGTGGGGATTAGGCCAGCGGCCATAGCGAACGTCATATCGCGAATCCCGGGAGTACCACACAAACAAACGCCATGGCCACCATGTAAACCTCCTGATGTGGCTCTGTTGCGGACACAGCGGGGAAACGAGGACGACCGGTCGACCGACCGGCACTCGGACCATTAAATCGCAATACTCGCCCTCTGAGACTTCCTCTGCCGGACCGAAGCAGATCTCTACCAGTTGAATCGTTTGTGCTCGATTTGGGCCAAATGCGCGTCGGCGTCTGATCCAAGCCGCTAACTCCCCAGATTCGAGAAGGGCTAAGCATTTCGATGGATTTGGAAGTCGAAAAAGCGCTATACGTGCTAACAGACCCGCAGGCGCGCTCGACGCTGGCGACACATGCGACACGCAAACGGACTTCCCATATGACCGCAACGAACGGTTGAAACTGCTTCGAAAACTTCTCGTACTGTTTGCCTCTCTTTCCGACTTGAGCCTCATCAGACACATCCAGCGAAATTCGTCGTACGGAACCATGGAGCCCGGGCGGAGGGCTTCGATTACCGCCTCGATGGCGCGCTTTCGAGGAGTCGATCGTCTGATTGACATGACTTGCTTCGCTGTGGGAGCACTACGCCCCACCGAGAACGTGCGCGGGTGGGAGCAACGGACCTTCATCTAGATCGCAACTACACTTCCGAGCTTTCGCGCTGTCACACCAATCTAGTCTAACGCCGGGCCGTTTCATCAAAATACGCAGCTGTGCGATGGTATTGATATTACTTCTTGCGAAAGCGTCATCGAGAACTCGCAATTTATCAGAGCAGCATTCCCACTCTGCATCGAGCATCGCGGACGGAGCTACAGCCTGCGCCCGAATCAACATGTCTAACCGTTGCACATCCCGCCTCAGACGTACCCAATATGCTCTCAGCCGTTGTGCCGATAACCCGGATTCATAGCGCAGAATCGCTGCCAATCGTCCGCTGATCTGTTCTTGTTTTCGTTCAATCGCTCGAGCAGAAACGAATACGCTTGAAGCCCAAGAAAAGTCCCCTTTTAAGCATCGACCCCATCGCGCGACATGACCAGCGAGCTCACTACCCAACCAATTATTTGATTCAAATACGGCGTGATCTAGCCACACAATGTCGTAACGAGTGGAAACGATAGATGATCGTTCACCAATGCACAGCAGGTCGACATCTGATTGGTTCGTCGAACAACCAGCAGCACGAGACCCAAACAAAAACACACTGTGCGCTCGTTCGATTCCCAATTCGCTTAGGCTCGCGTTACTCGGAAGCATTTTCTGCCTCCTCAATTTGATCTGCCATCGAATTGAGCTTCTGAACCACGCCATCTTTTGCTGCCTCAAAACCGAAGGCGACATCCTCGTACCAAGATGAAGACATCGCGCGTTCAAGCTCCGCAACTGCCGGCGCGACATCAGGCTCAAAGCCGTATTTATCCGCCAATTCAGTTATTAACAGATGAAGCGATGCGTCTGCGAATGCGCCGCGCTCCGACTTCGGCAACAATAACCATAGTTGTTCAGAAACATTTTCCAAAGCACCCTCTATCATATAGGACTCGTCGTCATCTTCATATTCATCTTCATCATCTTCTTCTGGAGCTGACACATCCTCCAGCTGGCTTTCGAGGTTCGCAATTGACTCTCTGAATGCCTGTAAATCAAAAGCCGATTTTGCGAGCATGGCCTGCAATTTCTTGCGCTGTTGAAGCACACCAGAAGCGTCTTCGCGATGATGTCGGCGCTTTACCACTTAACACCTCCGTCTGATCTGGGCTGCGAGGCTGCGGCTGCGCCTTTTTTAATTTGTCGACTGGAATGTTTCGCGGTAGCGTTGTTCTCGCCTCCTTGAGAACGACATCGCGATAATTGTCGTTCGTAGAAATCGCTTTGGCCGATCACTGAGTCGTCGAACTCTTGGGCCAGGCCGAGATCGATGTGTTGCCTCAAGTTACCTTGCGGGCCGGGGTCACCCTTTGGTCCGGGATCGCCCTTTGGGCCGGGATCACCTTTAGGTCCGGGATCGCCTTTGGGTCCGGGATCGCCTTTCGATCCTTTATCACCTATCGCACCCGGTTCTCCTTTGAGACCTTGAACACCTTTCGGGCCTGGATCTCCCACGGAACCCGGATCGCCCTTAGGGCCTTGGGCGCCGTTCCTGCCATGTATAATCGTTCCTTCAGGAATTAACGGTTCGGTTAGCCTAACCCTTATTTCATCGCTTTGTTTCACGGAACGGCAAGAACTAATTCCGAATGTAACACAGATACTCATCAATATCAAATAGAACAGTGGCGTAGCTTCGGCAGATATCCATCTATACGCCTTCGTCAAAAAATTCCAAAATGCGACGCAATAGAATTTCCAATCGAATTTGTTTTTTCGACCAGCGGTGTCAACGCGAAACACGTTTCGAAAACCATTTATACCGTTGTCTAGCTTGCTCGCCTCACAAATTGCAGGCTTGTATTTAATGGGCGGACGGTTTCGGGCGCACAGATTGGCAATACTCCGCTCGAGTTTGCGAGCCCGATCGCCATATTGCTGACTTCGGTGACTTTGATTCGCTTCGAGAAACCAGAAACCGGCGACAATCGCTAGCAACAGCCAAGCAAGCCAAGCCGGTCCATCCAATGCCTTCGAGCTAGCCGCTGCTCCAAGAATGATTGTGGCTGACCAGCCTTTGATCTGGAACTTGAACGTACCGATCTTGTCCATCTTGTCTTGGAGAATCTCAAATTCGCCCCAACATAGCTCCAGATGGCTATCGATAGCAACTTGTGCCGCTTTCGACGCAATCTGGCTTCGCGATGTAGCGTTGAGATTCATTGTCCAAAACAATATTGCACTTGAAAAATGCGTTAACCGCCTGCACTGCCTTCCCCACCCGGCAGCGTCATTGCCCATGGGTCGAGGTGCTTATCAATGTCTGCTTTGGTCAGCGTACCAGATGTCCCACTCCACATCCCCGGCTGTGCCGCGGCACCGACGAGGGTTTCGTGGGCGAGTTGTCTCACGGTCTTCCCCTGCTTGAAGGCGTCTTTGGCGAGCGCGGCGGACTTGTCGTAACCGATGACGGGGACGAGGCTTGTGCACATGGCGAGCGAACCCTCGATCAGGCTCTTGCAGCGGTCTTCGTCGGGTTTTAAACCCTTCAGCAGATTCTCGGTGAACATGTCGCAGGCGCGGCTCATCAGATGGATGCTGTCGAGCAGGTGATGGATCATCATGGGCATGGCGACGTTGAGGTCGATCAGGGAGCCGACGCCGCCGAATCCGCCCAAAGTCACTGCGGCGTCGTTGCCGACGACTGTGCAGCAGACCATGATGAGGCTTTCGGCGATGACGGGGTTGACCTTGCCGGGCATGATGCTGGAACCGGGTGGCATTGACCTCGCCGCCCCGTTCCCGCCCCAAGCGACGTGCCATTGACCTCGGCTTTGAGAGGTCAATGTGTCCTAGGCCTTTCCTCCCCTGCTGCGCTGGGACTGGAACCCTCACTCCCAGTCGCCCAAATCCTCCGCCAAACAGCCCAAATCCCCTTTCCCCGTTCGCCTTTCTTTCCCCATTCCGCCGAAATAAACCCGCCCTGATACCGTTGTCCTGCCAGTCATCTACCAAGCGGGAGTCTCCGCGCCCATGTCCAGCCTGAATCCCAGCGTTCCAAACCCGGCGCCCCGGCCCCGCGGCACCGCCCCCCACGCCTTCACGCTCATCGAGGTGTTGGTCGTCATTTCCATCATCTCGGTTCTGATCGCGATCCTCCTTCCCGCACTCGGCCCGGCGCGCGATTCGGCCCGCCGCACGGCCTGCACGGTCAACATGCGATCCTGCGGCCAGGCCGTCGAACTCTACAAGAACCAGTGGAAGGAAAAGTTCCCCGTCGCCAAGTACATGCCCGATCCGTGGCTGAGTGGCAGCTCGGCGCCCGCGCTCAACATCGCCATGGAAGATCAGCTCGATCGCGAGAGCCCCGCATATCGCTGCCCGGGTGATCGTGGCTACATCTGGAATCAGGAATTCACCGACAAGTCGACGAACCCCTCCACCCGCAAGATCGGCGGCATGTCGTACACATACGTCACCGCGCTCGCCGGCGAAACGGCAGAAACCAACTTCCTCAACAAGTACGCCAAGATCACCGCCAGCGATACGCCGGTTCTCTACGACTTCGACGGGGGAACCTTCGACAAGCAGCCCGGCGAGGGCGACCCGGTCACGACTTCGTTCTTCCATCGCGTGCGCAATGTGCTCTTTGAAGACGGGCATGCCGGCCGCTACGAACTTCAGGCCAAGAAATAAGATTCCCTGCCTTCCGCGAGGTCACAGATGAACAAGAACCCAAGTCTGCTCGAAGGCCTCGACATCCCCGACAAATCCAAGGGCACGGCAAAGCGCCGCGATTTCCTGACCGCCGCGTCTTCGAGCGCGGGCAAGGCGATGTCGCACGACTGGACGCCCAAGCAGAAAAAGATCGCCGCGATCAGCTTCGCAGGTGTTGCGTTCCTCGCGCTCGTTTACGGCGGCATTTCTGTCTATCGCAATCGCCCGCTCGACTTGCCGAAGACCTACGAAGAAGGCAAGCTGGCGATGAACTCGGATCGCTTCAAGAACATGGATGAAGTGCGCCAGGGGCAGTACAAGGTCGAGATGGATCGCCTGCTCCGCGAGAAGATGGGCACGGTCAAGGAAGAAGACCGCCGCGCGTTCTTCCGCGATGAATCCAATCGCGAAGTGATGCAGCAGATCCGCGAACAGCAGTTCGACGAAAACGCCAAGAAGCTGGCGCGAGGCGAGAAAGTCGAGTTCGGCCGCGGCGGATTTGGTTTCGGTGGCCCCGGCGGTCCGGGCGGACCCGGCGGCCCAGGTGGCGGCCCCGTCAACATCGCCTCACTCACAAATTTCCAGGCCCGCGCCGGTGACGATCCGCCCAGCCCCGCGCCGCGCACCGGTGATCGCCGCGGCGGCGACCCCAACGCGCCCGGCAACCAGAACAACGGCCAAAGCGGTCAGCAAAATAAGAACGGCCAAGGCGCTCCCGGAAGTCCCGCTCCAACAGGTGGCGGCGGCTCAGCTCCCGCAGGTGGAGGCGGCTCAGCTCCAGCAGCAGGTGGGGGTGGGGCAGGAGGCGGGGGGGGAGGCGGTCGAGGGGGTGGGCGCGGAAATCCGGTTGCGCGCATCGCAAGCCGCATTCAGAATGGAAACGCACAGATGAACGGTCTGCGCCACGAGATGATGCAGAAGATGGGCGCGGGCGGGCGTGGTGGCCGTCCGGGTCAGCCGGGACAACCCGGTGGACCGGGCGGACCAGGACAGAATCAGGATCAGGCAGTGCGTGTGATGTTTGATTCGGGATCTGCCGAGTTGAACGAAGCCGCGTACACGACAATCGGCGCGATCGCCAAACAGTTAGCCGATCAAGCAGAATCGTCCGTGCGCATCTGGGGCCTTGTCGATCCGAAGACCGACGGCATGAAGCTGCGCCACGCGGCACTGCGAAATTCGTTCGCGGTGAAGCTGTTCGGCACGGGCGCGAAGGGTGAACAGCTCACGCAGACGCAGCTCGAGCAGCAGATGATCGTCGCGTACAACGAATTCCTCGCGAAGCAGGCGACCGACGCGAATAAGCCCGCCCCCGCGCTGGTTGGGCCGAATTCAGAAACGCCCGCGCCGGCAGTCGCCACGATGGAAAACGCGCTGGTTGAAGGCGCGCCGAATCCGACGGATCTGATGATCGTTCTCGCGCAGCAGCGCCAGGATGCGATCAAGAAGTATCTTGTCGAGAAGCGCTCGTTCAACGCAATGCGCGTGCGGACGGTTGGCGTCGCGCAGGAATTCATGGAAACCGATCGCCCGTCGTCGGTTCTGCAGGTCGGACGATAAGGCGGTTTGTTTTTTGCCCGCGCGTTCCCGAAGCGATCGCACAACCAACCCGCACCTGACCGTACGAGCCCAAGCGCAGCGCGGGACGCTTGCGCACACATGCAGGCTCGCCACAAGCTTTTCAGCGCGACTGAATCGCCACCGGATGCTTCGGCTGATACAGCCCGACATTTCCCAGCCCCGGCACGCGCATCATCACGAGAATCCCCCACCCTCGATCGGCCGGTTCCCCCTCAAATTCAACGCCCTTTGCCTTCAGCTCATTCACCGTGCGATGAACATCGTCGCACATGAAATACATCTCGTGCCGCCCCGAGTTTTCCGCATCCGCCGGATGCGCCGCAATCTCACCCGGCGGCAGCGCGAAGATCAACCAGCCGCGCCCCGCATCAACACCCTTGTACCCAAGCACATCACGAAAAAACCCGCGTGCCTTCTCCGCATCCTGCGCATAAACGATTGTGTGAATCCCGTTGATCATGCCGCCTCCCTCCCAGCCCGTGTCGCTCAACCCCACCGCAACAATTCTACTTGTCCCATTCGCGCGCCCCAATCACCGCTTCCAACCCACCGCGCCAAAAACAAAAGACCGGAGCCTCACAGCTCCGGTCCTTTTTGAGATCAGTATTTTCGAACACCGCCCGACCGAAAGATCGGTCAGCATCCGAAATCCGAATTACCAGCCGCCGCCACGGCTGCCGCCGCGACCGCCGCCACCGCCGCCGCCACCACCACCGAAGCCGCCGCGGCCGCCACCACCGCCGCCGCCACCGAAACCGCCGCGACCGCCGCCGCCACCGGCTTCACGGGGCTTGGCTTCGTTCACGGTGAGATCGCGACCGTCGATGTTTTTGCCGTTGAGGGCAGCCATCGCGGCCTTGCCGTGCTCATCGTTTGCGAACTCGACGAAGCCGAAGCCGCGGGGGCGGCCGGTTTCGCGGTCCATGACGAGGGTCGCGGAAGCGACATCGCCGTGCTCGGAGAAGATTTCGCGGAGACGCTGCTCGGAAGTGCTGAAAGACAAATTGCCAACGTAAAGCTTCATGACGCTTTCCATCCTGCCCTTGAAACTAAACCAGATACCGGTGCTTGAACTCGGGCGGAGAAAGCGTCGGGAGACCTGAACACTCGGGCCAACATTGGCCGGGCCTGAACAAGAGTCACAGAAACATTATAGCAATCGAAACGTGAAGCTGCGAAAGCTTGAGAATGATTGTGGATTTTGGCCTGAAAACGCTTCCATGGCTTTTTTTGGGCTGGAAGGGGGTGGGAACGCTTCGGAATCGCGCGCGTGATGCAGTTTTGGCGCGGGGAGTTTGAGGCGATCGATCAGTAGATCAGGCGTTCGGGGTCGAATGCACAAGGCGCGTGCTGGCGCGGGGCGACGTGCCGCGAGTCGCGATAGGCGCGTTGGGCAACCGTGAGTGCGAAGACACCCTTCACTGCGTTCGGGCTCGTACGGCAAGCGGCTCGCGAATTACATCCAGCGGGCGACGACTACTTTGCTTTCGGTCCAGAATTTGGCGGCGTCTTCGCCGTTGGCGTGGAGGTCGCCGAAGAAGCTTTGCTTCCAACCGGCGAAGGGGAAGACGGCCATTGGGGCGGGGACGCCGACGTTGATGCCGACCATGCCGACTTGCGCGTGGGTTTTGAAGCGGCGGGCGTTGTAGCCGCTGCTTGTGAAGATCACGCCCATGTTGCCGTAGCGGCTGCGATTGAGAGTTGCGAGCGCGGCATCGAGGGTTGCTTCGCGCACGATGCTGAGCACCGGGCCGAAGATTTCTTCGTCGACGATCTTCATGCCGGGGCGGACCTGATCGAAGATGGTTGGGCCGACGAAGCAACCTTTTTGCGGCATGCTTGCTTTGCGGCCGTCGAGGACGAGCTTCGCGCCGTCGGTTTCGCCGCTGGCGATGAAACCTTCGATGCGCTTCTTGCTGGCATCATCGATGACGGGGCCCATGCCGACGCCGGCTGTGTTGCCATCGGCGACTTTGATTTTTTCTGCCGCGGCTTTGAGTTTGGGGATGAGCCACTCGCCCGCATCCCCCACTGCGATGCAGACGCTGCCGGCGAGACAGCGCTGGCCGCTGTTGCCGAATGCGCTGCCGACGATGCCTTCGACGGCGGCTTCCTGGTTTGCATCGGGCATGATGACCATGTAGTTCTTCGCGCCGCCCATGCACTGGGCGCGCTTGCCGGCGGCGGTTGCGGTCTGATAGACGTGCTGCGCGATTTTGGTTGAGCCGACGAAGCTGACGGCTTTCACATCTTCGTGCTTGATGAGGTGATCAACAACGGCGGGGCCGCCGGTGACGACATTCAAGACGCCTGCGGGGAGGCCGGCTTCGTGCGCGAGTTCGACTTCGCGGAGCGCGCTGAGCGGGACTTTTTCGCTGGGCTTGAGGACGAAGGTGTTGCCGCAGGCGACGGCCATGGGCCACATCCAGAGCGGGACCATGACGGGGAAGTTGAACGGAGTGATGCCGACGCACACACCCAAGGGGACGCGATCGACGAAGGAGTCGATACCGACGCCGCTCTTATCTTCGGTGCGGCAGAAGGAACTGCTGACGGCGATCTGCGGGAGGGTTTTGCCCATCATGAGTGTGGGCGCGGCGCAGGCGAATTCGACGCAGTCGATGCCGCGGCGGACGTCGCCGCGTGCTTCGGCGAGGGTCTTGCCGTGTTCCTGCACGATGAGCGCGGCGAGTTCATCGAAATGTTGTTCGAGAACGACCTTGTACTTGAACATGAACTGGCAGCGATCGCCGACGGGCATCGCGGACCAGGCGGGGAAAGCTTCGTATGCGGCCTGCACGGCGGCTTCGGCGCTGCGCTTGGCATTGAGATCGACTTGTGCGATTGTTTCGCCGGTGGCGGGATTGATTACGGCGTGTGAAGCGGGTCCATCCGATTCGGTGGCCGTGCGCTTGCCGGCGATGAATTGGTCGACTTTGGGAGTGGACATGGGTGTTGGCTCCGGCGTGGGATGGGTTCGCGTCTTAACTGTCTGTGGGGGGAAGTTTAGGGCGGGGGGATAGGCACTTGGCACTAGGCACTTGGCACTAGGAAAAGGAATCGGTGGCGCTATCGCGACGCTCTTTTGCCGGCGCGTCGGCCGCTGGCTAGTGCGCCGGCGACTGTTGCTGGATCGTCGGGGTCGAGGGCTTCGCCGGCGAAGAAGAGGGTGTTGGCGACTGGCTGGGCGAGGCGCGCGGGGGCGGAGGTTTGGCCTGCGAGCTGATAGCTGTATGCGCCGCGTGAGAGAGGATCGGCGCCCCAGTCGTAGCCGAGGGTGCGCTTGATGCGCTTGCCGAGAGATTGAGCGGAGCGGCCGAAGAGTTTTGAGAGCGAGCGGAGCGCGGCGGCTTGCACCTCGCTTGGTGGAAGAGATGAGAGCGCATCTGCGAAGGGGCCGCCGGCCCATCCGGTGAGCCAGGCGGATCGGACGGGGCGCGTGGTCCACCATGTTGGAAAGGGAGCGCCGGGAACATGCAGGAACGCGGCGTCGGCGAGCTTTTCGGATTCTTCCCAGAAGGGCGAGTCGAACTCGAGCAGAACTTTGACGACGTTTCCCATGCCGATCTGGCGCGCGTGTGCGAGCGCGGGAACATCTGGCTCGAATTGCAGAGCGCCGGGACTTCCTTGCGGGAGCTGCAGAAGGCTGATCGGGAGCGTGATGATTGCGGCGCGGGCGCGATAGGTGTGCTTGTTGGTTTGCACGCGCACATCGGAGCGGCTCCAGCGGATGCGCTGGGCGGGTTCGTTCAGATGCAGCGTGAGGCGGCGCGGGTCGATCGAGTCGAGCAACTGCTGAAGGAGCGGGCCGTATCCGGCGGAGAGGCGAGACTGGCGGTTGTCGGCGAGATTTCCGATCGACTCCCACTCGTGGGCGAGGGAGCGGGCGCTGACGAGGTGCGTGTCGGCGGCATCGAAGCCTTGGACGAAATCTGCCGCGGCTTTGCGATCGGCGGCGGAGAAGCGCGAGCGGGCGAGATAGTCGGCGAAGGAGATGTCGCTGCCGCGGATTCGGGCGAGGCCGCTCATGACGCGCTCGAGTTGGGCGTCGAAGGCGTCGGTCTTGCGGAGGCGGCCACGGATCAATTCGTGGTTTTCAAAGGGGACATCGTGTGCCGCGGCGTGGAAGCGGCGGATGAGATTCCAGGTGGAGGCGGGTTGTCCGTGGACGAATTCCGCGCCGAGTTCGATGGGGATTGGAGAATCGGGGAGAGAGAGCGTGCGGACGCGGCCACCGATGCGGGGGCGTGCTTCGAGGAGGAGGACGCGTGAGCTGCCGCGGGAGACGGATTCGTCTGCCGCGGCTATGCCGGCGGGGCCTGCGCCGATGATGATGAGGTCGAAGGGGGTGGGCAGAAGAGGGAGGGTACGGGAGGAGGGGAAAGGGAGTTGGTGCTGCGGACGGGATGAAAACAGAAAGGCACACTGATCTCCTAAGGGTGAGATGAGTGGCACGTCGCATGGAGTGAATTCAAGCTGGCAGCGAGAAGCAGGTCAGCGCCTCCCGCCGCCTTTGGATTGCCTCATAGAAGCAAGATCAACAGCACCGTGCCGGGTTAATGCCATCTGCAGCATCTCCACATCGATTAGGAACTACTCTTGACGCATCGTCCCGACTAGGTAGCAGGTTCATGCCACACACAGACGTTCTAATAGTTACCGCTGCTAAAGGCGAAGATGAGGCCGTCCGGTCCGTCTTGGGCAATGCCATCGGCAAATGGAGCGCAATCGACCCCCCCCGTGGCTTTGACTATCCACTTTGGACTTGTAGCTTTAAGCGCGAAGGTCGCGCCCCCATGCGGTTTGTGCTCGCTCGTTCGCCTGATCAACGAGAACACGCGGCCGTATCAATTGCCGCTATTCTGGTTTCACATTTTCAGCCACGATGCCTTGCTATGTGTGGCGTCTGCGCCGGCCATCCGGACGAAGTCACGCTAGGAGACGTTATTGTCGCCGATCGCGTTTGGAAGTACGACGCGGGAGAACTCAAACGAAACGCAGGCGACCGGGACGCACATTGGCTTCCTGACATGGAGACCTATCAGCTGTATAAGCCGTGGAAGCTGGCTATCGAATCATTTGACTTCAAACTTCCGTTAGGCGCAGACTGGCTTGCGGAACGTTCTGACGGTGGCGCCGGATGGAAAGTGCACATCGGTGGCATGGCGACAGGCGCGAATCTCGTTCGCGACCCATCGATTTGGAATCGCCTTGTAACAACCCAGAATCGCAAAGTCCTAGGTATTGAAATGGAAGCTTCTGCCATTGGCTGGCTGAAGGAAGCACTGGACGTCCCGCGCCTGTTAATTGCAAAAGGAGTTATGGACCATGCTGATCCCGCGAAGTCAGATAAGGCTCGCAGATTCGCGGCGCATGCGTCCGCTGAAGTTCTGATTCAGTTTCTACTGGCCACCTTGGACGGCAGTGTCGCCTCGCCGCAGTTCCCTGAACTACTTTCCTCAAATCAGGTTTCCCGACCGAAGCAAAACATCAATCCGGGCACGCTGCTAACCGCACGTTACGAAATTGTCCCATTTCAACGGGAAGGTCGCGAACAGGCCATAGACACTTTACAGGATTGGTGTGCAGAAGATTCGCCCCTTGGCGTACACGTTCAACTGATTACAGGTGATGGAGGCGCAGGGAAGACCCGATTACTTATTGAGCACGCAAAGCTTCTACGAGCTCGCGGATGGGAGGCCGGCTTCCTTCATGCCGACGCGAACGCCGTAACGGTGTACAAGCTACTCACCAGTGATCGCCCTCTGCTAGTTGTAATCGACTACGCCGAATCCCGATCGCAACTGCTCGCTTTGCTTAAAGCCTTCTCTGAATCCCAACCATTGACCATTCCGGTCAGGGTTGCCTTACTGGCACGGGAAAGAGCGGACTGGTGGGCGGCGCTCAGCCACGTTGACAGTTCGGTACATGACTTGCTCGCCAGCGCGCACTACCTAGCTGTACCAGCGCTCACAGCTCGAGATAGCGTACGTGATAAATTATTTCGGCTCGCTGCTACTTGTTTTGCAACCGCGCTTCACAAATCAGCTCCAACTACAATCCCCGACCTCAGTGACGATCGCTTCGGACGCCCGCTCTATGTGCACATGGCTGCACTCGCATCCCTCCAAAGCTTATCAGCGCAAGCAGATACACTTCTAGATACTATCGTTTCGCACGAAACACACTTCTGGCTAATGCACTTGGGTGAACAAGCTGGCACTTCTTTGATTGAGAAGGAGGATTTTTCAAAGCGCGCATCTCGCCTGGTGGCCGCTTTAACTCTGCGAGGCGGAGCACAAACGTTAAATGCGCTGACATTGTTGTCAACGCGCATTGAAGGCCCAAGCCAAAAGTTCTTCCCTCACTTTTTGCACACGCTTTATCCACCCGACGTTGAACAAGCTGAACAATATGTTGGCGTACTCGAGCCAGATCTGTTGGGCGAACGGCTAATCGCTCGCGTGGGACACGACAACACAACGGCGTCCAACTTCTTTGAGTCCGTCTTCGAGGATGGCGATGACTCTGCAATTATTCACGGACTTTGGACTCTTGGCCGCATTTCGACACGAGACGAGATTGCGACCAAGTGGATACGCGACGTCATATCGCCAAATCTTGAAAACCGCGCGATCCCTGCGCTCTTCGCTGCGTTGGCGCTTGGTCGAGAAACTGCCGTCGCGCGAATTGGAACGGCATTATCTCAGTTGCTGGAAAGCAAGGGCGGCTCGGAGAAGCTCGCCCAGCAAATAAAATCTGCAGTCATACAATATGATTCGGTTTCTCTTGCGCGCGTGCGCGCGTGGGCCGCACGAAAAGTCTCCCTATCGATCGCTCCGGCCGAAGACGAGTCCGCACTTGAAAAGCACGCTTCAGAGCTGAGCGCAGATGCGATTTGGCTGCAGCGTGCCGGCGATCCAGAGAGAGCGCTCGCACTTGCCCAAGCAGCTGTTGGTATTCGTCGACGCCTGCGGCAAGCGGACCCCGCATCGCACAGCTTGAATTTAGCGATTAGCCTGAACAATCTAGGCAATGATCTGCGCGAACTTGGAAAGCGATCTGCAAGTTTTACAGCCATAACTGAGGCGGTGGAGCTTCATCGGCGACTCGCACGCGGGGGGCAACATCCTTCGCCAGCCGATTTTGCAATGAGTTTGAGTAATTTTGGCAATAGTCTTGGAACTATGAATGCACCAGCGAAAGCCCTGCAACCTACTCGCGAGGCCGTGAAAATATTCCGCAAACTTGCTCGTCAAAACCCGGAAAGATATTCTGTCGAGCTGGCGGGCAGTCTAAACAATCTCGGAAGTCAGCTTTTTTATCTTAAAAACTATCCTCGCGCCATGTCCATTTTTCGTGTATCGATGAATATCAGACGCCAGTTGGCATTCGCTCATCCCGATGCGCACGAGCCAGAATATGCGATGAGTCTTAGTAATTACGGATCGCTACTAAAGAAAATGGACAAAGGCGATGCGGCATTTCCATTTTTAGATGAGTCAGTAGCAATATTTCGCAAATTGAACTCTACAAATCCGGACAAGTACCGAAGGTACCTTGCAGGAACTTTGTATTTGCTGTCTATGGCACTAGATGCACCATCTCAATTAGCCGATTCACTGTCCGTCGCCAGCGAATCGCTGTCGTTACACATGCTTCTGTACGATTCCTATCCTGACGCATACTTTTCAGAATTTATGCAATCTGCTTCTCGATATAAATATTTATTTGAACAGCTTAAACCGGGCAGTCCTCGTAGCGATCTTTTAATTCAAGCCGAGAAGCTTTTTCAACGACACGCGATTAAACCGGGGGTGGAGTTTATTTGATCCTGGTCGCTGTGCCCTTGCCTGCATCAAAGTCCACACTTCCATTCAGCCAATCCCGCCGCGATCGACGAGACCAGATACAGCCTGCTCCCCCGAGTCGTCGCCAGCGTCGGGCTCTTCCCGCTTGTCTTCTCCAGCTCAAACTCGTTCGGCGAAACGATGTTGACCGAGGGTGCCATTTGCCAGCGTGTGACGGATTGCCGGGCGAGCAGGCCATTTGTCAGGCGGCGGTTGCGAGTTTGCAGCGTTGTCGCGTCTTGTCCAAGAAATTCGGGTCTGCTTCGATCCTGCCGACTATCCAATCCGCAAAGCCCTCGGAGTAGTGCCGCGATGAATGCGGTGGCAGATAGAGGAATCCCTTGGACTCGATTTCGGTGGCGTACACCTTGCGGATGCAAGCGATGTCGTGTCCGTTCACGCGATGGCCGGGCAATCTTGTGGCGAGACGTTGCACCAGTTCCTTCTGCCGATGCGGATGCGTGCGAAACCTGTCCACTATGACCGCGCCGGGAGCGTCTGGATCGTCCGTAACCCGAACTCTTTGCTCTGGAGCTGAACCGGTTACGACGGATCCCGGCGCGAGAACCTGAATCGTGTGCCCGGGCGGGACCACGGCGAATCTCCCGATCTCTGCGGCAAAGACTTGTCGCGCTGAGCTCCGGATCTTCTCTGCGCACAATTCCATGTCTCCGGCGTCGGCGGGTACCGACGATGCTCCACGGCGGACGTATATCTGCCCCTTGTGGAATAACTTTTCGGGCTTGCCTTGGCCGACGTGGAGATCGCCGTCCTTTGCAAACGGAACCGGAACCGCAGCACCCGGGATAATCCACCCGGGGAAGCTGCATCCGCCACGCTCGAATTCATCGCGGATGATGCCCGCAAGCGGACGACCGGTAAAGGCTCGAACTTTGTCGGAGAGAACAATCGGGTCGATCGCCCGCGTCGCGGCGATATCAATGCCGAGAGGCTCGCCGTGCGAATCGAGCCCGAAGACAATGGTGCCGCCGCCGGAATTGTGCATGGCGACAATACTTCGGATCAACTGCAATTCGCAGCGTTTGTCCGCGAAGTCGGCATGGGACTTGAATTCAATGGTCGCGTGCTCGCAGCGAATCGTTGCTATCTCGTTCTTCAGTGCAGCCGTATCCATGGCTAGCCCCTTGTCCTACCCCCGGTGAACTCAGGATAGACAGCCGATTGACCTAGGTTGGAAAATCGAGGTACGCGCACAATCTCTGGGTGCAAAGAGACTTGGTTTGTGCCGCTGACGCGGCAGGGATGCTCGAAGGGGATTTTTTGGGGGAGGGGATTGGTGGTGGCGCTCTTCCGGGGGTGCCGCTTCGCGGCGACCCCCGGCTATTTTCGGTCAGTCCTTCGGACTGGGAGGCAGCAGGAGTGGAGTGGTTTAGCCCTTTGAATTGACCAGGAACTCCTTCACCCTCCCCCGCTCTTCCTCTGTCATCGACCAGTTTCCATCATCCGTTTCTTCGTTCGCGACCGACGCGCGAAGCAGGCCGACGATGCCGCCGAATTTCTGGTGGCGATCGACGCGGATGCGCACGCAGTCTGCGATCTGCTCGGCCTTCATCACTTCTCGAAAGGAATCTGGTGGGTCGCGGGTGATGCGGCCGGAATCGGAGATCGCGACGAAGCATTCGATGGGACAGGCGCCGAAGCCGCCTTGGAGCAATCCGAAGATGACCTTGCCGCGGAGTTTGGTGCGGTTGGCTTGAAGCAGTTTGCGGAGCGCATCGGACTGGCGCTTCGCCTGCTCGACGGGCGACGACATGCCGAGGACTTTTCCGGCCCAGGTGCGGGACCATTCGCCCCGCTTGTTGACGCGGACTTCATCGTGGACGCTTTTGGATTCAATGATCGCCATGCCGTGGCAGTGGATGAGGAGGGCGTCCATCTGGACGGCGTCACGCCTTGATCCGGTTGCGTGATCGAGCGGGATGCGGAGGCCGAAGAAGAGATCGACACGGGGGTCATCGCCGAACTTGCGGGCTAGATAGTGCGCGAGCTGGCGCTCGGCGTTGATGCCGGCTTGTTCGAGATGGTCGCGGGATTGCCGGTCTTGGAAGGGGAGGGCGATCATGGGGCTTGGGAGAATACAAAAGGGGGGACGGCATGGTTTGTGCCGCTGCCCGGGGCGTGAAAAGGAAAAGCAGATGTTGGATTGTGTCTGCTCCCCCACTCCTCGCAGACAAGGGGTTGAGGAAGGGGATTGTTTTGATTCGAACGTGCTCGGGACGCGCGCCCGTTTCACGGGCGTGGTGGTGATGGCGAGGGTGGGCCAGATGTTGCACATCTGGCAACGTCCGGGGGCCCATTTCATGGGCGGGGGGAGAAGAGAGTTGCGATGTTGGAGATTGCGCAGGGCAGAGGATGAAGATGCGGTGCGTGGCGCGGAGCGGGGATTGATCTGACGGGCGCGGCTTGGGGCATGTCAGTCGGCGACTGTTGCGGGAGATGCACGCTCCCTTCCCCCACCTTCCCCAACCTTCCCCAACCCCTTCCCTCGGGGAAGGGGCTTCTGCGAATGTGGGTTGGCTGATGAGGTGATGGAAGAACGCGTGGGGCGGCGTGAACGAATTGGTTGTGATGTCAAACCGTGCGGCAACTGGACGAGGAGTGGGCAAAACACGCAATTCTTGCCGGAATGGCGGGGAATTGGGGCGGTTCTTGTGTGGGAGGGGGGAGGTGCCGATCAATATACTTTGAGAGGCGAATTCTCCATTCTGGGGCCGCGGACGCGGTGTGATTTGGCCCGGCAGCTGCCGCGGAACGACGAACTTATGCAACGAACTTCCTTTTTGAACAGCCTGTCGGGTCGCCTGTTGATCTTGGGAGTGCTGCCTGCGTTGGTGGTGATTGCGGGGATCGTGCTTTGGAGCGCGCTGGACGGGTATCGCAATGTCCGCGCGGCGGAAGAGAAGATCTTGGGCGGGAGCGTGACGACGGCGGCGGTGGAATTGAACACGCGGAATGAACGCTGGAACCTGATTGCGGCGATCATGGCGGGGTCGCAGGAGACGGGGCTATTTGGAAAGCGGAAAGAGAGCAGCGCTTTTGTGCGGATGGTGAATGCGTCAACCACGGGGATTGTGAGCGCGTTCATTGTCTATGAGCCGAACGCGGACGGGAACGATGCGGCGGCTCTGAAGGATGCGGGGCTGAAGGATGTGGTGACGAAGGACGGCGTGGTGGCCCGGGAAGCGATGGACGCGAATGGGCGTTTTGCGCCGGTGTGGTTCACGGAAAATTCCTCGGGGGCCGGCAAGGACAAGCTGCGCGCGGCGATGGGAATGGAGACGATGGAGTTCTATCAGACTCCGAAGCGCGAGTTTGCGGCGAACGGGAAGGCGACGGCGTCGGTGACGGAGCCGCGGCAGGCCGAAGCGGGGATGGTGGTCTCGCATGTCTTTCCGATCGTGATCGATGGGAAGTTTGCCGGCGTTGCGGGTGTGGATCGCTCGCTGGAGCGCTTGTCGGAGATTGCAAACGAGATTCAGCGTCGATCGGGCGCGGATGTGTTCATTCTGAGCGCGGGCGGGCGGTTGCTGGTGGCGCCCGACGACAAGAAGGTGGATGAGAAATCGCAACTGCAGTCGCAGCTGGTCTCGGCGACGCCGTATGCGGAACTGGCGGTGAAGTGGCAGGCGGTGACGGCGGGCGGGAATGCGGATGTGTTTGAGGCGATGGATCCGGTGCTGAAGGAGCTGTGTTTTTATGGCGTTGAGCGGACGATGGTGGGCGGCTGGACGGTGGTCGCGAGGCGGCCGCGGGCGGATGTGATGCGCGAGGAAGATCGCACGATCATCCGGAACATCGCGGTGGGCGCGGCCGGAATGCTGGTGGTTGCGGGCTTGATGTTCTTTGTGAGCAGAGGAATCACGGCGCGGGTGCGGCATGCGGCGGAGGCGGCGGATCGGATTGCCCGAGGCGACCTGACGGAAGCAATTCATAATTCGCGCAGCAGCGACGAGACGGGCCAATTGATGCGCTCGATGGGCACGATGGACGGGAATCTGAATTCGCTTGTCGGGAATGTGAAGCAGGCGGGGATCCGGCTCAATTCGACGGCGACGGAGATCGCGGCGACAAGCAAGCAGCAGGAGGCGAGCTCAGCGACGTTTGGCGCGGCATCGAACCAGATCGCGGCGGCGGTGAAGGAGATTTCGGCGACGGGGCAGGACCTTGTGAAGACGATGGAATCGGTCAGCCGCATGGGAGCGGAATCGGCATCGCTGGCGACGAGCGGCCGCGCCGGGCTGCAGAGCATGGAAGGGGTGATGCGTGATCTGGATGGAGCGACGGCGTCGATCGCGGATAAGTTGAATGCGATCAATGAACGGTCGCAGAAGATCACGACGGTGATTACGACCATCACGAAGGTGGCGGATCAGACGAATATTCTTTCCATTAACGCGGCGATCGAGGCGGAGAAGGCGGGCGAATACGGGGCCGGATTCCTTGTGATCGCACGCGAGATTCGAAGGCTTGCAGATCAGACTGCGTCGGCGACACTGGATATCGAGCAGATGGTGCGGCAGATGCAGGGAGCGGTGTCGGCCGGCGTGATGGAAATGGACCGGTTTAGCGATCAGGTGCGGCGCGGCGTGCGGGATGTCGTGTCGGCGGGATCGCAGATGACCGAGATCATCGATCGCGTGAACCGGAGCACCGAGAGCTTCAAGCAGGTGAATGAGTCGATGCAGGCGCAGTCGGAAGGGGCGCAGCAGATCAGCGATGCGATGGGATCGCTGGTGGGGAATGCGAACCAGACTGTGCAGTCGGCGCGGGAATTTGGGCGTGCGGCGGCGGATCTGCAATCGGCGATCGGGCTTCTGCGTGAAGCCGTCGCGAAGTTCAGGCTTCGCGAATAGGGAGATTGGCGATGAGTTCGCTCGCGGTGATCTGGCGCGCCGGAGGTCTGTTGTTTTCGACGACCGTCGAGAACATTGCGGAAGTTCTGTCGCCGGTGAAGGCGACCGAGTTGCCGTCGGTGCCAGACTGGATGCGCGGACTGTTCGTATTTCGCGGGGAGCTCATACCGCTCGTCGATGGAGCGCGATTGCTCGGCCGCCCGAGCGGGGTCGACCGGATGGTGAACCGCGTGCTGGTGGTGCGGACGCGGAACGGCGCGAGCGAGAATCTTGTTGGCGTGTGGGTGGAAAGCGTGCTGGAGCTGGCGCGGCCGTCGTTTGCTGCGCAGGGGGCGCATCCGGGATTGGCGAATGAGCAGACGCGGTTTCTGGGTCGCGTGGCGCAGATGCCGATGGGCGCGGTGCAGGAAGTGCTTCCTGCGGAGCTTTTTACGCCGGAGCAGGCGGAGTTGCTGTGGTCGCGGGTGAAGGCGGGTGCGCGGTGACGTACCCGCTGATTCGGCGCTGGCTGAGCGATCGGATGGCGCTTGATTCGGCGCTCTTGACCGGCGCGGCGTTTGATGGGCTGGTGCAGGAGCGACTGCGGGAACTGGGGTGTGAGAATGAACACGCGTATTTGAGTGAATTGGAACGGTCTGGTGATGAAGGCGAGCGGCTCGCGGCGTCGATCGCTGTGCCGGAGACGTGGTTCTTTCGGTATCCAAGCTCGTTTGCGCTGCTGGTCGAGCACCTGGCGGGATTGCTGGGAAAGGCGAGCAGGCTGCGGATGCTCAGCGTTGGGTGTGCGAGCGGAGAAGAGGCGTATGGGATGGCGATGGCGGCGCTGCACGCGGGGTGGGCGAGCGATCGGGTGAGAATTGATGCGATTGATCGGAGCGGGGTGAGTCTGGAGCGTGCGAAAGCGGCGCGGTATGGGGCGTTCTCACTTCGGCATGAGTTGCCCTCGTGGGCGATCGAGTTTTTGAGGCATGAGGGGACAGAGATCGCCATCGACGAACGGGTGCGCGGGATGGTGCGATTTCGGTTGGGGGACATTTTGGAACGGGGAGTGATTGCGGAGGGCGGGCCGTATGAGGTGGTTTTCTGCCGCAATGTGATGATTTATTTGAGCGCGGATGCGCGGCGGCGGTTGCTGGGCTCGATCTCGGAGAATTTGAGCGAGGGTGGGCTGTTCTTTGTTGGGCACGCGGAGCAGTTGCTTGCGACGGGGGCGACGAGGAAGAGACTGGATCGTCCGCATGCGTTCGCACTTGAACGAACGATTGGGAACACGCAGGCGCCTGTCGAGGTGCGGCAGCCTCTGAAAATGCCGGAGCGGGTGCCAGTTGCTGCCGCCTTGCCGAAGGCGGCTGTTGGGATTGCGCCAAAGGCAATTCACGCATCGCAGGAGACTGAACGCGATGCGGTGAAGGACTTGGACGATGCGCGTGATCTTGCGGATGCGGGGAAGAATCACGAGAGCGAAGAGTTGATCCGTTCGATTCTCGCCCGAAAAGGGCCGACGGCGGCGGCACTTGAACTTCTTGGCACGCTGCGGCGGGCCGCGAACGACACTGCGGGAGCGAAAACGGCTTTCGAACAGGCGCTTTATCTCGAGCCCAGCCGGGCGACATCGCTCGTGCAACTCGCGCTGATCTATGAAGGCGCGGGCGATCGCGTGAAAGCCGAAAGAATGTGGGAGCGGCTGAAGCGGGCGCCAACGAATGATGGGGGGACGCCATGAGCCAAACCCCGTTGACAAATGAGGCGGCGCGCACGATGGGCGCGTTGGAGCGGTTGCTGGATCGAAATGTTGAAGAGGCGGATCTGAGGGCTGCTGCGGCGAGTGCGGCGAACCCGGCGGACGCGAGTGAACGAGGACGCGTGGGGATTGTGTTGTTTGGACTCGCAGGTGAGACACTCGCGTTGCCGGCCACCGTTGTGCGGCGAGTGACGCCGTATTCGGGGCCGGTGCGGATCCCCGGCCGCTCGACGGGCGTGCTGTGCGGGGTGTGCAACGTGCGGGGAGAGTTGCTGCTTTGCGGAGATCTGCGGCGGTTGCTCGGATTGCCTGCTCGCGCGGCTGAAGCCAACACATCGAATGACGCGCTGCGGACGATGGTGATTGGGCCGGCGAGCGCGAGCTGGGCGTTCGAGGTGGATGCGCTGCACGGAATTGGGAGGATCAATTCGTCGGCGCTGGCGACGGCGCCGCTGACGGTGGAACATGCGCTTGGCGCGTTTGTCGCGGGGCTGGCGGAAGTCGATGGAAAGGCTGTCACGGTGCTGGACGGCGAGAGAATCCTGGCGGGATTCAAGGCGGCGCTTCTATGAGCACGGGCATGAGCGATGAGGGCGGCTTTGCCGGCGTTTCGCTGCTCGAGCTCTTCAAGCTGGAGGCGGAAGCACACTGCGCGGCGTTGACCGAAGGGCTGCTTGCGCTCGAGAAGTCGCCGGGCGACACCTCCGCGGTCGAACCCTTGATGCGGGCGGCACACTCGATCAAGGGCGCGGCGCGGATTGTCGGGTTGGACGTTGTTGTCACGCTCGCGCACGTGATGGAAGAATGTTTTCTCAACGCCAAGAGCGGGCGCGAGGCATTGAACGCGGGGCGGGTCGATCAGCTTCTGCGCGGGGTCGATGTGCTTGCGGAGCTTCGAGCGATCTCGGAATCGGAACTCGCGCCGTGGACCGCGACAAATGCCGGGCGGATCGATGCGTTGGTTGCGGAGTTGAAAGCGCCGGTCGCGGCTGCATCTGCTGCCGCACCTGCGACCGCCCCACTTCCTCCAGTTGCTCCTGCCGCCCCGCAAACCGTTGCGGCACCGGGGGCTTCTCCAGAAGCGTCGAAAGTTTCAGTTCCTCCGGCCCGTGAAGCGCCATCAGAAAACAGCTCGGCGAGCGTGCGCGTTGCGTCGGACGTGCTGAATCGAATGCTGTCGCTGGCGGGCGAGGCGACGGTGGAAGCGGCCCGGATGCAATCGCTTCGGGTCTTGTCGGATGGACTTCGAGCGCGAGAGCGATCGGTCGAGAATGGGCTTGAATCGCTACGGGAACGAGTGCACGAGTCGCGTCGGGACGAAGGCCGAAGTGGGAGCATCAGGGGCGGACGGGCGGATGAACAGGTTGATGCGTGGCTGGAGACGCTCGGTGCCGAGACCGGTAAGTTGCGGGGTGCGGTGGTCGAGCACTCGGCGCGCTTCGACGAGACGATGAGGCGGGTCGAAGAGCTTTCGGGGGCGCTCTACACCGAGGTGCTTCGTAGCCGCATGAGGCCGTTCGCGGAGGGTGCGACGGCGTTCCCGCGGATGGTCCGCGATATTGCGCGGCAACTGAACAAGAACGTCGATTTCCAATTGCAGGGCGCGGGCGTAGAAGTGGATCGCGAGATCCTGCAGAAGCTCGAGTCGCCCCTGACGCACATGATCCGCAACAGCCTGGATCATGGCGTCGAGCCGGAAGCAGATCGCATCGCGAAGGGGAAGGCGCCGAAGGCGACTATTAAGCTGATTGCGAGACACCAGAGCGGAATGCTCGTGGTTGAAGTACAGGACGACGGCGCCGGGATCGACCCCGAAGCGATCCGGCGAAAGGTCGTTGAGCGGAAGATGGTCGATTCGGAGACGGCGGCGCGGCTGACGAGACCGGAACTGATGGAGTTTCCGTTCCTGCCCGGATTCTCGACGAAGCAGGCGGTGACGGAGATTTCGGGACGGGGCGTCGGGCTCGATGTGGTGATGTCGATGGTGCAGGAGGTTTCGGGCACGATCACGCTCGAGTCGGAGCCGGGTCGGGGGACGCGGTTCGTGATGCGGTTGCCGGTGACGCGGTCGGTGCTTCGCGCGGCGCTCGTGCGGATCGGCGGGCAGTTGTTTGCGGTGCCTCTGGCGCGGCTGCATCGCGTGGCGCTTGTCGCGCGCGAGGATGTGACGCCGGTGCAGGGACGTCAGCAGTTCACGCTGGATGAGCAATCGGTCGGTCTTTTGCGGGCGAGCGACATGCTGGGGGGCGACGAGCCCTCGGCGAACAGCGCCGCGCTTTCGGTGCTGGTGATTGGCGGACGCAACGACGAACTGTGCGGGCTGATCGTTGATGAGGTGTGCGGCGAAGAAGATCTGGTGATTCGGCCGCTGGATGCGCGGCTGGGGACGGTGGCGCATATCTCTGCCGCGGCGATTCGGGCGGATGGAGTGCCGGTGTTTGTGGTCGATGTCGATGACTTGCTGCGATCGGTGAAGCAGCTTCTGCAAGAGGGCCGTCCGCTCGGAGTTGCGACGAGGACTGCGGAATCGATGCGATCGGCGCGGCGGCGGGTGCTGGTGGTCGATGACTCGATCACGGTGCGCGAGGTGGAGCGGCAGCTGCTGCAGCGGCGCGGGTATCACGTCGAAGTCGCGGTGGATGGGAAAGAGGGTTTGAACGCGCTGAAGGCGGGGAAATTCGATTTGCTGGTGACGGATGTGGATATGCCGCGGATGACGGGGATTGATCTGATCCGTGCGCTGCGGAAAGAGCCGCGGTTTGCGGATTTGCCGGTGATCATCGTGTCGTATAAGGATCGCGAAGAGGATCGGATGGCGGGATTGGATGCCGGCGCGAATGCGTATCTGACCAAGAGCAGTTTCCATGACGATTCGCTGATACGGATGGTGGAAGATCTGATCGGAGCGCCGGCGTAATGCGGATCGCGATCGTGAACGATCTGAAGCTCGCGGTGGAGGTGCTGCAGCGCGTCGTGGCGGCGATACCCGGCGCCTCAGTGGCGTGGATCGCGGAAGATGGAAAGCAGGCGGTCGAGAAATGCGCGCAAGATCGACCGGACTTGATCCTGATGGACATGCTCATGCCGGTGATGAACGGCGTGGAGGCGACGAGGCGGATCATGGCGGCGACGCCGTGTCCGATCCTGGTCGTGACGGCAACGGTTGAGGGCAATTCGAGCAAGGTATTTGAGGCGCTCGGCGCGGGCGCGCTCGATGCGGTCGAGACGCCGGGGCTCGGCGCAAACGGCACGGTGGAGCGGGCGGAATCGCTCATTCGCAAGGTACAGATGATCCGGATGATCGCGGGCGGGAACGATGCGGGCGCGAACTCCAGTGTTGCGCTCGGACCGGCAGAAACGCATTTGCCGACGCCGTCGATGGTGGCGATCGGGGCGTCAACGGGTGGGCCGCTGGTGCTGGCGAAGGTGTTGAAGGCGCTGCCTCGGCCGACAAAGTGGCCGGTGGTGATTGTGCAGCACGTGGATACTCAGTTTGCGGCGGGATTGGCGTCGTGGCTGAGTTCAGAGACAGGGCACATGATCCGCATCATCACTCCTGACGAAAAGCCTGCACCGGGCCGGATCGCGCTGGCAGCGACGGGCGACCATCTGATTCTGAATCACCGCGGGAACCTGGTGTATACGGAAGATCCGAAAGAGGCGGCTTTTCGGCCGTCGGTGGATGTGTTCTTTGAGTCGCTGACCGCGCCGCTGGTGGCGCGGGGTGTTGCCGTGGTGCTGACGGGAATGGGGCGCGACGGGGCGATCGGGATGGGGAAGCTCAAACGGGTAGGCTGGCACACGATCGCGCAGGATCGCGAGAGCAGCGTGGTGTGGGGGATGCCGGGGGCGTGCGTGGAAACGGGCGCTGCGATTGAGATGCTCAGCGCGAATGACATTGGTGCGGCGATTGTCCATGCGATGGAGAAGAAAGGCGCGGGACGGGGATGAGCGAACAGACGGCGCACTTTGATACGGCAAGCGACGACGCGATTGTGCTGCTCGTGGATGATCAGTTGATCATCGGCGAAGCGGTGCGCCGGATTCTCGCGGGGCAGAGCGGGGTGAAGTTTCACTTCTGTCAGAATGCGGGCGATGCGCTCGCGACGGCGGCTCGCGTCGGGCCGACGGTGATTCTGCAGGACCTGGTCATGCCGGGAGCGGACGGGCTGGATCTCGTCAAGCAGTATCGCGCGCAGGAAGCGACGAAGCAGACACCGATCGTCGTTCTGAGTTCAAAGGAAGAGGGGCAGACCAAGGCGCAGGCGTTTGCCAACGGGGCGAACGATTACATCGTAAAGTTGCCGGACGCGGCGGAGCTGATCGCGCGGATCCGGTATCACTCGGGTGGATATCGCGCTCAGGTGCGGGCACGGGCGTTTGCAGACTCTGAGCGGCGGCGGCAGATCGCGGAGCGCAAGGCGGAATCGGTGAACGCGAGGAACACCTTGATTTTCGCGCTCGCAAAGCTGGCGGAAAGTCGGGATACGGATACGGGGCTGCACCTCGAGCGCATCGCGGCGTACAGCAGAGTGCTGGCGGAGCAGTTGCGGGCGACGATGCCGGAACTGACGGACGAGTGGATCATGAATCTGCAGCTTGCGTCTTCGCTGCACGACATCGGGAAGGTGGGGATTCCGGATGCGGTGCTGCTCAAGCCCGGAAGATTGACGCCGGAAGAGCGTCTGGAGATCGAGAAGCATCCGGGGATCGGCGCGGACGCTTTGAACGCGATCCTGGCGCGGCAGCCGGGCGATGAACTGCTCCGAATGGCGCGGAATATTGCAGCGAACCATCACGAGCGGTGGGACGGAGCGGGCTATCCGAAGAAACTGAAATCGGAGAACATTCCGCTGGAGGCGCGGATCGTGAGCGTGGCGGATGTGTACGACGCGCTGACATCGAAGCGAGTCTACAAGCCCGCGATGCCGCACGAAGAGGCGGTAACGATGATTGTGGGCGGGCGGGGGACGCAGTTTGATCCGGTGGTGGTCGATGCGCTGCAGCAGTGTGAGTCGGTGTTCCATCTTGCGGGCAAGCAATTCCATGATGAAGAGGCGGCGAAACAACCGAGCAGCAAAGGTGCGGCATGAACCAGCCCAATGACCAGTGCGTCGTGCTGCTCGTCGATGATCAATTGATCATCGGAGAAGCGGTGCGGCGAATACTCGCGCCTCAACAGGGGATCACGTTTCACTTCTGCCAGAAGGGGCAGGACGCCGTTGCCATGGCGGGGAAGTTGAAGCCGACTGTGATCCTGCAAGATCTGGTGATGCCAGACGCGGATGGGTTGGACCTGGTGCGGGCGTATCGAGAACAAGTGGCAACACTCTTGACGCCGCTGGTTGTGCTCAGCTCAAAGGAAGAGGGCGCGACGAAGGCCGAGGCGTTTGCGCGCGGCGCCAATGACTACATCGTGAAGCTGCCGGACCCGGCGGAGCTGGTGGCGCGTGTGCGGTATCACTCGCGCGGGTATTTGTCGCTGCTGCAACGAAACGAGGCTTTTAATGCGCTGCATGCGAGTCAGGCGGCGCTGGCGCATGAACTGCATAAGGCGGCGGAGTATGTGCAATCACTCCTGCCGGCGCCGATGAAGAGTCCGCTGACCATTGACTGGAAGTTTGTTCCGTCGGCATCGCTGGGCGGAGACTGCTTTGACTATTTCGCGATTGATGACGATCACGTTGCGATGTATCTGCTCGATGTGTGCGGACATGGCGTGGGCCCCGCGCTGCTGGGCGTTTCGGCGATGAACTCGGTGCGGACGAGCAGCATGGGCGGCGCGGATTTGCACAGCCCATCGAGCGTGCTGGCGCGGCTGAACTCGATGTTCCCCATGGGGACGCACGGCGGGATGTTCTTTACGATCTGGTACGGGGTGTTCTGCCGGAGCAAGCGGACTATTTCGTATTCGGGAGGCGGGCATCCGCCGGCGATGTTGATCGAGCGCGGCGCGAGCGGGAATGTGATGCGCGAGCTTGAGTGTCCGGGACCGCCGATCGGCGTCGTGCCGGATGTGGCATTTGAAACGCTGCGGGTGGAGGTGCCGCGGAATGCGTCGCTGTTTTTGTACAGCGATGGCGCGTTCGAGGTCTTCCCGACGCCGGGCAAGGTCTGGGGCGTGGAGGGAATTCACGAGTTCATGAAGGCGCAGGATGTGTCGACGGCGAGATGCCTTGAAAGGCTTTTTGAGAAGGTCAAGTCGATGACAGAGACCGAAGTGCTGGCGGACGATTTTTCGGCGAT
The DNA here is from genome assembly GCA_050730655.1 of Phycisphaerales bacterium. GTDB lineage: Bacteria > Planctomycetota > Phycisphaerae > Phycisphaerales > UBA1924 > JAFEBO01. The sequence continues at coordinate 35,605 of JBOHNL010000021.1, forward strand.
GCTGGCGCAGCTGGGGTGAGGGCGTGGGTGCGGGTAAGACTGCGGGGAATTGCGCACAATCGCGGGCAAAAACAAGTCGGGATGCGTGACCGGATGTGATTGCCAAAGGCGGTCGAGTTACCTACGGTTGGCCCTCAGGCCCCGTCGTCTAGCCTGGTCTAGGACACCACCCTTTCACGGTGGGGACATGGGTTCGAATCCCATCGGGGTCATTGCTTCGATTTCGCCGGATGCGACGCGGAGCGCATTTCTGCGGCGCGTTTGGCGTTGATGGCATTTCTCAAACGTCGCCATTCAGATCCATCAGACAATCGAGCGCGAATCCAATCGTTCTCTCAGGATGGCGTGGAGCCGCACGATTTCGCTGAGGAATTCGCGTTCCAGTTCGTCCGGGTCGCCTCGCGGGACTAGCGGGGGACCGTAGATCATTCCGTAGCGAACATGGCGGAGAGGCAGCCAATTGACGAATCCGCGGTACTCGGCGGAGTTCAGGATGACACACGGAACGACGGGTGCTTGAGAAAGCTCTGCGATTCGGCCGAGGCCTTTGCGGATTCGCCCGGTTTGCACGAGGGAATCGGCGCCGCTGTGGATGCCGCCTTCTGGAAACATGCCGACGGCTCGGCCTGCGGCGAGTCGATCCAGAATCGTGCGAACGGTTTTGGGATCAGCGCGCGAGCGATCGAGCGGAAACGCGTTCATGTTTCCGTAGAACCATGCCATCATGGGATTGCGAAAAACCTCCGTGACGCTGACGAAATCAACAAGTCGGGGGGTGTGGCGAATCAGAAGGGGCACATCAAAGGGGCTCTCGTGAGTTGAGGCGATTATCAGCGGACCGGAAGTCGGTACAAACTGCGCATCGATGACGATGGGTCGCGAACTTACGAAGAACACGCCTGTTCCGACGAAGCGAACAGCTCGGTAGAAGAGATCACTCATGCGAATTTCCGAATTCATACGAATCGCGGAGGCCGCACTCGTTGATGATTTGGCGATAGGAAGTTCTAAACTCGGCGCACAATCGATTCGCCAGTTCGGCTCGATCGCGGCGGTTGTTCGTGCGAGATGCCGGGGGGATAACGGGTCGCCCGAAGGCGGTCCAGATTCGCCCGCGCTTGAATGGAAGCCAGGGTCCGATGCGGTCGAGTGTCTCGGTGCCGAGCATCACGACGGGGAGAATCGGTATTTGAGTGCGGATTGAAATTGTGCACACACCTTGGCGGATGGGGCCGCCACGTACGGCCGACAGATTGCCTTTGGTGACTCCGCCCTCCGGAAAGATGCCCACGAATTCGCCGCCTTTGAGCAGATGAATCGCTCGGCGCACGGCGGGAAGGGCGAAGCCAGTTCGCTCAACCGGGAACGCGCCGCACACATCGAGACACCATGCCCCGGGCCGGGTTTTATAGAATTCCGTTCGGGCCATCCAGCGAATCGGGCGATCGAGCAAAACGCTGATGAAAACCGGCTCAAGATTGCCGTGATGGGTCACCGCCAGCAGCATCGGACCGGCATGTGCCGCACGCTCGCCGTGAAGGACGACTTCGTTGATGCATAACTTTTTTATCACGTTGCAGATGCGTCGACCAATGGCGTACGTGGGAGCGTGCATCGGGCGTCGATGGTATCGTAAATGCATGGGGTTGGACCCCCGGTGTATGCTGGACCGCGTTCACCGTCACTGATCTTTGTGTGTTTGCCAAATGGGTTTGAAACTTGGGGCGTACGCAAGGCATGAAGCAGGTTGGGGACTCCACGACAGACCGTGCAATTCGGGTTGCTGTTGTTGTACCGACGTTTAACCACGGAACATTGCTGCCAAGCGTCCTTGAAGGCCTGAGACGGCTTTCTCTGCCGATTGTGGTCATTGACGATGGCTCGACCGACGGGACGGCGGAGAGGCTGGCCCGCTGGATCGCGGAGCATCCGGAATCAGACGTGCACTCGAGGCTGCACGCCGGCAACTTTGGCAAGGCTTCGGCGCTGTCGACAGGATTCCACGAGGCCCGCAAACTTGGCGCGACGCATGCGGTGACGATTGATGCGGACGGGCAACTCGATCCGGCGGACATTCCGTCCTTGCTGGAGGAGGTGCGGAAGGATCCGTTGGCGCTGGTGCTTGGTAGCCGCCCGGATCAGATGACCAATTGTCCTGCGCGGTGTCGTGTGGGTCGCGACTATGCGAGGCTGGCTCTCAGAATTCAGTGTGGGCTGAGGCTTTCGGATAGCCAGTGCGGACTGCGCGTCTATCCACTCGAGCTTTTTGAATCGATCCGGTGCGTGAGCGGAGGTTACTCGTTCGAGTCGGAAGTGATCGCACGAGCGGCGTGGGCGGGATGCGCGGTTGTCGAGGTTCCTGTTGGGTGTCGCTATTTCACGGACGCCGATCGAATCAGCCACTACAGACCTTGGCGGGATTCTTTGAAACAGGCCGCGGTCCACTTGATGCTTCTGGCAAGGGCGATCGCGCCGTGGCCGCACCGGAGATTGCCGGGCCGGGCGGGTCCGAGGATGGAATTGCCGCGCTTGCGGGTTGTGATTCGGTGGCTCAATCCGCTGCAATGCTGGCGTGACGTGCGCGGGACGGACCTTGGTCGGCTTGAACTGGCGATGGCGATGGGTGTCGGCGCGCTCATCGGTACGACGCCTTTTTTCGGTTTTCACACGGCGCTTTCTGCGTATGTTGCGTGGAGGCTGCATCTTCACCCGGCGGCGGTCATCGCGGGCTCCCAAGTGTCGATCCCGCCTTTGGGAATTGCCCTAGGTGTTGTCTCGCTCGAAGTCGGAAACGTCATGCTCACGGGATCGCTCGTGCCTGGCACTCCGGCCGAGGTGTTCTCGCACCCGTGGAACATGTGGAACATGGCGATGCACTGGCTTCCGGCGTGGATGCTGGGGAGCGTCGTTGTCGGGCTCATCGTCGGTGCAGCGGTTTTCGGCGCGATGCTGGTGTTGGGGCAGTTCTTTGGGCGCAAGGGCGAAAGCGAACCGACCGCAAGCCTTCTGCCATCGCCATTTCAGGCGGGCTGACGCGTGGCAGCAGCGCGATAGGGCTGGACCGCAAGGTGGTCGCTCAGCGACACGAATTCGAGTTCGCGGGCACGCGTGGAGCGAATCACTTCCGGCAGCGCAGCCACGGTTGATTGGGCGTCGCGACGGCTCGCGGAATCGCGTCCATCGTGCAGGAGCATGATGTCGCCGGCACGAAGTTTCTGGGTGACATTTCGAACGATTGTTTCGGGCTGGGCGTCTACTCCATCAAGTCCGCGACGGTTCCACGTGACGGGGGTGTGCGCGGTTTCACGCAGAATGGCGGCGAGCAACGGCGATTTGATTCCCATCGGCGGGCGGAAGAGCGCAGGGCGTAACCCGATGATCGAGCTTACTGCGTTGTCGGTGCGGGCGAGCTGATCGCGCCAGTACGAAAGACCGCGAAAACTACCGAATCGGTGGTGATCAAATGTGTGGTTGCCGACGATGTGCCCTTCATCGTGCATTCGCCGCACGAGATCCGGCCATCGCACGGCATTCTGACCAATCACGAAGAATGCGGCGTGAATGCAATTCGCCTTCAGTAGATCCAAAATCGCGCCGGTCGCCTCGGGCCATGGACCGTCATCAAACGTGAGCGCGACCCTCGGCAGGGCCGGATTGGCGGCGCGTGAAAGCACCGGCATCAGCAGTCGGCTCTGAGGTACCACCGTGCCGTGTACAAGAACCGCGATCGCTGCTGCACCGATCAATCCGCCGGCGATGAGCGGAAGCTGCCGCTGCAGAGCGAGTGCCGCGGATTGGTAAACGGCAAATTGTTCAGGGGCGAAGAACACGCGGATCGTAGCTTGGCTCGATGGTTTTGAGCACTTCTTCCGAGCGCATCGGATGCTGACCTCGACCGGTCATGGTGAGCATGAATGTCGCACTATCTCGCTGATCAAGGCCGCCGTGCGTGGAGGCCATCTTGATGAACCACTCCATCGAGGACAATCCGACCATGGAGCCGGGCATCGTCGTCACCATGACGCTGGGGGTATTTCGAGAAACGATGCTGAAGGCGTTCCAGATGCGGCTCGGAGCGTCGGGCCATTGATGATCGACCGTTGCGTCGAACCAGTCGCGCGACTCGATAAAACCATCCGCATCCGCCTTGCCTGCTGCGGTCAATTTGACGATAACTGGCTGAAAATCGAGCACATCGTGATCGAGCACGACGTAGCGGAGCGTGCCATGGCGGAACTCGATCGCTGCCGCTCCGTGAGCGTCACGAACTATGACCCGATCTCCTTCCCGATACATCGCGAGTTGAATCTCGGCATGACTTGTCAGAACGCGTGCGACTTCGGCGGCGTGGCGGGTGTGAATCCCGGCATAGTTCACCAGACCGTCCAATTCGACCACGACGTCGCGGTCTGCTCGCAGCCTGGCTTGCGGATTGAATCCGGCCTGCTTCAGCATCGCCGGAAGGTCAATCCGCTTCTCGGCGATCAGGTTGTGACCATGGTCGGCCAAGGCAGATATTTTCACGGCGCCGCGCCGTTCCCACAGAATCTCGAGACACAGTTGCTCGACTCCGTCGAGAACTTCGCGAAGGCCGTCGGCTCCGTATTTGCTCAGCATGCAGGCGGCGCTGGCAAAGTAGACGATCGTGACGCGGTCCGGGCTGTGGTCGAACGCGGACTTTGCCAGCGCGAGTTCGGCATGGAACCAGGATCGTGGCTCTAGAAATGCAAGGCCGGTCTGGGTCAATGTCAGTCGATGATGGAGGCGACGCTCCCAGGGGTCTGGCTCGCCACCGACGCGTTCACGAATCCTGTCATTTGTTTTCTGAAGCGCCACGTCGTAGTAGTCATTGATCATCCCAGAGACGGGCGGCGCGCCGACCATGCGGGTGATGATGATCTCGGTCAAAGATGGAAAAGCAGGAATGACTTTCTGCGGCGGGCAGAACCAGGTCCAGCCTGCTTCGCGATATCGATCGGCAACTGCTGAGTAGGGAATCGAATCCAGCAGAATGATGAGATGAGGAACGTCCTCGTTGTGATAGTCCGCCAGCGAGTATTTCCTGTCGAACTTCCCGTCCTGATCGTCGTCGTACGCGAGCGTGTCGAGGCGTCCCTCTGCTCCGGCCTGCAGGGCAAAGTCGGGTTTTCCGTCACCGTCGACGTCGTACTCGCGGCCGGAGGGAGACACGATCGCCGCGGAAGTCGGGAACGAGAGACGAGCGGAGGGCGCGCCGCACCCTGACATCATCACCACCGATGCCGCCGCGACGAGCACACGTTGCCAGCTTGTTCTGATGCGACATCGGAACATCGGATCCTTTCCTCGCAAGCTGCCCCGTTTGCTGCATCTTCGTGGGATGCGAATTCGTTTTACTTCACTGCCGCTGCTTTGCGCGTGCCGGCGGCACAAACACAGCGTCATAAATCTGCTTGTTGATCTCGACGTCATTCAGCGACACCCGCACCGTCCCTTCCGGACCTGTGAAGACCAAAATCGTGGGCCACACCACACCATCGATCAGTCTGTACTGCTCGAGGCTGAGGGAGTATTGCTCGCCCCCCGCTTCCCGGGTACCGAAAGACGAGAATTGCCGCGCGGTCAGCGTTCGCCGATCGACGACGCAATTCACCTCTTCATGTCCGGGCAGGCCGGAAGTCACCACTAGTTCGCTGTCTGTCGTCTTTGCATCAACCAGTCGTGCGGTTCGCCAAAACGAGGGCCGACTGAGCTCCAGCAGCGTTTCAGCCTGCAGTGAAGTGCCGCCGGAGAAGCCCTGGCTTTGCGAGTCTGAGCCGCTTTGGTGTTCGGGCACGCTCCAGACCTCGTCCGAAGTGCAGGTGACGTCCAGAACAGTCGTGTTGAATTTCCACGCCTGCAATCGCATCCGGTCGGGAGGGATGGCGGCGAATGCACCGTCCAGCGCGATCGATTGGCCCTGCGGATTGACCAGGCTCAATTCAACTTGGGCGCTAAGCGATCGCACACTCTCAGCGCGCATGGCCAAAACTTCCAACGATTCCTTCGCCGGCAGATTTGGATAGGTTGGCAATGCTGCCGCACAGCCGCCGAGCGCAGCAAGCAAGACCGCAAGGCACATACACCAGAACGACGCAACCGTGCGATGCACATTCAGCACGTTGAAGGCCCCTCGCGCAGCGCGGTCGAACGAAGAATTTTTCCTGCCGGAGATCGCGGCAGTGCTTCAACCTGCTCGAACACCCTCGGAACTTTGTACGGCGCTAACAAGGCTTTCATGTGCCGCCGAAGCTCGCCCTCGCTCGGTGGGTTCGATGGATCCACGGCAACAAAGACCGCGCGGAGACGCACCACGGTGTCTGAAAGGGCGAGAGGGCCGACAACGCACTCCCGCACACCCGGATGCTGCGCGAGCGCGAGTTCGACCTCGATCGGGCTGATTTTCACTCCGCCTGAGTCGATCAGCAGCTTTGTGCGCCCCGTGATGAAGAGCCGACCCTGCTCGTCGAGGCGGCCTAAGTCGCCAATTGGCAAGTGGCCATCCACCAATTCCGGCGCACCACTGGGGACGTAGGCAGAGAGCATTGACGGCGTACAAACCGCGACATGTCCCTCTTCATTTCGCGGCAGGCAGCGGTTCAAATTGTCCGGGGCGAGAATTCGAACGCTGCTGCCTCGCAGCGGAAGACCAACGCTGGAAGCATCGTACAACCGACTCGCGGGATCGCTCATCGTGACGGACCCAAGCTCGGTCGCACCATAAATCTGCCCCACTCGGATGCCCCAGGAGGAGAACATGGCATCGTTGATTCGTTGCGGGAGTGGCCCGCCGGCAGAAACCGCAAGTCGCAGGGAGCTCGCGCCGCTCCCGCAGTCGGGACGCAGCCGCGACAACGCGTCAAACATGAACGGCACGCCGGGAAATACCGCATCGACTCCAGTCGAGCATTCACTGGCAATCAACTGCGGGTCGAACTTCTCGTGGATGTGCAGGCTGGCGCCGGCCAATAGAGTCGCGAGAAGGATGTCCACTCCGTACGAATGACACAGCGGGATGGCGGCAATCACTCGATCATCAGCGGCGAGCGCCATCGCCTCACCGACCGCGGCCGCAACCGAGTCGAGTGCCTCGCGCCCGCGGAATACGATGCGTGGTGCCCCGGTGGTCCCGGAGCTTTGAAGAACGAGGCCGCCGCCCTGAGACAATTTGGGAGTGTGATCAGTTTGGGTGGCTTCATCCCATGGCACGCGCGTGAGATTGAGCGAGATTAAGTTACTGCCAACCTTCAGATGGTGCTCGGGCGTCGCGATCATCGCGACAGCGCCGGATTGAGCCGCGAGGTTGCACACCTCAGGGCTCGCAAGCAGCGGATGAAACGGGAACACGCGACGGCCGGCGGCAAGTACCGCAAGGAACCAGGCGACGAAATCCGGGCTGTTATGACCGATGAGCACCACTGTGCCTTCGGGCTCGACCGTTGCACAAATCTGTGCTTCCAGCAGCGACACTGCCCTCACAAGCTGGCTGTAGGTTATCCGACGCGAGACCTCCCAATCCGAAGTGACTCGGACGAGCGCAGCTGCGTTGGGCTGCCGCAATGCGTGTTCAACAATGGCATCTAGCACGCGACAACCGATCGAAGGCTCCGTGATTGTTCCGCGCCGCGCCGGCGGCATATCGATCGGCCGCGAATCCATCACGCACATCCTGCCAGAGAATTCGTCGAGTCCAAGTCGGAGGCGCGAGGCGGCTCTGTCGGCGGCACTGAGTCCAAAATCGAAAAGCGATTGCGGTTGGGGACGAGGGGCCAGCGCTCGTGAATTCGGACGAGCAGGTGGAACAGATGCAGCCGCCAGCGCGTCGCAAATGTCGGCTTCGGGAATACGTGTCCGGCAACTGCGGCAAGCACGGCTTCGCGCACGCCCGACGGGCCGGTTGAATGAAGAAACATTTCGCGGCAGCCGTGGCGGTAGAAGTCGCGCACGATACGGAAGAGGCAGCCGGACGACGCGCCGACGTACGCCCGGTATTCCCGGCGAACGGCCTCGGGTGAAGAAGTGCCGCGGAGAATCGCACCGGCACCGTCGGCAGCTTTTACGGCCGACATCATCGCCATGCACACGCCGGTCGAAAAAACGGGATCGACAAAGGTGGCGGCGTCGCCGACCAGGAAGTAACCCGGGCCTGCGTACGGCTTGCAGACGTAGCTGAAGTCAGCGGCGACGTGGTTGTCTTCCGGTCCCTCGGCATGCACCATCGCCCGACGGACGAACGGGCTCCGGTCAATCGCCCAGCGCAGCATGCGATCGGGGGGAACGCCAACGCTTCGTGCAATCTCTGCGTTCATGACGACGCCAATGCTGGTGCGGTGTTCATCCAGCGGGATCAGCCAGAACCAGCCCTCATCGCAGAGCGGAAAAATTGGGGACCCGCCGAGCCGTCCTGGACGCCGCTCCACTCCATGAAAATGCTGGAAATAGGCGACGCGTTCGAGGTCGGGCAGGCGCGTGCGTGTTCCGAGGTGTCGACCGACGACCGTTCCCTGGCCGCTGGCGTCTAGGAGCACGCGGGCACGATATTCGCCCGCGCTTGTCGTGAGAACGACCTGGTTGTCCGCGAGCTTGTCGATCGATCGAACCGCCGTCTCTTCCAAGACTGTCGCACCGGCTTCGACGGCGGCATCGAGCAACATCCGATCGAACGGCGCCCGCTCGGTGTTGAATGCGGAAGACTCTTCTCCGTTGGGCCCCGGCGAAAACCAAAAATCGGACGGAGTCTCGTCGTTTGCCATGACGAACGACGCGCCGAACTTTGGAACTTGAGGAACGCGGCTCACGCGGTCCTGCAGACCGAGTTCGCGAATCAGGTGCATGGTGCGCGGGAGCATCGACTCCCCGATGTGGAATCGCGGCAGTTTGCCTTTTTCCAGCAAGAGCACGGAATTGCCATTTCTCACGGCCCGAAGAGCCGCGGTGGAACCGGCGGGCCCGCCTCCGATCACGATGATGTCAAATTGCCGCGGAGTGTCGCCCATCAACGGGCTCCTTTGGTTTGTGTATGCGATTTCGCGACGGCGGCCGGACGGTGTGCGATGCCTTCGATCTCGACGAGTAATTCCCGCCGACAAATGTCCGCACGAATCCACTCCGCCGAATCAATCAAGGGCAGTTTCCTCGCGACCTCAGCTTCGATCAAGGCGCGGTCCGACTCGTTTCGGTAGTAGATACGGGCGCCGTGAATCTCTGCGAGAGGGTTTTTGATTTCAGTCGCTGCCTCATTCGCGGCATTGAGGAGACTCGTCAGGTTGGTGAAGAGTTCATCGAGTTGACGGTGCAGCGACCCCTCGAACATCGTCTCTTCGCCCCGAATGCTTGCTGTGCCTCCAATGAGAATGGATTCTCTACCATCCACCCTCGCAACAGTCGCGCGGGAGAAACAGGGTGGGAGCGGGCCAAACTTTGTCGAGTATCGAAACGCCGGGCACTGTCGCGGGTTCTCGACAGCGCGACCCGCGTTTTGCGCGCTGAGAACGTGAAGAACAAGATCGTGACCGTTATGACCGACCGCTGTCGCGGTTGGCAACTGCGTTGAAAAACGGTCCGGTCCTGAGAACCATCCGGACAATCCTCGATACCGACCACGATTAAACACCCGGTAGCGGTCGAGTCCGCTGCCCATGTCGTCGTGAATCCCAGGCACAAAATTCCAGATGCGAATCGGGAACGGAGCGTGCGTGTCCGCGGAGACGGCCTGCGCCTGCAGGTAGGCCGCCTCTACCGCCGATTCGAATTCTGCGGGCGTTCCGCTCACAATATCAATGACTCGCACCGTCGTAAGCCCAAGCGAGCGACTGGCATCGGAAACATGTTCGATCAGTCCGCGCAGAGTTCCAAATCGCCCGTCGAGCATCCGCACGCTCTGCGCGCCCATAATTTCTGAGACCCATCGCGGCACATCCGGGATTCCACCGGCGATACGCGGCTCAACATCCGACGACGCGCCACTGGACGAGCCGGCGAACTTCATGTAGTCGGTCGAACGATTTCCCACTATATTGGATCATAGCGAAAATGCCGTCGCAGACGCATGTATCACGGAATTTGACGGCATTCGGACACGAATCGCGGTTGTCGCGCCGGTGAATTCGCTCGCCACCACTCCGAAGGATTGGTTGTTTTGGAGCGGCTTGCCGCCGTCAATCGGAGCCTCCAACAAAACGGCCGCGAGGCTCGCCAGCGGGCCGACGCTGAACACCTCGGGAATTGTGCCGTACGCCGACCATGCTTTTGTCGTTTCCGCGACTTGGGTATTGCCGCGGCTGACACTGGTCATCACCTTGTCCGGCCTGATCTCACCAAACGCTGTCACAACGAATCCCGGGCTGCCGATCGCCCGCCAAGCTTCGTCAACGGGCCCTCGTCCAACCGAGCCTGCTGACCAGGCGCCGGTCTCCAGAATGCCCCGCACCCGGGCGCCTCGCCTTTCTGCAGATTTACGACTTTCCAATATGAAGGTGACTGCCCCTGAGCCCGTGACAAAGCGATGGGGATGTTGATCGGTATCCCCGCCGTAGAGCCCGCACGCTTCGTACGCACGGTTCACCACGGGCGCGTATTCCTCTGCCGCGCTCACCAGCGCACAGTCCCACTGCCCCTGACGGATCCGAAGCGCCGCTAGCCGCAGCGCATCCAGACCGGCGCAGCGCGTGCCGAGAATCGTCTGGCAAGAACCCTTGATACCGAAGTTCATGCTCAGGTGGGCGGCAGCGACGTTCGGCACGCCTTCGGCGAAGAGCACCGGATTCGCCGCGCCCATGCCTTCTCGAACGACCTGAGTGTAAAACTCTTCGCAATAGCCGACCGCGCCGTGGGTGGTGCCCAGTATCGCTGAGGCACGCTCGAGAAAATCCGACTTGATGGCCCGCGCATCCTCACACGCGGCTGCCGTCGCAGCAACAGTCAACTTCGCATACTCGCTCATGCGACGGGCGCGCCGGCTGCTGATCAAGTGCGCGTAGTCGGACTCGGCAATTGGGCCGGTGTCGCGACTGAGCGCTGGTCGATTTGTTGAACGCAACAGCTCGACGAAGGCATGATTGCCGATCGCGCCCGGCAAGACCACCCCAACTCCTGTAATGACAACATCGCAGTTCTCACGCGATCGATTCGGGCGAGTCGGGCTTTTGTCCGACAGAATCGCGCAGGTGTTTGCACCGCCGAAACCAAGCGACATATTCATGGTCGTGCGAATGGAACGACGCAGCGGCGTGCCGCGTACCACGGACAAGCCTGAAAACTTCGGATCGGTTTGATCTGCCCCGAGCGTGGGAGGCACGAATCCATCGCGCCTCGCCATGATCGAGAGAATCAATTCCACAGCGCCGGCTCCGCCGAGCGTGTGACCAAGGTAACTCTTGAATGCGACAACGGGAGTCCTGGATAGTTTCTCTCCGAAGGTCGCGGCCAGAGCTGCATATTCCGCGGCATCGTTGTTCGGCGTTGAGGTGCCATGGGCCGCGATCATCTCGATATCGAGCGGCGTTAAGTCGGAATTGCGGAACGCGGCCCGGATTGCAGCGGCAGCGCCATCGCCGGTTGCATGAGGTTGAGTCAAATGGAATGCGTCTGAGGATTCGCCGAATCCGGCGAGGTGGGCGAGAGGCATCTTGCCGCTGGGCGCGGCATCGCTGACTCTTTCGAGCACAAGGACGCCATACCCCTCCGCGACTTTCATCCCGTCGCGATCCGCGGCAAACGGCATAGGAGCCGTCGAGGAAATCAGCCTGAGGCTGTCGAATCCCGCGTAGGAATACTCGCTCACGCAGTCGTACCCCCCCACGACGACGAGATCGAACTCGCCCGAACGCAGGAGAGACATTCCGATTCCGACGGCGCTGAGTGCCGAAGAACACGCTGAACAGGTCGTCAGGGCGGGGCCGCCAATCCCTAAACCTTCAAGGGCCCGATCGAGCACTCTGGCTGCCAGAAATTCCCGTAACTCGTTCGGGTTGCCGGAACGAAAAAACCGACCGCCGGCATCCATCCCGTGCATCGTGGTGCCAAACACGGCGGCGCGCCGGTTCTGCGCCGGAGTTGGGAGTCCACGAGTCGCGAGCGCCTGAGAGATCGCGTAGCGGAGGTAACGCGATGGCCGGGAAAGATTGGGAGAAAAATCAGCCGGAAGATCGACTGCCTGTCCGCCACCCTTGTCGGGGCGGGCGTGCTGTTCGATCTGGGTCATCGGGCCAAGGCCGCGTTTTCCCTCCCGCACCGCGCTCCAAGTCTCTTCCGGCGATTTTCCCAGGCTCGAAACCAGTCCAATCCCGGTGATGACAATCGCCGCATCCTGGTGCAAATTCCACGTCCTCGGGCAGGGGCTACTCGCTGCGCAAATCCTCGCACCAGACCTTGTGCAGGAGCAGCCATTGATCAGGATACCGGCGAACGCAAGACTCAAGCGCAGCGGCAAACCGGACGACTGCCGGGTCGGGCGTTCCGGACGCGACTTCGAGCTCCTCCGTCCAGATCGGCTCTTCCAAGTGAATCTGTACCCGTCCGCTTTCGGAGACGACCGCAAAGGTCGGGATGAGCGGCGACCCGGTGGCTCGCGCGAGCTTGGCCGGACCGGCGGGAACGCGAATGTGGCCTCCGAGAAAAGGAACGGTGACACCGGCTTCGCCGGGACTGAGCCGATCGCCTTGAACAAGTACGACCTCGTCAGCGCGTAACGCCTCGCGCACTCGCAGCCACATTGCGAGGCCTTCTTCTGCCCTGGCCTCCAGGATTCCAAGTCGGGCGTGCTGTTCCAGCCGCAACGACTCGAAGACGTGATTTTCATCGCGTCGAAAGACGACGTGCAATCGAGGTTCGCGTTCCGCCAACGATGCCATCGCCGTTTCGAAGGAGCCGATGTGGGCGGTCACGAGGATCGCGCCGCGCCGACGTTGACGCGCCTCCTCAAACCGATCCTGCCCCACTATCTTGTCCACGCGGGCCAGAAGCTCTGCTTTCGAAAGCCCACGGTTGGTCCCGAATTCGACAACCGCGTCGAAAAATCGGCGAAGCACTTTTCTTCCGAATACCCGACATTCACGACTACTCGATGTTTCCCCGAGCAGCCACCTCGCATTCGCTGTAGTTGTGCGCCGGATGTGCGGCGACGACAACCACGCAGCCCAGATCGCGAATGGCTTGCATCTTTGAATGACCCAAGGCATGTGGCGGGTGCACCAGAACAACACGCCGAGCCAGAACGCGGCCGCGCGTTCACGCACGCGATTCCATCCGAAATTCACTTCGACGAGTCCTTGGCCGCCCCGGTGCTTGTGCTCTTCGGAGCGCTCCCCGGTAGCGGCCTGCTCTCGCGCGTTCCCGCGGGCAACTTCGGCTGGACTTCTTCGTCCGTGACATCCACGTCGACCCTGACGTTGCTCATCACGATTGATGTGCGAGCGCCGTCCGGATCGGTGAATTCGAGCCTACTGATGCAGGGCAATGCCGTATCAATCAACACGCGGATGTCGGAAATGTGTTCTTTCAGATCTGGATCGCTGGGCGAAAGGGCGACACCCAGAAACCGGCCTCTTGCTGGCGGCGCGCCCATGGTTTCGGGGTCGACCTCCGAAACTTTGAATTTGGACCGAAGCCCGCCCAGCCGCGGCAAGGGATTGCCCGCAAATTCCTGAAACTCGCCCGGCAATGGATAGATTTCGACGACCCGCGCTTCGGGGTAGTACATCCGGATTTCGCCTCCCCCAAAGGTCATGATCATTTGACGAGGGGAATCCGTTTGCCACTTCGCCCGTGCGCCCTTCACGACGATCGAGCCGTTTGACACGAGCGGTTTTTTGAGTAAGGGAGTCGACTTTGTTTGTTCAAAGTCGGCCTTCAGAGTCCTGATCTGAGCAACGCGAGCATCCAAATCTGCAAGCCGCTGATCGAATGTGTTCGCCCCGCGCGAAGGGGCAGCAACTTCGGTTGGTTCGGAGTTTCGAGCCGCGTCGGTCGCGCGATTCTGCCAGCCGAGTGTCAGGCATGCAATCAATACGACGGCGATAGTCATGTGGATACTCCGCCTTGACTCTTGCTCGCGAGTGTCAAATTTCCTTCCGCAAGCATCACCCCGGCGTTCTCTGCCCGCACTTCAAACAGACAGAGGCCGCCAAGTTCTCGTGCGAGTGAAGCTCGCAGCAGGATGTCCGCTGGCGGTGCCACTTGCTCGATGAACTTCAAATCGATTCGACCGAGCCTGACATCGGCATCTACCGCGTCGAACGCAACAAGGCCCGAGAGCTGCGCGAGTGCTTCGGCGATCAGCACGCCAGGGACCACGGGTCGACCCGGGAAGTGCCCGGCGAAGAACGGCTCGCTCCCGTCGATAGTCCAGAACGCTTCGCCCGACTTCTTCGCGCGAAGGGCAACCACCCGAGTCAGAAAACGGAAACCGGATCCGTGCGGCAGGCGATCGATCAGGGCTGGCGACTTTTCGTCCAAGAGCGGCTCCGACCTCAGCGAGACTGAGCATCCACGAACGCCGAGAGCGTCGCGATGCTTGCGAACGCCTGGCGGCCGATTACTTTGTCGTCAATCTTGAATCCGAACTCCTTCTCGATGTTTGTCACAACGAGCAGGATGTCGAGCGAATCAAGGTCGTACTCGCCTCCGAGCAGCGACATGTCGTCGCCGAGTTGAGCGTCTGGGCCTAGTCGCAAGCTTTCGCGGATGACACGTTTGATGCGATCGATTGTCGGGACTGATTCCAAGCGAGCCTGCTCTCCTCCACAAGTCGCCGCCAACAACCCGAGGGCGACGCCGGTCTTGCGTGCGAAAGTCTATCAGAACCAAAGGTGCGGTTGCATCCGCCACGGTGTTATCCTCGACATGCATGAATCCAGAATGAATTGAAGAATCGCAGTCGCATGAAAGCCGGCAATTGAACGACCCGCGCCCATCGCAATTCCTGAAACCTTTTCTTGCGTTCGGAAGACGCCCCGGCCTGGTGCTGGTGGTCGCCGCGATCGTTGCATTCCTGTCGATCTCCGCAGCCAGCCGCTCGCAGCTCAATGCTTCGATTCAGGACCTTTTGGGCATAAGGGATCCGGCTGCCGCGGCACTCGGGCATCTGATGGATGACTTTTCCAGCACCGAGGAGCTCCTTGTGCTGGCGACTGTGGACGACGGAGCAGATTCGACCGCCGGAACCAATTCGGCTCGCGAGCACGAAGTCGCGCGTTTGATGGGTTTTGCTGAAAAACTGTCGGCAGCGCTGAAGCAATCTTCGGCAACCGCGCCGTTCTGCGGCCAAATCTCGTATTCGGCCAGTCTGGAGTTCATGGAATTTTTTACGCGGGAAGCCGTGCCCGCGGGTCTCCTGTATCTCGACGAGAGTGAGTATCAAGCGTTTCTGGAAAGGCTGACGCCCGAATCCATGCGGCGCCAACTCCTCCAGGACGAGAGCATGATGTCGGCGCCCGGAGGGAACGCACTCACAAACGTACTGATGAAAGATCCGCTTCGGCTTCGCGATTTTCTGGAATCGAGGCTCACGGGTCAGAGCGACGCGTTTCGTACGTTTGGTGGCCGATCGGAATTCGTTTCCAGCGACGGCAAGAGCATTCTCATCCGCGTCGCCGGAGTTCGTCCGCCCAGCGACCTGGAATTCGCGAAGATGATGACGGCGCGCGTGGGCGAAGTTGCCCGGGCAATTTCATCCCCGGGGTTACGGGTCGATTTAGCCGGGGCGTACGCGATCGCGACGGCAAGCGAGCGCGCGATTCGTGCCGACCTTGTCAGTACGGTCACATGGTCGCTTGTCATCATGCAGGCCGTATTTCTGATCGGCTACCGGAGCCTGCTCAGCTTTGCGATTGCGTTCATCCCAGTGGCGCTGGGACTCGCGATGGCATTTGGTTTTCACGCGCTGTTGTCCACGGGCTTCACGCCACTAACCGCCGCGATCGGCGCGATACTGGTGGGCTGCGGGATCGACTACCCGATCTATTTCCTCTCATTCTTCGAGTCGGCCCGCGCTCGTGGCCTCCGAGCGATTGACGCCGGTTCAAGTGCGATGGCGTCGCTCGCCGTTCCACTCACCGCGGCGTGCGCGACTTCGGTGGCCGGATTCGCCGCAATCGCCGTGTCGGGCGTGCAGGCACTTCGCGATTTTGCGTTTCTGGGCGGAATGGGCCTGCTTTTCGTGCTGCTCGCGACGATCTGCGTCCTTCCCGCGGTCTTAACGCTTGCGGACCGTGCAGGAGTGTGGGGCGGCGCGGGGCCACGTCGCGGAATCGAACCAGTGATCCGCACGATTTGTTCACGCCCCCGCTTCTTCATCGGGTGTTGCGTGTTCGTGACCGCTGGCGCGGCAATATCACTGCTCGCGACGCGCGGCATTCACTTTGAGACGGACCTGCGCGTTATGCACCCCAGCCCCAATCCACCGCTCGAGACGCAGGAAATCATCGGTAAAAAGTTTGGTGCCGCGGATTCGATGATTGTCTACATCCAGGCACCCACCGGTCCTGAACTCGTGTCACGGGCGTATCAGGCTCAGCGAGCCTTGCGATCGCCGCAAACCGCCGCCGCCGGAATTTCGGGCTCGTTCGGTCTGCCCTCGTTGCTGCCGGATCCTGCTGCGCTCCCGGGCCGCGTCGCGGAAATGAAGAGGATTGACCCAGACAAAGTCATCGCGGATTTCGACGCCGCGGTCGGCGAAAGCATCTTCGAGCCACGGGCACTCGCGCCGTTCAAAGACTTCCTTCGCATCCTGCTCACGAGAACACAGGGCCCAACGCTGGAAACTCTCTCGCGATACCCGGCGTTGCGGAACCTGTTGGTGAGTAACTCGCGTGACGGTCCACTTGCAGCGGTCACTGTCCTTTCTCTGGACTCCGAGACTTTACGGGAGGTCTCGCACGACGCGACGATCGTCATTGCTCGCGAAGCGCTCAAGAAGGCTCCGGGTGCGGTGCTGACCGGGCTCGGCGTCGTGGGTTATGACGTCTCACGATCCGTCCGCCAGGATTTGCCCGTCATGACGATGATGGCGCTCGTGACAATCGTCGTGTTTCTTCTCGTCGCGCTGCGATCAATTCGCGACGCCGCGCTCGCGCTGATTCCGGTGGCATTCGGAATCCTCTGTCTGCTCGGCTACATGAGTATCGCCCGTGAACAGTTCAACCTTGCCAACGGGCTCGCGATCCCGCTTCTACTTGGTATTGGAGTGGACTACGGAATCTTCGTGGTCCGGATGGCTCAACAGTCCCGCCTCGCAGGTGAAGGACCCGAAGGCCTTCCGACGAGGCTTGCCGCCAGCCTTCACGCCATGCTGCTCTCTGCCGCAACAAACGTCGTCGGATTTGGCACCTTGGCCTTTACCAGCGTTCCGGCGGTTCAATCGCTCGGCAAGGTCATAGCAGTAGGCGTGGTCGCGTGCGTCGCGGGGACGCTCTTGCTGCTGACTCCCGTTTTGGTGCTATCGGCATTTCAACGAGCGCGCAAGTTCTGACTGGCATCGGTTTCAGGCGAAGCGAGCCGGCTTTCCACGATTCACGTTGGCATTACAATGCTTTCGCCGATGACTAAATCGCACTTGCAATCCCCTACCCCTCAACCGGACGTCTCCACGCTTCCGCCTCACCCGCCAATCCCGGGCTATTACGAGACGCCTGCGAGCAAACAAGAGTTTCTAAACAGGATCTTTGACGAGACCGCGGCCGACTACGACAAGGTCGAGCAATATCTTTCGCTCGGGACAGGAGGGTGGTACCGTCGGCAGGCACTGCGCAACGCCGGCCTCAAACCCGGAATGCGTTTGGCGGACGTCGCCATTGGTACCGGGCTGGTCGCTCTCGAAGCCGTCACCATCATGGGATCTGGCGCGAACATTGTGGGCATCGACCCGAGCTCCGAAATGCTTTCTCGCGCTCGGGAGCGCCTGGGGATCGAGACCGTTGTCGCAAGGGCGGAAGCCCTGCCATTCGATTCCGCCACATTCGATTTTGTGTCCATGGGATATGCATTGCGGCATGTCGAGAGCTTCGATGCCGCGTTTCGCGAGTTCTTTCGCGTCTTGAAACCGGGCGGGCGCGTTTGCATTTTGGAAATTACTCGCCCCAAAACGCGGGTCGGTAAGGCATTCTTTCGCGCCTATACAAAACTACCGCGTTTGATCAGCAAGATCACCACGCTCGCCCCACGTACACCGGAATTATGGACTTACTACTGGGAAACTATTGACGGGTGCTTGCCCCCGGAGCACGTTTTGCGCGCTCTGTCCACTGCGGGCTTTTCTGAAATAGAACGTCAAGTTTCACTTGGAATATTTTCCGAGTATGTCGCTACCAAGCACTAGTCTTGGAGGCGGCGATAGAGCTTTTCATATTTGGGAACGACCGCGGCCGCGGAAAAGCGGGCGTGGGCGGCGGCTTGGCTGGCTTTACCGAGCTCGGCGCGGCGGTTGGAATCCTTGATCAGACGCTCGATTGCGATTGTCAGCGCGTTGGTGTCGCCGAAGGGGACGAGCACCGCGGTCAGGCCGTCGGTAACCACTTCGGGGATGCCTCCGACATCGGTGCTGACGCTCGGGCATGCAAACCACATAGCTTCGAGGATGCTGAGGCAGAAGCTTTCGGATTCGGACGTGATGAGCGAGAGATCAGCGGCCTGAAGGAAATCCTCGACGTCGATGACACGCTCACGGAGGATGATCTGGCTTTCGAGGCCGAGGCGGCGGACATCGGCCCGGAAGGGATCGAAACTTTCACCGGCGAGGATGAGGAGCCTGAAGGAATCGCGGTCGCGGAGGCGCGAGACGGATTCGAGGAGCAGGTCGATGCGCTTGCCTGGGCGCAGGTTGGAACTGTGGAGCAGGAGCGTCTGATCGGGCGTAACACCGAGTTCGGCGCGGGTTTGTTCGCGTGAACGGGTCGGCCTCTGCGGCACGTAAAAATTCGGGATCACGTCGATCGGGCGTTCGACGTCGAGAAGGCGGCGGGTTTCTTCGGCGAGATAGCTCGAGACTGCGGTGACGGCATCGGAGCGCGCGAGGGCGTGGCGGATCGCGGGGGCGTAGCCGGGGTCTTTGCCGAGCAGGGTTGTATCGGTGCCGTGCAGAGTCGTAACGACTTTGGGCTGCTGGGCGATCGGGAGCATCGCCCTCGCGAGAATCGCCGCGGTGGCGTGCGGTACGGCGTAGTGGACGTGAAGGATGTCGAGATGGTGGTGCTCGCTCACCTGAGCCATCTTGACCGAGAGGGGCAGCGTGTAGTCGGGATATTTGAAGAGGCCGTAGTCGTTGATTTCGACCGGGTGGAAATGGGTGCGGTCAGCGGGGAGTTTCAGGCGGAACGGCTTCTCATAGCTGATGAAGTGGACCTCGTGGCCGCGGGAGGCGAGTTCTTCGCCGAGAGTGGTTGCAAGCACACCGCTGCCACCGATGGTCGGATAGCAGGTGATGCCGATGCGCAGTGGTGAAGGCGTTGGCATGTCAAAAGGCTCGGGCGCCACGGGAGACGGCAGTGAGCGACTCCACCACGATGGAGTCGTTTGGAAAGAGCGGGATAGCGTGGCCGATTCCGGCGGCAAGGCCGAGCATGCGGGCGCGGGTAAGTTGGAGTTCGACGTAGTTGAGATGAGAGGTTTGCGAGGCGTGCGCGTTCATCGAACGGGTCCACGCATCGAGGATCTCGGGAGCGGACACATCGACGAGGATGCGACCGGTGCCGACAGGTTCCGCACCCGGCGAGATTGCGTAGAAGAGGAGTTGCTGGATCGCGTGGGGAGGAAGGTCTTTGAGTTCGGCGATTCCGCCGAAGCGGGCGAGGCGCGCGGCTTGCCGGACAAGTGCCCCGAGCGCGGCGTGGTCAGGATGTTGATCGGAGACAACGCTTGGCGCGAGCACGATTCCGGGTTTTGATTTGCGGAGAATCGAGGCGATCGCAAGTGCGTGTTTGACACGCGGTTCGAGGTGTGCATCGCCGTCGAGCTCGATGAATTTGAGTGTGGCGCCGAGGATTTCGGCAGCGGCCTGGGCTTCGGCTGCACGCTGGGCGGGTGTGCCGCGGGTTGCGGATTCGCCTTTGGAGCAGACGACGATGTGGACTTTGCGACCGGCGCGGGCTTCGAGCACGAGGACTCCGCCACACGCGAATTCGACGTCATCCGGATGAGCGCCGAAGGCGATGAGCGGCGCGAGACCGGTTAACTGCAATTCAGATGGATTTGTCGGTGAAGGCTTCATCGGATCGTTCGATTGGTTCTCGATTCACAAACGTAATCTCGGGCGCGTCTTCCTTGCGAAGGTAGCCCTGCTCTCCGGCACCGCAAACGTAGTGCGTGCAACCGAGCACCGAGTTCATCCATCGAAGGCGAGTATCACGGGCGGGGCTGATTTGTTCTTTGGAGATGGATTCCGGGCGCGGAATTGTGAGGAAGGAATCGCCGCCTTGATGGAGTTGCAGGCTCCCCACTGCCCCACTCTCAACTACGGCTCGGGCCCGCACGATTTCGTCTTCGTACGGAACATCCACGTAATACTCGGGAATGTCGCACGCGGCACGACGAAACGCGGGATCGCTTGAGCGGGATACTCGCACTCCCTCAAGCATCCCCATGCGCCGGTACATCTCAAGACAGAAGTCGGCAATGTTGCTCTGCGGCAGTGTTCTGAATTCTTCGAACCAGATCTTGGCGTCAAACGAGGGAAGTTGGCGAAGCGTCTTGGCGTGCCAATCGCCGACCACGCGCTTGAGGTACAAGGGCGAGTACTTGCGCTGCAGTTTGTTCTCGAATTCAAAGTTCAGAGTGGTGGGCTCGCCCGACTTGTGATGGCGGAGCGTGGTCTGTGTCTCGCGCGGATCGTGGTCGCTGTCGTGGAAGAAAAAGACGATTTCGCCGCCGATTTCGGATTGGAGTTTTCGCGCCGTGCGGACTTTGGCCACGAGAAACCGGCGCGGGAAGAAGCCGCAGGGTTGCTGGCCGAAGCAGATGACCGGCGATTTGTTCATGCGGACGCGATTCCCGTTGGCCTGTCGGTTCGGCCCAGAACGCCCTGGATCGCGATTGCAAACACGATGCACGCGCCGGGGCCGATGAAGTTGTACCAGAGGTAGCCGATATCGATCGTGCAGTAGAGGGCGATCACGAGGATTTGAGCGCCGATGGCGGCCCAGAAGATCGCGGTACCGCCGATCCATTTCATGAAAAATGCGACGAGGAAGAGCGCGAGAACGGGGCCATAGAAAATCGATCCAACGATGTTCAGCGCCTGGATCAGGTTTTCCGCGAGACGGGCAAAGAGCGCAAAACCGATTGCGACGAGTCCCCAGGCAACTGTAAATATTCGCGATGCGCTGACATAGTGTGAATCGCTTGCGGTGCGCGAGATGAGGTTGCGATACAGATCGATCGTTGTCGTCGATGCGAGCGCATTGAGTTCCGCGGACTTTGATGAGAGCGTCGCGGCAAAGAACGCGGCCACCAGCAAACCGATCAAACCGTGCGGCAGATAGCCGAGAATGAACGTGATGAAGACGTAATCTGCATCGCTCGCGGGCTTTGCACCACCGATTGCAGTTTGCGCACGCGCACGGATCTCGTCGCTCTTCTTCTGCAACGCCTGTGCCTGCTGGCGTGCCTTCTCGGCTGACCCGTTGTCGCCCGCGCGATCGGCCTGAATCCACTGATTGATCTGCTCTCGCTTTTTCGTATGGATCGAAGCAAAGTCGGATTCGATGCTTCGGAGCTTTTCTGGGTCAGCGCCCGCCGCACGTTCGATCCACGCGGACTGATTGAAATAGACGGGCGGACGCTCGAACTGATAGAACACAAAGAGCATCGCGCCGAGAAGCAGAATGCCGAACTGCATCGGGATCTTGAAGACCGCATTGAACATGAGGCCAAGCCGGCTTTCGCGAAGCGAGCCCGACGAGAGATAGCGCTGCACCTGCGATTGATCGGTCCCGAAGTAGGACAGCGCCAAAAAGAGGCCGCCGATCGTGCCCGACCAGAACGTGTAGCGGCTGTGCAGATTCGGCGAGAAGTCCACCGCATCGAGCCGGTGTAGGCCGCCCGCGACCGTCATTGCCTCAGAAAAACCGAGCCCGGGCGGCAGCCTCCAGATGAGCACGACGAAGGCCGCGATCATCCCGATGAAGATCACGCCGATCTGATACTTCTGCGTCAGGCTCACGGCGTCGCTGCCCCCGGCGACGGTGTAGCCGATCACGACGAATCCGGACGAGATGATCGTCAGGTCGAGCCGCCAACCGAAGACGGTGGAGAGCACAATGGCCGGCGCGTAAATCGTGATGCCTGCGCCCAGCCCACGCTGCAGTAGGAACAGTCCCGCACCGAGCAGACGCGTCTTGGAATCAAAGCGCTTGCCGAGAAATTCGTACGCCGTGTAAACATTCAGTCTGCGAAATAGCGGCAGAAAGATCGACGCGATGATGATGAGCGCAAACGGCGCTCCGAAATAGTTCTGTACGAATCCGAGCCCGCTTTCAAATCCCTGCCCAGGAACGGACAGAAAGGTCACCGCGCTCGCCTGTGTCGCCATCACCGATAGACCGATCACCAGCCACGATGAGTTTCCACTGCCTTTGAGATAGGTATTGAGGTTTCGCTTACCGCGAGTCTGCCATGCTCCGTACGCGGCGATGCTGAGAATCGAAATCAGCAGCACGGCGTAGTCGAGTGCGTTCACGAGAAGATCCTCGGCAAGATTGCGAGGATCACGACCCAGACGCAGAAACACGCGACAACGAACATGTAGACAGACCGCCAACTCGCAAACAGCGGCAGACCGGTCGAACGTTCATCCGGCCCGATCACCGATTGTTTCTCTGGTACTGGCGTCTTCATTCGCTCGGTGCCACCATATTGGCAAACAGGCGGTACGCCCCAGGCACACCCGCCGGAAGCTGGCGGAACCATGCGAGGCCCGTGTAAATGAACCGCCCCTTTCCGTACGGAGCGACGAGCAAGCCTCCCTTCATGGGCGCTTCGCCGGGATCCGAGCATGCCAGCAGCGGCACGAAGTGCTCATCCCACTGATTCGGGAAGTAGATGCCGCGCTCCTGCACCCAGCCTTCGAAGTCGGCGGCGGTGATTTTGTTTGGCGAATTCAGCACGGGATGATCTGGCGCGAGGAAGGTCATTGCGGCGTTTTCGTCCGTCACCCGATCGCCGGACAACTTCAGTTCAAATGGAGTCAGTCGGCTGGTTTGGATTCCATCGGGCCTGTTGTATTGAACGACGACAGTGCCGCCGGCTTCCGCAAAGGCAAAGAGCGCAGGCAATCCTGCATCAAGATCCTTTCGAACATTGAACGCTCGAATGCCGACGACGACTGCATCCAATCCGCCAAGCTTTTCCGACGTGAGGTCCGCGCCTGTCAGTGGCGTGACTTCGAATCCCATTTCTCCGAGATCTGCCGCGACGCTGTCGCCCGCCCCGGGTATGTATCCGATGCGATGGCCGCGGGTTTGCATCTCGACCGAAACAGCTCGCATTCGGGCGGGCGGCTGCAGTACCTGATGCGAAATGTGGTCGTAGCGGATATCGACGCGCCCAGTGTTGAAGGTTCGGCCGTGAACTTCTGCCGATGCCGTGAAGTCGACCGGACGTCCCGCCGCCGGCGCTTTCACCATGAACGAGAGCACCATGCGCTCGCCCGACGATTTGAGCTGGAAGGGCTGTGACGCAGGCGAGACCGACCATCCGTCGGGCACGTTCAGCGACAACGTGCCGGCGACATCCGGTCGCGAGGCGATCACTTCAACTTCGACCGCGCGTTCAGAAAGCGGCGAGAAGAGCCGCACACCGGACTTGAACGCGAGCGAGACCGGCGGGATGACAACCAGTTGCTGCGCCTGCTCCGCACTGTCCTTGCCGGCGCTGAAATGAACCGGCTCATCGTGAACGACAAACTTCTGTCCGCCGATCTCGAACAGATACTCGACCGGAAACGCGGGCGGATTTTCGGGCATCCCGATGAGATTTGTATCGCGAACAGTGTAAATCCCGTCGGCCCCGCTCTCTCGCAACCAGTAGGGCTGCGTCAATGGAGTGTTGAGAGGGAGCGTCTCGCTGCGTTGGATTGTCGCAAACTCCGCCGACGTGAGTCCGACATCCTGTGTGACATTCTGGTCGGTCGCCGGAAATCGAACGCCGATCCATCGCACCGCCGCCGGACTGCGTGCGATCGCGCCTAGCTCCAACCTCATCGCTTCGCCGGGTGTCACCTCGGCATTTGCAATCCGCGTGCGTACTTCGACGCCCGCACACGCAATGATGATGCGATTAAGCTGCGCCCGCTTCTCATCCACAATCGGATCCGCAGGAAGCGATGCGAGTTTACTCCTGATCTCAAGCAGCGCCGGAATGCTCGCGGCCGGATCTTCCGCGTTGAACTTCGCAATTGTCTCGCCGGTTAAGTTCGCGATCGCCTCGCCGCCTTTGAAGCGCGACCACGTCGTATCGATCCCGTCGAAGACATCCTTCGTCGCGGCTTCTCCACCCAAAGGCTGAAACGATTCCATTCGCGGCGCCGCCGCCCGTCCACCAAAGCCCGCAAAGCTCGCAAACCCCTGCGACTGGTGCATCGACCGGCTCTTCGCGGCAATCCCATCAAACGACTCACCGGAAACCGGATCGGTGCCGCTGATGTCAAAGCTGATCGAGCCGGGCTTGCTCGTGTCGGGCGTCCCACCGCCCCCACCCTGCCGCCCGTTCTGAACAATGCGCTTGGGCTGCCACGGTTGCAAATCCTTCAACTGCTCCGGAAACGCCGTCGGATCGCCCGCAAGCCTGAACGCTTCGAGCGCCAACATCGCCGAGGCCGTGTGATGCCCGTGCGTGCGGCTCGGCTCCGGCGAAAACCGCGTGATAATCACGTCGGGCCGAAACTCGCGAATCACACGCACGACATCGCCCAACACCGCCTGCCGATCCCAAATCCGCAGCGTCTCGTTCGGATCCTTGGAAAAGCCAAAGTCGATCGCACGTGTGAAAAACTGGCGCCCGCCATCGACCTTTCGTGCTGCGAGCAATTCCTGGGTTCGGATCACTCCGAGTTCGTCTCCGAACTCAGAGCCAAGGACGTTCTGCCCGCCATCGCCTCGCGTCACCGACAGGTACGCCGTTCGATACCCCCGCCCGAGTGAGAAGTAGGTGATGAGCTGCGTGTTCTCATCATCGGGATGGGCGGCAACATACAGAACGCTGGCGCATTGCTGGAAATTCACCAAGTCCTCTTTGATTGCCAATCCCCGCGATTGCTCTGGCGCGGGGGCAACTCCGAACACGCTTCGCCCAATGATCGACGCAAACAAAGGAAAAAACAGGCAAAGGATCCACGTCGACTGCTGGAACGATGGCGGTGTGTTCATATCCAAATCCGCGCGAGCAAAACGTCAGCGCGGTCTGCGCTGACGTGAACGAACCAAGCTTCCGAAAAGCGATCGCTTTCGGAGACCCTTACTTCTTGACAGTGAATGGCGCTGAGAACTGCGCATTCTCCCACGCGAGCGTGACTGCGCCGCCACCGGCCGGATCCTTCACGACTGCCATCGTGAACTGGTCCATCGGGCCAGCGGTCGCGGTCTTGGTGAGATCGACGCGAGCAAGATCCTGCTTCTCGTCGTACTGGCTGCCCCACTGTCCGAGCTGCTTGCTGATCACCAGCTTCGAGGCGCCGTTCTCAACCGGGAGCATGTAAAGCGTGTACGCGCCGGCGGGAACGGACGTGCCCCCGAAGTCGATGGGCTGCTGCGTCACGAGTATGGTCGCCTCGTTCGCGCCAGCGCGCCAGACCTGCCCGTACGGAACCAGGCCACCCCAGATCTTGCGAGCTTCGCCGGTCTTGGGGTCCTTGGTGAACGGCCGCGAATACGCGACCGTCACCCGATTGCCACCGATGACCGTGCTGGTGATCTCGGAGGGGCTGACGCGCGCGGGCGCGGGCTTGGCCGCGGCCGGGGCAGACTGAGCCGGTTGAGCCATGAGCGGCACAGCGATAGCCACCGAAAGGGCCGCAACAGACAGGATCGACGTCATCAGTTTCATGGGTATCTCCTTAAGGGGGAAGGTCACATGTGCGAGATCGCAAGGATTCTTGCACGCAATTCGGGAGCGGTTGCACTGCAATGCATGCGCCAGCTTCTTTCAGCGCGTCTCGAAGGAATCAGTTCGGGTTCAAATGAACTCCGCAGCAGAATAACCAAGATGCGAGATATCTACCGCAAACCCTTGCCTTGCCACAGCTTGGAGCAATTGAAAAACAGTACTACACGCCCCTCGCGTGCGTTTGATGCTGCCAAATTGCACTTCGTTCCCGAAATTGGCGGTTTGCGTCGGTCGTTCTCAGCCCCACAGGACACGCTGGGCCGTAAGCCCAAGCGCGAAAAGCGCAATACATGCGGACGCCGGGATGACCACGCGCACGCGGTACCATTCCTTGCGGCGACACCAAACGCCGACGAGTACAAACGCGCTGAGGATGACCGTCAACTGGCCCAGCTCGACGCCGACATTGAACCCGAGCAGCGCGGTCCAGAGTCGATCAGCCGGAATCCCCACTTCACGGAGCACACCGGCAAAGCCCATGCCGTGAACAAGGCCGAAACCAAAGACGACCGCGATTCGAGTACGTGTAAAATTACTGCGGAAAAGATTCTCGATTGCGACATAAGCGATCGATGCAGCAATGAGCGGCTCGACGATCGACGCGGGCAGCGAGAAGATATTGGTCAACGACAGCGCCAGGGTGATCGAGTGGGCAATTGTGAACGCCGTGACCTGCGCGAGGAGCGGCTTGAACTGTGTGCCCAGCAGACAAAGGCCGAGCACGAAAAGGATGTGATCGAAGCCCTGCGGAATGATGTGCTCAAAGCCCAGCGCGATGTAGCGGACGAGCAGTGTGAGACGCCCTTCGGAAACGGCGGCGACGCCCACTTCAACCGCGTTACTGCGCTGATGACCAGCGACCCACTGCGTTTGTTCCGAGTCTGCGGCTGTGTGCACAACGAGGTAGTACTCGGGGAGTGGTAGTTCGGTCACGAACGCAACACTCGAAGCATCCTCCGTCGATTCGACGCGGAACTTGATGCGGATCTGACTGGTTGGCGCTCCGCCCTTCGTGATCGCCTCGACTTCGAGCGACTGGCCGAGCGGGATCGACGCAGCGCCAACAACGACAGAAGACGAGGCGCCGAGGCGCGTCGGGAAGTCGCTTCTGAGTCCAGACGGCACGTGATCGAGATCGGCGAGTGCCTCGACTTCGATCATGTTGCATGCCGTCGCGGTTTGCACCCGAACATCGACGCGCATCGAACCAAAGTCGTGCGCGTTCACGCGGCAGGCACACAGCACGAAGAAGATGGCAAGAAGGAGTCGGCGCACGGTCTTCACTTCCCTTTGGAAGTCGCCTCGGAATCAGCAAGATCGAAGGTGACGGAAGCCCAAAGACTTTCCCAATCACACTCGATACCTGGCTCGTTCACAGGAAGCATGCGGACAGTGTTGATCAGCCAAAAGCCCGACCGATCGAGCTTGAACGACGCGATTCCGTCTTCTGATGTACGCGCCGAAAGGGTCGTTTTTGGATCAGCCCGGTTCACAGCCGCAACAAGCATCTGATGCGCGGGCTTGCCATCGGCGAGAACGAGAAACGACAGTTCGTCGCCGGGCCTGCTCGCATACGGGTTCGAGCGCGGCACAACCTCGAGCGGGAATCCAAAGACATGATCAAAGCCTGCGCCTCGATCATTCCCCACCATCACGATTGCCTTCGCACAACGTGAAAAGCGTTCACGCCCATCCGCCTCAGTCTTACCCGCGGTTCGGCGCGCTTCGGACGCGTTGTCTAGTCCCTTGTCCTTCAGGTACATTTCAAACTTTGGGCCGGCCAGGACAATGGGTGTCGGGCGGCTGCGATAGCCGACCGAGTATGTTCCCGGCGCAGTAAGCCGCACAAGTCCCGCCGGTTCCGCGCCATCCTGGCCCAGAACCTGGAGCGAGCCCGGCGGCCCGACAATTTCAAAGCGTTCGAGTTTGGTCGGATCCCGTGGTCGCGCCTCACCGGGGAAGCCATCGCCGACAAACGTGCGAATGCGAAGGATTTCGCCAGCCTTCAAACGGAACGCGAACGCGTCAAGCCAGAATTCGTGAGCGGAACACGCGAGGCAGGTTGCCGCTGCGAAGATTCCGACGAGAAGACGACGCTGCAAAGTGTTCGACATTGGAGGGGCTCCGCGAGAAGAAACCGGCAGAGCTTTCACTCGGCCGGATGAAATCATTCAGTTCGGTTTAGTGGCGTTTCACGACACCGCTGTGCGTGACGGGCTGATCGCCGCCAACTGAAGCGGGTGCCGCTGGCACGCCGCCCAGCGGAGCACGCAGGTATGGGAACACATTATCAAAGAACGAATCATCCACAAACGCGCCGTCAGTGAACGGAGCGGTTCCCTGCGGCGCGCATCCGCCCGCAACGCCAGCGTCCGGGTAGAGAACGCCCATGACGACTCGAAGCTCGATATCCACCACGTCATCGCCCGGACGGCGGCCGTTGGGGAAGCCCGCGGTGTCGCCGGCAAGAACTCCGAGGCGACTCTGTGAGCCCTTGGGCTTGGCGGGGATGCCGCCGGCCGAAGGATCGGTGTTGGTATTGAGTCGGGTCATCTCGGAACCGACCACGTTTGCCGGCTGATTGAGTCCCGGGACACCGGTCAGGAAAACGCTCACGAGATCGTTTCGGGGTAGGCAGGGCGCGGTGACTCCGAAAAGGCTTGCGAGAAGCGCGGGCAGCGTCGGATTCGTCACGTAGTTGATGAACTGGCCGTCGCCGGTCGGGGCCGATGCGTTGAACTTGTCCTTGTCCCGAAGGCCGATGACAAGTTCGTTGACCAGGGGCATGCCCAGCCGCGAAGCTTGGATCCACCCACCCGAGTACGACGCGGGCTTGCCGAAGGTGGGCGTCGGCGTCAACACACGGGCGCGCTGAAGGCTGGCGGTCGTCCAGCCACCAATGACCGTTTCGCCGGACGCATTGCGGAGATATGCCGCGGGAATTTCGAGAACGAACGAGGTGACGTTCTTGTCGGCGAGGTCGTCCTTGCCGCCGTTCTCCGGTCCGAGCGGATTCAGATTGACCAGATCAAAGACCGGGCCGAGGTTCACGACGAACGGATCTTTCCGCTGTCCCACGAACATGCGGCCCGTCAGCACGGAGCCAGGAAGATTGATGTTGTAAATGTGATTGCGGACATAGGTCTCGTAGTTGGGAATCGAATTCGAACCGATGTTGTCGACAGGTTTGGTGAAGATCGCCGAGCCGCCGACCGTGTTAGTCACGGGCGAGGCCGTACCGGTGTAACGATCGCCTCGGATGACGTACATGCCGTATGTCTCAACAACGTTGAGGTTTGCGTTCGCAGTCGCGGCCGGTCCGATCATGCCGGCGTTGATGAGCGGAATCGGCACCGGAACGCTTCCGATGTTCAGCGAGATATCGCGGTTCGTGTTCGTCACGCCGAAGCTGAACGTGAGGTCTTCCTTGCCGTCGCCGTTGTTGTCGATGTGGATCTGGTAAAGGGCCGACGGATCGAGCGTGAAGAAGTTCGGGCCGCCGTACGCATCCTGCAACGGGTAGTAATTTGCAACGAGCGTCACGTAGCCATCTCGGCCGGCCTCGTAACTGTTGAACATGTAAAAGTCGGTCGCGTCGATGCGGGGATTTCCCTTGACGAACGGAGCTTCGCCGTGGCTTGAAGCCAGCGCGAGCGCGGGCAGGAAACAAAGCGGAGCAACGGCGAGAGCCATGAGCATTTGGATTCTGGACGAACGTGCGGACATTTCAGATCTCCTTTGTGAGAACAGATCTTGCTTGAGAGCAGAATGAGCGGGTTGAATTACGCGCGGCGACGACGTGCGCCGAACGTGAGAGCGGAACACGCTGCGAACGCAAAGACACCGGGAGACGGGATCGTGATGTTGAGCGTGTATTCGCCCCCTTCGAGCTGATCGCCGTTATGGAGGAATGAATCGATTCCCGAATCGGCATCGCCGAAAGCAAAGCCCCCGAAGCCGCCGTCCGGGCGAGCGAGTTCAGTGAAGATGCTTCCAGAGAACGACGCGAGCGCACTGTTCTTGTTGCTGGTGATCGCGATGAAGTACGTGCCGGACGCGAGATTCATGCTGCCGAGAAACGAATCCATCGCGTTCGCGCCGGGGCCGATCGGCGTGGAGTCGTCGTTGTCGCCGAGCAACGTGCCATTCGAGCTGAAAAGCCCGATGTAGGTATCGATGCCGCCAGTCGTGCGCGTCGTGCTGAAGTAGCTTGTCCCGCCGCCGGTCGTAAACGAGAAGAAGTCGACGTCGTTGCCACCGAGGTGTCCGGCGACGCTGGCGGTTGGAAGCGCGCCGAACACATCGAGGCCCGCATTCGGTGTGAAGAAGCCCGAAGAAATGAACTGCGCCGTCCCCCGCGTGTTGTTGAAGGACGTTCCATTCGTCTCGGTTTCGTTGAATCCCGCGGCAAACGCGCCGCAAGCGGGGGCGCACAAACACAAGGCAAGCACTGAGCGCGATCGGGTGGGCATGTTGATCCTCCGAATGGGTTGAGTGGCCGAAGCACCAGCCGCCCAGAATGGACGCACTGCCACGCTCTCGACGAAATCGAGATGCGTGAGACGTCTGCGGCACCGAACGGTGGCCCGCCAAACGCCGCTGTTTTTTCTTGCCCGCTCTCCGAAATCACTCCGACGCGGAGCAGCGATCAGATTTTGGATTGCGCTCTATTTTCCGGAGTTTGCGCGTTCGTCAGCGAGATCCCAGCCGTACGCCCTGCCGCAGGCTGGACTTACAGCATAAACGACATGCGCACGCATCAGCGTTTTTTAACCGTCGGCGTCGGAATATCAGCTTCGCGCGCAGCGCACGAGACCACCGGGCACAAACTGTGACTAGCTCGCGACCGGCTGGCTTTCGTCGGCATCAACGCAGAGCGTCGAAAGCAGATTGCGCAGATCGGCGACCTGCGCGCGACTGAGACTGTTCATGCCGGGCATATCGCGAAAAAGATCCATGCCGATCGTCTCGCGCAGGCGCTTGCCTGCGGGGGTCGCGTGCAGAATCTTCACACGCCGGTCGTTCGGATCTTCGGTGCGGGTCAAAAAACCGCGGTCCTGAAGCCGATCGACGACGCCGGTGATATTGGATGGATCGCAGCCCAGATTGTCCGCGACACATCGCATCGGCTCGGCATCGCCCAGAAACATTAAGACCTTTGCCTGCATCGCCGTGAGGTCGTGCTCGACTGCAACTGACTCAAAGTGGGTGCGAAGCCGCTCCACATACGAAAAGAGCAATTCCACTACTTCTGCTCGCGCAGCAGCGACCGGATCCTTGGGTTTTGGAATTCTGCAGACGCCCATTGAAAACATCATACCCGAATCACTTGACAACTTCAACTATTGAGGACTATCGTTTTCCGTTCGTCCCCGAATTTCTGAAAACAGGTGTTTTGACTGGGCGGCGCCGGCGTCCGCTCGGATGGATGACTCGCCGGGTGCAGAGGGCTTGTGGATGAAAATGAAACCTTTTGTCGCGGGTGTCGCGCTCCTGACTTTGCTGCTAGTCGTCGGCGCCGGCTTGGCGGGCTGGAAATACCGCCAGATGAACGTCCCGAACCCGATGGCCGGGATGGTCATGCCCGAGTTCGTCGAGATCGTCGAGGCGAAGACCATTCCGTGGCAGCCGCGTGCGCGCCTCGTCGGGACTGTTGTACCCGTTCGCGCCGTCAACTTGTCCAACGAAATCGTCGGCGTCGTTAAGGAGGTCGGGTTTGATTCCGGCGCGACGGTTGAACCCGGCCAAGTGCTGATCAAGATGGATACTACGACCGAAGAGGCCGACCTCGCCGCGGCCCAGGCCACGATGCGGTTGGCGGCGTCCGGAATTGAAGTCGCGGACGCAGAAATCACGATGTCGCGTTCCGCGGCGGATCTCGCGCGGACCACACTCAAGCGGTATAAGAGCGCGGCAACGGCAAGTTCGGTTTCGGCTTCGGATGTTGATAAAGCGACAAGCGAAGTTGAACGCGCCGAAGCGGCGCAGAAGCGCGCCGAATCTTCGCTGTCGAAGGCGAAAGCCGAACGCGAGCAGGCGCAGGCTCGTGCGGAGCAGATCGAAACGATTATCGCAAAGAAAACCCTGAAAGCCCCTTTCCGTGCGCGCGCCGGCATGCGAACGATTCACCCCGGCCAGTATCTGAAAGAGGGCACAAATATTGTCGATCTCACCGAACTGACGGATGAAATCTATCTGGATTTCGCGGTGCCGCAGGAGTACGCCCAGCGCGTATCGCCCGGAACGGTGGTCGTCGCTTCGTCGAAGTTGCTCGGAACAGATCAGGCGAAGATCACCGTGGTGTCCCTCGACGCGACGGTGAATCCCGTCACGCGCAATGTGCGCGTGCGCTCCAGTGTGCCCAATCCCGGCCACAAACTGAAGCCCGGCATGTTTATCGATGTTGAAGTACCGGTCGCTCCGGTGCAGGACTACGTCACGATTCCGAGCACGGCGCTCCGCCGCGCGGCGTTCGGCGACCATGTGTTTGTACTGACGCCGATGGACATGAGCAAGATGCCGCCGCCTCCTCCCGGCGCGCCGGCACAGCAGGGCCCGCCCCCGATGACCGCAACGCAGCGGATGGTCCAGCTTGGCGCGAACCTTGGCGATAGCGTGATCGTTCTGAACGGCCTGAAGCCGGGCGAAAAGATCGCCTCGGGCGGTTCATTCAAACTGCGTGAGGGCGCGATGGTCATGCAGGCGCCTCCTCAGCCGGGCGCAGCGCCGAGTTCTCCCGCAGACTCGAAAGCAGCTCCTGTAGCGTCGTCAGATCCGGACATATCAAAGGCGGCCAGCGCCAACAAGCGATAACTCCGCTTGGGCGCGCTGGAATTCGCGCCACGCGGACGATCGCACGCTCATCCAACTCTCACACACCTCTCCGCCCAGAGACTCCTATGAAATCGATCACCGATATTTTCATCAAGAAGCCGGTGCTGGCGATGGTGATCAACCTGATCATCCTCGCGCTCGGGTGGAAGGCGATCTTCAACCTGCCGGTTCGCCAGTATCCGCGCCTCGAGTCGAGCGCAATCATCATCAATACGGCGTACATCGGCGCCAGCGCCGAGACTGTGCGCGGATTCGTGACGACGCCGATCGAGAAGGCCGTGTCCGCGATCGACGGCATCGACTACATCGAATCGTCGAGCACATCGGGCATCAGCACCGTCACGGTGCGCCTGCGCCTCAATCACTCCAGCAACGCAGCGCTCGCGGAAATCTCCGCGCGATTGAATCAGGTGCGCAGCGAACTCCCAGCGGCTGTCGAATCGCCCGTGATCGACATCCAGCGAACCGACAAGCCCTACGCCACCTTCTACATCAGCATGACGACGAAAAATATGTCGTTGTCCCAGCTGAACGACTACATGGCCAGAGACCTTCAACCCGAGTTGCAGTCTCTTCCCGGCGTGCAGCGCGTGGGTCTTGAAGGCCCTCTGCCGTTAGCCATGCGAATCTGGCTCGACTCGGACAAGCTCGATGCGCTCGACGTGACGCCCGGCGAAGTGCAGGACGCGCTCATCCGCAACAATTTTCTTGCAACGGTCGGAAAATCCAAGGGCAAGGAAGTTCAGGTCGATCTGATGACCGACACCGACCTCCGCACCGCCGAGGAGTTCCAGCAGCTCATCGTGCGCGAGCGCCAGGGCACGATCGTCCGCCTTTCCGACGTCGCCCGCGTCGAACTGGGAAGCGAAGAGGCCACCGGCCGCGCCGGATTCAACCTTGAGCCGGCAATCTGGTTCAGCGTTTGGCCCCTGCCGAGCGCGAACGAGCTCGACGTGGCCCGCGTGCTCAAGGCCAAACTCGCGGAACTGCAGCCCAATCTCCAGCCCGGCGTGACGATGACGCTCGCGTACGACGGCACCTATTACATGGAGAACGCGATCAAGGAGATCATCCACACTCTGATCGAGACGATTCTCATCGTGGGGCTGGTGGTCTTCCTGTTCATGGGCTCGCTCCGCACCGTGCTGGTTCCGATGATCGCGATGCCGATCTCGCTCGTCGGCGCGTGCCTCGCGATGCTCGCGATGGGATTCTCTCTCAATCTATTGACAATTCTCGCGATCGTTCTCGCCGTCGGCCTCGTCGTGGACGACGCCATTGTCGTCGTCGAAAACGTCGAGCGTCACGTTCGAGAGGGAAAAACGCCCATCCAGGCGGCGACCCTTGGCGCACGCGAACTTTTCGGCCCCATCGTCGCAATGACGATCACGCTCGCGACCGTCTATGCCCCGATCGGCTTCCAGGGCGGCCTCACCGGCATGCTCTTCCGCGAGTTCGCGTTCACCCTCGCCGCGGCCGTCGTGATCTCGGGCATCGTGGCCGTCACGCTCTCGCCGATCATGAGCGCCTGGATGGTGCCTGCGGGGGCGAAGGAAGGCCGCTTCCAGAAGTTCGTGAATCACCAGTTCGATGCCGTCCGCCGCGTCTACGAGCGGGCGCTTTCCGTCGTTCTCCAGATGCGGTGGGCGGTTGTGCTCGCGGCGATCTTGATTACCGCCGCGGGCTATCCGCTGTACATGATGTCTCGCTCCGAGCTCGCTCCGACGGAAGACGAAGGCGTTGTGTTCACCGTCTTGCAGGCCGCCCCTGATGCTTCGCTCGACTATTCGCTGAAGTACTTTGATCAGGTCGGCCGCGCGTTCATGGAGCTCCCCAACCGCGAGTTCCTCTTCCAGGTCATGCAGTCGCCGACGTTCGGTTTCGGCGGCATCAAGGCGGTCGATTGGGATAAGCGCAAGCAGTCCACGACGCAGATGCGCAACGAGATCTTCCCGAAGCTGATGGCCATCAGCGGCGTCCGCGCCTTCCCCGCTCTGCCTCCCCCGCTGCCCGGCGCCGGCCAGTTCGACGTCGAAATGATGGTCACCAGCACCGACGAAGCCGAGAAGATGGCGCCGATCGCGGGCCAGCTCATCGGTGCGGCGTTTGGCAGCGGCAAATTCCTCTACGCCGACAGCGATCTCAAAGTGGACTTGCCGCAGACGCGGATCGTGATCGACCGCGAAAAGGTCGCCGATATGGGACTCGACCTGGCAACCGTCGGACGCAACCTCGGCGTGCTCCTCTCGGGCGGCTACACAAACCGGTTTAATCACCAGGGACGCAGCTACAAGGTCATCCCTCAGGTGGAAGACGCGGCCAGAAGCACTCCAGAAGCGATTCTGGATCTCAAGGTGCGGGCGGCGGATGGCGGCCTTGTTTCCGTCTCCTCTTTTGTCAAACTGGAAACAACTGCGGCCCCGCGCACTCTCACCCGCTTTGCGCAGCGCAACAGCTTCAAGGTCTACGGAGGCGTCGCCCCCGGCGTCACCAAGGAAGAGGCTCTACACGCTCTCGAATTGGCCGCGAGGGGCACCCCGGACAAGCCGGGCATCCTGCCGTCCGGCTACGCGATCGACTACGCGGGCGAGAGCCGGCAGATCCGCACGGAAGGCGCTTCGCTCGCCTCGACACTTGGCCTCGCGATCGGCCTTATCTATCTCGTCTTGGCAGCACAGTTCGGAAGTTTCCGCGATCCGTTCATCGTGCTGCTCGGCTCGGTGCCGCTCGCGCTCACCGGCGCGCTGATCTTCACGTTCCTTGGCTTCACCACGATCAATATCTACTCACAGGTCGGCCTGATCACGCTCGTCGGACTCGTCGCAAAGAACGGCATCCTGATCGTGGAGTTTGCAAACCACGTTCAGTCAACCGGCGCATCGAAGTACGAAGCGGCGATGCAGGCCGCCGGAACTCGTCTGCGTCCGATTCTGATGACGTCGGCCGCGACGGTGTTTGGCCACTTCCCGCTCGTGCTCGTCTCGGGCGCGGGAGCCGAGGCTCGAAACAGCATCGGCATCGTGCTTGTCACGGGCATGACGATCAGCACGGTCTTCACGCTCTTTGTGGTGCCCTGCATCTACACGATTCTCGCCGGCGAGCACAAACCGGTACCTGTTGAAGAGGACGGGATGCCCGAGCCGAGCCTGCGCATGGCGTGAAACCGCTTGGCGTGAACGGCAGGAAATGTGCCGTTTCAGCCCGAGAACCTTCAATTTCACACCAATCGCCGAGTCGCGTTCAGCGCGACTCGCGGTTTTTTTGCCCCGGCACATCGTCGAGCGTATTGGCCGCCCACTTGGCGAGAATCGCAACCGTGAATGAAACAAAGCCCACGATGCCGATGATAAAGCCGATATGGACTCCGACCCCGGCTTTTCCGCCTTCTCCAAAGGCAAGCACGCCGCAGTAAACGGCGACCACCAAGAACAGCAGCGAGACGGCCGCCATATTCAAGACCTCAAACGCAGATTCCGACTTGTGAAGCGGACGGAAAGGACGTACAAAGATACCTTCCTGATTCGGATTGCGTATTAAAGTGCATATGAAAAGCGGATGAGCACGCGGCTATTGCTTTTGGAATCCTCTTCGAATGATCGACTACCTACTCCACCTGTTCGACCCCTCGGAAGCACCTTCTGCCACCAGAGGCGGCGCGTTGTCCACGGCCACCGGCTGGTTCCACTTCGCGTCGGACCTCTCGATCTTCTTCGCGTACGTGGTGCTCTGCACGCTCCTGCTGCTGTTTCTCTACCGGCAAAAGCGCCTGCCGAACCGCGGCACGATCTGGCTGATCTGGCTTTTCCTCCTCGGCTGTGGCGTCGCACGCCTGGTCGGCGCCGCGATGCTCTACTACCCGGCGTTCCGTTTTCTGCTCGTGGTCAAGGTCGTTACCGCCGTGATCTCGCTGATCGCGGTCTTCGCGATCGCACGCGTCTTTCCGTCCGCGTTCGAGGCTGAACCTGCCTCTGGCGACGACCCGAATGATGCTCGCCAAGCGGCAAACCATCGTCGAACGCACGAAAATTTCGCCGACCAGCGGGACAAGCTCGAACAGCGCGCAACCCAGCTGACCGTGCGTGACCGTCGCATCCGCCGCGCTCTCGACGCCTCCGCGGCCGCCGCATGCAGCTGGGACGTCGAAACCAACGAGATCATTTGGGAAGTCGGCCTTTCGTCGCTCCTGGGCCATCCACATTCCGACGCCGAATCGGCCCATTCGTGGACTGAGTTCCTGAGCGGGCCCGACTGCCAACGCATCCAGGCGGCGGCAAGAACCACAAACGCCTCGCACGCCGAGCTCCGCCTCGACATGCCCATCAGCATTGCGAACGCTCGCGAAGGCACGCTCGTCATCCGTGCGAAGCCCGAAACGCATTCCGCATCCGGCAAGTCGATCTTCACCGGCCTCGTGTCCTTTGTTCCTGCCGCGGTTCCGGCTTGAATCGACGCTCATCAACTCGACTTTGAATCACTCATCGGCGATGACTCGCTCGTCGGATCGCCCTGCGATTCAGAGGACGCCCCCGATTGCAAACGGGGCAGCGTCACGGCGAACTCACATCCGCGTGGATCACGGTTCTTCACCGTGATCGAGCCGCGGTGCAGTTCCGCGATGCCAAGTGCGATCTCCAGCCCCAAGCCGTGACCCCGGCCGCGCCGTTCCTCGTCCTTTGCCTGCGAGAACCGATCGAACACGCGCGGCAGCAGCGCGGGCGGAATGCCCGGGCCGTTGTCGCGCACGTACACAGTAATTTCGGAAGCGGCGGCGGCTGCCTCGATCTCGACAACTTCGCCTTCGGGGCTGAAGCGGATGGCGTTGCGAATCAGATTGTCGAAGATGATGCGGAGCAGGTCGGTGTTTCCTTCCACCGTCGCATCCATGTCGTCGCCTTCCGGGACACGAAGCCCGAGCCGAACCTTGTGCAGCGCTGCCATCGAGACGCAGCTCGCGTACGAATCGAGCAGCACGTCGCGCATCGCGCACGATTCGAGCGCCGGGATCACGCCCTTGTTATGACGAACGCGGGTGAGCAGCAGGAAGTTGTCGACCGTCCGGGCGAGCTTCTCGAGTTCTTCGGTCATGCTGCGAAGGAACTCTTTCACCGGCTTGGCCGATTCATCCACCTTCAGCGCCTGCGCGCCCGTGAGCACGACCGCGATGGGCGTCTTCAGCTCGTGCGAAACGTTCGACATGAAGCGTTCCTGCGCCGCGAACCCGGCTTCGATGCGCTGCCGGGCGCGCTCGAGTTCCTTGCGGACGTCGGAGACTTCGGATGCCGCGGGCGCGTTCTCGATCGACTGGTCGATTGACTCGGGCGAAAGACGCTGGGCAAGGTCGCGAATATCAGCGAGCGGCCGCACCGCAAAGCCGGCGATCAGATACGCGCTCAGGGCGATCGGCAGAATCCCGACGGGGATAGTCGCCATGATCATCCGCGTCGTGAGATCCTGCATGGTCGTCGCGCTCGAATCGCTGATGGTCAGGACGACAAAGAACTCCTGCTTGTCGGGCGCGACGATGCGGGCGACCGCGATCCGATCCGGCGTCATGTTCCGATCCGCCGGCCGGATGTGGCTGCGATAGCTGAACGCGGTTTCCATGTCGTCGGCGCGCAGAAACGTCGCGGAATCGAGCACAACGGCGGGGATCGCGTTGGTCGCGATCGGCGTGCCGCTCGAGTCGAGCACGTCGATCTTGATTTCCTCTCCGATATGAAACCTGAACCGAGTCGTCGCAAGAGAGCTCAGCCGACGGTCGGTCACAAACGGAAGATCGGGGCGGATCGCCTCTGCGATCATCTGCACGCGTTCGACCGCGCGCTCCGCGAAAAAGTCTTCGATCGCCCGGGCGAGATACAGCCGGAAGACGAACGCGATCGAAAGCTGCACGATCAGAAAGATCGCGAGCATCCACAGCATCAGCCGCACGCGCAGCGGGAGCTGACGCTGGTCCTGCTCCGGCCCGGGTTTCTTGCCGCCGAAGCGAGATGGGGATGGCCGGGAGTTGGTGCCGGAACCGGAGGAAGGCATGGATCTAATCCATGATCCCGAATCGGTAGCCGGCGTTCTTGATCGTGTGGATCAGCGGCTTGAGGCCGGGGCGATCAATCTTCTTCCGCAACGTTGAGATATAGACGTCGATCACGTTGCTCGTCGGTTCGAAGTTCAGTTCCCACACGTGCTCGCCGATCTGCACGCGGCTGAGCACGCGGTTCTGGTTGCGCATCAGATATTCGAGCAGCGTGAACTCGCGCGAGGGCAGATCCCAGTGTTCGCCCGCACGCACGGCGCGCCGTGAGTAGAGGTCCAGTTCGAGATCATCGCAGCGGAGCGTCTTTCCCTCGGTCGCCTGCCCGCGGCGGAGCAGCGCCCGCAGCCGCGCGACCAGTTCTTCAAACTTGAACGGCTTGGTGAGGTAGTCGTCGGCGCCCGAATCGAGCCCCTGGACTTTGTCTTCGGTGGCCGAGAGGGCCGTCAACATAAGGATCGGCGTCGCGATTTTGCGCCGGCGAAGGTTGCGGCAGACATCAACACCGTCCCGATCGGGGAGCATGAGATCGAGCACGATCGCATCAAACGGCTCACCCGCCGCAAGATCTTCGCCCTCGGCCCCGCTGTGCGAGACTTCCGTCGCGAAGCCGGCTTCGTCCAGCCCGGTCCGGATTCCCCTTGCCATCTTGGGGTTGTCTTCAATGACAAGCACTCTCATTCGCAATTCTCCATTCCCCGCCGCCTGCGGCGATCGACGCACACACCGCCGGATTCGGTGCCGCCGTTCCCCTGTACCGTACTGTACGCAAACAGAGGGGACGAGCCGCAGATTTTTTAAACCGCCGGAGCAAGCTCAGGCGGCTTAAGGGGTGCGCGAAAGTTCCGAACGTGCCCATTCACGCCATTGCTGGGTTTCGCCCCGCATAGCAATATCACGCAGCCAACCCGGCGTGCGTTCGTCCCGCTTCCCGGACTTGATCGAAAGTCGCGCGAGGCCCTGTATGGCCGCGATGTGATCGGGATAGACCTCAATGGCCGTGAGATACGCATCCATCGCATCGCTGTTTCGGCCGGCGGTTTCCAATGTGAGCGCGAGGTTGATGCGGGGGTCGGGATGCCCCGGCATCAACTTCCGGCCCCACTCGAATTCCTGGGCGGCGCCAAAGAGTTCCCCGCGCGAGAGAAGCACAACGCCAAGGTTGTTGTGCGCCGGTCCATAAAAGAGATCGGCGGTCAGCGATTCACGCAAGAGTTTTTCTGCCTGCGCGAGCGATGCGACGTCACCCTTATCCATGTACGGCATCGCCTGTTCGTTGAGCTTGGTCGCCCGAGCCGTGTCGCGATTCG
Source organism: Phycisphaerales bacterium (assembly GCA_050730655.1). Lineage (GTDB taxonomy): Bacteria > Planctomycetota > Phycisphaerae > Phycisphaerales > UBA1924 > JAFEBO01. Next base: position 75,886 of record JBOHNL010000021.1, read on the forward strand.
TCTCGTCGCCCGGTTGATAAGGTCCGCGCGCGTGATTCGAAGCGCAGCCAACGAACAGCAGAGACGTGGCGAAGAGTATTGAAAGCACGTAGGGATTCATGCAGGCTCCGGACAGGCCGTGAACGGCTTACTTTGACAGGTACACATTTTCGAACACAAGACGAGAATTCCATTTCACGATCGGGTCGGGACGACCGGAATTCGCGGGGGACAAATCAATGCTGGTCGCGGGCCAAGTGGGGTTGGTCGCTCGCCACCGTTGCAGAAAGCGCCCTAGGTCGGGCAACGGGACCGACTCGAACTGCACACGAAGACTCTGTTGCTTGAATGCCGGCGGTGCTCCCGCCACCGGACGGTCTCGCTCGCCCTCGACGCTCTTGATCGCGGAGGCGGAGATGCCGGTGCTCGCTCCAGCATCTGAAACCATGGCTAAAAGAAGCTGCGATGGTGTGTGCGATTCAGAAACAAGCGCCGGCTTGGCCCGCCACATGGACAACTCCGCCGCGGCGCCGGAGACCCGAGTCCATTCCATGCGAGCGTCGGCGGCCCGTGCCACGCCCGCACGCCAGAAGGCAATTTGGCGTGTACACCAGACAAGAGCAGCGACGAAGAACACGACGAGACTGACGTCGATCACTCGCTTCATCGGTTGCCCTCCGCCCCTGAACTTTTCTTAAGCGTCGCAAAGAGCTGCACGCCCGAACCGCCCCCACTCCGTTGCGTGCGCGGCGGCAACAGCATCCAGCCTTCGCAGCGAGCGAGCGCCGTTCCGACTGCTTGCGCTTGCGATTCGTCGGCGAGTTGAATACTCAAGCTCGCGGCACGATCGGTGATCGATAGATGGCTGGTTTGAGCGTCAACCCCCGCAGGCCAATTGCGCAGCAGAGTCGTGAGCGATATTGATGCATCACCAAGGGCGGCCGACGCGGCCTCGGGCCCGCGAGCACGCCGCACGACAGACGTTGTTTCAAGCAACTCTCGCGTGCCGATTGCCTTGTCCCGATTCTCGAACCCGGCTTCGGCCAGGACCTCGCGAGTTTGAACATCGATCGACTCGTGTTCGCGAGCGGCTTCGAGTGCTCGCCATCGAACTCCGACTCCAATCAGTGAAATCGCCGCGGTCACGTAGAACATGCCCAATCTGCGCGCGCGCGCCCGCAGTGATTGAATACACGCCGGGGTGTAGGAACCGGTCAGAAAGTTAATGGACGAAACGTCAATATCCGGCGCTGCGTCTCGCAAAATTGGAGGCAGGTCCGCAGGTCCCAGCGTGAGCAAACCGCACATTCGCGCCGACCCAGAGTGCGTCCGCCGCATTTCGGCGTCGAGCAATTCCCTCAGCGAGGCAACGGGCATCGCACACGCCAGCACGCGCCCATCATCGATATGCGTCCAAGCAACTTCGAGTTCATCCACAGGAATCGGAAGCTCCGCCTGCAGCGCATCCAGCCATTCCGCCTCGCGCGCCGCGCGGCGGGAAGCCCCGCTCCCCTGCTCGATGATCCCCCAATAGAACTCCGTCCAGCCGAGCCGGAGATCGCTCCCATCTGCCGCGGCGCAACCATCGATGGCTGCCTCACTCGCGACAGGCGCGGCGCTCGAAACTGGAACGGCTGGCTTGCTCACGGCGATTCCCTTCCCTTCACGAGCGCATTCGAACCGGGAGCGAGCGAGACCCTTTGCCTGATTTCCAGCCGGTGAGAAAATCGCCGATCTGCCGACTCCAGCACGACTGCAGCGTCATCGATGCTCCGGACCACAAACCCTTTCGCAACTTCGCCAACCGCCACGTGCACAATCGCTGCCGCATCCGGATCGAACAACAACGCACGCGGTCGCGTTTGATCTAACTCGACTCCGACCAATTGCAGCCGCAGAGGAGGCGGCACGATTGGAGGCGGCGGCATCTCCGGTTCGGCAGGCTTGGGCGGCGCAACCCACAACGGAGCATTGAACAAAGCCAGGTCGAGCCCTTCCTCGGAGGAGCTGACTCTCGCGCCCCGCGAATTGTCCTTCGGCTTCTTCGCTTGCGATTCGGCCGCAGGGCCAGCACTCGCGGCCATTCTCAACTTCTCTCGACTTCCGTCAGGCGACCACGGGCCGCCCAACATGCACCACACCAACGAAAATAACAACAGGGCCCCGCCACCGACATGCACGAGTCGCATGCGAGCACGCGGTCGCGCCAGCGGGTCTTGGCAGTGAGATAGACGACTACGAGACATTGCCCGCCCCCTGCAATTCCTCGGTTTCTTCGTCCGCCATGCCCTGCAGCACGCGCCGGACCTCGCGTTCGTCGGTGATTCTGCTTTCGATCAGCCGCTGCCCCTCATCCCAAAGCGTCCTCATCCCGCGCCGGCGCGCATGCTCGCGCACTTCGTCCAGCTTCGCCCCGCGCGCCACCGCCTGCCGGAGCGGCTCATCGAGCGCAAGAAACTCGAAGACTCCGACGCGTCCCTTATACCCCGCGTTCAAGCATTCTGCACACCCCGCGCCCGAACACTCAGCGTGCACGCGGCGCACCAGCCGCTGCGCCATCACCGCCGAGAGCGCCGCCGCAACCAGAAACGGCTCGGCACCCAGATCCACAAGTCGCGTAATCGCGCTTGAGGCGTCGTTGGTGTGCAGAGTCGAGAAGACCATGTGTCCCGTCAAACTCGCCTGGAGCGCAATCCGCGCCGTCTCAGTGTCGCGGATCTCGCCGACCATGACAACATCCGGATCCTGACGCAGGATGTGGCGGAGCCCCGTCGCAAATGAAATGCCTTTTCGGAGATTGATCTGAGACTGGCTGATCGCCATTCCCGTCGCGGAAAGGTCGTACTCAATCGGGTCTTCGATCGTCATCAGATTGAGGTCGTTGCCGCGTCCGGACGTTCCGGTGCGCGCGATCTCGCGAAGCAGCGTGTAAAGGGTGGTGGTCTTTCCCGATCCGGTCGGCCCCGTGACGAGCACAATGCCATGGCTTCGCGAGGACTTGTCGAGAAGCAAAGTCCGAACGTTTGCGGGCATTCCCAGAGCAGCAAACACACAATTGCCCCCCGCATCGTGATCCGAATCCGCAAACGAATTATCCAGCAGTCGAATCACCGCGCGCTCGCCGTAGTTAGTCGGCAGCGTGCTCATGCGTAAGTCGATCGCCCGCCCGACACGCGTGCCAGCACCACTCGGGCCGGGCCTGCCGGTGGTTACCGTGGCACGCCCATCCTGCGGCGCGTTCCGCTCCGCCACGTCCATCTGCGCCATCACCTTGATACGGCTCACGATCGAATTGGCCAGTGTGTGAGGGAGATCTCGCGCGGCAACCAGCACGCCGTCCACGCGATACCGCACCAACGTTCGCGTCGCCAGCGGCTGTATGTGAATATCGCTTGCGTCCATCCCAAGCGCCTCGAACAGCATCGCATCAACAAGACGCACCACGGGCCCCTTTCCTTCGATATGCAGGAGGTCGCGGTCGAGGCTCGCGGCACTCAACGCTTCCCGCAGCGCACCCTCCACAGTCTCGCCCTGCAGCGGCTCCTCGATGCGATGGACCGGTCCCGTCGACATCCCGGTCGCAGGAATGGCTTCGGCCTGCTGTTGTTCACGCTCCGCCTGGTCATAGACGCGATCGATGTATCGTGCAACTTCTTCGTCGCCGCAATCGGCAGCGTGCTGATCGACTTGGCGGCCGATGCGGATCGCGACGTTCACAATGGCCGAAGGCGTCGTCCGCGACGATACGAGCAACCGCTCATGACCCGATTCGCTGATGCCAACACTGCACAAGAGCCGACGCCGCGCAAACTCCCGCGGAATCAGCGACAGAAACTCAGCCGTCGGACGCCCGCTCGCAAGTTCATCCCGAGTCACCACCTGGCGCGCGCGTGGCGCGTTCATCGACACTCCAGCCTTTTCGTCAGCCTCCAATGGCAAATATTTCCCCGGTTACCGAACCAAGCGAACATGCATCTGCGGGAACCCATCGGTGACGCCCACCTGCTGCAAACCATTCGCTCGGATTGCAGCGTCCGTCAGATACTTGAGGTCGTTGAGTTGTTGATCGCGAAGGACTGCAGCCCGAATGAACACATAGAAACGCTGCCGCGACTTGCTGTTGTCGCGCGTTTTGAACAACTCGCCCAGAAGTGGCACGTCACCGATATACGGCACCTGGCTCGTGTTGCGCCCGTCGCTCACGAGTTCAATCCCGCCGACAACAACCGTGTGCCCGTCTGGAATGGTGGCATTGCTGCTCACGTTGTTCTGTTGCCGTGGCGGGGGTAATCCGTTTGCCGGGGGCGCGCCGACAAACGAGCTGAGCGAGAGCGAATACTCCAGCACAAGGTGATCCGCTTCAGCAATTTGCGGGCGAACACTGATCGTCGTTCCCGCGTCCTGTGTGCCGCCGAAGCTTGTGGTCGTGCCAGCGCCGCTCGTTGTATTACTGATGGTGTACGGCTGCTGAAGAACCGAATTGAAAACCGCTGGTTGATTGTTGTTGACAAGCACCCGCGGCAAGCTGCGGGTAGACCCATTCGAAATCGTCTCGAGCGCCTTGATCAACGCGCTGAAGTCACCCGGATTCAGAATCGCGCCGGTAAATCCCTGGCTTGCAGTCGGCGTGCCATTGCCAGATGTTCCACCTCTTAGACCAAAGAGCGAACTGAGCTGATACAGATTTCCGCCAAACTCTCCGAGCTTTTCCAGTTCGACGCCAAGGCTCATGGCGTCCTGCTCACTGAGACTGACGAGGAACACCTCCAACATCACCTGCGGCTGACGCACATCAAGCTGCTTAATCAGCAACTCCAGCTGCGCGAGCAGGCGAGGTTCTGCAATGGCAATCAGCGTGTTTGTGCCCGCATCCGCAGTCAGCCACAGGCCGGGGATCAGGGAACCATTCGACCCTCCCGCCCGCCCCAATCTCGACGCGGGCTGCCGCGGCGAGTCAGTATCGCTCCTGCGGTTTGAATAAGTCGTTGTCGGCGCCGGAACCACCATCGGCGTGACACTTCCGTCCGACGGCGCATCGGGCCGAGCCGTCCGCTGCGCGCCGGCTTCAACGATTGTACTTTGGCTCCCGCTTGAAGATGACGAGTCGGCGGACGCTCCGCCGTCGAAGACCCCTCCCGTTGCTAAGGCCTGCAGCGTCTCCATCACTTCCTTCACCGGCCGATTTCTGATCGGAAATGCCCGCATCGGCCGCGCCGCCGACTGAGGCGTGGTGTCCAGCCTTTGCACCAGCGCAGCGATCCGCTCGTGCTGAGTTGGCGTAGCAGTGACAATCAGCGTTCCGGTTAAATCGTCAATCACAACGCGGAAGCGATCGTCGTTACTCGCGGCCGGACCGCCCGCCGCGGCACCGTTCGGCGCACCGCCGTTGCCACGCTCGCGAATCGTCTGTTCAATGAGTCCAGCGACTTCCTTCGCACCAAAGACATGCGGTGTGTATTCCCTCGTCCACACTTCTTCACGCTGATCCAATGTTGCGATCAGATTCCGCCAAGCCGCCACACTGTCGGCCGGAGCAAGCAGCAAGAGCGCGCGCCCGTCCGGCGCCGCGACCACGTCCCCTTTGAGCTTGTCGCCCGAAATGGCATCCCGCTTTGCCGCAAATTGCATCACGGCGGCCACAAGTGAGGAGGCCGCAACATTCTTCGACTCAATCGTAACTGGCGTTATGTTCTCGCGTTCTGTATCAACTTGCTCCAGCAGCCGTCGAGCTTCCTCAACTCGAGGCACAAGGTCGCTAATTACAAGTAGTCCGGAATCGCCTAGCGCCGCGGCATTCCCCGCCCCCTTTGTTAAGAACGGCTTGATCACCTCTGTTAGTTCCTTTGCCGAGCGATACTTGGGCCGCACAACCGAATGCACAAAACCGCTCCGCAACGGCGCCTCGCCATCGGTTTCGCCAGCTTGCATCGCCATCCCCGCCGCGGCCGGCGCATCGCTCAACTTCACCAAGCTAATCACCTTCGCCCCAGGCGACCGAACAAGCGCGAGCCCCCGTGCCGCAAGAACTTGATTCGTCAGCGCCCACAAATCGTCTGGCGTCAGTTCGCCAGCGCCACGAATCGTCACCGATGTAGCATTGGCCTGCGCTGCCGAAGCTTTCAATAAATTCGGGTCATATTCAAGCGGAAGCTTGAGAGTGTCAGCAGTGAGCAGGACGAGACCTGTGAGGTCGACATGATCGGGGAGGGTGATGGAGCGATTAGCGCGAGCGTCTCCATCGAGCCAGGTACCGATCGCGCTTCGTTCGGCAGGACACGCAAGCACTGCCCACACCCCGAACGTGAAAACTGCAAGTCGAAGCTTTGAAATATATTGCAAACGACACACATCGCGCTCCGCGACGATGCGTCGCTCATGGAACTTGCCAGCGGTATTTATCGGCCACTTCTTGAAGGGCACGGTCTGCATTGTGACGCATGATACAGACTGAATCGAACTTGTGCAATTCCACAACTTTGTGGTTTTTGTGTAGCCATCCACACTTTTGTGGTTTCCATTGTGGATAACTTGTCAGTTGTGGCCATGCGCGCTGACGTGCGGTTGACAGCCATTGCACAGCTGGATATCTCTATGCACTCATGAGCACCATCTCGCTTTCTCGCTTTGCCGCGCCTCGTCTGTTCACTGCACTCGGATGTACCGCGCACGCCCGCATGTTCGTCGCGATGTACATCGCAGTCGCTTCCGCTCCTCCCGCCTCAAGCCAACAACACGGTGTCGCGGCCGTTTCGTTCTCGCGTTTGAGTTCGCTCGGGCGGACATCGCAAGAACTTGGTGCGGAACCAACACCGGCAGAAACGATACCCATTGTCAACTCGCGCCTGCCCGCGCTTGCTCCAGAGGCGAGCGCCGCCTTGGCACTTGGAAAGCACCGAGCCTCACAGTCGTCAACGAATGAACCGAATACTCGCGACGCAGTCGCTGCGCGCGCCTGCGTTCGCAAAGTTGAGTTGGGAGAGCGGCCTTGTTGACACCATGAACAGTCCTAGACAATTTACGAACGGAGATATGAATGCAGCGCGCGGTTTCGATGTTTACGATGGCTCTCGCAATCGGGTGGCTGTGTGCCATATCGGCCGCCACGCGAGCGCACGGGAGCCCGCCGGCGAGTTCTCCATCGGCTCTGAGTTCGATGCAAGCTCTTTCGCTGGTTGGCTTTTCTGCTGAGGCTCTCGCGGTAGCCGGAGTTTCTGACGATGAGCTGCAACAGGCCCGCGGGTTCTTTGCCGCTCAGAGTGCGGAATTCGCCACAGTTCAGCGGCTTCGCCAGGACTTGACTAAGAAAATCGCGGCTCGAGTTACAACCGAAGCAAACGCTCCATCGGTTTCTGAAATTCAGTCCGAGCTTTCGGCACGAGTGGGCTCTTTGCGGTCAGCTTTTCTGGAGCTGTTCGGCGAGAACACGCAGTTGCTTTTGCGGCGCTGGATCGAGGCGGCAAAGTACGACGTCGATCCGGAGTTTCGCGTTCTGGCCCTCCAGCCCGAGGAATGGAAGCAGCTTGAAACCAATCTTGGTGCGCTGCGGGCAGCAGCTCGATCGGGCGAACAAGCGTCACCAGCAACTCAGACTGCTGTCAATGAATTCAGATCGAGAGTGGAAGTAATTGAAGCGACTTCACTTTTGGGCAGTCGAACGAACACGATTCGGCAGGGACTTCGTTCGCAGGAGTGAATGATGAAGCGCAATTCCGGTTTACTGACTCGTATCTGCGCCTTGGGTGCGTACGGCTTGACGATGGCCAGTTTCGCGGCCGGGCTACGGCTGGATCCGCCCTGCAACCCGGGCGTGGTCAGTCCGCAGCTTCTTTCGCCAACTGCCCCCTCCTTGCCGCCGTCGGGCCCCTTGGTCACGTGCCTGCCAAACGACCGCCCTCCGACAGCCGAGGAGCGCGCTGAATTTGACAAACAACGCGATAAATACACAAACGCCGGATTGAAACCAGAATGTTTTTCCTCAGGCGGCGTCACCAAGTGTGTCTGGAGAAGACCTGACGGCACGGTGGTATTCACGGGTGATCCGGAAGCTCCATTTCCTGATGATTATGTTCCCAACGGCGATCCTCCCGGACCGAATGTCGTTCCGATCAATCCGGGCGGAGGAGGGGGTGGGGCACAAGGCGGAGGTGCGCCCTCGTCGCAGCCGCATGACGCGGAACATGAGCCTTGGGCGGGCGCTGCAGGTACTACCTGCAATCCGACCGTGATTGCCACCGGCGCGAAGATCAACGACGAGGTAGATCTGGTGGTGGCGCTGCCGGGGCAGAACTTCGAATTAAGGCGATGCTTTTCGCCTGCTGCACCGATGATGGGTCACACTGCAGGACTCGGATGGAATCTCTCGGTGGATTCGTACGTTTACAAAGCGGACATCGTCCGCGACGCAAATGGCAATCCGGCGCAGACTCGCTCCGTTGCATACATCAGCGTGTACGCGATTCCGCAACGAGACACGAGCATATTTCAGAACGATCGAACCGGCGGATTGGCGGGCACGGGGAAGTTCTTTCTGCCGGTGGGTCCGGGTTCGACATTTATCGAAGAAATTGACAACTTTCCGATCCCGACCGGCGCGAGCGGTGAGCCGACATCGATGCCTGTCTTTCGCCAAGTCACATTCGGCAGCGCTTCGACTGTCTACTTCCGGACGAAGGGCTGGAGTTCGACATCGCTCACGACGGCGCAGAACGACAAATATCAACGGCTTGACGGAATGATTGCGCAGCAGTTTGATTCTTTTGGAAACGTTTGGACGTATGACTATGACGAAGCCGTAGAGTCTCGGCGCGATCCAGTGACGCAGATGCTTCTACAGACGCCCGCGCCACGCCTGCGTCACGTGTTCCTGCATGGAACCTACTTCGGCGACGCCGGAATGCGGGCTCGACTCGATTTTGAGTGGGATTGGGGATACACATACAACGGCACCTACTACTGGCGCACGGACATGCTTCGCCGCGTCAACGTAGTGCGATTTGCTTTGACAAGCGAATCGGCTGTCGAAGAGTGCGTAACCGACTCCGTCGTATACACATACGTTCAGGATCTTCTGGATATTGCGCCTGGCGGCAACACGCAAGCAAATCGTGATGCCTTACGATACATCGGAACGTCCCGTTGCCTGGCTATGGCGACGAGACGCACGCTGTTGAACGCTTCGATCAATGGTGAATCGCTTGCTACAAATGGTCCGGAGATTCACAACCGGTTTTCACAATACCGGTATGCTCTCGATGCAGCAAGCAACAGCCTGATCGGCCTGAAAGCCATTTTCTATCCGGAGCAGTTCGAGTACATTGCAGAAAACGCGACGACCGATCTCCAGCCATCAGGCAGTCTCGGCGCGCTGGCAGGAGAAGGCAACTTTGTTCAAGCTGCGGCGTACGAGATGCTGCAACTGGATGACTCCGCCAGCGGGGACGTCATCGTCATGCAAGACTCGAGCCAGTGGACGCCTAAGCAACTGGCGGGCAAGTGGATGCACTATGACTCGAACAAGACGCTGAAGTATCAATTGGTGCGCGGCGGGTGCGGATGCGGCTCGTCGATGCGGGAGGATTACGGAGTTTCGGTTTCGGACACGCCGAACAAAATCGTCTTCCCGGGTGGGATGACGGTGTTGCTGCAGAATTTCGCGCGGATTGTTCATGAGCGGGCGTGCGATCGCGACGGAATTCCGGTGAGCGGGCCGCCTTTGAGGACGCACATTTACCGAAATGAACAGCGGATCATACATCGCGTTGAAGAATTCCCGGGAGGAACGCAGGCCGGGTGGGTCACGCTGGATTGGTCGCCGTTTACGACGGCGGAGGCAACCTTTGAATATAACGACAACGGCGCCGAGGCGGCCACGATTAAGCATGTGTGGGTGACAGGTTACGAGTACGACGCGCAAAATCGCGCTACTGAGCGCCGAATGTCGTCGTCCATGTTAAGCGGAGTAAGCAGTATCCCATTGCCGACGTTGCCGTCAGGGAGCGGGGACTTTGCGGTCAATCCGGCAAACATGACCGCAGACACGCTCAATTTCCTGACGAGTTCAACTCTCGTCGAAGTCACCGAGATACCGGGCTATTCGCGCATCGCGTATAAGGCAGAATTAGGCGGGATGGCGGAGTTGACGACGTATCGAGATATTTTGAGCGAAGCTTCCGCGCTGGATTCAGGCGCGCAAAGTTGGTTCGGCAATACGTTTGGGCGGATGGCAAGTCTTGACATCGCTCAGCGCAGCACCCGATCAGCTTTGCAAGTGACTGTGACGGAGCAGAAGGCGTTTCTTCCCTTCTCGAGCTGGCGTCCGGATCTTGCGACGGTGCAACGTCGACTGACAGGAGTTGCCGCAAGCCCAACGGTCGAGACGGAAAACTCATATCAGCTGGAAGCATTTTACGGGACAATCAGTCCGTTCGGCTCTTCGTCGGCGGGCGCGGTACTCGCGAGGATCGCGACAGCCAAAACTCAGACTGATGGAGACGGGGCTGCTCAGAACGGAGATACAAACGAAGTTTTTTCTATCCAAGGCTACAGCACGATTGGCAATCAGGTTTGGCAACGTCAGTCAAATGGGCGACTCGACATTCTGTTCCACGACGAAGCAACGGGCGCGGAAGTCATGCGAGTGAATCACGTCGCCACGTCTGTGACAATTTCCGGACAACCGAACGCCATGTCAAACGGCCCGCACGGCCGCGCGCTGACCTTTGGCCCGGAAAAGATATGGCACAACACGGAAGTTGATTCGTTCATAACCGTGTCGATCGTTGACATCATGGGTCGAGAACGCCGGCGAAGCGTTGACATACCCAACGCACGGACGAGCAATGCTTCCGACAGCGAGGTGCTGGTACTTCAGCCGGGCGGACACGTCACGGATACAAAGTACGGCCTTGATCCTTTTTTTCTACGGTGGAGTCAAGAGTATTCTCCATTCCGATGGAAGACTTATGTAGAAACCCGGAGCACCGGCTTCTTTGCTTCTCCTGCTGCAACAAGTTTCTTTGCAACGCCGTCGGCCGCTCAAGTTTTTTGGCTCGGCCCTGTCGTACATACATATCTCGACTCGGCCATGAACGTCGTGTGCGAAGAGACACGAGAATCCAACTACATCGAAGGGAGTGGGCAAGATCTTGGGCGAACCGAGTATTCGCTGGATCTTTCCGGAAAAGTCTCCGCTACTCGTAGGTGGTGGTATCCGGTGCCGCAATGGGCGATGGCGAACAAGTTTTTCACCAGTTCGGTGGAACGCGATGCGCTGGGCCGTGTGCGTCGGACAATTGATGAGAACGGTGGCATTACCGAGACGGACTATGACGCGATGGATCGGGCAATCGAAACGCGCACCGGCGCGAATGAGAGCGCGATGTCGAGCGGGGCAACATATTCCAGAGTCCGGATGCTTTACGACTATTCGCTTTCCGCCACCGTGAAAGGCGGAGACGGTTTACTGAATTTCACCGTTCAATCTGTCGGTGCCGGGCAACCTGATCGGGTGCGACGGACGTTGTACGACAATCTTTCCCGTCCCGTGGCGGATGTTGCGGTCGAGTCACTCTCCGCGATCAACGCGCCGGCGGGGCCGTGGAAGTTGACCGTCACGGATCTTGCGGGGCGCGCGATCGAGTCTGGAACGGCATCAAGTGAGCTGTCAGCAGCTGATGTTTTAACCGCCATCGGAACAGTTTCCGGTGCGCTAACGAACGGGCTAGATGGGCTCGGTCACTTGAACAGCCATGAGAAGACTCATTACTCAGCACATCGCGGGTTGGTGTATCGCATGGAGAGCGCAATCGAACCCGGCAATTGGGCTCAAGGCGTGCTCCGGACGGATCGGTGGTTTGATTCCGCCGGCAATGTGCAGGTTCAGCGTTCTCCCTCATCCCCGATGACGGTTTACTGGCGCGACCTCCACAACCGGGTTCTAATGGAAACATCGCGCTGGCCGGAATTGATCGCGGCGAACTTTCAGTCGATCCCGGCGCCCTCGCAGCCGGCGCTGCAACGAAGCTTCTATTCCTATCACCGCGGCACATCCCTGGTTAGCCAGAAGCAATCGATCGCATCTTCTCCCAATACATCGCTGCCGACCGTACAATCGATTATCGGTAATGTGTACGATCCCGCGGGTCGCTCGATTGCAGTAGTTGACTACGGACACGGGACCAAATCGCGCGACACGAGCGATCAGACCATCGATGATTTCTCGCAGCCGCTGAGCGCGGACGCTACCGTTCCCGAGATCATTCCGATGCCGCTGACGCTGAACGCGTCGTGGCACATTGATTCCTACTCCCCCAATATTCCCCCGGTTCCGAGCGAGTTCCTCTCGGCGAATCCGGGCGTGCTCATTACGCGCCAGTCGTACAACGTGATGGGGCTGCCGCAAGATTCAATCGACGCGAGCGGCCGAATCACGCGCACGCTCTACGACGGACTGGGCCGTGCCGTGGGCTCGATTGAAAATCTCCGCTCGAGTCGCTCAATGGGCTCCGGTAACTATTTGGTTTTTCCTGATCTGGTCGCGGCGTCGGGAGCCGAGCCCGAACATTGGGACGTTAACTGGGCAAATTTCTCGGGGTATATCACGCTCGGCGCAGACGAGTACCGCGTAACGACAAGCACCCTGGATGGTCTAGGTAACACGACGCTACGCGTGGGGTTCCAACGCGGCGAAGCCGTTGCCAAGCAATTCACGCGGTTCATCTACCGCATTGACGACACTTCCGGTTCGTTCGCGAGCGCCGGGTATGGATCATCGAATCTGCTCTACGAGATCCGCTACCCAGATCCGGCAACGGGTCTTGCGTCCATAGCTGACGACCAGCGCATCCGCTATAGATACAACCAGGCAGGCGAGCAAACCGCGGTGATTGATCAGAACGCGACGACGCGCCTTTTCACGCGCGACTCGCAGGGGCGCCTCCTGACAGACGCAGTTCAGTTGCCCCTTGCAAGCGGCAGTCTCGTTGATTCGACCGCCGCGGCCATTCGCAACGCTTATGATACGAGCGGTCGTGTGTCAACGACGGAGATGCTGAACGCGGCAAGTGCGACACTGAACAAGGTCACATACGAGTACGACCTGCTCGGCGGCGTCAAAGCTCTTAAGCAAGTTGCCGGTTATGCGGGCGCCAGCCCTCTCGGCGGCGAACGAGTCGTTCAGTACGACTTGAGATCAGAACCGTGGTTGGCAAGTCCATCGGGAGTCAGTGGCGCGTACATCAACAACTGGCGCGGCGTGCGAGGCATCTCCTACCCCGATGGAACACCGAGTTCTTCCACGGACGACACAGAGATTCGCTATTACGCGGACGCGGACCATGTCGGGAGTCTGAGCAGCGCTGCCACCGACGCCTATCACCGCTTCGCAATTGCACAACCGACGCTGCTGGCGCTGCGGCAGTCCGGAGCGGATGTCGGCACGGTAACGGCCACATCACTCAATCCATCCGGTGTCAAGCTGCTGGCCAATGTGCAGCGTTTGGGCATGAGCCGCACGGCGAGCATGTCACTGGACGTGCCGCAGGTCTACTTGGATCGGGTCCGTTCAACAACGGGAAAGACTAAAGCGGGAATCTACGACGGCTGGGACCGTTTCGGCCGCCTAAAGCACCAGGTCTGGGCGGCGACGCCGACTTTGGCGCCGACCACTGCGAACGCGACCCCCGCGAGCGGTGCGGGGAGCAAGGGCTGGATGCAGGACGCGACGGTGGCCGCGTCTCCCGTGCGGCCGCTCTGGCAGCACGGATACTCGTACTCGGCGAGCTCGGATCGTTTGAGCGATGACGATCTGCGGCCGCGCGTCGCGGGTGCGGTGCCCGATCGCAAGTACACGTATGACAATCTTCGAAGGCTGACAAAGGAAGAGACGGGCAAGTTCAGTTGGACGTATGGCGTGCTCGGGTTCACGGCGGGCGTCGGGTCGGCGGCCGAATCGCGTTCGTGGTCGCTTGATCTGCTCGGGAACTGGAAGAGCGTGGCGAGCGATTTCAACGGCGACGGGACATTCGCCGCGGCGGAAACGTCAACCAGAACTCATGATGCTCAGAATCAGTTGACGAGCCTGGGAGCGACGACCGCCGAAAGCGGCACGCCAAAGTATCTGCGTGCATATGACAAGAACGGAAATCTGCTCTCTGAGACAATCGACGGGGACGCACAAGCGACACGCAAGTTTGCATACGACGCCTGGAACCGTTTGGTGCGGGTCGAGCGTGGCCCCGGCGGATCAGTCGCACCCACGCCGGTTGCGTTGTATAGCTACAACGCGCTGAACTGGCGAACGGTCGAGCGGGTGCGGTGGATGGGAGATGCTGGCGACGAAATACCCGGATATACGCGGGCCCGAGTGTTCTTCTTCAGCAGCGACTGGCAGGTGTTGAACGTGCTGGAGGACCGGCACGCACCGACGACCGGAGGCCTGAGTTCGTTTACCCCGGATTCAGAGACGCAGTTCTTCTGGGGAGTCCGTGACAAGGACGAGCTGTTGCTCACGCGGACAAGGGCGTTGACCAACTCGAGCGGCGTGACGAATGATCCGGTGACGTCGTGGACCTCCGCGAACTCGGTCTACGCGCTCACCGATGCGAATCTCTCCATTGCCGCGTTCGTCAGTCCGTCTGGCGGCATGCGCGAATCCCGCATCTTCGATTCGTTCGGCCGAATGACACGCTGCCTGCCCGGAGATTTCAACGGCGACGGCTTCTGTGATAACGCGGACTTCGAGATCTTCAACCTGGCATACGGCGTGCAGGACTGCACGGACGCGTCGATGCCGGATCACAACGGGGGCCCGGGCGGCAACCCGCCAACATGGGGATGTCCAGCAGATCTGAATGGCGATTGGTACGTCGATGACGCGGACTTCCAAATCTTCGCCGTCGGCTACAACCAGCTTGTCCCGGAGCCAGATGCACTGGTAAGCGGAAACGCCGCGGCTGGTGCGCTCGAGTGGGGTCCGGGCTGGAACGGATATTGGTACGACCCGGCGACGGGGTTGTGGCTCAGCCGCAACCGGTGGTTTGATCCGGTGGGTGGGCGTTGGATCACCAGAGATCCGGCGGGATATGTCGATGGGCTCAGCCTCTACCTCTACGTCAAGGGAAATCCGTTCCTGTTCAGGGATCCGAGTGGGTTGTACACATTCGGTGAAATGATGCAGATTGGAGGCGCGTTTGTTTCCGGCGCCGCTCGTGCTTATGGGCAGGCGAATGTTGGAGCCTTCAAGATGGTGGGACAGGTGGCAGCCGGTGTTATTGACGGCGGCGGCCTTGCGATGGATGCGGCAGGAACACTCGCCGGGTACAACATGAACTACCAACCCATAAGCAGCAACGGTCAGGCGGCTGTGGCAGACACGGAGAATTGGGCAAGCCAGGTGTATGACAACGCCGACAAAATGAAGAACACCGTCGCAAGCCTCACCATAGCGGACACAGTCCAACAAACCTCGGACTACGCCGAAGGAAAGCTCTCCGACGACCAGTTCTCGCAGGCGCAGGGTGCTACCTCGACAACCGCCGCCATGATGGCGACGGGGGCGCCGGGGCGAGTACGTGGGCCTGCGCCTGTTACTGAAACTGTCGCCAACACTGCCGAACCAGCTACAGCAACATTGCCTGATGGCAGCTTTTCGCTGACAAGTTGGCAGGGATATCCATCAAACGTGCCTAAGCCAAGCGGACCATTCCGTCTTCTTGAAGGAACCGAATATAGTGCTGCGAGAAAGGTAGCGGATGCGGCAAATAGAAAGCTCCGAACCAGCGACCCTGATGCATATCAGGGCAAACAAATCCACGAGATACAGCCCGTGAAATTTGGAGGAGATCCCGTGAATCCCCTGAACAAGATTTCCCTTTCACCTGCCGAACATGCTCCGGTCACAACTTGGTGGAACAAACAGCAGTCTTGCATTATAAAGTAATTATGCCAACGCCAACACTACAACCCCTTCTAAAGCGATTTCAACAAAACCCTGTCGCAACACCTGTCGTTATTTCAGAACTTCAACGGCAACTGGCAGGACGCATCCCTGCGGATTACATTCGCTTCCTGCGTCTTGCAAATGGCGGCGAAGGTTTTGTTGGAGAAAATTCATATCTCATGCTCTGGCCAGCTGAAGAAATTGCGACATTTAATGCCGGATATGAAACAGATAATTTTGCACCCGGCTTACTCCTTTTTGGCTCCGACGGCGGAGGCAATGCTTATGCATTTGATTCGAGAGAAGCCGAACTTCCAATTGTTGAAGTGCCATTTGTCGGAATGAGCTTGGAGCATACCAGGCTTGTTGCCTCAAGCTTTGAATCTTTTCTGCGAGTTCTCCATGCAGAATAATCCTATTCCAAACATGCGCGCAAACCCGAAGTGCGTAGGAAAGGAAATATTTGAGATACATCCGGTCGCATTGGGCGGCTCGCCAACCGATTCAGCTAACAAAATACTCCTAAATCGAAATGAACACATAGTGGCGGTTCGGCATTGGAATCACGTGATTGCTCGACAAAGAGACGCAAAGCCAAAACAATAGGACATATCGGCCACATATCTTGTTGCTTCGCCGTTTCGGCAATTCTGCAAGTGCCCGGAAGATGATCCGCCCGCGTATGTCAGCTCCGAGGGGAGAATCCGTGAGAATCGCGGCTACGACGCCTACGGCCGCATGGTCCGCGGCCTGCCCGGCGATCTCAACGGCGACGGCGTCTGCGACGACGCGGACTTCTCCGTCTTTGCCGCCAGCTATGACCTTTTGCTCTGCTCCAGTGCGGGCATGCCAGGAAGCAACGGAGGCCCAGGCGGGAATCCCGCGACTTGGGGCTGCCCGGCCGACCTCACCGGCGACTGGCAGGTCGATGATGCCGACTTCACCATCTTCGCCGCGAGCTACAACCAGTTGATCCCGGATCACGATGCGCTCGTCAGCGGCAACCTGGCCGCGGGCGCGCTTGAGTGGGGACCGGGCTGGAACGGCTACTGGTACGACCCGGCGACGGGATTGTGGCTCTCGAGGAATCGGTGGTACGACCCGGTTGGTGGAAGATGGATCACACGTGATCCGGCCGGATACGTCGATGGGCTCTCGCTCTACCTGTATGTCAAGGGCAATCCGTTCCTCTTTAGGGATCCCAGCGGGTTGTACTCATTCGGTGAAATGATGCAGATCGGAGGGGCATTTGCTTCGGGCGCCGCTCGTGCTTATGGGCAGGCTTGGGTCGGCAGCTTCAACATGGCGAAACAGGCCGGAATGAATGCCCTCGATACCGGCGGGATGATTGCGGACGCCGCTACTGGTTTCAATTTGAACTACCAGCCAATGGGTCATGTCGGCCAGGAAGCAGTCGCCAATCCCGACAATTGGGCTACGCAAACATATGACATCGCCGACAAGACGAAGACTTCGATTGCCAGCCTCACAGTAGCGGACACGGTCCAGCAAACTTCGGACTATGCCGAAGGGAAGCTGACCGACGACCAATTCTCTCAGGCTCAGGGGTCGACCTCAACGAATGCCGGCCTGATGGCACTAGGTGCCCCCGGAAGAGCGAGAGGACCTGCACCGACCGTCGAAACTAGGTTCTGTCTGACGGATCATCCGGAGCGAGGATTCGGATATAGCGGCGGATGATCGCAAGGTTGACGAATGTCAGGAAGCTCGATGCGAGCTTGTCGTAGCGAGTGCCCACACGCCGGTTCTCC
>JBOHNL010000022.1:0-38037 GCA_050730655.1 Phycisphaerales bacterium
GACTGTTCGGGCAACACCAGAAAAACGCCGACGGGATCGAGCTCCGTGACGGTCATTGAGACCCAGAACCACCGGATCACGCGTCGGTGCTGAAACATACAAGAACCACGGAGCACCACGGAGGGGAGGCGGAGAAAGGCGGATTGAAGATCTGAAATTTGAGATTTAAAATTGCGGATTGCGGATTGCGGAATGCGGAATGCGGAATGCGGGGCGGATGGCGAGGCAAGGAAGATGTGCGGCTCTATAGAGGGGGCGCGAAGCGCCAATGGCCCGAAATAACCGTAACTGCGACGTGGGTGAAATCGCGCGCAAGTGGTTGCGCGGCGGAGGGATGGTTTGTATTTTGCAAAATGGAAAGTGGGGCGCCGTTGTCGCATACGTATGGCCCGAAAAAGCAGTAACTACGTTTTTGGCCCGGAGCGAAAGGCGTTTCGGATTGCGGAGGGAGAAGGCGCAAGCGAAGGAACGCGGACGCTTCGAGCGGATTGAGATGGGGTGTCGCGGGAATTGTTTTGTGTGCCGCGGGATTGGAGCGATAGCCCCTTCACTTCGTTCGGGCTCGTACGGTCAGGTTTTTGCGGGCTTCTGGGCGAACGGGCGTCGAGACGTGTTTGGCGCGGTCCCGCGATGCGCACGAAGCCGGAATCGAAGCGACGGCAACTTCACCAACGCTGCGCCCGAAGTGACGCCGCTCTAGTTGCCCAGTCCGATACTGCTGCTCAGGTTGAGCAGAGGCAACATCACACCGAGGATGACCGAACCGACAACCACGAACAGGAAAACGATCACGGCGGGTTCCATCATCGCGATTAATCGGGCCGAACGCGTCTCGACTTCTTCGGTCATGTCGGTCGCGAGCGTGTCGAAGGCGCTCTGCAGATCGCCCGCGCGTTCGGCGGCGATCATGAGGCGGCGGGTGGTGATCGCGAGGCTTGTGACATCATCGATGAGGTTGCGGAGAACGCCGCCTTCGATGAGCCGGGAGCGGAGTTTTTCGAGCTGCTCGCGCATCTCGGGGTGACTGATGGAATCGCTTGCAATGCCGAGTGCATCGGCGAGCGGCACGCCGCAGCGGGTGAGCGCCGCCATCACGCTGAAAAACCGGGCCGATTCCTGGGCGAGCACGACCTGCCGGATCGCCGGAGCCTTTCGCATCACCGCAAAGACCATGAGACCGACAACCTTGCGAAACACCACAATCGCGCCGATACCGATGACGCCCGCGATCAGAATCACAAGGAAGTTGTCGTTCAGGAAATTACCGATCGCGAGCAGCACTCGCGTGAACCAGGGGAGTCCCGCGCCCGCTGAAGCGAGGGCCTCGCCGATCTTGGGGAGAATCTTGGTGAGCAGAAATGCCGCGACGAGAAACGTGATGCTGAGCAGAATTGCCGGATAGATCATCAGCGTCGCGGCTTTACCCTGCACCTGCAGTTGGCGACGCGCGGCAATGGCGAGCTGCTTTGCCGCGCCCGCCAGATCGCCCGTTCGTTCCGCGGCACGATACAGCGCGACGGTCACGCGATCGAACCCGCCCACCTGTTCGCACGCATCGGCGAAACTCGCACCGCCCGCCACCAGATCGCGCATGCGCAGAGCCCGCGGCTTCATCGCGCTTGAGACAGATGCACCGGTGACTTCTAACGCTTCAACCAGCGGCGAGCCGCGCGAGAGCAACTGCGCGAGCTGTGTGTTCAGTTCCGCCTGATCCTTCAACTTGACGTCGCTGGTGTTCTCGCGCATCGCGACCGGCAGCTTGACCGACCGGAGTAGAGCCATCCGCTCCTTGCGGAGTTCGCCCGCCAGATGCCGCTCATCGCGCGCCTGCTTCACGCCGATCGCTCGCCCACCACCCGGCTTGGCGGCCATATAGAGGTATGAGCGTGACGCGGCCTTGCGGGGGCCTGAACCCTGCCCGGAGCGGCCGGAAGTTGTGGTTATCGCGCGGCTCAACGTACAGACTCTAGATCGGCTTGAGCGCCGCCCGCCGGGGATTGGTTCATCAAACAAAGCCTTTGACGCCGGCGAACAGGCCTGTTTTCCCGGTATCTACACTTGCAAGACGCTTCAGGAGTTCTTTATGGCCACCGCTGCGCTTACTCCGACCAACACCCGTTCGTCCGATCCCTCGAAGAAGACCATGCGTGCACTCTACAAGCATCACGCGGGCGAGGGGCTCAAGTTTGATCCGGCCCGCGAAAAGCCGGTTCCGGGGCCGCGGGATGTTCTCATCAAGGTGTCCAAAGTCGGGATCTGCGGCACCGACCGGCACATCTGGGAATGGGATGACTGGGCCGCAGGGCGCATCCCGGTCGGCATCGTCACGGGGCATGAGTTTGTGGGTGTGATCGAAGCTGTCGGCAATGCGGTGACGCGGTATAAGCCGGGGCTGCGCGTCAGCGCTGAGGGACACATCACAGCGGGCGTGGATTACAACAGCCGCACGGGCAACGCGCATATCGCGAGCGACACGCGCATTCTGGGAATTGATCGCGACGGCGTGTTTGCGGATTACGTGATCGTGCCGGAAGAGAATGTTTGGCCGGTGCATCCGAAGATTCCGGACAAGGTCGCGGCGGTGCTGGATCCGCTCGGCAATGCGGTGCACACCGTGATGGCGGCGGGCGTTTCGGCGAAGAGTGTGCTCATTACCGGTACGGGCATCATCGGATTGATGGCCGTGACCGTGGCGCGTGCGGCGGGCGCGGGGCGGATTTTCGCGACGGACATCAATCCGGAGCGGCGCGCGATTGCGAAGAAGCTGGGCGCGATTGAGGTGTATGACCCGCGGAACTCGTCGTGGATCAGCGACGTCAAAAAAGCCTGCCGCAATGAGGGCGTTGATGTGCTGCTGGAGATGTCGGGATCGCCTGCGGCGTATGACCAGGGGTTTAGCGCACTGCGCAATGGCGGCACGGCGGCATTGCTCGGCATTCCGGCGAAGCCCCCCACCTTCAACATCACGCAGCATGTGGTGTTTAAGGGCGCGACGGTGCTCGGCATCAACGGGCGGCGCATGTTTGAGACGTGGTATCAGATGGAAGAGCTGCTGCTGAGCGGCAAGCTGGAGCTTGATGACATCATCACGCACGAATTCCCGATTGAAGAGTTCGAGAAGGCGTTTAAGACCATGATTTCGGGTGAGGGGATTAAGGTTGTGATGAGCGTGAATGGGTAGAGCTGCGCGCTGGTTGCGACCAGGGGTGAAGCCATCGAGCTCGCTTGCTCGATCCGGCCAAACAGGTCGGACCATGTTCACAGCCAAACGTGTTTGAGCGGAACCCGCAAGCGAATTCCGACGCATCGGCATTCGTGCGCTTTTTTCGTGCCATCACGAACCCGTGGATGTATGGGGTTGCTGCTCTATTCGTTGTGCTGGACTTGGCTTTCGCACCACAATTGCTCGACCAACCCGGCGCGCAAGACCTGTGGTTTTTCCGTTGCACGTATTGCGTGCCGCCCGATCGAGCGATCTTTCAGCGAATAGGCACCGGATGGAAGGGATACGACCCCGATGACATGGAAGCACGCGTGCTTCGTGCTGCCGACGATTCTTCGACGTACGAAGTGGAGTACTTCGAGTACATTAAAGCCAGCGGTTATCTGACTCCATCCCGCGTACTTCGGCAGGGTACTTTCCGAATCTGGCCTTACGAGGGAATTCCTCCGACTGCACAGGTGGAAACGGAACTTCGCAATCAGCTAGCAGATCGGCTCGTTGCACACGGAGCCAATTCTCCTCGCGCGACCTATCTGTCCGGCCGCGCGGCAAGACTGCGTACAGCGCCGTGGTCGACCATCCAGACCGTGTGGTACGCAATAGTCAACGATTCTGTGTGCGTACTTCTCGCGATTGTTGGGGCGCTGTCGTTCACTGCCGCGGGGCTACGGCAGGGATGGGTGTTGCTTAACGAACGGCGAATGCTTAAGGGGCACTGTGGGTGCTGCGGGTATGACCTTCACGGGCTTTCAACGGGTTCGGGCTTGCCGATGGTTTGCCCGGAGTGCGGCGTTCAGGGACCTACGGTTGGCTGATCGCGGCAGTCAAAGAAGAGCCGTGAGAGACCCACAAGAAGATCACAAAAGAAACGACTTTAATTTGTTTCTTTTATTTGGGGGCAGTCTAGAATCGATAAGAAATAAATCGTATTTCTTTCTTTGCCTTTCTCATGGACCGCGACCGCCCTCCAACCCGCTTTTACGACCTCGCGGGCCTGCCCGCGAACGATTTGGTACCACCTGAGACAGCCCAAAGACTGCTCGCGGAATACCGCCCGTGGCGAAAGCTACGCCACATCGCTTCTGACTTGGCAATTCCCCCGCTGGACGCCTGGAGGTTCGTCAAGCAATCCCGTTTGGCGCACTGGCGTGGGATAGGGCTGACCGACGGCGAGGGCCGCGCTTTCGGCATCACGCTCGGTCCCCATCTGCTTGCACCGCTCCACCAGATAGATCGCGCGACCGGTGCCGTGCCGCACGCGGAAGTCCTTGACCCATCGGAAGAGGCTTCGCTCCGCGAGCGCTTGCGCATCCGGATGCTTATGGACGAGTCGGCCGAATCGGCCATCATGGAGGGCGCCGCCACCACGCTGCGCGACGCCATCGACATGCTCCGCACAGATCGAGCGCCCAGGACGCGGGGCGAGATCATGATCGCAAACAACTATGCCGCGATGTGCGAGGTTCAGAACTCTCTCGACAAGCCGCTCAGTGTCCCTTTGCTGCTCGACTGGCAACGCACGCTGACCGCCGGAACGCTCAAGCACCCGGGCGAGGCTGGGCGATTGCGAACCATGGGCGAAAACGTACGTGTCGTCGACCTGCGCGATAATGCGGACATTTACACGCCTCCTCCAGCAGACGAGCTTTCCGCCCGTCTCGCGCGTCTATGCGACTTTGCGAACTGCGACCACAGCGCCGATCTTTTTCTTCACCCGATCGTGAAGGCCGCGGTTCTGCACTTCATGATCGGTTATGAACACCCGTTCATCGACGGCAATGGGCGAACCGCCCGAGCCGTCTTCTACTGGCAATCGCTCCGCAGCGGCTACGACATCTTTCAGTATCTCGCCATTTCCGAGATCATCCGCAACGGCTTCGCGAAATACCCACAGGCGTACGTTGATACAGAACTCGACGATGGAGATCTCACGTACTTTGTCCTCTACCACCTGAAAGTCGTTCAGCAGTCGCTCGCTCGGTTTGAAGACAACATGCGCAAGGAGCAGGCCGCGATCGGACGCAGCCGCTCTCTGCTCCGGCTCGCCAAGTCGCTCAACCTCCGTCAGCGCCTCCTGCTCGACCATGGACTGCGGCACCCAAACACAAACTACACAGTCAAAGGACACATGAACTCGCACGGCATCACGGCTCCGCCCGCCCGCGCCGACCTCAACCAACTCGTCAAACTCCGCCTCATGGTCACCTCCAAACGCGGCAAGGAAGTCATCTATCACATCGCCCCCGGATTGTCGGAAAAGCTGGCAAAAAAGGCCCGCTGAGGCACCCGCGAGCCCGCCGCTCGTGCCCCCCAAATCCGGCCAACAATATCGTTCGCGATGATCGAAGCATTCGATGCATCGCGAATTGTTTCCGGAGAGGGGATTCTCACATGAAGCTTTGTGTTTTCACTTCGGCCATGGTTGCGTCGTCGTTTTCGGCTTGCATCGCGCTCGGGGCGCCCGTCACCGCCACGTTCACGTCGGGCACCGTGACCGGCGCGGGCTTTCCGGAGCCGCTCGCTCAGCAGCCGCCGGTTTCGTCGTCGACCAAACGATCCGGCGGCGGGTTCGGTGGGACCGCGACCGCCAGCCTCCAGATGACCAACACAGACACGGAAACCCTGATCGCGTTGAGCGGCACTGCGAATCACATTTCCGACTTCGGCTACACCGCGGCATACACGCAGCAGGAAGTCGTGCTCTCACTCTCTGAACCTGCGAAATTCACGACGGCGAATCTGAGCCGCACCGTTGTCAACGGCACGACCACGCCATTTCTTCCCGTGACGTTTCAGGCCATCACCGGCACGCTGACTTCAACTGGTCCGAATGCCGGCAAGATGACGGCCGGGACGTATAGAGTGAAGTTCGGTGCTGCCGCGGGTCGCGACAACGTGTTTAGTTTCAGCGAAGTGTCGGCGTGGTACAACCAGTTCAATGCGACCGGGTGCGCCAACACCGTTATCGATTGGAAACTGACGCTCAAGGCGCCCTGCGTCGGCGACTTGAATGGCGACGGCTTTGTCGACGACAGCGACTTCACGATCTTCGTGACGGCGTACAACATCCTCGGCTGTTCGCTGCCGGGAATGCCTTCGGGCTGTCCCGCCGACTTCAACAACGACGGCGTTGTGGACGACGCGGATTTCGTGCGGTTTGTGCCGGCGTACAACACGCTGCTTTGCCCGTAATGCCGATCGCCCGTCAGCTTCCCGGCTCGGCCAGTTTTTTCCACTCGGCGGCCTTTGTGTCGTCGTGTGCGCGCTCAAAGTGCGACGCGACCGCCCCGGCTCGCTCCTTTGCAGCATCTGCATCCTTTTGGGCAATGCAGTCCTGATAGCAGCGAACGAGGATGACCTCTGCGCGGCCATCGCGCTTGGCGTCTTCCAGACACCTCGCGAGGAAGTCGGTGATTGCGAACGTATCCGGATACATCACGCCCCGCACGGCACGCGTTCCTTCGAGACCGATGGTGAGCTGATCGATCGCCTCATCGAGTTTTCCGGCTTGCTTGAGGGCCGCGCCGTATCGGGCGGTTGTTTCGATCGTTCGCCAGTGCGCAAAGCCGATTCCGGTTCTCATCTGCTCGATCGCGCCGGGATACGCGGCAAGCGCGTCGTCCAGTCTCCCGGATTCAGAAAGCAGGCCGCACTCTTCGGCCCAGCTTGCGAGCGTCTGCGGATGGCTCGGGCCAAGCGCGGCTCGCGTGTCTTGTGTGATCTGCACACGGTCCGCGAGCGCGGCCTCGAGTAACTTCTGGCCTACCTGTGCATCCTGCCTTTTGGCGACGCGTGCCTCGCGGAGCGCGAGTGTGTTGAGATTGTGACGCGTGATCAGCGTGTCGACGTCTTTCTCGCCGAGCACCTTGCGCCGATCGGCCAGAGTCTGCTCATACACCTCACGAGACGCCTTGAGATCGCCCTTCCATTTCAGTGCGCCGCCCAACTGGTTGCGAAGATCCATCGTCCGGTGATTCTGAGGGCCAAACTCTTTTTCAGCTTCCGCGAGACGCTCTTTTGCAAGATCGACGGCCGACTGTCCAGACTCACCCGAAGCGAGGCGATATTTCGCTTCCGCCAGCTTCGCAGAGACCGCGGCGCGAAAATCAGCGCTTGTTGAACCTGCATCGAGCGCGAGTGCACGTTCAAGCAAGGGTTGCGCGCGCTCGGGAAGACCAAGCGCCAGATACGCCTCGCCAATTGTGCGGCAGAGCCTCGACTCGGTCACCGGTCGATTCGCGAAACGCACAGGCAGGTTCTTGGAAGCAGGGTCGAGCAGATTGACCACCTTGGTTTCGACGCCGCCAACTTCCGGATCGGCAGTGAGAAGCACGTCGTTGTTCAAGAACGCGTTGACTTCTTCCGTCACTTCTCGCTGGGTTCGGGCCTCAAGTTTGGCCCGTTGCTCGGCAAGACCGAATCGCACGCTGACATACGTCGCGCCGATCAACGTAGCGGCAATGATCGCGCCGACTCCAACGCCGGTTCGATGCTTGCTGACAAACTTCTTTGCGCGATAGCGGCGCGACTCCGGCCCCGCGATCAGCGGCCGGTCGCCGAGATAATTGCGAATGTCCTGCGCCATCTCCGACGGCGTCGAATAGCGGCGCTCGCGCTCCTTGCGCATCGCCTTGAGCGGAATCCATTCGAGCTCGGATCGAAGCGCGCGTTCGAGTTCGGCAAATCGAATGCCGCGCTTCTCCGCGACCGTGCGCGCTGCCTCACCGTTGCCGGCGGAGACCATCGTGTTCAGGCGCGTGCTCGGATTCGGCGGCTCGACCTCGCGGATGATGCGACGGATCTCGTCGTACCCCTTGCTGCGAAGATCTCGCGGGTCAAACGGCAGCACGCCCGTCAGAAGTTCGTAGAGCACAACCCCCAGCGAGTAAACATCGGTGCGGGTGTCGACGTCGATGCCGGTCAGATTCGCCTGCTCGGGCGACATGTACTCCGGCGTGCCGACGATCTGGCCCTGCTGGGTGAAAAGTGTTTTGTCGGTCAAGACCTGGCTGATTGCTTTGGCGATACCGAAGTCGATCACTTTGGGTTGGCCAACTCCGGACTGATCATCCGGCGCGGCAACCAGCACGTTGCTTGGCTTGAGATCGCGGTGGATGATGCCCTTGCTGTGCGCGTGCTGCACGGCATCGAGCACCGGAAGGAAAAGTTCAAGGCGCTGCCGAAGCGTCAGGCGGTTCTTGTCGCAGTACGCGGTTATTGGCTCGCCCTTCACGAACTCCATCACGAAGTACGGACGGCCGCTTGCGGTCGCGCCGGCATCGAGCACCTTTGCGATGCTCGGGTGATTCATCACCGCGAGCGCTTGGCGTTCCTGCTCAAAGCGGGCGACCACTTCACGGGAATCCATGCCCGGCTTGATCACTTTGACCGCAACGCGCTGCACGATCGGTTCGCGCCGCTCCGCCAGCCAGACGACGCCGAAACCGCCCTCGCCCAGAATGCTGATCAGCTTGAACGGGCCGACCATGTCGCCGGCCTTTTCGCCGAGCTCGAACACGCCGCTGGCAGGCTGCGCAATAGTTTCGCCCGCGCCAAACGACGCGGTTCTCGTTTCAGGATCCGTCGGTCTTTCCGTCATTCCTCTCGCCCCAAAGTCGCACGCGAGGGGAGCGTGCACGACAAGGATATGAACGCGGCGATTGCCGCGGGAATCGCATGAAGTTGCAGTGCGGCGGACGGATCTACGGCGCAATTCACTCGAAATATTCCGCTCACCACAAGCAGTGGGCCACGATGTACCATCATGCTCCGCACGTTTTTGCCCGCGAGCGCACCATGCCCATCGTTTGGATTGTCCGCTTCCTGCTTGTTGCCGCGTGCGCGGGGATTCTCGCGTTCGTGCTTTCGAGCGGAATTCCCAAGGGCCAGGCCAAGCTCTACATCGGCGCGCCGGTGATCATCCTCGCGTTCGTGTGGGCGGCATCGGAATCATTCTTCGATCGTCGTCGAATCTCATCGCTTCGGACACGACTCGAGTTTCTTGGTTTCTTGCCGCGAGCGAGCGAATCGCTCCACTATGAACGCGAAGAGGGGCATCGCGACCTCTCGCTTGAAATCAATCTGCTCGCGGATTGGCAAGGCGTGCCCATCCGAATCACGGAGTTCAACTTCCAGCAAGGTTCGGGCAAGAGCACGGTGAAACATCGCTTCCTTCAGGCTGCGGCAGCCGTCACCGACATCCCGGAATTTCAGCTCGCCCCGGCCGGGTTTCTCGCAACGCAGAATCTTGCGGACGTCAAGGTGCTACCCGCCCGCGACAAGTCGCTCGAGTCGCGTTTCACGCGTCGATGGAATGTGGTGTGGCCTCACTCAGATGACGCCGCTGAACACTTTCCCGAACCGCTCTTGCAATGGCTGACCGATGCGCCGCGATACGAAACGTGGCGATGCGCGGATGGTGAACTCTCCTGCACCTGGAAACGAGGCTGCACACCGGATCAGGCGGAGCAGTTGCTCGGACGCCTCGCAACGTTTTTGCGTTTGTATCGTGCGTAACGCCGCAGCGGAGGAACGGGCGGGACAATGCCGATACTTTCCACCGTGAAAACGACCGGCCATCACTTGACGAGCGATCTTCTACACGCGGCCGGCGTGGCGCACGCTTTTTCCACTCGGAGGGGCGGTGTTTCCACCGGCATCTTCGATTCGCTCAACTTCGGCAATCCGTCAGACCTGCCCCGCGAACGGCGCGATCCGCCCGCGAACATCGAGCGCAATCTCCAGGTTCTGCTCGAGTCTGCCGGAGTTGAGGCCTCAACGCACAAGGAGATCGTGCAGGTCTATCAGGTCCACGGCGCGAAGGCACATGTCGTTCGCGCGGGAAGCAAGACGCATCCGGATTCACCCGATCCGATCACCGGCGAATCACGCGACACCAAGGCCGACGCGATCGTGACTGACGACCCGTCGCGGGTGCTCTGTGTGCGTACGGCCGATTGCACGCCGGTGCTGCTTGCGAGCGAAGATGGCCGCGTTGTCGGCGCCGTCCACGCGGGATGGCGCGGAGTGATTGCGGGCATTGCACCGGCGACCATCGAATCCATGCGTGCACTCGGCGCCCGCGGCATCGGCGCTGCCATCGGCCCCTGCATCTCGCTCGCACACTTTGAAGTCGGGCCCGAAGTCGTGCGTGCATTCGCGCGCGCGTTCGGCCCGAAGTCACCCTGCCGCGTCGTCGATTCGCAACACCCAGACTCCAAAGGCTTTGTCGACCTTCAGGCCGCACTGCGGTTGCAGCTCGAATCCGCCGGCGTGCAGGCCATCGATACCATCGCGCTCTGCACAGTCGGACGCGCCGATCTGTTCTTCAGCCACCGACGCGACAACGGCCACACGGGCCGCATGGCCGCGATCATCGCACCACGCCAATAAAAACAGCTCCTCATCGGAGCTGTTGGATGCACTTGAGTTTCGCTCTTCGACTCATCCCAGCCGGATGACGTGCAGCAGCTTGAACAGCGCCTGGAAAATGAAGTCGATCGAGAAGATGATCGCTGCGATCAGGAAGAACGCGACAATGACCACCTGTGTCTGGATCGTGATTTCGCGACGGGTCGACCAGTTGACCTTCTTCATCTCCGCGTCGGTTGCGATGAGGAAATCGACCGTGCGGGGCTTGAGCCCGACGAGCCAGAAGATCAGGATCGCGCCGCCGATGAGCATGAGGCCCGCGCCGCCTGCCTGCAGGTAGACGCGCTGGAAAATCGGGATGCCGCCGGGCTTGCCTTCGAGAACCAGAACGCTTTCGGGCTTCGCGGGATCGCGCACGCCCTGTGCATCCGAAGGAGTCTGTGTTCCGTCCATCGCGATCGAGCCGACGACGATCTGGTGCTGTCCCTTGGACAACTGATCCCAGCTCCTCGCCGTCGCCGTGCCGATCTTGACGAATTCGCCTTCTTGAGCGCCCTTTGCCACGAGCTCGATCTGCTGCTCAGGACGAATCTCAAGATTCGCATCGCGAACAGTCATGCGCCAAGTCGGAGTCGGAAGGCTGACAATGCCGAGCTGCTGCCAGAGCCAGCCCGCGCCCGCGGCAATCAGAAGGCCCGTCAGCGCCGCCGTCATCCAGCGCACCCAGAAGCCCTGGCCGGACTTGTAGAACGGCGAAGCGCCGTGCTCATCTTCCGAAACACGGCGGGAGGGACTTGAACCCGCAACCTGCGGATTTGGAATCCGCTGCTCTACCAGTTGAGCTACCGCCGTACTGCCCGAGACATCGCCGTTGCGGCCTGCGCCGCCCGGTGTCCCGGTCTGGTTGTTCGAGTTCGTTGCCACAATCTTCCTGACTGAACACGGAGCCCGGACGCAAAGACGCTACACGATCGACGCACAAACCAAGACGGGATTTACTTCCGCTTGACCTTGTGCTCGGTGTGCTTGCGCAGGCGCGGCGAGTACTTCATCAGGCCTTCCTTAAGGCCCTCCGGCATGCCGCCCTTGGTGTTCACGCTCGTGCGGTAATTGAGGTCGCCCGTCTCCTTGCACTGCAGCCAAAGGAACTCGCGGGCATTTGATTTCTTCTTCGCCATGACAACTTCTGCCTTTCTATTCCGGACAAGCCGCGGCAGAGGTTTTCGCCTCCGCCGCAGGGGGGTACTTTAGGTTCGCAATCCGGCACTGTTTACAGCGCCAAACGCGTTCTTACTCGATGATTTCGGTCACAACGCCCGAGCCGATCGTCTTGCCGCCTTCACGGACGGCGAAGCGAACGCCCTTTTCCATGGCGACCGACTTGCCCATCAAGTCGATTTCCATGGTGATGTTGTCGCCCGGCATGCACATTTCGGCGCCGCCAAGCAGCTTGGTCGAGCCGGTGACGTCGGTCGTGCGGAAGTAGAACTGGGGGCGATAGCCGCTGAAGAACGGGGTGTGGCGTCCGCCCTCTTCCTTGGTGAGGACGTAAACCTCGCCCTTGAACTTGGTGTGAGGCTTGATCGAACCCGGCTTGCAGAGCACCTGGCCACGCTCGATGTCGGTCTTTTCAACGCCGCGGAGCAGGGCGCCGACGTTGTCGCCGGCCTGGCCGCTGTCCAGGGTCTTGTTGAACATTTCGACGCCGGTGACGACCGTGCTCTTGGTGTCCGGGCGGAGGCCGACGATCTCGACCGTCTCGCCGACCTTGACCACGCCACGCTCGATACGACCCGTGGCAACGGTGCCGCGGCCCTTGATCGAGAACACGTCTTCGACGCTCATGAGGAAGGGCTTGTCGATTTCGCGGGTCGGCTCCGGGATGAACGTATCGATCGCCTCGAAGAGGTCGTCGATGGGCTTGCAGGCCTTGTCGTCCTTGGGGTTCTCGACGGCGAGCTTCGACTGGCCACGGATCACCGGGGTGGTGTCGCCGGGGAAGCCGTACTTCTTGAGCAGTTCGCGAACTTCGAGTTCGACGAGGTCGAGGAGTTCCGCATCGTCAACGAGGTCGACCTTGTTCAGGAAGACGACGATGTGCGGCACGCCGACCTGACGGGCGAGCAGAACGTGCTCGCGAGTCTGGGGCATCGGGCCGTCGGCGGCCGACACGACGAGAATCGCGCCGTCCATCTGGGCGGCGCCGGTGATCATGTTCTTCACGAAGTCGGCGTGGCCCGGGCAGTCGACGTGTGCGTAGTGGCGCTTGGGAGTTTCATACTCCGTGTGCGACGACGCGATGGTGACGGTCTTGTTCGCGTCGCGAACGGTGCCGCCCTTGGTGATGTCCGCGTAAGACTTGATTTCGCCGCCGAATCGGGCCGCCGAGCGGGCCGAGAGGGCTGCGGTGAGGGTCGATTTGCCATGGTCGATGTGACCGATGGTGCCGACGTTCACGTGTGGTTTCGTACGAGTAAAGACGCCCTTTGCCATATCAAAGCTCCACCCGCGGCTGCACGGCCTGCGCCATGATCCGCGGACATTCGCGAGCGTGCTCACGCCGCCGTTGTCGAACACTCTCCAGCCAGGGCCCTGAGCCGAGGCGAGCGTCAGACGGCGCACAACACACAAGCGATCTCACCAAGTCGCGACGACTTCTGCTCCCGCGAGCTTCGGTCTCCCAATTGACGCGACCCGGTACGAATCCGGCGCAATGCTCTTTCGAGCGTTCGCCCGTCTCTTGCACGCGAGTCCGATGCTCGATGCGTGCTCAATTAAAGCCACCAAAGGGACTTGAACCCTTGACCTCTCCCTTACCAAGGGAGTGCTCTACCACTGAGCTACGGTGGCGTACTCATCGCCGACGCCCGCGCTCATGCGAGCAGAAGGGCCACCGACGCCTGCAAACCGGGTGCGCCGGAATGAAGGGGGGAATGATAGCCGGAAGCCAGCAGCCAAGGCGATCGCCTTGCCAAGGTTCAGATACCGATCAAAACACGAATTCAGACTTTCCCGTCGATCGCCAAGCACTCGTACGCCGCCGCGTCGATATCTTCTTAGTACGCCATGGCTTTCCGCATGTTCATTTCAGCCCTTTTGAGCCTGACTTTGGCATTCGCGACGCCGGTTGGTCTCGCTGCACCGCCGAAAGCCGACGCGACAATCGCTGCAGATTGCGCCGAAGTGCCAGCCTGCCCCTGCTGCGGCGGCCCTTCCTGCCCGTGCGCGGGCGAAGCACCGCAGCGTGCGCCCGAGGCGCCGGTCGTGCCGAGGCCTTCGTCCGACATCCGGGTTGATATCGGGCCGGTCCCGGCGCGGCTAATCGAGTGGATGGCGGCGCCAATCACCGAAATCGTCACGACGCCGGTTTCGCGATCCACCGCGACGCGCGATGGTGTCCGCCTTCAGGCTTCACTCTGCATCTGGCGAACATAGTCGACTCTGCCGCGCCCTCGTTGCGCGCACGTTGAATCGCCGCGCTTCTCGTTTGCGCGGCATCCGCTCCCCTCTAATCGATTTGTTCTCCACCGGTATCTCGTCCGCGGCGTTTGCCGCGCTTTCAGAAAGCACATCCCATGTTGTCCACCAAGTTTCCGCGTTTCTTCGTCTCGCTCTCGATCGTCGCCACGCTGAGCGCGTGCGCTTCGAACCAATCAACCGCAAATTCCGATGAAGGCCAGGAAGTGACATACACCGCCACGGCCGAAGAAACCGCACAGATCGCGAGCGACAAGCCGCTGCCGCCCGGACCGATCGTGATGTACATGAACGGCCTGTCGTGCCCTCTCTGTGCAACCAACATCGACAAGCAGATTGAACCGTTGCCGGGCGTCTCGAACGTGAAGGTCGATCTCTCGACTGGCAAAGTTCGCGCCGATCTCGTCGGCCCGAAGACGCCTTCGCCTCAACAGCTCGCGAAGGCGGCAGACTCCGCCGGCGTCACGCTCGTAAAAATCACGCGCTGATGTTCTCCTGAATCGGTCGTCGCCTCTCCACCCGCTCACCTCCCCACTCTTCGATAAGGCCTGCCCATGCGCATTCCACCAGCGCGCGCAGCAATCATCCTCGCGTTCGCCGCGTCGACCGCTTGCCTCGCGCAGGAAGCTCTGAACACCGAGTCGGCAACGCAGCCCGCACCGGACACGCTCTACGTCAAGCCGCAGTTTCGATATTGGCGGTTCGGTGTTGGAGCCATCCCGTCTTCGCCATCTGCGCCCGGCGCGGGCACACAGGGCGTCTCACGCGCCGAACCGAGCACGACGCTCCAGCTCGGGCTCGTGAAGGACGTCTCGTTTTCGCTCAAAGTACCGATGGTGATCGAAGAGCGCACGTTTCCGGCGACTCGCGATCTGTCATTCGCGCTCGGCCGCGTCGATGCGCAGTTCAAGCTGCGTGTCTTTCGTTCCGACACGTCCTCCCTCGACACAATCCGCGCCGTCGTCTACGCCGGCGCACTGATGCCGAGCGGCGACGACAACGTCGCGCCGCAATCCGTCGATCCTTACGCCGGCTTCAGCGCGATGATCATCCGCGGCAGATTCGGCCTGACCCAATCCATCCGCTACACCGTCACCACCAGCGGCGGCGGTTGGGAATACAAAAACCTCGGCGGCGACGGACCCGCCGACGCGCTCAAGTACGACACGGCGCTCATGTTCCGCGTCTCGCCATCCGAGTTCACCGCCGAAAACTCGGGCAGCGCGTGGTACACGTCGCTCGAACTTAACGGCCTCTACGAAACAAACGGCGACAACGAGATCCTGTTGTCGCCGGGTCTGCTTTATGAAGCGCAGCGATTCGCCGCGGAATTCAGCATCGGACTGCCGGTCGTCCAGGACGTCCGGCATCGCCCGCCGCTCGAATTTCAGTTCAGTGCAGGGTTGCGGTTTGTGTTCTGAGTTTCCACACTCGTTGTCGATCGCTCAGTCACAAACCAGCTGGTCATACGCAACGACGAATATCTGGAAATCGGCGTCGTTGACGAGTGCATCACCGTTCAAGTCGGCGGGACAGCCCACCGGCATCGACGGATCGTCGCAGACCAGCAGGTTGTACGCCCCCACAAAGATGGAGAAGTCCGCGTCGTCAACGACACGGTCGTCGTTCAGATCCGCGGGACAGGGGGGACTCGTAAGCAGCCATGTGCTCGGCGTGAACTCGCTTCCCTGATTTCCGAAGCGCAAAGTGACATGCCGGGAACGGTCGCGGGAAAGCCCGTGATAGGCCGTCTTCACGGCGCCGGTGGCTTGGATCTCAGTCCATTCGACGCCGTCCCAAGCCCACGTATCGGAGTAGTCGTTACCGCCCGACAGCCGGCCGCCGACAAGCATCACAGCGTGCTGCTGCTCGTCGTAGATCATCGACGACATCATGCGAGGCTGCGGGCCTGAGACCAGACGCTGGGTCCAGGAAATACCGTCCCACTCCCATGTGTCCGCCAACGCGGGCCCGCCGGCAAGACCGCCAAACAGCACGCATACACCCCGATCTTCATCAAACGCCATGGTGCTCAAGGTGCGTGGCGACGGACCGGTTTCGGATCGCAAAGACCACGAGTCTCCATTCCATTCCCACGTATCACCCCGATATGTTTCCGCCTGCAAGGTTGACCCGCCGAACAGAACGACCACATTCCGTTTCGAGTCGTACGCCATTGCCTGCGCCCCGCGTGCAGACGGCCCCGCGACGATTCGTTGTTCCCAGGACGTTCCGTCCCACTCCCACGTATCAGCGAAGGTCGTGCTCAAATTGGCGCCGCCGAACAGGACAGTCTTGCCGCGGCTCGAGTCATACGCGGATCGCTGACTCCCCCGGGCGCTCGGCCCGGAGACCAGGCGCTGCGTCCAGGTTGTTCCCGACAATTCCCACGTTTCAGCGTTGACCGCGCCGATTCCGACTTGCACGTTGGCTTGACCACCAAAGAGCACGGTCACGTTTCGGAGTGAATCAAACGACATCGACTGCGCAAAGCGCGCTGTGGGAGTGGGTAAAGGATTCTCCTTGGTCCAGTGCCAGGGCTCGCCTCCACTCGCAGCGTTTGCACACGCCGCCACAAAGACCAACACACCGCCCCGCGCAAGCGACCGGAGCTTTGCAGACCCAGCGCAAGACGGCAACGACGTTCCTAGACCGATATCCGAGTACCTCATAGAGGAACCCTTGTACGCGATGACGCCGCATTTCAGCCCCCGCACGGGAAGCTCAGAAAACTTCGGTCGCCTCCTCAGTCGCGATCATTCCTCTTCGAGAATGCCGGTGCGGATGTTCCCAAGAAGAATGAACGCGGCCAAACTAGCTTGAGAGGTGAGTTCATCCTGGCGCCAGTAGCACGGACCGCGACTTCATTTTCGAGGTCATGAACATAGAAAACGGCGCCCTCGCTGGAATCGGACGGGTACGCCTGCCGGATTCCTGGCGTTTCTACTCGCACACCAACTGGTCATAGGCGACCACAAACGTCTGGAAATCCAGGTCGTCCACCAGCGCGTCGCCGTTCAAATCGGCCGGGCAGCCGATCGGCATCGAAGGATCATCGCATACGAGCTTGTTGTACGCCGCGGCAAACAATTCAAAGTCCGCGTCATTCACGAGTCCGTCCGCGTTCAAATCGCCGAGGCACGTGTTCACCGCGATAGACGCGGTATCGCTGATCGCGGTGTTGCAAGTGTTGTCGAACACAATCGTATAGCCGCCCGCGTCGGAAGCTTGCACGCCTGCGACCGTCAACGTGATACTGGCGCCATCGCTCGGAGAAACGAGCGTTCCGCTCGCGCCGCTCACTGTTCCACCACCGACAGATGCGCCGCCCGCACCGTTCGAAATGTCCGCGCCGTTGCGCTGCCACTTGTACGTCACGCCTGGGTACCCACTCGCCGCCGCGGCAGTCAGCGTCAGAATCAATCCCTGATTCACCGGCGTTGACTCCGGTGCGATGGCAACCCACGGAGTCGGGTTGTCGGTCCAGCGCGCGAAGTAGGGCGAACTCATTCCGCCCGCGGTGGTGAAATCACCGCCGGCAATGAGTTCATCTTGATAGACGTCGAGACAGTTGACCCTTCTCCCGGAGGTCGACGTCCCGACAATCCCCTGGCCGAGCGCAGCGAAGTTCGTTCCATTCCAGCGAACAACACCGTTCGCGCCGACTCCGAACGCGTCGGTAAACGAACCTCCGACAATGAGATCGCCGTGGTATTCGGTCATCGCGCGAATGTTTCCTTGAATCTCGCTGGTGGAACCGACTGAGCTCGCCGTGGTTCCATCCCAGCTCACGATCGGGCCGTACGGCAAAAAAGATGATGCGTTGAGTACATTCTGTGAAGCGACGATCAGCTTGCCCTGATAGACCCGCATCGCAGCGCTCGACCCATTCAGCTTCAACCCATTTGATCCCACCTTTTTCCACGTTGTGCCGTCGTATCTGAGTACATTTCCGGCAAATGCGTCCGCGGAGAGTTGTACAAGGGGGCCCGCGATATACAAATCGCCGAGATAGACGGCCATTGTGGTGACGTTGTTGGAGGAGCCCAAAACCGCACCCGCCGACTGCCAGTTCACTCCGTCCCAAAGGAATGCGGCGTCATTCTTCGAAGACGCAACTTGAAGATTCCCTCCCGCCACCAGCTTACCCTGATACTCACCAAGTGTGCTGACTCGAGAAAACAGACTTTTTGTCGGGAGTGCCTGGGGCAGCGCTTCCCAGCTGGTGCCACTCCATCGCGCCACGCCCGTGGCCGGAGAAACTGGTGTGCGGAACGATCCGCCCAGATAGAGCGTTCCGCCTTGCACGAACAGCGATGATGGTGTGATAAACAGATCCGCGTTCATGCCGGCCCAGGTCGCGCCGTTCCATCTCGCGGCGTTCTTGACCGCGATCCCTGGCGCCGTCTTGAAATCGCCTGCGATCACCAGATCGCCCTGGTACGAAGTCAGCGCCCAAATCTCCGCGTCAAATCCTGCGGGCGACGACAGCCACTGGCCATTACAATTCTGTCCGTACGCACTTCCGCAAACGCCCGCGCACACAAAAGCCATCGCCACCTTCGTCATTCCCGACATCGCGTAGTCCTCCAAAACCCCCGCACGCAAACAACCCGTTGCGAAGCCCGTAGGCTCCGTCTGAATTTCTAGTTCTCACTTGTGAGCCCAGCAGCCCGCAGCGCCGGCCTCTCGCGTCACGCTGCCAACCTTTCGCGGCAGCCTTTTCCCCTCAGGACGCGACACCGATCCGTCGCATTCCTGAGGCCGGTTCCCGGATTTGGGCCTGTCTCTCTGGTTTTCGGTCCTCAAAGCGGCGTTCGAGCTATCCGGTGCGGCCTCCGGACGCATTCAATGTTCTTGGGTAGCATGCTCGTCTGAGACGCCCCTTCTTTGCCCCACCATGACGTACAAATCATCACTCCGCTACGACTCGTCCCGAATCCACGCCGCCGCTCTCTATTGCTCCGACGGCCGACTCGGTGAGCATTTCGACGACTTCCTTCAGAACGGCCTCAATCTGCCGCGGTACGACCGGCTCTGCCTCCCCGGCGGCCCCGCCTGCCTCGCCAGTCACCCTGAGGCGCACCTCGAAGAAAAAGGCGTGGTTGATGAGCTCCAATTTCTCGTGCAAGTCCACAAGCTCAAACGCGTCGTGCTGATCGCGCACCAGGGCTGCGCGTTCTACGGCAACCGCCTCGAACTCAAAGAGCCGCGACTCGAACTCGTGCAGAAGGCCGATCTCGTCCGTGCCGCGGCGTTCGTTCATCGCGTGACGTCGCTGACAAACATCGAGGGCTACTTCGCGCGATTTGATGGCACCGAGATCACGTTCGAGCCGGTGACGGTGTGACGGCGTGACTGACCGCCGATTCAATCAGCGGCCGGATCACGGGCGCAGCAACGATCCACGCAGTCGAGCCTGAGCGCGGTAATCGGTCCCCCAGCAAAAAAGTGCTTCGCGCGATTCGGAGAGCCCGGGTCACGCGTCTTCGCTTCTTGGACTGCACAACCTCGCTGAGCGCCTGACTGACCGCCGCGCCACTCTCGATGAATTCAATCGGACACCTTCCAGAGAACGCACGCCCGCGCTCCTGAAGGCGGCACGCCGCGCCGCTGTCGCGATCCTGAAAGGCAACCCGCCCGAGCTCGCCGCCAAAAAGAAAAACGCCCCGCCTCCCCAGGCAGGGCGCTCCATTCCTCTCGAAAGCTCAAGAACAGATCAGCGTGTCGTACGCGATCGCGAACGACGCGAAGTCAGTGTCATCGACCAGCGAGTCGGCGTTCAGATCCGCAAGGACATCCGCAGCGGGCACGTTGAACGCGCTGTACGCATCGGCGAAGAGCACAAAGTCGATGTCGTCCACCTGTCCGTCGCTGTTGAAGTCGGACATCGAGCAGATGCTCGGGCAGCCCGCGCTGCCGCAGAAGATCGGAATGCGCGAAACGACCGAGAGCGCCTGTCCGCCGGCAGCAGCCGTGTCATCGACGAACCACTGCGCGAACAGAACCTGCCCGCTGCTCACCTTTCCGGCGAGCAAAGGCCAGAACTGTGTGGCAACGCCCGCAGTCACGCCGCTGCTCCCCACCGTCACATCGCTGAAGAAACTCTGAGGCGTGATGCGTCCGGCCACCGGCGCGACCGTCGAAATACCAAGCCGCGCCGTCGCGCCCGGCTTCGCGCCGTCGAGGCCAACCTTGAAATCTCGATTTCCCACCATCGGCGCGGCCTGCACCACAATCCGAGGTGTGCCCGTGCTCCCTGACACGCCGGTGTTCTGCACCACCGTCGCCTGGTTTGCCGCCCGCGCTGGGCTCGTGAAGATCGCCGGTCGATCGAACGGGAACGTCTGATCGCGCACGCGCGGATCGAGTAACCCGTTTGAGATGAAATCCTGCACCTGCCCGCCCTGCTGGGGAGGCAGATTCACCGTGTTCAGCACCGGGTCCCGGTTGTCCGGGTTCGGGTTCACGTTGCGCACGCCGCCGTAAAAACCCATCACCTGTGCAACCGAGTTGAACTGTCCATTATGCATGAACGTCCGCTTCAAACCCGCATTGCGCAGTCCCGGCACTTTGAACCTGCCTCGGTCGCCGTTCGCGCCCGTCACCGCCTGGCGTCCGTCGTCTTCGGCGATCGGTCGCAACCCGAGATTTCGAAACGTGTTGTCCGTGAACATCGGGGGCACGTGGCACGCCGTGCAGTTCGTTCCGCCCGGACCGACGCTCAGGAATGCCTCCAAACCCTGCCGCTGGTTTTGCGTGAGTGCGTTCGTATTTCCAGCCTGGAAGCTATCCCAAGGAGTCTGATCCGAAATGAGTGTCCGCTGATAGGTGCCAAGCGCAAACGCAATCCGCTTCGAGGTGATCGCCTCGTCGCCGTACGCCTGCTTGAACAGCTCGCGATACGAACGCGTCGTGTTCAACACAGCCTGAACGTCTCCCGGAATATTGGTCGAAAGGTCGAGTGCACGCACACGCTGCAACCGTTTTTCAATTCCCGTCCAGTCCATTGACGAGTGCGCCATCTCGACGCTGCTCACCGGCGGATTGACGCACTGGCTCTCAAGAGCTCCGCCGTTGGCGATCGCGACCAGCCCGTTTTCCGGATCGGTGAACGTCGTTCGCGCCCGCCCATCCCAGAACAGATCGGGCGAATAGACCGCGTTGATGTTCGAGTTCGCGGCGCGATTCGTCACCTGGGGTCGGAGAGCAAAGAGCGCATCCATCTCAAAGCTGTTGAACGTATCCGCCTTCACCACGCCCGGCGAGCCCTGAATGTCGTCTGGAGTTCCGAAGATCCCATCAAGCCCCGGATGTGCCGCGGCACGCGGATCCGCCCCGCCGCTCGCCGACACATGGCACGTCGCGCACGACATGACCGAGCTCGTCGAGATCTGCTCTTCAAAGAACAGGATCTTGCCCAGCACTCGCTTGCTCTCGGTGATCGGGTTTTCAGAGGGCACGGGAACGGGCGGAAGCGCTGCACCAGCCATTCCAATGAGCAATCCAGTCAAAGCCGTCGCCAGCAATGGAGAAGCAACGCTGGGCGATTTTCCGTCCGTACCGACCCGATACCCAAAGCCCATCGAACAAAAAAAACGCCACCGCGCCCGGAATAGACGTGACTCGCCCATGCGTTGCTTCTCCGCTCTAGTTGGGCAGATCACGCCGCCGGGGGACGCCGATTGCAACGTTTCCGGAATTTTCCGGGGTTTTACAAGCCCCCTCCCTGAGGGAGGGGGTTGGGGGTGGGAGTAAACAACGCGGCTCGCTCCCAGATCGCCGACAGCAATCAACGCCAATGTCTTCCGCTCTGCCGCTCAATTCACCCCGCCGCGGCCGACGCCCCAACCCCCACCCGCCCGCGCCAAACTCGACGATTCGTCCGCGCCAGATACAAGCTGTACCACTGGATCACGGTCATGAACACAACCCCAAGTGGATGCAAAACCACCGGCACAATCCCCAGCCGGAACCGAACCGAAAGCACGATCCGCTGCAGCAGATTCAGCCCGACGCACACGCCCGCCAGCACCCCTGCAGCGCGCCAATCGGCCGTGAGCGAACCAGACATCCAGAGAATCGCTGCGATCACCGCGACCACCCACGGCAGCACGTGCGCCAGCAGATGCACGACCGTAAAGAAGAGCAGCAGCCCGAGCGAGCCAATTCCCTCGTACGCGTTCTTTGTAAACCCGCGCCAGGTCTGTGCGAAGCCGCGATACATGCGGACACTCACCAGGTCCGTGCCGTCAAACAGATCTGTGTGGAATCCCGCCTCCCGAACCTCCCGCGGCATCTTCACGCCGTCATGCATCGAATCCTTGAACGCACTGTGCCCGCCCGACTTGTCATACGCCTCACGCGTCACCATCAGAAACTGCCCGCAACCCGCCGAAGCCGCCGGGGAGTTACTCAGCCGCATCATCGGCATGGGCAAATACGAGAAGAGCACAAAGAAAATCATGGGGACCGCGAGATCTTCTGCGACCGAGCCGGTGATCTGCTTCGGAAAAGTCGAGATCAGCGCGGCACGCCTCTGCCCCGCCGCCGCCAGCGCACGCCCGATGCAATCCGCCCCGAACCGCACATCGGCATCGGTGAAGATCATCCACTCTCCCCGCGCCTGCTCTCCCATCCGCCAGCACGCATGCTGCTTGCCGTTCCAACCGGATGGAAGTGCCACCGTCTCCGCGCCGCGAACCCGCGCATCCGCAGCGATGAGGTCGCGCACCAGCAACGGCGTCTTGTCCGCGCTCTGGTCGTCGTACACCAGCACTTCGAGATTTTTGTGCCGACTCGCGAGCACGGATCGCACGCACGCCTCAATGTTGTCTTCTTCGTTCCGCGCGGGGATGCACACAGTCACCGATGGAGCGGCGCCGCTCGCCTGCGGAGGGCGTGAATAAATGGCGAGATTCACGAGCGTCATCACGAACGCCAGCACGGCGAACGCGAACGACACGCACAAGATGATGCCGAGGATGCTCATTGGTTGGATTGCCGCGCCGGGTTTGAAGCCAAAGCAGAAGTTTGAGACGATGCAAAGTGCCGATCTTCCACACGCGAAGCGCGGCCACGCATACGAAGCCAGAGGTCGTACCACCAGTTCGTCGCCGCGGCACGGCCGGAGTCAAACACCGGCACAAATTTCGCCGGGTCGCGAGACTTCACTGCCTCCGCGAGCATCCGCTGATTTTCTGTCATCGCTTCGAGAATCGCGCGATGCCAGGCCGAGGTCGAGTTCTCTCGCCCCGCGGCAGCGCGTGCCGGACGCCAGCTCAGAAACACCTCGGGTTTCTGGTCGGTCCAGAACCCGTATTCGATCGCGAGACAGAGCACGACAATCCCGGGCGTCCGCGCCGCGATCGCCGCCCCGCCCGGGCGAATCTCCATCGGGGTTCGCACATCCGCGAATCGTCCCTGCGGGGTGATCCACAGCGCGCTCTTTGGGTGCTTGGCAAACTGATCCGCGACGTACGCCCCCATCACCTCAAGACTCTTTGGGTCATCCGGATCAAGCCCGAAGACCCCGATGCGTTTGAAGATCCCGAACTTGCGGAGCTGCGACGCATCCATCGCCGCCATCGGCACGCGCTCGGGGCTGTCCTTCGAATGCAGCACGACACTGACCAGCGGATCCCACCAGGAGCTATGACTCATGAGCACCAACAGCGGACCTTGATAATCTTTCATTGCCGCCAGAGCACCGGCGTGCTCGGGCAGAATCCGAACGGCGTGAAAACTCTTGCGAAACATGCGCCTTACGAACTTGTTGAAGTAAAACAAGAACCGCGCGGAGTATGCCGCGGGGATGAAGTCGGGAATATTCGTTTTGGAACTTTCCATCGGAGTTCGGAATCGTTGGGCGCGCCACGCTCGCACGCGCGACGCTCGCTCCGAACGGCGGGGCGTATGCTTGA
Source organism: Phycisphaerales bacterium (assembly GCA_050730655.1). Taxonomy (GTDB): domain Bacteria; phylum Planctomycetota; class Phycisphaerae; order Phycisphaerales; family UBA1924; genus JAFEBO01. The sequence continues at coordinate 23,995 of JBOHNL010000022.1, forward strand.
ATCACGATGCAGGCAGGGTTGTCGGGGAACGCATGAGCGACGCTATTTTGGCCCAGGCCCGAACGCATGCCCAGGCAGGCAAGCCGGAGCAGGCGCTGCAGTTGGTCAAACGTCTGCTGGACAAGCAGCCCGCCAACCACGACGCACTGAACATTGCAATCACTGCCCTGTGCTTGCTGAAGCGCCAGGATCAGGCGATCTTCCTTGTGCAGCGGGCCATTTCGGCCAGCCCGCTCGATCCCGAGCTTCTGCGCATGTATGCGGACATTGAGAAAAGTCGAAACCGGTACAAAGAAGCCGAGGCGAAGTACCGCAGCTCGCTCGCGATCGAGCCGTTTCATTACGAGACCCAAGTTGCCGTCGGCAACATGCTGTACAACCAGGAAAAGGTGGATGAAGCAAAGGAGTATTTCCGGAGCATCCACGAATCCATGCCGAACAGCACGGTGGCGCTGATTACGTACGCCACGTTCGTGGAAATGCTCGGCGACCTTGATGAAAGCGTTCGGATCCTGAAAGCCGCGTTGGCACATTCGCCCGGCAACGACGCGGTGCTCGAGCGTTTGATGGTCCCGCTGGTTCGCGTGCACGGCGAGGATCCGCGCGAGATATTTGACTACCACGTCAAGCTCGGCAAGCTGCTCACCGCCAAGGTGTCCCATCTTTGCACGAGCTTTCCAAATGTTCGCGATCCTGAGCGTCCGCTCAGAATCGGCTATTGCAGCCAGGATTTTCGCAACAGGTCGGTCGGCCACTTCTTCGAGCCCATTCTCGCGCACCACGACAAGTCGAAATTCCAGGTAGTTCTCTACCACGACGTCATCACCGAAGACGACATGACAGACCGGCTTCGGGCCCACGCGGCGCTCTATGTGCCCACGCATCGGTTGAGCTCCGAAGAATTTGTCGCAACCGTGCGCCATCACGGAATCGACATCCTGATTGATCTCAGCGGATACACCGGCTCGCGTCACGCCGCATCACTCGCCGCCAAGCCGGCGCCGTTGATGTATACCTACCTGGGTTACCCCAATACAACCGCGCTTCCGGCAATGGACTACCGCATTGTCGACGCATTCACCGACCCTCCGGGCTCGGAACGCTTGGCGACGGAGTCCCTAGTTCGGATGGAGAGAAGCTTTCTGTGTTATGCGCCACCTCCGCACGCCGGCGAAGTCGCGCCGCCGCCCCGACAGAAAAACGGGTTCGTCACATTCGGCTCGTTCAACACGATCACCAAAGTCGGAAATCCCGTCTTGGACACGTGGGCCGAGATTCTGCGTCGGGTTCCGGACTCGCGACTGTTACTCAAGGCGATGGGTCTTTCGTCCGCGCGGACTCAGCAGCGAATTCTGTCATACCTGAATAGCAAAGCGATCGAGCCCGGTCGAGTCCGCCTCCTGCCCGAAACCCAAGGCAAGTTCGAACACCTTGCGACGTACGGCGAAGTGGACATCGCGCTCGACACGTGGCCGTACAACGGAACGACCACGACGGTCGAGGCGCTCTACATGGGCGTTCCCGTCGTCGGCATCGCCGGCAACTCACACGTTTCACGCGTCGGCGTGAGCATCCTGAACAACGTGGGGCTGGCAGATCTGGTCGCAACGGACGTGACCGACTACATCGCCCGCGCCGTCGCGCTCGCCGCAGATGAACCCCGCTGCACCGAGCTCCGTACGCGACTCCGCGCCATGGTCGGGAGCAGCCCCCTCTGCGACCACGCCGACTTCACCAAACGACTCGAATCGCACTTTCGCCAGTCGTGGCGAACTTACTGCGCACAAACGTCGTAACGTCGCGCGCAAGTCTGATGCAGCTTGTTACCAACTCGTGACGAACGAACGTGCGGAAGCAAGGTACTTTCTATGTGGCCATAAAGGAGTACATCGTGCGACATCTGACTTCGGCGTTCATTCTGGCGGTTTCCGCATCGTTTTCGGCACTGGCGGGGGACGTGCTGCCTGTCGGCGGTCTTGATCGTCCACCGGTCGGTTCAGATCCGGCGCAAGACAACTTTTCAGGACCCGCAACCCTGCAGAATCTGCTCGCCAAATACGACCGCGATCCCGCGTCAGTCTCAATCAGTGCAATTGACAAGGTCGCGGGCCAGTATGGAGCGATCTGGTCGCGCTTGTATTGGCATACGGGCCTCGAAGCGGCGCAGGTCGCGGCGCGGACGGAAGGCAAGCCGATCTTGTACCTCCGCATGATGGGCAAACTCACAGACGAATACTCGTGCGCCAACAGTCGCTTCTTCCGCACCGTGCTCTACGCAAACGCCACCGTTTCGAAGCTGCTTCGCGAAAAGTTCGTACTGGTGTGGGAGAGCGAGCGGCCCGTGCCAGTGATTACCGTCGATTACGGTGATGGCCGCACTTTGAAGCTCACGATTACGGGCAACAGCATTCACTACATCCTCGACGCCGAAGGTCGCATCATCGATGCGCTCCCGAGTGAGTTCCCTCGCATGATTCTCACGGTTTGGGGCAAAGGCTACATGCTGGGAAGCGGCGCTTCGATCCAGGGAGCAGAATCATGAAGCGGGCCAGCTTTGTTTGGCCTGTTTTCGGAGCATCGCTGGCGATCGCATTCGGGGTCATGCTCTTTTTCACGGTCAAGATGCTCGATTTCGAGAATCGCGTGGACGCAGCGCAGTCGCACGCGGCGATGGAAGAAACGATACGCCTCGCGCTTTGGCGAATGGATTCTGCCGCCGCGCTGTTGCTCGCGACAAAGTCTGGCAACACTCCCAATCCGAACGAGACTTTTTCTTTGCCAGAAGTTCAGGTCACCGGTTCTAATGTTCCTGTTCAAACTCAGAACGCGCAACGTATCGATCCTGCCTATCAACAGGCGATCAGCGCGCAGGAATTCGGGCAACGCATAGCGCTGGCATCCGACACGCTGATGACTGGCATTCCTTCGAACACACCCTGCTTGCGCAGGTTCAAGACATACTTCCAAATGCGACGTTGGAAGAAGTGACGAACTCAAAGGATCGCAGTGATATGCGCCGGCTTGCGACGATTCCGGCACGACTGATCGTTCCCGTCTCAGCCCTCCCGACGGACGACCTCGCTTGGAATACTCCACTTCGCGTATCGCTGATGGTCGCGTGGGCGTGCGCCCTGATCGCGGCGATCGCGATTTGGCGATCACTCGCGGCCACACTTTCATTGAGCGAGCGCCGCGGCGCGTTCGCATCGGCCGTCACGCATGAGCTGCGAACTCCGCTCACGACGTTCCGGCTCTACTCGGAGATGCTCGCTTCCGACATGGTGACCGAAGAACCCAAACGCAAACAGTACCTTCAGACTCTGGTCACCGAATCAGACCGGCTCGGTCATCTGATCGAAAACGTACTCGCGTACGCGCGACTGGAGAATCGGGCGGCATCGTCGCGATCGGAATCCGTCACCATTCAGCAGCTTGTCGATCGCGCCCTGCCGAACCTGCAGCGCCGCGCGGATCAGGCCGGGTTCGCGCTTCAGACGGAGCTGCCCGCGGATGCCGCTTCGATTTCATGCCGCACCGATCCGGTCGCGGTGCAGCAGATTCTTCTGAACCTTGTCGATAACGCGTGCAAGTACGGCCGGCCGCCGATCGAGGTGCGCATCCGAGTGCACGCCGGGCGATTGGAATGCAAGGTTGCTGATCACGGTCCCGGGCTCGGCGCGTCGGCATCGCGACCGTTTGTTGCGTTCAACAAGAAGAAGTCCGACCCGGTCCCGGGGATTGGTCTGGGGCTTTTTCTTTCGAGGCAGATTGCGAGAGACTTGGGAGGCGATCTTGTTCACGAGTCGTATTCCGAGCTGACGACCTTCGTCCTTTCGCTCCCCGCGCAATTACGAAGTCCGGCCGGCGGGCTTCTGGTCCGTCGTCCGAGTCGTTGCACGCGCCGCCGGGTTTTTCGATTCCAACGGGCTCAAGCAGCATCCGCAAGGGCGCCGGGGGCGAGAATCGCCCGAACGCGTTCGATGAACCGGGAAATGGCGAACGGAGTCTCGAGTTTGAGCACAACACGGTCGCCGATCGGCAGTCCACCTGTCTCGGCTCCCGGCGGAGCGAGGAGCACGATCGGCAATGCCCGCAAGGCTGGATCACTGAGCGCCGCCCCGACGGCGGCCTTGTTCTTCGCGTGCGAGAGATGCGCCACAATCACATTCGGCGGTTCTGCACCCATCGGCCCGGCGAGTTCGGTGCAGAAAATCCGCATCGCGTCCAGCGCCGGGGCGGCGCTGATGACGTGCGGCCGGAACGGCACACCAAGATTCTTGCGCAGGCGATCCACGGCGCGGGGCCACGGGGTTGTGCTCGCGCTCACGAGCAGCGCAAACTTTGTATCGTCCGTCTGCTGGCGCGCTGTCTGCTCGATGCGTTCGATGGTTTTGGGCTCGATATTCAAAGCACGACAATGTTCCTCGGTGGAATAGATCGTTTCGTTGCCACTACCACCGAGCAGCATCGCGTGTGCCAACCGGTTTGCGAGGCCGAGTCGGAGCACCTCACGAGTTCGCGACGGTGTCACGCTCCGCACGGTGCTTGCCGTCAGGTGATGGTACATGATGGGATCGACAAGGTGCTTCGGGAAGTGCCAAGCGCTCAGCAACCGGTCCATGATGTCGGCGTGGTTGATCAGCAGCATGCGAGACTCGACCGCCTCGAGCGGGGCACCGAGTCGGCGCGCAGTCTCGATCGTCTCGACATATGTCGTTCCAAGGGCCTCCGCCAGGATCACGCGCCCGAGATCGTGAAGCAGCCCGCTAGTGAAGGCGGAATCGGCGTCCGCGTCACCCATCTCGTGCGCGATTTCCGCCGCGATGATCCCGCAGGCGATCGAGTGTTCCCAGAAATCTCGTGTGCTGATCTGTTCGCCAAACGCCGGTGACGAAAAATTTTCCACCACGGCGATACTCATCACAACCTGGCGGATGCTTTGCATGCCGATCCGCAGAATGGCCTTGTGCACGGTGTCGACGCGATCGTCGCGCGAATACGCGGACGAGTTCGCCACCTTCAGTATCTTCAGCGCCATAGCCTGATCTTGGCGCACCGCCTTGGAAACCGCGTCCACGGAACATGTCGCGCTCGCGGTCAGATTCAGCACCTGCGAGACTGTCGGCGAGAACCCCTTGAGCTCTTCGCACGCCTTGACGCGTTCGAGCAGATCCGAGCGCGTGATTACGGGCTTGATCGACTTCAAGTCGACCGCGGGTGTCGAAGCAACCGCGCGCGGCGCGGCGGACGAGACGGCGGTTCCGGCCTCCGGGGTCTTTGCAGCCGGAGTGGGCGGGGCTCCGTTGCCCTTCGCGACACCGTCGAGCACTTCGCGGACCCTGTTCAAGAGTTCCTTCAGTGAGAAGTTTGCCTTCAGCAGGTAGCACGCGATGCCAAGCTTGACCGCCTGGACAACACGCGCGCGATCGGATTCAGCCGACAGCACGATAACCGGCACTTTCTCGAGATTCTCGTGCGAGCGAACGTACCGGAGCACCGCAAGCCCGTCCAGTACCGGCATTCCCAGGTCCAAAACAATGAGGTCGGGGGTCTGCTTGGCGAGCGAGAAGATCGCCCCTTGTCCGTTGGATGCGGAAATCGTTTCAAAACCCTCAGCGCGCAGCACCGCTTCGATCGGTTCTCGAAAAATTGCCATGTCGTCGACGACGAGAATCGTTTTCATCGCAAGCGACTCTCTCTTCGCGAGGATCATTCCGCTCACTGGCCGCGGACCCGCGAAGCTGCTGAATCCGTCCAATCAGGTTCCAATACTAAAGTTTCGACGGTTTTGGTATTCAGGTTGACCGGGACACCCAATGCCGATGTTTTCAGATTGACCGACCTGCCCGCCATTCAAAACCAGCCTGAGGCGTGCACCCCAGACCGAAAACTTCTTTGTCCCCTGCACACGGCGTGCGGTCAATAACCCGCGCGATCTTGCCCGCCATCGCACGATGTGGTTCAGTCGATCGCCGCGGGCGACATGCACAGCGCTCACGACTGCAGAGCTTGTCAAACAGACACGCGCTTGACCGCGACCAACCGTGATTGAGAAGTGAACGTCTCAAAAAGACTTCGGGGCTCGATCTGCTCGCCGTCGACTTTCTGACGTGGGTAAATGGGGGAAATAGAACATCTAGACGCCGGTTTTCCCTGGCTCAGGCACCCGTTTGGTCCGATGGAGGTCCGGCTCGCTGCGGGACGCGTCGATAGTCTCAACATGAAAGAACATTTAACTTTCATCCAGAAGCGTTCGGGCTTTGGACCAACTACCCGGGCTGTTTATGCGCTGGTTGCGGCATGGGTGATCGCGTGCGGCGGTGGGCTGTTGGCGCTGGCGATCTATTCCAGTACTCCGGGGCGCGATGCGATCGCCGTCCGCTCGTGGCCGACCCAAAGCGCCATCGAGCGAAGCCAGACTGCGCACACCCTCGTGTTGTTTTTGCATCCTCACTGTCCGTGCTCACGGGCGACCGTGGCGGAACTGGCTCGCGGGCTGGCGTCTGCACCCCGTGACACGCGCGTGGTGGTCTCCCTCTTTTGTCCAAGAAATGAGAGCGAGAGCTGGACGCATTCCTCCCTTCAACAGCAAGCGCAGGCGATACCGGGGGTGACGACCTGCCCCGACTTTGACGGCGAAGAGGCCAAGCGATTCGGCGCGTCCACATCCGGGCATGCGATGTTGTTCGATAAGCATGGTCTTTTGGTCTTTTCGGGCGGCATCACGGCCGCGCGCGGACACGAAGGCGACAACGCCGGACGCGCAACGGTCGCGAAGCTGCTTCAAACCGGTGAACCCGGGCTTCGGGAAACACAAGTCTTCGGATGTCCCATCTCTTCCGATTGCGCAAGCGCCGAGGAGAAGCCGCGTTGAGTACGTTGAATGCCACTCAAGCGACCGAAGCCCGTGCAGCCGAACTATTTCGGCACGACTACGAGCGAGTGGTCGGTCGGGTTGACCGACTCTTTGCGGGGCTGCTCATCTTTCAGTGGCTTGCGACGGTTGCCTCGGTCTATTGGATCTCCCCCTACACCTGGATCGGGGCGACCCCGTACATTCATCTGCACGTGTGGGCGGCGATTCTCATGGGCGGTGCGATCAGTTCGCTCCCGGTGCTTCTTGCATTTGTCCGACCGGGAACTGTGCTGACAAGGCATTGCGTGGCGGTCGCGCAGATGCTTACATCCGCGCTTCTGATCCATGTGATGGGCGGCCGGATAGAAACTCACTTTCACGTGTTCGGATCGCTGGCCTTTTTGTCGTTCTACCGCGACTGGCGGGTGCTGACGACGGCAACTGCGGTGGTTGCGGTCGACCACTTTGTGCGCGGATGGTTTTGGCCCTTGAGCGCCTACGGCGTCGCGGGGGGCGCCGAATGGCGGTGGCTGGAGCACGCGGGCTGGGTCGCGTTCGAGGACACATTTTTGCTGATCGCGTGCGTGCAGGGGCAGCGCGAAATGTGGGAGATCGCGCGTCGACAGGCAGAAATCGAGCAGAAGAACACCGACCTGGTCGAGGCCGCCGAGCGTGCGAACGCCGGTGCGCTCGCGAAGAGCCAGTTCCTTGCCACGATGAGCCATGAGATCCGGACACCGCTCAATGGCGTGATCGGAATGATCGATTTGATTACGGTGGGAAAACTCGGGCCCAAGCAGCGTCACTTCGCTTCGATGGCGCGCACGAGCGCGAAAAATCTGTCGGTGATCCTGAACGACATCTTGGATTTCTCCAAGATCGAAGCGGGAAAACTGGAAATCGTGCCCACCGATTTCGACGTGCAGTCCACGGTGAACGACGTGCTTGCGCTGATGGATCCGCTGGCGAAGAAGAAAGGGCTCGAGCTCCGGAGCTCGATCGCGCCTGACGTGCCGCGATATGCGCGCGCCGATGCGGACCGAATCCGACAAATTCTGATGAACCTTGTAGGAAACGCGATCAAGTTCACGGCGAGCGGCGGGGTGCGAGTGGAGCTCGAGATCAGCGGCGGAGATAAGGAGCGGCCGACACTCCGTTTCTCGGTCACCGATACGGGCATCGGAATCTCGCGCGACCGGTTCGACCGGCTCTTCAAAGCGTTTTCACAGACCGACTCGTCCACGACGCGAACATATGGCGGCACAGGACTGGGGCTCGTAATTTCGCGACAGCTCGCGTATCTATTGGGTGGGACAATCGGGGTCGAGAGCGAAGAAAAGAAGGGCTCGACTTTCTGGCTCGCGCTACCCGTCGACGATCGAACCGCGGCGATGCCCCCGGCGCCGATCGCGAACGATGAAGACGCCGTCGCGGTTCCCGTTGAGTCCGAGTTCGAGGGCCTGAGACTTCTTCTCGCCGAAGACAACGAAATCAACCGCATCATGGCGACCGAAATGCTTCGGAGCGTGGGTTTCACGTGTGAGCACGCGCATAGCGGGGCGTGCGCCGTCGATCTCGCGCAGCAAACCCGTGTGCCATTCGATCTCGTGTTGATGGATTGCCAGATGCCGGAAATGGACGGGTTCGACGCAACCCGGGCTATCCGGATGATCGAAGCGGAGGGTCGTCCGCTTGGGCGCAGCGGGACGCGCCTGCCCATCATCGCGTTGACCGCGAATGCGATGAAAGGAGACAAGGAAAGGTGTCTCGACGCGGGGATGGACGCGTATGCCACCAAACCGATCGAACAGGCAGCTCTGTTCGACACGATCCGTGCCGTCCTGGCGAGCAGGAAACAAAGGAGCGCCGCATGAAGAATGATCCGGCTTCGGCCACGCCCATCGACGCGACCGAATTGCTCTCGCGGTGCATGAACAACCCCGCCATCGTCGCGGCCATACTGGGAAGTCTGGAGAAGCAGCTTCCCGCCAATCTTGAAGCTCTATCGGGTTCTCTGCGTGGAGGAGATCTGACGACAACAGCCGCCGTCGCGCACGCGCTCAAAGGCGCCGCGGGCGCGGTCGGCGCGAGCGCTCTTCGCCTTGTTGCGGAGGGGATCGAGCAATCGGCGAAGGCAAAGGCATTGGGGAACGCGGAAGAAACCATTGCTGATCTTGCCAATGAGGTCCGGCGCTGCCTGGATTATGTTCCGATCGCACGTGGAGCAGCGGCGTGTTCGGAAGGGGCGAGGAAGAAGGCATGAAAATTCTGGCGGTCGACGACAACGATCTTGGTCTGATTCTCCTGCAGGGAGTTCTCCGGGATTCGGGATACGAAGTGGTAACGGCGCACGACGGCATGGAGGCCCTCGAAATACTGCGACGCGAGCCGATCCGCTTGGTCGTTTCGGACTGGGACATGCCTCGCATGAGCGGCGCGGAGCTCTGCCGCGCAATTCGCGCAGAGGGCATGAACGGGTACGTCTATGTGATTCTGCTCACTGCGCACAATGAGCCGGCCGAGCGCGTGGAAGGGCTGTCGGCGGGAGCCGACGACTTTGTCGCCAAGCCGTTCGATACACCGGAATTGCTCGCGCGGATGCGTGCGGGCCAGCGGGTGCTGAGCATGGAAACGCGCGACGTCGCCATTTTCGCGATGGCGAAACTGGCGGAGTCGCGCGACCCTGAAACGGGCGCGCACCTCGAGCGCGTCCGAGGATATTCGCGAGTCCTGGCGGAGCGGCTGATGCAGATGGGTGAGTTTTCAGATGAGATCGACGCCGGTTTCGTTCAGTTGGTCTTCCAGACAAGCCCGCTCCACGACATCGGAAAGGTCGGAATTCCGGACAACGTGCTGCTCAAAGCCGGACGTCTGAACGATGGCGAGTTCGAGATCATGAAGTCGCACACGACGCTCGGGGCACAAACGCTTGGAGCGGCGCTCGAGATGTTCCCCGGGATCGCGTTCCTCGAGATGTCACGCGACATCGCGCTCAGCCACCACGAGCACTATGACGGGAAGGGCTATCCGGACGGGCTCAGCGGGAACGACATACCGCTGGCGGCACGGATCGTGGCTGTGGCGGACGTGTACGACGCGCTGACGTCCAAGCGGGTGTACAAGGAATCGTGGAGCCACGACATTGCGAAGGCCACGATCGAGCAGGAAGCGGGGAAGCACTTTGATCCCGTGGTGGTCAGAGCGTTTTTGCATGCCGAGCCCGAAATACTGAAGATCCGCGGGCAGTATGAAGATCGTGCGCCGAGAAAAGCCGCCGCGTAGCGTCCGATAGCCGTGAGAAAAAGACTTCGCCAGGCTTGCGTTGTCGGATACATTGTCCCGGGGAGAACTGCCCCTGGAGTATCGAACATGCGTTGCAAAGCTTTGATTTTGGCCGCCGCGGTGGGCGGATTGGGTCGTGCGGCGGCGGGTCAGTGCGGAGCGGTTTTCAACTACGACGATTTCAGTTCGACAGCCGGGCTGTCGCTGCAGGGGCAGGCTGAATCGATCGATGGAAAACTGCGGCTGACGCACCAGGGTGAAGGCGGCGCGGGGTCGGCGTGGTTTGTTACGTCACGTGCCGGGCTCGAGAAGGGATTTGTTACGACCTTTCACGCGGCGATCCGCGACGGCACCGCCGATGGCTTCGCGCTCGTGATCCAGTCCGAGAGCGACACGGCGATTGGCGGCGCTGGCTCAGGAATCGGCTACGACGGCATTTCACGTTCGGTCGCGATCGAATTCGACACGTTTATTTTTTCGGAAGAGTTCCAGGGCAATCACGTCAGCGTTCAAACGCGCGGCTTTGAACCCAACTCGGTCGAAGACTCTGCTTCGCTCGCGCACGCCTTCCTACCCGACAATTTCACCGATGGCGAGTCGCACGAAGTGAAGATCGAATACACGCCGGGCGTGCTCTATGTTTTCATTGACGGCGACCCGATCCTCTTCTGCCCGCTCGATCTGAACACGTTTGACGATGGCTCGCCGCTCTTTGAAGACAACGGATGCGCCTGGATCGGTTTCACCGGGGGCGCGGGCGCCGCGACCGCGAATCAGGAAATCGAGATGTGGCAGTTCGACGACTGGACGGAGACGTCCTGCGGATCGCTCGATCCGACCGAATTTTCAGGGCCGTTTGATGCGCCCCGCACCGGCGACCGCGTTATCTTCCGCTGCATAGTGGACGGGCCCGGACCGCGCACGTATCAATGGCTGCACACTGAAATCGAGATCAATCCGAATCCTCGAATCCTCGGCGAGAAGTCGGAAATCATGGTCATCGATCCGTACATCCCGGCCGATGCGGGAACGTACCAGTTCCATACGGGGAACGAGTGCGGCGGATTTGGCATCGGCTCGATCAACGCAGGGATCTACTGCCCGGGCGACATCAACGAGGATGGATTGGTGGACGATGCGGACTTTGTCCTGTTCGTTCCCGCATACAACGCCCTAGTCGTGCCGGACGCAGACAAGCGCTGCGATTGGAACGGCGATGGATTCGTCGATGACGCGGACTTTGTGTACTTCGTCGGGTACTACAACACCCTGCTCTGCGAGTAAGCCCATTCGGCGGCGCTCGTCACACCGTCGCGTGCACGACGATCCTGCCGCGGTTGAATGAGGTGATCGGGTTTGCGCCAAGGCGCACCAGCCGGTACCCCGCGCGGGCGATCGCCTTGGGCAAACTCAGCTGCCAGTAGAGCTTTGCTTCCTTGAATCCCGCAGCGCGGCACATTCCTTCGAGTGCCGCGGCATTGGGCGCGAACCAGTTGGTGTTGTCGCTTTCGAGTTCGGTGCCCGGGTAAAAGCCCAGCGCGGGGCCGCTCACTATGCGCATGTCCGACGCCGTCTCGACGATCAGCGTTCGCTTGGTCACCGCACGCAGCTTCTGAAGCGCTTCGAACGGATTGGTGAGGTGGTAGAGCACGCCGAAGAAAAGCACGAGATCAAACTTGCCGTGCGCGGCCGGATCGAGATCGTGCACCGAAACGCGGATCGGGCGGGCGTTCGACTTCAGCACGCGGTGGGCGACGGCGTAGCCCTCGCTCGTCACCAGATGTTCGGGATTCCAGGTATCGGCCGAAGTGACCTGCGCGCCGCGCCGCTCGCACTCGAACGTATAGAAGCCGTCCCAGGCGCCGACATCGAGTACAGTCTGTCCATCGAGCCGCTCGGGCAAGCCGAAGCGCTGCAGACGATCACCGGGCTTGAACGGCCCCTTGGTCCAAACGCCCCCGGGAAGCTCGAACTTGTGATGCCAGAGCGGAATGCGATCGATGCGTGCCTGCAATGTGCGCGGATCATCGAGATTGTCGAGGTCGGGCCACTCAAGGGGCGACGCCGGCTGGCGCAGTCCAAGGGGAGCCGGCTTGGGCTCAACAACGACAGGCTTTTCCTGCACCTGGACCATGGCAGATGATAACGCCGCTTGTTTCGGCAGACGCAAAGCTTTAGACGAAAGCGTGGACGATCAGGCGGCCGCGGCCAAGCCCGCGAATCGGGTTTTCGCCGTTTCGCACGAAGCGCACGGCGGCGCGGGTCGTGCGCGTGAGCGGCCCCATCGACCACATCACCTTCGCATCGCGGAATCCGGCGGCCTTGCACATACCGACGAGGGCGGCGGCATTCGGGGCGAACCAGTTGGAGCCGTCGCCGTTCAGCTCGAAGCCCGGATAAAACGCGAGCGCGGGGCGCGAAGTGAACTGCATGTCGGATGCGGTCTCGACGATGAGCGTGCCTTTGGTCACCGCGCGAAGCTTCTGGAGCGATTCGAACGGATTGGTGAGGTGATAGAGAACGCCGAGATAGAGAACCAGATCGAACTGCCCGTGCACAGCGGGATCGAGATCGTGGACTGAGCCCTTGATCGGCACGGCACGAGACTTCAGTGCGCGGTGCGCAACGGCGTATCCCTCGCTCGTCGCGTTGATGGCGGGTTCCCACACGTCCATCGACGTCACCGACGCGGCACCGCGGCGTTCACACTCGAACGTGAAAAACCCGTCCCACGCGCCGACATCGAGAACGCGCTGGCTGTCGAGGCGTTCGGGGATGTGGAAGCGATGGAGCTTGGGCTGGGGCTTGTAGTAGCCGCGGGTCCAGACTCCACCGGGGAGCTCGAATTCGTGGAACCAAGTCGGCACGCGCGCGATACGATCGCGCAGGCGCGCGGGGTCATCGAGGTGTTCGAGATCGGGCCAATCGAGCGGTGAAGCGGGCGGGCTGACCATGGATCCCTTACCGATTGGTCAGGCGGCGCGACGCCCAGCGCGAGTCGCGTTCCTTTTCGGGGTGCGTGCACCGGTACGCGACTTAGAGATGCTCGAATTGCTCTTAGTCGCGGCACGAACCGCGCGGCGAGCCGCGTTCACAATCGGTGTCCGCGCATCAAATATCTCGGAGATCGTTGCCGGGGTTTTTCTCTGCCGCATTTGCAAGCTCCTGAAACTTCGCGAAGCGAACGCTATCGAAAACTGTGCGGGTCACAAGCCAGCTTCCGTCTGCAACCCAATCCGGCGAACTCCCGGAATTATCAAGGATCAGCCATCGGATTGCAAGCGGGCGATAGAGCTTCCAAAATTCGATAGAGAGCGATAATAACGGCGTGTGACCACTTCAGGAGGCACGTTGTGCCCACCCTTCGACACACGAGCCCTTACGCGTTTTACCGCAAGCTCTGGGCTTCGCAGCCATGAATAAACAAGGTGAACTTCGTAGCCTCCGGCTATCTGCCGAACGAGCCACGGCGCGAATGTGCGACTCGCCAATGTCGACTCAAAAGCGAACGACGATCTCGCTTCCGCCAACTCGTGCAACCGCGCGAGCATGATCCTTCCCGCCGCAAAGGCGGCGCGATCGGGATCAAATCCGGAGAGCCCTGAAGCGATGACATCCGCGTTGACGAACTCGCCGATGCCGAACGTTTTCGCAAGTACCTCACGAGAGATCGTGGTCTTGCCGGCGCCATTTGGGCCGGCGAGGATGATGATGGTCGGCCCGTGAACTGGAGCAGTCATGACGGTGTTGTTGTAGCACGCTGACCTTCGCGCCTGCAACTAGGTTCTGTCTGACAGATGCAATGTACGGCGCACGTTCGGTTGCGCGAAGCGGGAGTTGATGTCACACTGCGGCCTCTGGCAAGGAGGCCGCGGATGGGACGAGGCGATACCAGTGATGCGCAG